>JADFIG010000038.1 GCA_022566735.1 Pseudomonadota bacterium
CCCATCACGCTTGACCTGGATGCGGGCCGCCAACCGGGCCTTGCCCACGCTGATGGCGGCATCGACCATGCTGTCGGTCAGCTGGCCCTCGATGACAAAGCGCGACTTGGGGTCCAGCAGGCCGGCAGCACTGAGCTCGGCAGCGATCTCATCGCGCAACTGGCCCGAGAAGCTGCCTTGGCTGGCGCTGATCGACGAGCCACGCAGACCGCTCAGGGCCGTGTCCATGTCGGCGGGCTTGCCTGCCGCCAGCTTGAAGCTGCCCATCTGCGAAGGCACAAGCTTCACGGCACGCAGCTTCTCGGCATTGGCAGCGCTCGGGGCGGGTGCGGGCATCTTCACCGAGGCGCAGCCTGTGAGGACGGCCAGGCCGGCAGTGAGGAGGAGGCGCTGGAGAGCAGGCTTGGAAACGCAGAAGTTCATGGTCGGAGTGAGGGTGGCGTGAAAGTTGGCATTCATTTGAAGCTGGCGTCCTGGGAGAGGTCGTTCAGCAACTGGCTGACCGCCTGCGTCGTCATCTGGAACGCGGCCTCCTTGTGGTCAGGCATCTTGATCGCGTTGGCCGGCGTGCCGGCGGCGCCCAACGTCGTGTAGATGGCATGGCGCATCTGCTTGACCAGCGGTGTCGAGGCGCCTGGCACGCGGTAAGTGGCGGTGCAGACATAACCATCACCGACCTGAGACCCGGCCAGGCCCAGCGTCAGTCCCGTGACGAAGCCCTTGGCAAAGGCATCGTCGGACATCGGCACGTTGTTCAAGGTGATGGTCAGCAGGGCGCCGCTGGCCACGGCCGACGATCCGACCTCGCTGAACAGGCCACTGGCCCGGACCTGCGCCTCCACGCGTTCGCGCAGCATGCTGGTGGCCTGCGCATTGGCCACACCCTTGGTCTGGAAATCGAACAGCAGCTGCACCGGGCCGGGCGAGGCTGGCTTCTTGAATTGGGAGGCGGGCACCTCCCGGACGCTGGCATCGAGGTAGGCACTGGCGCAGCCCCCGAGCAAGGCCGTGGCGGCCAACATCATCCCGAGCACGGCTCGCCGCGCCCATGCTTGCACTGAAAACATGAGACCTCCCTGAGAGTTGTGGCGGGTCCGCTGTCTCGCGCCTCGCCGCCCAGGACTGCCTGGGCCTGACTCAATATATCGGAGGGCGATACCGTGTCCGTGCAGTACGAACCCGGACCAGCAAGGTGACGAATACCATCGGGGCGTGACCTCCCTGGACCTCGCCCTGCTCTATCTGGTTGCCGCCGTGTTCGGGGTGGTGATCTGCCGTTCGCTGAAGCTGCCGCCCATGCTGGGCTACCTCGCGGTGGGGGTGCTGATCGGGCCGAATGCCCTGGCCTTTGCGCACGACTCGGCCAGCATCCAGTACCTGGCCGAGTTCGGCGTGGTGTTCCTGATGTTCGTCATCGGGCTGGAATTCAACCTGCCCAAGCTCAAGAGCATGCGCTCGCTGGTCTTCGGCCTGGGGCTCAGCCAGGTGGGCCTGACCATCGTGGCCACCCTGCCGGGTCACCTGGCGCTGGGCAGCCTGATGGCCTGGGCCGGCCACGAGAGCGGCCTGCTGGGCTGGGGCATCCACTGGCAAAGCGCCGTGGCCCTGGGCGGCGCGCTGGCGATGAGCTCCACCGCCATCGTCGTGAAGATGATGGCCGACCGCCTGGAGCTGGAGACCGAGCACGGCCGCCGCGTCATGGGCATCCTGCTGTTCCAGGACCTGGCCGTGGTGCCGATGCTGGTGCTCATCCCGGCCCTGGGCGACAGCGCCTCCGAGATGACGCGCACCCTGCTGCTGGCCAGCCTGAAGGCCACGGCCCTGCTGGCGATCCTGCTGGCCGGCGGGCAGAAGGTGATGCACCTGTGGTTCAACCTGGTGGCGCGCCGCAAGAGCGAGGAGCTGTTCATGCTCAACGTGCTGCTGGTGACGCTGGGCCTGGCCTGGTTGACCGAGCACTTCGGGCTGTCGCTGGCGCTGGGCGCGTTCGTGGCCGGCATGCTGATCGCCGAGACGGACTACAAGCACCAGGTGGAGTCCGACATCCGCCCCTTCCACGATGTGCTGCTGGGCCTGTTCTTCATCACCATCGGGATGAAGCTGGACTGGCGCAGCCTGATCGACAGCTGGGCCCTGGTGCTGCTGCTGGCCACGCTGCCGGTGGTGTTCAAGCTGGGCCTGGTGACCTCGCTGGCCAAGGCCTTCGGCGCCCCCACGGGCGTGGCGCTGCGCACCGGCCTGTACCTGGCGCAGGCCGGCGAGTTCGGCTTCGTGCTGCTGTCGCTGGCCACCCAGGAGCAGCTCATCCCGCCGCATGTGGAAAGCCCGCTGCTGGCGGCCATGGTGCTGTCGATGCTGGCCACGCCCATCATCATCCAGTACAGCAACGCCATCGTCAGCCGGCTGTCCTCGAGCGACTGGATGATGCAGTCGCTGGCCATGACCAAGATCGCCTCCAAGGCCATCAACACCGAGCACCACGTGGTGATCTGCGGCTATGGGCGCAGCGGCCAGAACCTGGCGCGCCTGCTGGAGCAGGAGGGCATCCCCTACATGGCGCTGGACCTGGACCCGGACCGCGTGCAGCAGGCCGCCGCCGCCGGCCAGAACGTGGTCTTCGGTGACGCCACGCGGCTGCAGAGCCTGGTGGCCGCGGGCCTGTCTCGCGCTTCGGCGCTGGTCATCACCTACCCGGACACGGTGTCGGCCAAGAAGATCCTGCACCTGGTGCGGGAGCACGCGCCGCAGGTGCCCGTGGCGGTGCGCACCATCGACGATGCGCGGCTCAACGCCCTGCAGGCCGCGGGTGCCACCGTGGTGGTGCCCGAAGCCATCGAGGGCTCGCTGATGCTGGCCTCGCAGACCCTGGCCCTGGTGGGCGTGCCCATCCGTCGCGTGATCCGCCTGGTGCAGGAGCAGCGCCTGGCGCGCTACGGCCTGCTGCGCGGCTACTTCCATGGCGGTGACGACGATGGCGTGGACGACGACGGCGAACTGCAGCGGCTGCAGTCGATCAACGTCACCGCGGACGCCGCCTGCCTGGGTCAGCGCCTGGGCGACTGCCTCGACGCCGAGGCCCTGGAGGTGGCGGTGGTGTCGGTGCGCCAGCACAGCGGCCGGGTGCTCAGCCCCAGTCCCGAACTGACGCTGGCCGCCGGCGACACCCTGGTGCTGTCAGGCCGGCCGCAGGCGCTGGCACGCGCCGAGAGCCTGTTGCTCAAAGGTTAAATTCGCACGGATGTCGGGTGTTTGCCGCTGGCCGTGCACGGCCGCAGCAGGCACACTGCGGGCACAAGGTCTGCCGCGAACGCAACCCCTGCGGCCCGACAGGAGACACCCAGGATGAGCCTCGCGTCGCCAGGAGCCAGCCCCCTCGAGCCCGACACCGCCACCGCGAACAGCAGCCTGCGTCACACCCTGCGCAAGCTGTGGCAGACCGCTGCCGTGTGGACCGTCGCCGTCGCCTGCGTGACCGTCTGGTGGGCCCACCGGGACATCTCCCACCACCGCCAGGAAGCGCTCCAGGCCGCCGAAGTGCGCCTCGACAGCCTGCATGGCGCCATCGACCTCAGCTTCCAGCAACTCGGCGCCCTGCCCGTCGCCCTGAGCCGCCAGAACGCCCTCGTCCAGTTCCTGCAAAGCCCTGCCACCACGGCCAGGGGCCTGGCCCCGGGCGCGGCCCCTGCAGAGCCCCCCGCAGCGACCCAGGAGCGCCTGCGCAAGCTGTCCCTGCAGGATCCCGCCTGGCGCAACATGAGCCAGAAACTCCAGGACACCGCCCAGGACCTGCACCTCGACCGCATCCTCGTCAACGACCCCGACGGCTTCGTGCTGGCCGACAGCGACTTCGACCGCGCCAGCAGCGCCGTGGGGCTCATGAACCGCGGCCGCCGCTACCACATGCAGGCCATGGAGCACCCCGCCGGCAAGGGCTTCCAGTTCGCCGTCAGCCAGACCCGCAAGAACCCCGGCTTCTATTTTTCGGCGCGTGTCGGCAGCCGCGACGCCCCCGAAGGCGTGGTGGTGGTGGTTCAGGGCGCCTCGGCCTTCAACCGGCTGTTCGAGGACGCCGACCGGCGCGTGCTGCTGACCGACGAGCAGGGCGTGGTCCTGGCGGGCAACCACGGCAGCGACCTGCTGGGGCGCAGCCCCCTGGCCGGCGCTGGCACCAGCGACCGCGAGGACGACCGCAAGCTCTACCAACGCGAGCCCGCCCCCTTGCCCTGGACCATGGACACAGCCCGGGTCGGCACGCGCGCGGTGCCCGTGGTGAACATCGGCGGGCAGGCGCACATGGCCGTCTCCAAGCCCCTGCCGCAGGGCCGGCTGACGGCCTGGGTGCTGGTGCCCCTGGGCGGCGAGGCCTCGGTCATGTTCACCTGGGGGGCGGTGGGCCTGGCCGTGCTGCTGTGCGGCTACTGGATGATGGCGATGCGGGCCCAGCGCCTGCGCCGCATGGACGCCTTGCGGCAAGGCAAGCAAACCCTGGCCGACATGGCCCATGCCCTGCCGCTGACCGTGTTCCGCTGGCGCCAGCCCAGGCTGGGCAGCGCCCGCTTCGATTTCATTGGCGAGGGCGTGCAGGCCCTGCTGGGCCTCGACCCCGAAGTCCTGCGTGCCCAGCCCCACCTGTCGTGGCAACTCATGGGGGTCGGCGACGTGCGCCCCCCCGAGCAGCCGGTGGAGTTCAGCGTGCAGCACGGCGACCGCACGGTGTGGGTGCGCTGTGAAAGCCGGCGCACCCAGCAGGCCGATGGCAGCAGCGTCTGGAGCGGCTACTGGGCCGACATCACGGCGCGCAAGGAGGTCGAAGCCCGCACCCAGGCCGTCTTCCAGCACACGCCCTCGGCCATCATCTTCTACAACCCGGAACAGGGCATCACCCGCTGCAACCCCAGCGCCGTGGCCCTGTTCGGCGGCCACAGCGAGCAGTCCCTGCTGGGCCTCATGCCCTCGCAGCCGCCACTGTCGCCGCCAGGGACCTTCACCCCGGAGCTGGCAGCGACGATCGAGCGCATCCGCCAGAGCGGTCATGCCGAGACCCTGGAGTGGCGCCACACCCGGCTCAACGGCGAGCCCTTCGACGCCGAGGTCCTGCTCATCCCCTTCGTGCACAACGGTCGCCAGCAGTTCGGCGGCATCGTGCAGGACATCACCGCGCGCAAGCAGACCGAACACGCCCTGCGCTCGGCCCAGCAGGCCGCCGAGGCCGCCACCCTGGCCAAGACGCACTTCCTGGCCAACATGAGCCACGAGATCCGCACGCCCATGAACGCCATCATGGGCATGAGCCACCTGGCCCTGCTCGACGAACTGCCCCCCAGGGCCCGCAACTACATCGAGAAGGTCCACCGCGCCGCGGCCAACCTGCTGCAGATCCTCAACGACGTGCTCGACGTCTCCAAGATCGAATCGGGCAAGCTGGAGCTGGAACACACCGACTTCCAGCTGGAGTCCGTGATCAACCACATGGCCGATGTGCTGGGCGTGCGTGCCGAGGAAAAAGGCATGGAACTGCTCTTCACCGCCCCGCCCGACATCCCCACGGCCCTGATCGGCGACCCGATCCGGCTGGGCCAGGTGCTCATCAACCTGGGCACCAACGCCATCAAGTTCACCGAGCACGGCGAGGTCGTCATCGGCTGCGAAGCGCAGCGCCAGGACGACCAGGGCGTCGTCCTCCACTTCTGGGTGCGCGACAGCGGCATCGGCATGTCCGACGAGCAGGTCGAGCGCCTCTTCCAGCCCTTCACCCAGGGCGACAACTCCACGACGCGTCAGTACGGCGGCACCGGCCTGGGTCTGGCGATCTCGCGCCAGCTCGTCGAGATGATGGGCGGCAAGATCTGGGTGGACAGCCAGGTGGGCAAGGGCTCGACCTTCCACTTCACCGCGCGCTTCGGTGTGCAGGCGCAGCCGGCCACCCGCCGCGCCCTGCTGGCCAGCGAGATGCATGGCAAGCGCCTGCTGCTGGTCGACGACAACCCCGCGGCCCGCGAGGTGCTGGGCGACATGGCCCGCCGCATGGGCCTGGACGTCGAGGTCAGCGACAGCGGCGAGCACGCCCTCGGCCGCATGCGCGCCGCCCTGGCCGAGGGGCGCCCCCACCACATCCTGCTGTCCGACTGGAAGATGCCCGGCATGGACGGCATCGCCTTCGCGCGCCACGCCCTGTCGATGCCCCCGGGCCAGCGGCCCTGCGTGCTGCTGGTGACCGCCTTTGCCCGCGAGGAGGCCATGAAAGCCGCCGAAGGCGTGGGCCTGGCCGGCGTGCTCAACAAGCCGGTGACGCCCAGCACCCTGCTGGACACCCTGGGCCGCGTGCTCGGCCAGGACGCCCCGGCCCAGCCCGGCGAGCCCAAGACCCAGGCCATGCTCAAGCAGGCCCAGCGCCAGCTGGCCGGCGCCAAGGTGCTGCTGGTGGAAGACCAGCCGCTCAACCAGGAGCTCGCCTGCGACCTGCTGGAGCGCGCCGGCCTCAGCGTGGTCACTGCCAGCAACGGCCAGGAGTGCCTGGACATGCTGGCCCGGGAAGGCCCCTTCGACGGCGTGCTGATGGACTGCCAGATGCCCGTGATGGACGGCTACACCGCCACCGAGCGCATCCGCGCCAACCCCGCCTGGCAGGACCTGCCCGTGATCGCCATGACGGCCAGCGCCATGGCCGCCGACCGCGAGCGCGTGCTGCGCTGTGGCATGAACGACCACATCACCAAGCCGCTGGACCTGGCCCGCATGTTCGGCATCATGGCCCGCTGGATCACGCCCGCGCGCCCGGCCGCGGCCGACGGCCCCGGCCTCACCACAGGCAGCGCCGCGCTGCACCTGGCCAGCCTGGACACCGCCGACGGCCTCAGCCGCTGCATGGGCAACCTCGACCTCTACCGCCGCCTGCTCAAGGGCTTTGCCCGCACCCAGCGCGACTTCGCCCAGCAGTTCGAAGCCGTCGCCGAGCACGCCGACCAGGCCCTCGCCCTGGTGCACACGCTCAAAGGCCTGGCGGGCAACATCGGGGCACGCACCCTGCTGGAGCGCAGCACCCAGCTGGAGACGACCTTGCGCAGCCCCGAGGCGGACCCGCCCAGCCCGGCCGAAGTCCGGACCGCCCTGGCCACCACCCTGGAGGCCCTGGACACCGTGCTGGCCGACATCGACCGCATGGGCCGCCAGGCCAGCGAGGTGGACTGGGCCGAAGGGCCGGACCGTGACGTCCTGCAAGGGCATTGGGCCCGGCTCATGCGGCTGGTGAGCGACCAGGACGCCCACTCCCGCGAGATGCTGCAGGACCTGCTGTCGAGCTGGCCGGCGCTGCGCCAGCACCCGCAGGTGATGCCGCTCAAGCAGGCCCTGGACCGCTACGACTTCGACCAGGCCCGCGACGTGCTGGCCCAGATGCAAAGCTGAGGGGCAAAGCTGAGGGGCGGGGCTGACACGCCCCGCAAGGCACGCTCAAGCGGCGTCGGCCACCGTGCCGCGCTCATCGGCGTAGAGGTCCATGATGCGCAGGATCTCGAACTGCGCCAGGAAGAAGCAGTCCAGCAACTCCGGGTCGAAGGCCTTGCCGCGCTCCTCGGCCATGATGGCCAGGGCCTGGGAGGCCGTCATCGGCGCCTTGTAGGGCCGCCGGTTCATCAGCGCATCGAACACATCGGCGATGGCCACGATGCGGCCGAACACCGGGATCTGCTCGCCCTTGAGGCCCTGCGGGTAGCCCGTGCCATCCCAGCGCTCGTGGTGGGTCAGCGCGATGGTGCGCGCCGCCGACAGCAACTCGTTGTCGTGCTTGCCGATGATGTCCGCGCCGATCTGCGGGTGCAGGCGCACCTGGGCACGCTCGTCTGCCGTCAGCGGCCCGGGCTTGAGCAGGATGAGGTCGGACACCCCGATCTTGCCCACGTCGTGCAGCGCGGCCGTCTGGAACAGCAGCTGCACGGCCTCGGGGCCCATGCCGGCCTGTTGCGCGATCAGGCGGGCGATGTGGCACATGCGCACCACGTGGTTGCCCGTCTCGTTGTCCTTGAACTCGGCGGCGCGGCCCAGCCGGCGGATGAGTTGCTGGCGCGTGGCCACCAGCTCGGCGGTGCGCTGCGCCACCATGCGCTCCAGCTCGCGCGACTGGTCGTACAGCGCCAGGTGGGTGCGCACGCGGGCCTGCACCAGCGGCGGGCAGATGGGCTTGGTGATGTAGTCCACCGCACCCAGGCTCAGGCCCAGGGCCTCGTCCTCGATGGTGGTCATGGCCGTCACGAAGATGACGGGGATGCGGCGCCGGTCGGGGTTGGCCTTGACGCGCCGGCAGACCTCGTGCCCGCTGAGGTCGGGCATCATGATGTCCAGCAGGATCAGGTCGGGCGGCTCGTCGGAATAGACGATCTTCAGCGCCTTGTCGCCCGAGGTCGCCACCTTGACGCGGTACTCCTGCCCCAGGATCCGCGACAGCAGCTCGATGTTCTGCGGCGAATCGTCGGCCACCAGCACGGTCGGCCGGCGCATGCCCAGCATGGATGACATCTCAGTTCACTCCGCTTGAATGTTGTTTTGGATGACCTGGCTCAGGCGTCCACGGTCAAGGTTGCGATTGTGTACCTTGACGGGGCGGTTTCATGCTAATCCATCACGCCTGGCTGGCGGGCTGATTTCGGCCTTGCGGTGGCACCGCAGCGCGGCCCGGCCGCCGCAAACTGCCACACAGCGTGAACAATGCACGCTTTTGGCGTCATTTGCCAATGCAAAAGCGCGTGAAGATCTCGCCAAGCAGGTCGTCGGCCGAGAAGGCGCCGGTGATGCGGCCCAGCGCGTTGTGGGCCAGGCGCAGCTCCTCGGCCAGCAGGTCCAGGGCGCCGTCCTGTTGTGCGGCATGGGCCTGGGCCAGAACGAGGTGACCGCGCGCGGCGTGCAGGGCCTGCACATGGCGCTGGCGGGCGATGAACACCCCCTCCTGCGCGGCCTGCCAGCCGGCGTGGGCCAGCAAGGTCTGGCGCAACGCCTGCAGCCCCTCGCCGGTGCGGGCCGACAGGCGCAGCGCCTCGCCCTCGGGTGGCAGCACCGGCGTGGCCACCTCGGGCGCGGCATCGGCCTTGTTGAACACATGCACCACCGTCGCCCCCTGGCACGACGATGACAGGCGCGCAGCGATGTCGGCATCGGCCTGGGCGTAAGCGGGCTCATCCACCCGGGTGAGGTCGTGCAGGAAGAGCACGGCATCGGCCTCGGCGATCGCCTGCCAGCTGCGCGCCATGCCGATGCGCTCGACCTCGTCCGAGGCCTCGTCCTCGGCGCGCAGGCCGGCCGTGTCGATGATGTGCAGCGGCACGCCCTCGATCTGGATGGTCTCGCTGACCTTGTCGCGCGTGGTGCCCGCGATCGGCGTGACGATGGCGAGTTCGGCCCCCGCCAGCGCGTTCAGCAGCGAGCTCTTGCCCGCGTTGGGCTGGCCGGCCAGCACCACCTGCAGGCCCTCGCGCAGCAGCGCGCCCTGGCGGGCCTGGGCCAGCACGCCGTCCAGCGCGGCCACCAGGCGGTCGAGGCGGCCCCGCGCATCGGCCTGCTCCAGGAAGTCGATTTCTTCCTCGGGGAAGTCCAGCGTGGCTTCGACCAGCATGCGCAATTGCACGATCTGCTCGCGAAGTGCGTCGATCTCCCGCGAAAAAGCGCCGCCCAGCGAGCGCGTGGCCGACCGCGCCGCGGCCTCGGTGCTGGCGTCGATGAGGTCGGCGATGGCCTCGGCCTGGGCCAGGTCGATCTTGTCGTTGAGGAAAGCGCGCTGGGTGAACTCACCGGGCTCGGCCAGGCGCAGGCCGGGCAGGCGGGCGCGGCCGGAGGCCTCATCGACCTCGGCCGCGGCTTCCAGGCAACGCGCCAGCAGCAGTTGCATCACCACCGGTCCGCCGTGGCCCTGCAACTCCAGCACGTCCTCGCCCGTGTAGCTGTGCGGCGCGGGGAAGTACAAGGCCAGGCCCTGGTCCAGGGCTTCGCCGCGGGCGTCCCGGAAAGGGCCATGACTGGCCACACGCGGGTGCAAGTCACGCCCGCACAAGGTGCGTGCCAGCGGCATCAGCCCGCGGCCCGACACCCGCACGATGCCCACCGCACCGCGGCCCGAGGCCGTGGCCACCGCCACGATGGGCGCATCCCGATCCATGCCCGTCACGCTGTCTGTGCTCCTGCTGTCTTGCTGTCTGGGGTTTCCGCCCCGATTGTCGCTGTCTCCGCCCCTCATCGGCACCCGCCGGGACCCCGATCGGCACATCTGCCGTCACACGGAGATCACTCAGGGTTTTCACCATGGCATCCATTTTGCATCGCCACAATTTGACGATGCACGTCAGACCCGGAGGCCCCACATGCGTGCCCTGCTTGAAAACCTGTTGATGATCGGTCAACCCACCGCCGCGGACAGCCCGATGTGGGCACTGCTGCTCACCCCCCTGCTGGTCGCCGCCGTCGTCCTGCGCCGCACGCCGCGGCCATGAAAAAGGGCCCCGCAGGGCCCTTTGCCGGTGCGCGCAGTGCACAGCCGTGCCTGCGCGCCGCCACCTTCCTCAGCTCGTCACACCCAGCTGCTTGTTGATCATCCACTGCTGGGCGATCGACAGCACGTTGTTGGTGAGCCAGTACAGCACCAGGCCGGCCGGGAAGAAGAAGAACATCACGCTGAACAGCAGCGGCATGATCCACATCATCTTGGCCTGGACGGGGTCCGGCGGGGTCGGGTTCAGCCAGGTCTGCAGCAGCGTGGAGGCCGTCATCAGGGCGGGCAGCACGAAGTACGGGTCCTTGACCGACAAGTCGGTGATCCAGCCGATCCACGGCGCGTTGCGGATCTCGACCGACGACGACAGCACCGAGTACAGCGCGATGAACACCGGGATCTGGACCAGGATGGGCAGGCAGCCGCCGATCGGGTTGACCTTCTCCTCGCGGTAGATCTTCAGCATCTGCTGCTGCATCTCCTGCGGCTTGTCCTTGAGGCGCTCACGCATCTCCTGGATGCGCGGGTTCAGCGCCTTCATCTTGGCCATGGAGCGGTAGGCGCTGGCATTGAGCCAGTAGAACGCCGCCTTCAGCAGCACCACCAGCGCGACGATGGCCCAGCCCCAGTTGCCGATGAGGGCGTGCAGGTGCTTGAGCAGCCAATAGAGCGGCTTGGCCAGGATGGTCGTCCAGCCATAGTCCTTGACCAGCTCCAGGCCCGGGGCCAGTTCGGCCAGGCGGTTCTCGTCCTGCGGGCCGACGAACAGGCGGGTTTCCAGGGCCTTGCTCTGGCCGGACGCCACCTCGCCCAGTGGCAGCAACATGCCGGCGGCGTAGAGGTTGGTCGACACCTTCTTGACGAAGAACTCGCGGTTGAGCTTGTCGCCCACCAGCCAGGCCGAGGCGAAGTGGTGCTGCACCATGGCCACCCAGCCGTTGTCGTCGACCTTCTCGTACTCGGCCTTGCCCTCTTCGATGTGGGAGAAATCGACCTTCTGGTACTTGCCCTTGGCGTTGTAGACGGCCATGCCGGTGTAGGCCACAGGGCCGCCCATGAAGGCGGGGCCCGCGGCCGCGGCGGGCGGCGTGCCATCGCGCTCCAGCTGCACGTACAGCTGCGGACGGATCACGGCGGACGAGCCGTTGACGACTTCCTGCCTGACGTCGATGGCGTAATCGCCACGGCGCAAGGTGAAGGTCTTGAGCAGCTTGACGCCATTGACCGGCTGGGACGCCAGCGTGAACACCAGCGCCTGGGCACCCTCGGCCAGCGTGCGCTCGGCGGTGGCCGGCACGAACGGCGTGCGGTGGTTGGGCAGGGCCGGGTCAGCGGCGGTCTGGCCGACCAGGCCCGACTGCGCCTCGTAGGTGTGGGTGGCGGTGTGGTCGAGGATGACCATGTTCTCCTCGGGCCGCTCCTGGCTGCGGTGCTGCAGCAGCTCGACCTTCACGACATTGCCGCCCAGGGTGTCGATGGTGGCCTTGAGCACATCGGTCTGCACGGTGATGAGCTCACCCTTGGCCGCGGCCTCGGGCGCGCTGCCAGCCACCGCCACCGCAGCGGCCGCCCCACCGGCGAGCTGCGCGCTGGGCTGGGGCAGGTGGGTGGCGCCCGACGCCGCACCACTGGCGGCCTGCGCCACTTCGGAAGCGGCCGGGGCCGGCGCGAACAGGGAAGGCTGGCCGGTGTGCCGCAGCCAGCCATCCCACAACATCAGCAGCGAGACGGCGAACACCGACCACAGCAGGGTGCGACGCAGATCATTCATGAGCGAGGTGAATCCGACGAAGGGTTGGAAGAAGAAAACCGGGACAACAGCCCCGACAGCTGCGCCGGCACCGGGTCATGCCCGCCCGCGCAGCCCGGATGGCAGCGCAGCAGGCGGCGGGCCGCCAGGTAGCTGCCCGCCGCGGGGCCATGCGCCTGCAAGGCCTCCAGGGCGTATGCAGAACAGGTCGGGGTGAACCGGCAGGCCGAGCCCAGCCAGGGACTGAGGAAAAAACGGTAGGCACGCACCACGCCCATCAGGACACGGTTGAGGGCGTGCGTCACCACAGCGCGCATCATGCCTGAGCCCGGGCGAGATGGCCCCAGAGCTCGTCGAGTTCGGTGCGCACGGCCGCGCTCAGGGCCGCCGAGGCGGCACTGGGAAACTGCTGGCGGTCGAACGGGGCGCGCAGGCGCAGCACCCAGGCGTCCAGGTCCTGACCGAAACGAGGCTGCTGACGCAAACCCGGTGCATGGCGGCGGACGGCTTCGCGGGCCTGGTGGCGGATGAGCGAGCGCGTCACCGAGCGGCGTGCCTGTTTTTTGGGCAACACCAGGCCGAAACGCACGCCGCCGGGCAAGTCATCCACACCTGGGGTGTCCACCAGGGCCTGCCCTGTTGACAACTCCACCGACGTGCTGCCTGCGACAGCGTCCTGAGCGCTTGCCAGGCCATGCGGCGTGCCCGCCTGAGCCGCAGCGGGCAGGCGAGGCAAGGCGTAGAGGAAAAAATGTGCCGTGCGGGCCACCGGGCGGGTTCCCAGAGCCCGTTGAAAATCGGACGATTTCAGGCTGGGTGCGCGCACGGCTGGAGGGCACGGAGAGGTGGGTTCACATCACGACAAAGCCGGGCAAAGACCCGGCTTTGAGCATGCTGGCAACCCGGAGCAGGAAACAGGGTTCCACTGCGGGTTGCGCCAAGGCCGGCACGACCCCGATGTCGATCGAGACCGCGCCCGCGATGGCGCCATCATCACAGGCCGATCACAGACCCAGGCGCTTGCGGCCCTTGGCGCGGCGAGCGTTGATGACCTTGCGGCCACCCTTGGTCTTCATGCGCACCAGGAAGCCATGGGTGCGGGCGCGACGGGTCTTGGAAGGTTGATAGGTGCGTTTCATGATGGTCCTTCAGGGCCTCGACCGGCGGTGCGATCCCGGGAAAATCCCCGGGAGACGAACCGTGGCAAGCCGCGGTGTGCCGGTTCATTGCCGGCAAGCTGACAGTGATGCGGGTGGCACGGACCGTGGCGGGCCATGGACACGCCACCAGGATGCAAGGAAGCATCTCAGGACGTGCCGGGCACCAGCGCAAAGCCGCAAGCCGGAGGAACCCGCGATTACAGCAGCTTTTCAAGCGCTGGTCAATGCCCCCCGCCCCCGCAAGCTCGGGCAGGCGGCCCGGGCACGCGCACCGCAAGCCCACGGGTGCCGGAACTTGGCACGGAAATCGCCTGGGCTTCTGCACGAAAATTTCTGTGGATAACCTGCCCGACATGGGCCTGGACACGCTTAGAATTCGCGTCCCAAGGAAGGACTTGTCCACAACATGAGTGCTGCCGAATTGCCGCTGCCTGCCTCGGCATCCCAGCCCCGCCCGGAACCCGGGCCCGACGATGCGGCCACGCTGTGGCAACGTTGCTGCGCCCGACTGGCCACCGAGCTGCCCGAACAGCAGTTCAACACCTGGATCCGCCCCCTGCCCCCGGCCGACGTGTCCCGAGACGGTGCGCTGACCGTGGTGTGCGTGCGCGTGCCCAACCGCTTCATGCTCGACTGGATCCGCACGCAGTACAGCGCGCGCATCGAGGCCCTGCTCCACGAAGAACACGCCGGTGAACTCCGCCTGGAGCTCACCCTGGCCGCGCGCGCCCCGGCACCGATGCCCGGTCAGCGCGCCCCGCTGATGCCTGCCGTGCGGGCCCTGCCCCCCAACGCCCAGATGTCTCAACAGGCGCCTCAACAGGCATTGGCGCCTGGCCGCGGCGCGGGCTTCGGCACGAACGAACACGGCGATCAGCACGCCAGTCCGTACGCCAGCCCCTACGGTGGCCTGCAAGCAGCCCAGGACAACCCACGCGCGCCGCGCCAGACGCCCCAGGTCATGGGCCTGAACCCGGCACTGACCTTCGACAACCTCGTGCCCGGCCGCGCCAACCAGATGGCCCGCACCGCCGCCCTGCACGTGGCTGGCGCCCCGGGCCAGATGTACAACCCGCTGTTCATCTACGGCGGCGTGGGCCTGGGCAAGACCCACTTGATGAACGCCGTGGGCAACGCCCTGCTGGCCGACAAGCCGGACGCGCGCATCCTCTACCTGCACGCCGAGCAGTTCATCTCCGACGTGGTGAAGAACTACCAGCGCAAGACGTTCGACGAGCTCAAGGCCAAGTACCACAACCTCGATCTGCTGCTGATCGACGATGTGCAGTTCTTCGCCGGCAAGGACCGCACCCAGGAAGAGTTCTTCAACGCGTTCGAGGCCCTGCTGGCCAAGAAGGCGCACATCATCATGACGTCGGACACCTACCCCAAGGGCCTGGCCAACATCGATGAGCGCCTGACCTCCCGCTTCGACGCCGGCCTGACGGTGGCCATCGAGCCGCCCGAGCTCGAAATGCGCGTGGCCATCCTGATCAAGAAGGCCGCCCAGGAAGCCATCGAGATGCCCGAGGACGTGGCGTTCTTCGTGGCCAAGAACGTGCGCGCCAACGTGCGCGAGCTCGAAGGCGCCCTGCGCAAGGTGCTGGCCTTCGCCAAGTTCAGCCACAAGGAAATCACCATCACCCTGGCGCGCGAGGCCTTGAAGGACCTGCTGTCCATCCAGAACCGCCAGATCTCGGTGGAGAACATCCAGAAGACCGTGGCCGACTTCTACAAGATCAAGGTCGCGGACATGTACTCCAAGAAGCGCCCGGCCAGCATCGCCCGCCCGCGCCAGATCGCCATGTACCTGGCCAAGGAGCTGACGCAAAAGAGCCTGCCCGAGATCGGCGAGCTCTTCGGCGGCCGCGACCACACCACGGTGCTGCACGCGGTGCGCAAGATCGCCGGCGAGCGCGGCAAGGACTCGGAGCTCAACCAGCAGCTCCACGTGCTGGAGCAGACGCTCAAGGGTTGATCGCGCGCTCGCATGCACACAGAGGCTTCGGCCTCTTTTTTTTCGTCCAGGCCGGCCATCGGGGCCTGATCCGGCCCCCCGGGTCGCGCCCGCTGTCAAGTGACAAGGCTGTGGACAAAAATCGGACAAGCCATGCCTTGTCCACAGGCCCCGGCGTTTTCACGAAGTTGTTGTCTGTGAGCGCCACCGTGAACCCGGGTAGGATCCACAAGCTTGTCCTTGGCGTAAATCCTTGATGGATCAGGACAAAATAGCGTTGTTCACAGAAAACGTCGGTCTCTACTACAACGACCAATTTGAAAGATCAAGATGATTGTGTTGAAAGCAGCCCAGGAACAAATTCTTGCTGCGCTCCAGTCGGTGAGCGGGATTGTGGAAAGACGCCACACCCTGCCCATCCTGGCCAACGTGCTCATCCGCAAGAACGGCCCTGAGCTCGAGCTCATCACCAGCGACCTGGAAATCCAGATCCGCACCCAGGCCCAACTGGGCGGTGACGAAGGCAACTACGCCATCACCGTGGGCGCCAAGAAGCTCGGCGACATCCTCAAGAGCCTGCCGGGCGACCAGACGGTGTCCCTGACGGCCAACCAGAACAAGCTGACCCTGCAAGGTGGCAAGAGCCGCTTCACGCTGCAGACGCTGCCGGCGGAAGACTTCCCCCTGGTGCAGGAAGCCGCCGACTTCGGCCCGGCCTTCAGCATCCCGCAAAAGACGCTCAAGCTGCTGATCAGCCAGGTGCACTTCGCCATGGCGGTGCACGACATCCGCTACTACCTCAACGGCATCCTGTTCGTGGCCGAGGGCAAGACCCTGACCCTGGTGGCCACCGACGGCCACCGCCTGGCGCTGTCGCAGGCCACGCTGGACGTGGAGATCCCGAAGCAGGAGGTCATCCTGCCGCGCAAGACGGTGCTGGAGCTGCAGCGCCTGCTGAAAGACGACGGCAAGGCCAAAGACGGCGAAGAACCCGTCATCGAGATGCGCTTTGCCGGCAACCAGGCCAAGTTCAGCTTCGGCGGCCTGGAGTTCGTGACCAAGCTGGTCGAAGGCAAGTTCCCCGACTACAACCGCGTCATCCCCAAGAACCACAAGAACCACATCACCCTGGGCCGCACCACCCTGCTGGCCTCGCTGCAGCGCGCGGCCATCCTGACGTCGGAGAAGTTCAAGGGCGTGCGCATGAACTTCGCGCCGGGCACCCTGGGCATCGCGTCGAGCAATGCCGAACAGGAAGAGGCCAAGGAAGAACTCGACATCGACTACGGTGGCGACAGTTTCGAGATCGGCTTCAACGTGGGCTACCTGATGGACGTGCTGGCCAACATGGGCCAGGACATGGTGACGGTGTCCCTGCAGGACGCCAACAGCTCGGCGCTGATCACCAACCCCGAATACGAAGGTTTCAAGTACGTCGTGATGCCGATGCGCATCTGAGCCTCAGCTTCGTTTCAGGTTTGGAAAGGCCCCTTGCCACAGGGGCTAGAATGAGGGTCCCGCATGGTCTGCATGTCGGGACCTTTTTCAATTCTGGGCCCCTCACCGCTGGTCCCACCCTACCTAGCGCTTGTACCCATGACCGACGCCACCTCCTCCGATCAACAGCCCGAGCAGCCGAAACAGCCCCCCGAGGCTCCCGTGCCGCAGACCGAGGCTCAGATTTCGGCGGGCTACGGCGAAGGCAGCATCCAGATCCTCGAAGGCCTGGAGGCCGTGCGCAAGCGCCCGGGCATGTACATCGGCGACACGTCCGACGGCACGGGCCTGCACCACCTGGTCTTCGAGGTGGTCGACAACTCCATCGACGAGGCCCTGGCCGGCCACTGCGACGACATCGTCGTGACCATCCACAGCGACAACTCGATCTCGGTGACGGACAACGGCCGTGGCATCCCGACCGGCGTGAAGATGGACGACAAGCACGAGCCCAAGCGCTCGGCCGCGGAAATCGCCCTGACCGAGCTGCATGCGGGCGGCAAGTTCAACCAGAACAGCTACAAGGTCTCGGGCGGCCTGCACGGCGTGGGCGTGTCCTGCGTGAACGGCCTGTCCAAGTGGCTGCGCCTGACGGTGCGCCGCGATGGCAAGGTCCACCACATCGAGTTCAAGCAGGGCGTGCCGCAAGACCGCCTCATCGACATCCGCGATGGCGTCGAGACCAGCCCGATGCGCATCATCGGCGACACCGACAAGCGCGGCACCGAGGTGCACTTCCTGCCCGACGTCGAGATCTTTCAGCAGAACAACGAGTTCCACTACGACATCCTGGCCAAGCGCCTGCGTGAGCTGAGCTTCCTGAACAACGGCGTCAAGATCCGCCTGGTCGACGAGCGCCACAACAAGGAAGACAACTTCGCCTACGCCGGTGGCGTCAAGGGCTTCGTGGAGTTCATCAACAAGGGCAAGAACGTCCTGCACCCCAACATCTTCCACGCCATGGGCGACAAGGTGTCGGAGCAAGGCACGAACATCGGCGTCGAAGTGGCGATGCAGTGGAACGAGAGCTTCAACGAGTCCGTCCTCTGCTTCACCAACAACATCCCCCAGCGCGATGGTGGCACCCACCTGACCGGCCTGCGCGCCGCGATGACCCGCGTCATCAACAAGTACATCGAAGACAACGAGCTGGCCAAGAAGGCCAAGGTCGAGGTGGCCGGTGACGACATGCGCGAAGGCCTGGCCTGCGTGGTGTCGGTGAAGGTGCCGGAGCCGAAGTTCTCCAGCCAGACCAAGGACAAGCTGGTGTCCAGCGAGGTGCGCGCGCCGGTGGAAGACATCGTCTCCCGGCTGCTGACCGACTGGTTGCTGGAGAACCCGATCGACGCCAAGATCATCTGCGGCAAGATCGTGGAGGCCGCCCGCGCCCGCGAAGCCGCCCGCAAGGCCCGCGAGATGACGCGCCGCAAGGGCGTGCTCGACGGCCTGGGACTGCCCGGCAAGCTGGCCGACTGCCAGGAAAAAGACCCGGCGCTGTGCGAAATCTACATCGTGGAGGGTGACTCCGCAGGTGGCTCGGCCAAGCAGGGCCGCGACCGGAAGTTCCAGGCCATCCTGCCCCTGCGCGGCAAGATCCTGAACGTCGAGAAGGCCCGCTACGAGAAGCTGCTGACCAGCAACGAAATCCTCACGCTGATCACGGCCCTGGGCACGGGCATCGGCCGCGGTGCCGGTGGCGACGACTTCAACCCGGACAAGCTGCGCTACCACCGCATCATCATCATGACCGACGCGGACGTGGACGGCGCCCACATCCGCACGCTGCTGCTGACCTTCTTCTTCCGCCAGATGCCGGAGCTGGTCGAGCGTGGCCACATCTACATCGCCCAGCCGCCGCTCTACAAGGTCAAGCACGGCAAGCAGGAGCAGTACCTCAAGGACGCCCACGCGCTGGACGAGTACCTGATGAAGGTGGCGCTGGACGGTGCCGTGGTCGAGCCTGGCCAGGGCAAGCCCGCCATCACCGGCGAGGCCCTGCAGGAGCTGGCCCGCGCCTACGTGACCGCCAACAGCGTGGTCGAGCGCCTGGGCAACTGGATGGACATCGAGGCGCTGCGCGCCATCGCCAACGGCCTGACGCTGAACCTCGACAGCGTGGAAGACGCCGAAAAGAGCGCGGCGGCGCTGAAGGCCGCGCTGCACAACGCCGAGGTGACGGCCGAGTTCGATGCGCGCACCGACAAGCACATCCTGCGCATCAGCCGCATCTTCCACGGCAACACCAAGTACAGCATCATCAGCCCGGACTTCGTGCACGGTGCCGACTACGAGGCCCTGGCCCAGGCCGGCACCACCTTCAACGGCCTGCTGACCGCGGATGCGGTGGTGCGCCGCGGTGAAGGCGAGAAGGCGAAGGAGCAGAAGGTGGTGGACTTCCGCGCCGCCATGGCCTGGTTGATCCAGCAGGCCGAGAGCTCGGTGGGTCGCCAGCGCTACAAGGGCCTGGGCGAGATGAACCCCGAGCAGCTGTGGGAAACCACGATGGACCCGAACGTGCGCCGCCTGCTGCGCGTGCAGATCGAGGACGCCATCGAGGCCGACCGCGTGTTCACCATGCTGATGGGCGACGAGGTGGAACCCCGCCGCGATTTCATCGAGACGAACGCGCTGCGGGCGGCGAACATCGACGTGTGAGGTTGTCGGGTGACACGGATAGTGAGATTCGTGCCAGGTTAGTGAGAGATTGCTGACGCAGTTGTTGAGAGATTCGCTGGCTCCGAAACGTTGTTTCCCCAGGGAGCCTTCGTCCTCATTCCATCGCGCCGATTGAATTGAGTGGGGCCCGTTACCTTCCCGGTCGGAGGTCAAGACCGTCCAGCGCCTCAAGTGTCTGAACCACCGACTCCACTAGGTCGGCATCGAAGTCATCCCGGTTTGCCTCTTCGTGTGTCCCCTTGTTGAGATAGGTCCAGACCAAGTTGGCAGCTGGGATACCGAGAATGCGGCCGAAGGCATCTACCAACGCAGCCTTATTCGGATGGTTGAACGTCGCGGAGTCATTCAGCCGCTTGTAGAGTGCTTCGCTAAGGTTGCGCAGACTTGGTTCGGCACCGACACCTGCAAGCTGCAGATTGATCACGCCTAGGCCGTGGCTCGCGAGCCAGCGCCATACCTTTTCGGCCAACATCTCAAGGCCCTGTCGGCATGATGTCAGCGCTTCCCGGTTGTCTAATGCATCCTTGGACGCCCGCGCCTTCATCACATAGTTCCGGCTAGGAATATTGCCGGTCACACGGGGCTGGTAGTTGCCGATGTGGTGGCGAAGCAGGTAAACCTGACAGTCGTCGCGACGTTGTGCGGAGAGATGCTGCTGGATGTCTTTGATGAACTCATTGCTATGGCAGGTCACAATGAGTTGGGTATCCGCGAAATGATCGCTCTCAAAGATCGTCTCGCGAATTCCGCTTCGGTGATCGTGGTCGATTGCGTTGATGACGTCGTCGAAGACGATCAGCGGGCTTTGAATGCTTTGGCCCTTGGCGAGCAAAATCGCCAGACCCAAACATCGAATATGGCCTTCACTGAGGATTCGGAGAGCATCGACGCGGACCTGCGGGTTGCCTCTGAACGCGATCTCGATTTTTTGCTCGGCGGTCAGCGGTAGGTGCAAGGCCGCAAGCTTGTCCGCATCGAGGTCATTGCGATTGAACTCGTTATACAGGTTCATCGCTGTTTCGTTCAGACCCGCCATCAAGGTGCCCGGAAGCTCGTTCCGGTAGCTTTTTAACAAGGCCAGGAATCGGTCGTATGCATTTTTGATGGGTACATCTCGTGCTACATCGCGAGCTTCTTGAGCCACTTCCTCGATGAGCGCAGCGTTGTCCACGTCAAAGGCTGCAATGCGGGCTTTTGCAGCAGCTAAGCTATCAACGAGTTGTTGCCGCTTCAAATCTTGCACCTGAACGGCCAAGCGGAACTCGTTGAGTCGATCACGTTCCGCGATATTGCGTTGGCGCTCTTGACGGGCAAGAGCTGAGGTCCTGTCTTGCGCTTCAGCTCGGTCAACGATGGCAAGAATCTGGTCCAGCGTTACAGCAGCTCCATCCTGGTGGGTTGGGTAAACAGCTGCCCACCAGTCTCCGGCTGGTTCCGCTGGAAGGCTAGCAAGGTAGTGGCCCACAGGTGTCTCTTGCTCTTCATAGGATGCAAGGAATGCAGACAGAATGCCAAGCTGCCGCCGCAGTTCTCGCGATGCGGTGGCGACCTTCTCCTGCGCGGTTGCCAGTCGCTCCTGCAGTTCCCCAAGTTCTTTCAGTTGGATAAGACCGGCAGATGCTTTCTCATACGGGTTGGCTTTGACTTCAGCCAATGGTGTGTTGCAGGCTGGACAGTGATCATCCTCGCCAGCTTGCAAAGCAAGGACGGCGGTGTACAGGTCTTTGAAAGAAACCTGGCTGCTCCTGGCCTGAAGTTGTGCGGCGATGCCTACCACCTCTTCGAGCCTGAGGTGTGGTGCTTCGAATGCGCTGAGCAGACCTTGTCGCGTTAGCCCAATTGCTGCCGGTGGCACCGCATTCAGGATGTCTTCAAGCTTTTGCAGGCGTCCGGGTGCCTCTGCGGTGCCGATAAGCGCCTTCAGTCCCGCATACGTCATCCCTTCAGAGTGCGTAAGTGCCAGGTTGGCTTCTTCGTCGGTCAAACTCAATAACGCTTGGGCCTCCCCGTTGACTGTTGCTTGATCGGCCGCCAAAGTATTGCGTTTGCCGGTAAGGACGATCTGCTTGGCAGCGGTCAGGATCAGTTGTTGGTCAATCGACTCGTTGAAATGACCCACAAACTCGTTGAACTTGTCCATGCCAAACAGCGTGGCGATCAGCTCTGTGCGTTGGGCTGGCGGTCTGGCCGCAATTCGTGAGAACGCGTCGATCCGGTTCTTCTCGACAAAGCAGAATCTGAAGGTGTCGGCGCTCGCAGGGTAATCCCCCCGCAAAACCAGCGCAGTGAGAAGTAGAAGTTTTCGAAGGAAAATTTCTATCATGAAGAAGTCCCGATTCACCGACAGCCAGATCATCGAGGCGCTCAAGCGCGTGGAGGCCGGCCTGGCCGTGCCAGAGCTGTGCCGCGAGATGGGCGTCAGCACGGCCACGTTCTACAAGTGGCGCTCGAAGTTCGGCGGCATGGATGCCTCGCTGATGGCGCGCATGAAGGAGCTGGAGGAAGAGAACCGCCGGCTACGCAAGATGTACGTCGAAGAAAAGCTCAAGGCCGAAGTGGTCTCGGAGGCACTCGCAAAAAAGTGGTGAAGCCATCTCGCCGCCGCGAGATGGCTCAAAGGGCTGTGCAGGAACGAGGCATGTCGATACGCGCGGCATGCCTGGCCTTCCGGATCAGCCAGGCTTGCTACCGGTACGAAGCCAAGCACCAGGCCGAGAACGATGAGATCGCCGACTGGCTGCTGCGCCTGACGGACAACAATCGCAACTGGGGCTTTGGGCTGTGCTTCCTGTACTTGCGCAACGTCAAAGGCTTTGGCTGGAACCACAAGCGCGTGTACCGCATCTACAGGGATCTGGAGTTGAACCTGCGCATCAAGCCACGCAAGCGCCTGGTGCGCGAGAAGCCCCAGCCGCTATCGGTACCAGAGGCCATGAATCAGGTGTGGTCGATGGACTTCATGCATGACCAGTTGGAGGATGGCAGAAGCTTCAGGCTGCTCAACATCATCGATGACTTCAACCGCGAAGCACTGGGCATCGAGGTCGACTTCTCGCTGCCCACGCTGCGGGTGATCCGCACGCTCACACAGGTCATTGCCTGGCGTGGCAAGCCGCAGGTCATTCGCTGCGACAACGGTCCGGAATACATCAGCGCGGCCATTGAGGCCTGGGCCAAGTCGTGGGGCATTCGCTTTGAGCACATCGAACCGGGCAAGCCACAACAGAACGCCTATGTCGAACGCTTCAACCGCACGGTGCGCTACGAATGGCTCTCGCAGTACCATTGGACAGACCTTGATGAGGTCAGGCTGTACGCCACCCAATGGATGTGGATGTACAACCATGAACGCCCAAACATGGCCTTGGGCGGCATCACCCCCAAGCAGCGGTTGGCCATGGCCGCATAGCTCTACTTCTCGGAGCTCTGGTTAATGGGGGGATTACCCTGGTACTGGCGAGCGAGCGGGTGTTCAAGTTGCAGGAGAAATTGTCCAGCGCCGAGTCGAGCGGCAAGGACGATAACAAACCAACATCCTAGTCAATCCGGCGTCCGAACTGATCCCTTCTTGCCAGAACAAGAGATCAAGTACGGAACTCGGCAAGGCCAGTGGCACTATGTCGATTCGTCGCGGGGAGTTGACGCAGCGCCATCGGGCGGTACGTCTGGGCTCGTTGCGCGTGATGAATCCCTGTCGTCGGTTTGGACAGCGCCCCCTTGTCTTTGCAGCAGGTGACGCTTGTGCTTCACGGTTGCCCAATAAGCGGCCTGCGGCAACTCGAGCTTCTCCCGTGTGATGGCAGGCCACGTAGCCGACAGTTCCGCATTGACGCTCAAGAAGTCGAGTTGGTCTGCCGGCAGGTTCGTCTCCGCGCAGATAGCCTCAACCGGACACTCCGAAACGCATAAGGCGCAGTCGATGCAGTCGTCCGGGTCGATGGCCAGAAAGTTCGTGCCCTCGCGAAACGCATCTACCGGGCACACACCGACACAGGCCGTGTACTTGCAATTGATACAGGCTTCAGTGACGATGTGTGTCATATGTGTGTCATTCCTGGGCGCGTCAGGCCGTCTAGCGGCCCCATTTACGCTTAGGTGAGGTAACCCTGTCTCGGCCTCTTGCCCCTCAAGCTGAAAGTGGGTCAACTGCGACGGGATCGCCAGCTTGATGGCCGACTACGCGTAGGCTGCCCAAGCGGATATGTTGGTTCTCAGGATTGTACCGAGTTGCGTCGTTATCTAGTTGCGGGCGCTAGCGGCTGGGTCATCCAGCGCTGGCGCAAGTTGCTTGTCGAATTCAGCCGGGCTCGATACTGCGGGCTGCGTCTGAGAGGTCTTGTCTGCAGCCTTCGGCGACTGGGCCAGAGCTGGCTGGCCCGTCACGGCAGCAGCAACCAGCACGGCAGTGAAGGTTGATAGCTTCATATCCAGTACTTCCTTGGGAAGTCTGCCCGTTGCGTCGTCGCGCATGCGCAGTTCGTTCCTGCGGGCACGGCCATGCGTGGATCACATTAGCCCAGTCTCCATCCTGCACTTTCAGCCATGGGTTGCGTTGAATCAGTTTGCCCTGATTGCGCATGACGGCCTCAGTTCGAACTGACATTTCCGACAGTCCTCTCGCTAATTTCCCCTGTGCGGACGATGCCGCATCGAGCCTCGCCTACGAAGCTATCAACGACTTCCTAGCAGGCTGCGGAAATACCCAACGGGCGCAGCTTCGCTGCTGACGCAAGGGCTCGTTTTTCGATGATGCGGGTCGACTCCGACGCCAAAACACCCCATTTCAAGCCCATTTTGGCCTGATCTGA
>JADFIG010000012.1 GCA_022566735.1 Pseudomonadota bacterium
GGTGCAACTGGCTACTCAAACATAGCAACTATTGTCACCCACACCCGCTCCTTTGACACTGGGTTCAGCAGAGAGATGAAGCTCCCCCGCTTCGATCCTGAGGATATTAGGAGAGCCTTTGACGAGGATAACCCTGAGTTTTTCGCAGCTCGTCTCAACGACACGGTGAAGATAGTAGAGGACAAGTTCAACACGCAGGTGGTTGCGGATGTGCCCTGTGACGTGTGTGTGGTCGATGGTGCTATCGTTTTGGACGCTTCGAGATGCACCAAATTCGTGGTGGATGTCACTGAGCCCATAAATTCTGTCTCGATCATCAGGCAGCCTCCGGGACATACGATAGAGGTCACCTTCATTCCAGATGGGCCTGGTCATACCGTATCTGGATGGCCAAGAATCATACAGTCTGGTGGTGGTGATGATGATGTTGAAAACGGCTGTGGCAATCCTGATAATCCTTTGGTACTTATCCCTACCTTTTTAACTCAGGTCACTGTCGATAGGATCAACGAGACCGTCGCTATCTGTGCAACACTGGATAAAGAGAAAGATAAAGGCGGTGGAAGTGACAGCGACACTGGACTTGCCCTAACCATCGAGTGTGAGCAGACTCTTGGAGAAGGAGATTTCAGGAGTACGGCTCTTGAAGGCACCACCTGCGCCGTCATGAATTGCAGCGACACCAGCCCGTCTGTGATCTACCGGGCAAGGGGTGGTTCACCGGGGTACTCATATTCTATCACCGTTCCCGTGGCAAACCAGAATGGCCCTGTGCTCAGCATCATGGTGAAGGACAGGACAGTGACGGTATCGCCTCCGACAAATGACGGCGGTGTGTCAGGCGCTGCCTATCAGTACAGAGGCAGAGAGAGAAATCTTCAAGCGGCAGGTCCACCACCGCCAGCTTGTGGATGCGGACCGAGCTTAGCTTACTGCGTGGAGATATACAACTGTGACGATTCACTCCAGAGCCGTAACACATTCAGCGGTGCGGAGCCCCCTCTGCCGCAGGTATGTACGGCAAACACGGCGAATCAAGAAGCCACCTGTCAAGAAGTCTGTAAGTCTATCAGGTGTAATCCTGGCGTGTGCCAAGCTCCTCACACGTTGAAAGCTAACTCGGAGGCGGAGGTAATTGATCTGCGAACAACGCAGATGAGACTGGACGGATGTGTTCCATGTGCCGTTGGAATAAATAATGCGGTGCTGACCGTCACGGATCGAACCGGAGCGCAGGTCTCAATCACCGTGGCTGCAGCTGGCTGATGATAGTCCTCACAGGTCCTGCTGGTGAGAGAGAGGTGAAAGAAGGGATACCCTACGTCCTGCGACCAGGCGAGAGGATCCTTCGTGGATATTTCACTGGCAAGTTCTGCTCCAGCTGTAGGAAGATGGGAGTTTATGAGTATGGCTGAAGCGGCAAAAGAGTAAGAGGCTGCAAGTTTTGCGGAGTAAAGAAGATAGTGAAAACAAAACGTAAAAAGAGGTTGAAATAATATGGCACATTCTCCACTACCTGATTTTGCAACACCAGGAACCCGCTTCGAGCATAAAGAAACAAAAGCCCCCTTCATAACCGGAGAGAGTGAGAGTCAATCGACGAGTGAGACCTTCCTTCCCCCCGAGAAGATCGACGCCCTTAACAAGCTGAATGAAGCTCTCGATGACCCCTTCGGTGGGTCCGGCATCACGAGCATCATCGACACTCTGCTGGAATCTCTGGTTCCCGGGGAAGAGAGAGACCGGCGCAATCAGTCTGACCAGTTCAGGAAGGCAGGAGCGATCAGCGATGCCTCCGCAGCGGTGGCAGGTGCACAGCTGGCAGGAGCGCAAGGGCGCAACCGCGGCACCGTGGCAGCGCAGGGGCTTCTCTCGTTCCTCGCTCCGCTTCTGCAGGGACGTGTCGGTGCTCTGCAGGGAATTCCAGCGCTGTCCAAATCAGAGTCTTCCAGCTCAGGCAAAAACTTTGGCTTCGCTCCCAACAGACCACCCATACAGATTCTTCCCCCAAGAAGTTCATCTTCAGGCTCTGGTGGTGGTGGTGGCTTCCTGGCACCAGGTCAGGGCACCTTCGGTGGTGTCAATGTCAATCCTACATTTGACTTCGACTTCGGAGGCACCCCAGGAGGAGTGAGCGGTACTCCACAACCTCCAGGTGGTGGTGGCGCACCTGCAGCTACCTTTCCTTCCGGCGCAACGGCCTTCGGCCCAGGCGGTGGACATCCATTTTCTGGATCGGGCACACCTGAAGATCCGTTCAGACAGGGGTAATCCATGGCATCACATCCAGAAGCATTGCCGTTAAATCCGGGAGTATTCAGAACCAGTCCCAGCGGGGTGTCGGACCCGAATCTGCCTTTTGACTCGGCAATTTTGACGGAAATAGGAAGAGACTGACCGGCTTTGTACCGCTTGTTGACAAAGAATTCGAATCGGGCTTTCTTGACCTTGCCGATCAGGCGCATGCCACGCGCGCGCTTGACGGCCACCACGAAATACACGGCGCCCAGCACCGGCCACCAGCGGTCGCCCGCATGTTCCATCCAGCGCAGGCGCTCCCAGCTGGACGCCTGGCGCACCATGGGCCGGTAGCAGCCGAAGCAGCCGGCCTCGACCTCCAGGTCCAGCAGCCGCAGCCAGTCGCGCAAACGCCAGTAGGCGATGAATTCGCCCTGCGGCAGCACCAGCGCCGACTGCACGCCCCAGCGGCCCATGCGCTGCCACAGGCCCCACAGGCTGGCCGGGTTGAAGCCGGCGATGACCACGCGCCCTTCGGGCACCAGCACCCGCTCGACCTCGCGCAGCGTGTGGTGCGGGTCGCGCGCCAGCTCCAGCGCGTGCGGCAGCACCACCAGGTCCAGGCTGCTCGAAGGGAAAGGCAGGGACTCGAAATCGCAGCGCAGGCTGAAAGGCGCACCGCACATCAGGCCGGCGTCCAGCTGCACCGGCTCATGCACCAGCGGGGCCAGGTCGGCAGGTGGCTGCCAGTGCTGGTAGGCTGTGTCCAGTGCCAGCCAGCGGTGCTGCATGCGGTTGGCCCGCAGCGCATCCAGCTCTGGCAAGCCCAGCTGCAGCGCGTGGAAACCGAAGATGTCGGCCACCAGGCGGTCCATCTGCTGCTGCTCCCACTCCAGCAAGGCCTGGCCCGGCGGCAAGGCCAGCCAGGGGTGCAACTCGACGATGGGATCGACTTTGGTCATGAATCTGATTGCCTTGCCCGCCTTCACCGACAACTACATCTGGATGCTGCACAACGGCCGCGAGGCATTGGTGGTCGACCCGGGTGACGCGGCGCCCGTGCAGCGGGCACTCGGCGATGCCGGTCTGACCTTGTCCGCCATTCTAGTGACCCACCACCACCACGATCACATCGGCGGCCTGGCCGCGTTGCAGCGTGAAGGCCTGCCAGTGTATGGCCCCCGCCATGAGGACATCCCCGGGCTCACCCACCTGCTGGCTGAAGGCGACACCGTGGCATGGTGCGGCGTGCAGATGCGGGTGCTGGACGTGCCCGGCCACACGCGCGGCCACATCGCCTACTTCCTGCCCGAGGGGCTGGGCGAGCTTGATCCAGATCCGATCCTCTTCGCGGGCGACACACTTTTTTCAGCTGGATGCGGTCGCGTCTTCGATGGCACCCTTGAACAGTTGTACGATAGCCTCTTGAAGCTGGCGGGCTTGCCGGATGCCACCCGCGTCTGTGCAACGCACGAATACACGCTCGGCAACCTGCGCTTTGCGCGGGCGGTCGAACCCCGAAACCCTGAGCTGGTCAGCCACACGGCCCACTGTGAAGCCTTGCGCGCACAGCACAAGCCCACGCTGCCCAGCACCCTGCGCGTTGAAAAGGGCATCAACCCGTTTCTGCGCTGCACCCAATCCGACGTGGTGGCCAGTGCCCTGGAGCACGGCGCCGAGGATGCCCATCCACAGGCCGTCTTTGCCGCTCTGCGTCAATGGAAAAACCGTTTCTGACGATGAATGCCCTTCACCCGATTCAACGCGCCCTGTTGCTGAGCCTCACCTCCATCTCCGTCGCCTTGCTGTCCGCCTGCGGCAGCATGCAGGACAGCCGCCATGCCGGCGAGTCGCGCCTCAGCCGTGACGCCCGCCTGGCACGCAACTTCGACACCGACGCGCTGCTGCGCAGCCCCGGCGCCCAAGGTGGCGAGCGCGGCCTGACCCGCCAGGACCCGACCTCCGGCCTGCGCGTGGACATCCACCCCAGCTCGGTGGCCGCCTCGCGTCAGGATGGCAGCGCCTCTGACGAGGCCATGGACGCCATCGGCGCGCCCACCGACCCGCTGCGCCCCGACGCCACCATCAACCTGTCGGACGCCACCGCGACCCAGGACCTGTGGGCCCGCATCCGCCGTGGCTACGCCCTGCCCGAGCTGCAGTCCGACCTGGTCGCCGACCACGAGCGCTGGTATGCCAGCCGCCCGGACTACGTGCAGCGCATGACCGACCGCGGCAGCCGCTACCTCTTCCATGTGGTCGAGGAAATCAACCGCCGCAACATGCCCACCGAGCTGGCCCTGCTGCCCTTCATCGAAAGCGCCTTCAACCCGCAGGCCATGTCCTCGGCACGCGCCTCGGGCATGTGGCAGTTCATGCCGGCCACGGGCAAGGACTTCGAGCTCAAGCAGAACCTCTTCCGCGACGACCGCCGCGACGTGCTGGCGTCCACGCGGGCGGCCCTGGACTACCTGCAGCGCCTGCACCGCATGTTCGGAGACTGGCACCTCGCCCTGGCCGCCTACAACTGGGGCGAAGGCAACGTGCAAAAGGCGATCGCGCGCAACCAGCGCCAGGGCCTGTCCACCGACTACCTCAGCCTGAACATGCCACCCGAGACGCGCAACTACGTGCCCAAGCTGCACGCCGTGCGCAACATCGTGATGCAGCCCGAGCGTTTCGGCCTGAGCCTGCCGCCGGTAGAGAACCACCCCTATTTCGTGAGCGTGCCCATCCAGCGCGACATGGACCTGGCCCTGGCCGCCCGCCTGGCCGGCCTGCCGCAGGACGAGTTCAAGGCGCTCAACCCCTCGCAGAACAAGCCCGTGATCCTGGCGGCCGGCACCCCGCAGGTGCTGCTGCCCTACGACAATGCCAACCTGTTCGCGCGCAACCTGGGCAAGCACAAAGGCCCTCTGGCCTCCTGGACCGCCTGGCAGGTGCCCAGCACCATGCGCCCGGCCGAAGCCGCCAGGAAGGTGGGCATGAGCGAAGCCAGCCTGCGCGAGCTCAACCACATCCCGCCCAAGATGCTGGTCAAGGCCGGCTCGACCCTGCTGGTGCCCCGCCCCGAACACCGCGACCAGGACGTCTCCGAGGCCCTGGCCGACAACGCCACGATGGCCCTGGCCCCGGACCTGCCCCCTCTGCGCCGCGTGAGCTTCAAGGCCGGCAAGCGCGACTCGGTGGCCAGCGTGGCCAAGCGCTTCCGCGTCTCGGCCCAGCAGGTGGCCCAATGGAACCGCACCTCCGCTTCGGCCAGCTTCGGCAAGGGCCAGAACGTGGTGGTGTTTGTGCCTGCCGCCACCGCGGTGGCCAAGGCCCCTGCCGCGCCCGCCAGCCAGAACAGCCCGTCGAGCCGCCGGGCTGAACCTGTGGTTGCCAAGGCCCAGGCCTCGGCTCGCCGTGGCAGCGTGCGTGTGGCCAGTGCAGCCCCTGCACCGCGCGCGGCCGTCAGCCGCAACGTCAATGCCAAGCCGCGCACCGCACCGGCACGTGGCAGCCGCATCCGCGTGGCCAGCGCCCGCTGACCGTCTTCTCACGGCAGCTGAGCCTCTCCGGCTCAGCGCCGGTCCATGAACGCGTGGGCGATGGTGCCCAGGTCCACGTACTCCAGCTCGCTGCCCACGGGCACGCCGCGGGCCAGCCGTGTCACCTTCAGCCCGCGAGCGCGCAGCTGCTCGCTCAGCACATGGGCCGTGGCCTCGCCTTCCGCATGGAAGCTGGTGGCCAGGATGACCTCCTGGACCACGCCATCGCAGGAGCGCTCCAGCAGGGCTGACAGTCCGATGTCGCGTGCACCGACGCCATCGAGCGGGCTGATGCGGCCCATCAGCACGAAATACAGGCCGCGGTAGCTGCCGGTGCGCTCCAGCGCGGCCTGGTCCGCCGGGCTCTCGACAACGCACAGCAACTGGCGGTCGCGGGTCTCGTCCAGGCACACCTCACAGACCGGCGCGCGGCTGAAGGTGTGGCAACGCGAGCAGTGGCCCACGTCGGACACCGCCGCCTGCAGCGCCTGGGCCAGGCGCAAAGCCGCGCCCCGGTCGTGCTGCAGCAGGTGGTAGGCCATGCGCTGCGCGGATTTCTGTCCGACGCCCGGCAGGCAGCGCAGGCTGTCGATGAGGGCGTCCAGCGCAGCGTCGGCCATGGTCATGCTCGTGTCCGAAGCCTGGCTTCAGAACGGGAACTTCATGCCCGGGGGCATGGGCATGCCGGCGGTCAGTCGGCCCAGCTTTTCCTGGCTGGTGGTCTCGGCGCGGCGGGCGGCGTCGTTGAAGGCGGCCGCCACGAGGTCTTCCAGCATGTCCTTGTCATCGGCCAGCAGGCTGGGGTCGATGGTCACGCGGCGCACCTCGTGCTTGCAGGTCATCAGCACCTTGACGAGGCCGGAGCCGGACTGGCCTTCCACCTCGATGTGGGCCAGCTCGTCCTGGGCCTTCTTGAGGTTGTCCTGCATTTGCTGGGCCTGTTTCATCAGGCCGGCGAGTTGTCCTTTGAGCATGGCTCGTCCTTTCTTGTCTGGGTTGTCTGTGGAATTCAGATCTGGGAGGGATTGTCGCCGGGATGGCTCAGACTGGATGCGTCACGGGGTCGGTCACAAAGGCTGCACCGAGCCGGGCACGATGCGCGCGCCGGGGTGCTGGGACAGCAGCCCCCGCACCAGGGCATCGCCCTCGATGAGGGCCTCGGCCGCGTGCTGGCGGGCCTCCCGGGCGGCCTGATCCCGCTGCGCCGGGGTGTTCATCGCCGCGCCCTGCTCCAGGACGAGCACCACCTCCCGACCCAGCAGCTGGGCCAGGGCCTGCGTCAGCCGGTCCTTGTGCATGTCGCCGCACAGGCTGGCCCGCGGCACCTTCAGGTGCCAGATGCTGCAGCCACCGTCCTCGCCACCTTCTTCGGACTGCGCCACGCACTGGGACTGCACGGCGAGCTCGCGCACCAGGGCCGCGATGAGGCCGCGCGACTGCATCTGCCCCACCACCTCGGCCCAGCGATCGGACAGCGGGTCGGGCGGCAAGGCCGCGAGCTGCTGCGACATGGGCATGGACGTCGCCGCAGCCGGCACCGAAGCAGGCGCGGCCGAGGCCGTCGCGCTCGCCCGGGGTGCAGCGTCGTCGCCCCAGCCGGCATCGAAATCCGGCGGAGGGCCGCTCTCCCAAGGCTCGGCAGCGGCAGCGACAGCCCCATCGCCGCCCCAGGACGCGGCGCCCTCCAGATCCACGGGCGGCTCGTCGAGGTGCGCTGGCGGCGTCTCCCAGGGCGGAGGCGAGGCGGGCCGCGACGGCGAAGATGTTGGCGAAGCGGCTGAAGGTGCAGGTGCAGGTGCAGGTGCGGGAGCGGATGGACGAAGCGCCGCGGACGCAGGCATCGCCGAGGTCGCAGCGGGGCGCGCAGGCGCGGTCGATGCCGGTGCGGTCGATGCCGGTGCGGCCCCCTGTGCAGGCGCACGCGCGGCCACCGGCGCAGCCTGGGGCGCCGCTGACGCAGCGATGGCGTTCGCCCGAACGGCCTGAGCCGCCCCGCCCTCCTCCCGGCTGCGAGGCTCGGCGGCCGCGGGATGCGCCACCGAGCCGTCAGATTTTGGGAGGGTGGCGCCTCCCGGCTTGAAGGCCAGCAAGCGCAGCAACAGCATCAGCAAACCGCTGTACTCGTCCGGCGCCAGGGCCAGCTCGGCACGCCCTTGCAGGCACAGGCTGTAGAACAGCTGGGTCTCGTCGGGCGCCAGCAAAGGCGCCAGGCGCGACCAGGTCAGCGCGTCCGGGTCGGCATCGTCCCCAGCCTGCGCCAGGGACGGCACGGCCTGCACCACGGCCATGCGCTGCAAACCCGAGGCCAGGTCTTCCAGTGCACCCGCAGCGGACAAGCCCAGCTCGCGCAAGGTGTCGACGGCGCCCACCAGCGCAGCGCCATCGCCGGCCGCCACGGCTTCGATGATGCGCTGGACGTGCTGGCGGTCCACCGTGCCCAGCATGTGGCGCACGGCCTCCTCCTGCAAACCGCCGCCGCCGAAGGCGATCGCCTGGTCGGTCAGCGACATGGCATCGCGCATGGAACCCCGCGCGGCCCGCGCCAGCAAGCGCAGGGAGCCCGGATCGTGGGCAATGCCTTCGTGGTCCAGCACCTGGGCAAGGTGCTGCTGCACCGTCTGGGCCGCCATCGGTCGCAGGTTGAACTGCAGGCAGCGCGACAGCACCGTCACCGGCACCTTCTGCGGATCGGTCGTGGCCAGCACGAACTTCAGGTAGTCGGGCGGCTCCTCCAGCGTCTTGAGCATGGCGTTGAAGGCCGTGTTCGAGAGCATGTGCACTTCGTCGATCATGTAGACCTTGAAGCGCCCCACCACCGGCTTGTAGACGGCCTGCTCCAGCAGTTGGGAGATCTCTTCGACGCCGCGGTTGGAGGCCGCGTCCAGCTCGACGTAATCCACGAAGCGGCCCGCGTCGATGTCGCGGCAGGGCTGGCACTGCCCGCATGGGCTGGCGGTGATGCCGCCCTGGCCGTCCAGGCCCGTGCAGTTCAGGGACTTGGCCAGGATGCGCGAGACCGTGGTCTTGCCCACCCCCCGGGTGCCGGTGAACAGGTAGGCATGGTGGAGTCGCTGCTGCGTGAGCGCGTTGGACAGGGCCTGCACCACATGCCCCTGGCCGACCATGGCATCGAAGCTGCCAGGCCGGTATTTCCGCGCGAGAACCGTTGTCGTCATGGGCCGATTCTAGGGGCTGACGGCCCCGCCGCCGGATGTCACACACACGACATCCTGCGCGCGGCACCATGAGCCATTCGTGCACATGGTGCCGCCAAAGATACATTTGGTAACAATAGCGATCAGGAAGTCACCCCCGATTTACCTGAACGTGCCATCAATTCCCCACGCCGCGACATACAATTTCTAATTAACGCGTCCAGTCCAATACTTTGCAGCGGGAATCCCTCCCTCAGCCGGACGAAAACGACGCAATCCCTTGACAGCTGGTTGACTCCCGCCATTCCAGGCCCGGAACCGTGAGTGCAGTCGCCGCTTCATTCAACCTGGGCCAAAGCTGTATGTCGTTTGATTCCCTGGGGTTGGCGCAACCCTTGCTCCGAGCCGTGCACGAAGCCGGCTACCAATCGCCCACCCCGATCCAGGCACAGGCCATCCCTGCCGTCCTGAGCGGCGGCGACCTGCTGGCCGGCGCGCAAACCGGCACGGGCAAGACGGCCGGCTTCACCCTGCCCTTGCTGCACCAGCTGGCCTCGCGCCCCGCGCCTGCCGCCGGCCGCCGCGCGATCCGCGCCCTGATTCTCACCCCGACGCGCGAGCTGGCCGCGCAGGTGGAAGAATCTGTCCGAACTTATGGCAAATACCTGCCCCTGAAATCCATGGTGATGTTTGGCGGCGTGGGCATGAACCCGCAGATCGACACACTGCGCCGCGGCATCGATATCCTCGTGGCCACGCCGGGCCGCCTGCTGGACCACCACCAGCAAGGCACGCTGGACCTCAGCCAGGTCGAATTTTTCGTGCTCGATGAAGCCGATCGCATGCTGGACATGGGTTTCATCCACGATATCCGCCGCGTGCTGGCCATATTGCCTGCCAAAAAACAGAGCCTGCTGTTTTCGGCCACATTTTCGGACGAGATCAAGGCCCTGGCCGAGCGTCTGCTGAACGCGCCCAAGGTGATCGAGGTCGCCCGCCGCAACGCCACGGCCGACACCGTTGCCCAAAAGGTGCACCCGGTGGACCGCGAGCGCAAGAAGGAATTGCTGGCCCACCTGATCCAGGTGCACGACTGGCACCAGGTGCTGGTGTTCACGCGCATGAAGCATGGCGCCAACCGCCTGGTCGAGTTCCTGGACAAGCAAGGCATCACGGCCATGGCCATCCATGGCAACAAGAGCCAGAGCGCACGCACCCGCGCCCTGGCGGATTTCAAGTCCGGTGACCTGCAGGTGCTGGTGGCCACCGACATCGCGGCGCGCGGCATCGACATCGACCAGTTGCCCCACGTGGTGAACTTCGAGTTGCCCAACGTGCCCGAGGACTACGTCCACCGCATCGGCCGCACCGGCCGGGCAGGCGCGGAAGGCGAAGCCATCTCGCTGGTCTGCGTGGACGAGGAAGGCTTCCTGGCCTCCATCGAGAAGCTGATCAAGCGCCCCATCCCGCGCGAGGTCGTGGCCGGCTACGAGCCCGACCCGAACGCCCGCCCGGAGCCGATCCAGCTGGGTCGCCGTGTGCTGCACGGTGGCCTGGGCGGCGGCGCACGCGGTGGCAGTGGCAGCGGCCGCAACGGTGGCCAAGGTGGCAACCAGGGCCAGCGCCAGGGTGGCCAGGGCGCCGCAGGCGGTGGCCATGCACGCATGGGGGCGGGTGGGGCTTCGCCCAGCCGCAACCCGGCACCTCGCCGCGCGCGCGGGGCCTGATCGCCTCCGGGGAGAGCTCGCCCTCCCCTGGCCGCGGCGCTCAGACGCGCGCCTGCGCTCCCATGAAAAAACCCGGCCATGGCCGGGTTTCGTGCGTCTGGCCTCGCGGATCAGCCTGCAGGCTGTCCGCCCGCCTGATCACTTGGATGCAGCTTCCGAAGCGGCCGCAGCCTTCTTGGCGGCCTTCTTGTGGTGGTGCTTCTTGACGGCCTTCTTGGCGGGAGCCGACGCAGCCGAGGCGGCGGCAGGAGCGGAGACAGCGTCAGCGGCGAAAGCGCCAGCAGCGAACATCGAGGCAATCAGGGCAGCGATCAGCTTCTTCATGGTTCTCTCCAGGTGAGACAGGTTGTGGACTTGCAGGAAAAGCACATGTCAGGCCTGCTCGCGCAAACCTGTCACTCGGTAACGTTCCCGCTGTGACAGCGGTTGACAAGCAATTTCAAATGAAACGCCCTTCGCGCAACCATTTCGTGGCCACCCATTTCTCACCCTTCAACACAGGCGCGCCACCGTGCAGGGTTTTGGTTTGCGGCGTGGGCAAGGGGTAAGCGAAAAACACCGCCGATCCCGCAACCGGGTGCACCGTGACGCCCGCATCCGGGAAGGTGGTGGCACCGCCTTCGAGCGGGTCGTTGAGGTACATCACCAGCGTGCCCACGCGCTGGCCGCCGCGCTGCAGGATGGTGGGTGTGCCGGGCTGTGCAGGGTCGAAATAATCATGGTGCGGGCGGTATTCCGCACCTGGGGCGTAGCGCAGGATCTGGATGCCCTCGCCGTGCTCGACCGGCCATTGCAGCAGCGCGGCGATGCGGGCCTCGATGCGCGCGCACAACGCGTTTTCGCCGCGGCCGAAGAACATGCCATGGCTGGTGCGGGCGGCGTTGACCTCGCTGCCACCGGTGGCGTTGACCACCGTTTCCGAGCGGCTCAGCCGGGGTTCGGCCAGGGCCATCAGCTGGGTGCACTCCTCGGCAGAAAGGAAACCACCGATCACGACGACGCGTGGGTGCTGGATCTGCACCTGCAGCGTCACCTCGCGGTCGTGCGCGTGGATGCGGCTGGCCTGCATGGCCGGCACATCGGGCATGGGCTTGCGCGTCAGCTGCTGGTCCGGTGTGTGAGCCTGCGCGCGGGCCTGCAGCACATCTTCCATGGCCGACAGGGCGACATCCTCTTCCCAGCCGCTGGCCTGCATCGCGTTCAGCACGGATTGGGGCGAGTGCCCCGCCTCGGCCTGCGCGATGATCCAGTCGCGCAACTCAGGGGTGATCTGCTGGCCGCCCATGCTTGCGCCCTCAGCCGTCCAGGCGGCGGCGGAACACCAGCCGCTCGGGCTCGGAGGCCGCGGCGTCGTGGGCATAGCCCTCGGCGTCGAAGCTCAGCAGGGCCTTGAGCGTCCTGGCGCGGTGCTGGATGGCGTGGCGGGCCATCAGGCCGCGGGCGCGCTTGGCATGGAAGCTGATGACCTTCCACTGGCCGTTCTTCCAGTCCTCGAACACGCACTCGACCACGCGGGCCTTCAGGGCCTTGCGCTTGACCGCCTTGAAGTACTCCTGCGAGGCCAGGTTGACGACGAGGTCGCTGCCCTGCTCTGCCAGGCGCTGGTTGAGGTGCTCGGCCAGGCGGTCGCCCCACCAGGCGTAGAGGTCCTTGCCGCGCGGGTTGGCGAGCCGGGTGCCCATCTCCAGGCGATACGGCTGCATCCAGTCCAGCGGACGCAGCACGCCGTAGAGGCCGCTGAGGATGCCGATGTGCTCCTGCGCCCAGTCCAGGTCGGAGGGCTTGAGGCTGGCGGCGTCCAGGCCTTCGTAGACATCGCCATTGAAGGCCAGCACAGCCTGCTTGCTGTTGGCGGCCGTGAACCTGGGCTTCCAGGCGGCGTAGCGGGCGACGTTGAGCGTGGCGAGCGCGTCGCTGAGGTCCATCAGCGAGGCGAGCTGCGCCGGGCTGTACGGCTTGAGCACCTCGATGAGCGCGGCCGACTCGTCGATGAACTGCGGCAGGGTGTGCCGGTCGGTGGTGGCGGGGGTGTCGTAGTCGAGGCTCTTGGCCGGGGACAGCAGGATCAGCATGGGCAGATGTCAGAGCGTGGCGCCGCCCACCTCGCGCTGGCAGGCGCAGGGGGCATCGGTCTGCAGTGCGTCGAGCACGCGCAGCACTTCGTCGGGGTTGCGGCCCACCAGCAGGCTGTTGACGCTGACGTGGCGGATGACGTTGTCGGGGTCGACGATGAAGGTGGCGCGCAGGGCGATGCCGGTGGCACGGTCGCGCACGCCGAGCTGATCGACCAGTTGGCCGGCCTCGTCGGCAAACGCATGGTGGCCGGGCTGATCCAGCGCAGGAACCTCGCGGCGCCAGCCCAGCTTGGAGTGCTCGTTGTCGGTCGAGCCGCCCAGCAGCACGGCGTTGTGGTCGGCGAAAGCCTTGGCCAGGCCGGCGAAGGCCTCGACCTCGCTGCCGCACACCGAGGTGAAGTCCTTCGGGTAGAGGTAGATGACCTTCCACTTGCCGGGAAAGCTCGCTTCGGTGAGGTCTTCGAAGGCCGACTGGCCATGTTCCTCGGGGTGCTTGAAACCGGGCTTGACGCCCACAACTGTGAAGGGTTCCAGCTTGTCGCCAACGGTTTTCATCTGTGCCTCCCGGCGGGGGTATGTCGGATACCCCTTCATCATAGATTCTCGCCTGTCGCGCCGACAACACAGCCGCGGCAAGCCTCATAGAATTCACCCCTCCACCCTGCCCGGCCGCCCGCGCGGCCCCATGACCATGGCGCTCTACCGCATCCAGGACAAGGCCCCGTCCGTCCACCCCACGGCCTACGTGGCCGAATCGGCCGATGTCATCGGCCAGGTGACCTTGTCGGAGCACAGCAGCGTGTGGTCGCACGTGACCTTGCGCGGCGACAACGAGCCGATCGTGATCGGCGCGCGCTCCAACGTGCAGGAATCGTCCGTGCTGCACACCGACATCGGCTTCCCCCTGACCATCGCCGAGGACGTGACCGTGGGCCACCAGGCCATGCTGCATGGCTGCACCGTGGGCGCGGGTTCGCTGATCGGCATCCAGGCCGTGGTGCTCAACGGCGCCGTGATCGGCAAGAACTGCCTGGTCGCTGCCGGCGCGCTGGTCACCGAGGGCAAGGTGTTCGAAGACGGCATGCTGATCATGGGTTCGCCGGCCAAGGCCGTGCGCCCCCTGAGCGAGGCCGACTTGGCCCGCATGCACCTGGGCACCGCCCTGTACGTGCGCAAATCCACCGACTACAAGACCGACATGGTCCGCATCGACACACCGTCGACGTGAGCCCGGTCGGCCACAGCGAGATTCCCATGAGTGAACTGCACAAATTCCTGTTCGAAGGCATGCCGGTGCGCGGCGTGCTGGTGCGACTGACCGATGCCTGGCAGGAGCTGCTGAAGCGCCGGGAATCGGCGGGAGAGTCGGCCGGGGCCTTCGAGGCGCCCGTGCGCCAGTTGCTGGGCGAGATGAGCGCCGCCGGGGTGCTGCTGCAGTCGAACATCAAGTTCAACGGCGCCGTGGTGCTGCAGGTGTTCGGCGAGGGCCCGGTGAAGCTGGCCGTCACCGAGGTGCAACCCGACCTGAGCTTTCGCAGCACCGCCAAGGTGGTGGGCGAGTTGCCCGCCAGCGACACGGGCCGCCTGCCGCTGGACGCGATGGTCAACGTCAACGGCCGTGGCCGCTGCGCCATCACCCTGGACCCGAAGGACCGCCAGCCCGGCCAGCAGCCCTACCAGGGCGTGGTGCCGCTCAATGACCTGGCGGGCGGCGCGCTGACCGAGTTGAGCGCGGTGCTGGAGCAGTACATGCGCCAGTCCGAGCAGCTCGATGCCAAGCTCATCCTGGCGGCCAACGAAGACATCGCCGCAGGCCTGCTGATCCAGCGCATGCCGGTCGAGGGCGAAGCCAACCTGGCCGGCACCGACCGTGCCGCCGCGGGCGAGATGGACGTGGCCGAGCAGTACAACCGCATCGCCCACCTGGCCGCCACGCTGACCGCGCAGGAGTTGCTGACGCTGGACGCCCAGACCATCCTGCACCGGCTGTTCTGGGAAGAAGACCTGCGCTACTTCGAGCCGGCCACCGGCGCCAGCGGCCCGCGCTTCGCCTGCTCGTGCTCGCGCGAACGCGTCGCCGGCATGCTGCGCAGCCTGGGCCAGGAAGAGATCGACAGCATCGTGGCCGAACAAGGCCAGGTGGAGATCGGTTGCGACTTCTGCGGTCAGCACTACCGCTTCGACCCCATCGACGCGGCAGAGCTGTTCCGCGATGGCGCCAACGTGCCGCCGGGCTCCAGCCGCCTGCAGTGAGCCCCCTGGCCCTCAGCGGGCCCTTCCGGGGGCGGGCTGAGGTGCAGGCGCAGGTGCGGACGGCGTCCAGTCCCAGGGCTGCGACAGCAGGTGGCACCAGTCGGCATTGAGCGCCGCGTCGCGCGGGTCGGATCGCACGCTCAGCTCCCGCCCATCCACCGGGTGTCGCAGGCGCAGTTCGGCCGCGTGCAGCCACAGGCGCTGCAGCCCGAGCCGCTCGGCCCACCCGCGGTTGTGGGCGCCCTTGCCATGGGTGGCGTCCCCGATGATGGGATGGGCAAGGTGCTTGAGGTGGCGGCGGATCTGGTGACGGCGGCCGGTTTCGGGGCAGGCCTCGACCAGGGCCACGCGCGTGCTCGGGTAGCGGTCGACAGGCACGGGCAGCTCCCAGGTGGCCAGCCGCCGCAAGTGCGTGAGCGCGCTCTGCGGCGGGGCATCCGGCGGGGCATCGTCAGGGCGCAAAGCATGGTCGACGCTGCACGACGCCGGCGGCCAGCCTCGCACCATGGCCAGGTAGCGCTTGTGCACCTGCCGCTGCTCGAATTGCAGCGACAACTCCCGCGCCGCTGCCGGGCTGAGGGCCATGAGCAGGACGCCCGAGGTGCCCTTGTCCAGCCGGTGCACGGGGTGGACGTGCCGGCCCAGCTGGTCACGCAAGGTCTGCACCACGAAGCGGGTTTCGCCCGCATCCAGCCCGGTGCGGTGGACCAGCCAGCCCGCCGGCTTGTGCACGGCCAGCCAGTCGCCCTCGCGCCAGAGCACCGACAGCGCGCGGGGTTCGGCTGCCGTCACAGGCTCAATCACCGCTGCCACCGCCACGCGGCAACCCATGCCGCTCGCAGGCGGCATCGTCATCGCAATGGGCGCAGACCGCACGCCAGCGTGGGGAGGCCTCGGTGCGTCGCGCCCGTGCAGGGCTGTCCAGCATGTGCTCGACCATGGCCAGGGCGTGGCGCAGGCGCTGCTCCCCCGTGCCCGCCACGATGCCGAAGGGCAGGCCCGCATCCATCAGGGCCTGGCGCACCAGGCGGTCCACAGGCTCGCGCACATGCGGGCCATCGCGGATCAGGCCATCGGCCACCCAGGCCACGTCCAGCGATGTCAACAGGGTGAGTTCGCAGCGGGCGTGCTCGGCCAGGGCCTGGGCGTAAAGGCTGCGGTCGTTGAAGAGCAAGTCGCTGTAGACCGCGATCATCAGCGCCGTGGTGTCGGCCAGGACCAGGCCGTGGCCCTCGGCGGCCTCGCGGATGCGCCGGCTGTGCTCGGCCGCCAGCGCCGCCTGCTCATCGGCACGGGGCGTGCGGCCCTCGGTGTCGCAGAACTCGCGCAGGGTCTCTGGCACCACGACGGCATCGTGCCCGCGGGCCAGCAAGGCGCGCCACAGGCCGTCGACCAAGGTGGACTTGCCGGTGCTTTCCGCACCCACGAGCGCCACGATGCGGCCCTGGCGAGGTTTGAGCAGGCTCACGGTGCCCCCTTCACGCCAGGCTCTCGCTGCGGCGCGGCAGCGGCAGGTGCGCACGCGCCTGGGCCAGCCAGGCGCGCCAACCCACGACCGACAGCAGCGCAAACAGCGCATACAGCCACACCGTCAGCCACAAGGCCTTGTGCGCGAACAAGGCCATGCTGACCAGGTTGACCAGCAGCCAGCACGGCCAGTTGTCCACGTACTTGCGGCCCAGCAGCCATTGGCCGATCAGGCTGCCGGTGGTGGGCAGGGCATCCCAGTAAGGCACGTCCGAGTCGGTGGCATGCGCCAGCAGCAGGCCCATGAGCGGCCACAACACCGCCAGGCTCAACACCGCCAGCCACACGCCACGCAAGCCCAGGAAGCGCACCTGCAAGGGCTGGACCCCTGGAGGCGCGCCAGCCACCGCGTCCCGCAAGGCATCGTGGCCAGTCACGCGGCGGGTGCCGCGCAGCCATTGCCACCAACCCCACAGCGCCATGGCCACGAACACCAGTTGCAGCGCGGCTTCGCCATACAGGCGGCTGCGCGCGAACAACAGACCGTAGAGGATGGACGCCGCGATGGCCAGCGGCCAGCCGGCCGGGTGGACGCGCAGGTTGAAGCCGACCATGGCCAGCGACAGCACGCAGGCCAGCAACTCCAGGCGGCTGAAGGGCACGCCCCAGGCCGTCCAGATGGGCAGCAGCCAGGGGTCGACCCAGGCCAGGTGAGCGGCCAGCGTCTCCATGGGCAAGGTCACCGGTTGGCGGAGGCCGATGCAGCGGTCGAGCCGGTCATCGCAGCAGATGCCTGGCGGGCCGCGGCCTGCGAGGTCAGCTGCACGTAGATCTCGTCGGGCTTGACCATGCCGAGTTCGGTGCGGGCCTTTTCCTCGACCATCTCCAGGCCTTCCTGCAGGTCACGCACTTCGGCGGCCAGTCGCTCGTTGCGGGCCTGGGCCTGCGCGTTGGCCTTCTGTTGCGCCTCGACCTGGGAGCGCAGGGACATCACCCGCGGCAGGCCACCTTTGCCCAGCCACAGCTCGACCTGGACCGCCGCCAGCAGCGCCACGATGATGAGAAAAGCCACACGCATGGCGGCATTATCCACGAGGCACGCGCATGAAAAAGGGGCCCGCAGGCCCCATTCCTTGCACCGTGCAAGCCAGCTGCGATCAACGCAGGTTGTAGAAGGCGCTGCGGCCCGGGTACACGGCCACTTGCCCCAAGTCCTCTTCGATGCGCAGGAGCTGGTTGTACTTGCTCATGCGATCCGAGCGGCTCATCGAACCGGTCTTGATCTGGCCAGCGTTCAGGCCGACGGCGATGTCGGAGATGGTGTTGTCTTCGGTTTCGCCCGAACGGTGCGAGATCACGGCGGTGTAGCCGGCGCGCTTGGCCATCTCGATGGCGGCGAAGGTTTCGCTCAGGGTGCCGATCTGGTTGATCTTGATGAGGATGGAGTTGGCGATGCCCTTCTCGATGCCTTCCTTCAGGATCTGGGTGTTGGTCACGAACAGGTCGTCACCCACCAGCTGCACCTTCTTGCCCAGGCGCTCGGTCAGGTGGGCCCAGCCGGCCCAGTCGCCTTCGTGCATGCCGTCTTCGATCGAGATGATCGGGTACTTGTCCACCCAGGTGGCCAGCATGTCGGTCCATTGCTCGGCCGTCAGCACCAGGCCTTCGCCTTCGAGGTGGTACTTGCCGTCCTTGTAGAACTCGGAGGCGGCGCAGTCCAGGCCCAGGGCGATCTGTTCACCGGCCACGTAGCCAGCGGCTTCGATGGCTTGCAGGATCAGCTGGATGGCTTCTTCGTGGCTGGCCACGGAAGGGGCGAAGCCGCCTTCGTCGCCGACGGCGGTGCTGATGCCCTTGTCGTGCAGGATCTTCTTGAGCGCGTGGAAGACCTCGGCGCCATAACGCAGGGCTTCGCGGAAGGTCGGGGCGCCCACCGGCAGGATCATGAATTCCTGCAGGTCGAGGTTGTTGTTGGCGTGTGCGCCGCCGTTGATGACGTTCATCATCGGCACGGGCAGTTGCACGGCGCCCATGCCACCGAAATAGCGGTAGAGGGGGATGCCGGACTCTTCGGCCGCAGCGCGGGCCACGGCCATGGAGACGGCCAGCATGGCGTTGGCGCCCAGGCGGCCCTTGTTGTCGGTGCCGTCGAGGTCGATCAGGGTTTTGTCCAGGAAGGCCTGCTCGGAGGCGTCCAGGCCCAGAACGGCTTCGGCGATTTCGGTGTTGATGTGCTCGACGGCCTTCAGGACACCCTTGCCCAGGTAGCGCGACTTGTCACCGTCGCGCAGCTCGATGGCTTCGCGCGAACCGGTCGAAGCGCCCGAGGGCACGGCGGCGCGGCCCATGACGCCGCTTTCCAGCAGGACGTCGCATTCGACGGTGGGGTTGCCGCGGCTGTCGATCACTTCGCGGCCGATGATGTCAACGATGGCGCTCATCAGGGGTTCCTCAAGAAATTGAAAGTGTGGGAGTCAGTCGAAAAATCAGGCGAAACAGGCAGACCGGCGACCCGCCCCAGGGCAAGGCGCCGAGTGCAAGTGGCTCAGTTGAAGTTGGCCTCCAGGAAGCCGTTCTTCTTCGTGACGCGGTCGAGCTCGACGAGCGTTTCGAGCAGCGCCTTCATGTGCTTGAGCGGCACGGCGTTGGGGCCGTCGGACAGCGCGCAGGCCGGGTCCGGGTGCGTCTCCATGAAGAGACCTGCCACGCCCACGGCCACGCCGGCACGCGCCAGCACGGGCACGAACTCGCGCTGGCCGCCCGAAGACGTGCCCTGCCCGCCCGGCAATTGCACCGAGTGGGTCACGTCGAACACGACGGGCGCATTGGTCTCGCGCATGATCGCCAGCGAGCGCATGTCGGAGACCAGGTTGTTGTAGCCGAAGCTGGCACCGCGTTCGCAGGCCATGAAGTTGTCTTCGTTCAGGCCTTTTTCACGCGCTGCGGAGCGGGCCTTGTCGATGACGTTCTTCATGTCGCCAGGCGCCAGGAACTGGCCCTTCTTGATGTTCACCGGCTTGCCGCACTGGGCGACAGCGTGGATGAAATCGGTCTGGCGGCACAGGAAGGCCGGCGTCTGCAGCACATCGACCACGGCCGCGACGGCGGGGATCTCGGCTTCGGAATGCACGTCCGTCAGGATGGGCACGTTCAGTTCGCGCTTGACCTTGGCCAGGATCTCCAGGCCCTTCTCCATGCCCGGGCCACGGAAGGAGGTGCCGCTGGAGCGGTTGGCCTTGTCGTAGCTGGACTTGAAGATGAAGGGGATGCCCAGGGCAGACGTGATTTCCTTCAGGTGCCCTGCCGTGTCCATCTGCAGCTGCTCGGACTCGACCACGCAAGGGCCGGCGATCAGGAAGAAGGGGTGGTTCAGGCCGACGTCGAATCCGCACAACTTCATGGCATCAACCTTTCTCAGGACTTCTTGGCTTGGGATGCGGCCTGGGCTGCGGCTTGATGGGCCAGCGCAGCCTGGATGTAGGCCGTGAACAGCGGGTGGCCGCCCCAGGGCGTGGACTTGAACTCGGGGTGGAACTGCACGCCCACGTACCAGGGGTGCACCGACTTGGGCAACTCGACCATTTCGGTCAGCTTCTCGCGCTGGGTGATGGCCGAGATGACCAGGCCCGCGGCCTGCAGCTTGTCGAGGTAGCGCTCGTTGGCCTCGTAGCGGTGGCGGTGGCGCTCGGTGACCACGTCGCCGTAGATCTCGTGCGCGATGGTGCCGGGCTTGACGTCCGAGCTCTGCGCGCCCAGGCGCATGGTGCCGCCCAGGTCGGAAGAGGCATCGCGCTTCTGCACCGTGCCGTCGGCGTCCAGCCACTCGTCGATCAGGGCGATGACGGGGTGCGGGCCATGGGGATCGAACTCGGTGGAGTTGGCGCCTTCGAGGCCGGCCTTGTGGCGGGCGTACTCGATGGTGGCCACCTGCATGCCCAGGCAGATGCCCAGGTAGGGGATGCCGTTTTCGCGGGCGAACTGGGCCGCGCAGATCTTGCCTTCCACGCCGCGCTTGCCGAAGCCGCCGGGCACCAGGATGGCGTCGAACTGCGCCAGCTGCGAGACGGTTTCGGGCGTGAGCGTTTCGGAATCGACGTACTCGATGCGCACGCGGGCATGGTTGTGGATGCCGGCGTGGCGCAGGGCCTCGTTGAGCGACTTGTACGAATCGGACAGGTCGGTGTACTTGCCGCACATGGCGATGGTGACGTCGCCCTTGGGGTTCTCGACCTCGTAGACCAGGTTGTCCCAGCGCGACAGGTCGGCCGGCCTGGTCTGCAGCTGCAGCTTGGTGCAGATGAGGTCGTCGAGGTGCTGCTCGTGCAGCATGCGCGGCACCTTGTAGATGGTGTCGGCATCCCACACCGAGATCACGCCGGTTTCGGGCACGTTGGTGAACAGCGAGATCTTCTCGCGCTCGTCGGCCGGGATGGCGCGGTCGGCGCGGCACAGCAGCGCGTCGGGCTGGATGCCGATTTCGCGCAGCTTCTGCACCGTGTGCTGGGTCGGCTTGGTCTTGAGCTCGCCCGCGGCCGCGATGAAGGGCACGTAGGTCAGGTGCACGAAGGCCGTGTTGTTCGGGCCACCGCGCAGGCTCATCTGACGCGCCGCTTCCATGAAGGGCAGCGACTCGATGTCACCCACGGTGCCGCCGATTTCCACGATGGCCACGTCCACGGCCTCGGGCGTGCCGACGCCGGCGCCGCGGCGCACGAAATCCTGGATCTCGTTGGTGATGTGGGGGATGACCTGGACGGTCTTGCCCAAATAATCACCGCGGCGTTCCTTTTCCAGGACGCTCTTGTAGATCTGGCCGGTGGTGAAATTGTTGGCCTTCTTCATCCGGGTGGTGATGAAGCGCTCGTAGTGGCCGAGGTCAAGGTCGGTTTCGGCGCCGTCGTCGGTGACGAACACCTCGCCGTGCTGGAACGGCGACATCGTGCCGGGATCCACGTTGATGTAGGGATCCAGCTTGATGAGGGTGACCTTGAGGCCGCGGGATTCGAGGATGGCAGCCAAAGACGCAGCGGCGATGCCCTTGCCAAGCGAGGACACCACACCGCCGGTGACGAAGACAAACTTGGTCATTGCGCAGGGGCGATCGACAGACACGATCGCTGCGGTGGTAAAGCGGCATTATAGGCGGTCTGCCGCCCGCCGGAAACGCGCCCCACCCGCCCCCTGGGCCCGGCCGCCGGGGCGTATCATTCCGCGCCCGCCACTTCCCGCAGAGAGCCGCCTTGCTGTTCGTCCTTCGCATCCTGCTGCTGGCCATCCATTTCCTGCTGGCCAGCCTGATCGGCCTGCTGATTGGCCTGTGCCGCCCGTTCAATCCGGACAACAGCCGCCTGTGCGCCCGCGTCTACGCCCTGCCAGCCTTGCGCATCCTGGGCATCCGCCGGGTGCTGGACGCCGAGCACGTGCTGCAGCACCAGCGTCCGGCCGTCGTGGTGGCCAACCACCTCTCCAACCACGACCTGTTCGTGTTCGGCCAGGTCGTGCCGCGCCGCACCGTCAGCCTGGGCAAGCAGAGCCTGAAGTGGATCCCGCTGTTCGGCCAGCTGTACTGGCTGGCCGGCAATGTGCTGGTGGACCGCGGCAACGCCGTCCAGGCCAAGAAGGCCATGCTGACCACCACCGACACCCTGCAGCACAAGGACATGTCGCTGTGGGTGTTCGCCGAAGGCACGCGCAGCCACGGCAAGGGCCTGGGCCCGTTCAAGAAGGGCGCTTTCCAGATGGCCATCAACGCCGGGGTGCCGATCGTGCCGGTGTGCGTCAACAACTACACGCGGGGCATGGACCTCAAGCGCTGGCGCAGCACGACGGTGCTGATCCGCGCCCTGCCCCCCATCGCCACCACCGGCCTGACGCTGGACGACCTGCCCACGCTGATGCACGCCGTGCACGCCCAGATGGCCGAGTGCATCGACGAACTCGACCGCGAGGCCGGCACGCAGGCCTGAGCCCGACCCTCGGCGCCTCAGCCGTTGGGTGCGTGGATCTTGCTCAGCGGGTTCATGGCCTGGGCCTGTGAGGCCGCCGGCAGGCGGGCCGCGTCACCGACGTCATCCTCCCAGCTGGGGTCGGGGATGGAGTCGAAGACCTGGCGCAGGCGCTGCCCCCAGGTGCTGCGGATCATGCGGAAATAGGCGTTGGACTCGTCGATGTGGATGAGCCGCTCGACCTTGAGCGCATCGGCCTCGTAGACCAGCAAATCCAGCGGCAGGCCCACCGAGAGGTTGGACTTCAGCGTCGAGTCCATGGAGATGAGCGCGCACTTGGCGGCCTCTTCCAGGGGCGTGTCGGGCGTGACCACGCGGTCGATGACGGGCTTGCCATACTTGGACTCGCCGATCTGGAAGTAGCAGACGCCGTCGATGCCGGCCTCGACGAAGTTGCCGGCCGCATAGACGTTGAACAGGCGCATGGTCTCGCCCCGCACCTGCCCTCCGACGATGAGGCTGCAGTTGAAGTCGATGCCGTGCTTTTTCAGCGCCTCGGCGTCGCGGGCGTGGACCTTGCGCACCGCGCTGCCAACGATGCGGGCCACGTCGAACAGGCTCTTGGCCGTCCAGATCGTGCAGGGCTCGCCGTCCGAGCCTTCGATGGTCTCGCTGCCCAGCAGCTGCTTGACCGCCTGCGTGATGGCCAGGTTGCCCGCCGACAGCAGCACGATGACGCGCTCGCCGGCCTGCTCGAACACCGTCATCTTGCGGAAGGTGCTGATCTGGTCCATGCCCGCATTGGTGCGCGAGTCCGACAGGAAGACCAGGCCTGCATGGAGGCGCATGGCAACGCAGTAGGTCATGATGAGATCACCGATTTGAGTTTGTACAGGGCGTCCAGCGCTTCGCGCGGCGTGAGCGTGTCGGGGTCGATGGCGACAAGCAGGTTCAGTGCCTGGGCTTCGGCGGGCGTCAGGGCATCGGCGGCGGTCTGGCCGATGGCTGGGTGCGTGGCACGGGCGGCGTCGGCCAACTCGTCGAGGTTCACACCTGCAGCCATGCCCGCCCCGGAGGCGTCGGCGAACAGGTCGATCTGCTGGTCGGAGGCGCGCTGCTGAGACTCCAGCGACTCCAGTGTGGCACGTGCCTGGCGGATCAGGGTGTGCGGCATGCCGGCCAGGCGCGCCACCTGCACGCCGTAGCTGCGGCTGGCCGGGCCGTGCTGCAACTCGTGCAGGAAGACGATGTCGTCGCCGGCTTCGGCCACGCCCACGTGCACGTTGAGCGCGCGCGGGTGCTTTTCAGGCAGGCGGGTGAGCTCGAAATAGTGCGTGGCGAACAGCGTGAAGGACTGGTTGCGGTCGTGCAGGTGGCCCGCGATGGCCCCGGCCAAGGCCAGGCCGTCGAAGGTCGAGGTGCCACGCCCGATCTCGTCCATCAGCACCAGGGAATGCTCGGTGGCGGTGTGCACGATGGCGGCGGCCTCGGTCATCTCCAGCATGAAGGTGGACTGGGCGTTGGCCAGGTCGTCGGCCGCGCCGATGCGGGTGTGGATGGCGTCCATCGGCCCCAGGCGGCACGAGGCCGCAGGCACGTAGGAGCCCATGGCCGCCAGCAAGGCGATCAGGGCCACCTGGCGCATGAAGGTCGATTTGCCGCCCATGTTGGGGCCGGTGACGATCATCATGCGGCGCTTGGCGTCCAGGCGGCAGTCGTTGGGGATGAAGGCCGCGCCGGTGGTTTCGATCAGGCGGGCTTCGACCACGGGGTGGCGGCCTTGCTCGATCTCGATGCAGGGCTGCGAGACGAACTCCGGGCGCGTCCAGCGCAGCGTGGCGGCGCGCTCGGCCAGCGCGGCCAGGGCGTCCAGCGTGGACAGCGCCCGCGCCAGCGCGCCCAGGGTGCCGATGTGGGCCTGCAGGAAATCGATGAGCTGCTCGAACAGAAACTTTTCGCGCGCCAGCGAGCGGTCTTGCGCCGACAGGGCCTTGTCCTCAAACGCCTTGAGCTCGGGCGTGATGTAGCGCTCGGCGTTTTTCAGGGTCTGGCGGCGCTGGTAGTCCAGCGGCACCTTGTCGGCGTGCGATTGCGTGACCTCGATGTAGAAGCCATGCACCTTGTTGAACTGCACGCGCAGGTTGGGGATGTGGGTGCGGGCACGCTCGCGGGCTTCGAGGTCGAGCAGGAAGGCGTCGCAGTTCTGCGAGATGGCGCGCAGCTCGTCGAGGTCGGCATCGAAGCCGGTGGCGATGACACCGCCGTCGCGCAGCAGCACGGCGGGTGTCTCCATGAGCGTGGCTTGCAGGCGCGCGGCCACGGCCGGGTCGGGCGACAGGGCCGAGCGGACCTGCTGCAGCAAACCGGGCGATGCCCCGTCCTCCTGCGGCAGCTCGGGCACGCGGGCCAGCAAATCGGGCAGGCCCAGCAGGGTGTCGCGCAGGCCGGCCAGCTCGCGCGGGCGCACCTGGCGCAAGGCCACGCGGGCGTTGATGCGCTCGACGTCGCTCATCTGGCGCAGGGCCTCGCGGATGGCCTCGAAGCCCTGGGCGTGCAGCGGCGGCGCCAGCAGCGTGGCGATGGCGTCGTGGCGGGCGCGGGGCAAGGCGCGGTCGCGCTGCGGTTGGGTCAGCCACTGGCGCAGGGCGCGGCTGCCCATGCCGGTGCGGCAGGTGTCGAGCAGGGACAGCAGCGTGGGCGCGTCCTCGCCGCGCAGGGTCTGCACCAGCTCCAGGTTGCGCAGGGTGGACGGCGGCAAATCGAGCAACTCCGACACCCGCGGCACCTCCATCGAGGCCACGTGCGCCAGCGCCCTGCCCTGCGTGTGCTCGGCATAGCTGAGCAGCGCGGCAGCGGCGGCGTGCGCCAAGGGCATCTCCTGGGCGCCCCAGCTTTGCAGGTGCTGCACCTGCAGTTGCTCGCACAGCTTGCGCAGGCCCAGGCCGGCGTCGAACTGCCAGGTCGGGCGGCTGGTCAGGGCCACGCCGCGCGGGCCGCCACCGGCGGCACCGCCCGCGCTCAGCAAAGGCTGCAGGGCCGGCGGCACGCGCTCGCGGTCGAACAGGATTTCCGCCGGCTGCAGGCGGGCCAGCCAGCCCGCCAGGTCGCGCGCGGTGCATTCGGTCAGGCCCAGCTTGCCGCTGGACAGGCCCAGCCAGGCCAGGGCGCAGGGCGTGGTGTCGGACGGCTTGTCCTTGCCGCGTTCCTTGCCCTCCTGGCCCATGACCACCGCCAGCAGCAGCGCATCGGCGCGCTCCGACAGCAACTCGGTGTCGATCAGCGTGCCGGGCGTCACCACCCGCACCACCTTGCGCTCCACTGGGCCCTTGCCGGCGCCCACCTCGCCGACCTGTTCGCAAATCGCCACCGACTCGCCCAGGCGGATCAGCTTGGCCAGGTAGGTCTCGACCGCGTGCACCGGCACCCCGGCCATCACCACAGGCTCGCCATTGGACTGGCCGCGCACCGTCAGGGTGATGTCGATGAGGCGGTTGGCCTTGCGCGCATCGTCGAAGAACAGCTCGTAGAAATCCCCCATGCGGTAGAAGACGAGCGTGTCCGGGTGCTCGGCCTTGATGCGCAGGTACTGCTGCATCATGGGCGTGTGGCCGGCGAAATCGGCCGTGGCGCTGGGGGAAGTGGGGTTGCTGGGCGTGTCCATGGGAGGGCAAGACGGCCCGGGGCCTGGGCCGCTGCGGGAGCAGGCGCAGGACACCACCGAGGCTGTGTCAGGAGGCGTCTCAGGGCCGTGAGTGTATGCGAGACGCGTGCGGCCCCAGCATCCGGGCCGGGTCCACCCAGCGGTCGAAATCGGCCGCCGCCACTCCGCCCTCGCCCAGCGCCGCCTCGCGCAGCGACACGCCGTGCGCCTGTGCATGGCGCGCGATCCGGGCCGCGCGGTCGTAGCCGATGTGCGGCACCAGGGCCGTCACCAGCATCAGCGAGCGCGCCAGCAACTCGCGGGTGCGCTCGGCGTTGACCTGGATGCCCTCGACGCAATGCACCCGCAAGCTCGCCATGGCGTCGCCCAGCAGGCGGATGCTGTCGAGCACATCGTGGGCGATCAGCGGCTTGCAGACATTCAGCTCGAACTGCCCCAGGCTCGCGGCCATGCCGATGGCGACGTCGTGCCCCATCACCTGCATGCACACCATGGTCAGGGCCTCCACCTGGGTCGGGTTGACCTTGCCCGGCATGATCGAGCTGCCCGGCTCGTTGGCCGGCAAGGCCAGCTCGCCCAGACCCGCCCTCGGGCCGCTGCCCATCAGGCGGATGTCGCAGGCGATCTTGTGCAGCGCCACCGCCAGGGTGCGCAGCGCGCCATGCAGCATCACCAGGGGCTCGTGGCCGGCCATCGCGGCAAACAGGTTGTCGGCCACCACGAAAGGCGCGCCCAGGCGCTGCGCCAGCAAGGCGGCCACGCGCTGGCCGAACTCGGGGTGCGTGTTGAGGCCCGTGCCAACGGCCGTGCCGCCGATCGCCAGGGCATGGACCGGCTGCAAGGCGCCCTGCAAGGCGGCCTGAGCCAGGGCCAGTTGCGCCTCGTAGCCACCAAATTCCTGCCCGAGGGTCACCGGCGTGGCGTCCTGCAGGTGGGTGCGCCCGATCTTGATGTGCTCGGCCCAGGCCAGCGCCTTGTCCTGCAAGGCTCCGCGCAAGGCGGCCAGCGCGAGCAGCAGGGGCTGCATGTCGCGCACCACGGCCACGTGCATGGCCGTCGGGAAGACGTCGTTGGACGACTGGCCCAGGTTGACATCGTCGTTGGGGTGCACCGGCACGCCCCCGGCTGGACCGCCCTGCGACGCCAGCTCCGCGATGACCTCGTTGACGTTCATGTGGCTCTGCGTGCCCGATCCCGTCTGCCACACCGACAGCGGGAACTGCGCGTCGAACTCGCCCGCGGCCACGCGCTCGGCAGCCACCCGGATGGCCTCGGCCTTCGGAGTCGGCAGCAGGCCCAGGTCGCGGTTGACCTCGGCAGCCAGCCCTTTGATCAGGGCCATGGCATGGATCACGGCCAGCGGCATGCGCTGAGCCCCGATGGCAAAGAAGTGCCGGCTGCGCTCGGTCTGTGCGCCCCACAGCGCGCCTTCGGGGATGTCGATGGGGCCGAAGCTGTCGGTCCGGGTGCGTTGCGAGGCCATGGCGCGCTCCTTCCAGGAAGTCACCCCAGTGGAACACGCATGAAAAAGCCGACTCGCTGGAGTCGGCTTGTCTTTGGCCTGGATCAGGCCGCGCTGCGGTCCGAGCCCTCAGGTCACCGAAGGCTCAGGCGGCGTCAGGCGCTGGCGATCAGTAGCCGCCGCGGCCACCGCCGTAGCCGCCGCCGTAGCCACCACGGGAGCCGCCGCCGCCGAAGCCACCGCTCGGGCGGTCTTCCTTGGGACGGGCCACGTTGACGGTCAGGGCACGGCCTTCCAGCGACTGGCCATTGAGGCCGCGGATGGCAGCTTCGGCTTCTTCGCCAGAGCCCATCTCCACAAAGCCGAAGCCCTTGGAGCGGCCGCTGTCACGGTCCATCATGACCTTGGCCGACTGGACGGTGCCGAATTCGGAGAAGGCTTGCTGCAGGCTTTCGTCGCGCACGGAATAGGCCAGGTTGCCGACGTAGAGTTTGTTGTTCATGGTGTGTCTTTCAATCAATCGAAAATGATGGGTCCGTGTTCAACGGAATTTACGGCGCATCGGTGCGGGTGCACCGCCAGCGCGCGGCTCAAGGTGGCGGAAGGTGATGCGGCCTTTGCTCAGGTCATACGGCGAGAGCTCCAGCGACACCTTGTCGCCCGCCAGGATGCGGATGCGGTTTTTGCGCATTTTGCCGCCGGAGTAGGCGACGAGGGTGTGGCCGTTTTCAAGGGTCACGCGGAAGCGGGCATCGGGCAGGACTTCGTCCACCTGGCCGCGCATTTCAATGAGGTCTTCCTTGGACACGGGTCTCCTAAGGTGAGGAAGATGGCTGCGCGGCGCTCAGGCCGAACAGGTGGACTGACGCACGAAGCTGCGGCCCTGATCCGCGGCATAGCGGATGGCCTCGTCGTGGGTAGAGAAGCTGGGGAGAAAGCGGAAGACGCGGTCGTGGGTGCCGCGTCCGCGTCCACTGCGGATGGAGATCGAGGCGGCGTACTGCCCCGACTCGGTGAGCTTTGCGAAGGGCGACAGGCAGAACCGGTCGACCGAGAAAGTGATGGCAGAAGAAGGATTCAAGTGACTCGCTGAAGGCCACGGGGGCCAGGGTGTCCGCAACATGCGGGGACTGCCTGAGACGGTTGGCCGATTGACGGGCGCAAACGTCGGGAGGCGTCGAGGGATGTCCCGCTGCGCAAAGGGCGCAATCAGGGACGAGGGGCTTGCCTGCAGAGAACACCCTCGCGCGTGGTGCGAGGGCCAGGAGCCTTGGGTGGCACAGACAGCACACTCAGCGTGGCCGCTGGGACTGTTGTTTCAAGCTCAGGCAGATGGCGCTGAGCAGGCAAGCAGCCTGCAGCGCTGGTGCGCACTTTAACAGCATCCGGGAAAATGTGTTGACTTATTTCACATGGGGCCGCCCCGCCGGGCCTCGCCTGTAAAGTGCAGGCTCGCCTCCCCCGCCCATGACCGAGAGACCTGAACGCGATGTCTGAAGCCAACTCCCTGCGTGCCTCGCTCTGGCATGGCGCCATCCCGCTGATCGGCTGCGCCGCCCTGGCCGCCATCTGGGGGGGTGAACCCGGCTGGGCCCTGCTGCTGGGCGTCATCGTGCTGCTGTTCACCGTGGTGATCTCTGCCGTGCACCACGCCGAGGTCATCGCCTTGCGCCTGGGCGAGCCACTGGGCACCCTGGTGCTGGCGCTGGCCGTGACGGTGATCGAGGCCTCGCTCATCGTGGCCCTGATGATCTCCGGCGGCGAGAGCGCCTCGGCCCTGGCCCGCGATGCCGTCTTCGCCACCGTCATGATCATCTGCAACGGGGTGGTCGGCCTGTGCCTGCTGCTGGGCGCCATGCGCCACCAGGTGCTGGCCTTCCGTGTGGAGGGCACCACACCGGCGCTGTCGGTGCTGGCCACCCTGGCCACGCTGACGCTGGTGCTGCCGTCGTTCACCTCGTCGACGGCAGGCCCGACGCTGTCGGGGCCGCAACTGGCGTTCGCCGGGCTGACCTCGCTGGTGCTCTACGGCACCTTCCTGTTCGTGCAGACCGTGCGCCACCGCGATTACTTCCTGCCCCTGGAAGGCCAGGACGACGGCGATGCCGCCCACCCGCCCCAGCCCAGCGGCCGCGCGGCCCTGGCCAGCCTGGCCCTGCTGAGCGCCTCGCTGGTGGCCGTGGTGGGGCTGACCAAGGTGCTGGCGCCCAGCATGGAAGCCCAGGTGGCACAGGCCGGCCTCCCGCACGCCGTGGTGGGCATCGCCATCGCCCTCATCGTGCTGCTGCCCGAGACCTCGGCGGCGGTGCGCGCCGCCCTGCGCAACCGCATGCAGACGAGCTTCAACCTCGCGCTGGGCTCGGCGCTGGCCACCATCGGCCTGACCATCCCGGTGGTGGCCGTCACCGTGCTGCTGCTGAAGATGCCGCTGGTGCTGGGCCTGCCGGCCAAGGAAATGGTGCTGCTGACCCTGACGCTGCTGATCTCGGCGATGACGCTGCAGCGCGGCATGGCCACGGTGCTGCAAGGCACGGTGCACCTGGTGCTGTTTGCCGTCTACCTCTTCCTGACGGTGATGCCGTGAAGGTGATGCCATGAGCTCGCTGACCCGCTGGCTGAGCGCCGTCGCCACGGTGGCCACAGCGGCCGCGCTCTCGGGCTGCGGCAGCACCGTCATCAACCCGGTCACGGGCCAGGCCGAGCGCTCGGTCATGGACGAGCCCGCCGAGATCGCGCTGGGCCAGAAGGCCCACCAGCAGGTGCTCAAGGAGCAGCGCGCCTACGCCAACCCCAAGGTGCAGGCCTATGTCGACACGCTGGGCCAGAAGCTGGCGGCGCAATCGCACCGTGCCAACCTCCCCTGGACCTTCACCGTGCTCGACAGCCCCGAGGTCAACGCCTTCGCACTGCCCGGCGGCTACGTCTATGTGACGCGCGGCATCATGGCCTGCCTCGACAGCGAGGCCGAGCTGGTCGGCGTGATCGGCCACGAAATCGGCCACGTCACCGCACGCCATGGCGCCCAGCGCGCCACGCAGCAGCAGACGGCCGGGCTGGGCGTGCTGGCCGCCACCGTGCTGGGCGCGGTGCTGGAAGGCGCGGGCGTGCGTGGCGCCACCGACCTGGCCGGACAGGTGTCTCAAGCGGCGGCGGCGGGCTACATCGCCTCCTACAGCCGCGAGCAGGAGTCGCAGGCCGACGAACTCGGCGCCGAGTACCTGGCCCGCAACCACTACAACCCGCAGAACATGGTGGACGTCATCCAGGTGCTCAAGAGCCAGGAACAGTTCACCGCCGACACCGCCCGGGCCGAGGGCCGTCAGCCGCCTGCCGGCAACAGCTGGCTGGCCTCCCACCCCAGCAACGACCAGCGCCTGGCCGACATCCGCCACGTCGCGCTGCAGTACGCCAGCGCGGCCACCCGCTACGACGACGACGGCCGCAGCCGCTACCTGCAGGCGGTGGAGGGCATGGCCTTCGGCGATGCCCGCGAAGACGGCGTGGTGCGCGGCCAGCTCTTCGTCCACGAAGGCCTGGGCGTGGCCCTGACCGCACCACAGGGCTGGCGCGTGCGCAACAGCGCCGCAGCCATCACCCTGGTCAATGCCGCGGGAGACGCCGGCCTGGTGGTGACGCTGCTGCCGCCCAGCGCCCAGGGCAGCCACGAAGACCTGCTGCGCCAGTTGCTCAAGGCCAGCCAGAACCGCGTGGAGGGCCGCACCGACAAGCGCAGCCTGCACGGCCTGAGCGCCACCCACTTCGATGGCGTGGTGCGCAACGCCCAGGGCGGCGCCACGGCCGTCCACCTGACGCTGGCCGATGGGCCGCAAAGCCGGCGCTACCTCATGCGCTACGTGGCCCGCGACGCCACCGCCTTGCAACGCGCCGATGCGCAAACGCGCGAGGCCGAGGCCTCGTTTCGGGCCATGACCTCTGCCGACCGGGAGGCTGCCAGGCCCTGGCTGATCAAGGTCGTGCCCTTCCCCAAGGGCGGCTTTGCGGAACTGGCGCGCGATTCCGTGCTGGCCGACTTCATGCCCCTGATGCAGGCGGAAAACCAGCTGCGCCTGATGAACAGCGCCTATGGTGCACCGGGCGATGCGGACACGGGCCACCGCCAGCTCCCCAGGCCCGGCCAGAGGGTCAAGACCTTGCTGCATTGAGCGCCGCCCGGGAGCGGGGGCCCCACCGCAAGAGTCGGGAAGACAGCCCCGCTCGCCTGCCGCTAGAGTGCCCCCATGCGCCCCGCACCTGACACCCCGCCTCCGCTGTCCAACGCCCCTGCCCCCACCGCACCGGCGGCCACCCTGCCGTCGGCGGAGGTCGCCGCCAACCACCTCGCCCCCCGCCACGCCTCGCTGGTGGCCGCGCTGTGCCGCCACATCGAAGCGTCTGAACAACCACCGTCACTGAACGAACTGGCGGCCCAGGCGCAGATGAGCCCGCACCACCTGCACCGCGTCTTCAAGGCCATCACCGGGGTGACGCCCAAGGCCTACGCCGAGGCCCACCGCGCCCGCAAAGTGCGCGAGGCCCTGGGCACCGGCCAGCGCATCACCGACGCCCTGCACGACGCCGGCTTCCAGGCCTCCAGCCGCTTCTACGACAGCGCGCGCCAGCGCCTGGGCATGTCGCCCAGCGCCTTCCGGGCCGGAGGCAAGGACGCCACCATCCACTTCGCGGTGGCGCAGTGCTCGCTCGGTGCGGTGCTGGTCGCGGCCAGCCCGCAAGGCGTGTGCGTCATCTCCCTGGGCGACGATGCCGAGGCCCTCACGCGGGAGCTGCAGGACCGCTTCCCCCGGGCCGAGCTCATCGGCGCCGATGCCGATTTCGAGCGGCTGGTCGCCCAGGTGATCGCGCTGGTGGAAATGCCGACGCAACCGCCCCCATCGCACACCCTGCCGCTGGACATCCGCGGCACCGCCTTCCAGCAACGGGTCTGGCAGGCCCTGCGCAACATCCCGCCAGGCCAGACGGTGAGCTACACCGAGTTGGCCGAGCGCATCGGCTCACCCAAGTCGGTGCGGGCGGTCGCCCAGGCCTGCGCGGCCAACACCCTGGCGGTGGCCGTGCCCTGCCACCGGGTGGTGCGCCTGACGGGGGAGCTCTCCGGCTACCGCTGGGGCGTGGCGCGCAAACAGACCCTGCTGGAGCGCGAGACCCGACAGGCCGGCGACGCCCCCCACACCGGGCGTGCCCCCTGATGCCATCCTGATGCCGGCTCACCTGCCCCCGCCCGCCGCGCCCCTCGCCCCTGCGGCGCAGGCCGCCCTGTCGCGCGTCAGACTGCCCTTGCCCGACGGCTTTCGGCCCCAGGACGTGCTGGCCTTCCATGGCCGCGACCCCGAGGCCCTGTCGGAGCGGGTGAGCGCGCAGAGCCTGGACAAAGGCCTGGTGTGGCAGGGCGAGCTGGCCTGCCTGTCGGTCCGCTTCCTGCCCGGCACCGGCCCGGGCGAGGTCGAAGCCTGGCTGGACGCCCGCATCGCTGCATGCGCTGAGGCGCCCGGCCTGTTGACGCGCACGGTGCAGCGCATGCTCGGCCTGAGCCAGGATGTGGCCGCCTTCGAACATGCCCACCGGCATCACCCCCAACTCGGCCCGCTCCTGGCAAAGCAAAGCGGTTTGCGCGTGCCTGCCACGGCCACACCCTTCGAGGCCCTGAGCTGGGCCATCACCGGCCAGCAGATCAGCGTGCGCGCCGCGGTGGCCATCCGCCGCCGGATGGTCCAGGCCTGCGGGCTGCGCCACCCCTGCGGTTTGTTCTGCCACCCCGATGCCGCGCAGGTGCTGGCCCTGGGCGAAGCCGGACTGCGCGGTGCGGGCCTCACCGCGAGCAAGGCCCGCACCCTGCTGACCCTGTCCGACGCCTTCCTGGCGGGCGACGTGCCCCTGGCCGACGGTTCACAGCCGCTGCGCGCCGAAGATGCCGAGCGCATCGCCCGGCACCTGCTGGCGCTCAAGGGCATCGGCCCCTGGACGGTGAGCTACGCCTTGCTGCGCGGCTGGGGCTGGACGGACGGCGCCCTGCATGGCGACGTCGCCGTGCGACGGGCGCTGGCCGAGTTGCCCGACCACCCGCTGCCCACCCCGGTCACGCCCGAAGCGGCCCAGGCCTGGCTGGCGCCGCTGTCTCCCTGGCGCGCGCTGGCCGCGGCCCACCTCTGGGCCTCCTTGTCGATGAACGCCTGAACCTGGTCCAGGCGCCCACTCGGCAGCCAGGCGCAGACATCAGCTGCCATGCACCCGTGCCATCTCCTCGTACCAGCCCAGGCACTGCGGGTTGGCCATGGCATCGCGGTTGACCACGCGCTCCAGCGGCTGCCCCAGGAAGAGCTTCTTGATCGGCACCTCCTGCTTCTTGCCCGACAGCGTGCGCGGGATCTCCGGCGCCTGCAGCATCACGTCCGGCACGAAGCGCGGTGACAGCGCCTGCTGGATCGCCGCGTGCAGCCGCGCCTTCAAGGCCTCGTCCAGCGTCAGGCCTGGGCGCAGCACCACGAACATCACCATGCGGCTGTCACGGCCCAGGTACTCCAGGTCGATGACCATGCTGTCGAGCACCTCGGGCAAAGCCTCCACGGCGCTGTAGACCTCGCTGGTGCCCATGCGCAGGCCATGGCGGTTGATGGTGGCGTCGCTGCGGCCGTAGATGATGCAGCTCTCGTCGTCGTGGACCTTCAGCCAGTCGCCATGGCGCCAGACGCCGGGGTAGGTGTCGAAATAGCTGGAGAGGTAGCGCGCGTTGCCCTCGTCGCCCCAGAAATACAAGGGCATGGACGGCAGCGGCTTCGTGCACACCAGTTCGCCCACCTCGTTGCAGACCGCCTGGCCGTCGGCGTTCCAGGCCTCCACTGCGCAGCCCAGCAGCCGGCACTGCATGCGTCCGGGCTGCTGCGGCAACTCGCGGTGCCCGCCCACGAAGGCCCCGCAGAAATCGGTGCCACCCGAGAGGTTGTTCCACCAGATGTCCGCCGTGCCGATGGCCGCGAACTGCGCCGAACCCCAGCGCTGCACGTCCTCCGCCAATGGCGAACCGGTCGAACCCAGCGCGCGGATGAGGCCGAGGTCACCGCATTGGGACAGGTCCACCCCCGCCTTCATGCAGTTGGCGTAGAAGGCCGCGCCTGCGCCGAAGTACGTCACGCGGTGGCGCGCGGCGAAACGCCACAGCACCGTCCAGTCCGGGTGCTCCTTGCTGCCGCCGGGGCTGCCATCGAAGATCACGATGGTGGTGCCATCGCACAGGCCCGAGATCTGCGAATTCCACATCACCCAGCCCGTCGAGCTGTACCAGTGGAAGCGCTCGCCCAGGCTGTTGGGCTGGTAGCTGCAGCCGACGTCACCGTGCTTGCGGCCGGCCGCCGTCATCAGCAGGATGCCGCCATGGCCGTGCACCAGGGGCTTGGGCAAGCCCGTGGTGCCGCTGGAATACACCACCCACAGCGGGTGGTCGAAGGGCAGCCACTCGGGCTGGAAAGCCGCCACCGCCGCGTCGTCGCGCGCCGTGGCCTGGGCAAAATCGGCATCGGCCGGCAAGGCCCGCGCCGCGAACGGCGAGCGCAGCACGATGAGCTTGTCCACGCTGGGCAGGCTGTCACGCAGGCCGGCCACCACCTCGCTGCGGTCCAGCCGCTTGCCGGCGTAATGCACCCCGTCGACGGCGATCAACAGCCTGGGCTCGATCTGCCGGAAGCGGTCGGTCACGGCCTGCACGCCCATGTCGGGCGCACACACGCTCCAGATGGCGCCCACGCTGGCGCAGGCCAGGAAAGCGATGGTGGTTTCGGGCACATTGGGCAGGTAGGCCGCGACGCGGTCGCCGCGCTGCACGCCCAGCTCACGCAGGGTCAGGGCCAGCGAGGCCACCTGGCGCCGCAACTCGGGCCAGGACAGCTCGCGCACCTCGCCCAGCTCGTTTTCGCTGACGATGGCCGGCACGCCCGCCGCATGGGCCGCCTCCACGTGGCGCAGCACCCGCTGAGCGTAGTTCACCTGGGCGCCTTCGAACCACTTCACGCCAGGCATGTGCGTGCCGCCGAGCACGCGGGCGTGCGGCGTGGGCGAGTGCATGTCCTCGTGCTCCCACAGGCTCTGCCAGAAGGCCTCGGGCTCGTCCACCGACCAGCGCCACAGCGCGCGGTAATCGGCGAACTGCAGGCCGCGGGTGTCACGCAACCAGTCCTGGTAGAGGCGGATGAGGGGGATGTGGGGCGGACGGGGCGCGGCAGGCACTGCGTTCATGGGCATGCGTCGTGACACAAACAACGCCCATCATGTCCCGTGACGCTGATCGCCGACATGAGGGCTGCCCCCATGTCGCAAAATGCCACAATGTGGGCTGCTGCAGAATGCTGTCCTGACTGGCACCGCCCAGAGGCCCCTACCCTCCCGTGATTGTCCGCCCCCGCCCCAACTGGCTGCGCATGCTCTTCGTGCGGCGCGGCTCCCTGTTGTTGAAGATCCTGCCCCAGCTGCTGGTGATCTTTGCCCTGTCGATCGGGGTGGTGATCTTCCACGGCGAGCTGCTCAACCACAAGATCACCCTCACGGCCGTGCCCTTCTCGCTGGTCGGTGTGGCACTGGCCATCTTCCTGGGCTTTCGCAACAGCGCCAGCTACGACCGCTACTGGGAGGCCCGCAAGCTCTGGGGCAAGTTGCTGACCGACGGCCGCAACGCCGCGCGCCAGTACGTGTCCTTCACCCGCCAGGACCCCCGCGTGTTCGTCAAGGGCGTGGCCGCCTTCGTGCACGCCACCCGCCACCAGCTGCGCTGCACCGACCCCATGCCCGACATGCGGCGCCTGCTGCCGCCGGAGTTGCTGCCGCGCCTGGACGGCCGCCGCACGCCCGCGCTGCAGATCCTGATGTGGCTGGCCGAGATGCTGCGCGAAGAGCGCGAATCCGGGCGCCTGGACCCCATCCTGGCCGCAGAAATCGACCGTTCGCTCTCAGGCCTGAACGATGCCCTGGGCGGCTGCGAACGCATCGCCTACACCCCCCTGCCCTTCACCTACTCGGTGATCCTGCACCGCACGGTCTACCTGTACTGCCTGATGCTGCCCTTCGGCCTGCTGGACGCCATCGGCGTGATGACCCCGCTGATGGTCACCTTCGTGGCCTACACCTTCTTCGCCATCGAGTCGCTCAGCGACGAAATCGAAGAGCCCTTCGGCACCATGCCCAACGACCTGGCCCTCAACGCCATGGCCACGACCATCGAGGCCGCGCTGCTGGAGATGCTGGGCGACCGCGAGCTCCCGCCACGCCCCCAGCCGGTGGACTGCCTGCTGAGCTGAGGGCGTCGCGTCCCCACCCTCAGGCCATCTGCGAGATCAGAAAGGCGCGTCGTCGCCACCGCGGCGCGGCGCGCGACCCGCAGCGCGACCGGGCGTGCTGCTGCCATCGCCCAGGCCCTGCGCCACTTCGGCGGCCTTGGCGGCTGCGGTGATGCGGGTGCGTTTCGGTGCCGCGGATGCGGCAGGCTCGTGCGCCTCGGCGTCAGCGGCTTCGGTCGCGGCCTTCAGTGCGGTCAAGGCCGCCGACGCGGCGTCATCCTGAGCCTCGGCAGCCTCGGTGCCCCCCTCTGAAGCGCCCGGCGCCTCGGTGATGATGCGGGTGTACGGCGCCAGGGTCTTGACCAGCTGGCCATAGATGCGCGGCGTGCCGGCCACGATCTCGCGCTGGTACAGGAAGTCGGGCTCGCCCGTGAAGTTGCCCACCAGGCCGCCGGCTTCAGTGATCATCAGCGAACCCGCGGCCACGTCCCAGGGGCTCAGGCCGGTCTCGAAGAAGCCGTCGTAGCAGCCCGCGGCCACGTAGCACAGGTCCAGGGAGGCGGCGCCCGGGCGGCGCAAGCCGGCGCACTGCACCATCACGTCCTCGAACATCTTGAGGTAGCGCTGGAAGTTGTCGCCCTTGCGGAAGGGGAAGCCCGTGCCGATCAGGGCTTCGAGCATGCGCGTGCGCTTGGAGACGCGGATGCGGCGGTCGTTGAGGTAGGCGCCCTTGCCCTTGGAGGCATAGAACAGGTCGTTGCGGCTCGGGTCATAGACCACCGCCTGCTGCACCTGGCCGCGGAACGCCAGCGCGATCGACACGGCATAGACCGGGAAGCCGTGGATGAAGTTGGTGGTGCCGTCCAGCGGATCGATGATCCAGACGTAGTCGGAATGCCTGGCGCCCTGCGAGCGGCCGGACTCTTCGGCGAGGATGCCGTGGCCCGGATAGGCTTCGAGGATGGTGTCGATGATCGCCTGCTCTGCCGCCTGGTCCACCTCGGTGACGAAGTCGTTGTGCGACTTCGCGGTCACTTGCAGACGCTCGATGTCGAGCGACGCCCGGTTGATGATCGCCCCGGCCGCGCGCGCGGCTTTGATGGCGATGTTGAGCATGGGATGCAGGGCTTGGGACATGGCGATACCAGCAAGGTGGACAAAGCCGACCGGCACAAACGTGCAGACACCCCCAGCCACATGGCCAGGGTCGGTCAGCGAAAACAGGCGCAGCAGTGATCAAAGAACGAGGAGAATCGGGGATTCTATCGAAGCGCGCCGTTTTTTGCACCCCCTGATTCGCTCCTCCGATGTCCACTGCTGCACAGCCTGACCCGACCCGCTTCATCCTGATCGGCACCAGCCACCCCGGCAACGTCGGCGCCGCGGCCCGCGCCATGAAGGTCATGGGATTTTCCGAGCTGGTGCTGGTGCGCCCACGATTCGCCGACGTGCTGGTGCAGGAAGACACCGTGGCCATGGCCAGCGGCGCCGCCGACATCCTGGTGCGCGCCCGCATCGTCGACAGCCTGGCCGAAGCGCTGGATGGCGTCACCTGCGCCATCGGCACGGCCATGACCCCGCGCGATTTCGGCCCGCCCACGATCACGCCGCGCGAAGGCCTGGGCGAGCTGGCCCGCACCCACGCGGCCGCCGGCCACAAGGTCGGCTTCGTGTTCGGCAGCGAGCGCCACGGCATGGCCAACGAGGACGTCTACCGCTGCCACGCCCTCATCAGCATCCCCACCCACCCCGGGTACGGCTCGCTCAACCTCTCGCAGGCGGTGCAGGTGCTGGCCTACGAGTGGCGCATGGCCCTCGGCGGCTTCCCGGTCACGGCCCGCACGCCGGATGCCGACCTGGCCGGTGGCGAGGCCGTGCAAGGCATGCTGACGCACCTGGAGCAGGCCCTGGTGCAGCTGGGCTTCCTCGATCCGGCCGCGCCCAAAAAGCTCATGCCGCGGCTCAACCAGCTTTTCAACCGGGCCGAGTTGCGCCAGGAAGACATCCACATCCTGCGCGGCATCGCCAAGGCCATCCTGGAGCGCACGGCCCGCTGAACGGGCCCCACGCCCCACGCCAGCTCACAAGCCTGGCTGGCGCCTCGGGTCTTTGCCCGAGGGCTACACTTGCCGGCCATATTCGAAAAACGCACAAGCTCATTCATGTTGTTTGCCCGCCTGCGCGAAGACATCGCCTGCATCCTGGAGCGTGACCCCGCCGCCCGCACGGCCTGGGAGGTCCTGACCTGCTACCCCGGTCTCCACGCCCTGGCCATGCACCGCTGCGCGCACTGGTGCTGGACGCACGGCCTGAAGTGGCTGGGCCGCTGGGTCTCGCACTGGGCGCGCTTTTTCACCGGCATCGAGATCCACCCCGGCGCCCAGGTCGGCCGCCGCGTCTTCATCGACCACGGCATGGGCGTGGTGGTGGGTGAAACCGCCGAGATCGGCGACGACTGCACCATCTACCAGGGCGTGACCCTGGGCGGCACCTCGCTGTCCAAGGGCGCCAAGCGCCATCCCACGCTCGGCAAGGGCGTGATCGTGGGCGCCAACGCGCAGGTGCTGGGCGGCTTCACGGTGGGCGACGGCGCCCGCGTGGGCTCCAACGCCGTCGTCACCAAGCCGGTGCCTGGTGGCGCCACGGCCGTGGGCAACCCCGCGCGCATCATCGTCAACAAGCAGCAGGTGATGGACGAGAAGCAGGCCGAGCGCGAGGCCGTGGCCGCGCGCATGGGCTTCTCCGCCTATGGCGTGACCGAGGGCGACGACCCGATGTCGCAAGCCCTGCGCGGCCTGATCGACAACACCGCCGGCCACGAGCACCAGATCGCGCTGCTGTGGCAGGCCGTCGAGAAGCTGGCCGCCTGCGCCCAAAGCGAGCTGGGCCGCGACTGCATGCCCCTGGATGCCGCCAAGATCGAGAACTTCGACGCCGACGAGCTCAACCGCCTGGTGAAGTGAGCGCGGCGCGCGCACCACGCCAGCAACGCCAAGGGGCCCCGCGGGGCCCCTTTGTTCATCGCGTCCGAGGTCTTGGCGATCAGCCCAGCAGGTAGCCGCCGTCCACGTTCAGGCAGGTGCCCGTGGTGTAGCTGGCCGCGTCCGACGCCAGGTAGAGCGCCGCGCCGGCCATCTCGGACGGGTCGGCCACGCGGTTCATGGGCACGTGGGCCAGCACCGACTTCAGGATCATCTCGTTGGTGGTCAGCGCCGAGGCGAACTTCGTGTCGGTGAAACCCGGCAGGATGGCGTTGACACGCACCTTCTGCGTCGCGCACTCCTTGGCGAAGGCGTGGGTCATCGAGATCACGGCCGCCTTGGTGATGGAGTAGATGCCCTGGGCCATGCCCGGGATCACGCCATTGACCGAAGCGATGTTGATGATCGAGCCGCCGCCCTGCTGAGCCATCACCTTGGCGCCACGCGCGCACATGAAGAAGTAGCCGCGGATGTTGACGTCCACGGTCTTCTGGAAGGCGCCCAGGTCGGTCTCGGTGATGTGGCCGAAGTAGGGGTTGGTGGCCGCGTTGTTGACCAGGATGTCGAGGCGGCCGAACTGCTGCTCGATGGCGGCAAAGGTCGCGTCGATCTGGTCCACCTCGCCGATGTGGCAGGCCAGCACCGAGGCCTTGCCACCGGCCTCACGGATGGAGGCGGCCACGGCCTCGCAGGGTTCGGCCTTGCGGCTGGAGATGATGACGTGGGCGCCATGGGCGGCCAGCAGGCGGGCAATGGCCTCGCCGATGCCGCGGCTGGAGCCGGTGACCAGGGCGACCTTGCCGGTCAGGTCGAAGGTGTTGGCGAGCGGGTTCACAGGCAGATGGGAGTTCGTCATGGCAAGGTGGTGCAGAGAAGTGCGTTCAACGGAAGGTGAGAAGCAACCGGTCACAGGCTGGATTTGGCGATGATGCCCAGGCAGCGCTGCTCCAGGTAGCAGGCGAACGGCCCGAAGGTCGCAAACGCCGGATTGCGGGCATGGCCTTCCTTGAAGCGCTTGTAGATCTGCTGCACGATGCCCGCCAGGCGGAACAGGCCGTACACCGTGTAGAAGTCGAAGTTCTCGACGCTGAAGCCGGTCTTCTCGGCGTAGTAGCGCACCACCTCGTCGCGGGTGAGCATGCCCGGTGCGTTGGTCGGCTGGCGGCGCGAGCCCTTCATGAAGGCGTCGTCGTCGGCCTGCACCCAGTAGGCCAGCGCGCTGCCCAGGTCCATCAGCGGGTCGCCCAGCGTGGCCATTTCCCAGTCCAGCACGCCGATCACCTTCAACGGATCGTGGACGTCGAGCACCACGTTGTCGAAACGGAAGTCGTTGTGGATGAGGCGGATGGCCACTTCCTGCCTGGGTTGCTTGGCCTCCAGCCAGGCCATGACGGCCTCGAAATCGCCCACGTCTTCGGTGCGGGCGGCACGGTAGCGCTTGATCCAGCCCTCCACCTGGCGACCGACATAGCCCTCGCCCTTGCCCAGGGTGTCCAGGCCGGCCTTGGCGGGATCGAGCTGGTGCAGCTCGATGAAGGTGTCCAGCACGTTCAGGCAGAGCTGGCGGGTCCTGGCCTCGTCCAGGCCGAGCTCGGGCGAGAGGTTCTGGCGGGGGATGTTGCCCACCAGGCGCTCCATCACGTAGAACGGCGCGCCGATGACCTCGGTGTCCTCGCAAATGGCGTGGATGACCGGCACCTTGGGGTAGACCGGCTTGAGCTTTTGCATGATGACCGCCTCGCGCACCACGTCATGGGCCGACTTGGCGATGTGGCCAAACGGCGGGCGGCGCAGGATGAGGTCGACGTTGGCGTAGCGCAGCAAGTAGGTCAGGTTGGACGCCCCGCCGGGGAACTGCTGCAGCTCGGGCGTGCCTTGCAGCACCAGGCCTTTCGATTGCAGGTAGGCGGTGACCTTGGCCACGTCCACTTCCTCGCCGGCACGGACCTGTCCGGCCTGGTCCACCAGGGTGTCTTTGCTGCTGTCGCTCATTCGCTGCGTCTCCTCGAAAGCTGCGCCGTCTGCGGGGGCGCATGTCTGAATCGCTGCAGTGTAGGAAGGCGGCAGTGATGAATCAAATGAATTGTTTGAATCCCCGCCTATTCGCTCAGCAGATAACCACCGCGACCGCTCACGCGGCCGGCGGACGCTGCGCCGACTTCGGCCGGAACGCCGCGCACACCTCGGGGCGCGTCTCGATGTACGGCCCGCCGAGCAGGTCGATGCAATAGGGCACCGCCGCGAAGATGCCCGGCACCACCGACTTGCCCTCGGTGTCCTTCAGGCCTTCCAGCGTCTCGGCGATCGACTTGGGCTGGCCCGGCAGGTTGAGGATGAGCGCACGACCGCGGATCACCGCCGTCTGCCGCGACAGGATGGCCGTGGGCACGAAGCGCAGGCTGATCTGGCGCATCTGCTCGCCAAAGCCCGGCATGTCCCTGTCGGCCACATCGCGCGTGGCCTCGGGCGTGACGTCGCGGGGCGCGGGGCCGGTGCCACCCGTGGTCAGCACCAGGTGGCAGCCGGCCTCGTCGACCAGCTCGCGCAGGGTGGCAGCGATGCCGGCGCGCTCGTCGGGGATCAGGCGGGGCACCCACGCGATCGGGTTGCGCACCGCGCGGCCCAGCCAGTCCTGCAGGGCCGGCAGGCCCTTGTCTTCGTAGACGCCGCTGCTGGCGCGGTCGCTGATGGAAACCACGCCGATGCGCACCACATCGTGCGCGACCTCGCTCATGCCTGGCCTCCGCCGCCATCCGCATCGCCTGCCGCCTTGTCGGCCTGGGCCTGCACATCCATGGCCTGTCTGATGTGCTGGAACAGCTCGCGGAAGGCGCGGCCGCTGCGCTTTTCCGGCACCTCGGCGGCGTCCTTGCGGGCGCTGCGCACCAGGGCGCGCAGCTGCTGCAGGTCCGTGCCGGGGAAGGCCTCGGCCCAGCGGGTCAGCGCGTCCTTGTCGTCCGACAGCAGCTCGGCACGCCAGCGCTCGGCCTGGTGCAGGGCCAGGGCGTTGCGGGCATGGCCCAGCTGGAACTCGGCCACGGCCTCGCGCAGGGGCTCGGCATCGACCTCGCGCATCACCTTGCCGATGAACTGCAGCTGGCGGCGGCGGCCCTCGAAGGACTTGGTTTTCTTGTAATCGGCCAGGGCGTCGCGCAGGCGCTCGGGCATGGGGATGTCGTCCAGGCGGCTGTCGGGCATCTCCAGCAGCTGCTTGCCCAGCGTCTGCAACTCATGGCTTTCGCGTTTGAGCGCACTCTTGCTGGGCCGGCTGTAGCCGCCCAAGGCCTCGGAGGCATCGTCCTGGAAATCGCCGTCGAACTCGTCGTCGGCGTCGTCGGGGGCAGAAGGTCGTCGATTCATGTCCTCGCTATGATACGGGTGGCCCGCTGTCGCGGGTTGCTGTCCATCTTCCAGACGCCCACATGCCCAAAGCCAAGTCCCACGCCCAAGCCGCCGCGCCCTCGACCGGTTTCGCCTACAGCCGCGAGCAGTTCCAGCAACTGATCGAAGACGCACTGGGCATGGCCCGCCAGATGGGCGCCTCCGACGCCGCGGCCGAGGTTTCCGAAGGCGCCGGCCTGTCGGTCTCGGTGCGCAAGGGCAAGCTGGAGAACGTCGAGCGCAACCGCGACAAGACCATCGGCATCACCGTCTACCTGGGCCAGCGCCGCGGCAACGCCAGCACGTCCGACTTCTCGCGCGACGCGCTGCAGCGCACCGTGCAGGCGGCCTACGACATCGCCCGCCACACCGCCGAAGACCCCGCCGCCGGCCTGCCCGACGCCGAAGACCTGGCCCTGGGCAAGGCCGCCCGCCGCGACCTGGACCTCTTCCACCCCTGGTCCATCGACGCCGAGGGCGCTGCCGAAATCGCCCGCCGCTGCGAAGACGCGGCCATGGGTGTCGACCCCCGCATCACCAATTCGGAAGGCGCTGGCGTGTCGGCCCAGCAATCGCACTTCTGGGCGGCCAACAGCCGCGGCTTCCAGGGCGGCTACGCCAGCTCGCGCCACTCGCTGTCGGTCTCGCCCATCGCCGGCCGCGGCCGCGACATGCAGCGCGACTTCTGGTACACCTCCGAGCGCGACGCCCGCGACATGGCCAAGGCCGAGGTCGTCGGCCGCTACGCCGCGGAGCGGGCGCTGGCCCGCCTGAAGGCCCGCCGCATCCCCACCTGCGAAGCGCCGGTGCTGTTCGAAAACACCCTGGCCGCCGGCCTGCTGGGCGCCTACGTGCAAGCCACCAGCGGCGGCGCGCTCTACCGCCGCGCCACCTTCTTGCTCGACAGCCTGGGCCAGCCCATCTTCCCCAGGCACATCGACATCAACGAGGATCCGCACATCCTCAAGGGCAAGGGCAGCGCCCCCTTCGACGACGAAGGCGTGCTCACGCGCAAGCGCAAGGTCGTCAAGAACGGCGTGGTGCAAGGCTACTTCCTCTCCAGCTACTCGGCACGCAAGCTGGGCATGAAGACCACCGGCCACGCTGGCGGCTCACAGAACCTGGTGCTGACGCACAAGAAGACGGACAAGAAGGACAACCTCAAGGCCATGCTCAAGAAGCTGGGCACGGGCCTGTTCGTGACCGAACTCATGGGCCAGGGCGTCAACTACGTGACCGGCGACTACTCCCGTGGCGCGGCCGGCTACTGGGTCGAGAACGGCGTCATCCAGTACCCGGTGCAGGAGATCACCATCGCCGGCCACCTGGGCGAGATGTTCCAGCAGATCGTGGCCGTGGGCGCCGACGCCTACACCTACGGCAGCAAGACCATCGGCTCGGTGCTGATCGAGAAGATGAAGATCGCGGGCCAGGGCAACTGAGGCCCGGGCTCCGCACGCAGCGGCCACTGCCGCCTGCGCGCCACATCCGCGGGTAAGCCCTCGTCAGATGGGGCATCGGCGTCGCATGGGCGCTCCTAGAATTTTGTGGCAACCCCACACCGAGGAGACCCCCCGCCATGCAACGTCGTGCCTTCATCAACCATGCCGGCCTGGCCGGCGTGCTGGCCGCAGGTGCCGCCCCCGCCATCGTCCACGCGCAAACGCAATTGCGCTGGCGCCTGGCCTCCAGCTTCCCCAAGTCGCTGGACACCATCTTCGGCGCCGCCGACGTCTTCGCCAAGAAGGTCCACGAGATGTCGGGCGGCAAGTTCCAGATCTCGGTGCATGCCGGCGGCGAGCTGATGCCCCCCTTCGGCGTCGTGGACGGCGTACAGAACGGCACCGTCGAGATGGCCCACACGGCGCCCTACTACTTCGTCGGCAAGGACGAGACGTTCGCCATCGGCTGCGCCATCCCCTTCGGCCTGAACTCCCGCCAGATGTCGGCCTGGATGTACGAGGGCAACGGCCTCAAGCTGATGCGCGAGTTCTACGCCAGGTACAACATCATCAACCTCCCCGGCGGCAACACCGGTGCCCAGATGGGCGGCTGGTACCGCAAGCCGATCAAGTCCCTGGCCGACATGAAGGGCCTGAAGATGCGCGTGGCGGGCTTTGCCGGCCGCGTCATGGAGCGCATGGGCGTCGTGCCACAGAACCTGCCGGGTGGCGAGATCTACCAGGCCCTGGAAAAAGGCACCATCGACGCGGCCGAATGGGTCGGCCCCTACGACGACCAGAAGCTGGGTTTCTACAAGGTCGCGCCGCACTACCACTTCCCCGGCTGGTGGGAAGGCGGCCCGCAGCTGGACTTCTACATCAACCAGAAGGCCTGGGACGGTCTGAACACCGAGTACAAGGCCATGGTGGAGTCCGCCGCCTCGCTCGCCCACGTCGAGATGCAGGCGCGCTATGACGCGCGCAACCCGCTGGCGCTCAAGCAACTGGTCGCTGCCAAGACCGAGCTGGTGCAGTTCCCCAAGCCAGTGATGGAAGCGGCCTTCAAGCACGCCATGGACATCTACAGCGAGCTCAACGAGAAGAACCCGGCCTGGCGCAAGGTCTACGCCGACTACGCCAAGTTCCGCGCCGACCAGAACCTGTGGTTCCGCTTCACCGAAGGCACTTTCGACCGCTTCATGCAGTCGGCCAAGCTCTGAGGCCGCCCTGCCCCGAGGCCTGGCGGGATCCCGACGGATGCCCGCCAGCCGTGCAGTTTGCCGCGGTCTGAGGCGGAATCTGCGCCACGGACCGGGTGGCCCTCAAGTTGCTTGCGGCCCTGCCGAAGGCGTGCTCAGAGAGCACCGCACACCGCACACGGCAACCACATGGCCCACCCCACCTACAGCACCCCGGCACACCGGCACGCCCTGGCCTCCGACTGGAGCCAGCCGGCCCTGGCCCGCACCTGGCGGACCCTCAGCATGCTGCTGGCCACCCTCGGGGTGATCAGCGCGGTGCTGCACTGGTCGATCCCCGCGGCCATGTTCTGCCTGATGGGCCTGTGGGCCCACGCCAAGCGCCAGGCCCACGAAGGTTGAGGCGCATCCCGCGCCCCGCTCGACACCGAGCCGTCAGCGCCACCGTCAGCGCGCCTTGAGCGCGTCCTTGACCGCCTGGGTCGGATCGTCCTCGGCCTGAGGCTGGGGCATGGCAGGCACCGCCTCCTCCGGCGACGAGGCAGGCGCCACCGGTTCGGACACGCCCTCCGGCACGGAAGCCGCCTCGGGCTCGCCGGTGTCCTCGATCTTCATCTCGATGCGCACGTCGTCGGTGTTGACCGCCTGCTCCTTGTCGAGCCAGTAGGTCACGGACTCCGGCCAGAAGATCACCACCGCCACCAGGCCCAGCTGCATCAGCACCCAGGGGATGGCGCCCAGGTAGATGTCCTTGGACTGGATGGGCTTGGCGATGGCGCCGCTCTTGTGGATCTGGTCGGCCACGCCACGCAGGTAGAACAGCGCGAAGCCGAACGGCGGGTGCATGAAGCTGGTCTGCATGTTCACGCACAGCAGCACGCCGAACCACACCAGGTCGATGCCCAGCTTCTGCGCCACCGGGGCCAGCAGCGGCACCACGATGAAGGCGATCTCGAAGAAATCGAGGAAGAAGGCCAGGAAGAAGACGAACAGGTTGACGACGATGAGGAAGCCGACCGGGCCGCCCGGCAGGTTGGAGAGCAGGTGCTCGATCCACAGGTTGCCGTCCACCCCCTGGAACACCAGCGAAAACACGCTGGAGCCCAGCAGGATGAAGATCACCATGGCGGTGACGCGCATGGTCGAGTCCATGGCCTGCCACACCAGCGACCAGCTCAGGCGCCGGTGCAAGGCCGCCAGCACGATGCCGCCGATGGCGCCCAGCGCGCCGGCCTCGGTCGGCGTGGCCAGGCCCATGAACAGCGTGCCCAGCACCAGGAAGATCAGGACGATGGAGGGCAGCATGCCCCACAGCACGCGCTTGACCAGCGGCCAGCCGCGCACGGTGCGGGCCTCGTCGGGCAGGGGCGGCACCCACTGCGGGCGCAGCAAGGCCACGCCCAGGGTGAACAGCAGGAAGATGGCCGTCTGCATGATGGACGGGCCGATGGCACCCAGGTACATGTCGCCCACCGAGCGGCCGAGCTGGTCGGCCAGCACCACCAGCACCAGCGACGGCGGGATGAGCTGGGTGATGGTGCCCGAGGCGGCGATCACGCCCGTGGCATAGCGCATGTCGTAGCCATAGCGCACCATGATGGGCAGCGAGATCACGCCCATGGCGATGACGCTGGCGGCCACCGTGCCCGTGATGGCGCCCAGGATGGCGCCCACGATGATGACGGCAAAGCCCAGGCCGCCCGGCTTGCTGCCGAACAGCTGGCCGGTGCCTTCGAGCAGGTCCTCGGCCAGGCCGCAGCGCTCCAGGATGGCGCCCATGAAGGTGAAGAAGGGAATGGACAGCAGCAGCTCGTTGGACACGATGCCGAACAGGCGCAGCGGCAGGTTGCCCATGAAGGCTTCGTTGAACAGCCCCTGGGACATGGCGAAGAAGCCGAAGCCCAGGCCCAGGCTGCCCAGCGTGAAGGCCACCGGGAAGCCCACCAGCATGGCCAAGACCAGGGAGCCGAACATGATCGGCGCCAGGTTGGAGATCTCCGTCACTGCAGCGGCCTTTCGTAGTGGATGTCCAGCTCGGTGCGGCCGCGCAGGAAGTCGATGCGGCGCAACAACTCCGCCACGCCTTGCAGCGCCAGCAGGCCGAAGCCCAGGGGCATGGCCGCCTTGATCGGCCAGCGGATCAGGCCGCCCGCGCTGGGCGAATGCTCCTGCTGCAGGAAGGACTCGACCACGAAGGGCCAGGACAGCCAGACCACGATGCCGCACAGCGGCAGCAGCACCAGCAGGATGCCGAGGACATCGATCCAGGCCTTGGTGCGCGGCGAGCGCCCGCCGTAGAGTACGTCCACCCGCACATGCTCATTGAGCATGAGCAGCATGGGTGCCCCGGCGAACACGGCGATGCCGAAGAGGTACCACTGCACCTCCAGCCAGGCATTCGAGCCGATGCTGAAGGCATAGCGGAGCACCGCGTTGCCTGCGCTGATCAGGCAGGCCGCGAACAGGGCCCAGGCCGCCAGCGCGCCGAACCAGCGCGACACGGCGTCCATCCAGCGGATGTAGGTCTGCATGGGCGTCCCGGCCTCAGTCGTCCAGCGAGACGGCTTGCTGGTAGAGCTTGGTCGAGCGGGCGCCGCTGCGGCAGAACATCAGCAGCGGGCGCGGCAGGGCCTTGAGCAGCTCGGCGCAACGCGCGATCTCCTCGGGCGACTGGTAGCCGCCCTGCACCGGCAGGTAGGCGTACTGCAGGCCCGCAGCCTGGGCGGCGGCCTCGATGGCGGCGCTGGTGGGCTGGTCCGGGCCGCCTTCCATGTCGGGGCGGTTGTTCAGCACGGACTTGAAGCCGGCCTCGGCCGCGGCGGCCATGGCCTCGGGGGTGAGCTGGGGGGCGGCGTAGACGTCTTCGGCGATGGCCTGGATCTGCACGGATTGGCTCATGGTGCGGTGCTCCGGTGCGAGCTTCGATTCAAAGACGCCATGGTACGCCGCCGGGCTCAGCCCGCCAGTGCGGTTTTCACTGCCGCCGACACGGCACCCATGTCGGCCTGGCCTGCCAGTCGCTGTTTGACCACACCCATGACCTTGCCCATGTCGCCGGGGCCCGAGGCGCCCAGCTCGGCCACGATGGCCTGGACCGCGGCGGCGACCTCGTCGGCGCTCAGGCGCTGCGGCAGGTAGGCCTCCAGCACCACGATCTCGGACTTTTCCTTGTCGGCCAGGTCGGGGCGGCCACCGGCCACGTACTGCTCGGCCGCGTCCTTGCGCTGCTTGATGAGCTTGTCGACGATGCCGACGACCATGGCGTCATCCAGCTCGATGCGCTCGTCGACTTCCTTTTGCTTCATCGCGGCCAGCAGCATGCGGATGGTGCCCAGGCGTTCGGCTTCCTTGGCGCGCATGGCGGCCTTCATGTCGTCGGAGATGCGTTGTTTGAGGCTCATGGTGTGTCCTTGTGCGGTGAAGTGAAAAGGCTCGCCAGAATGACAAAGACCCGCATGGGCGTCCCCGCGCGGGTCTGAGTGACCGTGTCGGGCGGGCATGGCGCCTGCCGCGACATCGTCAAGAAGCGTTCGGATCAGGAGATCAGTACAGCTTCTTGGGCAGCTGCATGCTGCGCACGCGCTTGTAGTGGCGCTTGACGGCGGCGGCCTTCTTGCGCTTGCGCTCGGCGGTGGGCTTTTCGTAGAACTCGCGGGCGCGCAGTTCGGTCAGCAGACCCAGCTTTTCGATGGTGCGCTTGAAGCGGCGCAGGGCGACGTCGAAGGGCTCGTTTTCCTTGACACGGATGGTCGTCATCAGAGATTCGCTTTCAATGTGAATGCATTCATTGGGCTGGCGGCATGGCCCCCGGGCGCGCTGGGAAACACAGCTGAGATGTACCTGTTCGGCATCCGGCGGGCCCACCGGACCGAACCTTTCGCCTCCGAAGGAGACGGGTTCGCCGTGAACTCGGCAGTGAACTCAACCGCGGTCAACGCGCATCGGAAAGGACTTCTTTGCAAACATGCACAACAAGCCCACCAATAAAGCCTTCGATTATACCCCGAAATTCACCGGGAAACCACATTTGCGTGCAATGCCTTGCGCCTGGGCGAGTTGCGCGGTGCGGGCCTCGTCGGGCAGCGGGGGAATGGGGTCGGACGCCGGGGCCGGCAAGGGGGCCAGGCCGCTCAGGGCCTCCCGCAGGGGCAGCAGCACGAAGGCGCGCTCCGTCAAACCGGGGTGCGGCAAGGTGAGCGTCGCGGTGCGCAGGCGGGCGTCGCCATGGCACAGCAGGTCGAGGTCCAGGGTGCGCGGCGCGTGCCAGTGCGGCCGCTCGCGCCCGGCGCCTTGCTCCAGGGCCAGCAGGCTGTGCAGCAACTCGTGCGGGCCCAGGGCGGTGTCGAGCACGGCCACGGCATTGAGGTAGTCAGGGCCCTCGGCATCGACCGGGGCCGACTGGTAGAGCGAGGAGACCGCGGCCACGCGCGTGCCCGGCAGGCCGGCCAGGGCCTGCACGGCCCCCACCAGGGCGGCCTGGACGTCGCCCAGGTTGCCGCCCAGGCCGATGCAGGCACGCTCACGCGGCACCGCGGCCAGCGCCTGGGCCGCCAGGCCAGAGGCCGGCACGGACACACTCACTCGGCGTCCCCGCCACCGGTGGCACGGGCGGCACCGCCCTCGCCTGCCGGCTTGCGACGGCGGCGGCGGCGCTTGCGGGCCGGGGCGTCCGAGGACGGCCCGGCGGCATCGCCGCCCTGCTCGTCGTCCGGGCCCTCGCCTTCGGTCTGGCGCGCCACGGGGGTCTGGCGGCCACCACGGCGGCCACCGCCGGCCTGCTGCTGCAACTGGCGCGCTTCTTCCAGCATCTGGCGGCGCTCGGCGGCATCGGCCAGAGAGAAGCTCTCCCACCAGTTGGCCAGGGCCATGTCGATCTCGCCGGCCTGGGCACGCAGGCGCAGGAAGTCGAAACCGGCGCGGAAGCGGGGCTGCTCCACCAGGGTCATCGGGCCATTGCCCGTGCGGCGGTCGAAGCGCGGCTGCATGGTCCAGATCTCGCGCATGTCGGTGCCCAGCTTGCCGCGGCCGGAGATGTCGCCGATGCGGGCATCGAACACGGCGTCGGTGGCCGATTGCAGCGCCGGGAACGGCGGCTCGCCTTGCGACAGGTTGCGCTGCCAGTGCGCCAGCACGTCGTGCCACAGCAGGCAGGCCAGCAGGAAGCTGGGCGCCACCGGCTTGCCTTCCGACACGCGGCGGTCGGTGTCGGCCAGGGCCAGCTGCACGAACTGCTCGCGCCCCGGATGGCGGCGGGCCTCGTCGAAGACGGTGTCCAGGATGGGGAAGACGCCGCGGTCCAGGCCCTGCTTGCGCAGCTGCTCGATGGAGGCGCGCGCGTGGCCGGTCTGCAGCAGCTTGATCATCTCGTCGAACAGGCGCGACTGCGGCACGTTGCTCAGCAGGTCGGCCATCTCGCGGATGGGCTCGCGGGTCTTGGGCTCGATCTCGAAGCCCAGCTTGGCGGCAAAGCGCACCACGCGGACGATGCGCACCGGGTCCTCGCGGTAGCGGGTCTCGGGGTGGCCGATCATGCGCAGCACGCGCTTTTTCGCGTCGGGGATGCCGCCGTGGTAGTCGACGACCACCTGCGTGCGCGGGTCGTAGTACATCGCGTTGACGGTGAAGTCGCGGCGCGCGGCGTCCTGGTCCTGCGGGCCCCAGACGTTGTCGCGCAGCACGCGCCCGCTGGCGTCCACCACGTGGGACTTGTCGGCCAGTTCCTTGCGCGAGGTCTTTTCGTTGCCGGCCACCTGCTCGGCGGCGTCGGCATCGAGGTAGGCGCGGAAGGTCGAGACCTCGATGACCTCGTGCTCGCGGCCGCGGCCATGGACCACGTGGACGATGCGGAAGCGCCGCCCGATGATGAAGGCGCGGCGGAACAGGCCCTTGACCTGCTCCGGCGTGGCGTTGGTGGCCACGTCGAAGTCCTTGGGACGGTGGCCCAGGATGAGGTCGCGCACGGCGCCGCCGACGATGTAGGCCTCGTAGCCGGCATCCTGCAGGGTCTCGACGACCTTGCGGGCGCGGTCATCGACCAGCGCGGGGTCGATGCCGTGCTCGGAGGCGGGCACATCCACGCGCTTGCCCGTGGGGATGCGCGGGGGCTTGCCGCCCTTGGAGGCCGCGTGGGCGTGGCCCGCGGCGTGCGCCGCATGGGGGGCGTGGGCCGTGCGCTTGCCGGCAGCCGGCTTGCCGAGGATCTTGTGAATCAGGCTTTTGATCATGCAAACAGTCGAAGGATGCGCCAGCCGCGCGCCTGGGCCACGGCTTCCAGTTCGGTGCTGGGGTTGGTGGCCACCGGGTCGGTGGCACGCTCCAGCAGCGGCAGGTCGTTGGGAGAGTCGCTGTAAAAGCTCACGCGCTCGAACTGGCCCAGGTGGCGACCCTGGTCAGCCAGCCATTGTTCCACACGTGTGATCTTGCCGTCGCGGAAAGATGGCACCCCGTCGATCTGGCCCGTCACGCGCCCCCCGGCATCGCGCACCAGGCGCACGGCGATGAGCTCGTCGACGTTGAAGGCATCCGCGATCGGCCGGGTGACGAATTCGTTGGTCGCCGTGACGATGGCGATGAGGTCGCCCTCGGCGCGGTGGCGCTCGACCAGCTCGACGGCCTGGGGCTGGATGGCCGGCAGGATGACCTGCTCCATGAAGGACTGCTGCAGCGCCTGCTGGGCCAGTTCGTCCATCTGGCGCCAGACGCTGGTGGAAAACGCGATGTAGTCGTCCAGCACCAGGGTGCCTTCGCGGTACTGCTGGTAGAAGCCGTCGTTGCGGCGGCGGTAGTCCTCGGCATCGGCCAGGCCCTGGCGGATGAGGAATTCGCCGAACTCGTGGTCGGAGTCCAGTGGCAGCAGGGTGTGGTCGAGGTCGAACAGGCAGAGGTTCATGGCAGGAGAGGATGTCATGCCGGCTCGCTGGCCAGCATCTGCTTGAGCAGGGGCACGGTGACGGCCCGGTGGGCCGACAGCGCGTAGCGGTCGAGGCGGTCGAGCAGGCCCATCAGCGAGCCCAGGTCGCGCTGGTGGCGGGTCAGCAGGTGGCTGACCACGTCCTCGTGGAGGGCCATGCCGCGGCGGGCGGCGTCTTGCTGCAGCACCTGGCGCAGGCCGGCGTCGTCCAGCGGCTGGAGGGCAAAGCTCAGGCCCCAGCCCAGGCGGGTGCGCAGGTCATCGCGCACGGGCAGGTCCACCGAAGGCACCCGACCGGCCGCGAAGATGAACAAGGGCGCAGCCTCTGCCGAGGCGGCCGCCGCCGACTCGATGAAGAGCTTGAAGGCCAGGTGCTGGGCCTGCTCGTCCAGGCGCTCGCAATCGTCGATCAGGGCCAGGGTGGGCGCCTCGGGCTGGGGGGCCTCCCACATCTGGCAGGTCTGGGCGTTGAGCCAGACCACGCCGAAGCCCAGGGCCAGCGCGCGCTCGACCATGGCGCGCAGCAAGTGGGTCTTGCCCACGCCGGGCTCCCCCCAGAGGTAGATCGGCGACAGCGGGCCGTCGGTGGCCGGCCAGGCCTTCAGCCAGGCCAGCGCCTCGGCGTTGGCCCCCGGCAGGAAGGCGTCGAGGTCGGGGACGGACTCGGGTCCCAGGTCGAGCAGGAGCTGGCGCATCGGCGTGGCGCGCGACGCCAGGGCCTGCAGGCCGGTGAGGGGTGCGGCAGAACCTGTCATGGCGCACCGAAGAAGGCGCTGTCGCGGTAATGGCCCAGCAGGTGACGCCCCAGCACCGTCAGGCAGGCCGCGCAGGGCAAGGCCACCAGGATCCCCCAGAAGCCCAGCCACTGACCGAACAGCATCAGCGCCAGGATGACGCCCAGCGGATGCAGGCCGATGCGTTCACCGACCAGGCGGGGGGTGAGGAAGAAGCTCTCGATCACCTGGCCCAGGCCGTAGACCACCGCCACCGCGATCAGCGGATAAGACACCCCGCCGGCCGCAAATTGCAGCAGCCCGGCCACCAGCGCCAGCAACATCCCCAGGCCGAAACCCAGGTAGGGAATGCACACCGCCAGGCCGGTGAACACCCCGATGGGCAAGGCCAGGCGGAAGCCCGCCAGGCTCAGGCCCAGGCTGTAGTACACCGCCAGGATCAGCATGACCAGCAACTGGCCGCGCAGGTACTGGCCCATGAGGGCGTCCATCTCGTCGCGCAGGGCGTGCACGTGCGGGCGCCAGCGCGGCGGCAGCAGGCCATCGGCCAGGCCGGTCAGGCGGTGCCAGTCCAGCAGCCAGTAGAACGCGAGCATGGGCACGAGCACCGCCAGGCCCGCCAGGGTCATCAGGCTGGAGCCGCCGACCAGCGCGGACTGCCACAGCGCCGCGCCCCACTCGGCCGCATGGGTCTGCACGAGGTTGGCGAGCTCGGCCTTGAGTTCATCGACGCTCGTGGGCGGCTCCAGGCCGAACTGCTGCAGGTGCGGCACGATGCCCTTCCACAGCGAGACCAGCAGGTCGGGCAGCTGCGCACGCACCATCGGCACCAGCTGGGACACGATGGGCACCAGCAGCACCAGCAACACGGACACCAGCACCAGCAACAGGGCCAGGCAGCCGCCGACGGCCAGGGCGCGCGGCACGCGGGAGCGCTCCAGCCGGGCCACGGCCGGCTCCAGCACATAGGCCACCACCAGGCTGATGATGAAAGGCAGCAGCACGCTGGCGTGCCACCACACCGCGGCGGCGGCCAGGGCGGCGCACAGCCAGGGCAGGAGGGAGCGGAGGACGCTGGGAGGAGACGCGGTCATGTGCGCCGCATTTTATCGGCCCGATCGACCTTGGCATCCGGCAGCCATCGCGCCCTCACCGAAGCGCAGCACCGCACTACACTCGCCACATCCCCGTGGAACGTCTGTGAACGCATGAACCTGTCCGAACTCGATCCCCGCGCCGTGGCCGCCCTGGGCGCACTGGCCGCCTACCTCATCGGCTCCCTGTCCTTCGCCGTGATCGTCAGCCGCCTCTTCGGCCTGGCCGATCCGCGCAGCTACGGCTCCGGCAACCCCGGCGCCACCAACGTGCTGCGTTCGGGCAACAAGGCCGCGGCCGTGCTGACGCTGGTGTTCGACGCGCTCAAGGGCCATGTGCCGGTGGTGATCGCCCAGCAACTGGGCCTGGACGCCCTGGCCGTGAGCGCCGTGGGCCTGGGCGCCTTCATCGGCCACCTCTGGCCCGTCTTCTTCAAGTTCGAAGGCGGCAAGGGCGTGGCCACGGCCGCGGGCGTGCTGTTCGGCTTTGCCCCGGCGCTGGGCGGCCTGGTGCTGCTGGTCTGGCTGGGCATGGCCGTGGTGTTCCGCTACTCCTCGCTGGCCGCGCTGACGGCCTCGCTGTCGGCCCCGGTCATCCAGTTCCTGGGCTGGGGCTGGGGCCCCGCCACGGTGGTGACGCTGGTGATGAGCGCCCTGCTCATCTGGCGCCACGAGGCCAACATCCGCAAGCTGCTGGCCGGCCAGGAAAGCAAGCTGGGGCAGAAGGCCTGAGATGGTTCAGTGGGCCTCGCTGCGCAGCCTGGCGCTGGTGATGCTGCTGGTGTGGGGCGGCAGCCAGGCCCTGTCCTGGTGGCAGGACCAGCGCTTTGCCGAGGCCGTGAGGCTGGGCAGCCAGCGCCACGAACTCGTCGTCTACAGCACCGACACCTGCCCCTACTGCGCCCGCGCCCGCGCCTGGCTGGATGCGAACGGCGCGCGCTGGCGCGAATGCAATGTCGAGCGCGACGCGGCCTGCCAGCGCAGCTACCAGGACCAGGGCGCCCCGGGCGTGCCCCTGGTGCAGGTGAGGTCGCAGTCAGGAGCGCCGCCGGGGCCGCCTTCGGCCTCGCTGTGGCACCTGGGCTTCAGCCCCGCCTGGGTGGCCTCGGCCATGGACAAGCTGTCGGCCCAAGGCCCGACGGAGCCGCCCGCCCCGCGTGCAACTCAGGCCGCCAGCCCGAGCCTGGCGAGCTCGCCGCGGCCCTGACGCAGCACCTCGGCGCCACCGCCGCTGAGGTCGATCACCGTGGTCGGCTCGCGCGGGCAGGCACCGGCATCGACGATCGCCTGGATGCGCTTGCCCAGCGCCTCTTCGATGGCGTCGGCGTCGTTGAGCGCCTCCTCCTGGCCGGGCAGGATCAGCGTGGTCGCCAGCAGCGGCTGCCCCATCACCTCCAGCAGCGCCTGGGTGACGGGGTGGTCCGGCACGCGCAGCCCGATGGTGCGGCGCGAGGGGTGCGACACCCGGCGCGGCACTTCCTTGGTCGCTTCCAGGATGAAGGTGTAGGGGCCCGGCGTGCCCAGCTTGAGCAGCCGGTACTGCTGGTTGTCCACGCGGGCGTAGCTGGCCAGCTCGGAGAGGTCGCGGCACAGCAGGGTCAGGTGGTGGCGTTCGTCGACGCCGCGGATGCGCCGCAAGGCATCGACCGCGGCCTTGTCATCGAGGTGGCAGACCAGCGCGTAGCTGGAGTCGGTCGGCACCGCCGCCAAGCCGCCCTGGTGCAGCCAATCGCAAGCCTGCTTGAGCAAGCGCACCTGCGGCTGCTCCGGATGGACTTCGTAGCGCAGGGCCATGGTGGTTCAGGGGTGCAGGACCCGGTCGGCCAGCGCCTCCCACACCGGCGTGAGCCGGCCTGGCAGGTTGGGCAGCGTGCCCAGGTCGGTGTGGCTCTCGGTGGGGTCGTGGAAATCGGAGCCGCGCGAGGCCAGCAAGTCGAACTCGCGGGCCATGTCGGCGTATTCCTGGTACTCCGGCACGGTGTGGCTGCCGGTCACCACCTCCACCGCCTGCCCGCCATGGGCCTTGAACTCGGAGAACAGCGCGTACTCCTCGTTGGGGGTGAAGTCGTAGCGGCCCGGGTGCGCGATGACGGCGATGCCGCCGGCCCCGGTGATCCAGTGCACGGCGTCCTTGAGGCTGGCCCAGCGGTGCGGCACGAAGCCGGGCTTGCCCTCGGCCAGGTAGCGCCGGAACACCTCGTGCGGATCGGCACATGCGCCGGTCTCGACGATGTAGCGGGCGAAGTGCGTGCGCGAGATCAGGTCAGGGTTGCCCACGTACTTCAGCGCGCCTTCGAACGCCCCGGGGATGCCGGCCTTGGCCAGTTCGTCGGCCATGTCGCGGGCGCGGCGTTCGCGGCCACCGCGGGTGTCGGCCAGGCCCTGGCGAAGTTGCGCGTTGTCCGGATCGAAGCCCAGGCCGACGATGTGGACGGTCTTGTGCAGGAAGGTCACCGAGATCTCGGTGCCCGGCAGGTAGCCCATGCCCAGGGCCGCTGCGGCAGCCCGGGCGCGGTGCTGGCCGCCGACCTCGTCGTGGTCGGTCAGGGACCACAGCGCCACCCCATTGCGCTGCGCGCGCGCGGCGACGTCTTCCGGTGACAAGGTGCCGTCGGAGACGTTGGAGTGGCAGTGCAGGTCGGCGTTGAGCACGGTGGGCGTTGAACGGATGAGGATGGAATGCTAGCAAGCCCTCGCGCCAGGCGCCGGGCGCCTGCGCTTAACCCCAGCGGGCAGCATGGCGAGCCTGCTGCACCGCGTGGGCCTGCAGGCTGGCCAGGGCCAGCTCCCGCACCAGTTGTTCGTTGACGGGCTGGCGGTAGCGCGACTTGATGTGGCGCATGCCCTTGCCAGCGCCTTCCAGCTCGGGGAACTCGCCCACGAGCATGACGCCGTTGAACACCTGCAGGTGCGCATTGGCCTTGAAGAGCACGATGGCCAGCAGGTTGTCGTTGTCCTGCATGAAGCACAGGTTGCCCCACTTCACCTCGGGGCGCAGGGTCGGTGCGGCGGCCAGGATGGCTTTGTGCATGGCCTGAGCGGTTTCGCGCTGCTCGGGCCGCAGGCTGTCGTAGAACGCGTTGACCAACGCAGGAGATTGAAGCGGACGGCGCATGGGGGTAGGCCCAAAGAAAGAGGTACAACACTCGACACCGCTGCCCTCACACCCCCTCCCTGAGGCCGCATTCGACCCCTGTGTGATGGCAATGCCGGCAGGATGCCAGGGCTGCATGCGCTCGGACGGTGGCGCTGTTGTCTCTTCCCGTCTTTGTGATGTGCAGCGTCGGCGTGTCGCCGGCATGCGCGGCAAGGCCTGCGCGATGCGTTCTGCCCGATGTCGGCGCCCATTGTAACGGAGCGTAATGGACGCCGCCGGCCCGGCCATGATACCCCCCGGCGGTATCCGTGCAGGAAGTCTCGGCCGGCTCAGGTCTTGGGCAGCGTCACGCCGCGCTGGCCCTGGTACTTGCCGCCGCGGTCGGCGTAGCTGGTCTCGCAGACCTCGTCGCTTTCGAAGAACAGCACCTGGGCGCAGCCCTCGCCCGCGTAGATCTTGGCAGGCAGCGGCGTGGTGTTGCTGAACTCCAGCGTCACATAGCCCTCCCATTCCGGCTCGAAGGGCGTGACGTTGACGATGATGCCGCAGCGCGCATAGGTGCTCTTGCCCAGGCAGATGGTCAGCACGTTGCGCGGGATGCGGAAGTACTCCACGGTGCGCGCCAGCGCGAAGCTGTTGGGCGGGATGATGCAGACATCGCTGTTGATGTCCACGAAGCTCTTCTCGTCGAAGTTCTTCGGGTCCACCACCGTCGAGTGGATGTTGGTGAAGACCTTGAACTCGGGCGCGCAGCGGATGTCGTAGCCGTAGCTGCTGGTGCCGTAGCTGACGATGCGGTGCCCGTCGGGGGCGTGGCGGACCTGCCCTGGCTCGAAGGGCTCGATCATGCCGTGCTCTTCGGCCATGCGGCGGATCCAGCGGTCGGACTTGATGCTCATTGCGTGCGTGCTCCTGTGACGAACCTGTGATTGTGCTTCAGGAAGCGCTTCATGACAGCGCTGTCACGCAGCCCGCGCCGCGCCCCAGTCTGGGCACCCGCGCCCCAATCTGGCGCAGCGCCGCCGTGCCGCCGGGGGGCGCCTGCCCAGCGTGGCGATCGTGGCATGCTTTTCGCATACATCGGTGGCATAAGCCGGCGCGCCCAAGACGCCGGCACACGCTGAGGCCACCGATGAATTCCTTCAAGACTTTCCTGAAAGCCGGGCATTCGCCCACCTTGTTCGCGGCGTTTTTGTACTTCGCGTTCTCCTGTTGCATCTGGGTGCTCAACGGCGCCATGGCCCCCTTCATCACGGAGGACCTGAAGCTGTCGGCGGCGCAAAAGGGCCTGATGCTGTCGGTGCCCATCTTTGCCGGTGCGCTCATGCGCTTCCCGCTGGGCATCCTGGCGCAGTACATCGGCCGCAAATCGGCCACCCTGGTCGAGATGGGCATGATCATCGTGGCCATGCTGTTCGGCTACTTCTTCGTGCACAGCTTCAGCGACCTGCTGGCCATGGGCTGCCTGCTGGGCATCGCCGGCGCCAGCTTCGGTGTGGCGCTGTCGCTGGGTTCGGGCTGGTTCCCGCCCAAGCACAAGGGCCTGGCCATGGGCCTGGTGGGCGCGGGCAATGTGGGCACGGCGGTGTCGGTGCTGATCGCGCCGCCGCTGGCCCAGGCCTACGGCTGGCAGACGGTGTACGGCCTGGCCGCCATCGCCATCTGCATCCCCATGCTGGTGATGGTCGTGTTCGCCAAGGAGCCGCCCGACCGCGATGCGCACGCCTCCTTCCGCGAGCACGTCGCCTGCCTGTTCGAGAAGGACGGCTGGGCCTTCAGCATCATCTACGGCGTGACCTTCGGCGGCTTCATCGGCCTGACGTCCTTCCTGCCGAGCTACTACCACGACCAGTTCCACGTCTCCAAGGTGGAGGCAGGCCAGCTCACCATGCTGGCGGCCTTCATGGGCGCGGCGCTGCGCATCTTCGGCGGCTGGATCTCCGACCGCTGGGGCGGCGTCAACACGCTGTCGGTGGTCATCGTCACCGTGGCCATCTGCCTGGTGCTGTGCGGGCTGGCCTCGGCCTCGCTGGCCACCACCACGCTGCTGATGATGCTGTGCTTCGCCGCCCTCGGCGCGGGCAATGGCGCGGTGTTCCAGCTGGTGCCGCTGCGCTGGCCGCTGAGCACGGCGGTGGCCGGCTCGATGATCGGCGAGATCGGCGCGCTCGGCGGCGGCCTGGTGCCCAACATGATGGGCCTGTCCAAGCAGTACGCCGGCACCTACCTGTGGGGCTTCGTGGGCATCGCGGTGCTGGCGATGGTGTCGCTGCTGATGATGCGGGTGATGCAGGTGCGCTGGACCCGCACCTGGGCCGAAAAGGGTGGCCGCGCCCGCCACGGCGTCGCGGGCAGCGTCAATGCCGCGGCAGGAACATCAGCCAGTACAGCAGCAGCACGTTGAACAGCAAGGACACGCCCAGGGCCAGCTGCCACAGCGCCTGGGGGTTGCGCGCCATCAGCGGCGTGGCCAGGGGCGCGTGCAGGGGCCGGGAGGCCCCGCGCTCCAGGGCCAGCAACAGCTCCTCCGCCGTCTCGAAGCGCTGACGCGGGTCGCGCGCGATGGCCTTGAGCACGAGGTGGTCCAGCCAGATGGGCACGTCGGGGCGCAAGCGCGACGGCGGCACCGGGTCGCGCCGGTAGCGGGCGATCTGGTAGGGCTCGACATCGCCATACGGCAGACGGCCGGTGAGCCAGCGGTACAGGGTCACGCCCATGGCGAAGAGGTCGCTCTGGGCTCTCACGCGGGCCTCGGTGGGGTCGTCGCTCCACTGCTCCGGGTTCATGTAGCTGGGCGTGCCGGCATGCAGCACGCGCAAGGCCTCGGGCGCATTGCCTGACAGGGCCACGCCCAGGTCCATCAGCCGCCACTGGCCGTCCTCGCCCAGGTGCAGGTTCTCCGGCTTGATGTCGCGGTGGATGACCCCATGGCGGTGCAGGCGGCCCAGGGCGCGCACCAGGATGGACGCGGCGTCCGTCACCTCGCGCACCGTGAACGCGCGCCGCGCCGCCAGCATCTGCTCCAGGGACTGGCCCGGGTGCCAGTCGAACAGCACGTAGAAGCAGCTGGGCTCGTGCGGCTCGTGCACGCGCACCAGGCCCTCGGCGCCGTTTTCCGTGACGCGGGCGCCCAGCCAGGCCTCGTGGGCGAGCATGGCGCGCTCCTGCGGATCGCTGGCACGGGCTTCGTGCAGCACCTTCATCGCGCGCAGGGGGCCGGCAGCGCCGCCCTGGAGCTCGCGCACCTGGTAGAGCCGGTGCACGCCATTGGCATGGACGCAGGCCTCCACGCGCAGGCCGTCGAGCACGTCGCCGGGCTGCAGGGCGTGGGGCACGGGCAGCTGTGCGCCGCGGCGTGTCCAGTCTTCCAGGCGGGTGGCGGCCAGGCCGCGCACGCGCACCACCAGGGCCGTGGCGTTGTCGCGCCCACCGGAGGCCAGGGCGCGCGCCACCAGGGCGTCGGCCGCGGTCTGGGCGTCGCCGTCGGCGGCCAGCTGGCCGAACACCGCGGGCGAGAGCACGCCGTGCACGCCATCGCTGCTGAGCACGAAGCTGTCGCCGATCTGCACGTCACCGGAGAGGTAATCGACCGTGACGCGCTCGTCCAGGCCGAGGGCCCGCGTCAGCCCGCCCTGGAAGCCGCAACGCACCATGCTGTGGTCTTGCGACAGCTGCAGGCACTCGCCAGCGCGCAGCAGGTGGGCGCGGGTGTCACCGACATGGGCCAGGGTGTAGCTGTGGCCGCGCAGCACCAGGGCGGTCAGCGTGCTCAGGCCGACCTGGGCCTCGCCCTCTTCCCCATGGGTGTTCTGGCGGCGGCGGTTGTGGTCGGCCAGCCAGCTGTTGAGCGCCGCGATCAGGCGGTCCAGGGCCACGGTGGTGTCCCAGGTGGGTGGCGTGGCGTGGTAGTCGCGCAGCAGGCCGGCCACGGTCGACACCGCCGCCTCCCGTCCACCGCCCCCCGTGGAGACGCCATCGGCCACGGCCGCGATGGCGCCCCAGGCCTCCTCCTGGGACGAGGCCGGCAAGCGCACGCCGGCGTGGTCTTCCAGCCGGTGGCGGGGGCCGCGCTGCACGCACAGGCCGATGTCAAGGTCGAAGCTCATGTTCCGTTGGGAGGCGCGCGCTCAGGCACGCCCCGTGATGGGGCAAAACCGGCAAGGCAAGCAAGGATGAGGCCGGTGCCTGCCGGGCAACTCGCATCGCCATTGTCGCGACCGCACCAGCCTGGTGCTGGCCCGGATATTGCGTACAGCTGGCGCACAACGATTCCAATCCCGCTGATGGAGCATTCGCATGACCAAGATGAAACTGGTGATGGTGGGCAACGGCATGGCCGGTGTCCGCGCGCTGGAAGAGCTGTTCAAGCTCGCGCCTGACCTCTACGACGTCACCGTGTTCGGTGCCGAGCCGCACCCCAACTACAACCGCATCCTGCTGTCGCCGGTGCTGGCAGGCGAACAGACGCTCGACGAGATCATCCTCAACCCGCTGCAGTGGTACGAGGACCACGGCGTCACCCTGCACCTCCACAAGAAGGTCGTCGGCGTGGACCGCCAGCGCCGCGTGGTGATCGCGGAGGACGGCACGGAGGCGGCCTACGACCGCCTGCTGATCGCCACGGGCTCCAATCCCTTCATCCTGCCGGTGCCGGGCAAGGACCTGCCCGGCGTGATCGCCTACCGCGACATCGCCGACACCAACTTCATGATCGAGACCGCCAGGACGCACAAGCACGCGGTGGTGATCGGCGGCGGCCTGCTCGGCCTGGAAGCCGCCAACGGCCTGATGCTGCGCGGCATGGAGGTCACCGTGGTGCACATCGCGCCGTGGCTGATGGAGCGCCAGCTCGACGACGTGGCCGGCAAGCTGCTGCAGCGCTCGCTGGAAGAGCGCGGCCTGACGTTCATGATCGGGGCGCAGACGCAGGAGCTGGTCGCCGGCGACGACGGCCGCGTCAAGTCCGTGAAGTTCAAGGACGGCACCGAGGTGCCCGCCGACCTGGTCGTGATGGCCGCCGGCATCCGCCCCAACACCGAGCTGGCCGAGAAGGTGGGCCTGCATTGCAACCGCGGCATCGTCGTCACCGACACGATGCAGACCGTGACCGACCCGCGCATCTACGCCGTGGGCGAATGCGCCTCGCACCGCGGCATCGCCTACGGCCTGGTGGCCCCGCTGTTCGAGCAAGGCAAGGTCGTGGCCAACCACCTCGCCGAGTTCGGCATCGGCCGCTACACGGGCTCGCAGGTCTCGACCAAGCTGAAGGTGACGGGCATCGACCTGTTCTCGGCCGGCGACTTCATGGGCGGCGAAGGCTGCGAGGAGATCGTGCTGTCCGACCCCTTCGGCGGCGTCTACAAGAAGCTGGTGCTGCGCGGCAACAAGCTGGTCGGCGCCTGCCTGTACGGCGACACGGTGGACGGCAGCTACTACTTCAAGCTGATCCGCGAGGGCTCGTGCATCAACGACAAGCGCGACAAGCTGATGTTCGGCGAGTCCAACATCGGTGACGTCGGCCACGAGGGGCACAACAAGGCCGCCGCCATGGCCGACAGCGACGAGGTCTGCGGCTGCAACGGCGTCACCAAGGGCGCCATCTGCAAGGCCATCAAGGACAAGGGCCTGTTCACGCTGGACGAGGTCCGCAAGCACACCAAGGCCAGCGCCTCGTGTGGCTCCTGCACGGGCCTGGTCGAGCAGCTCATCATGTTCACCGCGGGTGGCGACTACTCGGCCACGCCCAAGAAAAAGGCCATCTGCGGCTGCACCGACCTGAGCCACCAGGACCTGCGCGACGCCATCCGCCAGGAAAAGCTGCTGAGCATCGCCGGCGTCTACAAGGCCAAGGGCTGGCGCACGCCCAATGGCTGCGCCACCTGCCGCCCGGCCATCAACTACTACCTGATCAGCACCTGGCCCAAGGAGGCGCACGACGACCCGCAAAGCCGCCTGATCAACGAGCGCAGCCACGCCAACATCCAGAAGGACGGCACCTACTCGGTGATCCCGCGCATGTGGGCCGGCGAGACCACCGCCTCCGAGCTGCGCCGCATCGCCGACGTGGCCGAGAAGTACCAGGTGCCCACCATCAAGGTGACGGGGGGCCAGCGCATCGACCTGCTGGGCGTGAAGAAGGAAGACCTGGTCAACGTCTGGAAGGACCTGGACATGCCCTGCGGCCACGCCTACGCCAAGGCCCTGCGCACGGTGAAGACCTGCGTGGGCAGCGAATGGTGCCGCTTCGGCACGCAGGACTCCACCCAGATGGGCAAGGACCTGGAGCGCGCCATGTGGCGCATGTACGCGCCGCACAAGGTGAAGTTCGCCGTTTCGGGCTGCCCGCGCAACTGCGCCGAGGCCGGCATCAAGGACGTCGGCATCATCGGCGTGGACTCGGGCTGGGAGATGTACGTCGCCGGCAACGGCGGCATCAAGACCGAGGTGGCGCACTTCTTCACCAAGCTGAAGACGCCCGAGGAAGTGCTGGAGTACACCGGCGCCTTCATGCAGCTCTACCGCGAGGAGGGCTGGTACCTGGAGCGCACCGTCCACTACGTCAACCGGGTCGGCCTGGACTACGTGAAGGACAAGATCCTGAACAACGCCGAGCTGCGTCAGTCGCTGTGGGCCAAGCTGCAGTTCTCGCTGGAAGGCGAGCCCGACCCCTGGTTCGACTTCGACAAGGCCCGCGTGGACACCCGCCAGTTCGAGCCGCTGGCGGCCGGCCTGCCGGCCTGAGTCGTCCCGCCCCACGGCCCCACTGCGGCACAAGGCCAGGCCCGTCCTGGCAGCGCCGGTCTGACCCCGGTGCTGCCGCGCACGCCTGGCCCGAGCGCCCCATCCCGCTTTCCCGCTGAGCCACACCCGAGCTGAAAAGAGCCGCCATGAGCCCATCCACCCCCACCCCCGCCTGGACCCGCGTCTGCACCGTGGACGACATCCCCGCCCTCGGCGCCCGCCGCGTGCACCGCCCGCAAGGCGCGGAGGTCGCCGTCTTCCGCGCGGCCGACGACCACGTCTTCGCCCTGCTGGACCGCTGCCCGCACAAAGGCGGCCCGCTGTCGCAAGGCATGGTCTTCGGCCACAGCGTCGCCTGCCCGCTGCACAACTGGACCATCGGTCTGGACAGCGGCTGCGCGCAAGCCCCCGACGAAGGCTGCACCCCGCGATTCAGTGTCAAGGTGGAAGACGGCCAGGTCTACCTGGACGCCGAGGAGTTGAACCGCCTGGCCCTGGACGACACGCCCTGCCAGGGCTGAGCGCCATGAGCGCCACCATGGAAGGCAGCGTCACCCGCGCCACCTGCCCCTACTGCGGCACGGGTTGCGGCGTGCTGATCGAAACCCGCCCCACGCCCACGGGCCGCCAGATCATCCGGGTGCAAGGCGACCCCGCGCACCCGGCCAACTTCGGCCGCCTGTGCACCAAGGGCAGCACCCTGCACCTGACCGCCAGCGAGGCCGTCACCCGGCAGACCCGCCTGCTGCACCCCATGCGCCGTGCCCAGCGCGGCCAGCCGCCCGAGCGCATCTCCTGGGATGCCGCCCTGGACGAAGCCGCCGAACGCCTCGCCGACATCGTGCGCCGCCATGGCCCTGAGGCCGTGGGCTTCTATGGCTCCGGCCAGTTGCTGACCGAGGACTACTACGTGCTCAACAAGCTGGTCAAAGGCCTGCTGGGCACCAACCACCTGGACACCAACTCGCGCCTGTGCATGAGCAGCGCCGTGGCCGGCTACAAGGCCACGCTGGGCAGCGACGCCCCGCCAGCCTGCTACGAAGATTTCGACCACGCACGCACGCTGTTCATCACCGGCTCGAACACGGCCTGGGCCCACCCCATCCTGTTCCGCCGCATCGAGGACGCCAAACGCGCGCGCCCCGAGATGAAGCTCATCGTGGTGGACCCCCGCCGCACCGAGACGGCCGACATGGCCGACCTGCACCTGGCCATCCTGCCCGGCACCGATGTGGCCCTGTACAACGGCATGCTGCACATCCTGGCCCGCGACGGCCTGCTGGACATGGCCCATGTGCAGCGCCACACCCACGGCTTCGAGGAGCTGATGGCCGTAGTGCGCGACTTCACGCCCGAGGCCGTGGCCCAGACCTGCGGCATCGCCCAGGCCGATCTGGAAACCGCCGCACGCTGGTTCGGCGAGCACACGCCCACCCTGTCGCTCTACTGCCAGGGCCTCAACCAGAGCAGCAGCGGCACCGACAAGAACGCCGCGCTCATCAACCTGCACCTGGCCACCGGCCAGATCGGCCAGCCCGGCGCCGGCCCCTTCTCCCTGACCGGCCAGCCCAACGCCATGGGCGGACGCGAGGTGGGTGGCATGGCCAACCTGCTGAGCGCCCACCGCGACCTGGGCCAGCCCGCAGACCGCGCCGAAGTCGCCGCCTTCTGGGGCCTGCCCGAGGTGCCTGCGCAGCCCGGCAAGACGGCCGTGGAGATGTTCGAAGCCGCCGCCCGCGGCGAGGTCAAGGCGCTGTGGATCGCCTGCACCAACCCGGCGCAGTCCCTGCCCGACCAGGCCACGGTGCGCAAGGCCCTGGCCACGGCCGAGTTCGTCGTCGTGCAGGAAGCCTTTGCCACCACCGCCACCTGTGACTTTGCCGACCTCCTGCTGCCGGCCACCACCTGGGGCGAGAAGGACGGCACCGTGACCAACAGCGAGCGCCGCATCAGCCGGGTGCGTGCGGCCGTGCCCCCGTCGGGCGAGGCCCGCCACGACTGGGCCATCTTCACCGACCTGGGCCAGCGCCTGGAGGCCCGCCTGCCCGGGCGCACGGCCACCTACCGGCCCGGCATGGCCACGCTGTTCCCCTACACGACGCCGGAGTCGGTCTGGACGGAGCACCGCGACAGCACCCGCGGCCGCGACCTCGACATCACCGGCCTGAGCTATGCCCTGCTCGATGCGCTCGGCCCGCAGCAATGGCCGATGCCCGAAGGCGCCACGCAAGGCACGGCGCGCCTCTACACCGATGGCCGCTACGCCACGCCCGACGGCCGCGCCCGCTTCGCCGCCTTGCGCTACGAGCCCGTGCACGAGCCGCGCGACCAGCGCTTCCCCTTCAGCCTCAACACCGGCCGCCTGCGCGACCAGTGGCACGGCATGAGCCGCACCGGCACGCTGGGCCGCCTGTTCGGGCACGTGGCCGAGCCCACGCTGGACATGAACCCCGCCGACCTGGCCCGCCTGGGCCTGCAGGACGGCGACCTGGTGCAGGTGCAGTCGCGCCGCGGCCAGCTCATCGCGCCGGCCGTGGGCGATGCCGGCGTGACGCCCATGCAGGCGCACATGGCCATGCACTGGGGCCAGGAAGCCCTGAGCGGCGTGGACGCCAAGGGCCAGCCCGTGGCAGGCGTCAACGCCCTGACCGACCCGGCCTTCTGCCCGAAGTCCAGGCAGCCCGAACTCAAGCACGCGGCCGTGCGCATCCAGCGCGCCACCCTGCCCTGGCGCCTGGTCGGCCTGAGCTGGCTGCCCGCCGACCAGGCCCTGACCGTGCGCGAGCGGCTCAAGCCCTGGATGTCGTCCTTTGCCTTCGCCAGTTGCGTGCCCTTCGGACGCGAGGGCGAGGCGGCGGCTGATCCCGGCACACCGATGGTCGGCGTGCTGTTCCGCGTCGGCCACGCCGAGGCGCCGGGCGCCGGCGTGGTGCAGCAGATCGAGGACATCCTGGGCATCGGTGGCATCGACGTGCTGCGCTACGACGACCCCTCGCGGGGGCAGCACCGCGCCATGCGCCTGCAGCGCGACCGCGACGGCATGCGCCTGCGCGCCTTCGTGCTGGCCGGCGACATCTCGGCCGAGGCCTGGATCCGCCCCCTGCTGCAAGACGAGCTGCCGGCCGATGCCCATGGCCGCGCCCTGCTCAACCCCGGGGTCGAGCCGCCCGTGGCCACGGCACCGCGGGGCAAGCAGGTCTGCGCCTGCTTCAACGTCAGCGAGGCGGCCATCCAGTCGGCCCTGGCGACCTGCCCCGCCGACATCGGCAGCGACGCCCGCCTGGGCCATGTGCAAGGCGCGCTGAAGTGCGGCACCCAGTGCGGCTCCTGCCTGCCGGCGGTGCGCAAGCTGGTGCAGGTGGTCCCCGCCGGATAATCGGCCTTTGCCCACAACTGAAGCACGGGAGTCCGGCATGGGGATCGCGGCCTACATCAAGGAAATCGGGCGGGGCAAGGAAGGCGCCCGCGCCCTGAGCACGGCGCAGGCGCACGACCTGATGTCCCAGGTGCTCGACGGCCAGGTCAGCGACCTGGAGCTGGGCGCCTTCTGCCTGGCCATGCGCATCAAGGGCGAGACCGCCGAGGAGCTCGACGGCTTCGTGCGCGCCGCCCACGAACGCTGTGTGGACCTCGCGCCGGCGCTCGCTCAGGCTCAGGCTCAGCCCCCGGGGCAGGCGCAGCCGGCGCCCTCATCGCCAGGGCTGATCGGCCCGGTGCTGCTGCCGTCCTACAACGGCTCGCGCAAGCTGCCCAACCTCACCCCGCTGCTGGCCTGGGCGCTGGCGCAACGCGGCGTGGCGGTCCTGGTGCACGGCCCCCTGCGGGACCCGACCCGCATCACCAGCGCCCAGGTCTTCGAGGCCGGCGGCTGGCCGGTGGTCCACTCCGTGGCCGAGCTGGGCGCGGCCTGGGCGGCGGGTCGGCCCGCCTTCATGCCCACCGAGGTGCTGTGCCCGCCCCTGGCGCGCTTGCTGACCGTGCGCTGGTCCCTGGGCCTGCGCAACCCCGGCCACACCGTGGCCAAGCTGCTCAACCCGCTGGGCCGCGGCATGCAGGTGGTCAACCACACGCACCCGGAGTACGCCGTCTCGCTGTCGAACTACCTGCAGCTGGCGCGCGCCAACGCCCTGTTGATGCGGGGCACCGAAGGCGAGCCGGTGGCCGACGCCCGCCGCCAGCCGCGCTTCGAGATCTGCCTGCACGGCCAGCGCGTGCCCGCACTGTCGCGCGAACCGGAAGAAGGCGTGCTGCTGAGCCTGCCCGAGTTGCCCGAGGGGCGCGAAGCCGATGTCACGGCCGGCTGGATCGGCACCGTGCTGGAGGGCCGCACGCCGCTGCCCGCGGCGATCGCGGCCCAGGCCGACTGCCTGGTGGCGGCCTTGCTGGCCAGCGATCAGGGCTGAGGCCCCGGCCGCGCGGCCCGCGACAGCACCACGATGCCGGCCAGCACCGCCGCCGTGCCCAGCATCAGCCGCCAGCTCACCGGCTCGTCCAGCCACCACGCGGCCATCCAGATGGTCGACAGCGGCCCGACCATGCCCACCTGCGAGGCCAGCGAGGCGCCCAGCAACTGCACCCCGCGCATCACCAGCCACACCGGCAGCGCCGTGCAGACCGTGGCGTTGAGCGCCGACAGCGCCCAGGCCTGCCAGGACAGGTGCGCGACCGCGCCCAGGCGCCCTTGCGTGCCCAGGCAGACCACCGCCCACTGCAGCAGGCACATCACGCAGGCCGCGCAGGAGGCCCAGCCCACCAGGCGCAGCGAGCCCAGCGACTGCACCAGCTGGCCGCTGCCCATCAGGTAGATGGCGTAGGACACCGCGCTGAAGAACACCAGCACGCTGCCGGTGAGCACCGCCGAGATGGCATCGTCTCCGTCCGCAGCCGACGACACCAGCGTGGCGACGTCCCAGTCGTGCAGGAAAACGATGAGCACCCCGCCATAGGACAAGGCCATCGCCGCCAGCTGCAGGGGCCGCAGGCGCTGGCCCAGCAGGACCACCGACAGCAGCAGCACGATGCTGGGGTTGAGGTAGAGGATGGCGCGCTCCAGGCTGGCGCTGATGTACTGCAGGCCCAGGAAGTCCAGGGTGCTGGCCAGGTAGTAGCCGCAAAAGCCCAGGCCGATGACCTGCCAGACCTGCGTCGCCCCCCAGACCTGCGGGCCGCGCTGCTCGGGCGCCGCAGCCTGGCCGCGGCCTGACCACCAGGCCATCAGCAGGAACAGGGGCAAGGCCATGGCCATGCGCAGCCCGACCACCGCGAACGCGTCAGCCCCGTGGCGGTAGAGCAGCTTGGCCACGATGGCCTTGCCCGAAAAGGCGACGGCCCCCGCCAGGGCGCACGCCAGGCCCTGCCAGCGTCGGCTTTCCAGGGACGAAGTTGCGGCAGCGATCGACATCCGCGTGACCATACCCCATGTGCCGAGCCCCCACCCACCTGCGGGTGGCCTGCGGGTCAGTCCCGAGGCCGCGCCACCATGGCCGCCCGGAATTTGACGCACACTCGACGGGACCTCAGCTCCCGCCCTGCCCCATGCGCCTTGCCCCCCGTTTTGCCCTCACCCTGAGCGGCCTGGCCGCGGTCCTGACCGCCACCGCGCTGGCCCCGGCCCAGGCCGCCGATGCGGCCAGCAAGCCCGCCGTCGCCCCAGCTGCCGCCAGCCAGCCCAACGCCGCCACCGCCGCCGTCATCGAGGTCCTCAAGGAAAAGCAGAAGAAGGCACGCGAAGAAGCCGCCAAGCGCCAGCAGGCCGTCGTCGAGATCGACGAGCGCGACCCGGTCATGCGCGCGGCCTTCAGACAGGCCCAGGCCACGCTCGACGATTTCCTCCAGATCGCCGCCAGCCGCGACCCGAAGTACCAGAGCCTGTCGCTGCGCGTGGGCATCCGCGAAGGCAAGCGCAAGGAGTTCTTCTGGATCACGCCGTTCCAGGCCGACGGCGACGGCTTCCAGGGCGAGATCAGCAACACCCCGACCCGGCTGCGCCACATCAAGGAAGGCCAGGTCTGGCGCTTCAAGCGCAGCGAGGTGGTGGACTGGATGTACATCGACGCGTCCAGGCGCAGCATGCAGGGCAACTTCACCACCTGCGTGCAGCTGGCCAAGGCCCCGCCCGAAGAGGTCGCCCAGCTCAAGCGGGCCTACGGCCTGGACTGCCAGCGCTGAGCCCCAGGGCTTCGGCCCAGCGCCGGCGCACCGGCCCGGCCTGGGCCTGGCGCAGCACCCCGAAGCCGCGGATGGCCCCGGCCGACTCGGCCAGCTCGCAGGCTGCGGGCAGCGTCTCCTGGGTGAGGTGGCGCAGCAGGTGGGCCAGCAAGGCCTCGTACTCGGCCAGGGTGGCCCGCTCGTCGCGGCGGGTGTGGCTGAAACGCAGCGGGTCCAGCCAGGTGTTGCGCACGCGGCGCACCCCGGCCAGGCCGCGCAGCAGCGGCGTCCACATCGGCCCGAAAGCCCGCTTGGCGGGCCGCTGCCCGGGCTGTGCTGAAGACGCTCCGCCCTCGCCATGGCCTTCACCCAAGGCCGGCGGCGCCAGGTGCCAGACCATGTGCCAGTCGCCCTCGAACTGCTCGCCCACCTGCTGGCGGAACGCGCTGGACGACAAGAGCCGGGCCACCTCGTACTCGTCCTTGATGGCCATCAGGCGGAACAGCTGCACCGCCACCGCGCGCGCCATGCGCTGGCTGCCCAGCACGGCTTCGGCCTCGCCCACGCGGGTCACCCAGGCCTCGTAGCGGGCCGCGTAGGCCAGGCTCTGGTAGTCGCGCAGGTAGGCCTTGCGGCGCTCGACCAGGGCGTCCAGGGTGTCGGTGGCCTCGTTGCCCTCCCCGCGCGGGGCACCCCGTCGCGGCAACCACCGCACCGGCTGGGCCGGCTGCAACAGGCGCGCCACGCGGCCCGGGTCCTGGGCGGCATGGCGACCCCAGGCGAAGGCCTGCAGGTTGCGCTCCACCTGCACGGCGTTGAGCTCGATGGCGCGCGTCAGCGCCTGCAGGCTCAGCGGCACCCAGCCCTTCTGCCAGGCAAAGCCCAGCATCATCGGGTTGGCGTAGATGGCGTCGCCCAGCAGCTTGTCGGCCAGGGCCACGGTGTCGATGCGGGCGATGGCCTGCGCACCCACGGCATCGGCCAGCACGTGGTCGCACTGCGCGCCGGGGTAATGCCAGTCGGGCTGCGACATGGCCGCGGCCGTCGGGGTGTGGTGGGTGTTGAGCGCCACGTGGGTGCGCCCGGCGTGCATCACGGCCAGCGTGGCCGGCAAGGCCGTGACGATGGGGTCGCAGCCCATCACCAGGTCGGCTTCGGCCGTGCCCACCTTGGTGGTGAAGATGGCCTCGCGGCTGTCGGCGATCTGCACATGGCTCCAGGTGGCACCGCCCTTTTGCGCCAGCCCGGCGGCCTCCTGCGTGACCACGCCCCGGCCTTCCAGGTGGGCGGCCATGCCCAGCAACTGCCCGATCGTGATGACGCCCGTGCCCCCGATGCCCGCCACCACGATGCCCCAGGCCTGGCGGGCATCGGGCAAGGTGGGTTCGGGCAATGCGGGCAGCTCGGCCAGCGCGGGCACGCCCTGCTGGGGCCTGGGCTGGCGCAGGCGGCCGCCTTCGATGGTGACCAGGCTGGGGCACATGCCCTTGAGGCAGGACAGGTCCTGGTTGCAGGTGCTCTGGTTGATGCGGCGCTTGCGGCCCAGCGGGGTGTCGACCGGCTCCACGCTCAGGCAGTTGGACTGCACCGTGCAGTCGCCGCAGCCCTCGCAGACCAGCTCGTGGATGACGACGCGCGCCGTGGCCGCAGGCAGTTCGCCGCGCTTGCGGCGGCGGCGCTTCTCGGTGGCGCAGGTCTGGTCGTAGATCAGCACCGTGCAACCCGGCGTCTCGCGCAGGGCGCGCTGCACGGCGTCGAGGTCGTCGCGGTGGCGCAACTCGACGCCCGGGGCCAGGTCGTCGACGTGCGCGTAGCGGCTGCGGTCGTCGGTCACCACCACGATGCGCCGCACGCCCTCGGCCTCCAGTTCGCGCGTCATGGCCGCCACGCTCAGCTTGCCGTCGATGGGCTGGCCGCCCGTCATGGCCACCGCGTCGTTGTAGAGCACCTTGTAGGTGATGTTGACCTGGGCCGCGATGGCCTGGCGGATGGCCAGGACACCCGAGTGGAAGTAGGTGCCATCGCCCAGGTTGGCGAAGACGTGCGGCTCCTCGGTGAAGGGCGCCTGGCCCACCCAGGCCACGCCCTCGCCGCCCATCTGCGAGACCAGGTTGGTGCGCCGGTCCATCCACTGCGCCATGTAGTGGCAGCCGATGCCGGCCATGGCGCGCGAGCCCTCGGGCAGGCGGGTCGAGGTGTTGTGCGGGCAGCCGCTGCAGAACCAGGGCGCACGCTCCGGGCTGGCAGCGGTGCCGCCCTGCCCCAGCGAGGCCAGGGCGCGCTCCTTGGCCTCGATGACGCCCAGACGCTCGGCGATGCGCTCGCGCACATGGGACGGCGCGTCGCGCAACAGGCCCAGGCGCTCCAGGCGCTGCGCGACGGCCCGCGCGATCAGGGCGGGGTTGAGGTCGGCCTGGGCGCGCAGCAGCCAGCGGCCCGCCGGGTGCGGGTGCGACCACTCGCCGCCGCTGCGGTCGTCGTCGTCGCTGACGCTGAACTTGCCCAGCACATTCGGGCGCACGTCCTCGCGCCAGTTGTAGAGCTCCTCCTTGAGCTGGTACTCGATCATCTGGCGCTTCTCTTCGATCACCAGGATCTCCTGCAGCCCCTGCGCGAACTCGCGCGTCAGCCCGGCCTCCAGCGGCCACACCACCGCCACCTTGTGCAGGCGCAGCTTGAGCGCACGGCAGGCGGCCTCGTCCAGCCCGAGGTCGTGCAGGGCCTGGCGCAGGTCGTTCCAGGCCTTGCCGCTGGCCATCAGGCCCAGGCGCGCGCCCTCGCTGTCGAGCACCGTGTGGTTGAGGCGGTTGGCCCGCACATAGGCCAGGGCCGCGTACCACTTGTGGTCCATCAGCCGGGCCTCCTGGGCCAGGGGCGTGTCCGGCCAGCGGATGTGCAGCCCGCCTTCGGGCATGTCGAAGTCCTCGGGCAGCACGATGCGCACGCGGTCCGGGTCCACCGACACCGTGGCCGCCGACTCCACCACCTCCTGGATGGTCTTGAGCGCCGTCCACACGCCGGCAAACCGGCTCATGGCGAAAGCGTGCAGGCCCAGGTCGAGGATCTCCTGCACATTGCTGGGGAAGAACACCGGCAGGCCGCAGGCCTTGAAGATGTGGTCGCTCTGGTGCGCCAGGGAGGAGCTCTTGGCCGTGTGGTCGTCGCCGGCCACGGCCACCACGCCCCCGTGCGGCGAGGTGCCGGCCATGTTGGCGTGCTTGAAGACGTCGCCGCAGCGGTCCACGCCCGGCCCCTTGCCGTACCACAGGCCGAACACCCCGTCGAAGCGCTGCGGCCCCGGCGTCAGGCCCAGCTGCTGGGTGCCCCACACGGCGGTGGCGCCCAGCTCCTCGTTGACCCCGGGCTGGAAGACGATGTGGTGCTTGTCGAGGTGCTGGCGCGCCTTCCACAGGGCCTGGTCGTAGCCCCCCAGGGGCGAGCCGCGGTAGCCGCTGATGAAGCCGGCCGTGTTCAGGCCGGCCAGGGCGTCGCGCGTGTGCTGCAGGATGGGCAGGCGCACCAGGGCCTGCACCCCGCTCATGAAGGCCTGGCCGCGCTCCAGGGTGTACTTGTCCTCCAGCGACAGCGAGGACAAGGCGCGAAGCACCTCGGCGGGCAGTGGCGCGTTCATGACGACCTCCTGAGTCGGTCGCACGACGGCATCCTGCGGATGACAGGACGGGCCGTCGTCCGGCCGGAACCCTGTGACGAGGCCAGTGTAGGCCGCCCCCGTCAGCCCTGCTTGCGAGGTTTCACGGGGTCGGTGAGGAAATCCTCACTGGCCCGAGGGGACGGCGCCTTCCACGCCCTTGACGTAGACATGGAGGCCACCGAGGAACTTGTCGTCGGCCACCACGTCCTTGGCCAGCACCTCCTTGCCATCCTGGCCGACGATGGGGCCCTTCCAGATGGCGAAGCTGCCGTCCTTCAGGCCGGCCTTGGCGGCCTCGACCCGCGCCTTGAGCTCGGCGGGCACCTTGTCGGAGATGGACACGATGTCGATGGCGCCTTCCTTCACGCCCCACCACACACCGCCGCTCCTCCAGCGGCCCTCCAGCGCGTCCCGGGTGGCCTGCACGTAGTACGGGTCCCAGTGGATCACGCTGGACGCCAGGTGGGCCTTGGGGCCGAACTGGCTCATGTCGGAGTCCCAGCCGAAGGCGTGCTTGCCGGCCTTCTCGGCGGTCTGCAGCACGGCCGGCGAGTCGGTGTTCTGGAACAGCACGTCGGCGCCCTGGTTGATGAGGCTTTGCGCGCCCTCGGTCTCCTTGGGCGGGTCGAACCAGGCGTTCACCCACACCACCCTGGTCCTGACCTGGGGGTTGACGCTCTGCGCGCCCAGCGTGAAGGCATTGATGTTGCGGATGACCTCGGGGATGGGGATGGAGCCCACCACGCCCAGCGTGCCCGTCTTGCTCATGCCCCCGGCGATGATGCCGGCCAGGTAGGCGCCCTCGTAGGTGCGGGCGTCGTAGGTGCGCATGTTGGGCGCGGTCTTGTAGCCGGTGGCGTGCTCGAACTTCACGTTCGGGTGGTCGGCCGCGACCTTGAGCATGGGCTCCATGTAGCCGAAGGTGGTGCCGAAGATCAGGGTGTTGCCCTGGGCCACCAGGTCGCGGATGACGCGCTCGGCCTCGGGGCCCTCGGGCACCTTCTCGACGATGCGGGTGACGACCTTGTCGCCGAAGGCCTTCTCCACGGCCAGGCGGCCCTGGTTGTGGGCGAAGGTCCAGCCAGCGTCACCGACCGGGCCGACGTAGGCGAAGGCGATCTTCAGCGGGCCCGAGGGTGCGGCGGCGGCCGAGGCGCCCTCGGCCGGGGCCGAGCCCGAGGCCGCACCAGCGCCCTCGCCTTCCTTCTTGCCGCAACCGGCCAGGGCCGCGCTGGCCGCCAGGACGGCCCAGCCGGCGAGCTTCAACACCGAACGCTTGGACACAGGTGAGGACATGACATCTCCAGGGTTGAAAACCGTTGACGAGCAATGATCGTGCCGCCCTTCATCCCCCCGGATGGAAAGGCCTGCCCAGCGAGGCCGGCATGTTGATGCGGATCCAGGTCGGGTTGCGCGAGATCAGCACCAGCACCGCGATGGTGGCCAGGTAGGGCAGCATGGTCAGCCACTGCGAGGCGATCTGCACGCCCTGCCCCTGCAGCTGGAACTGCAGCATCGTCACCCCGCCGAACAGGTAGGCGCCCAGCAGCACGCGCGCCGGCCGCCAGGTGGCGAAGGTGGTCAATGCCAGCGCGATCCAGCCCTTGCCCGCCACCATGCCCTCGACCCACAGCGGCGTGTAGACCAGCGAGATGTAGGCCCCGGCCACGCCGCACAGCGCCCCGCCGGCCACCACCGCCAGCAGGCGGATGCGGCGCACCGGGTAGCCCAGGGCGTGTGCCGACTCGGGCGACTCGCCCACGGCGCGCAGCACCAGACCGGCGCGCGAGCGGGCCAGGAACCAGCCCAGGCCCGCGGCCAGCGCCACGGCCCCATAGACCAGCGGGTGCTGCTGCCCCAGCACCGTGCCCACGAAAGGGATGTCGGCCAGCCCGGGGATGGCGAAGTGCGGCCGCTCGGGCAGGCGCGCCTGGGTGTAGCCGATGCCCGCGAAGGCGCTCAGGCCGCCGCCCAGCAGGCTCAGGGCCAGGCCGGTGGCGTACTGGTTGGTGTTGAGCCAGATGACCAGCCAGCCGAACACCGCCGACAGCAGCGCCCCGGCCAGCGCCCCCGCGGCAAAGCCGGCCCAGTCGCTGCCGGTGTGCACCGTGGCGGCAAAGCCGGCGATGGCGGCCACCAGCATCAGGCCTTCGGCCCCGAGGTTGAGCACGCCGGCACGCTCGTTGACCAGCAGGCCCAGGGAGGCGATGGCCACCACCGTGCCGGCATTCAGGGTCGCGGCCAGCAGCAGGGCCAGGGCGTCGGTGGAGATCATGCGGAGCGCCTCCAGCGCAGGCGTTGGTGGATGAAGGTGTCGCAGGCCAGCAAGGCGAACAGCAGCAGGCCCTGGAAGACCCCGGTGAGCGCCTTGGGCAGGCCCAGGCGGGACTGGGCCATCTCTCCGCCGATGTAGAACATGCTCATGAGCACCGCCGAGAACACGATGCCCAGCGGGTTGAGCCGCCCCACGAAGGCCACGATGATGGCCGCGAAGCCATAGCCCAGCGGCACATAGGGCGTGAGTTGCCCCTGGGGGCCGGCCACGTCCAGCGCGCCGGCCAGACCGGCCAGGCCACCCGACAGCAACAAGGCCGTCCACAGCGATCGCCGGCCCGCGAAGCCCGCGTAACCCGCCGCCGCCGGGGCCAGCCCGCCCACCTGCAACTGGAAGCCGGCCAGGTGGCGGAACAGGAACAGCGACATCAGCGCCACCACCAGCAGGGCGATGGGCACGCCCAGGTTCATGCGCAGGCCGGCGAACAGCCGGGGCACGCGCGCGGCCTCCAGGAAGGTGATGGTCTGGGGGAAGTTGTAGCCCAGCGGGTCCTTCCAGGGCCCGTACACCAGGTAGCCCAGCAGCATCTCGGCCACATAGACCAGCATCAGGCTGACCAGGATCTCGTTGGCGTGGAAGCTGTCGCGCAGCCAGGCCACCAGGGCCGCCCAGGCCATGCCGCCCAGCACCCCCGCCAGCAGCACGGCCGCCACGAAGCCCCGCCCCGTGTCCGGGCCGGCCTGCATGGCCACGCCGCCGGCACACACCGCGCCCAGGATGAACTGGCCCTCCGCGCCGATGTTCCACAGGTTGGCGCGAAAGCACGCCGACAGGCCCAGGGCGATCAGCACCAGCGGCGTGGCCTTGAGGCTGAGTTCCGACAGCGCGTGGGCGCCGCGCAGCGGCTCGACGAAGAACAGGCGCAAGGCGGCCAGCGGGTCCTTGCCCAGGGCCACGAACAGGGCCGTGCCGACCACCACCGTGATGGCCAGGGCGATCAGCGGCGACAGCCAGGTCATCCAGCGCGAGGGGCCGGGGCGGGGCTCAAGCCGGAACATGCGCGCCTCCCTGGGCCGTGGCGGCGTTGTCGGCGGCCGGCCACAGCCCGCTCATCCAGGCGCCCACCTGGCTCACCGTGGCCTGGGCGGTCAGCACGGCGGGCGACAGGCGGCCTTGCGCCATCACCATCAGGCGGTCGCTCACTTCGAACAACTCCTCCAGCTCCTCGCTGACCACCAGCACGGCGCAGCCGGCATCGCGCAGCTTCAACAGCTCGCCGCGGATCTGCGCCGCGGCCCCCACGTCCACGCCCCAGGTGGGCTGGGACACCAGCAGCACGCGCGGCTCGGCATCGATCTCGCGGCCCACGATGAACTTCTGCAGGTTGCCGCCCGACAGGCTGCGCGCCAGCGCGTGCGGGCCGGCGGCCTTGACCTGGAAGCGCTCGATGAGCTCCTCGGCCAGGCCGGTGGCCGCCCGCAGGTTGAGCCAGCCGCCCCGCCCGACCGGCTCGCGGCGGGTCAGCAAGGTGTTGCGCGCCAGCGAAAGCCCGGGCACGGCGCCACGGCCCAGGCGCTCCTCGGGCACGCTGTGCAGGCCCAGGCGGCGGCGGTGGCGCGGCGACAGCCGCCCGATGTCGTGGCCGAACAGGTGGACGCAGCCGGGCGCGGCGCGCAGGTCCTCGCCGCTGAGCACGGCCATCAGCGCCTGCTGGCCGTGGCCCGACACCCCCGCGATGCCCAGCACCTCGCCGGCGTGCAGCTGCAGGGCCACCTCGCGCAAGGCCACGCCGAAGGGGTCGGGGCTGGGCAGGCTCAAGCCCCGCACCGACAGCACGACCTCGCTCAAGCCGTGGCCGAACAGCGGCGCGTGGCGCTGCAGTGCGGGCGGCTCGGCGCCGATCATCAGGCGCGACAGGCTGGCGTTGCTTTCCTGGGCCGGGTCGACCTCGCCCGTCACCCGGCCGGCGCGCAGCACGGTGCAGCGGTGGCACAGCGCGCGGATCTCGTCGAGCTTGTGGCTGATGTAGAGGATGGCGCAGCCTTCCGCGGCCAGCTGGCGCAGCGTCACGAAGAGCTTGTCGACCGCCTGGGGCGTGAGCACCGAGGTGGGCTCGTCGAGGATGAGCAGCTGCGGCTTCGTCAGCAGCGCCCGCACGATCTCCACCCGCTGGCGCTCGCCCACGCTCAGGGCGTGCACATGGCGCTGCGGGTCGACCTCCAGGCCGTAGCTGGCCGCAACCTCGCGGATGCGCGCCGTGACCTCGGCCAGGCCCGGGGACTTGTCCAGGCCCAGCCAGACGTTCTCGGCCACGGTCAGCGTCTCGAACAGCGAGAAATGCTGGAAGACCATGCTGATGCCCAGGGCGCGGGCCTCCTGCGGCGAGCGCAGGCGCACCTCGCGGCCATTGAACAGCACGTGACCGCTGTCGGGCTGCACCGCACCGAAGACGACCTTCATCAGCGTGGACTTGCCCGCGCCGTTTTCGCCCAGCACGGCGTGGATCTCGCCAGGGCGCACCTTCAGGCTGACGCCGTCGTTGGCACGCACGCCGGGGTACTGCTTGCAGATGCCGCGCAGCTCCAGTCGAAGGGGTGGGGCGCTCATGTGACGTGTTCACCTCGGAGGTAGACGGGGCGGCCGGCCACCCAGGTGGCGGCCAGGTTGCGCTCGTCGCCCAGGGTCATCCAGGCGAACAGGCGGGGGTGCAGGCCCGCGGCCGAGCCGTCCAGGGCCTCGCGGGCCAGGGCGTCGCGGTGGCCCGCCACCTCCCCCACGGCCCAGTCCCACACGCACAGGTCGGCCATGCAGCCGGGCTCGACGCGGCCGATCTCGGCGTCCAGCCCCAGCGCCTGCGCCGCGCCCAGGGTGGCGGCGTGCAGGGCCTTCCAGGCGCTCAGGCGGGTGCCTTGCAGGGCCTGGACCTTGTAGGCGTCGCCCATGTTGCGCAACAGGCACAGGCTGGTGCCGCCGCCCACGTCGCTGGCCAGGCTGACGTGCAGGCCCTCGCGCTGGGCCTGGGCCCAGTCGAACAGGCCGCTGCCCAGGAACAGGTTGGAGCCGGGGCAGTGCGCGATCTGGGCGCCGCGCTCGCGCAGCACCGCGCGGTCGCGGGCGTCCAGCCAGATGCCGTGGGCCAGCACCGCGCGCGGGCCCAGCAGGCCGGCGCGGTCGTAGACGTCGAGGTAGCTGCGCGCCTGCGGGTAGAGCGACATCACCCAGCGGACCTCGTCCTGGTTCTCGGCCACATGGGTCTGCATGAAGGTGCCCGGGACCTGGCACAAGCGCCCGGCCATGGCCAGCTGCTCGGGCGTGCTGGTGGGCGCGAAACGCACCGTCACGGCATAGGCCAGGCGGCCGCGGCCGTGCCAGCGCGCGATGAGCTCGGTGCAATCGCGCTCGGCGCCGTCCACATCGTCGAGCAGGCCTGCGGGCGCGAAGCGGTTCATCAGCACCTTGCCGGTGACCAGGCGCATGCCCTGCGCGTGGGCCTGCGCGAACAGGGCCTCCGCGCTGACCTTGTGCACGGTGGGAAAGACCACCGCGCTGGTGCTGCCATGCGCCCACAGCGCCCGCAGGAAGCGCGCGGCGCCCTGGCGCGACACCTCGGGGTCGGCGTAGCGGCGCTCGGCGGGGAAGGTGTAGGTGTTGAGCCAGTCCAGCAAGGCGGTGCCGTGGCTGGCGATCACGTCCAGCTGCGGGCAGTGCACGTGGGTGTCGATGAAGCCGGGCATCAGCAGGCGGCCGCGGTGGTCGCCGATGTCCTCGCCCTCCCAGCCCGCCGGCAGGCCCTCGGCGGCCGGCCGCACCGCGGCGATGCGCCCGCCCTCGATGCAGACCAGGTGGTCGGGGCGCCAGCGCACGCTCGCCGCCACCCCCTCGGCCTCGGCCGGCGCGGCAAAGCCCGGGTCGCCGGTGAAGTCCAGCACGTCGGCGCGCAGCACCCGCCGGGGGGTGGCAGGGGGGATGGCCGCGTCCTGGGTGAGGGCGGGGACGGCGTGGACAGGCATGGGGCTTTCGGGGAGGTCGCGATGGCGTCAGCAAAGTTCGGGCCACCCCGCAGGCCGCCACAGCTGCCGCCGAGGGGGCCGCGCCGTATGATGGCCGCAGTGCCTGCATGGTATGCCGCTTGCATCCCTGCCCGCCAGTTTTCCGGAGTGTCGACCGTGTCCCTCGCGTCCCAGGCCCCAGACACCGATCCAGGTGCCCCCCCCTGCCGCCCCATCCGCTTCGTGCACCGAGGCCAGGTGCAGGAAGTCGCCGGCCTGCCGCCCACCACCACCGTGCTGCAATGGTTGCGCGAGCACGCCCGCTGCAGCGGCACCAAGGAGGGTTGTGCCGAGGGCGACTGCGGCGCCTGCACCGTGGTCGTCGGTGCGCTGGACGCCCAGGGCGTGCTGCAGCGCCACACCGTCAACGCCTGCATCCAGCTGCTGCCCATGCTGGACGGCAAGGCCTTGTTCACCGTGGAGGACGTCACCGCCCAAGGTGTCGCCCAAGGTGTCGCCCTCCACCCCTGCCAGCAGGCCCTGGTGGACTGCCACGGCTCGCAATGCGGCTTCTGCACCCCGGGCTTCGTGATGTCGCTGTGGCAGGTCTACGAGCGGCACGCCACCCCCCTGCCCCGCATCGAGCTGGCCGAGGCCCTGGCCGGCAACCTGTGCCGCTGCACCGGCTACCGCCCCATCCTGGACGCGGGCGAGCGCATGCACGACGCCCCCCGCCAGACGCTGGACACCGCCCCCACCGTGGCCCTGCTGCAAGGCCTGGCCGCGCAGCCGCCGCTGCACCACGCCGGCCCGTCCCAGCACTTCCACGCCCCGCGCACCCTGGCCGAGCTCGCCGCGCTGCGCCTGGCCCTGCCCGAGGCCACCCTGCTGGCCGGCGCCACCGACATCGGCCTGTGGGTGACCAAGCAGTTCCGCCCCCTGGGCGACATCGTCCACCTGGGCCGCGTGGCCGAGTTGCAGGCCATCACCCGCACGTCGGACGGCAGCCCCGACGGCACCCTGCTGATCGGCGCCGGCGCCTCGCTGGAAGCCGCCTGGCAGGCCCTGAGCATGGCCATGCCCGAGCTGCGCGAGCTCTGGAAGCGCTTTGCCTCGCCGCCCGTGCGCCACGCCGGCACCCTGGGCGGCAACCTGGCCAATGGCTCGCCCATCGGTGACAGCGCCCCCGTGCTGCTGGCCCTCGATGCGCGCTTGCTGCTGCGCCGCGGCGCGCGCCTGCGCGAGCTGCCGCTGTCGGCCTTCTACCTGGGCCACATGCGCAACGCCCTGGAAGCGGGTGAGTTCCTGCAAGCCATCCGCGTGCCCTTGCCCGCCCCCGCCCCGCGCGAGGTGCTGCGCGCCTACAAGGTTTCCAAGCGGCGCGACAGCGACATCGCCACCCTGTGCGCGGGCCTGTGGCTGCGCCTGGAGGGCGAGACCATCACCGCGGCCCGCCTGGGCTGGGGCGGCATGGCCGCCACCGCCTGCCGCGCCCCGCAGGCCGAGGCCGCGCTCGTCGGCCAGCCCTGGAACGAGGCCACGCTGCGCCGCGCCCAGGCCGCGCTGGCGCTGGACTTCCACCCCATCGACGACCTGCGCGCCAGCGCCGCCTACCGCCGCCAGGCCGCCGCCGGCCTGCTGGAGCGCTTCTGGCTGGAAACCCGTGCGCAGCAGCCGCTGCCGCCCGAGCAGGTGCAGGTCTGGCCGGCCAGGCCATCCGCCGCCCCCGGAGGCCCGCCATGAGCCCCACCGACGCACGCGGCGCGGTGGGCCCGGTGGGCCAGCCCCTGCCGCACGAATCGGCCGCGCTGCACGTCAGCGGCCAGGCCACCTACACCGACGACCTGCCCGAGCTGGCCGGCACCCTGCACTGCGCCCTGGGCCTCTCGCCCCTGGCCCACGGTCGCCTGCTGGGCATCGATGTCGACGCGCTGCGCGCCCAGCCCGGCGTGGTGGCCGTGCTCACCGCGGCCGACATCCCCGGCCGCAACGACTGCGGCGCCATCGTCCACGACGAGCCCATCCTCGCCGAGGGCGAGCTGCAGTACCTCGGCCAGCCGGTCTTCGCCGTGCTCTCGGCCAGCCGCGACACCGCCCGCCGGGTGGCCGCGCTCGCCGCCCAGGTGCTGCGCACCGAGCCCCTGCCCGCCCTGCTCACGCCCGAGGCGGCGCACGCGGCCGGACCGCGCTCGTGGTGACTTGGACCTGATGCAAAGCACAGTTATCTCAATCTGAATGTTGGGCGGTTGGCGACGACTTCACTTCACCCGGAGAGAGTTCTCCTGTCTCTCGATCTGCCGTCTCTCGACGAGACGGTCATAGCTCAACTCGCGGAAGCATCCGAGGGTGAAACTGGTGTATTCGAGTCCCTTCCTACTTCGCAGTACTGGCACCTACGGCCGACTGCTCTTCCAGGGTTGGTCGATCAGATCGATGTTGCTCTGGTCAACCATGTTGAGAATGCAGCCACGGCCGTAGAGGTCACGCCTTATGCACGTTTTCACTCGACGGCAGCGGTCGAGTACCTAAGCGCTGCGACTGGTCGGGATCTGCCTGCTCCGGAGCATCGCGAGTTCCCTGAGATTCGAGGTAAGTCTGGGTGGGAAGGATTCGTGGCATGGGCAGCCCGTGTCTTCGACGAGGAACGATTCGACGACTGGGAACGCAACTACAAGCTGGCGATCACCGAACGACTTCGCCAAGCCCGAACAGCTCTACTAGAGGGTTCATCCGAGTGGTGGCAGCTCCTCAAAACTGCGTTCACTCGACATAACAACCTGACGCCGTGGCAGCAGCACAGCAAGTTCTACGAATGGGCCAAGGACGATCCGGAATTGGCGAAGAAGGCTCTCTCCGCCATATGGGCAGATGAGTCACCGGTTGACGAGCGAATCAGTGGCTTCTGCGATGCCGTTCCCCGAGAAGTAGTGAGTGGTCTCGGCACACGGCTGGCTATTGCTTCATTCCTCTTAATGGTGGAACCAGGACTCCATCCGGTCTTCCGGCCCACACCATTTCAGGAAGCATGGCGACTCACAGGATGGGATCAGCCTGCGGAAGGATCTGATGAAGCGACCACATACGCATCAGCGCTCGCATTCATGGACGAACTCCGAGACCGTCTTCGACAAGTCGGCGTCGAGACCCGGGATCTGAAAATGTGTCCCCGCTACACGGCGCGCGTGGTGAAGGGAATCAAGATCGCGCCGTCAATACTTTCCGCAGATTTCAGCAACCTTGGTGAGCAGGTCGCGGAGGCGGCAAAGGGCGGCGCAGACATGGTCCACATCGACGTCATGGACGGCCAGTTCGTGCCCGCCATCACGCTGGGACCGCAGATGGTAGATGCCCTGCGGCCGTGGACGGACATTCCCTTCGATTTGCATCTTATGATCGCCGAGCCCGGACGGTTTGTCGCCGATTTTGCGTCTGCGGGCGCTGACATAATCACCGTCCACGCAGAGGCATGCACACACCTGCATCGCACCATCCACCAGATCAAGGAGCTGGGCAAAAAGGCCGGCGTTGCCATTAATCCGGCGACGCCCATATCGGCCATTGAGGACCTACTTCCGGACCTGGACCAGGTCCTTGTCATGACGGTCAATCCCGGATTTGGTGGGCAGAGTTTTATCAGCAGCATGATCGCAAAGATTGAGCGTATTCGCGGCGCCATCAACGGGGCCGGACTAAGGTCAGACCTCGAGGTCGACGGCGGAATAAATCTCGGCACGGCAAAGACGGCGGCGGACGCGGGCGCAAACATCCTCGTGGCGGGCTCGGCGGTCTACAACGACAGGACCAGCGTAGCCGAAGCCATCGGGAAGCTCAGGGAAAGCCTCGAATAGGCCATGTCCGATCGAGATTCCGTGCCTATGAAGCTTGTGCTCGAACGATTCAAGCTCAGCCGAGAGCAGATCGAGGGCTTCTGCCGTAAGCACGACATCGACCGTCTGGCACTGTTCGGGTCCGTCCTCCGAGACGACTTCACGCCCGACAGCGACATCGACGTGCTGGTCGAGTTCGACCCGGACCACATTCCGGGGCTGATTACCCCCGCCGGAATGGAGATCGAGCTTTCAGGG
>JADFIG010000039.1:0-1651 GCA_022566735.1 Pseudomonadota bacterium
GGCGATGGCGACGGTGGCGCACGCTGTGGTTCCACAGACCTCCGCGGTATACGGATTCCGGCGCGGTGCCTTTTTGGCCCGGGGTATGGGAGCCCGGCCGGTCGGTATGGGCGAGGCGTTTACCGCGGTTGCAGATGATGTTTCAGCGGTTTCGTGGAATCCCGGAGGACTCGGACAGGTCCCGCGCCTTCAGGCCATTGCCATGTATGACGTGGCAGGCAATGGAATGGGCCTGAGCTATGCCGCCGCGGCGATGCCATTGGGAAATGGGGTGGCGGCGGTCAACGTGGCGGCCCTGGATTATGGAACCTTCGACTGGCGTGATGAAAACGGCAATGCCGGTGTCGCCGCCAGCACAATGGATTTTTTGGTCGGCGTGTCTTACGGCTTCGCCAATCCACGCGCCATGGGCCGGGGTTGGACTGGAATCGGCGTGGAAGGCATCAAAGAGGCGGTCGGTGACATGCTGGTTGCGGTTAACGTGGGTACCATTATTCCGGTGAAGCCGCGGTTGACATTAGGGTTGGCGGTTCTGCATATGGGCATGCGGGACGATGAAGGGTTTTCCCTTCCGGCCATGGCCAAGGCCGGCGCTTCGTATCTGTATTCCGGAAGTTTACGGTTGGCGCTGGATGTCGGTTACGGGCTCAGCGAGCAACAGCTTTGGGTAGCCGGGGGCGGGGAACTCACCCCATACTCGTTCCTGGCGCTTCGCGCGGGCTATAAACATTTTGGGGCTGACCAAGGGCTGACCGGAGTGTCAGGGCTGTCGGCTGGGGCTGGATTTCGCTTCGGCCCGGTAGGCGTGGATTACGCCTATCAGCCGTTCGGCGATCTGGCGTTGAGTCACCGGTTTGCGCTGCTTTACGGGCTGGGGCCTTCAGATGCGGAGATCCAGCGTAAGCAGTGGCAGGAGCAGCTGCGCACCGGCGTCAGCACTCTGGGTGATGCCCGCGAACCAGGGAGTGGGGCCCTAGCTCGCCGTGTGCCGCCGGCTGAGTCCGCGGTGAGGGCCGACGGGGAATACCAGACGGCTGTTGGCCTCTACTCCGTCGGCGATTACGATGGAGCATGGCGCCGTGCTACGGCGGCGGTCCAAGCCCACCCGCGCCACTGGCAAGCATGGCAGATGATTGGGAACTGTCAGTACGCCAAGGGTGACCGAGCCGGGGCCGTCACTGCCTACCGTCAATCCCTTGAGCTCAACCCGGAGAATGTTGAGTTGAAGGCATGGGTGGACCAGCTTACTCGGTAACCAATGTTTTTCAGTTTCAGGTTTCTGGTGGTGACCCGAATAACCTGAAACCTTGCACGCGGCAGTTATTGGGTCGTTTTGTGAGGTTTCGGCCAGGCTAAGACCGCGGCGCGCCATCGCTGGTACGCCGGGCGGTCACGGCGCAGCCCGTGCGGCGGGTTGAGCTCTCGAAATGGAAAATTCTTCACTTTCACTTATGAGGATCAGGCCCTTCCCGGGGGACTTGGTGGAAACGGACGAGCAGCCGCTCAGGAGAGGCGCCAATCCCAGCACTATGGCGAGGCCATAGCGGGCTTTCACTGGTCCGCCCTACTTTTTACGCCCTAGTGCGGCTTTGACTCCAATGCGCAGGAAGATGCCGGTGAAGTCAAGATCAATGGGAGCGCCGCGGCTATC
>JADFIG010000039.1:1661-23745 GCA_022566735.1 Pseudomonadota bacterium
AGTGAACGGTGCGGCGTTAAAGGATGTGCCCGCGGCAGTCATGGATTCCTCGATGTTTCTGATGACGAAGTAATCAAACCCGGTTTCCGCATAGACTGCCGACCGGCGCGAGAGCCGGTATTCCAGGCCACCCAGGCCGCCCGCACCCCATCCCTGGCCATGCAGCGTGATAGAAAAGTCGCCGGGTGTGTTCACGCCAGTCTGTTTGAGGTTCCCGTTGATCTTTGCGCTCAGCAGCATACCGATATTTCCCCAGCCGCCAACATAGAGATTGAGCCGGGGTGCGTTCTCGAATCGAAACACTTTTTGCAGAGACAACCCGATCCGGATCACCGGCAAGTTGATGCTCTGCGAAACTTCATAGATTGTCGTGCTGTTTCCAATGAATGTTGTCCCGGAATACACCGCGGTGTTGAAGTTCAGTGATCCCGATGTTGAAAGGCTGAGAAAGTCGATCTGCAATCCCCCGCGTAATTCCTCGTCGAATTCATGCTGGAGGCTAGCCAGCACGCCGAATCCAAGCCGGGTGTTTGGGAATCCACCGGACCCGGAAACGGAATTATTGGAAGAAGAGGTGAGCACTTGAGCGATATCGTTGCCGCTCGCGGACAGCATGCCGTTGAAACTGTTCATGCGCGGCGCGAAGAGCGAAGCCCCGATCGAGAGACTGTACTGCCAATTCTTGGACTGTTGTCTTCCCGTGCCTATGGCGTCGTAGGCTTGCGCTGCCGATGGAAACGACAGCAGCCCGGCGGCCATCGCAATGAAGACCGCGCGGAGCGCGCGCCTATTCCGCCGGCCCAACGAACCCATTGTTGATCTCGAGCACGATGGCTTCCTGTTCGATATCGCGCTGTGGCGTCATTATCAGCGGGCCCGACACCCCCTCGAAGCTTCCGAAATTCGCCAGCTGCTGACGCAGTCCTTCGCGCGTTCCATCCGAGCGCATGATGGCCTCCATGAGCAGTCTGGCCGCATCATACGCGTTGGCGGAGAGCGGGTCGGGCAGGGCCGCAAAACGCTCCTGGTAGCGCTGGGTGAATCGGATCGTTTCCGGCCGGTCGAGCTCCGGCCAGAAGCTGACGGTGAAAAATGCCGGGAGGTTGATGGCCTCAGGTCTTTTCCGGAGCGCCCGGTCATTCCAAGTGTCTGAGCCCAGGATTGGCAAACCAATATTATGATATATCAGCTGGGGAACGATGTGTATGAGTTTGGCCCCGGTGGTGGGGATGTACAAGGCTTCAAGCTCATAGCGATTGCCTTGCGGGGGAAGCGGCCGGCTCGATATAAAGCTATGCATCGTCAGTTGATCGGCGGTGCGGGAGTCGTACATGGCCAGGGTACATCGGAGAAACTCGGCTTCCTCGGTGACGGATGACGGGGTGACCGAAATCAGCACGGTCAGCGGCGCATGGTGGACCGCGTCTTGCCAGGTGAGCAGATCGCGGAGGGCTGATTCTTCGGGACTGGCGAGCTGGCTCGTCCGTTGAATGTCGGCCCGGGTGAGGTGGGCCGAGAAACCGGTCGCGCTCCTGGGTCTGGCTACCGTGATTGTTTTATGCGGCAACGCTGCGGCGCGAAGCCGTTGTGCGAGTTCGTTCGTGAACGGCTCCGGTGTCAGCATGAGGCAGGAGACCTTTGAAACGGTGGGGAGGTCCGCGGGTGAAGTCCCAGCCATCACGGTGGAGCTGGCTTCGGGACGAGGCCGGGTACTGATGGCGTGAAAGAACTTCAGAAGAAAGACTTCCAGTTCAGCTTGTGCGGCGCGGCGGAACTCCTCATCCGCTTCTTTGTACGCGCTGATGTTGGCGCCTCCCACGGCCACGATGGCCTCGTTAAAGTCGGTGATCTGTGGCGGGTAGTGGGATTCCACGACCACCGTTCCGCCCAGCGCGGCCACCTCGGCCTTGAGCGCGGTGCAATCGGGGGTGCCCGGCAAGGCCCCGCGCTGCCAGTGGCGGTTGACCCAGTCGGGCCGCCCGAACACCTCGCAGGCCGCCTTCCAGAACTTGAACTCCAGCGCGCCCACCGCGAGGTGGCGGCCATCGGCCGTGGCGTAGAGGTTGTAGCAAGGCAGGCCGCCGTTGAGCATGTCCTCGCCCGCCTGCGGCCGGCGACCCAGGATGGGCGCCAGCAGGGAGGCCGTGGCTTTGGGCATCACCAGGTGGGCGTGCAGGCCATGCGCCATGCTGACGTCGATGTGCCGGCCCCGGGCCGTGCGCTGGGCCTCGATGACCGCCGCCAGGATGGCGATGGTCGCCATCGAGCTGCCCGCGGCCAGGTCGCCCCACTGCACATTGGACAAGGCCAGCTCGCCCGTCGGCGCACGCACCTGGTCCAGCACGCCCGACAGCGCCATGAAGTTCAGGTCGTGGCCCGCCTTGTTCGCCCACGCGCCCGTCTGGCCGTAGCCCGTGATGGACACCATCACCAGCTTGGGATTGAGGGCGCGCAGGCGCGCTGCGTCCAGCCCCATGCCTTGCAGCACGCCGGGGCGGAAGCTGTCCACCATCACGTCGGCGGTGGCCAGCCAGTCGCGCAAGGTGGCGAGGTCGGCTTCGTTGCGGAAGTCGACCTTGCGGCACTCCTTGCCGTGGTTGAGCGCCTCGAACAGCGTGCCCAGCGGTCGCGCCGGGTCGCCCTCGGGCGGCTCGACCTTGACGATCTCGGCACCCAGGTCGGCCAGCATGCGGGTGCTGAACGGCCCGGGCAGGTTGCGCGTGAGGTCGATCACGCGCAGGCCGGCCAGCAGGCTGCCGAGCGGGCCCGTCGCGGGCCCAGCGTTGGCCCCGCTCACACCAGGTCCTCGAAGCGGCCGCCTTCTTGCGCCATCTTCACGACGATGGCGGCGGGCTCGAAGCGCGGGCCGCAGGCCTTGGCCAGCTCACGCGCACGCTCGACGAACTTCTTGGCGCCCACGGCGTTGATGAACTGCAGCGCACCACCCTGGTTGGGCGCGAAGCCCCAGCCGAAGATCGAGCCGATGTTGGTGTCGGCCACCGAACGCACGACCTTCTCTTCATAGCAGCGCGCGGCCTCGTTGGCCTGCACGTAGAGCAGGCGGTCGACCAGCTCTTGCTGCGTGGGCTGCACGGCCTTGGGCGGGTAGAGCTTGGTCAGCTCGGGCCACAGGGTCTTCTCCTTGCCGTGGTAGTCGTACAGGCCCTTGCCCGTCTTCTTGCCGATGCGCTTGTGCGTGCCGCCGATGTTCTGCAGCACGGCTGCGGCCGGGTGCTCGGGCACGGTCTTGCCTTCGGCGATCAGGTCCTTGCGGGTCTGCTCGGCGATGTGCAGCGACAGGCCCAGCGAGACCTCGTCTTGCAGCGCCATCGGCGGCATGGGCATGCCCGCCTTCAGGCCGGCCACTTCGATGGAGCGCGGGTGCACGCCCTCGCCCAGCATGGCCAGGCCTTCCATGATGTAGGTGGCGAACACGCGCGAGGTGTAGAAGCCGCGGCTGTCGTTGACCACGATCGGGGTCTTGCCGATCTGCAGCACGTAGTCGAAGCCACGCGCCAGGGTCTCGTCCGAGGTCTTCTCGCCCACGATGATCTCGACCAGCGGCATCTTGTCCACCGGCGAGAAGAAGTGCAGGCCGATGAAGTTGGCCGGGCGCTCGCTGGCCGTGGCCAGGCCGGTGATGGGCAGCGTCGAGGTGTTGGAGGCGTACACCGCGTCGGCGGCGATGACGGCCTCCGACTTCTGCGTGCAGGCGGCCTTGATCTCGCGGTCCTCGAACACGGCTTCGATCACGAGGTCGCAGCCCTTCAGGTCGTCGTACGACGTGGTCGGCTGGATGCGGGCCAGCAGCGCGTCGCGCTTCTCGGCCGTGCTGCGGCCACGCGAGATGGCCTTGTCCAGGATGCCTTGCGAACAGGCCTTGCCCTTCTCGGCGTTCTCGATCGTGGTGTCCAGCAGCACCACGTCGATGCCGACCTTGGCCGACACGTAGGCGATGCCCGCGCCCATCATGCCGGCGCCCAGGATGCCGACCTTCTTCACCTTGGATTCGGCGAAGCCCTTGGGGCGCGACTGCCCCTTCTTGATGGCGTTGAGCTGGTGCCACAGCGTGCCGATCATGTTCTTGCTGGTCTGCGAGACCACGCACGCGGCGAAGTAGCGCGACTCGACCTGGCAGCCGGCGTCGAAGTCCAGCAGGCAGCCTTCGAACAGGCAGCTCATGATGTGGGTGAGCGCCGGGTAGTTGCCGTGCGCCTTGGCGTTGGCCATCGACGGGGCGATGGCGAGCACCTGCACCACGGCCGGGCTCTTGCTGTCGCCACCAGGAATGCGGAAGCCCTTGTTGTCCCAGGGCTGCGAGGCCTTGGGGTTGGCGAGTGCCCAGGCCTTGGCCTTGGCCAGCAGGTCTTCGCGGTTGGCGGCCAGCTCGGTCACCAGGCCCATCTCCTTGGCCTTGGCGGCGGTCAGCTCCTTGCCTTGGGTGATCAGCTCGAAGCTCTTCTGGATGCCGATCATGCGGGGCACGCGCTGGGTGCCGCCGCCACCGGGCAGCAGGCCCAGCTTGACTTCGGGCAGGCCCAGCTTGGTCTTGGGGTCGTCGATGGCGATGCGCGCGTGGCAGGCCAGCGCCAGCTCCAGGCCGCCGCCCAGCGCCGTGCCGTTGAGCGCGGCCACCACGGGCTTGCCGCACTTTTCCATGCGGCGCAGCATGCCCTTGAGGTCTTCGCACAGCTTGTAGGCCTCTTCGGCCGTGGTGATCTGCGTGAACTGGTCGATGTCGGCGCCGACGATGAAGGTCGACTTCACCGAGGTGATGACCAGGCCCTTGAGCTTGGCGTCGGTTTCCAGTTGCGCGACCAGGCCAGCAAAGGGCTCGACCAGGGTCGGGTTGAGCACGTTCATCGCGCGGCCCGGCATGTCGATGGTGACCAGGCCGATGCCGTCGGCGTCGATGTTGAAAGTGAATGCAGTCATGGCTCGCCTCCTCAGACGCGTTCGATGATGGTGGCGATGCCCATGCCGGCACCGATGCACAGGGTGGCCAACGCGGTGGCCTTGCCGGTGCGCTCCAGTTCGTCCAGGGCGGTGCCCAGGATGATGGCGCCGGTGGCGCCCAGCGGGTGGCCCATGGCGATGGCACCGCCGTTGACGTTGACGCGGTCCAGCGAGACGCCCAGGTCTTTGGCGGTCTTCATGGGCACGGTGGCGAAGGCCTCATTGATTTCCCACAGGTCGATGTCGCCCGCGGTCATGCCCAGCTTGTTGAGCGCCTTCTGGCAGGCCGGCGTCGGGCCGGTCAGCATGATGGTGGGCTCGGAGCCGCACTCGGCCGTCATCAGCACGCGGGCGCGGGGCTTCAGCCCGGCCTTGAGGCCGGCTTCCTTGCTGCCCAGCAGCACCAGCGCGGCACCGTCGACGATGCCCGAGGAGTTGCCTGCGTGGTGGGCGTGGAGGATTTTTTCGATGGTCGTGTACTTGTCGAGTGCGGTGGCATCGAAGCCCATGGTGCCCATCATCTCGAACGAAGGCATCAGCTTGGCCAGCGAGTCGACCGAGGTGCCGGGGCGGATGGTCTCGTCACGGCCCAGCATCAGCATGCCGTTGAGGTCCTTGACGGGGATGACGGACTTGTCGAAACGGCCTTCCGACTGCGCCAGGGCGGCACGGCGGTGCGACTCGGCCGCAAAGGCGTCGAGGTCGGCGCGAGAGAAGCCTTCCAGCGTGGCGATCAGGTCGGCGCTGATGCCCTGGGGCACGAAGGCGGTGCCGCTGTTGATGCGCGGGTCCATCACCCAGGCGCCACCGTCGGAGCCCATGGGCCAGCGGCTCATGCTTTCGACGCCACCGGCAACGACCATGTCATCGAGACCGGCGCAGATCTTGGCCGTGGCCATGTTGATGGCCTCCAGGCCCGAGGCGCAGAAGCGCGACAGCGTCACGCCCGCGACGGACTCGGCCCAGCCGGCGTCCAGCACGGCGGTGCGGGCGATGTCGGCGCCCTGCTCGCCCACCGGCGTCACGCAGCCGAGGATGACGTCGTCGACCAGCGAGGTGTCGAGGTGGTGGCGCTGTTGCAGGCCCTGCAGCAGGGTGCGCAGCAGCCACACGGGCGTGGCCTGGTGCAGGCTGCCGTCTTTCTTGCCCTTGCCGCGCGGGGTGCGCACGGCGTCGAAAATGTAGGCTTCGGTCATGGGAAGCTCCTCTGAAGATGGTGGGGGTTGGATGCGAAGCCGCTGATCACAGGAAGCGGGACGCCAGTTCCTTCATGATCTCGTTGGTGCCGCCGTAGATGCGCTGCACGCGCGAGTCGGCCCAGATGCGGGCGATCGGGTACTCGCGCATGTAGCCGTAGCCACCGAAGAGCTGCAGGCACTCGTCGGCCAGCTTGAACTGCGCGTCGGTGACGAAGTACTTGAGCAGGGCCGCGCGGTCCACGCCCAGCTTGCCTTGCAGGTGCTCGACCATGGCGGCGTCGATCATGGCGGCGCAGGCCATCAGCAGCGCCTGGCACTCGGCCAGCTTGAAGCGGCTGTTCTGGAAGCTGAACACGGGCTTGCCGAAGGCCTTGCGGTCCTTGGTGTAGGCCAGCGTTTCCTTCATGGCGAACTTCATGGCGGCCACGCCGGCCAGCGCCACGATCAGGCGCTCCTGCGGCAGCTCCTGCATCAGCTGGAAGAAGCCCTGGCCTTCGGCACCGCCCAGCAGGTTCTCGGCCGGCACCACGACGTCGTCGAAGAAGAGCTCGGAGGTGTCCTGCGCCTCCATGCCCAGCTTGTCGAGGTTGCGGCCACGGCGGAAGCCCTGCACCTCGTCGGTCTCGACGACCATCAGCGAGATGCCGTGCGCGCCTTCGTCCTTGTTGGTCTTGGCGACGACGATGACCAGGTTGGCCAGCTGGCCGTTGGTGATGAAGGTCTTGCTGCCGTTGATCTTGTAGCTGCCGCCGTCGCGCAAAGCCAGGGTGCGCACGCCCTGCAGGTCCGAGCCGGTGCCGGGTTCGGTCATGGCGATGGCGCCGACCAGCTCGCCCGTGGCCAGCTTGGGCAGCCAGCGCTTCTTCTGCTCCTCGGTGCCGTAATGGAGGATGTAGGGCGCGACGATGCCCGAGTGCAGCGAGCCCCCGAAGCCGGCGATGCCCGCCTCGCCCTGGGCCAGGATGAGCGCGGCCTCGTGGCCGAAGTCACCGCCGCTGCCGCCGTAGGCCTCGGGGATGCCCGCGCACAGGAAGCCCTGCGCACCGGCCTCGCGCCAGGCCTCGCGGTCCATCATGCCCTGGGCGCGCCAGGCTTCGTCCCTGGGAAGCCATTGCTCGGTCATGAAGCGCTTGGCCGAGTCGAAGAGCATCTGGTGCTCTTCGTTCATCCAGGCAGGGGTGAAGCATGCGATGGTCATGGGGTGTCTCCTCGGTCTGTTCAAACCATGTGAATCCCTGCACCGCAACACAGAACGGGCCAGATGGGTAATTCATGTTACCCATGGTGGAAACCCTGATTTGCAGCGAGGCATCGGCTGCGACAAGCCATTGACGCCCAGGAAACCAGCCCTGCATCGCGGTGCGCGATCGGTGCTGATCTTGACGTTTACGTCATAGCGAGGCAAGGGGTGCGCCCCTGAATTTGCGAACGACCGTTCATTTGGTACGATGCATTTCCATCCCGGAAGCGTCCGTTTCCATCGCTCGTTTCCATCGCCCTGCCATGCCCACCCCGCCCCACGCCCCCGTCACCCCGGACGAGCGCCGCGCCGCGCTCAGCAGCATGCGCGCCGACACGCTCCACCGCATCGAGAAAGCCGTGCTGGCGCTGTTCTCCCACCGCGACTTCCACGAGGTCACGCTGCTCGACGTGGCCAAGGAGGCGCACGTCTCCCTGCAGACCATCTACAAGTACTTCGGCAGCAAGGAGGTGCTCGTCTACGCCATGCTGGACGTGATGCTGGGCCGCCTGGCCGAGCGCATGATCGACCACCTGCAGGGCATCGACGACGCGCGCGAGCGCCTGCGCAAGACCTTCTGGGTGACGCTGGACTACATGGACAAGCACCCGGCGGTGATGATGCTGCTGTTCACCGCCGTGCCCGTTTCACGGCACCGCAACATCCGCATCTACGAGAGCCCCGAGTTGATGAACGCCTTCATCGGCGTGTTCCGCGACGGTCAGGCCCGCGGCGTGCTCAACCGGCGGGTGTCGGCCAAGGTGCTGCTGGACGTGTTCATGGGCATCATCGGCCGCGTGGTGCTGATGCACATCGTGCGCGGCGAGAAGCAGCCGCTCATCGGGCAGTTCGACGAGCTGTTCCAGATCCTGTGGCGGGCGCTGTCGGCCGGGGACGACTGAGGCCGTTCAGACCTTGACCGCGCGGCCCACGTACAGGATCGGGCCCGAGGGCTTGCTGTAGGGCGAACCGCCGGCGGGCTCCAGGGTCAGCTCGAACAGGGTCTGGTCGGCCAGGCCGGGCAGCTTGCTGACCGGCACCATCACCACCTGGCCAGGCCGGACCAGGCCCAGCGAGGTCGGGCCCTGGGCGCCTTGCGGCTTGGTCCAGAACTGCATGGTCTTGCCCGCGGGGATGACGTCGTCGGGCCCCAGCGGCACCAGGCGGATGGCGGCCTCGCCCGGGCCCACCGCCGCGACGGTTTCCACCAGCCAGCCGGCGGCGGCCTTGTCGGGGCTTTGCAGCACGGCCAGGAAGCGCGGCGCCTGGGCGCGGTGCGCCGCATCCTGGATGGGGTCGGTGCTGCGCGAGGTCAGCAGCACCGTGCCCAGCACCAGGGACGCGGCCACGGCCACGCCGCTGAGCGCCTGCCAGAAACGCAGGCCCGACCACAGCGGGTCGTTGGCCGCGGCCGGGTGCGCAGGCTGGATCGGCGCCGTGCCCAGGCGGGCGGCAATGCGCGCCCACAGCTGCACCGGCACGGACTGCGGGGCCAGGCGGGCGGTCAGGCCCAGCAGGCGGTCCTGCCACGCGTAGACCTCGCGCTGCAGCGTGACGTCGGCCTGCAGCTGCGCCTCGAAGGTGCGGCGCTCGTCGTCGGTGAGCGTGCCCACGACATACTCGCCGGCATCGGCAATGCGTTCTTGCTGTTCTTGCGGTGTCATGACAAGCACTCCTTGAGCGCCAGCAGGCCGCGGCGGATCCAGGACTTGACCGTGCCGATCGGCTTGCTCAGCCGCCGGGCGATCTGTTCGTGGGTGTAGCCCTCGACATAGGCATCGACGACGCACTGGCGCTTGGGGTCGTCGAGCTCGGCCAGGCAACGCGCCAGGGCCTCCTGGTCGTGGCGGTCGTCGCCATCGCTCGGCCAGGCGTCACCGGCATCGGCGCGCTGCGCGCCCTCGGCCACGCCCTCGAAGTCATCGCCCAGGGCCAGCTCGGGACGCAGGCGACGGGCTTCGTCGAGCGCGCGGTGGCGCACCACCGTGTAAACCCAGCCCCGGCCCGAACCCAGCTCGCGGCGGAAGGTGCCGGCGCGCTGCCAGATCTGCAGGAAGGCTTCCTGCAGCACTTCTTCGGCCACCTGCGGGTCGCGCACGATGCGTTGCGCCACGGCCAGCAGCCAGCGGGCTTCGCGCTCGTAGAGGGCCTGGAGGGCGAAACGCTCGCCGCGCGCGCAGGCCTCCAGGGCGGCGGCGTGGTCGAAGTCGTCGGGGCGCCGCTCCAGCGCGGCCGCAGGGGTCAACGGGTCCATCTTGAAGGGTTGGCTGGGTCGGTCCGGGCAGAAGGGCGCCGCGATGTCGCTCACCCACTATACCTGTGCTCCCTTGACACTACGGTGGCCCGCGGCGGCTGGATGCAGCGGCCCTCAAGTTTGGGCAAATTCCGCCGAATCACCCGACGTGAAGCGAGATCCCCCCTCCAGCTGGCAGCCCTCCATCCCCCCTTCCGAATGGCCGGGAACGTCCGACACCGGGCGGCGACCGCTGCTGCGCTCGCGCGCGCCGGTCACCGACAGCGCCCTGGCCACCCAGTGCGTGCTGGACACGGCCGAGCGGGCCTCGACGGCCACCTTCATCTACCCCGGGGTCTGGCTGGCGGTGACCCTCGCCACCGGGACCCACGCGCAGTGGCCCTGGTTCGTCTGGGCCAACCTGTGCGGCCTGCTGCTCGTGGCCGCGGTGCGCGCCACCCTCAAGCGCAAGCTGCCGGACCTGCTGCAGACCCACCGCCACGGCGCGGAGTTCGCCTTCAACGGCCTGTCGCTGCTCAGCGCGGCGCACTGGGGCTGCCTGAGCGCTGCCTGCATCACCCTGGCACCGCTGCAGCCGCTGGCCTGGGCCATGCTGTGCGTCAGCATCGGCCTGGTGGCCGGCGGCAACACCATGCTGGGCTTCAATCCGGCGCTGCGCTACCCCTACCCGGCGATGATGCTCACCCCCGTGGCCATGGCCCAGGCGCTCAACCCGGAGCCGGCCCACCTGCTGATGCTGCTGCTGGAGGGGGTGTTCGTGGGCTACCTGGTGCGCGCCTCCACCCTGGTCCACCAGGACTACTGGGAAGGCCGCCAGGCCCGCCGCCTGGCCGAGCAGCAGGCCCGCGAGCTGGAGCTGGCCAGCCTGACCGATGGCCTCACCCAGGTGCCCAACCGCGTCCACTTCGACCGGCAGCTGCGCTACGAGTGGGCGCGCCATTGCCGCCGCGGCGGGCCGCTGTCCCTGCTGCTGGTCGACCTCGATCACTTCAAGAGCATCAACGATTCCTTCGGTCACCCCTTTGGCGACACCTGCCTGCAGGCCGTCGCCCGGGCCCTGTGCGGCGGTTGTCGCCGCGCCACCGACGTGGTGGCCCGCTATGGCGGGGAAGAGTTCGTCGTGCTGCTGCCCGACACCGATGCCGAAGGCGCCCGGGTCGTCGCCCACAAGCTGCTGGAGCAGGTGCGCGCCCTGGCCCTGAAGACCGACGAGGGCCTGGAGGTGCGGGTGACCTGCAGCATCGGCGCGGCCACGGTGCACCCGGCCACGAACCTGCGCCCGGCCCGGCTGGTGCAGGCCGCCGACGACGCGCTTTATGCCGCCAAGCACGCGGGCCGCAACCGCGTGGTCGAGGCGGCGATGCCGGGCGGCCCTCCGATTTCCGGTCGCGCTGCCGATAAACCGCAGGTGTGAACACCACTTTCCCGAGCACCGACGCCATGCTCTCCGACGTCTCCACCGCGCTGCCCGACGCCCACGCCCTGCCCCTGCCCACGGAGGCGCAGCGGCTGGAGGCCGTGCAGGCGCTGCAACTGCTCGACACCCCGCCCTCCAGCGACTTCGACGCGCTGACCCGCCTGGCCGCCCTCACCCTGGATGCGCCCATCGCGCTGGTGTCCCTGCTGGACGAGGAACGCGCCTGGTTCAAGTCCCGCGTGGGCCTGGACTTCGCCCAGGTGGCGCGCGACAGCGCCCTGTGCCACCACACCCTGCAGGCGCCGCAGGGCGCGCTGGTGGTGGAGGATCTGGCGAGCGACCCGCGCTTCCCCGCCCAGCCCCTGGGCCCGCACGCGCCGCCGCTGCGGTTTTATGCCGGCACCGCGCTGGTCGATGCCTCGGGCCACGCCCTGGGCACCCTGGCCGTGCTCGACACCCAAGCGCGCCGCTGGAGCGCCACCGCCCAGCAGCAGCTCGACGACCTGCGCGTGCTGGCCCTCAGCGTGCTGGACAACCACCGCCGCGCCGTGCAACTGCGCACCCTGGCCCTGACCGATGCGCTCACCGGGCTGAGCAACCGCGTCCATTTCGAACGCGCGCTGGAGGCCGAGCTGGGCCACGCCATGCGCATGGACAGCCCCTTCACCCTGTTGCTGCTCGACCTGGACGGCTTCAAGGCCGTCAACGACGGCTTCGGCCACGCCGCGGGCGACGAGGTGCTGCGCGAGGTCTCGCAACGCATCCGCGCCCAGCTGCGCCAGGGCGATGTGCTGGCCCGCCTGGGGGGCGACGAGTTCGGCATCGTCATGCGCGATGGCAGCGACGATGCGGCCAAGGCGCTGGCGCGGCGCATCGTCAAGGCCGTCTCCCAGCCCATCACCCTGGGCAGCGGCGACGTGGTCGGCGTGGGCGTGTCGATCGGGCTGGCCGCCTACAGCGAGCAGATCAGCCACGTGCGCGTCCTGCTGGCCCAGGCCGACCAGGCGCTCTACCAGGCCAAGAAGCAGAACGAGCGGCGCTGGAAGATGTTCGTGGGGCTGCGGGCCTGAGCCTGCGAACCCGGAAGCGCCCCCGGCTCAGGCCGCCTTGCCGCCCTGGCGCTTGGCCGCCAGGCTGGCGCGGCTGCGCTCGTTGATGAAGCGCAACTCGGCCAGGGAGGCCTCGATCTGGACGCGCTTGGCCTCCAGTTCGGCAATGGCCGCGTCGGTTTTCTCGATGACGAAGGTGAGTTGCTGGATGCGGCCCTCGCCGTGCTGGCCGTACATGTCGAGGTAGTGCTTGATCTCCGACAGCGGCGAGCCCAGGGACTTGGCGCGCAGGATGCGCATCAGCCGGGCACGGTCCACCTTGCTGTAGACGCGCGTGCCATTGATGCGGCGCGGCGCCAGCAGGCCCTTGGTCTCGTAGAAGCGCAGGGCGCGCGGCGACACCTTGAAGAGCTCGCAGACCTCGGCGATGCCCATGAGGGCGTCGGTGTCGCGGTCGTCGTGCTCTTCCAGCGCCCAGGAAGGCGGCATGCCGCCGGCGACGGCGTCCCCCGACTCGGTGTGCGAACTCGTTTCTGCCTTGGATTTCATGGGGCGTCCCGCTGCTTTCAACTCTCTGGCATCGCTGAGGGGGCGATGGTACGACAAGCGCGACATGCCGCTGCCCGCCACCGTCACGCACTGACCTTTTCAAGGTTAGCGGAAGCGCCTGCACACCGACATAGGTAGCTCACCCCATAGGCATGAGGCTCACGCATGCGTCACCCTCGGCATGTCCCAAAATGCGATCCCCCAGGCGTGCGATGGGTCACACCCGCAGTTTGTCACGCCCACGTAACATTCCCACCATGAAGTCTGCAGTGCCCCCGGACCTGGCGCGCCCCGCCACCCTCGACCCGACGCTTGAACTGGCCGAGTTGCGCACCCAGGTCGCGCGCTACCGGGCGGCGTTCGCGCTGTCCGCACCGGGACAGGCCGTGCTGGACCTCAGCGGCCATTTCATCGAAGTCAACGACAGCCTCTGCGACATCCTGGGCTTCCCGCAGGCCGAACTGCTGCGCCGCCGCGCCCAGGACATCACCCACCCCGACGACGTCGCCAGCGACAACCAGGCCGGCGCCGAGATGCTGGGGGGCACGCTGACGCAGTACCGGCGCGAGAAGCGCTACCTGCGCCCCGATGGCGCGACCGTCTGGGCGCTGGTGACCTCGCGGCTGGCGCGCGACGCCCAGGGGCTGCCGCTGTACTACGTGACCGTGGTCGAAGACATCACCGAGCGCAAGGCCGCCGAGCAGGCCCTGCGCGAGCGCGAGGCCCTGCTCAGCAGCATGGGCAAGTTCGTGCCCGGCCTCATCCACAAGATCGGCTTCGACGCGAACGGCCGCGCGCGCTTCCTCTACATCAGCGACCGCGCCATGGAGATGTTCGAGCTGCCGCACAACCTGATGGAGAGCGACTACTTCGCCCACCACCAGCGCGTGCACCCGGACGACCAGGCCTATGTCCAGCGCCTGGCCACCGCGCCCAAGCACGGCGCGCTGCTCAAGCCGGTGGACTTCGAGTACCGCGTCGTGCTGCCGGCCAAGGGCCTGCGGGTGTACGGCGGCCACGCCATCCCGGTGACCGAGGAAGACGGCAGCGTGGTCTGGTACGGCCACACCGCCGACCTGACCGACAAGAAGGCGCTGCAGGAAGCCCGCGTGGCCGCGCGCGTGGCCGAGGACGCCAACCGCGCCAAGAACGAGTTCCTCTCGCGCGTCAGCCACGAGCTGCGCACGCCGCTGAACGCGGTGATCGGCTTTGCCCAGCTGCTGCGGCTGGACTCGGCCGGGCAGCTCAACGGCACCCAGCGCAAGCACGTCGAGCGCATCGAGACCGCCGGCTCCCACCTGCTGGGCATCATCAGCGATGTGCTGGACCTCTCGCGCATCGAGGCCGGCAACCTGCCGCTGGCAGCCGAACCCTGCCGCGCTTCGGCGCTGCTGGCCGATGCCTGCCACCTGGTCGAGGCCCAGTCCCGCCATGCCGGCATCGTGGTGCGCCCGCCCCTGCTCGACGGCGACCCGGCCGTGTGGGTCGACCCCATGCGACTGCGCCAGGTGCTGGTCAACCTGCTGAGCAACGCCATCAAGTACAACCGGCCGCAGGGCCATGTGACGCCGCACGTCTGGCGCGAGGGCGCGCACGTGGCCTTCGCCATCGAAGACACCGGCCCGGGCCTGACGCCCGAGCAGCAGGCCCACCTGTTCGAGCCCTTCAACCGGCTGGGGGCCGAGCGCAGCAGCGTCGAAGGCACTGGCATCGGCCTGGTCATCGTGCGCAAGCTGCTGGAGGCCATGGACGGCCGGCTGGAGGTGCTGAGCGAACCCGGCAAGGGCTCGCGCTTCATCGCCTGGGTGCCGCTGTCGACCACCGAGGCGGAGCAGCCGGCCACCACGGAGTTCGGCGACCTCGACCCCGGCGCCGCCAACGGCACGGAGCTGGTGGTGCTCTACGCCGAGGACAACGACGTCAACGTCGAGCTGGTGCGCCAGGTGGTGACCTTGCGCCCCGGCTGCCACCTGATCGTGGCCTCCAACGGCGCCGAAGCCCTGGCCCTGGCGCGCGCCCACCGCCCCGACCTCTTCCTGCTGGACATGCACCTGGGCGACATGAGCGGCTTCGAGCTGGCCCACCGCCTGCAGCAGGAGCCCGAGCTGAGCGAGGTGCCGCGCGTGGCCTTTTCCGCCGACGCCATGCCCGACCAGATCCACCGCGCCCGCGACCGCGGCTTTGCCGGCTACCTGACCAAGCCACTCAACGTCAAAGCCCTGCTGGCCTGCCTCGACGAGCACACCGAGCGCGTGCGCCAGCGTCCGCGCTGAAAGAGGCGAGCGCCCCGTTGGAACGCGCCCCGCGGGAGCCGCGGAGCGCGCGTTTTGCCTAGGTAGTTCACCCTACCTGCATTTGATTGACGTTAACGTCAAGCGGCACTACATTGGCAAGGCCCCACCAAGGACCTTGCCTGACGATGCCCGCCCTGCGCTCCGCCCTCACCCCCCAGTCCGCCGCCTTCCAGGCCAACGTCGCCCGCATGCGAGAGCGCCTGGAACAGGTGCGGGCCCTCGAAGCCCAGGTGCGCGAGGGCTCGGCGGACAAACGCGACAAGTTCGACCAGCGCGGCCAATTGCTGCCGCGTGAGCGCGTCGCCCGCCTGATCGACCGCGGCACGCCCTTCCTGGAGCTGTCCACGCTGGCGGGGCTGGGCATGCACGACGACGACGGCAAGAAGAGCGTGCTGGGCGGCGGCACCGTCATCGGCATCGGCGTGGTCGCGGGCAAGCGCTGCCTGGTCACCGCCAGCGACAGCGCGCTCAAGGGCGGCACCGTCTCGCCCATGGGCCTCAAAAAGGGCCTGCGCGCGCAAGAGATCGCCCGCGAGAACAAGCTGCCGCTGATCTGCCTGGTCGAGTCGGGCGGCGCCAACCTGATGTACCAGGCCGAGATCTTCGTGGAGGGCGGCAAGAGCTTCGCCAACCAGGCGCGGCTGTCCGCCATGGGCATCCCGCAGATCGCGGTGGTGCATGGCTCGTCCACCGCGGGCGGCGCCTACCTGCCCGGCCTGTCGGACTACGTGGTGCTGGTCAAGGGCCGCAGCAGCATCTACCTGGCCGGCCCGCCGCTGGTGAAGGCGGCCATCGGCGAAGACGCGTCTGATGAGGACCTGGGCGGCGCCGAGATGCACGCCAGCGTGACCGGCCTGGGCGAGTACCTGGCCGACAACGATGCGCATGCCATCGCGCTGACGCGCGAGCTGGTGGACAAGCTGAACTGGGACAAGGTGGGGGATGCGGTGCGCGAAGCACCCACGGTGCCCGCGCCGCTGTACGCCGAAGAAGAGCTGCTGGGCTGCATCCCCACCGACGACCGCGAACCCTTCGACACCCGCGAGGTCATCGCCCGCATCGTCGACGGCTCCGACTTCCTCGAATTCAAGGCCAACTACGGCAGCGAGACCCTGTGCGGCCACGCCCGCATCGACGGGCACCTGGTCGGCATCCTGGGCAACAACGGGCCCATCCAGCCGCAGGGCTCGACCAAGGCCGCGCAGTTCATCCAGCTGTGCGACCAGTCGGGCACACCGCTGGTCTTCCTGCAGAACACCACGGGCTACATGGTGGGCTCGGCGGCCGAGCACGGCGGCGCCATCAAGCACGGCGCCAAGATGATCCAGGCCGTGGCCAACGCCCGCGTGCCCAAGTTCACCATCACGCTCAACGGCTCGTTCGGCGCCGGCAACTACGGCATGTGCGGCCGCGGCTTCGACCCGCGCTTCATCTTCAGCTGGCCCTCGGCGCGCACCGCCGTGATGGGCGGCGCCCAGGCCGCCAAGGTGATGGAGATCGTCACGCGCGGCAAGATGGAACGCGCCGGCATGGCCGTCAACGACGCGATGCTCGAAGGCATGTCGGCCGAGATCCGGAAGCGCCTGGACGCCGAGTCCAACGTGCTGTTCGGCACCGCCCGCCTGTGGGACGACGGCGTCATCGACCCGCGCGACACCCGCCGCGTGCTGTCGCTGTGCCTGGACCTGGCCCGCGACGCCGCCCAGCGCCAGCTGCGACCCAACACCTTCGGCGTGGCGCGCTTCTGAACGTCCGTTCCTGCGCCGCCCACCCTCCCCACCACCCACAGGCCATCCTGCCACCACGACAAGGCGCCAGCGACCTCACCTAGAGCGCCCCACCGAAGCCCCGAGGAGACCCGATGAAATTCACCGCCGAACACCGCGCCCTGGCCGAGACCGTCAAGCGCTTTTGCGAGCAGGAGATCAACCCGCACGTCAAGGAATGGGAAGCCGCCGAGACCTTCCCGGCCCACGAGGTCTTCAAGAAGATGGGCAACTTGGGCCTGCTGGGCGTCAAGTACGACCCCGCCTACGGTGGCATGGGCCTGGACTTCTCCTACTCGATGGTGGTGGCCGAAGAGCTGGGCGCCATCCCCTGCGGCGGCGTGCCCATGGCCATCGGCGTGCAGACCGACATGTGCACCCCGGCGCTGCACCGCTTCGGCTCGGACGAGCTGAAGAAAGAGTACCTGGCCCCGGCGATTGCCGGCGACATGGTGGGCTGCATCGGCGTGTCGGAGGCCGGTGGCGGCTCGGACGTGGCCGCGCTGAAAACCACGGCCCGCACCGAGGGCGACGACTACGTCATCAACGGCTCGAAGATGTGGATCACCAACGCCACGCAGGCCGACTGGTGCTGCCTGCTGGCCAACACCTCCGAGGGCCCGGTGCACAGCAACAAGTCGCTGATCATCGTGCCCATGGATGCCAAGGGCATCACCACGCAGAAGATCAAGAAGATCGGCATGAACTCGTCGGACACGGCGCAGATCTTCTTCGACAACGTGCGCGTGCCGCGCCGCAACCTGATCGGCACCGAAGGCACCGGCTTCATGATGCAGATGCTCCAGTTCCAGGAAGAGCGCCTGTATGGCGCGGCCAACTCCCTGAAGATGCTGGACAAGCTGATCGACCTGACCATCGAATACTGCAAGGAGCGCCACACCTTCGGCACGCCCTTGATCCACAACCAGGTCATCCACTTCCGCCTGGCCGAGCTGCGCACCGAGGTCGAGCTGCTGCGCTCGCTGGTCTACCGCGCCGTGGACGACTACGTGGGCGGCACCGACGTCACGCGCATGGCCTCGATGGCCAAGCTCAAGTGCGGCCGCCTCATCCGCGAAGTGGCCGACAGCTGCCTGCAGTACTGGGGCGGCATGGGCTTCACCTACGACAACCCCATCTCGCAGGCTTACCGCGATGGCCGCCTGGTGTCGATCGGCGGTGGCGCCGACGAAATCATGCTCGGCATCATCTGCAAGTTCGAGGGCACCCTGCCCAAGAAAGCCCGCTGACAGGCCGCCATGAGCTACACCACCCTCCAGGTCCAGACCACCCAAGGCGTGTGCACCCTCACGCTGAACCGGCCCGAGGTGCGCAACGCCATGTCCATGGCCATGGTCAACGAGCTGTTGGCGGCCCTGCACGACGCCGAGCACCAGCCCGGTGTGCGCGCGGTGGTGCTGCGCGGCGCCGGCGGCCACTTCTGCGCGGGCGGCGACATCGCCGACATGGCGCAGGCCCGCATGAAGCTGGCCCAGCAACAGGCGCAGGGCTCGCCGGCAGACACCGACGCCCCCAACCCGGTGGCCGAGACCAACGCCGCTTTCGGCCGGCTGTGCCTGGCGTACGCGCGCAGCCCCCTGCCCATCGTCACGGTGCTGGAAGGCACGGTGATGGGCGGCGGCTTCGGCCTGGCCTGCGTGTCCGACGTCAGCCTGGCGCTGGACACCGTGAGCTTCCGCCTGCCCGAAACCTCGCTGGGCATCATCCCCGCGCAGATCGCGCCCTTCCTGGTCGAGCGCCTGGGCTACGCCGAGGCCAAGCGCCTGGCCGTGACGGGCGCCAAGGTGGGTGCCACCGAAGCCCTGGCCATCCGCCTGGTGCACGAGGTCCACCACGATGCGGCGGAGCTCGAAGGCGCGCTGCAGCGCACGCTGGCGGGCATCCTGGCCTGCGGCCCGCACGCCATCGCCACCACCAAAAGCCTGCTGGCCCGCGCCCGCCTGAGCCCGCCCGAGCAACTCGTCGACGACGCCGCGGCCCTGTTCGCCCGCGCCGTGCTGAGCGACGAAGGCCAGGAAGGCACCAGCGCCTTCATGCAAAAGCGCCAACCGGGATGGGTCCCCCAACAAGGTTGATCAACACATGATCAAGAAAATCCTGATTGCCAACCGCGGTGAGATCGCCTGCCGCGTCATCCGCACCGCACGCAAGCTGGGCTACCGCACGGTCGCCGTCTTCAGCGAAGCCGATGCCCAAGCGCCGCACGTGTCGCTGGCCGACGAAGCCGTGTGCATCGGCCCGGCCGCCGCGGCACAGTCCTACCTGAACGTCGATGCGCTGCTGGACGCTTGCCGCAAGACCGGCGCCAACGCCATCCACCCCGGCTACGGCTTCCTGTCCGAGAACGCCGACTTCGCCCAGGCCTGCGCCGACGCGGGCGTCGTCTTCATCGGCCCTTCGCCGAACGCCATCCGCGTGATGGGCGACAAGGCCGGCGCCAAGCGCGCCATGATCGAAGCAGGCGTGCCCTGCGCCCCCGGCTACCTGGGCGACAAACAGGACGACGCCACGCTGATGGCCCAGGCCGAACGCCTGGGCTACCCGCTGCTGGTCAAGGCGGTCAGCGGTGGCGGCGGCCGTGGCATGCGCCTGGTGCACGAGGCCAGCGAGCTGGCCCAGGCCATCGCCAGCGCCCGCCGCGAAGCGCAAAGCGCCTTTGGCGACGGCACGCTGATGCTGGAGCGCCTGGTGCTGGACGGCCGCCACATCGAGATCCAGGTCTTCGCCGACAGCCACGGCAACGCCGTCTACATCGGTGAGCGCGACTGCACGGCCCAGCGCCGCCGCCAGAAGGTCATCGAGGAATCGCCCTCGCCCGTGGTCAGCCCCGCGATGCGCGAGCGCATGGGCCGCGACGCCGTGCTGGCCGCCCAGGCCATTGGCTACTGCGGCGCCGGCACCATCGAGTACATCGTCGACCAGGACCTGAACCACTACTTCCTGGAGATGAACACGCGCCTGCAGGTCGAACACCCGGTGACCGAGATGGTCTCGGGCTTCGACCTGGTGGAGTGGCAGCTGCGCGTGGCCGACGGCCAGCCCCTGCCCGTGCGCCAGGAAGACATCGTGCTGACCGGCCACGCCATCGAGGCCCGCCTCTACGCCGAAGACCCCTACGCCGGCTTCGCGCCGCAGACCGGGCCGGTGCAATGGTGGCGCCCGATGCTGTCGCTGCACGACGGCGTGCGCATCGACGACGGCATCCGCGAGGGTGGCGAGGTCACGCCGCACTACGACCCGATGGTGGCCAAGCTCATCGTGCACGGCCGCGACCGCGCCGACGCCATCCGCCGCCTGATCGCCACGCTGGACGACACGCCCTTGCTGGGCCTGCGCCAGAACGCCCGCTTCCTGCGCGAGCTGGTCGACCACGACCGCTTCCGCGCCGGCACGATGACCACCACGCTGATCGACCAGTGGCTGGCCGACGGCGCGCCGCTGCTGCAGCGCCCCGTGGCGACCGACGAGGCCTGGCTGCTGGCCGGCGCGCTGTTCGCGGCACGCCAGCCAAGCCACCCCGGCGCGCAACAGGTGCTGCGCGCCGACAGCGTCACCGCCTGGGACCTGCCCCTGCAGCAAGACACGGCCAAGCGCACGCTGCGTGTGCAGGCCGCCTCCGGTCTGGCCGCAGCCGGCGCCTTCCACGTGGCCCTCGACCCCCACGCCACCCCGCTGACGCTGCGTGTGCTGGGCCAGGATGCCGAACGCGGCGAAGCCCGCATCGAACGCGACGGCGTGCAGCGCCGTGTGCGTGCCGTCTGGCTGGCTGCGGGCGATGGGGCGCAGTTGCCAGCTCAGTTGCCGTCTCAGTTGCACCTCGTCATCGACGCCGCCGTCTTCGTGTTCACCGAAGTGTCGGCCTGGCCCGACCAGGGCAGCGCGCAAGACCCCAGCCGCGCCACCGCCCCCGTGGCCGGCACCGTCACCCAGGTGCTGGTGCAAGCCGGTGACGCCGTCACCGCAGGCCAGCCGCTGCTCGCCATCGAGGCCATGAAGATGGAAATGTGGCTCAACGCCCAGGCCCCGGGCGTGGTCCAGGCCGTGCACACGGCAGCCGGCGCCCAGGTGCAGGCCAAGGCCCTGCTGATCGACATCGAACTCACCAAGGAAGACTGACATGGACAAGGCCATCCTGACCTGCGCGCTGACCGGCGTGCTCACCGACCCGGCACAACACCCCGTGCCCGTGACCGCCGCCCAGATGGCCGCCGCCGCGCGCGAGGCCTATGACGCGGGCGCGTCCATCATGCACGTGCACCTGCGCCGCCAGGAGCCCGGCATGGGGCGCTTTCCGAGCTGGGACCCGGCCGTCGCCGCCGAGATCGACACCGCCATCCGCGCCGCCTGCCCGGGCGTCATCATCAACCTGACGACCGGCGTGGTCGGCCCCGACATCTCCGGGCCGAGCGCCTGCATCCGCGCCGTGCGCCCGGAAATTGCCGCCTGCAACGCCGGCAGCCTCAACTACCTGAAGATCAAGGACAACGGCCAGTGGGCCTGGCCGCCCATGCTCTTCGACAACACCGTCGACAAGGTCAAGGCCATGATCGACGTGATGCAGGCATGCGGCACGCGCCCCGAGTTCGAGTGCTTCGACGTGGGCATCGTGCGCTCGGTGGGCATGTACCGCAAGGCCGGCATGACCGACGTGCTGGAGTACAACTTCGTGATGGGCGTGGCCTCGGGCATGCCCGCCGACGCCGACCTGCTCAAGCTGCTGGTCAAGTACCGCGAACCCGACACCATCTGGCAGACCACCCTGATCGGCCGCGAAGAGATCTGGGACGTGCACCAGGCCACGGCCGACCTGGGCGGCATGCTGCGCACCGGCGTGGAAGACACCTTCTACCTGCCCGGCGGCGAGAAGACCTCGGGCAACGGCCAGCTCATCGATGCCCTGGCCGCCTGCGCACGGCGGGCAGGCCGCGAGGTGGCGTCGCCAGCGGAGGCCCGGCAGATGCTGGGGCTGAAGGCGGCGTCGGAGCATGGCGCACCGGTCTGATCGGCAGACTGCGTCGGTGGGCCTCATTCGAGGCCGCATCGACAAAACACAGCACAAGCACAAAGACAGAAGGCCGCATGTAGCGGCCTTCTCATTTGGTGCATCTTTCAGCTTGTTAGCGGACAGAGCGCATATCCCGGTGATCGGAACGAGGTTAGGATACGAAAAGATGTATTGACCCAGTGAATTCCTGCTCAGGTGTTAACGTTGAAGGAAACGACGATGAGCACCCTGATGGAAGACGACATCAAGCGCTGGACAGCCAAGCGTAAAACCGCCCTGGTCCTGGACATCATCCAGGGCAAGACCACGATCTCGGAGGCCAGCCGGGCCTTCG
>JADFIG010000013.1 GCA_022566735.1 Pseudomonadota bacterium
ACCGCAACGGCCGCTTCCTGCTCTCCGCCTACTTGCTGGAGGAACTCTTGAAACCCCCTGTCCCACTCGGCCTTCCTCTCCTGCCATCGCCCCCGGTGCGCGCCCGCGGATTCCAAAGCTGACCTAAACTGGTCGATGGCTGTCCCTACCCCCTCATACAACTTGGCTGCCGCATCTGATATCGAGGAGTGATATCTCCCGAGCTCCAGATCCCCTCGGTCCCCCTCTCCAGGAGTTGGGATTTGCGGGACCGAATCGGGTTCCAGTAACCGCTCAACATTTTCGGTAAGCCTGGTCGCGCTCTGATCAATTTGGGTAATCAGCGATGAGCGTCGATCCCATGCGGTCTTCTCTTTGAACTTGGGATGATCCAGGATTCTGTCTAGCTCTTCCACCTGGGCCTGTCTTGTTGCGATGTCCCGATTCAGGTCTTGGACTCTGTCCTGGGCATGCTGCGCCGACATAGCGATTCTCGTTCCGCCGCCGCGTAACGGAGCCAGACGATGGCGAGTCCAGGTAAAAATAGCGGTCGGCAAGCGGTTACTATGCTTGTGGCGCGAAGCGGACGGGCGGTATGGATACGTGCGGGGTGGGGCGGAAGAAGAACGGCAGGGGGTATTTTGTGGACGTTACCCGCATCCCGGGCAGATGGGCTTTCAGCTGACGAGGTCTTTGATCTTGTCGAGGAACTTTTGCATGATGGGGTAGTTTTCGCTTTTTCCGGCCGCGACTTTTTGATCTTCCTTGGAAAATTCCTTCAGTAATTCCCGTTGCCGGCCGGTCAGGTTGGTGGGGGTTTCCACGACCGCCGCGACGTATTGGTCGCCCCGGCCCGAACCGCGGATATGGGGCACGCCCTTGCCGCGCAGGCGAAAATGGCGTCCGCTTTGGGTGCCTGGGGGTATCTTCAATTCCACCTTGCCGTCCAGGGTCGGCACGACGATCTCCGCACCCAAGGCGGCCTGCACGATGGAGATGGGCACTTCGCAATGAACGTCGTATTCCTCGCGCAGGAAGAAGGGATGGGGCCGAACCGCGACGCCGATGTACAAATCGCCACGGGGGCCGCCGTTGTGGCCGGCCTCGCCCTCCCCGTTGAGCTTCAGGCGCGATCCGCTGTCGATGCCCTGCGGGATGGTGACCTTGAGCTTGCGATATTGGCGTACCCGGCCTTGTCCCTGGCATTTGTCACACGGCGCGCGGACGATGCGCCCCATGCCCCGGCAACGGTTGCAGGTGGTCGAAACGCTGAAAAATCCCTGCTGAATCCGCTGCTGGCCCGAACCCTGGCAGATCGGGCAAACGTCGATATCCTTCGATGATCGCGCGCCCGTGCCGCCGCAGCGATCGCACTCCTCCATGCGCGGAATGTTGATTTCGGTGGAATGGCCGAACGCGGCCTGCTCGAAGGTGATTTCGAGGTTGTACTGGAGGTCGGAGCCCCGTTCCCCTTGCCGCGTTCGGGAGCGTACTCCCGCGCCAAAGAAATCGGAGAAGATGTCGCCGAAAATATCGCCGAAACCGCCGAAACCGGAGAACCCGGCCCCGCCGCCCCCCACGCCCTCGGGCACGTGGCCGAACTGGTCGTATTGCGCCCGCTTCACCTTGTCGTTGAGGATCGAGTAGGCTTCAGAGGCTTCCTTGAATTTTTGTTCGGCGGTATCGTCATCCGGGTTGCGGTCCGGATGGTACTTGAGGGCAACCTTGCGATAGGCTTTCTTGAGATCGTCCTCGCTGGCCGTTCGGGGAACACCCAGCACCTCGTAATAATCCCGTTTCGCCAAGCGTTTGACTCCTTATGGCCACAGGGCCTTCGCGGCGCGAACCGTGCTCTCGGGCAAAAGGGATCGTGCCCGTGGCGATTTACCGGCCGCTCACGGCAATTCCCCGGCGTGATCGTGGCAATTTCCTGTGCTGACCGGTGCGGGCCATTTCCCCCATCGCTCCGCCCGTGATCCACGATTCGACGGCCCCCGTTGCCCGGCGGTGGCCCAATGGGCATCACCCCTTGCGGCCTGCCTGGGCCCGATTACTTGTTGTCCCGCACCTCTTCGAATTCGGCATCCACCACGTCGTCTCCTGGCGGAGGCTGCTGGGGTTGTTCCGTTTCGCCGGGAGCGGCCTCGGCTCCGGCTTCGGCCTGCTGCTGCGCGGTTTTGGAGTAGAGCGCCTGTGCCAGAGAGTGAGCGGCTTTGGTCAATTCCTCCACTCCGGATTTGATTCGGTCGTGGTCCTGGGCTTCCAAGGCCGATTTGAGATTGGCCATTTGACTTTCCACGTTTTGGCGGTCGCTTTCGGAGATGGAATCGCCGACTTCGGACACGGTTTTTTCGGTCGTATAGATCAAAGTCTCCGCCTGATTGACCAATTCGGCATGGTCTTTCTTGGCCTTGTCTTCCGACGCGAATTTCTCCGCCTCGTCCACCATGCGCTTGATTTCTTCGTCGTCCAATCCGCTGGAGGCCGTGATCTGGATGTTCTGTGCCCGGCCTGTTCCAAGGTCTTTCGCGGCCACATGAACGATACCATTGGCGTCGATATCGAAGACGACCTCGATCTGGGGGAGGCCCCGCGGCGCGGCCGGGATTCCGGTCAGCTCGAACCGCCCCAGGGTCTTGTTGTCGGTGGCCATGGGCCGCTCGCCCTGAAGCACGTGGATGCTCACCGCGGGCTGATTATCCGCCGCCGTAGAAAAAATCTGGCTCTTTTTGGTGGGAATCGTGGTGTTGCGCACAATCAGCGGGGTCATCACCTGCCCGAGGGTTTCGATTCCCAGTGAGAGCGGAGTCACGTCGAGAAGCAGGACATCCTTGACGTCGCCCTTGAGCACGGCGCCTTGAACCGACGCCCCCACGGCGACCACCTCATCGGGGTTGACCCCTTTGTGCGGGGCTTTCCCGAAAAACTGCTCCACAACCTGCTGGATGCGCGGCATGCGGGTCATCCCGCCCACCAAAATCACCTCGTTGATGTCGTTGGCGGTAAGACCGGAATCCTTCAGCGCGGCCTTGCACGGTTCCAACGTGCGCTCTACCAGGTCTTCCACCAATTGCTCTAATTTGGAGCGATTGAGGCGGATATTCAAATGTTTGGGACCCGAAGCATCCGCCGTGATGAAGGGCAGGTTGATGTCGGTTTCCATGGACGAGGAGAGTTCGTGCTTGGCCTTTTCGGCGGCTTCCTTGAGCCTCTGCAACGCCATCTTGTCGTTTCGCAGGTCGATCCCCTGATCCTTCTTGAATTCGTCGGCCAGGAAATCGATGATCCTCTGATCGAAATCCTCGCCGCCCAGGAACGTATCGCCATTGGTGGATTTGACCTCGAAAACGCCATCTCCGATTTCCAGGATGGAGATATCGAAGGTGCCGCCGCCCAGGTCGTACACGGCGATCTTGCGGTCACCGGCGCCGTGCTTGTCCAGGCCGAAAGCCAGGGCCGCGGCGGTGGGCTCGTTGATGATGCGCTTGACGTCCAGACCTGCGATGCGGCCGGCGTCCTTGGTGGCCTGGCGCTGGGCGTCGTTGAAGTAGGCGGGCACGGTGATGACGGCCTCGGTGACTTCCTCACCCAGGTAGTCTTCGGCGGTCTTCTTCATCTTGCGCAGCACTTCGGCCGACACCTGGGGCGGCGCGTACTTCTTGCCACGCACTTCCACCCAGGCGTCGCCGTTGTCGGCGGCGGCGATGGTGAAGGGCATCAGGTCGATGTCCTTTTGCACTTCCTTTTCAGTGAACTTGCGGCCGATCAGGCGCTTCACCGCGTACAGGGTGTTCTTGGGGTTGGTCACGGCCTGGCGCTTGGCCGAGGCACCGACCAGCACTTCGCCGTCTTCCTGGTAGGCGATGATGGACGGCGTGGTGCGCGCGCCTTCGGAGTTCTCGATGACCTTCGTGGTGTTGCCTTCCATGATGGCCACGCACGAGTTGGTGGTGCCGAGGTCGATGCCGATGATCTTGCCCATGTGGGTGCTCCTGGTGGATCTGTGAATCTGTCGTGGCCCGGTGGCTGTCAGCGTTGGCGAGCGCGCCGGGCGATGCTTGATGTCGATGTGCGAACGGCTGGCGGGATTTCAAGGGGCCTGATCGAAAGCCTTGTCAAAAAAACGGGCTTTGACAGAACGGGCTTTGTCAGTGGCCGCCAAACCCGCCGGGGTCACTTGGGCGCGGCCACGGTGACCAGGGCAGGGCGCAGCACGCGCTCGGCGATCAGGTAGCCCTTTTGCAGCACGCCGACGACGGTGTTGGCTTCCTGCTCGGCGGGCACCATGCTGATGGCCTGGTGGACATTCGGGTCGAATCGGGTGCCGGCGCCGGGGTTGATTTCGAGGACCTTGTTGCGCTCCAGGGCCGAGGCCAGCTGGCGCAGCGTGGCTTCCACGCCTTCGAGCACGGTGCCCACGGGCGTGTCGGGTTTGTTGGCGTGGGTGGCCAGGGCGGCTTCCAGGCTGTCGCGCACGGGCAGCAGGCTTTCGGCGAAGGATTCCACGGCGAACTTGCGGGCCTTGCTGATCTCTTCGTCGGCGCGGCGGCGGATGTTCTCGGTCTCGGCCTTGGCGCGCAGGTAGGCGTCGGAGACCTCGGTGTGCTTGGCCTGCAGCTCGGCGAGCTGTTGCTCCAGCGTCAGCGGGGAGGCTTCGGCGCCGGCTTCGGCGTGGTCGGGCGTGGGGGTGGTCTCGCTCATGGTTCGGGTGGTTGGAGGTGTCAGGCGATCCGGGCAGGCCCACAGCGGGGCTCGAACCAGGGGTTTGCGGCCGCAAATGGGGGCACCGGGGAGGGTTTCAAGCCCTGCCGAAGGGCGAAAATGTAACCGACGTGGGGCGGGCGCCGGGGCGCGGCGTGCCAGAAGCGCTCGCCGGGCGGCTCATTCGTCCAGGCTGGCCGACCAGCGGTCCCAGTCGGCCAACTGGCGGCGGTCGCGCTTGGTGGGCCGGCCATGTTCGATCGCCTCGGCGGGCTCGGCCGCGTTGCGGCGGCGTTCGGCGGCTGCCAGGCGGGCGGCCACGCTGTCCGGGGTTTCGGCATAGAGCCGCTGGGCCTGCGGGGCGGGCCCGCGCACGGTGCTCAGTGCCTGGACGACCACGGTGCGCGTGACCGCGTTCTGGCCGCTGCCCTGGCGCACGCAGACCACGTCGCCGGCGCGCAACTCGCGCGAGGCCTTGGCCACCTGGTCATTGACCTGGACGCGGCCTTTGTCGATGTCCTCGGCGGCCAGGCTGCGGGTCTTGTAGAAGCGCGCGGCCCACAGCCATTTGTCCAGGCGCAGGCGCTCGGTCAGGCCGGGGAGGGGGCGGTCGTCGTCGGTCATGGGCGGGATGTGGGTGACTCAGTGGCGATGCTGGCGTGCCAGGAAGCGCGCGGGGTCCATGGCATCCCGCAATTCTGCTTCGACCGGACAGGGCGATCCAGTCACCCAGTGCGCCAGCAGTTCCCCGGCCAGCGCCGCCCAGGTGATGCCACGCGAGCCCAGGCCGCTGAGCACGTACAAGCCGCCTTGCGTGAGCCCGTCCTGGGCCTGGCGTTCGCGCGGGACCCGGCGCACCTGCTCCAGCCGGCGGTGCCCCCCCGTGGCCAGGCGCTCGGGGTGCCAGGGCAGGGCACCGACCAGGGGCAAGCGGTCGGGCGTGGTGGCGCGCCAGCCGACGCGTCCCTCCAGTGCCAGCGCCTCGCCGGGGGATGGGGGGGCGTCAGGTGCCGCTGCCTCGGCCGGTGCCGTGGGCAGCGCGCCCAGCCGGTGGGCCTGCGCCAGGTTGTGCCGGTGGTCTGCGGGGCGCAGGGCAGGGTCGCCATCGTGGTGCTGGGTGGTGGCGCCGCACAGCAGGCGCCCGTCGCCCAGGGTGAGCACGTAGCCGCTGCCGGCCACGGGGATGCGGGGCAGCTTTTGCCCTGAGGCGGCGCCCGGTGCCGCTGCTGGCAGCACGGTGATCTGGCCGCGCACGGCGCTCAGGGGCAAGGGGGCCACGGCCTGCGACTCGGGCAGGGTGTCCAGCAGGGCCTGGGCTTGCCAGGCATTGGCGAGCACCAGCGAGGGGGCCTGGGCCAGCACCTCGCCCTGGGCGTCCAGTGCTTGCCAGAGGCCTTGCGTCGCGTCATGGCGGATGCGCGCCACCGGGCAAGACCAGCGCTGGTGCAGCAGGGGGCGTGCGCCGACGTGAGCGCTTTCGGCCTGGGCCAGCAGCCAGCGGGCATAGGCGCCGGGCTGCAGCCAGCCGCCTTGCAGGAACAGCCAGCCACCGCTGGGCACGGGCAGGCCGGCCAGGGCCTGGGCCTCGCCTTGCGTCAGCCAGCGCACCTGCTCGCCGAGCCAGGGGTGTCGTTGCAGCAGGGCGTGGGCCGCATCTGCGTCCATGCGCCCTTCGAGGCGCAGCAGACCTTCGGCCTGGCCGGGCAGTGTCCCGTGCGCCAGCGCATCTCGCACGCGTGCCCAGGTGGCCAGCGCCGCGGCACGGTGGGCGCGGGCATGGACGCCATCTTCCGCATGGACGATGCTGTGGAACAACCCGCCGGGGTTGCCCGATGCGCCTTGTGCCGGGCCGCTGGCCGCGTCCAGCAATTGCACCTGCCAGCCCTGCCGCACCAGCGACCAGGCGGCGCTGCAGCCGGCCAGCCCTCCGCCGATGACCAGGGCCTGGCGTCGCTCGGCCGCCGCAGCCGGCCACAAGCCGCCGGGTGCGGGCGGTGGCACAAAGCGGGGCGAGAACGTGGCCGTGGTGGCGTGGCACTTGCTGCCGTGTCCGGGCGCCTCGCGGACCTCGAACTGCGCCGCCTGCAAGGCATCGCGCAGCCACGGCTCGGCAGACCATGTTGCCGCGGTGGCGCCCGCCGATGCCAGCCGGTTCAGCCGCGACAGCAAGGCAGGCACCCACCTCTCGGGGTTCGATGGGGGCTGGAAGCCATCCAGGCAGAAGGCGTCCACCGCCGCGACAAGGCTGGGCAGCAAGTCGGCGGTGTCGCCCAGGCCCAGCATCAGGCGTACCTCCTGGCGCTGTCCCTGGGGCCCCGCGAGTTGCTCCAGCGTCAGGTGGTGCCAGCCCGGTGTCAACGGGGGCCAGGCCGCCAGCAGCCGGCGGGCAAGGGCCTGCCTGTCGGTGCCCGGCGCGGGTGTTTCCAGGCCATGCACGCGGGCCAGGGCCGCCGGCCGCAGCGGGTGCGTCTCGATGGCGATGATGGTCAGGCGGTCACAGCGTTGCGGGTCCTCGCGCCACGCCGCCCACGTGGCCAGGCAGTGGTTGCCTTGGCCGAAGCCGGTTGCCAGGATGACGAAGTCGCTTCGCCCCTGCCAGCGCGCCGGCAGGCCGTTGCCGGGGTGCCCATCGGCGTCGCAGTCCGGGGCGCAGGGCGCCGCTTCCTGTGCCGACGCTGGCGCTGCAGGCGCGCTCGGTCGAGCCGGGCTGCGCGTCACTGGGCCAGCCAGCCGCCGTCCATGTTCCAGGCCGCACCGCGCACCTGGTCGGCACCCGGCGAACACAGGAAGACCGTCAGGTCGCCCAGTTGGGCCGGCGTGACGAACTGCAGCGAGGGCTGCTTCTCGCCCAGCAGGCCCTTCTGGGCTTCGGCCAGGGGCACGCCTTCGCGCTCGGCCTTGGCGTCGATCTGCTTTTGCACCAGCGGGGTCAGCACCCAGCCCGGGCAAATGGCGTTGACGGTGACGCCCGTGGTGGCCGTCTCCAGGGCCGCGGCCTTGGTCAGGCCCACCAGGCCATGCTTGGCCGCCACGTAAGCCGACTTGCCGGCCGAGGCCACCAGGCCGTGCGCCGAGGCGATGTTGACGATGCGGCCCCAATCCTTGGCGCGCATGCCGGGGATGGCCAGGCGCATGGTGTGGAAGGCCGAACTCAGGTTGATGGCGAGGATGGCGTCCCACTTCTCGACGGGGAAGTTCTCCACGTTCGCCACGTGCTGGATGCCCGCATTGTTGACCACGATGTCCACGCCGCCGAACTCGGCCTGGGCGTAGGCGAACAGGGCCTCGATCTCGGCGGGCTTGCTCATGTCGGCACCGTGGTAGCCCACCTGGATGCCATGGGCCTGGCCTGCCGCGGCCACAGAAGCCTTGGGCGCGTCGACCTCGCCAAAGCCGTTCAGAATGATGTTCGCACCCTGGGCCGCGAGCTTTTCCGCGATGCCCAGGCCGATCCCGCTGGTGGATCCGGTCACGAGGGCGGTTTTTCCATTCAACATCTGGACCTCCATCTGGCTTGAAGAAACACAATAGGGACTTGAGCGATTATCAGCCGAGCCCCGAGGACGACGATGCACAGCCCTGAAATTCCATCCCTGCACCACGTGGTCTGCCCCGGGGCCAGCCACACAGATGCCCAGTCCCACCGCATGGCCTACTGGCGCTGGGGGGATGCCGCCAACCCGCGCATCCTGGTGTGCGTGCATGGGCTCAGCCGCCAGGGCCGCGACTTCGACACCCTGGCGCGGGTCTTGTCGGCGCACTACCAGGTCATCTGTCCCGACGTGGTCGGGCGAGGCCACTCCGACTGGCTGGCCGATCCCAAGGGCTACCAGGTCTTCACCTACGCGTCCGACATGGTCGTGCTGCTGCAGCAGTTGCGCCAATCGCTGGGCGTGCCCGCACAGCAGGTGATGGACATCGACTGGGTCGGCACCTCCATGGGCGGACTCATCGGCCTGGGGTTCTCCTCGGTGCCGCCGGAGGTGTCGGGCGTGCGCCTGCGCCGCTTCGTGCTCAACGACGTCGGGCCGCGCCTGCGCCTCGAAGCCTTGCAGCGCATCGGCGAGTACCTGGGGCGACCGCTGCGCTTTGCCTCGGAGCAGGAGGCTGCCGACTACCTCTGGAGCATCTCCCAGGGCTTCGGCCCGCACACGCCCCAGCAGTGGCTGGCGCTGTCGCGCCCCCTGTTGCGCCCGGCCCCGGACGGCCAGGGCTGGGTGCTGCACTACGACCCGGCCATCGCCGAACCCTTCAAGGGCTTCACGGCCGAGAGCGCCGCCAGCGGCGAGGCCGCCGTCTGGCAGGTCTATGACGCGCTGAGCTGCGAGGTGCTGTTGCTGCGAGGCACCCACTCCGACCTGCTGGACGCCGACACCGCCCGCGAGATGACGCAGCGCGGACCGCACGCCCGCCTGGTCGAGTTCCCGGGGGTGGGCCACGCCCCCACGCTGATGGCGGCCGACCAGGTGCAGGCCATCGAGGAGTTCTTGCTGGCATGAAGACCGCATCCCTGGACGTCCAGACGCCCGAGGGGCGCAACGTCCCCCATGCCCCCATCGTCGACCTGGCCGAAGTCAGCCAGATGTCCGGCGAGGCGGGGCTGTCCGAGGCCCCGGGCGCATCGACCGACGCCGCGGCAGAAGCGATGGCGGCCGCGCAGGACCTGCTGCAGCGTGCCCGCGCCTTCGCCGAGCCCCTGCTCGCGGGTCGCCAGTTCGAGACCGGCGAGGACACCCTGGCCCATGCCGACGGCGTCAGCGCCATCCTGCATGGCATTGGCGCGGCCCCGTCGCTGCGCGCCGCGGCCTACCTCGTCTACGCCAGCGACTACCTGAGCCAGCCCCAGGACGTGCTCCAGCGCGCCTTCGGCCCCGACGCGGCGGCCCTGGTGCTGCACACCGTCAAGCTCGTGCAGGTGCAGCGCAACGCCCGCGACACCCTGGCCAACGAGGCCGATGGCCCACTGAAGGCCGACCAGGTCGAGCGCATCCGCAAGATGCTGCTGGCCTTCTCGCGCGACCTGCGCGTGGTGCTGTTGCGCCTGGCCTCGCGCCTGCAGACCCTGCGCTTCTACGCCGAGAGCAAGCGCCCCTGCCCGCGGGCCCTGGCGCGCGAGTCGCTGCAGATCTTCGCGCCGCTGGCCAACCGCCTGGGCATCTGGCAGATCAAGTGGGAGCTGGAGGACCTGTCCTTCCGCTTCCTGATGCCTGACACCTACCGCAGCATTGCCAAGTCGCTCGATGAAAAGCGCCTGGAGCGCGAACGCCACATCGAGCAGGTGCGCGCCCAGCTGGCCGAGGCCCTGCGCGTGGCTGGCATCGACGCCCAGGTGCAAGGCCGCCCCAAGCACCTCTACAGCATCTGGAAGAAGATGCAGGGCAAGGCCTTGTCCATCGACAAGGTGTTCGACCTGCGCGCGCTGCGCATCATCGTGGCCGATGTCCATGCCTGCTACGCGGCACTGAGCTGCGTGCACGAGCTGTGGCGGCCGCTGCCCGACGAGTTCTCGGACTACATCGCGCGGCCCAAGCCCAACGGCTACCAGTCGCTGCACACCGTCGTGGTCGATGCGCAGGGCCGCTCCATCGAGATCCAGATCCGCACCCAGGCCATGCACGATCACGCCGAAAGCGGTGTGGCCGCGCACTGGGCCTACAAGGAGGCGGGCACCAAGGGCTATGCCGGCGTGCAGGCCGCAGGCGACTTCGAAAGCCGTGTCGCCGAGGCCCGCAAGACCGTGCTGCGCCAGCTGCTGGCCTGGGAGCGCGACCTGGCCGAAGCCGAGGGCGCCCAGGCCAAGGGCGGGCAGGGCGGGGCCGCCGCAGAGGCCTCAGCCGGGGGCTCTGCAGCGGGCCCTGGTTCACGCGGCCTGTTCGACGACCGCATCTACGTGTTCACGCCCGGCGGCGACATCATCGACCTGCCGGCCGGCGCCACCGCGGTCGACCTCGCCTACACCCTGCACACCAACCTCGGCCACCGCTGCCGCGGCGCGCGTGTCGATGGCGCCATGGTCCCGCTGCAGACGCCCCTGCGCAGCGGCCAGACGGTGGAGATCGTTTCGGTGAAGGAAGGTGGCCCGTCCATGGACTGGCTCAACCCCGAGTTGGGCTACCTGCAAAGCCCGCGCGCGCGCGCCAAGGTGCGGGCCTGGTTCAACGCGCTGGCGCAGCAGGCCACCATTGCCCGCGGACGCGAAGCCGTGGAAAAGCTGCTGCAGCGCGAGGGCAAGACGGCGATCAAGCTCGACGACCTGGCCGCCCAGTTGGGCTTCCGCGACGCCGACAAGCTCTTCGACGTCGTCGGCAAGGACGAGTTCTCGCTGCGCAGCATCGAGCAGGCGCTGCGTCCCTCCGAACCCGCGCCCCACCCGGACGAGGTCATCGTCCAGAAGATGCTGCGCGGCGACGCCGATGCCCGCAGCGACAGTGGCGACGGCAAGGGCATCCTGGTGGTCGGCATGGACTCGCTGCTTACGCAACTGGCGCGTTGCTGCAAGCCCGCGCCACCCGATGCCATCGGCGGCTACGTGACCCGCGGCAAAGGCGTGGCCGTGCACCGCCAGGACTGCAGCAACTTCCGCCACATGGCCCAGGAGCACCGTGAGCGCGTCATCCCCGTCACCTGGGGCCGGCAGGCCGCGGCCGAATCGGCGCACTACGCGGTGGACGTCTGCATCGACGCACACGACCGTCCCGGTCTGCTGCGCGATGTCTTCGACGTGCTGGCCCAGGGCAAGACGGCGGTGCTGTCCATGCACAACCAGGCCGCGCGCGACCAGGTCCACATCATCCTGACCTTGCAGACCTCGGACACGGGCAAGCTCGGCACCTTGTTGTCGCGGGTGTCGCAAATCAGCGGCATCTTGCGCGTTCGTCGAAAATGATGCTATAGTCTTGGTCTTGCAGGCGCTTAGCTCAGTTGGTTAGAGCACCACCTTGACATGGTGGGGGTCGTTGGTTCGAATCCAATAGCGCCTACCAGAATTCCGTCCAGATTAAAGCCGGTAAGTTGTTGATTTAAAACAGCTTCCCGGCTTTTCTCATTTCAGGCCTGATTTCCTCGGGGAAGTTCCTGGGAAGAATCGGCATCAGGGCGATGGGCCTGAGCGGCCTCCATGGCGCGTCTTTCGGCGCCTGCATCGTTGGCCGGAATCCAGCGGGCGTACACCTCAAGCAACATTTTCAGGCTGTGTCCGGCCTGAGCAGCGATGTAGCCAGGCTTGACGCCGCCCATGAGGCCAACCGTGCAGTAGGTGTGCCGAGTGCAGTAGGCCCGGCGCTCGCGGATGCCAAGGGCCCGCAGGGTGGGCTTCCAGAAGTGGTCGCGCTGGCTGCGCTCGTCATGCCAGGGGCGCCCGGTGTTCGGGTTTTCGAAGATGTCCACGGGCTCGCCGGTTTCCTCGTCGCGCTTCATCATCGTGAAGGGCTTCATGACCTGCAGGGCGGCCATGGCCTGCGGCACCAGGTCCACCAGGCGCTCGCGGAAGGTCTTGGTTTCCTCCCACTCGGAGCCCATGAACGTGCGCACGCGCTGCACCAGCACTTGGCGGCTGTTGAAATCGACGTCACCCCAGCGCAGGGCGATCGCCTCCTCGGGGCGCATGCCGGTGTAGAACATCCAGGTGAAGTAGGCCCACACCCGGTGGTCGTACTGCTTGCGCAAGCGCTCCAGGATCTTGTCGCGCTCCTCGATGCTGAGCGGGTCGGGTGGCTTCTTCTGCCACCGCATGTTCTTGATGCCATCCGCTGGCGTCTTGCCACCCTCGAATTCAAGTTCGAGCATGCCGCGCAGCACGATGAGGTAATTGTTGAAGGTCTTGGCGCTCGGCCACGGGTGCGATCCGATCTTGGCCTTGATCACCTTGGCGGTGATGTTGGTGACCAGGGTGTCCTCGCCCAGGAGGGCGCACCAGCATTTCACTGCGCTGCGGTACTGCTGCAGGGTGGACGGCTTGAGCTCGTGGCCCTTGGTCTGCAACCAGGTTGCGCCCAGCTCCTTGAGCGTGGGGGTCTTGTCGGGTTTGCGCAGGGCCAGGGCGGTCTTGGAGTCGGGGAAGTACTCGGCATACTCAAAGACGCCGTGCCTCACCTTCTCGTTGATCGTGGCCACCAGGCGGCGAGCAAACTTCTCGTTGGCTGGCGTCGGTGGCAAGGGCTTGCCGTCACGCTTGAGTGTTTCCTTGCGGGACTGCCCCGCATAGGTGAAGTGCACGCGGATCGACGTGTCCCTCAGTTCGACCCCACCATTTCCTGCTCGACCCATTTCTCAAACCCTCGCATGTCGATGTAAATCTCTCGACCCTTGCGGACGTACTGCTGACCCTCCAGCCAGACGCCGCCCTTGATCTTTTGCTCGATCGCTTCGACCGTCAGGCCGGTGATGGCCGATGCCAATGCGATCCGCACGTAGCGTGCTGCAGCAACTGCAACCGTTGTCATGTGATACCTCAGAAGTCGTCACTCAAAACATGGGCGTGCCCCCCTTCTCGTCCCCATGGTGGTCCGGACAATCAACCTGCAAAGCCGCGTGGGCGGTTCATAGTGGCGAAGGCCATGACCAGCTCATCGATGCCGGGTCGCCCAGGCTCGTGCTCCGGCTTGGTGTCCTCATGCTCACGCAGGATTTCCAACGATCGCTCAGAGACTTCAATTTGCCGACGCCCCTGTTCGATCTCACTCTCGGCGCGGCCGATCTGCTCCTGCAGCACCCGGTTGAACAAGCTGGTGCGGCCGCCTTTGCGGGTGACTCGGTCCAGCTGCTTGCTCAGCCGTGCAACCACGCGCTCGCTCAGTGCGATGTCCTTCTTGATGCTTTCCACGCCGCGCTTGATGTGGGTTTCGAGCATGTGCACAAGGTTGCCGGGACGGCCGTCGTCCAGCAGCTGGCGGATCAGGGTCTGCAGGGCATGCTCTGCCACATCATCTAGCGTGGGGCCTTTGGCAGGATCACGTCCGGTCTGGTCATAGCCCAAGCGGCGCTCAGGATCACCCAGGCACTCATAGGCCGCATTCACGGCGGCCATCTTTTCGGCGTCGCCGCCCGGCTTGTCGGGGTGGTGCTGGCTGGACTTCTTGCGGAAGGCCCGCTTGATCTCGTCAGGGGTGGCGTCGCTGGCCACGCCCAGGGTTTCGTAGTGGTTCATGGTGTTGAGGTAGTTCAGGGCTTCGCAGTCGCTGCAGACCTGGCGGCCGGTGCCGACAGCCTTCTCGCAGCAGTAGGCGCAGCTGAGGCGCTTGGCGCTTGTCATCAGCCAGCCAGGCGCGACAGGTCGCTGTAGGCGCCGGCCACCAGGATGACGGCGATCAGCACCGCGGCGATCACGGTGTTGCGCTTGCGGCGCGCCTTGGCCTGCTCGGGCGTCTCGGGCGGGCTGGGCAGCACGGGCGGGGGCAACTGCTTGGTGCAGTCTTTGGTGCGGTCCTTGGCCTTGGAGGTCTTGGGGTCAGTCACTGGAGGACTCCTTTGCGATGTCGTGGGTGCGCTTGAGCTGGGCCATGACGGCCTTGAAATGCTCGGCGGGGATGTTGATGCGGGCGCCTTCCTGGTCGATCCAGATCTCGCCTGCGCTGCCGGGATAGAAGCCGGTGACGATCGGGCCAGACACGGCCTCACCGTGGTGGATAGACAGGTGCGTCACCGAGGTGACGGCTTCGGTGTCAGCGTGGAACTTGGTGGTGCTCATGGCTTGCCGCTCGATAGATGAGAAAGTCGCGCGAGGCCGTTGCTTTGCGACAGGCCTCCAGAGCAGACTTGCCGCATGCAAAACCTGTTGATCAAGTTCGGGGTGCGCCCATGCGGTGGCACCGATGTGGCCGATTTGCGCGGCCTGGTGCTGGCAGTGCTGGAGATGGAGAGGAGGGCGGTCGGATAGGTCATGCGCCTCCCTTCGGCTGTGTGGCGGCGATGGACGCTGCCTCGACGGCGGACAGAGGCACATCGAAGAACCCGAGTTGGCCCTTCCATGGCGTGAACGGTACCGGCGCTGGTTTTCGTAGCACGAAGCCGTGCTTGCCGAAGAACCACGGTGATTCGCTGTCCTGCACGCAATCCACGATGTCTACGGCGCCGATGATGCCGCCACGCTGGAGTTGGTCAAACTTGCAACCATTGCGCAGCACGTCCAGTGAAACGCCTGCATGCTGGGCCGTGTCGATTCCGTCTTCCCACTCGGCGCGCGTCATGCCTTTCGCGGCGTGAACCAGGACGCGGCCGCGAAAGTTGGTGGACCAATCGCGGTTCTCGATGTCCTTGCCAGCGCAGATGATGAGCCAGGCCCAGGGCTGGCGGATGCTGATGGCTCTCATGCCTGCACTCCCTTCGCCTGTGCGGCGGCGAGCATGGCAGCGCGGATAGCTTCGCGTGCGGTGCCCGCTCCACTGGCCTCTACCTGTGAGCCGATACCTGTGCGAACGTAGAGCACGACGCGCCCGCCGAAACAGTGCAGGTCTGACCCGGCCGTTCGTGCCGCCAGCGTGTCCAGATAGTCCAGCAGCGCAGAGTCCTCCGGCACAGCAGGCGCAGCGGCGGGGCGGGTGAGGGGTTCGTAGCACATGGGGAACTTGCGGCGGTGAGTGTCTTCCGGCTCACACAGTCGGCCCGTCAGCTTTTCGCGGTAGGCAACCACCTCCCCCACCGGCTCAGGCGTGGCGGCTTGCTGCTTCTGCCACTCGACGCCAGCATTCCAAGCCTCATTGCCGCTGACGCCCGCGCTGCGACTCTTGGTTGCAAGCCAGTCTAGGTATGCCTGCGGCACATCCTGGCTCGGCATCTGACGGATGGCGGCATCACGCATGGCGCACGCGATGCAACCTGTGATCGGCTCAGGCGTGGCGGGCGTCAGCCTTTTGGACAGGATGTTGAACAAGGCGCCACCGTGGTCTTCTTCAACGCTGCGCCCGTCATATCCCGGTGCGAAGTCGCCCGGCACGGTGCGGGCATTTCGTGCGTCGTTGTAGCCCAGGTCATAGGCTCCACGGATCGCGTCGTAGATGTTGCGCTTTGCTAGCGGGCCAAGGGTCAGCGGATCAGGCGTGGCCTGCTGTCGTGCCGCCTCCCACGCTGACCGCGCAGCGTCATATGGGCTCGCTGTGTTGGGGCCGTCGGATGACCACCACGCGTCGAAGTCAGGGCGCGCTGGCGTGGCCTGCTGGGGGGCGGGCAGGGAGCGATCCTGCCCCCACACGAACCACGATCCAGTTCGCGCCTCGATCATGGAGCGGACTTCGGCGCCGCCGATCTTGTGCAGGTCAACCAACAGGCGCTTTGCCTTCGTCAGTTGGTCGCTGTGCTCCACCTCCTGCGCTGCGGGGCGCTGGGCCAGGGCGGCGCGGATGGCGTCAACGGCTGCCCGAGCCTTTTGCAGGCCGCCTTCTTTCCATGCGACGCCTTGCTCCAGCGCCTCCAGCGCCTGCTGCGCTGCGTTGGTCAGTTCTTGGGTCATGCGTGCTCCAGCTCGTTTGCGTGCTGCGTGGGCTCTGGCTCATCACCCAGCGGCGTCAGGTCGCGGTCATCCCAGGAGATCCGGTTGTTGTAGGAATCGCGCAGGCACGGGAATGTGTGCCAGCCGGGGCCGCCGTGGGCAGGGCCGTACTCCAGGCAGACGACGACCTTGCCGCCGTGCGCTGCAATGTCTGGGTCAGCTGCTGTCCGAGGTGTCACGATGGATCGCTGACCATATTTGTTTCGCAGTGTGTCGCTCATCGCGGCTCCTTGGTGGCTTGGTGGGCGGCGGCTCGCTCGAAGTAGAAGATGACGGGCGCGCTGTTGAGCGTCACAAGCCCATAGCGCACAGCGCGCCGAAACGTGCTCACGTCGCGCAGCAGGACATCGTTGCTGCGCTGGATCACCTGTCGCCATCCCTCCAGGCTGAACGTGTGCTTGTCGATGTTGCAAGGCGGGCATGCCGGGTTCATGTTTTCCAGCGTGTCGCGTTCGGGGTAGTCATGGCCTTGAGGTTTGCCGCCATTGCGCGCGAACCAGTCCGTGCGCCCGATGTGCTCGATGTGGTCGGCGTGCCACTTCTCGCCAAGCTCGCATCCGCAGTAGGCGCATCGGCCTCCGAACTTCTCGCGCAGGGTTGCGCGCTGCTTCTTGGTGAGCGCCATCACGCACCCCCTTCCTTGGCCTGTGCGGCGGCGAGCCTTGCGCGGTGCAAGTCAAGGGCTTCATTCGCCGATGCCCACCACCGCGAAACGGATGCGGTGTCCTTGGTGTCCAGCAGCAGGCACTCAAGCTCCAGGGCTAGGCGCGCGGCATCCGCATCGGCGTCCGTCCACCCCTCCCGCTCGCCCACCTCCTGCGCTGCGGGGCGCTGGGTGATGACCAACTGCCCGGCGCTGACGATAGTGGAGATGGTGGAGACGTGGATGGCCTCGGCTCCGCGACGGTTGGCGTGAATGAACCATTCACCATCACGGTGGTAGCCCATGCGGCGCAGCAGCTCATGCGCGTGGTCAACGCCTGCGATGTGATCGGGTGTGTGCGCCTGCTGCGCTGCTTGCTTCAGTTCTTCGGTCATGGGTGCGGCCTTTAGATCAGTCCTGCGGTCGGCTCATCGCCGCGCAGGTCGTTGAGGATGTTTTGAATCTCGCGCAACGCCGTAGCCTGAGCCGCATCGACGCGAACCATCTGCAACTCTTGTTTGTGCTCGAATGAGCGGATTCGGCGCAGCGTCTCAAGTTCGTGTTCGGCCCTGAGTGCTCTACGTCGCCACGCTGCTTTGGTGTCTGATGTCACGGCTTCTCCTTGGCGGGCTGGTGGGCGGCGTGGAATCGGCGGATCAGTTCGCGCTCCATGTAGGCGGGGCAGGAGAACTGACCGAGGTGCAGTTTCATGGCAATGCTGCGTGCTGCCTTGGCTATGGCTGGCTCTGCGCCATTGAGGCAAACGACCTCAAAGACCGCGCTTGCCCGCTCGTGTGCAGTGCGCTTTGCGTGCTTTCTGAGGCCGATCATTGGGATGTGAGTGAGGTTCGCCCACCGCGATGCGATCGTGTATCTGCGGCGGTCTTCGTCGAAAATCATTTCGACAGCCGCACCGTCAATGTCGTAGCTCCTGCGCAGTGTTTCCATCGCTCAACCCTCCCCGCCGTCTGCGCGCTGGGTGATGCCAAAGTGATGGGATTCGACGGCTCGAACAAGCGCCATCACCTCACTCGCTTTCGCGCAGGCGATGTCAACCATCATGGGCTGCGTGGACAGTGCGAGCGCAACGTCAAGTTCAGTCATCGGCACCGCCTGCGGGCGCAGTGCGATGATGGCGCGGGCGAAGGCCTTGATGTCTCCTAGTCCACAGTTTTCGATGTGCATCTCTCCAAGGTGCCGAGCGGCCTCAGTGAGGATCTGCTCATCCGACACCGCGGCCGGTTGCGCTTGCATTGCTGCACGCATCTGCCGCGCAGAAAACGCGGGCTGGCGGCTCTTGTCCGTCTCGATGTAGCCGAGTTCAGGCTCTGGCAACTCGGGCATTGCGGGGGTGGTGGTCATGTGGGGTCCTTCTGCGCAGGTGGAGCGGGGAGGGGCTGCCAGGCGATCACGCTTTCAAAGTCTTCGTGATCGTCCCAGCCGTACCCGGTTTCGATGGTTGCCGTTGAAAACGAGAGCGGCGCTTCACGCTGCATTGCCCATGTGTCGATCTTCAAACTGGGAGCGGTTTCCCACGTCTGGCGGCTCCAAACCAGAACGGTCTGGTCAGGCTGCGGCACAGAGTCGTAAGGCGACACCCACCCTCCCGCCTTTGCTTCGGAGAGGGCGGCGCGGGCTGCGTCGTGGGCCTTCTCGAACTCCTCCACGCTGTCAGACATCATGGCAAGTCCACCTTCAACCACATCCCACGTCTTGGCGTACATGGCCGTCAGCCCCTCCAACGCCCCCGCGAGCTTCTGAACGATGTCAGCCATGGGCCACCTCCGGCGTCTGCAGGCGCAGGGCCTGCAGCTCGTTGGCCGTGGCCAGGCCGTTGGCGATGGCCTGGCGGACCAAGCCCAGCTTGTGCGGCGCGTCTTCGCTGTCGGTCAGCGCCTGCACCGACTCCAGTGCGGCGCGCAGCTCAGCGGCTTCGCGCTCCAGAATGGTGGCCGCGCTCATGCCGCAACCCGTTCGGTGATGCCGTCCTTGACGGCGAAGTAAACAGCCATGCAGCCGTCCACGTCGGCCATGGCACTGTGCGCGCCCTCCAGCTTGCGGCCGGTGAAGAATTCGTAGGCATCGACCAGCTTGGAGTAGCGCCCCTTCTTGAGGATCGGGTTGGCCATGCGCATTGCGCACTCTGCCTGGCCTTCCTTCCAGGCATCGGCGATCGCATCATCGAAGTGGCGCTTGAGGGCGATGCGCATGATGCGGGCATCAAACGACTCGTTGTAGGCGACCCGCAGGCGAGGGCGCTCGGGGCGCCACAGCTCCAGCAGGATCTCGGTGACGGCCTCCTCGGGGATGCCCATGTCATAGGCCATTTCCGTCGTGATGCCGTGCACGTCCGAGGCCTCCTTGGGGATCTCCCAGCCGTTGGGGCGGACGATGACATCCACGGCCTGCAGGGGCTTGCGGGTGATCATGTCCATGACCTTCACGCCCAGCTGCACGATGTGCGGCTGGCGAGGATCCTCGCTGGGCTCGCCGTACAGCGGGAGTCCAGTTGTCTCAAAATCGTAAACAATGGCTGTGGTCATTTCAGGTGCCTCCAGATGGATCCGTTTCGGATTTGCTTTACGGTGGTCCTGCTGACGCCGTAGCGCGCCACCAGGGTCTTGGTTGATTCGGTGCTGAACTTGATTGCTAGGGCCTGGGCGTCAGTTAACTTCGCGCAGCCGTTGCTGGATCCGTGCAGCGGCGCCGCATCCCTTTGACCAGATGCATAGAGCGCCTTGAGCGTTTCGGATGTCTTCTGCCTTGACGCGAGAGAGTGCTTGGCGCCGACCTTGTGGTGTCTGTTGTGCTCGCTTGCAGATAGCAGCTCAAGGTTTTCTGCGGTGTCGTGATCCTTGAGCTCGTTGCCGTGATGTGCGTGATCTGTTGGTGTCAGAGCTCGCCCCAGCTTCGAGGCCAGGACGGCACGGCTGCGATGAACGTAGATGCCGCCGAACACCTCCCGGACACCAGGAAAGAACGGGTGAGGTCGCAGACGAACTCGCCAGTACTTGCAGTGCTTATTCGGCGGGTATTCGCCGATGACCTCAATTCCGTGCGGCAGCACGTACAGCGGTGGTTTGGGAGGCCTTCCCATGGTGGTCTTTCCAGGAGGTGTAAAGGTGGTCAGGCGGTGGCGGTGGTGCGAAGCTGCTGAACAGCCCAGGCCCGGGCGGCTCGGCATTGGTCAGCGTCAAACAGGCCGAAGTGGCATTCGGCCTTCGGGATGCCCAGGTGGTCGGCGAGCGCCTGGTAGGCATCTATGCGAGACATGCGGTGGTGCTTCCACAGCAGGTTGAAGGGCTGCTTGCAGTCGGTGCGCAGGCGGCGCAGTTCGGCGCCGGCCAGCGTGCCCAGCGGGATGCTGGTGAACGGGTGCATGCCCACCATGGCGTCACAGTCGGTGCAGCGGTAGGCCCAGGGCCACTCGCCGTAGGTCTGGCCGCTGCGGTAGATCTGGGTGTGGTGGGCGATCACCACAGGGCCGGAGCAGACCGGGCAGGTATCCGGCACAGGGGCTGGGTCAGGCACGCGCGCCGTGGCGGTCCGCGACGGCTGCCATGGGGACTTGCCGTGCTTCGGCACCAGGTGGCGGAATGCCTCGGGCACGGGGGCGAGCTGGTTAGGTTGAGTGGACATGTCGGTCACCACTGGTAGGTGTCGGCGTCCAGGTACACCTGGCAGTGCCGGCGCAGATGGTCGGTGGGGCGCGGTGCTTGGATGCCTTGGTGTGTAGCCCGGATGAAGCCGCGCCAGCAGAAGTCGGCGGCAGCGGTACCGCGGTGCTCATCGAGCTGGTTGAACCGATGCCACCGGCCGGCCTGCAGGTAGCCGTGCTTGAACTGCGTCAGGGGTGCGCCAGAGATCCACAGGTACATGGGCAGCTCAGGCCGGCACAGATCGAAGCGCTGAACGCCATTGACGCGAGGCACGTTGTCGGTATGCCAGTGCGGAACACAGGGGTACTGGCGGGGCATGAGCATGTGCACCTTGACGTCCCAGGTGTATGCATCAGGCTCATCGGGGAACGTCTCAAGCACCGGGCGTAAGTCGGGCATCAGCGCCAGGAGCTCATCGAGGGGCGCCTGGTGAACGCCGCAGTGTTGTTTGGACCAGTCAACGGATGTCATGGTTGGCCTCACGCAGCGATCAGGTCAGCCTGCACGGCATTCGCCGGAGCGCCCGCCTTGCACATGCCGCCAGCCACCCATGCGGCCGAAACCCCCTCGGGCCAGCTCCCCGTGGCCGACTTGAGCGTGGCGCCCACCAGCACGGTATCGATCTCGGCGTTGATGGCCAGGGTGCTCAGCCAGGTCAAGGCCTGGGCGCGGCCGTTGAGCTCCAGCACGTCGAAGCGGTCCAGCATCAGCACCCGCAGGCCGCTGACCTGGGCGATGGCCTCGCCCAGCATGGCGTCCACGCGCCACTTCTCCGACTCGCTCAGCAGGGCGTAGGCACGGCCGCCATAGGTGATGGCCATGTCCGTGCCGATTTGTGCGCAGCTCCAGCCCGTGTCTTCGGCTGACTGCTTGAGGCGCTCATTGACCGGGCCCAGAGCCTTTCCGACCAGTTCGCCGGGGATGCCGTTGGGGCCCAGGGCTTCAGCGATGGCGATCCACTGCATGATGTCGGCATGCAGCTCAGCTGCCTTGGCCGTGGCGGCATCGGCGCCATCGGCCGCACGCTTCGCCGCGTTGTGAGCATCGATCTGGGCAGTGAGGGCGGCGCGCTGCGCCTGCAGGGCCTTGATGCTTGCATCAACCTCCTGCACCTCGGATTCCTTCACGGGCTCACCCTGGTGGCTGATGGCTTTGAGTTGCGTCTCCGCATCGCGTGCTGCAGCCAGATCGCGCTTGTCGTTGGCCACGGCCTTCTCCAACAGGCTCACGGCCTCCTTGAGCGCGGGCAGGCGATCTGCCGCCACGGATTGGTCATTGGCGAAGCTGACCTTGCCGTGCGTGGCCTCATAGGCATCCAAGGCCGCACGGACACGGCATTCGAGCTCATTGTTCAAGTCCAGGGCTTCGCCGTAGAACACCAGGAACGCCACCGACCAGCCCAGCTCGTGCATGAGGCCCTCGCGCTTTTCGCCAGGGCACTGCGCCAGGTCGGCCTGCACCTTGGCCAGCTCCTTCTCATCGACATCCAGCTTCTTCTGGATGCGCTCGATCATGTCGACCTGGGCTTGCAGCTGCTCGCGCCGGCCGACCAGGTCTTGCTCCTGCTGGCGGCGCACACGCAAGGCACCCAGGGTCTGGTTCGCGGCAGCCACCTGCTGGTCCAGCGCTGCTGCCTGGGTGGTCAGTCGCTGCAGCTCGGTCGCATCAAAGTCGGGGCGCGCTGCCTGCCAGTTGCCGCCCTTGTCGCTGCCCCACTGCTCGTTCGTCACCTGCTTCCATGCGCCTTTTGTCTGCGTGGCGGACTCGGCCGCGACAGATGCCGCACCCTCGAAGCCGGCGCGCAGCATGGGCAGCACGCGCTCGCACTTCTTGGCGTCCAGGCCGCGGGCCAACATCAGGGGTTTGACGTCGGCGGCCGTGGAGCTCACGCCCAGCAGGGCGAACAGCAGGCCCTTGCGGTCTGCCGGCTTGAGCGCAGCCAGGCGGGCCGGATCGAGCACATAGGGCAGCGCAGGGTGGTCATGCAGTTGCTTGCCCTTGCCCGTGGGGAGCATCAGCCAGTTCTCGCCGGCGTCCGTGTGCACCTGGGCCTGGCCAGTCGATGCACCTTCGGTGATCAGCTGGGCATAGTCCTTCTTGTAGTTGACGCCACGGGCCGGCTCGGCGATCAGCGCCAGGCGCACAGCGTCCAGGATGGATGTTTTGCCCTGGCCGTTGCCGCCCACCAGCATGCAGACCGGCGAGGTGATGGAGATGTCGATCTCCTTGGCGCCAATGACGTTGTTCGCGGTGATTTGCTTGATGTGCATGGTTTGCTCCTGTTCAGTCGGTGGCCAGCACGGTGCGGCTGCCGTCGTTGGACATGGGGGAGATGAGACCGGCGGATTCCATGGCCTCCAAGAGGCGCGCGGCGCGGTTGTAGCCAATGCGCAGGTGGCGCTGCACGAGCGAGATCGATGCGCGCTGCTGGCTGGTGACGATCTCGACCGCCTGCTGGTACATCGGGTCTTCGCCGTCGATGCCGGCCAGCAGGTCCGAGTCGCTGGGCCCTGCGCTGTCCGGCGGGGTGTGGTCCTTGCGCTCAGGAATGCGGTTGACGCTGCGCGCCCAGATGCCGTCATCCGTGCCTTCGAAATCGAGCTCCTGGTTCGCCGACTGCAAGACGATTTCGATTTCATCGGCGAGGTACTCGGCCAGCGTGGCCACCTCGGTGCCGGATGGCTCGAAGGACACCGAGAACGTCAGATTGATGTGGCCGCCGTCCAGGATCTCCAGGTGGAACTTCTTGACCTTCACGCCCTGGTGCGTGGAGCCGCAGGCCTGCAGGCTGTAGCCATCATGCTCATGCCCGAAGGTCAGCGGGCCCAGCTGCAGGTTGCGCTTGGCCATGGTGCCGGGCAGCCACAGGGCGTGCGGCAGCTGGTCATCGAAGAAGTGGAAGACGGTCAGGTCGGTGCGGGTGTTGAGCTTGAGATCGACGCACAGCTTTTGCGCCTCCTCCTCACCTTCCTTGCGGGTGTTGAGGTGCTTGATCGACGCCACGCCCTTGAAGCGGAACTTGTTCACTGGGAACTCCTGGCCAGGGCCGGCGCGTTACCGGCCCGCTGGATTGCTGGGTTACTCGGGGGCAGTGCCGGGGGTGGCGGCGCGCCGGCGGCTGGTACCCTGCAGCGGAGCTGCGGCCGCGGCTTGCGCCGGTGCCGCGGTAGGCTGCGGATTGGCCAGTGCCTCGCGGCGACGGCGGTACACGTCGAGCAGCGTCTGCGCCGCATCTGCGTCCAGCACCTGGTCGCGCTCCAGGCCGCTGACCTCGTCGGCCAGGAGGTCGAGCGTGTCGATGTCGCGGCAGGCCTCGATACGGGTGGCGAAGGCGTCCAGGTCAAAGGCCGGCTTCCCCTGCGCAGCCTGAGCCGCTGCCTGCTGTCGCACGGCGGTGGTGCTGGCGCTGGCGGCCGGCTTGCTTTCCACCTTCTCGGTGGTGTCAGGCATGGCCTGTTGCCGCACCGTCGGGCTCGGATCGTGGGTGATCTCGCCGGTGGTCTGGTCCACGCGCTGCATGTCGGTGCGCAGGGATTCACTGGTGACCGTGTACGTGCCGTTGGGCATCACATCGACCACATCGGCCAGCTCCTCGGAAGTGCGGCCCATGCCCATCATGATGTCAGGGGCGTGGATGCGGCCAAAGAACGCACCAGCGCGGTACTGCAGCATGAGGGTCTTCATTTCCGTCTGCCACTTGGAGCCGGACTTGCCATACCAGCCTTCTTCGACAGCCAGCTTCATCGACACGGGGGCGGACTCGATCACCGGCAGGTTCGCGGCCTTGGCCTGGTCCAGGGTGAAGACGTTCGGCGGGAACGGCATGCCCTTCGGGAGGGTCCAGGCCACACACACCTCATCAACGATCTTGACCTCGACATCTTTGAAGTCGTAGCCGTTCTTTTCCTTGTTCCAGCCTTGCTTTTCGCGGTACTTGGCAGTCATCGGGCCGCGATTCTTGATGTCGAAGCGCAGGGGGTGGAACCGGCCGCTGGCGTTGATGGAGGCGATGACGAATTGAGCCGACCAGGACAAGCGCCCCTCGATCACGTTGGCGTTCTGCATCACCGACGTGATGCTCATGCCAACAGCTCGCGCAGTTTCGATGGCCACGAGGCAGTTGCCGATGGCAGACGGGTTCTCGATCCACTCGTCGCCATTGCGGTTCTTTTTCAGAACGTGCGAGCGGAAGGCGACGGGAATGGCATCGGAGCTTGCATAGGCCTTGGCAATGCGGTTGGCCAGCACAAAGCCGCGCTCTGTGAACATGTCGATGGACTGGTCGGGGATGCTGGCCAGCTCGCTGGGGCCTTGTCGAACTTGGGCGATGGACATGGGTGCGTTCATGGTGTTGCTCACTCGTGATAAGGGCAGGTGGCCCAGCGGGCGCAGTACTTCGGCGAGCACAGCATCGAGCTGGGGTTGGGGGGAAACAGGCCGCTGCGGAACATCTGCGCAGCGATCTCGATGAGGCCGGGGGCGTCTTCGGTGCCGACCATGACGCGCTTGGCGTCCCACACCTGCGAGACGGCCGTGCTCGGCCTGGTGCTGGTGTGCAGGGCGATGATCTGGGCGCCCTTGGTGAGGACTTGCTCGCCTTGCTCGTACATGAGCTGGTAGGTACCCAGCTGAGGGCTGCGGCCCTTGATCTGGGCCTCGCCCTGTTGGATCACGGCAGAGCCGGTCTTGACGTCAGAGATCAGCACGCCGTCGCCGGCATCGGTGACGCGGGAGCGGTCCATGGACCCGGTCAGGCGTACGATCACGCCGTTGCCGCAGTCGATGTCCAGGGGCTGCAGCTTGGCCTCGACGGCCAGGTAGTGGAAGCGCGGCGCGATGTCCAGGCAGTAGCTGGTGTGCAGCGTCAGGCCGATGCGCTCGGCCTCGCGCACGCTCAGCTCGTCCTGGCTGTAGTCCACGTCGCGATCAGGCTGGCGCAGGCTGTCCACGAAGATGCTGGCGGCTTCGTCAATGCTCAGGGCCTGGCCACCGGGCAGGCGGCCGCTGTCGTAGGCCGCGGTGCTGGCGTGGATGGAAGTGCCCAGGTGTGCGCGCAGGCCTGCTGGCTTGCGGATGCCCAGCATGTGGACACCCTGCCAGGCGTATGCGCAGTCAAAAAGTCCACCCCAAGAGGATGCCCGGACGGTGAAAATCGACTGCGTCATGCCGCACGCCTCCCACGGCCGAATCCAGGACGTGCAACTGGCTGAAATTCAGGCCACGCAGGCGATGCCTCCAGACGATGGTGCAGCGCGACGTGATATTCGTGAGTGCAAATCAGCAGGTTTTCAGGGCGGTTGTCCGTCTTGTCGCCATTGATGTGGTGGACCACCTCATTACGCGGGTTACCAGAACCAAGGTTTTGCAGTCCTCGACCGAGTGCCTTCTCGGCAACAAGGATGTGCTCATACTGGCGCTTCCCTCCGGCGAGTTGAACCACGATGTAGCCATGCGAGCTAAACGACTTGTTGCCCACTGCGGCATCAGAGCGTGTCTCGCGCGCAAGCCGCATGCTGTGCCCATTGATGAACTTCAATGGCACGCCCTTGACCCAGCCTTTTGCGGTGGCATTTGTCGTGGGGATGCGTGTTTTTTGACCGCATCCGCACTGGCAAAAACCGACCGATGGTTTGTCGATGTTCATGGTGTGGTGAAGGTGGGCGGGCCAGACTGCGCCCCGCCTTGTCAGCTCAGGCTGTGGGTCAGTCGTTGATGGCGGCCACGATCAGCTCGGCCGTGGTGGCGAACTGGTCAACTTCGGCCACGGTCTTGGCGTCCACGATGTCGAACTTGGCGTCGTCCAGCTCGTCGTCCAGCTCTTGCAGGAACGCAGTGGCGCCGGCGTCGTCACCCACCTGCACGAACAGGATGGTCAGGGCGTCGTCGGTTTCGATCTGATGCGAGGCGTCCACGATCACCTTGGCGGCCGCGGCGCGGTCATCGGGCGCGCCATCGGTGAACACCACGATGAAGTCCTTCTTGTCGGACTTGCCGGCCAGCTTGAGGGCCGCGCTCAGAGCCTCGGCCAGGGGCGTGCCACCGCGGGGGCTGGTGCCGGCGAACACTTCGCGGGCCTTGTCCACGCCGACGCCGTCATGCGTCTGGATGTTGGTGCCGCCAAACAGGACCAGGCCCAGGCCGTCGCTGTCGAGCTCGGCCACGTCGCGGATGAGGGTCAGCGCGCTCTCTTGGACGGCCTGCCAGCGGGTGACGCTGGAGCCGGCCTTGACGGGCTCGCCCATGGAGCCGGATGTGTCGATGGCGATGATGAAGTCGTACTCGGACAGCTTGGCCTTGATGGCTTCGATTTGGGACATGAAAAATCTCCGTTGAGGATGGGTTGCCGCCGCAAAGGCCCGGCGGCTTGGCCATGGAACTTGGTGTGTGGTCAGCCCACCAGGCCACTTGCCAGCAGGCACACAGCCACGAATGCGCAGGCGTAGAGCGCTTCGTCCTGGCTCTTGCGCGATGTGGGGAGGGCAGCTGATGCGCGCGTCAGCCATGCCGGCACGCGGATGTGCCAGAAGGTGGTGAAGTCGCGGCCAATGGCGGCCAGGGCAGATGTCAGCTTGCGCATGGGATGGGCTCCGGCTTGTTCGTGGTGATGGGGCGGCAGCCGTGGCACTGCCACAGGCGTGTACGCGGATGGATGCGACCGCCCGCCTGGGGGCGCCACTTGAAGCAGCTCATGCAGTTGCGCGTCGATCCATTGCCAGCGAATGGGTTGTCGCTCGGGTTGGCTGCTGCGTGGTTGGTGGGGCGGCGCAAAGTCATGCGGGCACCACCTCTGCGGCTTCGCAGCCGGGCTTAACCGCCATTCCGCGCGCAAGCTCATCCGCTGCCTGATCAGCGCTGGCAACGAGCTGTGTCAGCTTGTCCTGATAGCGCGCCATGCACTCGGGCGTCAGGTCCGGCGTGATGGAGCGAGGCCCAACGCCGGACACCTCGATCACCACAGCGATCACGCGCGGTGCGCCATCAATCTCGGACCACTCGACCGTCACGGGTGCGTGACCGGTGAAGTCCTTGAAGGTGCGCACATGGTCGTTTGTGCGGTACTCGGGTGGCACGTGGCGGTTCCACAGGACGTGCTGGGCATCGAGCTCTTGGCGCAGCGTGATCAGCGCATCCAGCTCGGCACGGCCTTTGCGCCACTGCTCGGCGGCAGCGTGCTCGAACTGCCAGTCCATGCGCAGCAGCCTGGAGACGTACTGTGCGCGGCTGATCTGCTGCGGGGCTTGAACGGCCTGCTGCAAGATGCCTGCGAACACAGGGTGCATGTGCGCGTTCATGCCGTCACCTGGGGGGCGTCGAGCATGGCCAGGCCAGCCGTGCCGACCGCGACAGCTGCACCATCTGCGGGTGCGCGCTCATGACGGAAGGTGATCTCTCGCAGCGCGTCGCGCAGCTGGTTGAGGACTTCTGCGCGCGGGTTGAACGGCGTCATGGCGCCGCCAATTTGGCCGCCTGTGATCAGGTGGGCGCTGACGTAGTCATGCGCCTCTGTCAGGGCTTCCTGCAGTGCGCGCAGGTTCTCGGTTTGCTTCATCGCTCACCCCGTGGGTGTTGTTGGGATGAGCTAACGATAGCAAATGCTTCACCTTAGTGCAATAGCAAATGCAATTCTTTTTCTTACCTCAGAGGCGAGACGCAAAAAAGCCCGCACTAGGCGGGCTGGCTGGGGTGGGGGCTGGTGCGGTCAGCGTGGAGCGCAGCGGAACTGGACTTCAGCCGACGCGTAGGTGTAGAGGCCTGCGTCCCGTGCCGTGCTGTCAAAGAGCTCCATGGCCGAGCCTCGTTCGGCGCAGAAACTCCTGGCCTCGTTCAAAAAACGGGCCTTGACCACACTGCCAGAGTGATCAAAGGCCGATCCTTGTCCGCCGATCATGTACTTGTTCGCGCCGATGTTCACCACTTCGGTTCTGGTGGTTGCACATCCGGCCGTGATGGCGACAGACATGATGGCCATGAATACTTTCAAGAATTGCATATGCAAGTTTATATTGGCTGCAATCAGTCGCATTCAATTTCTCTGGTGGATAGCCAGATATAGGGAGCGCTGCAAGCCTCTTCCCCGTTGACTGTGACGCTCCAACCTGTGAGGTATCCGTTTCCACCAACCACTTTGGCGGCCCAGCTAAATCCGCCGGCGCCAAGAAGTGCGCCAAAAATCATGCCAAAGATGAATCTTTTCATGAAAAACCTATGGCGGTTTTTTCAATGGCAGTGGCGCATGCCCGTGCTGTGGTCAATGTGGCAACCCATCCGATCAGTGCCGCCTGAGTGGGCGAATGCAAGGGCGGCGAACACGCCGAGAACGGACGCGATGATGAGCTTCTTCATGGGTTTCTCCCTGTTTCGGCTGAAATAGGCCAGCCGGTCGCCTTATCTTGTGGTTGCCTGACGCCTGATTCTCAAGTGCGCTTGAACGACTGCGCGCACGTGCAGCTGCATCTGCAGCGTTGACAGAGACGCATACCTGCTGCCTGCCGGGGGTCTGGCTTCAAAATGCCCATCCACCATCGGTGTGTAGTAACGCAAAATCTTGGTGCCGCCTGATGTCTCCACGATGACGGCCTCGCCAGCAGCCAGCAGTTCTAATGACTCAGGGCTTGTATCGATGGCGATGAAATCCCCGGGGTTGTAGTCGGGGCTCATTGAGTCATCGTCAATTCTCCAAACCACTGCGCCCTCAGAAAAATCCACTGGCGCAGCCAATTCACCATCTACGACATTCGCACGTGACAAAACATCCACTCCCATGCGGCCCCATGGAACAACTGGGGCTCTGTGAGTGGCATTAAACGCGGATGCAGAAAACCCTTGTGTGAACTGAGTCGCATTTCGTGCCGACACCCCCTCAGCTTCGGGGGTGGTTGAGGGCGCATTTTTGCCCGCCCATCGGCCAATTGGCTGATGGCCGCTGCTGCTGCGAAGCATCCAGCCATCACAACCGGGGAGCTCGTGGATCTTGGCGATGGTCTTTTCGGTGATTGGTCGCTCACCTTCGATCATCTGTCGCACGAACGCGCCACTGCTGTAGCCCAAGGACCTGCCGAGCCAAGTCTTGTTGCCGTCGTACTTTTGCTCCAGCAGGTCCGCCAAGCGCTGGGCCCGGTGCTGGTTGAGGTCGTCATCCGTCATCTTGAAACGATAGCGCACGCTACGATAGCAAATGCCGCTTTACAGTGATAGCAAACGCTACTAAGATGCGGCGCATGGAACTGCATGACTACCTGAAAGAGCGCGGGCGCACAAAGGATCTCGCTGGTCGGATCGGCATTTCGCCTGCCTATCTTTACCAGATGGCCACCCGTCGGCGTCCTGTGCCACCCGATGTTGCGCCCCAGATCGAGCACACCACCGATGGCTTGGTGCGTCGCTGGGACCTGCGCCCGGAAGACTGGCACCGCATCTGGCCCGAGCTGATCGGGACGGAGGGCGCCCCTGCTGTGTCCGTTGAGGCAGGGGAGGTCGGCCATGGCTGACCGCGCAGGCAAGGGCAGTGCGATTGCCCGTGTGCGCCGCAGGCAGGCTGCTTGCATCGTTCGGGCGGCACATGAACGCAGCGAGCGACTCAGCCGCTTGCTGGGCCGCCAGGAATCAGCCGAAATGAAGCCCGCGCTTTGGCGGGATCTGATGGCCGAGGCGCAAGCACCGAAATCGACAGCGCAACAGGACCGCCACCACTTCCTGTCAGGGCCTGAATGGCGGCCTGTGCCTGAAGCACAAACGCCTCGCTTACCCGCAAGTCGTCGCGCTGGAGAGCGTTTGCAAGCGTTGCTGCAAGCGATCCGCAAAGTGCTGGCTGCTCTGCGCGGAGGTGTGACATGAGCGCCGTCAGCAGGTCTCGTGTGGCTGCCGCATGTTCGGCCAACGACAGCAAGTCGCGCATCAAGTCTTCCAGCGGATCCATTTCCATGGCCATCCCCTTCGTGATCTGTGGTCGTGTGGAAGCGCCATTGCATCACGTCGGTGGACTGCCGCCAATCACCAGTTTTGCCCCGACATGCCGCGAAGCGTCGCGCAGCCCCAGCCATCGAGCTGGCGCCTTTTTCCTCCCTGAAAGCGAGCCCGAAAGGGCTTTGCGCGACTGGCATGTCGGGGGCTTTATTCATCACTGGCCGCGGCAGAGCGCAGCTGCTGCGCGTGGTCCGAGAAGGCATCCGCAGCAGCGAGCTGCGCACGGCGGATGACCTGAGACAGCAGCGCCTCGGCCCACGTCTGATCACTGTCACCAACTTCGGAGTCGCCCATGTCTTCCACCAAATTTATCCCCATTGAATGCGACGGCGAGCAAGCGCCCGAGTTTTCCGTCACGTTGCTTGATCGCTCCCTCGGCGCTCTCAGCGAAAGCCTGGAGGTTCGGCTGCAAGACAGCCTCAAAGCCGCGTTCCACAAGCATTGCCGCCGCCGTGGCTGCGACATGAGCGAACGCATTCGAGAGCTCATGGCCCTCGACTGCTTCGGCGCTGACCATGTGCGCACTTTGATCGCTTCGCAACTCGATGTCATCGGGGTCGGCGCCCAGCACCTTGCCCAGCCCGCCGCACCGGCGGATGCACCTGCAGCTGTCCGGACAGCAGGCTGATCAACCTGTCAGATGTCACGGCCATGGAATTCGCTCAACGAGAACAGGCCCGTTTGGTTCGCCCGGGTCATGGCTGTTCGACCTCGCTGCTTCGTCACGCCAGAGTCGTGGAGCACCTACCTCGAAGCAGTGCACCAAGAGTCGCAAGAGGACGAATCACTGCGTGCACAACTGCATCGTGGCCAGCCTCCCGACTACTGCGAGGACTGCACGGTCAAGCACCAAGTGCGCATGTACCGCGCTGGGCTGTGCTCCCCACCCGAGGGGGCCCAGTCTCCACTGATGCCCATCGAGCTGCCGGGAGTCATGAATGAGTCTGAGTGACCCATTGACCGGCGCCGTGCATGCAGCGACGGCCTGCGACGGCAAGCAGCGTTTTGAGACGTTACGCCTGGCTCAACAGGTGCTGCTGCGCAGCAAGTACTCGCGCCCCGGTCGAGCCGCCTACCGTTGCCAGCACTGCGGGGGATTCCACCTGGGCACATCCAACAGAAAGAAGGCCGCCCGATGACTGCCTCCATCAACCTTCTGCCCACGATGCGCAAAGCAGTCAGCCGCACGGCGTGCCTTACCGAGGCAGAGCGCGACACGATCATGGTGCCCACCCTTGAGGCCCTTGGCTTCATGCGCGAGAGCATTGCCGCAGCTCACCACTGGAACATCCTGGCCGAGGCCTGCGGCATTGGGCTCACCCTGACAGAGGTGGGCATCTGCTCCGACGAGGAAAGCGTCAATCTGCTCACCGCGGGCTACACCGCCATCGGCGACATCGGTGCGCGCTTCCCCGCCACCCACCACTACGCACCGCAGGGCGCCGAGCTGGCCGCCATTGATGCCGCGATCGAGCGGCATGCCGTTCAGCTGCTGCTGTGCACATCCAAAGACCTGCACAAGGCTATTAAGCGCCGCACCCAGCTCAAGAAGCTGGCGCGAAAGGGCCGTCTGCAGCGCATCACTGCGATTGGAGTTCAACCATGAACATTCCCTCTCTCTACAAGCCCCAGCGGGGATCGATACCTGCGCAAAGCCTGGTGACGCTGGCTGGGACCGCGAATGGGCGCTTGGCCAGCGCCGCACTGCTGGAAGCAATTGGTCAGCCGCACCACTATGCGGGACTGGGTAACTGCTTGGCCCTTTGCGTTGATCACGGCCTGCTGCTCAAAGAGCGCGACGGCAACCTGACGTTCTGGAGCATCACGTCCACAGGTTTGAGCGTGGCGCGGGAGCTCAGCGCACCCGACGACCAGCAGGTGGACGCCCCGGCGGAAGCGAGGGCCCCACGACAGCCGGCCCAGGAGCCAAAGCCCGATGACACAGGCGCCGACTTCGCGCTCACCGCCAACGGCCGCCTGCTCATCGAGGCCAACGGGCGCCAGGTGATGCTCGATCAAGCCCAGACCGACAAGCTCATCGAGTACATCGACGCGCAGCGTGGCGTTGAGTGGGAGGCGGCGTGAGCGACTACACCGACTTCCTGCGACGCAAGATCAAGCTGGCCAGCTTCAAGGGCTTTGACGTCGATCCGGTAGAGATCAACCCCAAGCTCAAGCCGCACACAAAGGATATCGTGCGGTGGGCGGCCAAGGGCGGCAACCGGGCGATCTTCGCGGCGTTCGGGCTCCACAAGACAGTCACGGCGCTTGAGCTCATGCGGCTCATCGGCTTGCACCGACCAGGTGGCGTGCGTGGCATCGTCTGCCCGCTGGGGGTGCGCCAAGAGTTCATCACCCAGGCAGCCCAGCACTTCCATGGCCAGCACGCCATCGATGTCCGCTTCGTCCGTCACGACAATGAGATCGACGACGAGCGCACGATCTACCTCACGAACTACGAGGCAGTGCGTGAGGGCAACGTTGACCCGTCTCGCTGGCGCGCCAGCAGCTTGGACGAGGCTGACGTGCTGCGCAGCTTCGGCAGCAAGACCTACCAAGAGTTCTTGCCGCAGTTCAGGGGAGTGGAATTCAAGTTCGTGCAGACGGCAACGCCAAGCCCGAACCGATTCAAGGAGCTGATCCACTACGCCGCCTATCTCGGCGTCATGGACTCTGGCCAGGCCCTGACCAGGTTCTTCCAACGTGACAGCGAGAAGGCCGGCAATCTGACGCTGTACCCGCACAAGGAAGAAGAATTCTGGCTCTGGGTGTCGAGCTGGGCAGTGTTCATCCAGTATCCCAGCGACCTGGGCCACAGCGACGAAGGCTACGTGCTGCCCGAAATGGAGGTCCGGTACCACGAGGTGCCCAGCGACTACACCAAAGCTGGCCATGAGCGCGACGGCCAGGCGCTCATGTTCAACGATCCGGCGCTTGGGCTGTCTGCAGCTGCTGGCGAAAAGCGGGACAGCATGCCGGCCCGCGTGGCCAAGGTGCGCGAGATCATCGACCAATCGCCGACAGACCACTTCATCGTTTGGCACGACCTGGAGGCTGAACGCCACGCCATCCAGGCGGCCATCCCCGAGGCCGTCAGCGTCTGGGGAACACAGGTCCTGGATGAGCGCGAGCAGCGCATCGCTGCCTTTGGCGACGGCCAGTTCCGGATCTTGAGCACCAAGCCGGTGATCGCAGGTGCCGGTTGCAACTTTCAGCGGCACTGCCACCGAGAAATCTTCGCGGGCATCGGCTTCAAGTTCCGCGACTTCATCCAGTCGATCCACCGCGTGCAGCGCTTTCAGCAGCAGCACCGCGTGCGCATCGACATCGTCTACAGCGAGGCCGAGCGTGAGGTGCTGCGCACCCTGTTGGCCAAGTGGGAACAGCACAAAGAAATGGTGAAGAAGATGACCGAGATCATTCGACGCTACGGCCTCAACCAGCTGGCCATGCAGGAAACACTGGCCAGGTCCCTCGGTGTCGATCGCATCGAGGTAACTGGCGAGCGATTCACGGTGGCCAACAACGACTGCGTCGAAGAGGCCAAGCTGCAGCCTGACAACCACGTCGATCTGATCGTCACATCGATCCCGTTCGCCAACCACTACGAGTACAGCCCCAGCTACAACGACTTCGGGCACACCGAGAACAACGACCACTTCTGGGCGCAGATGGACTACCTGACGCCGGAGTTGCTGCGCATCCTCAAGCCCGGCCGCATCTACGCGTGCCACGTGAAGGACCGGATCCTCTTCGGCAACGTCACCGGCGCAGGCGCCCCCACAGTCAGCCCGTTCCACTGCGAGGCCATCATGCACGGCCGCAAGCACGGCTTCGATTACATGGGCCTGATCACGGTTGTGACGGACGTCGTGCGGGAGAACAACCAGACCTACCGCCTGGGCTGGTCTGAGCAGTGCAAGGACGGCACGAAGATGGGCGTTGGATCGCCCGAGTACATCGTCCTGTTCCGCAAGCCCCAGACGGACCGCTCCAAGGGCTACGCCGATACGCCGGTGCGCAAGACGAAAGACGCCTACACCCGGGCCCAGTGGCAGGTGGATGCGCATGCTTTCTGGCGATCGAGCGGCAACCGCCAGATCACGGCTGAGGAGCTGGCCGCCCTGGGCCCGTCGAAGCTGGCCAAGCTCTTCACGCAGTTCAGCCTGGCCAACGTCTACGACTACGAGTTCCACGTGCGCATCGGCAAGGAGCTGGAGCTCAGGGGCGCTCTGCCCAGCGAGTTCATGAGCCTGGCGCCTGGCAGCCATCACCCGGACGTGTGGCACGACGTCACGCGCATGCTGACCCTCAACAGTGACCAGTCGCGTCGCGCAGTTGAAAAGCATGTGTGCCCGCTGCAGTTCGACATTGTTGATCGCCTGATCGATCGCTACAGCAGCCCCGACGAGCTCGTCTACGACCCGTTCTGTGGTCTTGGCACCGTGCCTTACCGGGCAATCCTCAAGGGCCGTCGCGGCGGTGGCAGCGAGCTCAATCCGGGCTACTTCATGGACCAGGTGCACTACCTGAGGTCGGCCGAGCGCGAGTTCAGCATGCCGAGCCTGTTCGATGTGCTGGAAGCGGAGGCCGCGTGACCTCTGCGGCTCCCCTGACACCCAGCGAATGCAACCTGCAGGACTTCCCGTTCATGCCGCTGGAGGTCAACTACACCTGTCGCTATTGCGGTGCGCGGGGTGTTCGCCTGGAGGCTGATCACGTCATTCCAGTCGCCAGAGGTGGGGCGACGTGTATGAAAAACCTAGCCACTGCATGCTTCCCCTGCAACCGCTCAAAGGGTTCGAAGCTCCCCGAGGAGTGGCGTGGAGCATGAACTACTACGAGCACCACTTGGGCGACTACGCCAAGGACACAGCCCACCTTTCTATGCTCGAGCACGGCGCCTACCGCTTGCTGCTGGATCGCTACTACTCGACCGAGGAGGGCATCCCTGCGGCCCAGGCCCACCGAGTGGCTCGCGCACGCTCCAAGGAAGAGCGGGATGCAGTGGATACCGTTCTGCAGGAGTTCTTTACCTTACAGGATGGGGTCTGGGTCAACGGCCGCGCCGAGGAGGAGATCCTCAAGGCCCAAGCCAAGATCAACGCTGCGCAGACCAACGGCAAAAAGGGTGGGAGACCACGCAAAAACGGTAACCCAGGAGAAACCCAACAGAAACCCAGTGGGTTTTCCGTGGGTTCCGAAAACGAAACCCAGACAAAAGCTCACCAAGCACCAAGCACCAAACACCAGACACCAATAAAAGAAGGCGCGTGCACTTCCACCTCCCTTGATGCTGGCGAAGGCCCATTTGCGCACACGCCTGCTGGCGATGTCGGCCGGGCATTTCAGCGCGCCGGGGTCGATCCCGACCAGGTGAACCTCGCCGATGTCCGTCTGGCTGCACTGCTGGCCCAGGGCGTCACGCCCGAGGAGTTCGAGGGCCTTGCCCGCGAAGCCGTGCGCAAGAGCATCGAACACCCGTTCGGCTGGGTGCTCAAGGTGCTGCCTGAGCGCCGCGCCGAAGCCGCGGGCATCAAGGCCGCGCCGTCGGTGCCTGAGGTGCCCTGGTTCGACACGGCCAAGGGCGTGCGCGAAACCGGCCTCAAGCTCGGCTGCGGCGACTGGTCGGACGAGATCTATGCCGCCACCGGCGAGCAGTACCCCACGTACAAGCGCCGGGTGCTCGCCGCAGCGCGCCGCGCTGGAATGCCCATGCCCGAGGACATCCCGGCATGACGCAGCGCCAGCCACCTCTGACACGCCGTGCCCCGGGCTCGCCCGAGGTCGTGGTCGAGCCCTACGACGCCTTCGACCACGGTCTTATCCGCTGCGCCGACTGCGTCCGCCAGGGCGTTCCCGGCCACCGTGGGGGTGGATGTCGCAGCTACGTGCCATCCATGGCCGACATGCCGCAGCGCTGCGCAGGATTCCGCCAGCTGCCGGCGCACGCCCGCAAGGAGCAACACCGATGACCGCACAGCCTCGTTCCGTCTCGTTCACGATCCTGGGTGAGCCCGCCAGCAAGGCCAACAGCCGCAAGATCGTCACCTTCGGCAAGGGCGAAAACGCCCGGTCGGCCATCATCAAGTCCGATAAGGCCCGCAGCTACTGGGACACCGCGCTCAAGCAGATCCCGCCCCATGCCCGCATGCGCTTGGAGGGCAAGGTGTTCATCACCATCGCCATCCACTACGCCACCGAGCGCCCGGACCTGGACGAGTCCGTGATCCTGGACGTGCTGCAAGACCAATGGCACCGCCCCAAGGGAGCCAAGGAGCGCTACCTGGTGCAGCACGGGGTCTATCGCAATGACCGACAGGTGCGCGGCAAGTACGTCACCCACCACATCGACCGCCTCAACCCGCGCGCCGAGATCTTGGTCGAGGAAATCCCGGAGCCGCCAAAGGCCAAGCCGACGCGCCGCAGCAAGACGCCTGCGAGCCCCAGCCATGAGCACGCACAGCCTGAGCTCATCTGAGCCGGCCCGATGCAACACCCACGGTAACGACTCGCCGTAACACCACGCAGCTGTAACACCCACACCATGATCGCCATCGGCAAAGACGACCAGATCACCGCCGCAGAGCGCTACGCCCTGGCCACCGGCAGCAGCAACCTCACCCCGAACCTGGGCGCCCGCTGCGACGCCGACAAGCTCATCGCCGCCGCCTGGGTGTCCAAGGACCCGCGCCGCGCCGCCGCCATGGCGCTCTACCGCATGGCCGTGGTCGGCAGCACCAACGGCCTGCAGACCATCGCCGACACGATGGACGGCTGGCTCAACGGGAAGCTGCAGCGCAAGGCGAGGCCGATCCCGAAGGTGCAGCGCCGGGAAATGGTGGTGCACGTGCTGCGTTGGTGGCTGCGACCGACATGCGGTTACTGCGAGGGCAGGGCGTTTGAGCTGGTGGGTGAGGAGCGCGACGACGACAGAGAGGGAGCCCGCACCCTGAGCGGCCGTGCATGCAAGGCCTGCCACGGCACCGGCAAGCGTCCGGTCGAGCGCGAGGTTCCGCCCCACCTGAAGGACGCCGCGCGCCAGCTGGCCGACGAGCTCGACCGCCTGGTGCTGCTGGTGACGGGCGAAATGGCCCGGGTGCTGCGCGATCGGATGCCAGACCTGGGGGTGGCCCCGTGAAGCTGCGACAACACCGCTGTGCCCGGCAAGCCCTGCAGAGCAGAGCTGTCGCGCATTGCAAGGCCATGGACGCCTACTGGCGCAGCGTCTCCGAAGCCGACATCGAGGACTACGACGACGGCCTTGACTGCACCAAGTGCGGCGGGCGCGGACTGATCGAGAGCGATGACCCGTTCTGGGATGACCCCGACGAGTTCGGCGAGATCGAGTGCTGGGCATGCAGCGGCACTGGCGATCGCGCGCACCAAACCGTTTTTTGACTACCAAGGAGCCAAGACCATGCTCATCACCTTCGAGGCCTTCACCCTGCTGGTGCTGCTGTACCTGCTGATCGCCGCCGCCTTCGCCGCCAGCCTGCGCGGCTACCTCATCGGCAGCGCCACCACGATGCGCTCCAGCCTGGCCACGGCCATCACCCTGGCCGCCTACGGCCTGCTGTGGCCCCTGGTGGCCGCGGTGCCCGGGCCCTCGTTCGAGTTCGTCGCCAACCTGGCGCGCCGCCGCTGAATCCCTCGCCACTCCACCCAGCAACCAAGGACACCCCATGAGCAACACGCCCGATCCCTACAGCAGCAACAGCCAGATGACCGGCGCAGACCCGAGCAAAGTTCCGCCCCTGCCGCCTGGCGGCGAGCAGCCTCGCTCCGGCACCACGACCATCCAGCGCGTTGGCTACGCCATCGGCGCCCTGATCGTCGGCACCGTGATCTACATGGCCTTCTTCGCCTGATCCGGAGAGCCCCATGGGACAAGGAATCGACCTGGTGCGCGAGCACGCGCCCGAGCACGCCGCTCTGCTGGACAACTTCAAGGACCAGCTGCTGCTGGTGCTCATCGCCCGCCTGGGTGGTGATGTCACGATCCCCGTGGCCGAGGTGGACGCCACCGGCAACATGCTGCTGAGCATGAGCCTGGACCCGGAGAAGCGGCAATTCCACTTCGTGCTGGGACGCAAGCAATGAGGCGGCGTCGGCTCAAGCGCAAGCTGTTCACACGCAAGTTTTCTGCCGAATCCAGCAGGAAGTTTTCCCGCATGCAGGAGAGCATCTGGTGGATCACTGCAAGCAAAGCACCAGCCCGCATCGGGGAGCCGCCTGAACCCTGGTTCGCCAGGCTGTTGAGCCATCGCCGAGGGTGTAGGCCATGAAGCTGCGCCATCACCGCAAGCACCGCACCGCCCTGGGCTTGGCCCGCGCCGCCTTCGTGCGGGTTGTGAAGGTGGAGGCCTGGTACCGCATGGTTTCGGCGCCGCGCCGATCCGGCAAAACAAGCGCAGCGCTGCAGTGGCTGCACGAGAACCCGCCGGCGGTGCGCCCATGACCGCCACCGCCTTGCCCGACCTCCTGCCCATGTCGGCCGCCCACGTCGCCCTGCGCGACGACGGGCTATGGCTGGCCATCGAGGCCTACCCGGCACGCCAGACCTACTGGTGTGTGTGCTGCCGCCGACCCATCTTGGTCAACCACGACAGCCTCTACCTGCACGACGACCACGTGCGCCACCCCATCAACATGCTTTTCAACGACGAGGACAAACCGCAATGACTTGCAAGCACATGAACTTTGATGCGAGCGTGGATGTTTGCCGCATCGAGGACAAAGGACGATTCATGGCCGAGATCCGCATCCACTGCAAGGACTGCGGCGTTCCATTCCAGTTCATGGGCCTGAATCCTGGCCTTGACTTCAATGGCGCCACGGTGAGCTTGGATGGTTTGGAGGCCAACATCGGGATTCACCCCCAAGGCCAACAACCCAACCCCCTTCAAAAGCTCATGGGCTACTCGATCAACAAAACCAACTGAGAACATCATGACTACGCTGACCAACTACATCGGCACCAAGATCGTGGGCGCCATGCCCGAGGCGGCAAGCAACGGCGCCGAGGGCTACCGCATCGTCTATGCCGACGGCTACACCAGCTGGAGCCCCAAGGAAGCCTTCGAGCAGGCCTACCGCAAGACGGACGCCATGACCTTCGGCGATGCGCTGGTGATGTTGCTGAGAGGTTGCGATGTGCAGCGTGCATCGAGGTCTAGAGTCAAAGTCAGACTTGTGCACCCAGTCAAACCCGATGGGCCTCCGGCCAGCTTCATCAGCTTCCCAGTTGAGTGGAAACACGCACAGCAATACACCATCTACACGCCAAGCATTGATGACATGCTGGCCGAAGACTGGCAGGTGGTCGAGTGAGCGGCCCCAAGCTGGTCGAGCTGCCCGCGGCGCTCGACAAGGCCGCCAGCCTGGCCGTGCTGGAACGCCTGCGCCAAGCGATCGAGGATGGTCGGGTGGCTGCGTTCTACGCCGTTACCATCGGTCACGACGATTCGACCGAGGCCTGGTGCGGCCAGGTGGTGCCCACCAGCCGCTTGCGCAGCATGGGCGCCGTATCCCACCTGCTGCACAGCATGCACGCAGGGGAGGCGTGATCGGGGACGCTGGCCTTAGTCGGTATCTCTGAACGCTTCTGGGTCGCCGACCGAGTAGCCATACCGCTCCTCGGTGGAAAGCTCCAGACCTTCCGCAGCGACGATCCCTTGCAGCGACTCGAGAACCTTCATACCGTAGTCGGTAGCCTCCGTGACTTGCTGGGACAGCCGTTGGAGGACTGAGATCTTTGTTCCTACATCGAGTAAATCCCAGCGAGAAGCGTAGTACCCAGACCCACCTTCATGCGCAATCGACTTGAGTTTTGATCTGAAGATGTACAGCCTCACAGCGCACTTGTCCGGCAGCGGCGCCAACTTGGAAATGGACTCGTGACCATGATCGAGAGCTGGCGCTTCAAGCGCGTTCAGGAGACTTGTCCTGGCGCGATTCAGCCGGATACTGTCAGGCACGCCGGTGCCATCGTTTATTCCAAATGCGATCTCCGCATTCGCCCTTGTGATGACCGATAACGCCGACAGCAGCAGACTTTCCATTCCTGCTGCGTACATGAGCGCGGCTTGGTACTCGCTGGCCTGCGCACGAGCCAGCTGCCTGTTCTGAATTCCAACGGCAGCTATCACGGCGCCGACGGTGCCGAATGCCGTGGCGATGTTCAGCAGCTTGTCGAAGTTGTTCCAGTTCCCTTGGCCTGGGATCAGCAGCATCGTGATGCCGAAGATGAAGATCGCTACCGCATAGATAGCCGTCTCGGTCATGTTGTTTTTGACCATTGCCTCTCCTTGAACGAATACCGGGGATTCTGTGCTCGAATGGTGACAGCGAACAAAGCCGGACGAGACACAGCCGGCATAACAACAAGCTGATCTGCCTTCGGTGGATCGGTGCGTCCAGAGTTTTCACCACCAGGCCCCGCCGGCATCAGCCCGCGGGGCTTTTGCTTTTGGGGCCCACACCATGAACATCCTCGTGCACCTGGCCATGTGCCTGTACCTGCTGGCACCGACCCATGCGTGGGCCCAAGAGGTCAGCCCCAAAGACCCGCTCAGCTACCCGCTGCGCACCTACGGCTTCATGCTGGCCGTGGCCATCCTGGGCGGCTTCGTGTCCTGGTATGCGAAGGTGCGGCGCAACGAGATCCCCGGCGGCTCGGTCTTCCACCTGATCGGCGAGATCACCACCAGCGCCTTCGCCGGCATGCTGACGTTCTTCGCCTGCGAGTACGCCAACTTCCCGCAGCTGCTGACCGCTGCCCTGGTGGGCGTCAGCGGGCACATGGGCGCCAAGATCATCACGCTGGTTGAGGAAGCCGCCAAGAAGCGCATCGAGCAGCGCGCGGGGGTGGCATCGTGATCTCCTGGCTCAAGCAAGCCCAGAGCTACCTGGGTGTTCGTGAATACCCGGGCGCGGCGAGCAACCCGCTCATCCTGCGCTTCTGGCAGCTGGCCCGCCTGGCCGGCATCAAGGACGACCGCGTGCCCTGGTGCTCAGGCTTTGCCTGTGCCGTCATGGAGGAGGTCGGCATCCGATCGCCCCGCAGCGACGGCGCGCGCTCCTGGTTGACCTGGGGCAGCCCGCTGCGCGAGCCGGTGCAGGGCTGCGTGGTGGTGCTGCAGCGCCCAGGCGGCTATCACGTGGGTTTCGCCATCGGCCAGGACAACGACGGCCGCCTGCTGCTGATCGGCGGCAACCAGGGCGACGCGGTGAGCATCGCGGCATTCGACCGGGCACGCGTGTTGGGCTACCGCTGGCCGCAAGGCGTGGCCATCGAGGCGGTGCTGCCATACATGGCTGGCGTGCCCCAGAGCAAGTCGGAGGCCTGACATGCCCCTGTTCCTGCGCATCTTCCTGCCCGTGGCCATTGCCGCCGGCCTGGCCTACCTGCTGATCGAGCACGGCCGTGACGCCGAGCGCCAGGCCTGCGCCAACCAGCAGCTCAACGACGTCACTCTTGTGAGCGAGTCCCGCCGCGCCGACGAGGGCGCCACATCCACCGCCCGAATGGAGGCCTCCGATGACCAGATCCAAGCAATCCGCCAGCTGGTGGATCAGCGCAACGCTGCTGACCTGGCAGCTGGCCGGCTGCGCGTCGAGCTCGCCGCGGCCGTGCAGCGCGCCCAGCGTGGCGCCGACAGCGATCCCGCCGCTGAGCAAGGCCGCCAGGCAGCAGCAGCCCTCGGAGCCGTACTTGCTGCGTGCGAAGCGCGACACCGAGAGCTGGCAGCAGCAGCTGCAGAGCACCTCACAACCGGCCTCCGCTGTGAAGCCGAGTACGACGCCCTGACCGCTGGCCGAGCAGCGAGCGCACCTGGTGAGGGGGCAGGCGGGTGAGCGCTGACGGCGACGTCAAGTTCCTGGACATCAAGGAGGTAGACCAGGAGGCCCTGCAGGCCGACTACGAGGCGGGCACGCTGAGCCTGCGCGAGCTGTCTGCCAAGCACGGCATGGACCCGAAGAAGGGCCACGTGCAGATCAAGCGCCTGGCCGATCGCCAGGGCTGGACCCAGGACCTGGGCGCCAAGATCCAGGCCAAGGCCGAGGCCAAGCTGCGGCGCACCGTGCTGCCCAAGGAGCAGCAGGCCGCGCCGCGCATCGCCGATGCGGTGGTCATCGAGGCGAACGCCGAGGCCATCATGCTGGTGCGCAGCCGGCACCGCCGCGACATCGCCCGCGGCCTGGGGCTGAGCCTGAAGCTCCTGGATGAGCTGGAGCGCCACACCGACAACGTGGAGCTGTTGGAGCAGCTGGGAACGCTCATGTTCAATCCCGACGAGAAGGGCAAGGACAAGCTCAACGAGATCTATCACGCCGTCATCAGCCTGCCGGAGCGGGTCAAGTCGTCCAAGGCCCTGTCCGAGACGCTCAAGAACTACATCGCGCTGGAGCGTGAGGCCTACAACATCGTGGTCGAGGACCCCGACAAGGAGAAGGCCAAGGGCGGCGTCAATGTCACCATCAAGCAGTACGGGGGCGCGACCTAAGTGGTGCCGGGCTCCTTCCGCCAGCGGATCTTGTCCTTGACTGTGGCCATCATTTCTTCGCAGTCACGACCTCTTTTTCGTGTGACCTCCTTGATGGTGTTGCAGTTGGCGCAGAGAACCTGCAGCCCTGGCAGCCAGCCCAACGCTTTCAAGCGTTCGTACATGGTGGTCCCCGAGCTCATGCCTCGACTGCCGCATCCCAATTCGAGTCGGTGGGCCTTCCCATCGTCGTTGATGTGATCCAGGCAGAGCGCATCCAGGTTGCCGGTGTACCCGCAGTGCGCACAGGACATCGAGCCGTTCGAGTAGTGCGTGATGGCGGCCAGCTTCAGCTTGAAGCGGTATTCGCTTTTGGCCTCGTTGTAGCGCTCACGGTTGCTGTCGATCCACTGCTTGTTGAGATCGCGGTACTTCTCCTTGCCCTTCTCGCTTGCCTTGTAGCGGGCCTGATAGATCCTGCGCTTTTCCTGCGTGGTCATGTCCGGCGTGGTGAGTTTCTGTTTGGTCATCTAGTCTTTGACTGAGGGAAATGCCAGACGTCATTTTGCCGAACAATTGGGATCCACGCGATTACCAAATTCCAGCTTGGGTTGCGCTGGAAAAGGGGGTTCGACGGGCGTTGCTTTTATGGCATCGCCGCAGATCGGGCTGGCAAGGACGATGTCTGCCTGCACTGGGCTGCCACCCAAGCGATGAAGCGGGTGGGCAACTACTGGCACATGCTGCCGCAGTACTCCCAGGCCCGTAAATCGGTGTGGGAGGCGGTCAACCCGCGCACCGGCAAGCGCCGCATCGATGAGGCATTCCCGGATGACATCTGCGAGACCAAGCGCTCGCAGGACATGTTCATCCGCTTCAAGAACGGCGCCACCTGGCAGCTGGTGGGGTCGGACAGCTACAACGCCCTGGTTGGATCGCCGCCCATCGGCGTGACGGCATCGGAATGGGCCCTGGCAGACCCGGCGGCATGGGCCTACCTGCGCCCCATCCTGCTGGAGAACGGCGGCTGGGCGGTGTTCATCACCACCGTGCGCGGCAAGAACCACGTCTGGCGCATGTACGACGGGGCCAAGGATGACCCGGACTGGTTCGTCCAGATCCTCAAGGCCAGCGAGACGGGCGTGATGACCCTGGCACAGCTGGAGAAGGAGCGCATCGAGTACCAGCGCGAGTACGGGGTGGACGACGGCGATGCGCTGTTCGCCCAGGAGTACGAATGCGACTGGAACGCGGCCATCGTGGGCAGCTACTACGGCCGGATGATGCGCGACGCCGAGGGCGAGGGCCGCATCACCGGCGTGCCCTACGACCCGATGGCCCTGGTGCACACCTCCTGGGACCTGGGCCTCAACGACGCCACCGTGGTGTGGTTCTTCCAGGTGGTGGGCCGCGAGATCCACCTGATCGATTACCTGGCCAACAACGGCCAGCCGCTTGCCTGGTACGCCAGTGAGCTGCTCAAGAAGGGCTACGCCTACGGCGAGCACATCCTGCCGCACGACGGCGAGGCCCGCGAGCTGCAGACCAACCGCAGCCGCGTCGAGACGCTGCGCGGCCTGCTGGGTCCGCATGTGCGAGCGCTGACCGCAAACGGAGCCGAGCGGATCCTGGTTGCCGACGGCATCAACGCCGTGCGCACGATCCTGCCGCGCTGCTGGTTTGACGCCAAGAAGTGCGCCAACGGCATCGACGCACTCAAGGCCTACCGCCGCGAGTGGGATGAGAAGAAGAAGACCTTCATGGACCGCCCAGTGCACGACTGGGCATCTGACCCCGCCGACGCATTCCGCTACCTGGCGCTGGGTCTCGACACCGTACGCCTCACGTCATCGAAGGATGACGCTGGGGCCTTCCGACGCCTGAGAGGCCGCTGATGTCCCTGCAAACGCTCAAAGATCACGCCAAGGACGGCTACGACCTGGTCAAGCTGGAGCGCCTCCTGCGCGACAGCGAGAACCAACCGGAGTGGCGTGACCGCGCTGACCAGGCCTGGGCCTACAAAGACGGCGATCAGATGACGCCGGAGCAAAAGCACCGGTACCGCAAGGACAAGCTGGAGCCGCGCGTCATCAACCTGATCGGCCGCGTCGTCAATGCCGTGCTGGGCACCCAGGCCAAAAGCCGCCGCGACCCGCGTGTCGAGTCCGACGATGACAGCTTTGCCGATGTGGCCGAGGTGATCTCGGCTCAGCTCAAGGAAGCCCGGCGCGAGACGAACGCCGACATGGCTGTGTCCAACGCCTACGCCAGCCAGGTGATCGCCGGCCTGGGCTGGGTCGAGGTGTCGCGCAATGCCGACCTGCTGGGCTACCGCTACCGGGTGCGCGACGTGCACCGATCAGAAATGTGGTGGGACTGGCGCGCCAAGGAGCTGGACCTGTCGGACGCTCGCTGGATCTGCCGCCGCCGCTGGCTGGACCTTGATGAGGTCGTGGCCAAGATGCCGGAGTTCGAGGAGGTGCTGCGCGCCGTGGTGGGCGACTGGGCCGGCGTGCTCACCGATGACTGGCAAGACGAGGTCATGCATCGCGCCTACAACGATGACCGCCGCTTTGGTGTGGCGCGCAGCGAGTGGGTAGATGGTGGCCGCCAGCGCCTGAAGCTCTCCGAGGTTTGGTACAAGGTGCCCATCGAGGCGGTGGTGTTCCGGGTACGTGGTGGCCAGTGGCGTCGCCTGGATCTGAGCAACCTGCGCCACGTCGAGGCCGTGAACCGCGGCCTGGTCGAGATCGAGAAGACCGTCACCTTCGAGATCCGCACCGCGCTGTTCGCCGGCCCCATCCGCCTCTATGACCGAGGCACCAAGCGCCGCCGCTATCCCTACATCCCGTTCTGGGCCTTCCGCGCCGACGTGGACAACGCACCCTACGGCCTGGTGGACGGGATGATCCCCGCCCAAGACGAGTACAACGAGCGCCGCATGCGCATCCAGTGGATGCTCAAGGCGCAGCAGCTGCATATCGACAACGACGCCCTCGACACGAACTACAACACGATAGAGGACATCGCCAACGAGATGATGCGACCCGACATGGTGGCGGTGCTCAACTCGAACCGGCGCAATGCGCGCGGCTTTGAGATGCGCAACGACCTCACGCTGCAGAAGGAGCAGTACGAGGTCATGCAGGACGCCAAGCAGCTGATCCAGGACGTGCCCGGGGTGTATGCCACCCAGCTGGGCAACTCGCCCACGGGGGTGACATCGGGCCTGGCCATCAACTCGCTGGTGGAGCAGGGCATCGTAGCCATGGGCGAACTCAACGACAACACGATGTTCGGCGAGCGCCTGGTGAATGAGTCCCTGGTGGATCTGATCGTTGAGGACCTGGACAAGCCCGACATGCCAGTGTTCGTGGGCACGGGTGGCATGCGCCGCGAGGTCATCCTCAACACGACGGACGAGCAGGGTGCACCGATCAACATGGTGGCCGAGGCTCCGATCAAGGTGGGCCTGTCCGATGTGCCGACCTCTGCAGCCTTCCGCATGCAGCAGGCCCAGCAGATCGCCGGGATGATCACCGCGCTGGCCAGCAACCCGCAGGCCGTCGCTGTGCTCACGCCGGCCTACATCGAGTCCTCCGGGCTGCCTGATCGCCATGCCGTGGCCGACGACCTGCGCCGCGTCAGCGGCCTGCCAGTGGCTGGCGACCGCCACGCCGCGCAGGCCTGGCAGCAGCAGCAACAGCAGCAGGCAGCCAAGACGGCGCAGATCCAAGAAGCCGCCGCCACCGTCGAGCTTCAGCACAAGGGTGCACTGGCCGAGCGCGATGCCGCCCAGGCCCGCCTTCTCAACGCCAAAGCCGATCAGACCGGCGTGGCCACCCAGCGCGAGGCCGCATCACCGCACCCAGACGTGCAGGCCGCCATCAACGACGCGCTCGCCGAGGCCTCAGGCCCGTGATTTCAGCCGCACCCGGGGACGCCGCGCCCGGGTGTGTGTAGCAGCGGCAGCCACCTGGAGAGAAGCGACCGCGCACCAGGTGTGATTCCTCATGGTCGGTAACGCCAATGGGCCCGCTTCGAGCAATCGAGCGGGCCTTTGTCGTTTCGGGGGCACCCGTTGCATGCAAGGAGACTGAACGTGGACACATCTCTGGATCACTTCGACGCCGAAGACCTCGCGCTGATTGAAGCCCTCGGCGAGGGCGAGCAAGGCAGCGGCGATGGCACGGGCCAAGACGCCACCAACACCGACCAGCAGGCCGGCACCCAGCAGGGTGCATCGAGCGAGCAGGGCGCGAAGGCTGGCACCGACACCACGACGAAGACCGATGACGGACAGGGCGCTGCTGCCGGCCAAGAGCCAGGCGCCCAGGCAGGCGCCCATGCGGGCACCCAGACCGAGGTGCAAACCGAGCAGGCGAGCAACGACGGCAACGTCAAAGCAGCCCTGCGTGCGGCCCGCCGCTCCGAGCGGCGCGCGCTGCAGGAGAGCGATCGGCTCAAGCGCGAACTTGACGAGCTGAAGGCCAGCATCCCCGCAGGCGCCGCCGGCGCCGATGGCGAGCTGGACGAGGCCCTGGCCCAGGACTTCCCGCAGATCGCAGCCGCCCTGAAAAAGCGTGACCAACTCATCGCCCAGCTGAACGAGCGCGTGAAGGCGGCCGACCAGGCCGCCGCGAGCTCTACTGCCAGCGCCGAGTTTGTCCCGCCCCTGCAGCCGCCCGAGGTTCAGGACGTCATCGACGAGGTCCCGCTGCTGCTCGACATGCAGCACAACCCGGATCAGACCGGCTGGAAGCTGGCCATCGGCTACGACGCGGTGCTGCTCAACAGCCCCAAGTGGGCGAACCGCACGCCGTCCGAGCGCTTTGCCGAGGCCGCGCGCCTCGCGCATGCCGAGCTGAACCCGGGCACGTCCACGGCCCAGTCCACCACCGACGCCGCACCCACCGCGGCACAGCAGGCGGAAGCCGCGCGCCAGAAGGCCGCGCAGGCAGCCGCAGCAGCTGGCCGCCGCACCCCCGAGACGCTCAGCGACTTCGGCGGCGCGGCCAGCGAATCCCAGGGCAGCAACCTCGCACGCTTTTCCAAGATGTCCGACGCAGACATCGAGGCCGAGCTGCTGCGCGGTGGCTGACCCCTGGGCGACTGAAACCCCTTCATCTACCTGGAGTCCAAGATGTCCCAAACCGCGATTGCATCGACCAGCGGCCTGGCACCCAAGAAGTGGTCCGAGGCCCTGTTCGCCATGGTCGGCAAGCAGCCGACCCCCGTCAACGCCATTTCCGGCCCCGCCCCGACTCCCGAGAAGTCGGCCCAGGTGCTGCGCCGTCAGTCCACCACCGACATGCCCATCGTGCGTGTCACCGATCTGGCCCAGTCCGCCGGTGACAACGTGCGTGTCGACTGCGCGCATATCTCCAAGCTGCGCGCCATCATGGGCGATCAGAACGCGGAAGGTAAGGGCTCGCCCCTGTCCTTCACGTACATGGACGTGAAGATCGACATGGCCACTATCCCGGTGTCGGCCGGCGGCAAGATGACGCAGAAGCGCTTCCAGCACGATCTGCGTCTGGCAGCCCTGGCCCAGCTCAAGGGCGGCATCCCCAACTTCGTGTGGCAGCGCTGCCTCACGCAGATGGCTGGCGCCCGTGGCAACCAGGACGGTGTGGACTGGGTGCTGCCGCTGGAGGCCGACCCCGAGTTCGCCGATCAGCTGGTGAACTACAACCCGGTCACCCGCAAGCCCTACGCGCCGACGTACAACCGCCACTACGTGGTGGATGGCGCCAACCTGGTGCAGGGCGGCCAGCAGCTGTCCAACATCGACAGCACCGACCTGATGACGCTGGACAACATCGACGCGCTGGCCGCCCTGACGGGCGAGCTGGCCGTGCGCATGATGCCCATCCGCATCCCCGGTGACCCGGCCGCCGGCGACGACCCCATCAAGGGCGTGCTGCTGGTCGACAACATGGTGTGGAACAAGCTGATCGCCGACAAGACCAGCTCCAACTCCATCCGCGAGTGGCAGGCCCGGGCCATGGAGCGTGCCCGCTACGGCAACCTGCAGATGCACCCGCTGTTCGCCGCCTCGCCGTTCCTGTGGAACGGTGTGCTGGTGCGCAAGATGGGCGACTTCTCGGTGCGCTTCAGCTCCGGCTCCACCCAGCAGTACGTGGCGCAGGCCAACCGCTACACCGGCGCCGAGTCCACGGTGAACCTGGCCAACTTCGGCGCCAACTTCGAAGTGGCCCGCTCGCTGTTCCTGGGCGCCCAGGCACTGGCCCAGTGCTCGGGTGCGAACACCTCGACTGGCGTGCCGTACTCGATGCTGGAGAACCGCACCAACTACGAGCGCAACCTGGAAATGGCCGGCGAGCTGATGGCGGCCGAGGCCAAGATCCGCTTTGCTCTGCCGGACGGCCAGGGCAACACCGAGCCGACTGACATCGGCGTGATGGTCATCGACTCCATCGTCCCCAAGCTCGCGGCCTGACCGTGAGCTGACAGGGGGCCTTGTGCCCCCTGACCCTCTGCCCCTCATTTCCTGAAAGGAAGCACCATGGCATCCATCAAGTCGGCGCAGTTCCTGTCGCCCAAGTTCATGGCCGGCGACGGCTGCGGCACCATCTACGTTGACACGGCCACCATCGCCGCGGCCCTGGCTGTCAACGACACCATCGAGTTCGCCATTCCCGCCGGCGCTCAGGTGTGCGGTCTGGAGATCGACACCGACCGCTTGGACACGGGCGCTGGCCTGACGTTCAAGGCCGGTTACAAGTCGATCGCCGCCGAGCCCACCGTGGCCACCAACGACAGCTACTGGGGATCCGGTCTGACCATTGGCCGCACCGCCGGCCGCACGGTGCTGGCCGGCAAGCCGATCACCTTCAACGAGCCCGTCTCGATCTTCCTGACGGTCACGGCCATCGCGGCTGGCTTCCAGGCCGGCGCGATCACCGCGGTGGCACCCGCCAACTGCGTCGGCATCCGCTGATCGACCGCAAGCTGATCTGCAACCCATGAGGGGGCCCACGCCAGGCGTGTGGCCCCCTTTCTCATGAGGAATCGAGAAATGACCACGATCAACGTGATGTACATCGGCACCAAGTCCCGCAAGGAGGACAACATCGCCGGATCTGGCCTGGCCTGGCGCGGCCATGGCGACGTGCAGCCTGTGACGGCCGCTCAGTGGGCCCAGCTGTCGAAGCATCCTGACATCTGGGTGTGCGCCGACGATGTCAGCCCCGCCAACACCCAGCCACAGCACCAGCCCATGGTCATCGCTGGCGTCATCGCTCCGGCCGCACCCGCCGCACCTGCCGCGCCCGTTGCATCCACCGCGCCAGCCTCCACGGCGCCGGCCACGGCGGCACTCCAAGACGAGCAGACCCAGCAGCCCATTGCCACGCTGCTGGGCAGCGATGTCCTGGGCTCGATCATCGACGTCGGCGGCGAACCGGTGCAGCTGGGCACTGTCGTGGCTGCCGCCCACCAAGCCAGCGGCCTGAGCATCGAGGACTGGAACGGCCTGGTGCCCCAGATCCGCGAGACGCTGCTGGCCAACCAGGTCGCCGCCATGCGCGATGCCCGCAGCACCGCTGGCGCCAACGGCGACGTGGGTGCCGGCGATCAGGATCTGGCCCCTGAAGCGAAGGCACCGGCACAGCGCCAGCGCCGCAGCACCACGAAGCCCGTCGGCGAGGTGAGCTGAGGTGGGCGCGCTGCTGGTCAAGCGGGTGCTCTGGCGGGTGAGCACGACGCTGATGGACACCAAACCGCAGTTCACCCGCTTCACCGAGCGTGACATGGTGGCTGCCCTGCAGTGCGGTGTGCGCGCCCTATGCAAGTACCTGCCGCAGGCCGGCGCGCGCACCATTGCCATGAAGCTGGCACCAGGATCTCGGCAGTCCATTGCCAAGGTGCTGGCCGCCAACATCAAGACCTACGACGGCACCGACCCGGCCGACCTCTACGGCATCATGCTGCTGGAGCTGATCCGCAACATGGGCGCGGCGGGCACTACCCCAGGCCTTGCCATCGGCATCGTGGACCGCCAGCGCCTGGACCGCCAGGCGCCGAGCTGGCACACCACGACGGGCGCACCCGTGCGGCAGTACGCCTATAACCCGCAGGACCCGCTGACGTTCTACGTGACGCCACCTGTGCCAGCGACTGGCGATGCCGTGTGGGTAGATGTCTCGCTGGTGGCCCCGCCCAAGCCCATCACCGATGGCGGTGCGCCCACGGCCGAGCGCTACCGCATTGACGGCACCAACACCGACACGGTGGGCGTCGATGACCAGTACGAGGACGACCTGTGGAACTACTGCGTCGCCTACCTGCTGCTTTCTGACGCCAAGGCCCAGGGCGCTCTGGCGCGTGCGCAGCTGCACGTGCAGGCCTTCAATGGCTCGATCAACAGCATGGCCCAGGCCATGACCGGCCACAACCCGAACCTCAAGCAACTGCCGTTTGCGCCTGAGGTTCCTGGAGCTGCATCGTGAAGTTCGACACCGCCATCAACGCATTCATGCACCTGGTGCCGGGTTGCCCATGGACCGAGGCCGTGGACGCTCTGCGCAATGCTGTCATCGAGTTCTGCGAGCGCTCCACGGTGCTCACCTACTGGGCCGAGAAGCCCAGCAACGCGATCGCGTTCGACGTGGGCGTGGAAGCGCAGACCGTGCCCATCGCCATCTTCGATGCCTACGTCGGCACCACCCAGGTGACTGCGCTGTCCACCACCGATGCCGTGCCAGACGACGACACCTACGTGACGTTCGATCCGGCCCAGCTGCACAGCAGCATCACGGTGAAGCCTGCCCCTCTCTCCCCCGTGACCGTGCGCCTGCTGATGGCGTGGGCTCCCACCCCGTGGGCGACCGAGTTCCCGGATCACCTGTGGCTGCGCCGACAAGAGGCCCTCAAGGCGGGCGCCCTCGTTCGCCTGCTGTCTGAGCCTGGCGCGCCCTACGCGAACGCTGGCACCGCCAGTCAGTTCGTCGGTGTCTTCTCGCGGGGCATCGAAGACGCACGCCTGGCCGCATCCATGAATCGGGCCACCCCCGTGCGCCGACTGCGGGTGCAGCCCGCCGAGTGAACGAATACCGGGCGCCTGGCGCGAGCATCAGCGCAGGCACCCGCCACCCATGACACGACCCTGACCAGGAGCTCCACATGAGCCGATCCAATCCCTCCCTCCTGTCCAACGTCGCCGCAGCGCAGGCCGTCGGCTCCACCTCGTGGCAGACCACCGGCGGCTACCTGCACTCGGTGGATGCCTCTCTGGAGGCCGGCTCGACGTCGGCCACCGTGGACATCTACGTGAGCAACAGCAGCAGCGGGCGCGGCGTGAAGATCGCCAGCCTGGCTCTGACGGTCGCGACTCCCGCCGATGGCTTCAGCCTGCCAAAGGAGGACCAGGGCTGGTTCTTCGTGCGTGGCGAGGTCAGTGCCGTGGTGGGCAAGGTCAAGGGCGCCAACGCCTGCGTCGGGGAGTAATCGATGGCCAACATCATCAGCCTGCGAAAGAGCCCCATCACGGGGCCTGCTGTGGCCGCCACCGGCTCCGGCACCACCTTCGCCTACGATGCCACCCTGCAGGCCGCCAAGGCCGCCGTGGACGGCAAGACGGCCCTGGCCTTCATCAAGGACAGCTCAGGCATGCCGCTCTACGGTCACGTCTACCGCCCAGCGAGCAGCAGCGAGACAGATGTGCGTGCGTGCTTCGCGGCGGCACAGACGATGTCTGGCGGTTCGGCCATCGTTGACCTGCGCGACATCCAGTGCACCCTGACATTGGCCGGTGGCGGCCCCATCGTGCCGTGGCACGGCCTGCACGTGCTGGGCAACTGGGGGCGCTGGTTTGCGCCTGCCGTGCTGGACGGCACGGACATCGTGGTGACGGACGGCACCGAATTGATTTGCGGCGAAAGCAACCCAGCAAACAAGTTCAACTGTTTCGAGTACAACGCTGTCGATGAGCCGTCTGCGCCCATCTACGCTGGCGGCATTCCAGGGTTCTTGCAAACCGCTCTGGTCGGATTCAAAGTGGAGGGCGTGACCTTCACTGGATTCAAGAACGGCATCAAGCTGGGCGCGAAGTGGAAGGCTGGGGCGCACCAGTGCCACTTCCGCAATATTCATTCGCGGGGTTGCACCGAGTGGGGCTTCTACCTGGAGAATTTCCAAAACTGCACCGGCCGCGACTTCATGTTGATCGGCAACGGTCTGGGGCAGTGCCTGCTTTCATCTGCCAACGGAACCGATGCCAGCGGCACGATGATGTCCATGAACTACGGCAATAGCCGCTTCGAGAACATCTTCTGCAACATGGGTGGCGACAGCAACGGCCTGCGCCGAGGCATGTGGATTCGGGGTCGCACCAAGGGCGGGGAACTCAACGACATTTACATCAGCAAGCTGCAGGTCAACAGCGATTACGGCAGGAATAACAGCGACACCGCAACGCTTAACCCGAACACCAGCAGCATCGTGGTTGGCAAGCCGCAGCTGTATGAGGTCGGGTCGCACCTGTCTTTTGACGCCACCGCTGGCGGCTTGAAAAAGGACGTGAACTATGTGGTTCGCAGCAAGGCTGGCAATGTCATCACCGTCGCAGAGGGGCTGACCGACACGACCGTACCGGGCACCGTGCCTTCCAAGTTCGCTACGTTTGTTGCCAACGCTGGCACTGCAACCAACGCCACGGTTGGTACGCGCTGCCTTGGCTACCCTCTGCTTCAAATCAGCGGCGAGGACGGCAATCTGATCGCGCCCACCTATATCGACGGACTGGACTTGGAGAACGGCGGTCAATCGGCGATCTACCTTGAGAATGCCGAAGTCTCGATTTCCAGCGTTGGCTACATCACCGCTCCCAACAATCCCCGCCAGGGTAGCTCGGTCATGGCGTCCATCGTCGGTCGCGGCGCCAAGGGCTGGATTGACGCTGGCGCGAAGCCGGTGCTGGTCGATTTTGATACCACGTGCCGGCTTCGCGGCTCGATGACTTTGATGAACGGATCGAGCGTCGACCTTGGATCTGGGTATGGTGTGAAAAGCGTCGGCATCCACGGGGTGGCTGGCATCGACTCAACCGCGAACCGCGGTCTTACGGTTGGCGCGGCGATGGTCCAGCTTCGCGACATCGGCGCCTATTCTCTGGCTGTCACTGACACGAACGCGCTGCGCATCAACGAGACTCCGATGTTTGTGCACCGCACGAAGGGTAGCGCCAACGAGTCAATGCTGGGGTACGAACGAACCGCAATCACGACGCTCACCGGGCCGAACGGAACCACGTACACGCTTGATCAGATCCAGTTCGACGCTGGCGGCCCAGAGAAGGCTGGCGGCGACATCGGCAAGACAGCGTGGATCTGGAACGCTACTGCAAACCCGATCAGCGTCACGTTGAGCGCAAGCGCGATTGCTGCCGGGCAGAAGATCGTCGGCGGCGGCGTCAGCAACACTGCACGCACTCTGCCGGCTTACACCGGCGCCATGATCCAGATGTTGCAGACGGGAGAATCTGCCGGGCAGTGCTTTTACGCGTACATGCAGGCTTGACCATGACCAAACTCCTCCTCCCCCTCCTCCTCGCCCTGCTGCCCATCGCCGCCCAGGCGCAGACCTGGGGCGAGGGCGCGGTGATGCAGCTCACGGCGGCGACGGCCATCGAGTACGGCGCGGCCAGCACCTGGGTCGCCAAGCAGGTCGGCCCGGGGTCGGTGCCCTGTGGCAACGCCACGTTCGGCGACCCGCTGCCCGGCGTGGTCAAGTCGTGCCGCGTCAAGCCGCGCTACGCCTGCCTGCCCAGCCCGGTCGGCGCCGGCACCAAGGCCCTGGTGCGCTCCGGCACCAAGGGCGACCTCATCGCCTGGTACTGCCCCGGGCAGGACATGCCGGCCATGGTCGTGTGCGCCAAGGCGACCTGCGGCCTGGTCGCGATGAAGCGCGCCTTCGCCGCCTTCGCCAGCGACCCCAGCCTGACTGGCCTCAACACAGCCATGGCCCCCTACACCCGCAACGCCTACACCGACCCCGAGCTGGTCGCGGTGTGGCTGCCGTTTGCGGACGAGATCCGCAAGTTGGGCGAGGTGCAGTAATGGACAGGGCAACCAATCACACCGTGCCGCCAACCCCGGGGCAGCTCGCGGCACAGCTGACCCCCATGCCCATTGACCAGCGGGTGGTGGCGGCACTGGAGCGCGAGGCGAAGCAGGCCGCTCAACTGTGCGCCGCCATGGGCCTTGGCACGCACTCCAGTTGCCTCATGGTGGTGCGACGCGCTACATCCAACTGAGCCACCCGCATGCGCATCGATGTCGCTGGATTCCTGGGTGCCAACACCCAGCTTCACAAGCTGCTGCTCGCCGATGGCGTTGGCACACAGTCGCTCAACCAGGCACCGGGCCGCGGCGATCTGCGCCCATGGCGGCAACCGCTGACAGTGGCAGACGCGCCAGCTGACCGCAAGACCATCTATCGCATGGGCAGGGCCACGGCCAGCGACACGCTGTACTGGCTGAGCTGGGCCAGCATCGTGCACGTGGTGCGCGGCTTCGACCGCGAGGACACCCAGGAGCGCACGTACTTCACGGGTGCAGCTGGTGGGCCAGCATGGACCGACAACGTGATGGCGATCGCGGGCGGCTCCTACCCGGCATCGTCGCGCCCGCTGGGCATGCCGGCGCCCACGTCGCCGCCGCTGCTCTCGATCGCGTCGGCCGGCGTCAGCACGCAGCAGGTGGACCGCTGGGTGTGCACCACGTTCGTCAACGACATCGGGTGGGAATCGGCGCCCAGCCCGCCGGCCAAGATCACCGCCAACACCGACGCCACGCTCAAGCTGTCGGGGTTGGAGGCCAAGCCGGCCGGCAACTACGAGATCAACCGGAGGCGCATCTACATGACCCAGACCGGGGCGACGGGTGCGACCGAGTTCTTCTTTCTTGCCGAGATCGCCTACACCTCTGGCGCCCAGGAATGGACGCAGGTGGCCGAGGTGCTCAGCAACGACGTGCTGGCGACGCAGACCACCCTGGGCGGATGGCTGCCGTGCCCGGCTGACGCCAAATGCCTGACGCAGCTGTGGAACGGCATGGCCGCGGTCATCAGCGGCAAGGGCATCCGGCCGTGCGTGGCCAACGTCATCTACGCCTACCCGCTGGACTACGAGATCGTCATCGCCGACCAGCCGGTAGCCATGGCCACGTGGGGCCAGAACCTGTTGGTACTCACCACGGGCATCAAGCCCAGCCTGATCACGGGCCAGGACCCAGCCAGCCTGAGCGAGCAGCCCATGGACGGCCTGCAGTTCAATGGCGCCTGTCTGTCGGTGCAGAGCGTGGTGAGCCTGGGGCATGGCGTGTGCTGGGCCTGCCCGGATGGGCTGGGCTACATGGGCAGCAGCGGCGGCAAGCTGGTGACGGCGGGCCTCATTCACCCCGACGAGTGGCGCGCCATGAAGCCCGACACGATGGTGGGCGGACTGTTCATGGGCTTGTTCCTGGCCTTCTACAACGACGGGGCAGGGTGGAAGGGCTTCGCCATCGACCCGACCAACCCCACGGGGGTGTTCTACCTGTCGAGCGGCTACCCGGCGGCCTACGCGGATCCGCTCACAGGCAGCCTGTTTGTGCTGGATGGCGCGGTCATCAAGAAGTGGGATGCCGGTGCGGCCCTGATGTCGGCCAAGTTCCGATCCAAGGCCTACCGCATGCCGAGCTGCAACATGGGCTACGGCCGGGTGATCGCCGACGCCTACCCCGTGACACTGCGGCTGGTGGCAGATGGCGCCATCACCGCGACGACAACTGTGGTCGACGATGGTGTGTTCTCCCTGCCTGGTGGCTACGAGGCCCAGGTGTGGCAGCTGGAGGGCGAAACCAGCGGCGGCGCCATCACCAGCATGCACGCGGCCGAGACGCCCGAGGAGCTTCTGGAATGAGCGACAAGGACCGCGACATCCCCGCCATCCCGGCGGGGGTGGATGGCACCCTGCGGCGTGTTCTTGAGCCCATGCGCGAGGCGCTGCAGAAGCTCATGGGCACGCGGGGCGAGGCCGGCAGCAAGGCCATTCGATGGGAAGACCTGGAGCGCGACGGCCTGGCCAGCGCATCGCGCCGCAAGCTGCTGGTGAGCGACGCCATCGCTGATGCAGTGGCGGCCATTCCGCCAAGCACGAGCTCCGGCACAGGCACAGGATCTGGCTCAACCTACACCCCAGACCTGACACAGCCGCCACAGCCCACCGGCCTGACGGTCACCGCTGGGTTCAGTAGCATCATGGTCGAGTGGGCGGCCCCGATCTACAGCGCCGGCCATGGCCACAAGCAGACCAACATCTACGCCACCAAGCAGCCAGCTGGCGACGTCACGCTCTACACGATCAATGATGCAGTCAAGGTGGATGCTGCACCCGGGGCTCTGCGGGTGGCCACACTGGCGTCTGAGCTGAACACCAAGTGGCGTGTTTGGATTCGCTGGGAGAGCATCGACGGTGTCGAGTCGGAGCCAGCTGGTGGCGTCAATGGCATCGTGGTCACCACCGGCCAGGACGTGACGGCATTGCTGCAGTCGCTGTCTCAGAAGATCAGCGCGTCCCAGCTGGCCACCACTCTGGCCACACGCATCGACCTCATCGACGCACCAGCCACCACGGCCGGCAGTGTTGCGGCCAAGGTCAAGACCGAAACCGATGCCCGCGTGGCGGCCATTGCCCAGGAAGTGACCGACCGCGGCGCAGCCATAACCGCTGGCTTGAACGCCGCCAAGGCCTACACCGAGAGCTGGGCCTACGACAAGCTGGCCACCGACCAGGCCATCGCGGCATCGGCCACCACGGTGACATCCGCCTACCAGATGGCCGATGACGGCACGCTGAACTCGGCGAAGGCTTACGTCCAGGGCTACACCTACACCCAGGCCAGCATCGACAGCGCCCTGACGACGCTGTCCAACCAACTCACAGCCAGCTACACGCAGGCCGACACCGCGACGCTCAGCAGCGCCAAGACCTACGCCGATGCATCGGTCAGCACCTACGCCTATTCCAAGGCCCAGACTGACCAGGCAATCGCCTACCAGATCAGCCAGATTTCAGCCTCGGCCGGCGGCAACAAGACCTACAGCCAGCCCAGTGAACCGGCCTCCGGGATGGTGGGCGGCGACCTCTGGTACGACAGCGACGACGGCAACAAGCCCTACCGCTACGATGGCGCGGCATGGCAACCCACCACGGACACGCGGCTGACCAACGTCATGGCCGCCGTGGCCACCGAGGCCGAAGTGCGGGCCAGCGAGACGGACTGGCTCAGTGCGCAGTACTCGGTGCGCGTGCAGCTGACCGAGGCCGGCCGCACCGTTGTCGGCGGGTTTGGCATTGCCGGCACCTCATCGCCCACCCAAGGGCCTACCATCGACTTCGGCGTGCAGGCCGACAAGTTCTGGATCGGCGCGCCAGCCGGGAGCACCGGGGTGAGCGATGTGCAGCCGTTCGTGGTGCAGACCGCAGACACGATGGTCAACGGCGTGACGATTCCCAAGGGCGTCTACATGGATGCGGCCTACATCGTGAACATGTCGGCGGCCATTGCGCGTCTAGGCACAGCATGGATCGATGACGCAAAGATCTCAGCGCTGAGCGCCGGCAAGCTGAGCGTTGGGGACGGCACGATCGGCGGACCGCTGAAGAGCGGCAACTACAACGTAACGCTCAAGACTGGTTGGCTTGTCACCCCGGATGGCGTTGTCGACTTCCGAGAAGGCTCAATCGGGGGCATTGAGATCGGCGGCGACTTCCTCCGCACAGCTGGTTTCGCCTATGGAGCGAAGGGCTTGTACACCAACCTCGTTGGTGACTTCATGGTCTTCGGCGATGGAGGCAGGGTGCTGAACATGGCCGCCGCTGACGCTCAGCCAGTCTTGCAGGTTGGCAGTGCGCTGTCGGTGCTGGCTGATGGCTCTGCCACCTTCGCGGGGAATTTGCAGGCCGCTGGAGGGACCTTCATCGGACAAGTGGCAGCAGGATCGCTCGACGTGGAGAAGCTGTCCGGGACTGCCTCGTCGTTCACCACGCCTGGTGGCCCCTTCCAGGTGACAACCGCAGAAGGATTCACCAAGGTCAAGATCACACTGCGCGCTGGCGGTGGCGGGGCAGGGTATGGGGTGTCCGTAAGCCAGGCGCGCGGCGGCGGCGGCGGGCAAGGCGGTCTCACTGTCATCACGCTGTCCGATGTGCCCACAGGAACACCAATAACGATCAACGTCGGCGGCGCAGGTGCAGGTGCGCCGACGCCACCGCAGGGCTGGAACTACAACGTGTCGTCGGTTACTGCATCGGCTGGCGGGAACACCACCGCAGTTGTCAGCGGCACCACCTACACAGCCTATGGCGGCAGCCCTGGTTCCAATGCGTACACGTACTTCGACGGATCGACGCTGAAGGGCGCACCCGGTGTTGGCGGAACAGGAGGATCCGGTGGAGGCAGCGGGGCCAACGGCGCCAACGGGGCCAATGGCGGTACGTTGTCCAGCGGAGGCCTGGGCGGCGGCGCTGGCTCAGGGTACGGCGCCGGAGGCAGCGCCAACCAGGGCGCCGGATACGCTGGATTTGCCACCGTAGAGATGTTCAACCCGAACGGCGTGGTGCTGCGATCCGAGTGGACCGTCCTGATGGATCATCTTCGAACCAGATCCCCAACCAGCGCGTACACATGGCCATGATCACTAGCTACGAAGTCAGCATTTCCGATGGGGTGGTGAGGGCCGCAACCAGCATCGGTGCCTTGTGTGGGTTTCACCCTGATCACTCGGGGTGCGATGAGACCGCGTTTCGGCAGCAGGTCATCAACCTCACCACGCGCGGAGAGTTTGTCTGCCTTGGTGGCATGTTGATGCTGCTGCCGCCAAAGCCGACGGCTGCGCACACATGGTCGTGGCAGACTGGCTCCTGGGTAGTCGACATCAATGACCTGCGCAGGCTGCGCCGAGATGAGGTAAACGCGTGGCGCAACGATCGAGAATTTTCCCCATTCGTGTCTGGAGGCATGCTGTTCGATGCTGATGCTGACGCCCAGCGCCGCCTGCAACTCGCTGCACTGTCTGCCCAGCAGTCCGTAATGGATGGAGTGATACCTGAGCCCACCATCGACTGGACCCTGGCGGACAACACAACCATCACGCTCACCGCCACGCAGTTGCTTGCAGCAGCCCAGGCCATGGGAAGCAGCATCAATGCCGCTCACCAGGCTGCCCGCACCCTCAAGATGCAGATCGAGGCAGCATCCACGGCAGAGCAGCTGATGGCCATTGAGATCGCGTGAACGAATATGCAGGCTTGGCCAGTACCGTGGCCAGATGGACTTGCACCTTCTGCGCCTGGCGCTTTCGCACTTCATGGGGCAGCAGCTCACGCCTGAGCTGGCTAGCCGTGTCGAGTTCATCGCGTGCGGCGGCGAGGACCTGAGCCCAGACCCTGCGCAGTTCGCGCCGCTGGTGCTGGGTGAGCACCTGGTGCAGGTCGAGCGCATGGCCGACACTCTCGATGAGCTGCATGCCCTGCACGTCGAGCACTGGCAGGAGACAGAGAAACACCGCCATGGCCTGGCGCTGGCGCCGGACTACCCTGCCATGCTGGCCATGGAGCGCGCGGGCCGCGTCATGCAGTTCACCGCACGCGCCCTGGCGGATGGCTCCATGGTCGGCCAATGCCGCATGTACCTGAGCACCAGCTTGCACACCCGCACGCTGTTTGCCCAGGAGGACACCCTGTATTTGCGGCCCGCCCATCGCGGCGGTTTTTTGGCCGTGCACCTGCTGCGCTACGTCGAGCGGGTGCTGGTCGATGCCATCGGAGTGCGCGAGATCCGCGCCGACTCCAAGCTGGTCAACAACGCCTCCGTGCTCATGCGCCGCCTGGGCTACACGCCCACGGCGCAGCAGTTCGTGAAGGTATTCCCTCTCAAAAGTGAGGCTCGCAATGTGCTCTGACGCCCCCGACATGTCTGGGATGAATGCCGCCGCTGTCCAAAACGCTGAAGTCGGACGCGAGCAACTTTCCTTGGCGCGTGAACAGATGGCGCTTGATCGCGCCCGCCAGGCCGAGTACGACCCAATGTTCAAGCAGATCCTGGCATCCAGCCTGGAGCAGCAGCAGCTGGGCGCTCAGCAAAGCGCCGAGCAGTGGAAATCGTACAAGAACGTTTGGCAGCCGTTGGAGACGAAGCTGGCCGACACGGCATCCAACTTCGACACCCCCGCGCGCCGGCAGGCTGAGGCTGACGCTGCCACTGCAGACGTCGGCTTGCAGTTCGATGCTCAGGGCAAGGCCCTTGATCGCGATCTGGCGCGCAGCAACATCACCATGGGTTCTGGTAAGGCTTTGGCGCTCAAGGCTGGCTCTGCGTTTGAGCAGGCTAAGGCCAGTGCTGGCGCAGCCACGACGGCACGCCGACAGGTGGAGCAGTCTGGCATTGCTTTGGTGGACAACGCTGCCAAGTTCGGGCGCAACATGACCTCCACAGGCATCGAGACTGCGCGACTTTCTCTGGGTGCTGGTCAAGCCGCTGGAGGAACCATGGCTCAGCAGCAGGGCGTCATCAACTCCGGCCTTGCCGGTGCGCAAGGCTTCTACGGTGGTTCTGTGAGTGCCACCCAATCCGCCGGGAGCATCTTGGGTCAGGTGGCCGGCATTCAGCAGCAGACCAATGCCTCCAATCAGAGCACGATGGGCTCCTTGGTTGGCGCCGGCGCATCGATGTACATCCTGTGATGGCCACGATCAACCATCGGGACATTGCGGCATGCCTGGCGCGGCATGAGCGCGTTGCGTTCCAGCTGTCGGGCGGGCGGGATTCTGTGGCGGCCCTCTACGCCATGCGGAACTGGTGGCCGTTGATGACCGTCTACCACCTCGACACGGGCGACCAGTTCCCCGAGCTGGCGGCCGTGGTGGATCGCATCGCGCTCGACGTGCCGGTCCTGCGTGTGCGGTCTGATGCCCCGGCGATCAGGGCGATGCTCGGCGACCCCTCCGACGTCGTGCCGGTGGACAACACCCCGTTCGGGCGCCTGGTCTCAGGCCGCGATGTGCGCATCGTCTCGCGCTACGAGTGCTGCGCACAGGTCGTGATGCTACCCCTGCATGAGCGCATGACCAGCGACGGCATCACGCTGATCGTGCGCGGCCAGCGCCACGAGGACTATGCGACTGCACCGATGCGGTCGGGCCAGAGGGATGGCCAGTTCGAGGTGCTCTACCCGATCGAGGAGTGGTCTGCCGCCGATGTGGACGCCTTCATCGCGAGCAACCAGTTGCCGGTGGCGCCGTTCTATGCAGAGGGCATGAAGACCACGCCGGACTGCATGACCTGCACTGCCTGGTGGGGCGAGGGCCGCATGGGCTACCTGCGCCGCCACCACCCGCAGACCGCCGCAGATGTGAGCGAGCGCATGCGCGTCATCGCCATCGAAGTCGATCGCCAGCTCCAGGCGATCAATGCCGACTGAAAGGAAACATCATGAGCTTTGCCCAAGGACTGGCGAACGGCTTGAACATGGGCATCCGGTTGTCGCAAGCCAAGGATGCCGAGGATCGCGACAAGCGACTGCAGGACCGTCAGGACAAGCAGTGGGCCCGCGAAGATGAGCAGCGCGCCGCACTCGATGCAGCGAACAAGGCAGCGCGCGATGCGCTGCAGGCGCACCGCGACCAGTACAGCGCGAGCGTGCCGCAGCCCGAGCAGCGCCTGACCTTCACCGGCAACCAGCCGCAGCAGCCCGGCCTACAGCTCCCACCCATGGCTGCAAATTCTGACCCTGCGGCGGCCAGCGTGCCCGCCATGCCGGCGCTGTCGCTCAATGGCCAGGGCGCGCAGGGCCCGGGCGCCGATATGACCCTCGGCCTGCAGAGCCTGCCCAAGACCAACGACACGGTGGCGGTGCAGCGCCCCGCACCGAAGTACGACGAGCGCGAGGGTGTGCTGGCGGGCCTCACGGCGCGCCGCAAGTCGCTCATGAACAGCGGCGTGGACGACAAGCTCTGGATGGACGACTGGGCCAAGGAGTCGCAGCTGCGCGGCCAGATGCGCGCCGAGCGGGTGGACAGCGCCGAGAAGCGCTTTCTGGCAACAGGTGACCCCGGTGAGTACGCCAAGGCGGTGTACCCGCTGATCGATGACGGCTTTGACTTCGTGGGCACCAAGCCTGTCAAGACGGCCGATGGCCGCACGGCGTGGGAGTTCACCCGTCGCGATCAGCAGACGGGCCGCGAGGTGAGCAATGTCATGGACAGCGACCAGTTTCAGCGCTTCATGCTCAACGTGCGCGACCCCAAGGCCGTGGCCGAGTACGAGGCCAAGGCGCTGCTGGAGCGCATCAAGGCCAACGAGAAGATCCGGGCTGAGCAGGCGGCCGAGGCGGAGAGGAGAGACACGGAAAGGCTCAAGGGCAAGATCAAGTCTGGGCACATCGCCGCAGAAGGCGCCCAAGACCGCTTGACCGTGGGAGCCCGTGGCGCGCAAGAGCGCGCCACCAACGCCGCCAAGCCCATCACCCTCGGCGAGGGGGAGATCCTGACCGTACCAGGCAAGGATGGGAAGCGGGTGACGGCGGCCGAGGGCAAGCCGCGCACCCTGGGAAGTACGGCTACGCCCAGCGCCGCCAATCGAATTCTGGATGAGCGCCAGCGTGCTCAACAGGCCATCGTAGACGGCCGTGACCCAGAGTTGGTGAAGAGGCGATTCCGTGACGCAACAGGCGAGGACTTCTGATGGCATCGTATGACGACATCCCAATGGTCGGCAGTAAGGCCGGCGGTCCGAAAATTTCCGACAGGGGGCTGACCTCCTACGATGACATTCCGATGGCGCAGATGCCATCGGCGCCAGCCGCTCAGCCAGAGCGCAAGCGTCTGACCCAGTCGGATCTCGATGCCGGCCAGCAGTGGGCATGGAACAAGGTCAAGGAAGGCGCTCGATCGGTGGGCCAGGCCATCGGCGTCGTGCCGGACGACAGCGGCGACAAGCTCATCCAGCGCGCCGAGGAGATCAAGCGCCAGAGCGCCGGTGTCACGCCGGTACCGGCCATGGACCCACAGGCATTCGCAGAGGTCAAGCAGGCCCTCGGCGCCATGCCGGCGCAGCAGCGCCAGGCCATTGCAAAGCAGCCAGGATGGAAGGGGCGGGCAGCCCAGGCCGCCAACGAGCAGCTGGATGCTGAGCAGCGCGGCATGGATGCCCTGCGCCTGGGTCAGTTGTCGCCCACCCTGGAGGGGCGCACCGCCTACTTTGCTGGCCAGGGTGCACCGAGCGATGTGGCGCGATCGAAGGCCATCGGTGAGATGGTCTCCGGTGGCGTCAGCGAGCCCGTGCGCAGTCTGCGTGACGGCGGTCAGATGGCGGCCGACGATGCCGCCGCTCGCGACGATGGCGCCCAGATGCAGCGCCGCAGTCTGGCGGCCCGGGCTGGGTTCACTGCGGCCGAGGGGCTGCAGGCTGGCACGCTCGGGGTTGCCTCGGCGGCCCTCCGCGCAGCAGGTGACCACGAGACAGCGCAGGCCCTGGAGATGTCGGCACGCCGCTCCAAGATCCGCATCGACAGCGCCAACGAGCTCACGGCCATGCGCGCCCGTGCCCAGGAGGAGGGCACGGTCTATGGCAGCGATGCCTTCTGGGAAAACCAGGCGATCGGCGGCCTGGCCAGCGCTGCCCAGAATGCGCCACAGATGGTGGCCGGCGTTGCGATGACGGCCTTGACCAAGAACCCCGCGGCGGGTGCCCGACTCTCGCTGGCATTGATGGGCAGCCAGGCCTTCGGTGACGAGTATGTCAATGGCCGCATGGCCCAGATGACGCCCGGGCAGGCCGCATCCCGCGCCGGCATCATGAGCGGCTTCGAACTGCTGGGCGAGAAGTTCGGCATGGTCCCCCAGGTCATGAAGGCCGTGCGCGGCAAGGCATCCAGCGTCCCCCTCGAGGAGCTGCCGCGCTTCCTGGAGCGCTATGTCGCCGGGCTGGAAAAGCGTGGTGTGCTCTCCCCCGTGGCGGCCAACCTTGCCCGGGGTCAGCTGGGTGAGCAGTTCGGCGAGCAGCTCACGACGGCTGGCCAGTACTGGGTCGATGGCACGCCCCTGGGCCTGGACAAGCCCGTCAGCCTCGCCGGCTACCTGGAGGCGGCCCGCGACACAGCGATTCAGACCCTGATCGCCACCGGCGCCCTGCAGGGTGCGCACTCCGCGGTTTCCTCTCTTCCCAGTCGGGCCGAAGGTCAGGACACCGGCAAGGCTGCAGCCCAGCAGGCCGAGCTGGCAAAGGCCGATGCGATCGGCCGTTGGCAGGGGGCCTTTGCTCAACCCCCGGCCGGCCAGGCTTCGCCCGCAGCGCCTGCTGCTCCTGTGGATCCTGCAGCGCTCGGCTCCCCGGGCAGTGCCGCTGCGCCCAATGCTCCGGTGGTCCAGGCCCAGCCCCAGGCGGCTCCCCTGGATGCAGCTGCTGCGCCTGATGCCGCCGCGCAGCCCACCGAGGATGCTGGCGCCGCAGGCGGCAATGCGCTGGCCGCGGTCTCTCAGGGCAGCCTGGCCAATGCCGCCGCGGCCGCGCTCGATGAGCGCGCCAACCAGGCGGCCACCAGCAGCACCAACGACCTGCCCGAGCCCACCGACGCGCAGAAGGAGGCCGGCAACTATGCCAAGGGCCACGTGCGCCTGCACGGCATGGACATCGCCATCGAGAACCCGCGCGGCTCGACGCGCCGCGGCACCAGCCCCGAGGGCGTGCAGTGGGAAAGCACGATGGCCCACCACTACGGCTACATCAAGGGCACGGTGGGCAATGACAAGGACCACGTCGACACCTTCATCGGGCAGAACCCCGACAGCCCGCGCGCCTTCGTGGTCGACCAGATCGACCCCAAGACCGGGAAGTTCGATGAGCACAAGGTGGTGCTGGGCGCCGACAGCGAGGAGCAGGCCCGCGAGATCTACCTGGCCAACTACGAGAAGGGCTGGCAGGGTCTGGGCGCCATCACCGAGCTGCCCATGCCCGCGTTCAAGTCGTGGGTGAAGGACGGCACCAAGCGCAAGCCGCTGGGTGACATCGCGACAGCCTCCGCGGCGCGCCAGACGGTGTCGCCTGAAGCGGCAGCCATGGCCCAGCCGGCACCGGCCTCGCCCGAGACGACGTCAGCAGCGAAGTCCGTGCCGACGATCGCCGGTAAGCCGGTCACCGACCTGCAGACCGGCCAGCTGCTGCGCTACGCCAAGATGCAGTCCGCTTCTGAGCGGGTGCGCCGCGCCGCGGCCGACGAGGTCAAGCGACGCGAGACCGAAGCGATGTGGCGCCAGCGTGATGCCGAGCGCGCCGCGCAGGACGAGCAGATCCTGACGCAGGCCCGAGACGAGCAGCTGGCGCAGGCTATGGCCACGTCCAATGCGGCCGACCTGGAAGCGCCCTCGGCCATGGCTCAGGCGTTCGCGAAAGCCAAGCAGAAGGCCCCCAATGAGTCGATCGCACCGCAAGCACCCACCGCGGCCGCCGCGCCCCAAGCCGCTCAAAAAGCAGCGAATCCGCGAGGCCCTGCAGCGGCAGGAGCAGGAGAGCAGGGGGGTGGAGTTTCCCGAGCCGGACGAGGTGCCGCTGTTCAAGCCGATGGGGTGAAGGCCAAAGCTGCGACCAAGGTGTCACGGGCTCGCCGGCACCAGCAGCTCGACCCCGAGCGCGATACCCTGCTGCAGGCCCTGGCCAAGATGGGTGGGATCCGGCGCGATGTTGTCGCCGGCGAGTTCGGCCTCAAGCCCGAGGAGCTCAAGCACCCAGTGAGTGCCGGCAGCCTCAAGGCATACCCGTTCCGCAAGAACGGCGGCATGGACATGGATCAGGCCATCATGGCGCTGTCCGAGGCCGGCTATTTCGCAGGCATGCCCGAGGAAGAGCACCGCAATGCCTTCGAGCGCGCGATCTATGACGAGCTGGGCGGCAGCCCGCTGCTCACCCCGCAAGGCCAAATGCGCCAAGCTGCGCAGGCCTACAATGACCAGCAAGAGCAAGATGCGCGTGCCCAGCAGGAAGAAGATGAACAGGCACAAGCTGAGCTTGACGCGGAACGCGAGGCCATCATGGCCGAGGCAGGTTTGAGCGACGGCGAGTTGAGTGCCCAGCCAGACCATGCCATCGAGATCGAGGCAGCAGCGCAGGACATGGCCGCCGGCATGCGCGCACTCGGTTTCACAGAACAGGAGATCGCCGATGAGCTCGCCCGACAAAATCAGCCTGACACTCGCGGAGAAAGCAGTCGCGCTCAAGATCCTGAGGTTGCCAACCGACAAGCGCAAGCGCCTCCTGCAGCTGGAGATGCAGCGGCGCGGCCTGCCGGTCGAGCTGGACGTGACGCCGGAGCAGCGCCAGCAGATGCTGGACGAGGCGAAGACCAGCAAGGACTGACGCCCGCCGTTGGCGAGCGTGTCACCGAGTATGGCAACAAGCCCCAAGCAGGCCTCTTCGATGGACAGCCTCCCGAAGCCTTCGGCTACCAAAATGACCTCTTCGGCAACCCCCTACCAGCCGCCCCAGGAAAGCCTGCAGCAGCCCGATCCGATGGCCCCGGTGTACGTGGGGACGCACAGCCCACCGCCGCCCTACGAGACACCCCCGCCCCAGCCGGCAAGTACCGTGTCCGAACCATCGTCGGACACGAGCAGCAGCGAAAGCTCGGCGCCGCCGTCGTCCTGACGCCGGCCCAGGCCGCGCAAGCCACCAGCTACCTGTACCGCTCGGCCGTCGAGCGCTTCGATGCGCTCATCACGGACAAGGATGGCAAGCCGCTTGCCGTGGTGGGCAGCTTCAAGGGCGCGATCTCCCAGACCAGCATCTACCCTGGCACGGTCATCGCCGAGGCCTTCCGTGTCCCCGGTGCTGCGCACATCTGGTTCTCGCACAACCACCCATCCGGAACGGCATCGTTGTCGCGCGCCGATGAGATGCTCAACTCGACCCTGTCGGCCCTCTTCAAGGGCACGGCCATCAAGCCCATGGGCATCCTCGCCGTGGCTGGCCAGAAGTTCGAGCACAAGAGCATGGACGGCCAGATCACGAACGACCAGGTGCCGGCTCCTAATCAAGGCGTGACGGTGCCGGTGGTCGAGCGCGAGCTGGCGCATACCGGCGAGACCGATGGCATCGTGCTTGATTCGCCCGTCGCAGCGCGGGCAGCCGCCAAAGCGCTGTATGCCGAGGCGCACGAGCCCGGCCTGATGCTGCTGGATGCACAGCACCGGGTGGCGGCATGGGTTCCAATCGACGGCGGCATGTCCGGCAAGCTGATGGGAACGGGCGGCCTGGATGCGGTCTATCGCGCTGTCAGTGAGGGCAATGCCTCGTCGGCGATCATCGTGCACGGCGGCGAGCTCAGTGCCAAACGAGGTGATGGTTCGGCCTGGACGATCGCCCAGAACCTGGGTGCGGCCTTGCGCCAATCCGAGGCCCGCGTGTTGGACATCATCGACGTGAAGGCATCGCGGTCTGCGGCTGAGACCGGCGATGACACCAGCGCTGGATCAGTCTTTTCGATTGCCCGGGATGGCACCCATGGGAGGCAGGTCGGGGCTGTAGCCCCCATCAGCGCCATCGACATGGCAGACGTCGTCAACCGCAATCTCAAGGGGTGGCGCGGCATCGGCCTGGACCGGATCATCGCCGTCGACCACTGGACGGCGCTGCCCCAGGAGATCCTGCAGGATGCGAAGCAGCGTGGTTTTCATGCGGGTGCGATCGAGGGGGTGGTGTACCGCGGCCGAGTCTACCTTGTCCGTGAGAACTTGCGCGATGTGGAACATGCCGAGCGCGTGCTGTTCCATGAGGTGCTCGGCCACCTGGGCGTCAAGGCGGCGCTGGCCGGCAAGCCAACCGCTGCCCTCAACGAGCTGTGGAACAAGCTCAATGGCCTGGCCGGCGTGGCCAAGCTGGCAAAGGGCGTCCAGGTGGGCGATGGCCGCACGGCCTGGGATCGGCTGCAGCCCTACGTGCAGGGCACCCAGGATGATGTGACGAGCCGGCGCGCGATGGTCATCGATGAGCTGATCGCCTTCCTGGCCCAGGCCAATGACACCAGCGCGCTGACCCAGTTCAAGGCCTACATGGCTGACGTGAAGGCGGCCGTCGTGGCGCTGCTGCGCCGGCTGGACCTGGCCAACCTGGCCGACCGCCTGGACCGTGCCGGCGCCGAGCTCGACGTGTTGCAGCTGGTGCGCGATGCACGCCAAGCCATCCAGCGCGGCAAGACCCGTGACGGCGCAGCATTCGTCTTCGTGAACCGTGCCCAGGCCCCGGCATTCAGCGGATCCCGTGAGGGTGGCAAGTTCAGCTTGGACAATGAGGGGCTTGCCCAGGCGCGGGCATTTCTTGAAGGCGAGCCGATCGCGTCGCTGACGGGCAACGAGTTTGCCAAGGATGGAACCCCGCTGACGGTGAAGGTGCCTCAGTGGTACGCCGCCAACGGCGTGGACAAAATCGACATCCCTGGCCTCGGCCGGATCATGCTGGATGAGCGGGCCGTGAAAGACTCGCTTTCCCACGGCATCGGCCGAGCAAAATCCGCTGCATTTGCTGCGGTCCCGGCAGTGCTTCGCAATGGCATGGTCATCCATGAGGAAGCCATGAGGGGCAATGCTGATGTGGGCAAGGTTTTCCACATCGCGGCACCCATCGAGATCGGGGGCCAGCCGCATGTGGCTGTTGTGCTTGTGAAGTCGGACCAGAACGGTCGGCGCATGTATGTGCACGAGGTTGTGCTGCGCGAGAGGCTCCAGGGCGATGCGTTCAAGACCGAAGCATTGTCCACCCCCAGTGGGGATGCGCGAAACGGCGCATCGCCTGGAGCGCTTCGCAGTGTGCTGCAAGACATTTTCAGCGTCAAGTCTGCCCAGGGCTCCCAGTTCTCGGTGGGTGCAGCCCCGGCCGTCTTCAACTTGCCCGAGTTCGGCCGCACCGGCCGCTTCATCGAGGCCGTCCAGAACCGCTACAACCGCTGGAAGCAGGCGATCGATGCCGTGCGCACCCAGGGCGGTACGGTCAACGAGGCCAACGATTTCTACTCCGCAGAGGAGCGGTACTGGGGGATCGTCGGCGCCCAGCTCGATGACTTCAAGACCGAGGTGCAGGACTTCGTCGAGGCAGTGCAGGCCGATGGCCTGGAGCTGAGCGACGTTGCGCTCTACGCCTATGCCAAGCACGCGCCCGAGCGCAACGCACGCATCGCGCAGATCAATGACCAGTTTCCGGACGGCGGATCCGGCATGACAAACCAGCAGGCCGCCGACATCATCGCCAAGGCCCGGGAGGATGGGGTGGACCAGGCCCTGGAGCGGCATGCGGCCGAGCTGGGGCGGTGGACCCAGGGCACGCGCGACGTCCTGCTGGCCAACGGCCTGATCAGCCGCGACGAGTTCGACGCATGGAGCCAGGGCTACGAGGCCTATGTCCCGCTGCGCGGCAAGCCCGGCCAGTCTGACACGCGCCGTGGCACCGGTGCCGGCTTCGACATCCGCGGTCGCGAGAGCTTCCGCGCCATGGGGCGTCGCTCGCAGGCCGGCGACATCATCGAGCACATCCTGCAGGATCGCGCGAAGGCCCTGATGCGCGCCGGCAAGAACGAGGTGTTGCGCCGCTTCGCTCGCTTCGTGCTGGACAACCCAGACCCGACGCTGTGGGAGGTCAACGCCGTCAAGCGCCAGCGCCGCCTGGTCGAGACGAGCATGGGCGAGAAGGTCGTGGAGTTCGATGAGGTCAATGACAGCCAGCGCGAGACCGTGGCAGTCAAGGATGCCGGCCAGACGATCTACATCGAGGTGAAGGACGAGGAGCTGCTCAAGCAGCTCAAGAACCTGCACGACGAGGCCAAACTGCCTTTCATCGTGGGCGGGCTGCAGTGGGCGAACCGGCTGCTCTCCCGCATGTACACCAGCCTCAGCCCGGTGTTCACGGTGCTCAACGGTGCGCGCGACGCCTCCGCGGGCCTGATCAACATGCTGGGCTCAGCTGGCACGGCTGGGGCAGGGCGGATGGCGGTCAACCTGCCCGGCGCCTACCGCGAGGCATTCCGCGGCGAGGTGCGCGGCAAGCCCAGCGCCATGTACGAGGAATACCGCCGCACCGGCGGCAAGACCGGCTTCATGGACTTCAAGGACATCGAGGGCTATGCCAAGGAGTTGGCCCAGCTGGCGGCCGAGTCGGCGAAGTGGGGAACGGTGATGGCCACCGATGGTGCCTGGAACAAGGCAGTGGCCACCTGGCGTAAGTCGCGCGGCACCGCCCGCAAGGTGATGGACCGCATCGAGGACGTCAACGGCGCCGTCGAGAACGCCACGCGCTTCGCCGCGTTCAAGGCAGCGCGCGAGGCCGGCAAGTCGGTGGCCGAGGCCGCCAGCATCGCCAAGAACATCACGGTGAACTTCAACCGCCGCGGCTCGATGACCCCTGTGCTGTCGGCGTTCTTCCTGTTCTTCAACCCCGCGGTGCAGGGCACGGCCCGCCTGGTCCAGGCCCTGGGGTCGCGCGACGTCCAGATGGCCATGGGCGGCGTCATGGCCGGGATCTTCGGCCTGGCCCTGGCGAATGCCTCCATGGGTGGCGACGATGACGACGGCACGGCCTACTGGGACAAGATCCCGGATGAGGTGAAGGAGCGCAACCTGGTGATCATGCTGCCGCCGGGCAGCGACGCCGGCGAGGCCGTGCCCGGCACGCGCCATGGGCGCTACATCAAGATTCCCATGCCCTACGGCTACAACACCTTCGCCGTGCTGGCCATGACCGCGGCCGACGTCATGCGGCACCAGTCCAACCCAACGGCCGGCGTGTCGGCCGCGAAGGGAGCTGCCCGCGTGCTCAAGTCGTTCATCGGCGCGTGGATCCCGGTCAGCGACGTGGCCCCCAGCCTGGACAACCCCAAGGGCATCGCTCTGGCCTTCGTGCCGGATGCGCTCGACCCCATGATCGAGCCGGTGCTGAACGTGAATTCGTTCGGCAAGGCCATGTACCCGGAGGGCATGGGCTACGACAAGGTGCCCGACAGCGAAAAGGTGTTCGCCGGCCAGAAAAACACCTGGTCCCACGGCGCTGCACGCTGGCTCAACCAGGCCACCGGGGGCAGCCAGTACCAGGAGGGCATGGTCTCGCTGACGCCGGCGACGATCAACAACCTGGTGCGGGGATACGGCGGCGGCGTGGCCTCCTTCATCATCGCCCTGGGCGACGTCGTGGCATCGAAGGGCGTGCAGCGCGATGATGCTGACTGGTCAAAGGCGCCGTTCGTCAAGCAGCTCTACGGCAAGGTGGACATGGCGCAGGACCAGGCCCTGGCCTACGAGCACATGCAGCAGATCGATGACGCGGCGGTGCCCCGAAAGCGGGCCTTGAAGGCGGGGGACCGCCAGGCTGCAGATGCGATCGTGAACGACGTCGGCGAGATCGCCAAGCTCGGCCGCGTCTCCGAGCACGCACGCCAGCAGCTGACGAAGATCCGCAAGGCGGAAATCAGGGTGATCGAGTCGGCCACCATGACTGACGCCGAGAAGAACCTCAGCCTGAGGCAGCACGATCAGCAGCGCCAGCGCGTGTACGACCAGGTCAACAAGGCGTGGAACGACGCCGTCACGCGCGACGCAGCTGCTCACCAGTCGGAGTGATCGCCCAGGGCGATCGACACCCACAGGGCCCACCATGACAGCGTGACCACCACGGCCGCGGCCATGGTGGGCCAGCGCGCCCACTCCGGCACCTTCTCAGCCACGGCCGCAAAGGGCCAGGCCGGGGCCAGCAGGACCACCACCAGGCAGGCACTGCCGGCCAGCAGCAGAAGGGGCGACAGGAGGACGCCGCCCACACGGGAAGCCAATGGCCAGCCCGCCACGGTGGCAACGATGATGATCGCGACCCCGATCGCTGCGGATGAGGCAATGATCGGGAAAATCCTCTCCCAGGTGGCCCAGCTCGGTCTCATGCCGCGAAGCGTAGCAGGCGCTGGTGCACCTGTCGTCCGGACGGACGCCCCGGCTGCTCAGCCAGGCGGCCCCCGGTCACGGCTGCCACACCGGTACGCCGGCCTCGATGGCTGCCGCGATCGTGGCGACCGATTCGCGATCCCCCGGGAAGGCAACGACGCCGTCGATCTCGCTCCAGTGGATGGGACCCACAACCTCGTCGACCCCGCGCGTGCGCGCCCACTCTCCACCAAGGGCGTCAGCGCCGCCGGCGCCACGGTGAGCGATGGCCACGATGAAGCGCCGGTCCATGACGGTGTCCAGGGCGCGAAAGACAGCAGACCTGTCACAAAACTCGCGTCCACCGCTCACCAGGAGCCGCACGCGCTTGCGCTGGTCAGCCAACCAGAAGGCACACCCCGAATCCACCAGCGCATGGACGCGCCATGTCCCTGGATCCGAGTTATTCGCGCACAGCGCAGGCCCGTGATTTGGTCCAGCCAACCCACGAAAGTGAGCGCAGCCAGAGCAGGGCCGTTTCGGTGGCGGGGGTAAAGTGTGACCGTGCATCTCGCGTGCCCAACAGGTTTCGCCGGTATTTTCCATCACCCGACAATCCCATTCCCAGGGAAGAATCCGGGGAAGATTCGCACCACCTGACACCATTCAGGACACCAGAAATACCCATCTCCCCCAGGAGCAAGGGCTACAGGCGGGCATTTTGATTGGTTCGAATCCAATAGCGCCTACCAGATTGCGGCCCCAGGTTCCCACGAGCCTGGGGCTTTTTGCTGTCCGGGTCGGCCGCAGCGATCCTCTGACGCGTTCGCTGGTGGCGAAGCGCTCCTACAATGCAGCGAGCATGCACGGAAGATGCCGCAGAACATGCTGCAGAAGATGCAACAGGAGCCCCACATGAGCGCAGCCCGCAAGTCAGTCCCTTCCCGAGAGAGCGCCGCCAAGGCTTCAGCGGCCCGCGATGCGTCGAAAAGCGCACCGGAGTCCTCGCAGGATGCAGCCGCCGATGCCGCGCCAGACGCTGCCCCGGACGCTGCACCCGATGTCCCCCCGAAGGTGCCGCCCGGTGTGCGCGCCATCAAGAAGTACCCCAACCGCCGCCTGTACGACACCCGCACCAGCAGCTACATCACGCTGTCGGACGTCAAGGACATGGTGATGTCCTGCGAGCCCTTCGCGGTGGTCGACGCCAAGACGGGCGAGGACATCACGCGCAGCATCCTGCTGCAGATCATCCTGGAAGAGGAATCGGCCGGCGTGCCCATGTTCTCGACCCAGGCGCTGGCCCAGATCATCCGCTTCTACGGCCACACCATGCAGGGCCTGATGGGCAACTACCTTGAGAAGAACATCCAGTCCTTCATCGACCTGCAGTCCCGCCTGGCCGAGAACTCGGTGATGAACCTGCAGAACCCGCTGATGCAGAACTTCATGGGCGGCTACATGGAGCAGTCGCGCACCCTGTTCCAGCAGATGCAAGACCAGATGGCCAAGCAGGCCGAGACCCTGATGGGCAACCTCGGCGCCGGCCTGAATCCCAAGAAGTGAGCGAGGGTGAGCGAGCCGCACCCGCGGCGCTCACAGCATCGGCTTGAGCCCGGCCCAGACATGCTCCAGCATGATCGGGTGGGCCTTGGCCAGGGGGTGGATGCGGTCCGGCTGGAACCAGTCGATGGCGTCCGGCCGGTCGGCGACATCCTTGAGCAGGAAGGGCACCAGCCCGCTGCGGGTGTCCTTGGCCACCGTGGCAAAGAGTTGCGCAAAGTCCTGCGTGTACTTGCGCCCGTAATTGGGCGGCACCTGCATGCCCACGATCAGCACCCGCGCGCCAGCGTCCTTGCAGGCCTGGGCCATGCTGCGCAGGTTGGCTTCGGTGCTGCGCAGCGGGAAACCGCGCAAGGCATCGTTGGCGCCCAGTTCGATCACCACCAGCGCCGGCTTGTGTGTCCGCAACAGCGCGGGCAGGCGGCTGCGTCCGCCAGCGGTGGTCTCGCCACTGATGCTGGCATTGACCACCGAAACCTTGCGCCCCTGTTGCATCAGCCGCTCGCCGAGCAAGGCGACCCAGCCGGTGCCACGGGCCAGGCCATATTCCGCCGAGAGGCTGTCGCCCAGCACCAGCAGGGTCGCCGGGCGGGTGGCTGCGGCCTGGGCGCTCGGCAGCCCTGCGGCACCGCCTGCGAGCCACGCGGCGCCCAGAGCCACTCCCGCAGCCGCATGCACAGCCGATCGCAAGGCCTTGCGTCGCGTACAGTTGAAAACTTCTGTCATCCTGTCTGCCATGTCGTCTGAAATGTCTGTGCGCGCTGCATCTCCCGTCCTTGCGGCCCACGCCGCCCAAGCCGGCCGTGTGGCCGAACCTGGCAGCGAAGCGGCGGCATCCGCCATCGTCGTGCAGGGCCTGAGCAAGGTCGTGGAGGACGCCAGCGGTCCTTTGACCATTCTGAACCACATCGACCTGGCGGTGGCCCAAGGTGACACCCTGGCCATCGTCGGGGCCTCGGGCTCGGGCAAAAGCACACTCCTGTCCCTGCTGGCCGGGCTCGACGTGCCCAGCTCCGGTGACGTGATGCTCTGCGGCCGCTCGCTGTTCGGCATGAGCGAAGACGAGCGCGCCGCCCACCGTGCCGCCCACGTCGGCTTCGTGTTCCAGAGCTTCCAGCTCATCGGGCACCTCAGCGCGCTGGAAAACGTGATGCTGCCGCTGGAATTGCGCGGCCAGCGCGACGCACGCCAGCGCGCGACCGCCATGCTGGAGCGCGTGGGGCTGGGGGCGCGCCTGAACCACAAGCCCGTGCTGCTGTCTGGCGGCGAGCAGCAGCGCGTGGCCCTGGCGCGGGCCTTTGTCGTGCGCCCGGACATCCTGATGGCCGACGAGCCCACCGGCAGCCTCGACCACGCCACCGGCCAGGCCATCATGGACCTCATGTTCGAGCTCAACCGCGAGGTGGGCACCACGCTCGTGCTGGTCACCCACGACGCCGAGATCGCGCAGCGCTGCGCCCACCAGGTGCGCATCCAGGCCGGTCAGATCGCCGCCTGACGGCCATGCTGGCGTCGCCAGCGGTTACGATGACGGCATGAGTCAGAAACTGCTGTTCGGCTTCCATGCCGTGTCCGTGCGCCTGAAAGTGGCGCCCAATTCCATCCGCGAAATCCACGTGGATGCCACCCGGCGCGACCAGCGCATGAAGCAGTTCCTGGCCAAGGTCGAAGAAGCCGGCATGCGCGTCATCGACAGCGACGACGAGCGCCTGCAGCAGATGGCCGGCACGCACCGCCACCAGGGCGTCGTGGCCCGCGTGGACGCCGTGCAGCTGGCCCGTTCGCTCGACGACCTGCTCGACAGCCTCGCCGAGCCGCCTCTGCTGCTCGTGCTCGACGGCGTGACCGATCCGCACAACCTGGGCGCCTGCCTGCGTGTGGCCGATGGCGCCGGTGCGCACGCCGTGATCGCCCCGAAGGACCACGCGGTGGGCATCAATGCCACGGTGGCCAAGGTGGCCAGCGGCGCGGCCGAAACCATGCCGTACTTCATGGTGACCAACCTGGCGCGCACGCTCACCGAACTCAAGGAGCGCGACATCTGGGTCATCGGCACCTCCGACGACGCGCCCCGCAGCCTCTACCAGGCCGATTTCAAGGTGGCCACCGCGCTGGTGCTCGGCGCCGAAGGCAGCGGCATGCGCCAGCTCACCCGCAAGCATTGCGACGAGCTGGTCAGCATCCCCATGCTGGGCGGGGTGTCCAGCCTCAACGTGTCCGTGGCCAGCGGCGTGTGCCTGTACGAGGCGCGCCGCCAGCGCATGGGCTGACGCTCAAGGCGCGCCATCCGCTCCATCCAGCCCGAGCCGGCTCGCTCGCCGGGCTTCCTGGCGCCGCTGGACGCGCTGCGCCCACAGGCTGAGCGCCAGCGCCAGCAGCATCCACGCCAGCGCGGGCCAGTGCAGCGGCGCATAGCCCTGGTGGGCAATCACCCAGCCACCGCCTGAGGCCCCCAGCGCATGGCCCGTGTAGATGGCCGAGGTGTTGAGCGCCATCAGGGCCGGTGCCAGCCGCGGTGACAGCCCGCCCAGGCGGGCCTGCTGACCGGAGTTGGTGGCAAAGCCGCTCAGCGCCCAGGGCAGCAGCACCAGGGCCAGGGCCGGCAGGCTGCCCGCCAGCGGCCACAGCAGCAGGCTCACCGCCATCATCCCCAGGGTCAGGCTGACCGCGGGCGCTGCCCCGACGCGGTCGACCATGCGGTTGAGCACCACGTTGCCGGTCAAGGCCAGTGCGCCGAACCAGGCGAACATCAGGCTGATCTGCTCGGGGCTGGCGCCGAACACCTGGCGGTAGTAGGGGGCCGCATAGGCCAGCACCGTGAACTGCCCGGCACTCTGGCAGGCGGTGACGAAGACCAGCGCCATCAGCAGCGGCGAACGCAGCACCTTGCCCCAGGAGCGCAGCGACAGCGCCGGCGTGCGGATGCCATGGGGCAGGGCGCGGTGCACCAGGAAAGCCGCGACCAGGGCCGCGACGCCGACGCCGGCCATGGCCACCCGCCAGCCCAGGCGCTCGCCGATCCAGGCCGACAGCGGCATCCCTGCCACCGAGGCGATCGACCAGCCCATGAACACGAAGGTGATGGCCCGGCCACGGTGGGCCGGCGTGCTCATGAAGCCGGCGGTGGCTGCGGCCTGCGGGGTGAACACCGCGGCCGACAGCACCGTCAGGGCGCGCACCGGCATCAGCCAGTGGTAGTCCGGCGCCAGGGCCGACAGCAGGTGGCCCGCCGCGTACCAGAGCAAGGCCCAGGTCAGCAGCTTGCGCCGGTCCATCTGTGCCACGCGCCAGGCCAGCAGCGGCGCGCCCACGCCCATCATCACCGCCGCCACCGCGATGAGCCGACCGCCCTCGCTGACGGTCACGTGCAAGTCGTGGGTGAGGTCGTTGAGCGTGCCGGCCATGACCATCACGCCGCAACCGATCACGAAGTTGCCAAGCAGCAGCGCCCACGAGGCCGCTCGCAGGCTGTGTCGGGACAGGGCGCGCTCCAACTCCATCGCGTGCCTGTGCTCAGTGCTGCACGCGCAGGGCCTCGGGGTTGACGATGTGGGTCGGGTGCCCGTCCATGAAATTCAGCAGGTCGTCGAAGGCGGCGCTGAAGTGCTGCTCGTAGCTGTCCTGCTCGACGAAGCCGATGTGCGGCGTGCACACCGCGTTTTCCAGGCGCAGCAGCGGGTGGCCCTGCAGGATGGGCTCGCTCTCGAAGACATCGACCGCGGCCATGCCGGGGCGGCCCCGGTTGAGCGCCATCACCAGCGCGTTGTCCTGGATGAGTTCGGCCCGCGAGGTGTTGACCAACAAGGCCGTCGGCTTCATGCGGCTGAGGTCCTCGAAGGTGACGATGCCCCGGGTGCTATCGCAGAGCTTGAGGTGCAGGCTGAGCACGTCACAGGCCTCGAAGAAGGCCTCGCGAGACGGCGCGGGGATGCAGCCATCGGCCTGGGCCTGGGCCCGCGACGCCTCGCTGCCCCAGACGGTCACGTGCATGCCGAAAGCCTTGCCATAACCCGCCACCAGCTTGCCGATCTGACCGTAGCCCCAGATGCCCAGCGTCTTGCCGTTGAGTTGCACGCCCAGGCCGAAATTGGTCGGCATGGACGCCGACTTCAGGCCGGACTGCTGCCACGCGCCGTGCTTGAGGTTGCCGATGTATTGCGGCAGGCGGCGCATCGCGGCCATCACCAGGGCCCAGGTGAGCTCGGCGGGCGCCACCGGCGTCACCTCGCAGTGCGCCACGGCGATGCCCAGGCGGGTGCAGGTGTCGACATCGATGTGGGGGCCCAGCGGACCGATCTGGCAGATCAGGCGCAGCTTGGGGAGCTTTTCGAGCAGGGCCTTGGGGAACTGCGTGCGCTCACGGATCACCACCAGCGCCTCGGCGTCACGCAGGCGCACGGCGAGCTGGCCGATGCCCTTGACGGTGTTGGTGAAGACCTTGGCGGACAGGCCGTCGAGCTTGGCGGCGCAGCGCAACTTGCGCACGGCGTCCTGATAGTCGTCCAGGATGATGATGTTCATGGGGCTGTGTGCAATCCAGCTTCCCATTGTGCAACGCTTGCGGCGCCGAACGTGATCGGCGTGTTGCGCGATGTGTGCAGAGGTGTCTTACCAGGTCGTGACGCGGCCGCGGGCATCCTCGCTGCGGCGCGAGGCGCGCACCGGGAAATGGCCATCGAGCCCATCCAGGCGCATCTGCGCTTCCATCTGGCCGCGGTGCACGGCGATCACCTTGAAGACGTCGGCGCGCAGGTGCCACAGCTCGCGCAGCGAGCGGGCCGACTCGATCTGGTCGCGCACCTGGTTGGCGCGCAGGGATTGCAGGTCCCACAGGGCGGCCACGAACTCGGACTGGATGGCGCGCAGCCCGCTGGTGGGGGCCAGGGCGCGCGGGGCCTCGTCGAGGTCCCACAGCCATTGCCAGAAACGGCGCACCCAGGTCAGGCCGACCGGGCTGCTGCTGGCAAAGCGGGAGGGTGGGGTGACTTCATGGCGGCGCGAGGGCGCCTCGCCTGCTGCGCCGCTGTCCAGGGGCATGGCGGCCAGCGGTTTCACGGAAGCCAGCGCGGCGTGCCGGCCCAGGTGCCTGCCGGCCTGCGCCGCGTCGTCGTTGGAGTAGAAAAAGGATGCCATCTCGCCCTCGCTGCGCAACCGGGGTCGCGCTGTTCAGCTCTGTCCCCGTGGACATCGGCCATGGTAGGCAGAGCTTGAGGGGGGAATCCCCTGAAGAGCGGGCGAAATGCCGCCCCTCGTGAGCAGGTGTAGCCGGTTGCCGGGCCGTCAGGCCGCCAGAACAGGGTGCCACTGCACGGGCTGCGGCGCAGGGCGGGCGTCGGCCTGGGCCTTGGCCACCACCTGGGCGGCGGTCATGACCTGGCGCGCGCAGTCCTCGCAGCAGCCGCAGCAGGTGGCCACGCGGGTGCGGTCCTGCAGGGCTTCGAAGGAGGCACAGCCTCCGTGCACTTCGGCAACGATGTCTCGGTCGGAAACGCTGTGGCAGACACACACGATCATGGCGGCACGCGGGGGCGTCAGGGCGCCCGGCTGGACTCACATGCTGCGCATTATGTAATGCGAATGATTCTCATGCAAGCGGGTCATGATCCCCGTGCTGCGAGCAGGGGATCGGCGGTGCGCCCGCTCAGCTGGCCACGTCGCCCATCATGGACTGCAGGTAATTGGCCTCGCCCACCTTGCCCAGCAGGTCGATCTGGGTTTCGAGGAAGTCGATGTGCTCCTCGGTGTCATCGAGGATGTGCTGCAGCAGGTCGCGCGAGACATAGTCGCGCACCGATTCGCAATGGGCGATGCCGTCCTTGATGGTGGCCTGGGCGGCGGTTTCCAGTTGCAGGTCGCACTTCAGGATCTCGGGCACGGACTCGCCGATCAGCAGCTTGCCCAGCGCCTGCAGGTTGGGCAGGCCGTCGAGCATGAAGATGCGCTCCATCAGCTTGTCGGCATGCTTCATCTCGCCGATGGACTCCTCGTACTCCTTCTTGGCCAGCTTGTCGAAGCCCCAGTGCTTGAGCATGCGGTAGTGCAGGAAGTACTGGTTGGTGGCGGTCAGCTCGTTTTTCAGCTGGGCGTTGAGCAGTTCGATGACCTTGGCGTCGCCTTGCATGGTGCGTCCTTGTTCGGTGATGTTGGCGAAGATTGTGGCCCAGGCCGGCGACATTGTGAACCGATGTCATGGCGGTGGGACACACGGGCGTAGGCCAGATCGGCTATACTCCTAAGGTTTACCCGCAACCACCCCCCGCCCGGTCACACCCCTCGTTTCCTTCACTGGAGTCGATCCTGTCACGCCCCTGCCACGCCCTCGTGCGTCGCATCCGGGTTGGCAGCAGAGAGCCGGGCGCGCACAACAAACGGAGAATGAACCCGTGCTGCCCGTCCTGCCCCAAGCTCTTCTGGCCCTCGCAGACGGCACGGTCTTTCCAGGCACCTCGATCGGCGCTGCCGGTCACACCGTCGGCGAAGTGGTGTTCAACACCTCGATCACCGGCTACCAGGAAATCCTCACCGACCCGAGCTACTGCCGTCAGATCGTGACCCTCACGTATCCGCACATCGGCAACTACGGTGTCAACGGTGAAGACGTCGAAGCCTCGAAAGTCCATGCCGCTGGTCTGATCATCAAGGACCTGCCCATCCGCACGTCCAACTTTCGCCAGACGCGCACCCTCTCGCAATACCTGCAGGACGAAGGCACGGTCGGCATCGCCAACATCGACACCCGCAAGCTGACCCGCCTGCTGCGCACCCAGGGCGCGCAGAACGGTTGCATCGTGGCGCTGCCGGTGGGCGAAGCCATCACCGAGGCGGTGATCGCCGATGCCGTGGCCCGCGCCAAGGCCGCGCCGAGCATGGCCGGCCAGGACCTGGCCCAGGTCGTGACCCGCACCGATGTCGGTCAGTGGGACGAAACCGAGTGGAAGCTGGCCAATCCCGAGTTGGGTGGCCAGCCCGGCTTCGGCAAGCAGACGGCCCCGAAGTTCCACGTCGTGGCCTATGACTTCGGTGTCAAGCGCAACATCCTGCGCATGCTGGCCGAGCGCGGCTGCAAGGTCACCGTGGCGCCCGCCAAGACGTCCGCGGCCGAGGTGCTGAAGTACCAGCCCGATGGCATCTTCCTGTCCAACGGCCCTGGCGACCCGGAGCCTTGCGACTACGCGATCGCCGCCGTCAAGGAACTGATCGACACCGGCATCCCCACCTTCGGCATCTGCCTGGGTCACCAGATCATGGCGCTGGCCTCCGGTGCCAAGACCTTCAAGATGAAGTTCGGCCACCACGGCGGCAACCACCCCGTGAAGGACTTGGACACCGGCCGCGTCAGCATCACCAGCCAGAACCACGGTTTCGCGGTCGATGAGAAGACGCTGGGCCCCAACCTGCGCGCCACGCACATCTCCCTGTTCGACGGCACGCTGCAAGGCCTGGCCCGCACCGACAAGCCCGCCTTCTGCTTCCAGGGCCACCCGGAAGCTTCGCCGGGCCCGCATGACATCGCTTATCTGTTCGACCGCTTCGTGTCGCTCATGACCACTGCACAGGCGGAGAAGAAATAAATGGCAAAGCGCACCGACATCAAGAGCATCCTCATCATCGGCGCCGGCCCGATCATCATCGGCCAGGCCTGCGAATTCGACTACTCCGGCGCCCAGGCCTGCAAGGCCCTGCGCGAAGAGGGCTACAAGGTCATCCTGGTCAACAGCAACCCGGCGACCATCATGACGGACCCGAACACGGCGGACGTCACCTACATCGAGCCCATCACCTGGCAGGTGGTCGAGCGCATCATCGCCAAGGAACGCCCCGACGCCATCCTGCCGACCATGGGCGGCCAGACCGCGCTGAACTGCGCCCTGGACCTGCACAAGCACGGCGTGCTGGACAAGTACAAGGTCGAGATGATCGGGGCCAATGAGCACGCGATCGAGAAGGCCGAAGACCGCCAGAAGTTCAAGGAGGCCATGACCTCCATCGGTCTGGACTCGGCCAAGTCGGGCATCGCGCACTCGATGGAAGAAGCCTGGGCCGTGCAGAAGCGCATCACCGCCGAGATCGGTGGCGCGGGCTTCCCGATGGTGATCCGTCCCAGCTTCACGCTGGGTGGCACGGGTGGCGGCATCGCCTACAACCCCGAAGAGTTCGAAGAGATCTGCAAGCGTGGCCTGGACCTGTCGCCGACCAAGGAGCTGCTGATCGAAGAGTCGCTGATCGGCTGGAAAGAGTACGAGATGGAAGTGGTCCGCGACAAGGCGGACAACTGCATCATCGTGTGCTCGATCGAGAACCTGGACCCGATGGGCATCCACACCGGTGACTCCATCACCGTGGCCCCGGCTCAAACGCTCACCGACCGCGAATACCAGCTGCTGCGCGACGCCTCCATCGCCATCCTGCGCGAAATCGGCGTCGAGACCGGCGGCTCGAACGTGCAGTTCTCGATCAACCCGGACAACGGCCGGATGATCGTGATCGAGATGAACCCGCGCGTGTCGCGTTCCTCGGCGCTGGCCTCCAAGGCCACCGGCTTCCCGATCGCCAAGATCGCCGCCAAGCTGTCGGTCGGCTACACGCTCGACGAGCTCAAGAACGACATCACCGGTGGGGCGACCCCGGCGTCCTTCGAGCCCTCGATCGACTACGTGGTCACCAAGATCCCGCGCTTCGCCTTCGAGAAGTTCCCTGCTGCCGACAGCCGCCTGACCACACAGATGAAGTCCGTGGGCGAGGTGATGGCCATGGGCCGCACCTTCCAGGAGTCCTTCCAGAAAGCCTTGCGCGGCCTGGAAACCGGCATCGATGGCCTGAGCGAGATCAGCAACGACCGCGAAGAGATCCTGCAAGAGATCGGCGAGCCCGGCCCCGAGCGCATCCGCTTCCTGGGCGACGCTTTCCGCATCGGCCGGAGATCGCCACCGGGATCCGCATGACGGTACCGGAGGGCGGAGAGGAGATGGAGAGGCTTCGAGCCGGCCTGGGCACGGTCCTGGCACCCGAGGCGCTGCTCTTCGACCTGGACGGGGTGTTGGCCGACGTCGAGGACTCGTATCGACGCTGCGTCCTGGAGACGGCGGAAAGCTTCGGGGTCCCGATCACCCGTGCGGACCTGGAGACGGCCGTGCTGGCAGGCGACGCGAACAACGACTGGGTGCTGACCCAGCGCATTCTGGAGGCTCGGGGCGTCGAGGTCCCCCTGGAAGACGTCATCGAGCACTATCAGGCGATCTACCTGGGCACGCCGCAGAAGCCTGGGCTCCGTGAGTCCGAGCGACTTCTCGTCGGTCGAGACGTGCTGGAGCGGCTGGCGGCCCGCTTACCCCTGGGCATCGTCACCGGTCGTCCGCGGGCCGAGGCCACCTGGTTCCTGGACAGGACCGGCATATCGGACCTCTTCGGAGCGGTCGTATGCCTGGAGGACGGTCCCCTCAAGCCCGATCCCGAGCCCGTGCGGGTGGCCCTCGCACGGTTGGGCGTCGAGCGAGCGTGGATGATGGGCGACACGCCCGACGACCTCCGAGCCGCCGCGGCCGCCGGAGTCCTTCCGGTGGGGATCGTGGCTCCGGGGGACGACCCCAGCAACGCTCTTCCGGCCCTTCGGGACGCCGGAGCGGCCACCGTACTGGACCACGTCACCAATCTCGAGGAGCTACTCCCATGACCCCGCGAGAGGCC
>JADFIG010000014.1 GCA_022566735.1 Pseudomonadota bacterium
CGCGTGATCGCAGACTGGATCGCCTTTTACAACCACCGGCGCCCACATCAGGCGCTGGGCATGAAGACCCCCGCTGAGGCTTATGCTTTAGCAGCCTGACCTGAGCAGAAACCGCTGGGTCAATACAGCGATGCCTGCGGCGACCAGGGCGTATTCGATGGCGACGACACCCTTTTGAGTGCGGGCGGCTTGGGCGATGGACTTCATGGACATGACAGGGCTCCAATTGAATGTGTGAAAAATTCGGCGTTCAACGTGACATATTCACATTGGTGGCGCCTCGCAATGCGACCCGAATTACTTGAGAAACCGAGCCGTTACGTAAAGATACGTGTGGCAAGATCTTCCTGTAAAGCTGAACAGAACCCTGAACCCCACCCATTTGAGGGGCGCCGGGGAACCAAACATCGGGTTGCGGGGATGTTTCGGTTCTTTTTCTCACAGCCTTTGAAATGCATCGGTGAGGTGCCTCTGTCGGGTCTGGTTCCTGACCCAGGGCACGTGGCTTCTGCGTTCCAACACCGTGTTTTTACCGGGCTTGCTTGCGCTTGTGGGGGATTTTCCGGCCTCGATCCGTGATGGAATGCTGGAAATTCAGCCTTCTTTTCCGGACATGAGGAAACATGTTCTGAACTACCTTTCGCATATAACGAAACTAATGATGCCGATCCCATGTTGACGAACATCGGTGCACCGTTCCGGGGTAATTGGATGCCTGTCTGCGTGCTGTCGTGCGCCGCCTTGGTGCTTTTCCATGACATTTCCGGTGCAATGGTCGAGTACCGTGCGCTGCATCAGGAATCTGTGTGGCTGGAGGGTTTGCAATACGCCCGAAGCATGCGTCGCCAAATTGAATCGAACATGCGCAAGGCACCCGCGTCGCCCTGTGTCGGCATCGCGCCGGAGGTTTCTCCGCGAGGGCTGGAGGTGCGCTGCGACGCCGGCCGCATCCGCATCTCCGCGGGCGCATCGCCAGGCGTTTCGGTGAGTTCGGTGGGTTCGGCGGGGCCGGGTGGCCTGCTGCTGGCGCCAAGGCCGCTGACATCGCCCTCGCCCTCGCCCCCGGCTCACGCCACATGGGCCTGGCGATGCCGCGCCGAAGGCCTGGACCCCAGGAGCGTGCCCCATGTCTGCGTTCGCTGAGCGCCGCATCCTGCGCTGGCTGGCCTTGCCCGTGCTGGGCATGTGGCTGGGCGTGCTGGCCGTGGCTTATGGCGCCCTGGCGCAGATGCACACCCGGCTGCCCCTGGCCGATGACTTCTACAGCTTCTACGTGTCCGCGCAGCGCGTGACACAGGGCCAGAGCCCGTACTGGCCCTTGCTGCCGCGGCGACAGGAGGCGGACCCTTGCCACGCGCTGGGCGCCCTGGCCTTCGAGCTGGCCAGCGTCCCGGTGGCCGAGCTGACGCCCGAGCTGGCCTTGATGTGCCGAGCGCCCAACCTCAATCCACCCATCCTGGCGGTGCTCAGCCAGCCCTTGGCATGGGTCGGGCCCGGACCGGCGGCGAACCTGTGGATGGCGTTGGGCCTGGTGTCGCTGGCCGGGGCCTTGTGGTCGATGTCGCGGGCGCTGTGGCCGGCATCCCCTGCGCCGGTGAAGCTCTGCGCTGGCTTGTGGCTGGCGGTCCTGTCCTGGTTCCCATCCTGGCTCAGCGTGCTGGTCGGCCAGGTGACGCTGGTGCTGTCCTGGCCGCTGGTGCTGTCGTGGCTGGCCTTGCGCCAGGGCCGCTGGGGCCGCGCAGGCGCGCTGATCGGCCTGCTGTGCAGCATCAAGCTGTTCTTCGGCCTGCTGCCCCTGGGCCTGCTGCTGATGCGCCAGTGGCGTGCCCTGGCGGTGGCGGTCGTCACGGGGCTGCTGCTGGCGGCCTGGGGCGCCTGGGGCTCGTCAGGCTGGGGGGCTTACCGCGATTACGCCGCGTCGCTGGACGCCGTGATCTGGGTGAGCAACAACTTCAACGCATCCCTGCATGGCTATGTGTCGCGCTTCTTCGTCGACCCGGACAAGGTGTTCTGGGCGGCGGTGCCACGCGAGGCGAGGGGCTTGTCCTGGCTGGCTTGCTGCGGGGTGGCGGGGCTGTGGTGGCGGGGGGTGAGCGGAGGGCGCGCCCGGTTGGACGCGCGGCTCGGGCCGGCCGGGCCGTCTGGCGCCCGCGCGGCCCAGGCCGACCTGCTGTTCACGCTCAGCCTGCCGGCCATGCTGCTGATCAGTCCGCTGGGCTGGGTCTACTACTTCCCCTGGCTGGTCTTGCCTCTGGCGCTGGTGTGGCAGGCCGCGGCCGCGCACCCGGCGCGCCGGCAGGTGGGGGCGGTCCTGATCCTGCTGGTGTCGCTGGCCGCGGTGCCGCGCAGCCTCATGAGCCACCCGCCCTTGCGCTGGGAAGAATGGCTGCTCGACTGGGGCGGCTACACCTACCTGCTGCTGCTGGCGCTGGGGCTGGCGTGGTGGGCCAGGGGGGATGCGGCGAGGAGAGGGGCAGTTTGAGTGGCAGGTGGAGGGGCGGGCCGGTGTGGCGGTTCGCCCGCCTCAGTCGGGCTCGTGCAGCCGGCAGGCCAGCACCTTGTCGATGCGCTTGCCGTCCATGTCCACGACCTCCAGCCGCCAGCCTTCCCACTCGACCACGTCCGTGGTGCGTGGCAGGCGGCCCAGCAGCAGCATGACCAGGCCGGCCAGGGTGTTGTAGCGGCCGCGGTCCTCGTCGGGCAGGTTCTTCAGCTCCAGGCGGTCCTTCAACTCGGGCGCGGGGATGAGCCCGTCGATCAGCCACGATCCGTCTTCGCGCTGGATGGCCCAGGCGTCCGAGGCCTCCGGTGCGGTGAACTCGCCGGTGATGGCTTCCAGCACGTCGCGCAGGGTGATGACGCCTTGCACCTCGCCGTATTCGTCCACCACGAAGACCATCTGCACGTCGGAGGCGCGGAAGTGCTCCAGCAACTCCATGCCCGACAGCGTTTCCGGCACGAACACGGCGGGTTGCAGCCCGCGTTCGAGGTCGTTGTCCTGGTGCTGGGTGAGCTGGTGCAGCAGTTGCTGCGCGGTGATCACGCCCATCACATCGTCGAGGCCGCCGCGGCACACCGGGTAGCGCGAGTAGCCATGCTCGGCGATGGTGGCCAGGTTGTCGGCCATCGGGGACTCGATGTTCAGCCAAGCGATGTCGCTGCGCGGGATCATCATCGAGCCGATCTGGCGCTCGTCCAGACGGAACACATTGCGCACCATCTGGTGCTCGTGGGCCTCGATCACGCCCGCATCCAGGCCTTCTTCCAGCTGCGCGGCGATTTCTTCTTCGGTCACGCTTCGGCCGCCGTTGTCGCGGATGCCCAGCAGCTTGAGCATGCCCACGGTGGTGGCCGACAGCAAGGCCACGAAGGGCCGCGCCAGGCTGGACAGCAGCCGCATGGGCTGGGCCACCACGCGGGCCACGTACTCGGGGTGCATCTGGCCGACGCGCTTGGGCACCAGCTCGCCGAAGATGATGGTCACGAAGGTGATGATGACCACCACCAGGCCGGTGGCAGAGACGCTGGCCACGCGCTCGTGCAGCTGCAGCTGGGCCTGCAGCCAGTGCGACAGGGGTTCCGCAAAGGCCGCATCACCGACGATGCCGTTGAGCACACCGATGGATGTGATGCCGATCTGGACCGTCGAGAGGAACTGCGTCGGGTTGTCGTGCAACTCGATGGCCGTGACGGCGCCGGCATCGCCGGTTTCCGCCATCACCTGCAGGCGCGCCTTGCGGCTGGCAGCCAGGGCCATCTCTGACATGGCGAACAGGCCATTGAGCAGGATCAGGAAAATCAGCAGAGCAAGTTCCATGGAAGGCGCCGGGCACGGCCGGGCCATCGGTCAAGACGCTTCAAGCGTAGCAGAATCCCTGCCATGATCTACCTTGTTGGCGACCTGCAGGGCTGCTGCGACCCGCTGGAGCGGCTGTTGCAGACCCTCGATTTCTCCCCCTCGCGGGACCACCTCTTCCTGCTCGGCGACCTGGTCAACCGCGGCCCCGACAGCCTGGGCGTGCTGCGCCGCCTGCGCGGTCTGGAGGGCGCCGTGACCTGCCTGCTCGGCAACCACGACCTGCACCTGCTGGCCGTGGCCCATGGCGTGCGCAAGCCGCACCGCAGCGACACGCTCGACGCCATCCTCCATGCCCCCGACCGCGACGACTGGCTGGACTGGTTGCGCCAGCAGCGCCTGGCCGTGCACGCCCATGGCTGGCTGATGGTGCATGCCGGCGTGCTGCCTCAGTGGGATGCGGCCGAGACCGTGGCCCTGGCCGCCGAGGTCGAGGCGATGCTGCGCAGCCCCTCGCTGGGCGAGTTCCTCACACAGATGTACGGCAACGAGCCGGCCCGCTGGGACGAGGGCCTGCGTGGTGTCGAACGCTGGCGTTGCGTGGTCAACAGCCTCACGCGGCTGCGCTTTTGCAGCGCCGACGGCACCATGGAGTTCGCCACCAAGGAAGGCGCGGGCGGCGCCCCCGAGGGCTTCATGCCCTGGTTCGATGTGCCGGGGCGGCGCACGGCCGGCACGCCGGTGGCTTTCGGGCATTGGTCCACGCTGGGCCTCATCGACCGCGACGACCTGCTGGCGCTGGACACCGGCTGCATCTGGGGGGGGCAGCTGACGGCGGCGCGCATCGATGGCGCCTCGCGCGAGCTCATCCAGATCGATTGCCCGCAGGCGCAGCAGCCCGGTCTGCCAGGCCGTGTCCAGGGCTGAGCCCGCAGCCACTACAATGCGTGCCTGATCTGGATACCAGGGTGTGTGGCCGAGCGGTTGAAGGCACCGGTCTTGAAAACCGGCGAGGGTTTGCGCCCTTCGTGAGTTCGAATCTCACCGCACCCGCCAGTGGCCGAGCGCCGCTGGACTCAGAACAGCTCGTTCGGCGTCAGCCGCAGCCCCAGCGAAACCCACCGGCTCGCACCAGGGCCTGCCATCTGCTGGCCGACCGTGAGGTCCACCTGCACGCGATCGGGCACGATGGCCAGCCGGCCGCCCAGTTGCCAATAGGGGTTGTGGCGGTGGTCGCCGAAGGTTTCGGCGATCAGCAGGGTGCGTCCGGTCAGCTGGAACTCGCCGCCCACGCCCCAGGTCAGGTTGTTGCGGCCGGTGCCGCGTTCCTTGAGCCAGCCCGCGTTGGCATGCACCACGACGCGGTCGTCCATGAAGGAAAACGACATGGGCACATAGGCGTAGGTGTTGCCCAGCAGGTTGGGCCCGGGGGTGATTTCCGGGTGGCGCACCGTGCCCACGCCCAGGCCCCAGCCCCAGCCATTGGTGCTCAGCGGGCGAAACAGGGTCTTGAGCTGGAAGACGTAGTCGTTGCTGCCGGGCTCGCCATCGGCCTTGGCCCGGCCTGCGCCCACGGTGAACTCCAGGTTGCCGCCGGGGTTGCAGGCGGGCAGGGCCCAGAACTCGTGGCTGTCGCGGTAGACGCGCGTCCACGTTTCGAGCTGGCAACTGCCTGCGGTGGTCAGGCGGGCATCGTCGGTGACGAAGGGGCGGGCGGCCCATGCGGGGCTGCACTGGGCGGTGGCAAGCAGGCCGAGCAGGCCAGGCAGGGCGATGCGGGTCAGCATGGTCGGGTGCGGGCAGGTGATGCGGATGGTGCGAGATGATAGGCGGGCCGCGTGACCGGTCGCTCGATCCGGCGGGCACAGACTGTGCGACAGTCGATGCCATGGGCCAGCAGCCTGGGCCCCCGACCACCCGCAACCCGATCCCATGACGGCAGAACTCCTCACCGTGGCGCAGATGTCGCGAGCCGACGCCACCACCATCGCCGCCGGCACCCCCGGCATCACCTTGATGCAAGCCGCAGGCCGCGCGGTGGCGCTGGCGATCACGCAGCGCTGGTCGCCTCGCGCCGTGACCGTGCTGTGCGGGCCGGGCAACAACGGGGGCGATGGCTGGGTGTTGGCGCAGGGACTGAGGCAGGCGGGATGGCCGGTGCGCGTGGCCAGCCTGTGCGCGCCCGAGGCCCTGCACGGCGATGCGGCCCTGGCCGCGCAAGCTTGCCTGCAGGACGACCCGCTGTGGCTGCCCCTGCGCTCCGGCGAACAGGCGGGGGCCTGCGCCGAGGTGCTGGAGGGCGCGGAACTGGTGGTCGATGCCTTGTTCGGCGCCGGGCTCAGCCGCGCGCTGGAGGGGGTGGCCCGCGAGGTGCTCGCCGAGGTGCAGGCGCGCGGCCTGCCCGTGGTGGCCGTCGACGTGCCCAGCGGCGTCTGGGGTGACAGCGGTGCGGCCGACGGCGCCATCGCCTGCGCCCTGACGGTGACCTTCTTCCGCCTCAAGCCTGCCCATGTCCTGATGCCCGCGCGGGCCTTGTGTGGCGAGGTGGTGCTGGCCGACATCGGCATCCCCGACGCGGTGTTGCAAGGGCAGGGCGTGCAGGCCTGGGACAACCAACCCGCGCTGTGGCGCAGCCTGTGGCCCGAGGTCGATGCCGCCGGGCACAAGTACCACCGCGGACACGCCCTGGTGTGGGGCGGCCCCAGCATGACGGGGGCGGCGCGCCTGGCGGCCCTGGCGAGCGCGCGTGCAGGGGCCGGTCTGACCACGGTGTGCGTGCCGCAGTCAGCCTGGGGCGTCTATGCCGCGGCCCTGATGTGCGTGATGGTGCACCCGGTGGCCGGGGAAGGCGCCACCCAATGGCAGGCCGGCCTGGAAACCCTGCTGGAGGACCACCGCCTCAGTGCCGTGCTGATCGGGCCGGGCGCCCTGGGGGGCACGCAGCCCACCGGCCTCAAGGGCCTGGTGCTCACGGTGCTGGCCAGTGGCCGCCCGGTGGTGCTGGACGCCGACGCCCTGACCGTGTTCGCCGACGACCCGGCCTTGCTGTTCGCGGCCATCGCCGGGCACAGCCGCCCGGTGGTGATGACCCCGCACGAGGGCGAGTTCGCCCGCCTGTTCCGCGAGGCCGCGGTCAGCCTGACGGGGGACAAGCTCTCGCGGGCGCGTGCCGCGGCCCGCCTCAGTGGCGCCGTCGTGCTGCTCAAAGGTGCGGACACCGTGGTGGCCGCGCCGGATGGCCGGGCCGCCATCAACCGCCATGCGCCGCCCTGGCTGGCCACGGCCGGCGCGGGCGATGTGCTGGCTGGGCTGATCCTGGGCTTGCTGGCGCAGGGGATGCCGGCGTGGCAGGCCGCGTGTGCGGCCGTGTGGCTGCATGGCGAGGCGGCGCTGGCGTCGGGGCCGGGCCTCATCGCCGATGACCTGCCGGGGCTGATCCCGCAAGCCCTGCGGCGACTGAACCCGGCCTGAACCTGAAGAACCTGCGATCGGCGCGCTCAGTTGATGCAGGTGCGGTTCTTGCCGGTGCGCTTGGCCTCGTACAAGGCCACGTCGGCGCGTTCCAGCGCGGCGCCAATGGCCTCGCCCGGGCGGTAGGTGGTCACGCCCGCCGAGAAGGTGATGAAGACCTTCTTGTCCTCGTGCGTGAAGAACTCTGCGCTGAGCGTGCGCTGCAGGCGGGTCAGCACCTGCTGGCCTTCGGCGTCGGGGGTGTCGGGCAGCATCACGACGAACTCTTCGCCGCCATAGCGGGCCACGACGTCCACCGGGCGCAGGCATTCGCTGACCCGGCGGGCGAGGAACTTCAGGGCTTCGTCGCCGGTCTGGTGGCCCATCTGGTCGTTGAGCTTCTTGAAGTTGTCGACGTCCAGCAGGCCGATGGCCAGGGGCGTGCCCTGGCGGTCGACGCGGGCTTGCTCGGCCTCGAAGGCGCGCATCATGCCGCGGCGGTTGGCGATCTGCGTGAGCGGGTCGGTCGAGACCTCGTCGGAGAGCTTGCGGATCTCGTCTTCCAGCGTGCGCACGCGTTCGGTCAGGGCGTTGGCCTTGGCATGTTCGTCGTGCAGGCGCACTTGCGTTTGCGCCACGACCGACTGCACGGTGCGGCTTTCTTCGACCATCTCGCGCACCACGCCGGTCAGGCTCTCCAGCGTGTCGGCCTGGCCGATGGTGTCGGCGTAGCGGCCCAGGTTGGACTGGAAGCGGTCGGTGGTGCTGCCCAGTTCGCCGATTTCCTGCAGCATCTGGTGGATGAGTTGCTTGAGCGCATCGCGCGCGGCGGTGCGCTCCACCTTGAGCTGCTTCTGGCGTTCGCGGGCATCGCCCAGCAATTGCTGCACGTGGCGGACGGCGCGGTTGTTCAGGCCGTCTTCGAGCTGGTGGCGCATGGCCTGGCACTGCCCCTGCACCCAGCTGTCGTCCTCGGACAGGTCGACCAGGCTGTCGGTCAGCGACTGGCACAGGCCGGTCAGCTGCTCGACCAGGTGCTGGCGGTGCTCGATGACGCGGCGTGCCTGGTCGCAGGCCTCCGTCAGGGCCTGGCGGGCGGCGTCGGCCGGGAGGGCATCGGCTTGCCGCGCGTTGCCGAGGGCCTGGCGCAAGGCTTCACCGGCTTCGGAGCCCGTGGCCGGCACAGGCGGCAAGGCGGCATGCACGGTGTGGCACAGCAGTTCGGCGGCGTGCTCGGCCAGCGGCGGCCAGGCCAGCGAGGGGGCGGCGGCCGAGGCCTCCAGCGGCATGGTGGCGCTGGCCGGGGCATCGGCGGACGCCTCCGCCACATCGTCCAGCAGGGTGTTGTCCAGGGTGTCGCTGTCCCAGCTCTGCACCAGCTGGCTCAGGCGCTGGTGCAGGCGCTGGCCGGAGTTCTTGCTGCCTTCGAGCACGCGCTGCAGGCTGTCTTTCTTGCGCGCCGCGGTCCACTGGCGCCCACCACGCTCGGCGCCACGCAGGATGCGGCCAATCAGGCGGGACCAGCGCTCGCCTTCTTCGGCCTGGCTGTCGGCCTGGCTGGGCGCTGTATCGCCGGCGGGCGCGCGCTCGGGGGCCGACGGCGGGGTGCCGGCTTCGGCTTCGTAGGCCTTGCGGAAGTTGTCGGGGGTGGGCTCCAGCCTTTGCTCGGCCAGGCGGCGCAGCGCGGCTTTGGCGAGGTTGGCCGGTGAGGCCGCGGGGCTGGCGGACGCCGTGGCTGACGGCTGGTTCGGGGCGGACGGGGAAGTCGGGGTCGGGGGCATGGTTCAGCGATGAGCGCCGATCAGCTGGGTGTGCACATCGGCTGGCGCACCGCCCGGGAGGGCCGCGGCCGACATGCCGATCTGCGTGTCCTGCAGCCACTGCACCACCTGCGCTGCAGGCATGGGCCGAGCGTACAGGAAGCCCTGGCAGATGTGGCAGCCCAGGTTGTAGAGCACTTCCATCTGCGATGCTTTTTCCACGCCTTCGGCGATCACGCGCAGGCCCAGGGCCCGGGCCAGCGCGATGATGGCCGAAACCACCGCCGAGCTCTGCGGCGTGTCGCCCAGGTCGCGCACGAAGGAGCGGTCGATCTTGAGCTCGCTGATGGGCAGCGAGGTCAGGTAGGCCAGCGACGAGTAGCCAGTGCCAAAGTCGTCGATGGAGATCTCGGTGCCCAGCTGGTTGAGGCGGTGCAGCGAGGGCACGACGCCCTGCAGGTCCTTCATCAGGCCGGTTTCGGTGATTTCCAGCTCGATGCTGCGCGGCGAGACGCCGCGTGCGGCCAGGATGGCCTCGATCTTCTCGACCAGGTCGTTCTGTTCGAACAGGCGCGAGGGCAGGTTGACCGCGATGGACGCATCGAAGCCGAACTGGCGCTGCCATTCCGCGGCCTGGCGCGCGGCCTCGTCGATGGCCCACAGGCTCATCTGGTTGATCAGGCCGGTGGCCTCGGCCAGGGGGATGAAGTCGCCCGGCGGCACCAGCTCGCCATTGCGCTGCCAGCGCATCAAGGCCTCGGCGCCGACCATGCGCTGGGTGCGCACGTCGATCTTGGGCTGGTAGTACAGCACCAGCTCCTTGCGCTCCATGGCCTTGTGCAAGGCGGTGTCGAGGTCCAGGCGCACGCGGGCCTTGCTGGCCAGTTGCGGGTCGTGCAGCTGGGCGGTGTTGCGGCCCTGGCTCTTGGCCAGGTCCATGGCCACGTCGGCATTGCGCAGCAGGTCGGCCACGTTGAGGCCATGGGCCGGGAACACGGCCACGCCCACGCTGGCAGTGATGAAGCATTCCTGGCCGGCCACCATCATGGGCTCGCGCAGGGCGTTGAGCAGCACATGGGCCGTGTCCATGGCCTCGCGCTCATTGGCGACTTCGGGCAACAGCACGACGAACTCGTCGGCGCCCAGCCGGCCCACGGCCTCCAGGGTGCGGTGCACGCGCTGGCCGTTCATGTCCACGCTGCCTTCGAGGATCTGTTCGCAGTGGCGCACGCAGCCGCGCAGGCGCCGCGACACCTCGATGAGCAGTTCGTCGCCGGCGTGGTGGCCCAGGTTCTCGTTGATGATCTTGAAGCGGTCCAGGCCCACCTGCAGCAGCGCCACGCAGTGGTTCAGGCGCTTGGCATGCTCGATGGCGCGCTCGCTGCGCCAGAAGATCTGGCGGCGGTTGGGCAGGCCGGTGAGCGTGTCGAAGTTGGCCAGGTGCTTGATCTTGTCTTCGGCCACGCGGCGGTCGGTGACGTCCTGCACGATGCCGGTGTAGCCGACCAGGCTGGCCAGTTCATTGAACTCCGGCTCGGCCTCGATGTGCAGGATGCGCAGGCGGCCGTCGGCCAGCTTGATCTGGATGTCGTTGCACAGGATGGTGCCGCGGTCCAGCACCTCGTGGAGGATGCGCAGGAAGCCGCGGCGCTCTTCGGCGGGCATCATGCGGACGAAGTCGCGCAGGCCCAGGCGGTCATGGGCGCCCAGACCGAAGACGCGCAGGCCTTCCACCGAGAAGGCGATGTCGCCCTGGCCCTTGTGCCAGTCGAAGCTGCCCATGCGGGCCAGGTCCTGGGCGCGGGCCAGCTTGGACTTGCTGCGCTCCAGTTCGTGGCGGGTGCGCGAGGCGCGCAGCAGGTAGCGCAATCGGCCGGCCAGCAGGCTCCATTGCGTGCTCTTGACGAAGAAGTCGGTGGCGCCGGCCTCGTAGGCACGGGTGATGGAGGCATCGTCGTCCAGGCCGGTGAGCATCAGCACGGGCACGGACTCGTAGCCGGGCATCTGGCGCAGTTCCTGGCAGGTGGCAAAGCCGTCCAGGCCGGGCATGACGGCGTCCAGCACAACCACATCGGGCAGCCAGTCGGCCATCATGTGCAGGGCCTGCTCGCCGGAGCTGGCTTCGGTGATGGCGAAGCCGCGGTCTCGCAACGCGATCGACGTCAACAGCAGGTTGACTTCGTCGTCATCGACCAGCAGCACCTTGGGCTGCTCTTCGTGGTCGTGCGGTGCGATGGCCGAGCCCAGCGTCATGGTTGAGACTCCAGCAACAGGCGCAACCCCGCGAGCACCCGCTGTGCTTCACGGGGGATCTCCTGGATGCGAGGGCTCAAGTCTTCACCGGTCTGGCGCCTGATCATGGTTTCGATTTCGGCACACAGATGTGACAACTTGAGTGCGCCAATGCTTGCCGACGAAGACTTGAGTGTATGCGCGACATGCACGATCGCGGCCATGTCATTGACACGGAATGCATCTTCCAGTTGCGGCAACAGTCGGCCCACCGAGGTTTCGAAGGCCTTGCCCACGCGCTCGAACAGGCGGTTGTCGCCCTTGGGGTCGAGTTCGCGCAGGCGGCGCAGGGCTTCGGCGTCGAAGATGTCTTCGGGGCGGGGCGCGGGCATGGCCGCCGGTGCGGGCTGCAGGGCAGGCGAGGGCGGCTGCGGTGCGGGCACGGCGGCCCGGGCATCGAAGGCAAAGTCGGCGGGGGCGGGGGGTGTGCGGACCATCGTGGCGGTCGTGGTCGGTGGCAGCGGGGCCAGGGTCAGGCCGGAGGCCGGTGTGGCGTCGATCGGGCGGGGCACCTCCAGCAGGCCCATGGGCACGGCGGCGGAGGGTGAGGGCTGGGCGGCGGTCGGGTCCACGTCGACCGGGGTGGCGCTCGGTGCCGCGACCGGCGGCAAGCCCGAGTCCGCGAATTCGGACGACATCCCCTCGGCCTGGGTGTGCTCGGCCAGCACCTTGTGCAACTGGCTCTGGCGGAAGGGCTTGGAGAGGTAGTCGTCGAAGCCGACGTCGAGGAAGCGTTGCTCGTCGCCCTCCAGGGCGTTGGCCGTCACGGCGATCACCGGCGTGTCGGAGGGCGTCACGAAGGTGAAGCGGTTGTTCGAGCCGCGGCGGAACCAGCTCAGGGCTTCCACGCCGTCCATGCCGGGCATCTGGATGTCCATCAGCACCAGGTCGAAGCGCTGCTCGCCCAGGCGGCGCAGGCCCTCCAGGGCGGAGGAGGCCACGCGCACCTCGCAGCCCAGGCGCTTGAGCATCTGGCTGCAGACTTCCTGGTTCACCGGGTTGTCCTCGACCACGAGCACGGCCTTGTTCAGGCGGGGCACGTCGTGGTGGTGGTCGCCTCCCAGTTCGGCCGAGATGCCCAGGATGGCCTGGCGCAGTTCGGCCTTGCGCAGCGGCTTGGGCACGAAGCGCTGGAAGCCGACCTCCTGGGCGCGGCGCACGTCGTCCGGCGAGGACACCGACGACAGCAGCACCATCTTCAGGTGGCGGTAGCGGCCGCTGCTGCGCAGGGCTTCGGCCAGTCCCAGGCCGTCGAGCTCGGGCATGTTCATGTCCACCAGGGCCAGGTCGAAGTCGGCGTCCTGCGTGGGGTGGGCCATCAGGATGGCCAGGGCTTCGCGGCCATTGGCGGCCTGTGTCACGTTCATGCCCCAGGCATTGAGCATGTTCTCGATGACGGTGCGGTTGGTGTCGTTGTCGTCGACCACCAGCACATTGAAGGAAGGCATCTCGGGCTCTTCCAGCATGGCCATGTCGATCTGGGTGTCGCCGATGCGCACAGGCACGCGGAAGACGAACTCCGAGCCCACGCCCGGCGCGCTGTGCGCCTCGATGCGTCCGCCCATCAGCTCCACCAGCTGCTTGGAAATCGCCAGGCCCAGTCCGGTGCCGCCGTAGCGACGTGCCATGCCCACATTGGCCTGCACGAAGGCGCTGAACAGGCGCGGGATGACGTCGCTGGGGATGCCGATGCCGGTGTCGCGCACCATGAACTCCAGCTCGATCGGGGCCTTGGGGTCGGCTTCGTTGGCGACGACGTTGCCGCCGATGGCGCGGCGGATGTCGACCACGACCTCGCCGTGCTCGGTGAACTTGATGGCGTTGGCCACCAGGTTGGTGATGATCTGGCGCAGGCGCAGCGGGTCGCCGTGGATGACGCTGGGCAGGCCGGGCTGCTCGCGGAAGCTCAGCTCCAGGCCCTTCTCGTGGGCGCGCGGCGCCATCAGCTCCAGGGTGTCTTCCACCAGGGTGCGCAGCACGAAGTCGCTGGTGGCCAGCTCCAGCCGACCGGCTTCGATCTTGGCGAAGTCCAGGATGTCGTTGATGATCTCCAGCAGGCTCTCGCCGGAGCGGTAGACGGCCTGGGCGAAGCGGCGCTGCTTGTCGTTGAGCGGCGTGCCCAGCAGCAGCTCCGTCATGCCCAGGATGCCGTTCATGGGCGTGCGGATCTCATGGCTCATGTTGGCCATGAACTGGCTCTTGGCCTGGCTGGCGGCCTCGGCCATGTCGCGGGCGCGCTCCAGCTCCAGGGCCTGGTTGTGCTCGTCGGTGACGTCCGACACCAGGCCGTAGATGCGGGCCTGGCCGCTGGGCAGGCGGCGCGTGCGGGTGCGGTGGCGCACCCAGCGCAGGCCCTTGCCGGGCACCTGCAGGCGCAGCAGCGCGTCGGTGGGCTCGCCTTGCTGCTCGTGCTGCTCCTGCTGCGCCATGAGCTCGACGTCCTCGGGCACCACCAGCGCGCGCACGCGGCTGGGCTCGTTCAGGATGTCGTCGTTGGGCAGGCCCAGCAGGTCCTGGGTGCGCGGGCTCAGGTAGATGTAGTGCTCGCGGTCTTCCGTGGCCACGTAGACGGCATCGTCCATGGATTCGACCAGCTCGCGGAAGCGGCGCTCGGACTCTTCCAGGTCGGCGCGGGCCTGGCGGGCGGCCGTGATGTCGCGCACCAGCGAGATCAGCAGGCGCGGGCGGCCATTGCTGTGGCGCAGCGCGAAATGGCGGGCGTTGACCACGCGTTCGCCGTCTTCGCCGACCCAGGTGAAGTCGTGCTCCACCGTCTGGCCGGTCTCGACGGCTTCCTGCATGAAAGGCTGGGCCACGCCCAGCACCGACTTGCCCAGCGCCTGCTCGATGGAGCGGCCCACCACGCGGTCGCGCTGCAGCTTGAATTCGATCTCGGTGTAGCGGTTGATGGCCACCACATTGAGGTTGACCGGGTCCAGCACGAACAGGCTCACGGGCAGGTTGCCCAGCAGGGCCTCCAGGAACTCGCGCTCCTGGTCGCGCACGTGCTCCTGGCCCTTGCGCCTGGTGATGTCGTTGAACAGGCAGACGTACTGACCGCGCCCGCCCGACTCGTCGAGCATGTGGATGGCGTCGATCTCGCCCCAGTAGCGCGACGACGCGGCGCCAGGGCGGCCGGCCTCGTAGGACAGGCGGAAGGGCACGCCACGGGAGAGGTGCCCATCCAGCTCCGCGACCACCTCGCCGTCGGAAACCTCCTGGGCCAGCAGCTCGCTGAGGCGGCGGCCGACTGCGCGGGCCTCGTCCCAACCCGTGAGGGCGACGAAAGCCGAGTTGACCCACTCGATGGTGCCGAGGCGGTCGGTGATGGCCACGCCCGCACTGATGCGCGAAGCCACCAGGGCGAGCCGGCCCAGGTGCTCGGCGTGGCTGGCCATGCGCGCGAGGTGCGCCTCGCGCTGGGCCACGAAGCCCAGCTGGATGGCCGCCACGTCCAGCACCGCTTCCATGTCGGCGTGGGCGTGGGTGGGGTCGTCGAACTCCAGCAAGGCCAGCGGCGCGCCATCGACGGTGACGGGCAGGGCCAGGGCGCGGCGCGTGCCGGCATCCCGCCAGGGCGTGGCCGGGGTGTGGGCGGAGGGGGGGGTCTGAGGGGCGGCGCCAGCAACGGCGGTGCCGGCACGCTGGCCGGCAGGGGTGAGGTCGGACAGCACCGCGCGCAGCGTCACCAGGGCCTGGCCCAGCGGACGCTCATCGCGCTGCGTGGCGGCGATGTGGCTGACGTCGATGTGCTCGGCCATGCCCGGCCCGCCATCGCTCCAGGGGCGCAGCAGGGCGGACTCCCCGTTCCAGCCTTCCACGCGCAAGGCGCTCCAGGCCCGCGAACCCAGGGCGCCGTGCAGGGCCTCGCCGATCCGCTGGAGGGCCTGGGCCAGTGTGCCGGCGGCGCGGGCGTCTTCGGCGATGCGGTGCAGCAGGGCCAGCAGTTGCGCCTGGCGCTCGGCGCGTTGCAGGATGGCGACCTCGTCGCCCCCTTCGACCTGGGGCACGGTGGTGGGGTTGGCCGCCGGGGCAGGGTGCAGCGCCGGCAGGCTGGCGGGGGTCGCGGAGGAGGCGGGCGGCTGCGTGACCGCCATGCGGATCTCCGGGGCCGGCGGCACGCGCAGCGAGGCCTGCTCGGCCACCTGCTCGGCCAGGCGCTGGGCGGCCGACGATGCACTGCCCGGGCGGCTGCTGGCGGAGGGGAACTGCGACGAGGTGGGCGACGACAGCGTGGACGGCGCCGCCGTGCGCGGAGACCGGCCCTCGGGCGTGGTCGGCCGGCGGCTGGCCAGGTAAGCGATGCCCAGCGACGCCAGCACCGCCAGGGCCAGGCCTGCGCCGGACGGACCCCAGACGAAGCCCGCGGCCGACAAGGCGACCAGGGCCAACATCAAGGTCAAGGCTTTCCAGGGTGTGCGCATGGGATGCGTGAGGTGACAAGGCCGATCGAATGCACCGGCTACAGCAGGTAAAACAGTGCTTCCCGGGGGGAAATCTTCCCGGAATGCAGTGACAATCGTCAGAAAACTCACGAACTTTAACGTGCGCCTGAAAAACGGTGCCTGCGGAAGAAACCCCTTTCATCCGTCCTTACAATCTTTTGAATGCACAGCCCCCAAGATTTGTCATCCGGTCTGAGCGCTCCTGCGCGGCAGATTCACGCCGGGTTCAGGTTCTGGCTGTTCGCGGGCATCGCCTTCCTGGGCGGCCTGATCTGGACCGACGCGCCCGCCTGGGGCTGCGTGCTGGCCATGGGGGTCTGGTTGCAGGCGGGCTGGCTGGCCCTGGCCTGGTTGCGGCAGTCCGGACACCGGGACGAGGCGCAGGTGCCCCAGCCCCCGACCCTTCCCCAGCCCCCGGCAGACCTGGGGGAAGCGAGCGCCCCCACGCCCGCGGCGGCTCTGGCTGAGTGCGCGGCCGACCGCGACACTGAACGCGAACCGGAGCGCGACCCGGAGCGCGATGTCGAGCAGGACGTCCTGCGCTATGCCCTGTCGCACGACCTGCGCGCGCCGCTGCGCGTCATCGACGGCTTCACCCGCATCGTCAAGGAAGATTACGGCCGCCACCTCGACCGCCTGGGCAACGACCACCTGGAGCGCGTCCTGGCGGCCTCGGTCCGCATGAACGGCATGATCGATGCCATCCTGGCCCAGGCGCAACTCTCCGGTGCGGCGCTGGCGCGACAGGACATCGACCTCAGCGGGCTGGCGCGGGAGGTGGCCGACGAACTGCTGGCCGTCCACACCGAGGCCTGCCACGTGCAGATGCAGATCGCCGAGGGCCTGCGCGCCCAGGCCGACGCCCTGCTGCTGCGCCGGGTGCTGGAAAACCTGCTGGGCAATGCCCTGAAATACAGCGCCAAGGTGGCCTCGCCGCGGGTGGAGCTGGGCTGCATGCCTGCCACCAACCCGCCGGTGTATTTCGTGCGGGACAACGGCGCGGGTTTCGACATGCAGCACGCCGACAAGCTGTTCGGCTTGTTCCAGCGCCTGCACAGCACCAAGGACTTCCCCGGCACCGGGGTGGGGCTGGCGGGTGTGCGCAACATCGTGCGCCGCCATGGCGGGCGCGTGTGGGCCGAGGCCCAGCCCGGCGCGGGCGCGTGTTTCTATTTCACCCTGATCGGCTCGGCCGAGGCCCAGCGCGCAGGCGCCGTGGCCTCAGAGTGAACCCAGACCGGCCAGCACTTCCTGGGCGTTGATCAGGCGCTCGCACAGCGCGCTCAGCGAGCGTTGCTCCTGGCCGGCCTGCTGGCTGAGCTTGTCCAGGGCCTGGCGGCGCGTCAGCGAGTAGCGGTGCATCACGATGCCCACGGCCAGGGCCACGGTGTCGTCGAGCGGGTCCTGGGCCGGGGCGGCCTGGGCTGGCGAGCTTGGGGCTGAGGTTGGGGCTGAGGGGGGTGGTGCGTACGGCGGCTCGGCAAAAGCGGGCAGGGCGGCTGCGGTGGGCACCTGGCCACCCTGCGCGGAACCCTGAGTGGCGCCCGGTGCCGCCGCGCCTTGTGCGCCTGCGCCTTGGGCCGAGCCATGAGGCCGGTTGGCGAAAGCGGCCTCGACCGCCGGCACGATCTGCTGGATGTCCAGGGGTTTGACCAGGTAGGTCAGCGCGCCCAGTTCCTTGACCTGCCGGATGGTGCCCTCGTCGGCGAAGGCCGACAGGAACATGAACGGCGTCTGCAGGTACTCGCGCAGGTAGGCGGCCACGTCGAAGCCGGACTTGCCTTCCATGCGGATGTCCAGCAGGGCCAGCTCGGGCCGGTGCTCGCGTGCCAGCAGGATGGCGTCATCGCCGTTGTCGGCATCGATGACCTCGAAGCCGGCTTGCGACAGCCCGTGCGTCAACGTCGCCAGCACCAGCCGGTCGTCGTCCACCACGAGGATTTTGCCTTTTTGATTCACGCGGGGCCTGCTTTGCTGCGTTTTTTGGCTACGTTTTTGGCGATGCTTCTGCCGATGTTTCTGCCGGTGCTTCTGCCAGTGCATTTGCCCGCATCCGGCAGGGGCGGATCTTGACGGATCCACCAAAGGATCAAGTCTACTGCGAGACGTTCAGGTGCGTCACCCCCTCATTGGGGCCACAGCGTGATCTGGTGCCCGGTCGGTTCGCCGACCGGGGGGGCGGCCGGGGGCAGCAGGTGGATGGCGGGCGGGGTGAGGTCCAGGCGGGTGAGCACGTCCTCGCCGTCCTGCACGATGGCCAGCCTGGCACTTCGGCGGGGCAGCAGGGCGCGCACCAGGCCCAGGCCGGACACACCGCCGGGCACGCGGTCGACGTTGAAGCCCTCGGGCAGGCGGCCGCTGCCGCGGATGTCGATGCGCACCCCAGGCTCGCCGGCCGTCATCACGCAGCGCAGGGCCTGCATGCCCGGGCCGTGCTTGTGGGCGTTGGTCAGCAACTCGTTGAGGCTCAGCGCGATGGGGATGGACTCGGCCTCGGGCAGCTGCCAGTCGCCAGCCAGCGGGCCCTCGACGGCGAGCTGGATGGTGCGGCCGAAGGTGCGCTGCACCGACTGCGAAATGGCTTCGACCACGGCCTTGAGGCGCAAGGGCCCGCCTGCGCCCACCTGCAGGCCGTACACCTGGGCGATGGCCTGGACCTGGCCGACCACCTCGGCGATGGCCGAGGCGACCTCGGGCTTGCGTGCGGCGATCTGCTGCAGCAGGCCCGCCACGCCCTGGAGGTTGTTCTTGATGCGGTGGTGGACCTCGCGCACCAGCATCTCGCGCTGGGCGATGGCGGCTTCCAGGCGGGCCTGTTCGGCGGCGCGCTGCTCGGTGACGTCGGAGGCCACCAGCAGCAACTGGTCGGCGACCTCGCCCTCGGCGGCCAGCGGCAGGTAGTTGATGTCCCAGATCTGGGCGCTGCCGTTGCGGCCGGGCACGCTGTGCTCGCGGTGCAGGGGCTTGCCGTTGTCCAGGGCGCTTTGCATGTCGGCGCGCATCAGGCGCGCGCGCTCGGCGGGGTAGATGCCTTCGGGCGGCTGGTGCAGCGCGCGGGCCATGTCGATGCCGAAGAACTGCTCGGCGGCCTCGTTGGCCTGCAGCAGGGTGAGTTCGTGGGCGTCGATCAGCTGGATGGCCATGGGCGCCATCTTGATGATGCGCTGCAGCGTGGCCTGGGCCTCGGCGGAGTCGGCCTCGGCCTGGCGGCGGCGATCGATGTCCAGCAAGGCGTAGGTGGCCTGGCGCTGGCCGAGCTCGTCGAGCGTGACCACGGCGTTGCCCACCACCCAGAAGACGCGGCCGTCGCGGCCCAGCACCTGGCACTCGAAGGTGTGGGACTGGCCGTCTTCCAGCTCGTCGAGGTAGTCGGTGAGGCGGAAGGGGTGGTCCAGGTCCGGCGTGGCCACGGTGTTGAGCGGCTGGCCGACGAAATCGGCGAGGTCGCCTGCGAACATGCGGCGGGCCGAGCGGTTCATCCAGGCGATGCCATGGGCGTCCAGGGTGACGATGCCCACGAAGACCGAATCGAGGATGGCGCGGGTGCGGTCGGCCTGCAGGGTCAGGTTCGATTCGGCGCGGTGGCGGGCATCGACGTTGACGAAGGAGGCGATGAAGCCTTCTTCGGGGCGCATGGGGTTGACCAGGCGCATGGCGACCTCGGTCCACAGGGCCTGGCCGGTGGCGGCGGTGCGCAGGGCCCGCTCGCCTTGCCAGTGGCCCAGGCTGCGCAGCACGCTGGTGACGTCGGCCTCGGTGTTGAGGTCCACCTCGGGGGCGTAGAGGGTGTGCAGCGGGCGGCCGCCCAGGTCGGCATCGGGCTCGCCGATGAGGTCGGACAGCGCCGGGTTGGCGCTCTGGATGTGACCGTCGCGCACGAAGGCGATGCCCACGCCCGACAGCGAGAACATCAGGTTGCGGTCGCGGCCCAGGGCGTCGAGCTCGGCTTGCTGGGAGCGGATGCGGGTGATGTCCGACAGCACCGCGATGACCTCCAGCGGATCGAGCGAGCTGCCGATGCGCCGCACCGACAGCGCGTACCAGCGCGTGGCATGGCCGGGCAGGACGATTTCCAGCTCGGTCTCGAACTGGCCGGCCCGCTGCACGGCGAAGGCGGCCTCGGTGACGGTGCGGTCGATGCGGGCATCCACCGTGAGCAACTCCGACAGCTTCTGGCCGACCATGCTGCCGGGGGTGAGGCCCAGCATCCGCTCGAAGCGGCGGTTGCAACGCACCAGCACGTCGTCGCGCAGGTAGGCGATGCCCGAGGGCGTGCTCTCCAGGATGGTCGACAGCTCGTGCAGCAGTTGCGGCGGTGCCGGCACGGGGGAGGCATCGGCGTCCGAGCGGATGCCCTGGGCGTGGGCGAGGGAGCCCGTCTCCTGGGTGGCCTGGATGGCGCACAGGAAGCGGCGCGGGTGCTCCGGGTGAACGACGGGGGCGTGGGCCCAGACCTGGCTGTGCAGGCTGGCCGCGGCCTGCCCGGGGCGCACCTGGGGCACATGGGCTTGCAGCGGGCGGTCTTCCGGGCCCAGGGCCAGCAGGGTGAGGGGGGCGTCCCAGCCGCACAGGCGCTGCAGCGCCTGGGGGCAGCCCGACAGCTTGCTGCCGGCCGGGATGGCATAGCCCAGCAAGGCGCTGAGCGCGGAGTTGGCGCGCAGCACGCGGCCATGTTCGTTGAATTCGATCAGCGCCAGGGGCACCAGGTCGAACCAGGCGTCGTCGGCGTGCAGCTGCGAGGGGATGGCGACCATGGCGTTGCGGGTTCTGCGTTCGGCGGGCAGGGGGTGGCTTCAGCCCTGGGGCTTGGCTTCAACGCTCACGCCGGGCAGCTTGCCGCTGTAGTCCTTGGGCAGCAGCGACAGGCCGGCGGCCAGCTTGCGGGCCATCTCGCGGTAGAGGCCGGCGACCTTGCCTTCGGGCTCGGCCACCAGGGTGGGGCGGCCGCTGTCGGCCTGCTCGCGGATGCCCAGGTCCAGCGGCATCGAGCCCAGCAGCGGCACGCCGCAGGCCTGGGCCAGGCGCTGGCCGCCTTCCTGACCGAAGATGTGGGCCTCGTGGCCGCAGTTCGGGCAGCAGTAGACGGCCATGTTCTCGACGATGCCCAGCACCGGCACGGAGACCTTCTCGAACATCTGCAGGCCCTTCCTGGCGTCGAGCAGGGCGATGTCTTGCGGCGTGGTGACGATGACGGCCGCCGTCAGTGGCGCACGCTGGCTGATGCTCAGGTGGATGTCGCCGGTGCCCGGGGGCATGTCGACCACCAGGTAGTCCAGGGGCCGGCCGGGGGCACCCCAGTTGCTCAGGCGCAGCATCTGGTCGAAGGCCTGGGTGGCCATGGGGCCGCGCCAGATGGCCGGGGCCTCGCCCTCGATGAGCAGGCCGATCGACATCATCTGCAGCCCGTGGTTGACCGGCGGGGTGATGGTCTTGCCGTCGGGGCTGTCGGGTTTGCCGGACAGCCCCAGCATCAGTGGCTGGCTGGGGCCGTAGATGTCGGCGTCGAGCAGGCCGACCGCGGCGCCCTCGGCCGCCAGGGCCAGGGCCAGGTTGACCGCGGTGGTGCTTTTGCCCACGCCGCCCTTGCCGGAGGCCACGGCCACGATGTTCTTGACACCGGGCAGCAGGGCCTGGCCGCGCATGGCCTGGTGGGCGATGACCTCGGTGGCAAACGCCACCTCGACGCGCCCGATGCCCGGCACGGCGGCCAGGGCCTGCTCGACCAGGGCGGTGAAGGCCGGCCATTGGGAGCGCGCCGGGTAGCCCAGGGCGATGGCCACCCGGGCGACGCCGCCATCCACCGTCAGCTGCTTGAGTTGCCGCGTCGACACCCAGTCCCGCCCGGTGAAGGGGTCGAGGACGGCGCCGAGGGCCTGCCTGGCGGCGGATTCAATGGCAGAAGCGGGGGCGGGGGACGAAGCGGTCATGCGGTAGGGCGGGGTGCGGCGGGCAAACTGGCAATGGAACACCAGCCTTTCAGTCTAGCCGGGAACGCCTCGCCGCAGTGCGTTGTCCGCCCCCGGCCCCCACAGGCGTGTGGTGCGGGTGCCGCCAGCCTAGAATCGCGCTTTGCCCTGCGGCATCCCGCACCGGGCGCCCCGACACGCCATACAACATGCCCCGCCAGCTCTTCGTCACCACCGCGCTGCCCTACGCCAATGGTCACTTCCACATCGGCCACATCATGGAATACATCCAGGCCGACATCTGGGTGCGTTTCCAGCGCATGCAGGGCCACCAGGTGCATTTCGTCGGAGCCGATGACGCCCACGGCGCGCCCATCATGATCGCCGCCGAGAAGGTGGGCAAGACGCCGCAGCAGTTCGTGGCCGACATCGCCGCGGGCCGCAAGCCTTACCTGGACGGCTTCCACATCAGCTTCGACCACTGGTCGTCGACGGACAGCCCGGAGAACCATGAGCTGGCCCAGAGCATCTACCTGGCCCTGAAGGCGCAGGGCCTGATCGACGTCCGCCCCATCGAGCAGTTCTTTGACCCCGACAAAGGCATGTTCCTGGCCGACCGCTTCATCAAGGGCGAGTGCCCCAAGTGCGGTGCCAAGGACCAGTACGGCGATTCCTGCGAGGTGTGCGGTGCCGTCTACGCCCCCACCGAGCTGAAGCACCCGTACTCGGCGCTGTCGGGCGCCACCCCGGTGCTCAAGACCTCCGACCACCACTTCTTCAAGCTGTCCGACCCGCGCTGCTTCGAGTTCCTGCAACAGTGGACGCAGGACGGCAAGCTGCAGCCGGCCGTGAGCAAGAAGATCAAGGAGTGGTTCACCAAGGACGAGAACGGCGAGGGTGGCCTGGGCGACTGGGACATCAGCCGTGACGCACCTTACTTCGGCATCGAGATTCCCGACGCGCCGGGGAAGTACTTCTATGTGTGGCTGGACGCCCCCATCGGCTACCTGGCCTCGCTCAAGGGCTACTTCGCGGCCGGCGGACCGAAGGCCAGACACGGCGAGGCGCGCAGCTTCGACGAGTTCATGGCCGACCCGGCCGTCGAGCAGGTCCACTTCATCGGCAAGGACATCACCTACTTCCACACCCTGTTCTGGCCCGCGATGCTGAAGTTCAGCGGCCGCAAGCTGCCGAACCAGGTGAACGTGCACGGCTTCATGACCGTCAACAACGGCGAGAAGATGTCCAAGAGCCGCGGCACCGGCCTGGACCCGCTGAAGTACCTGAGCATCGGCATGAACCCCGAATGGCTGCGCTACTACATCGCGGCCAAGCTCAACGCCAACGTCGAGGACATCGACTTCAACAAGGACGACTTCACGGCCCGGGTCAACAGCGACCTGGTGGGCAAGTTCGTCAACATCGCCAGCCGCGCGGCGGGCTTCATCGCCAAGCGTTTCGCCGGCCAGCTCACCGCGGCCGTCGGCGAAGAGGGCCGGGCGCTGCTGGCCACGCTGCAAGCCGGCCGCCAGGGCATCTCGGCGCTGTACGAGGCCCGCGAGCTGGGCAAGGTGCTGCGCGAGATCATGCTGCTGGCCGACCGCGTCAACGAGTACGTCGATGCCAACAAGCCCTGGGAGCTGGCCAAGCTCGAAGGCCAGGACGCCCGCCTGCAGGAGGTCTGCACCGTCTGCATCGAGGCCTTCCGCCTGCTGAGCATCTACCTCAAGCCGGTGCTGCCTTCGGTGGTGGCGCAGGTCGAGGCCTTCCTGAAGGTGGCGCCGATGTCGTTCGCCGACGCCGACCGCCTGCTGGGCGCCCACACCATCGGCGTCTACCAGCACCTGATGCAGCGCGTGGACCCGAAGATGCTCGACGCCCTGTTCGAGCCGCCTGCGCCGCCGGCCGCCGAAGCACCCAAGGCAGGCGGGGAGAAGGCTGCGGCCCCCGTGCCCGCCGAGGGGGACGCCTGCGGCTCGGGGCTGCCCGGTGGCGAGGCCGTCGCCCCCACCATCGCCATCGACGACTTCGTCAAGGTGGACCTGCGCATCGCCAGGATCGTCAACGCCGAGCACGTGGAGGGCAGCACCAAGCTGCTGCGCCTGACGCTGGACGTGGGCGAGGGCTGCGACCCGCAGGGGCGTCCAAAGACGCGCAATGTGTTCAGCGGCATCAAGGAGGCCTACCAGCCCGAGCAGCTCATCGGCAAGCTCACCGTGCTGGTGGCCAACCTGGCGCCGCGCAAGATGAAGTTCGGCGTCAGCGAAGGCATGGTGCTGGCCGCCTCGCACGCCGACGAGAAGGCCAACCCGGGCGTCTACGTGCTCGAACCTTTCCCCGGCGCCGAGCCGGGCATGCGCATCCGCTGAGCTGCTTCACCCAGGCCCAGCCCGCGGCCTTCACCAGGGCCGCGGCGTCGCCATCCAGCGGCGCAGGGCGCGCTGCGCTTTCTTGCGCAGGGGCTTGCGCCGCGCCCTCAGCCAGCCGCAGGCGAACTCCGCGCCGACATCGGTGGCGGCCAGAGGCTTGTAGCGGGCCAGGGCCACGGTTTCGTCCTGCAAGGCGCCCAGGGCGTCCAGTGCCCGGGCGAGGGCGCGGGTCTGGTGTGGCAGGCGGTGAGGGTGCGCTGGTGTGTGCCCTGGTGCGTCCTGCCACAGCGGGGCGTAGAGCTCCAGCACGTCGCGCAGGCGGCGGGCACGGCGGCGAAGGCGGTGGCTGGCCAGGGCGCTCAGCGCCAGGAAGTGGCGTGATGGACGCCGGCAGCGCGCGTGCCAGTCGCCCAGGCCCTGGGCCAGCCAGAGCCGTGCGCTGAGCGCGTGTTGCGAGGCGGGGGGCGCTGCGGGCTGCGTGGCGGCCTCATCGGGCGCGCTGGCGTGCATCAGGGCCGTGAGCACGTCCAGGCACACCGCGGTGGCCTGCGCACCCTGGGCCAGCACCGCGGGCGAGGCCGGACAGCCTTCGGGCGCCGGGCCGGGCGGCAGGGGCGGGCAGTGGATGCCCAGGTCCAGCAGCTTGCGTGGCAGCCAGGCCAGGGCGTCCTGGTCGCGCCAATGGCCCAGCAGCCGGGCCAGCGAGGCGGCCTGCACGCAGGCTTCCTGCAGGCTGACGAGCGCGGCGGCGGGCAGGGCGGGGCCGTGGCCGAGCCGCTGGCCATCCTGCACGAAGCGGCCCAGGGCGCGCAGCCGGCGCAGCCCGCGTCGCCATTGGTAGGCCACCGGGGCCTGCGCTTCCAGCGGGGCCGCGGCCAGGGTGGCGAGCTCGCTCATGTGGGCGGTGACGTGGGCCAGGCAGGCCTCCAGGCCGAGGCGCCAGGCCGCCACCGCGTCCAGCGTGTCGGGGGAGGCTCCCGCAGGCAGGCGCACCGGGCGCGGTGGCGTGACTTCGGGGAGGGCCGCGCTGGCGTCGCCATCGACCACGGTGCGTGCCAGGCGGTCGCCGCGGTGCGCCTTGGTCTGGGTGTCCAGCCACAGCCCGAAGCGTTGCACCCACTCGCGGCCGGTGTCGATGACGGCTTGCGGGTGGCCGCTCAGCAACTCGATTTCCAGCTCGCGCACGGGCACGCTGCGCAGCGCCTCGCCCTGGCCGGCGGTGATGGCGCCTTCGTCCAGGGCCAGCTCGACCACGCCTTCGTGCAGGGTGCCCACGCCCACACGCAACTGCACGCGGGTGCGGCGCATGTCGGTGGCATAGAGCTGCACCAGGCCGCACCGCGTGCCATCGGGGTCGTGCTGGGGGTCCCATCCCAAGGCGTCACGCAGGGCGGCTTCGGCCGGGTGGCCGGCATGCAGGCTCAGGCGCGGTGCCAGGGCCTGGCCCGCGGGGGGGGGCAGGGCGGGCTGGTTGTCTTCCACGCGGACCATGGTGTGGCTGCCCGCCGCCTTGAGCGTCTGCACCCAGTCCTCGCCTTCGCGGCGCACGCGCAGGGCCGAGCGGGCCTGTGCCAGGCGGCGGTCGGGCGTGTCGAAATAGGCCGCCTGCAGGATCAGCGGGGCGCTGTCCGGGGCGGTGGCGGGGGGGGCGTCCAGCGCGCTGACCGCCACCTGCGCCAGCCGGACCAACGCCGTGCGCACGGCTTCCAGCGCCTCGGCCGGGATCTGGAATTTCAGCTCGATTTCTTGCATGGCCGACATTGTCCTGCCTGCGGGGAGCGGCCAGGCGCTGCTGGCCCGCTAAAATGGCAGGCTCACCCCTTCTTCACCCTGAGACGCACCATGCCGCTCATCTGGAAACCGTACAAGTCCGACGCGACGCAGTTCATCGACAGCCTCAAGCAGCGTGACCCTCAACTGGAAGCCCGCCAGCGCGAAGGCCGTGGCCTGCTGTGGGACCGCCCGCAAGACCGCGAAGCCCAGCAGGAGTTCAGCGAAGCCCGCGTGCCCCAGCAACCCTACGTCTACCACACCAAGGGGTGAGCAAGGGTTGAGGCCGCCTGAGGCGCTGCGATGAACCCCCAGGCGCCCGTCGGTCACGACGCTGCACTGGATGCGCTGGACGCCGCCGGTGAGCCGGCGCCCCAGCCGCTGGTCATCGACCACGTGGCGGTGGCGCGGCTCTATGGCGAGCCGCTGTTCAACCTGCCCACCGACCTCTACATCCCGCCGGATGCGCTGGAGGTCTTCCTGGAAGCCTTCCAGGGCCCGCTGGACTTGCTGCTCTACCTGATCCGCAAGCAGAACTTCAACATCCTGGACATCCCGCTGGCCGACCTCACGCGCCAGTACCTGGCCTACGTCGACCAGATCCGCAAGCGCAACCTGGAGCTGGCCTCCGAGTACCTGCTGATGGCGGCCATGCTCATCGAGATCAAGTCTCGCATGCTGCTGCCGCCCAAGAAGACGGACGATGGCCAGGAAGCGGAGGACCCGCGTGCCGAACTGGTGCGCCGCCTCATCGAGTACGAGCAGATGAAGCTGGCCGCTGCGCAACTCGACCAGCTGCCCGTGCTGGGCCGCGACTTCCTGCGCGTGGAGGCCCACAGCGACCCGTCCATCGTCGTGCGCCACCCCGAGGTCACGCTGGTCGATCTGCGCGAGGCCTGGATGGACATCCTGCAGCGCGCCCGCCTGCACACCCACCACACCATCAGCCGCGAAGAGCTGTCCGTGCGCGAGCACATGGGCTTCGTGCTGCGCCACCTGCAGGGCAAGCGCTTCCTGGAGTTCGAAGGCCTGTTCGATGTCACCCGCGGCACGCCGGTGATGGTGGTCACTTTCATCGCCATGCTCGAACTCGCCCGCGAGCGCCTCATCGAGATCACCCAGGCCGAGGCCTTTGCGCCCATCTACGTGCGCCTGGCCTACCAGCCTGTTGGCGAATCGGCCGTGCTGGCCGAGTGACACTGCCGCATCGACGCTGCCGGATGGTCGCTGCCGGATGGACGCCGCAGTGCGTGGCATCGGCCACCCAGGGATGGGCGAGGAGCGACGAGGTTGTTGTGGCGCAGCCCGACAGGCGCCGGAACGTGGGCCTAGAATCGGCTCCACCTTGTCCGAGGAGCCCCGCATGACCACCGCCGCTTCCGCCGCGCCGCGCAAACCCGTCACCCTGCACCGCCTGCGGGAGATGCATGCCCAGGGCGAGAAGATCGCCATGGTGACGGCCTACGACGCCACCTTCGCCCGCCTGGTCGATGACGCCGGCGTGGACAGCATCCTGGTGGGCGACTCGCTGGGCATGATCGTGCAGGGCCACGGCAGCACCGTGCCGGTGAGCCTGGACGAGATGGTCTACCACACCCGCTGCGTGGCCCGCGGCAACCGCACCGCCTGGCTGGTGGGCGACCTGCCGTTTGGCAGCTACCAGGAAAACCGCGAGCAGGCCTTGCGCAGCAGCGTGGCCCTGATGCAGGCCGGTGCCCACATGGTCAAGCTCGAAGGCGGCGGCTGGACGGCCGAGACCGTGCACTTCCTGACCGAGCGCGGCGTGCCCGTGTGCGCCCACCTGGGCCTGACCCCGCAAAGCGTGCACGCGCTCGGTGGCTACCGCATCCAGGGCCGCGATGCCGCCGGCGCCGACACCCTGCGCCGCCATGCCCGCGAGCTGGCCGATGCCGGCGCCGCGATGATGGTGCTGGAGCTCATGCCCTCGGCCGTGGCCGCGCAAGTGCAGGCCGACAACCCCGGCGTCATGACCATCGGCATCGGGGCCGGTGGCGCCGCGGCCGGCCAGGTGCTGGTGCTGCACGACATGCTCAACTTCACCCGCGGCAAGCTGCCGCGTTTCGTGCGCAACTTCAGCGCGGAAGGCGGCACCGCCGAAGACGCCGTGCGCCGCTACGTGGCCGCCGTCAAGGATGGCAGCTTCCCCGACGAGGCCGTGCACGGGTACTGACATCGCGCTCACCATGAAAACCATCCACACCCTCGCCGAGTTGCGCGCCGAGCTGGCCCAGGCCCCGTCGCGTCCCGCTTTCGTGCCCACCATGGGCAACCTGCACGACGGCCACCTGGCCCTCATCCGCCAGGCGCGCGGCCTGGTCGCAGGCAGCGGCAGCCCGGTGGTGGCCAGCATCTTCGTCAACCGCCTGCAGTTCGGCCCGAACGAGGACTTCGACCGCTACCCGCGCACCCTGGCGCGCGACGCCGAGCTGCTGGCCGGCGCGGGCTGCGACATCCTCTTCGCGCCCGCCGAAGACGAGCTCTACCCCGAGCCGCAGGGCTACAAGGTGATCCCGCCCGAAGGCCTGGCCAACATCCTCGAAGGCGCCTTCCGCCCGGGCTTTTTCACAGGCGTCTGCACGGTGGTGCACAAGCTCTTCAACATCGTGCAGCCGCGTGTGGCCGTCTTCGGCAAGAAGGACTACCAGCAGCTCATGGTCCTGCGCAACATGGTGGCGCAGATGGCCTTGCCCATCGAGGTGGTGGGCGGCGAGACGCTGCGCTCGCCCGAGGGGCTGGCGCTGTCCTCGCGCAATGGCTACCTCAGCGATGCCGAACGCGCCGAGGCGCTCACCCTCGTCCGCCTGCTGCGTGGCATCCAGACCCAGGCGCGCGCGGCCGAGGTCCTGACGCCCGGGCTGTTGCAGCAATGGGAAGACGCCGCCATGGCCGAGCTGCGCCAGCGTGGCTGGGCGCCGGACTACGTGATGGTGCGCCGCCAGAAGGACCTGCATCCCGCCACGGCCGAGGAGCTGACCGCAGGCCTGCAGGCCACGCCGCTGGTGACCCTGGTGGCCGCCAGGATCGGTCACACGCGCCTGATCGACAACCTCGAGGTCTGAGCTGCTCGTCGGGCCGGACCGTTGGCCACGACCTTTCGCGTCGACCTTTTGTGCCGACCTTTTGCGCCGAAGGGCCGGCCCCACCGCCCGGGCAGGCTCAGAGCGTGGCCAGGAAGGCCACCACCTCGTCTTGCACGCGGGTGCGCTTCATCGGCGGCAGGCTCTGCCAGATGCGGCGGCCATAGGGTTTGTCGATGAGGCGCATGTCGCAGATCATCAGCACACCGCGGTCGGTTTCCGAGCGGATGAGCCGGCCCGCGCCCTGCTTGAGCGCGATGATGGCCTGCGGCACCTGGTGCTGCATGAAGGGGTTGCCGCCTGACTGCGTCAGCAGCTCCAGGCGCTTGGCCAGCACCGGGTCGTCGGGCGGCGCAAAAGGCAGTTTGTCGATGACGACCAGCGTGAGCGCATCGCCCTTGACGTCGATGCCTTCCCAGAAGCTGTGGCTGCCCACGAGCACGGCATTGCCGGCATGGCGGAAGTCGTCGAGCAGGGTGGGGCGGGGGGCATCGCCCTGCTGCAGCACCGGGTAGGGGTCTGCGGCGTCCTGGAAGGCTTGCTTGAGCCGCTCGGCCGCGCGGGCCACGGCGCGCAGGCTGGTGCACAGCACGAAGGCCCGGCCGCGGTTGGCGCGGATCAGGGGCAGGGCGGCATCGACCACGGCGTCGGTGTGGCCCGGGTCGTTGGGCAGCGGCAGGCCTTGCGGCACGTACAGCATGGCCTGGCTCGGGTAGTCGTAGGGGCTGGACCAGGCCGCGCATGCGGCATCTTCCAGGCCCAGGGCCTCGGTGAAGTGGCGGAAGTCGTTCTTCACGGCCAGGGTGGCCGAGGTGAAGATCCAGGCCCGCCGGGGCGGGGGCTCGGGCGTGTCGCGGGCTTCGTCCGGGGGGCTGAGGGCATCACCGCCGGCCATCAGAGCCTGCAGGTCATGGGCCTGCAACTCATCGGCTGGCTGTGCATCGGCTGGCATCGCATCGACCGCGGCGAAGGCCTGCACCAGCTCGGCTTCGTGTTCCGATTCGTGCATGGCGCCTTCCCGGGCCTCGTCGAGGGGCGTGTCGCCACCCAGGCCCAGGCGCTGCCGGCGGAACACATCGGCCACGGAAATGGGTGTGCGGTGCAGCTGCACCCCATGGCTGCCCACGTCCACCCAGCACAGCTCGGGCTCGTCGGCGCGCTCAGGGGCGCCCCAGGCCAGCAGGCGCTGCATCAGTTCGTGGCTGCGACGGTGCAGGTTGGCCAGGTCGGGGCCGCGCTCGGCCTGGTGCTCCAGCACCTCGCGCACGGCGGCCAGGGCCTCGCGCAGTTGCGCCAGCGTGGCGTACAGCAGGTGGCCTTCGCCCAGCTGGGCCTGGGCCATGCGCTGCATCTGCGGGCCGAAGCACAGGCGCAGGTCGCGCGCGGCGCGCTCCAGGGGGGCCAGCACATCGTTCCAGCGCGCGGCGTCGCGGGCCTGGGCCTGTCCGATGGCCAGGGTGTCGCGCACCAGGTCCAGCACCTGGGCCGTCGACACCGATTCGCCGAAGAACAGCGTGGCGGTGTCGGGCAGCTGGTGGGCTTCGTCGAAGACGATGGTCTGGGCGTTGGGCAGCAGCTCGGGCACGCCTTCTTCGCGCAGCATCAGGTCGGCGAAGAAGAGGTGGTGGTTGACCACGACGACGTCGGCATCCTGGGCTTCGCGGCGGGCCCGGACGACAAAGCATTCGGCGTAGCGCGGGCAGTCGCTGCCCAGGCAGTTCTCGCGGGTCGAGGTCACGCGCGCCCAGATGGCGGCATGTTCGGGCACGCTGGGGCACTCGGCCTTGTCGCCCGTGGCGCTCAAGGGCGCGAAGCGGTTGATGAGGCTGAGGTCGCGCACCTCCTGCTTGCTGGCCAGCAGGGTGGCGTCCTGGTTGGTGCGGTCCAGGTGGTGCCAGCACAGGTAGTTGCTGCGGCCCTTGAGCAGCGCGACCTTGACGGGCACCCCGAGCGCATCGCGGATGGCGGGCAGGTCGCGGTGGAAGAGCTGGTCTTGCAGGGCTTTGGTGCCGGTGGAGACGATGACCTTGCCGCCCTCGACCAGCGCGGGCACGAGGTAGGCCGCCGTCTTGCCGACGCCGGTGCCGGCCTCCAGCACGACGGTGCGCGCGTCGCGGATGGCGCCCTGCACGGCCAGGGCCATCTCGATCTGCTCGCGGCGTTCGCAATAGCCCTCGAAGGCGCGGGCCAGGGGGCCGCTGGCAGAGAACAGATCGTTCAGGTCGTTCAAGGTGTTCCGGGGAAAGGGGCGTCAAGTGAGCGTCGATCCAGCCCGACATTGTGGGGCCTGTCGCACCCGCATCGCCTCACCCTGAGTGGGGAGGCGGTGGGGCTCAACCGGGGGCGCGCAGCACCTGGCTGCGCAACGCGGACTGCAGCGTCTCCAGGCAGGCCTGCAGGTGCGCGCGGGTGGCTTCGTCGCGGGTGCGTCGACTGGCGCCCTGCAGCCACTGCTGCAGCTGCCGGCTTTGCTGCCAGACCAGGGCGCGCACATCGGCGCGGGGGCTGGCGGGCTTGAGCCACATCGCGGCCAGGCGGTTGACGTGCTCGCGCTGCAGGTTGCGGCGGCGCTCGGCCTCGTCCGCTGGCCGGGGCTCGGGGTCCTGCCAGATGGCTTTCATCAGGCGCTGGTGCACTTCCTGCGGCAGGAGCGGGTGGGCTTCGCGGTCGGCGGTCTTGTCGCGGTTGTCGAGCAGGCGCTCGGCCAGGGCCTCGCTCATCAGCGGGGCCAGCACGCCGCGTTGCAGGGCCAGTTGCAACTCGGCCACCGACACCTCCAGGCGGCCCAGGGCTTCGGCGTCCTGCAAGGTCTGGAAGTCCGGGGCGAGGCGGCGCTGCAGTCCGGGCGGCAGGCTCACGGCCTGTGGGCTGAGGTAGCGCCCGACCAGGCGGTCCAGGGCCTCGCGCTGCACGCTCGCGGGCAAGGGGTCGATCAGGTCGCGTCGGCTGCCCGGAGCATCGCGGCGGGTCACCACGCCACCCACCTGGCGCATCAGCACGCCACCGACGCGCGCCAGTTCGCGCAGGCCGTAGCCCACGGCACGGCGCGGCAGGTTGGCGTCGTCTCGCGGGGCGGGCACGCGGCGGTCGATGCGCTGGAGCAGGTCCTGCACGATGGCGATGCGGCGGTCGGCGAAGGCCACCGGGTCGCGGCCCAGATCGAAGGTCAGGGACTGAGGGTCCACGCCCAGCAGGTTGTCCTCGTCGGTGCCATAGGCGAGGGCCTCGGCCTGCTGCGGGTCGGCGCTGCGCTCGGCGATCGCCAGCAGGGTTTGCTCGGCCTGGGTGGCATCGGCGGGCAGCGGGCTGTAGCCGTACGCGACGGCCCAGAAGTCGTAAGGCCCCAAAGTGGTCTGAAAGGGGGCGCCACCCTGCTCGATGGGCTTGCCCGGCGCGGGCAGGTTCATTGGCGCGTAGTCCATCACCGAGGCGCTGTTGCCGTGCTGGCGGGTCAACTCGGGGTTGTCCAGTTCGGTGGCGCTGCGCCAGCGCGAGGCGCGGAAGTTGTGGCGCAGGCCCAGGGTGTGGCCGACCTCGTGCATGGTCGTGTCCTTGAGGTAGGCCAGCACGAAGTCACGCACCTGCGGGCTGTCGGGGTCGAGCACGCCTTGCGCGGCCAGCACGTCCAGGCCCAGGGTGAGTTGCTCGGCGGCCACGTCGGCGTGCTGGCAGGCCGCCTCGGCGCCGTGCTCGTGGGGCGCTGCGGCGCGCCCGTTCCCGCCGAGGTCGCCGCTGCCGGACAGCGCCGATGTCGACAGGTACTGGCTGCGCACCGCGCGGATGGATCGCGACGACAGGCTCTCCAGGGCGATGTGGGCATCGAGGATCTCGCCCGTGCGGGGGTCCACGTGGCTGGGGCCGATGGCACCGAAGGCTGGCTGGGCGTTGGTCATCCAGCGGATCGAGGCGTGGCCGGTCTGCAGCGTGTCGAAGGGCGTGTCGGCCGGCGGGGTGCGCACCTCGATGGCGTTCTTGAACCCGATCGCCTCGAAGGCCGCGTTCCAGGCCAGCACGCCTTCGGTGATGGTGGCACGGTAGGCCTGTGGCACGGTGGGGTCCAGCCAGAACACGATGGGCTGCACGGGCGCGGACAGCGCGGCGCTCGGGTCCTTCTTTTCGAGGCGCCAGCGGTTGATGAACTGCTGGCGGGGCGTGCGGGCCAGGTCGTCGGTGAAGTCCGCCACCGTGCTGGTGAAATAGCCCACGCGCGGGTCGGCCTTGCGCCGCGCCATGGGCTGGGCAGGCAGGGGTGTCAGGCTGTAGTGCACGTTGACGAACAGGCTGCGCGGGTCCGGCACCGAGGACGGAACCGTGGCGATGGGGGACCCCGCAGGGGCGCCCGGCACGGGCACGGCGATGCTCGGTGTGGCGAAGTGCTGGCTGACCTCGAACACAGCCACCTGCTCGCTGCTGCGCGCCTGGCTGAGCAGCGACTGGCGCACGTCGAAGCCGTAGTTCTGGCGGTAGCTGCGCTGCAGCTGCATGGCGATGCCCAGCACGTCGTTGAGCCACAGCGCCGACGCGTCGATCAGCACCGCGCCGGTCCTGGCGTCCGGTGCGCTGGCCAGGGGCACGGCCGCCAGCAGGCTGGGCGAGAACGCCGACTGCACCGCCTTGGCTTGCGGGGTGCCGCTGGCCGCCGTGTAGGCCGCGTTCACCGCCACCAGTTGCACCTGCTGCTGGACCTTGCGGAACTCCACCCACTGGGGCCGCCCCACCTGCGCGAACCGGCTTTGCATCAGGCCGCCCAGCACGCCCGCCTCGCCGATGCCCGTGGCCAGCTTGGGCGACAGGAACAGCGGCTGGCCCAGCACCTGCGGCGAGAGCTCGATCCAGACCTTGTCCTGCTTCTTCCACAGGGGCAGGAGGCCGGCCTGGCGTTCCGCCCCGCGTGTGACGACGTCGAAGGCGGGCGGCTGACCCGGCTGAGGCGCCGCGGCCGCGCCGGCGGGCAGGCCTGCGCCACCCACGCTGGACGGCGGCGAGACGCTGCTGCACGCCTGCAGGATGAGGCAGCACGTTGCCAGCAGGCTCAGGCGCAGGGACGGGCGCAGAGACGGGCGCAGAGAGGAGGGGAGCGAAAGGTGGAGCGAAGGGTGCATGCGCATGGCAGCGAACATACCATCGCGACCACCAGCTTCCGCTGCGGCCTGCCCATGAAAAAGCCCGGCTGGCGCTGGGCGCATCAGCCGGGCTGTCGTGACGGAGGCAGGCCTCACTGGGCTGGCTTGGGGAACCAGTCGGCCACGGCCTTCAGTTCGGGGAAGTCGTGCACCGCCAGCGGCGCGTAAGACACCACCGCCAAACCGATCGTCATCACCACCAGCGGCAGGATCCAGCGCTCATAGCGACGGTAGAAGCCCAGGTGCTTGACCTCGCTGTCGGCCAGCGTGACCTCTTCCTCGCCGATCACCTGGCGGGTCAGCAGCTGGTTGATGGCCACCGGAGGCAGCAGGTAGCCCAGCTCGAAGGCCACCAGCACCATCATCCAGAAGTGCAGCGGGTCGATGTTGTTGGCGTAGGCGATCGGGGCGAGCGTGCCCGACACCAGCACCACGGCACCGAACGGGTCCATGATCATGCCCAGCAGGACCTTGGTGACGACCAGGAAGGTCATGGCGATCCAGTGGTTGTCAAAGACCTTGGGGAAGTAGCCCATGACTTCGGAGCGCTCGATCACGCCACCCATGGCCAGCGACAGCGTCATCAGGCTCAGCAGGGCTCCGATGTGGCCGATGGTCTCGTTGGTCGCGTAGCGGATCGACTTCTCCACCCCTTCCTGGCGGTGGCTGGCGTAGTCCGGCGTCAGCTCGGCCTTGCCCTGGTTGGTCATCTTGTCGTAGACGAGGATGATCAGCAGGATGACCGGCATGATGGTCGGCGCGGTGATCTCGTTGAGCTTGGTCTCCAGCAGGAACTCGTACAGCCACACCACCACGGCCACCACGATCAGGTAGGGGATGGTGGGCACGATCTGGCGCAGCATCGCGGGGATGGCGACGGACGGCGACTCGATGTTGGCGCGCTGGGTGCGCAGCATCTGCGAGGCCAGGAAGAACAGCGTCGAGGTCAGCAGGAAGACGTAGAAGCCCCAGTGGTACAGGCCCGAGGTCGTCACCTGCTTGTTCAGCGCGGCGATCAGCACCACCAGCAGGCAGGGACGCAGCACCACGCCCAGCGAGCCGGACATGGCGGTGGCGGCCAGCGCGAACTGGCGCGAGCCACCCGAGGCGCGCACCTCGTGGTAGATGATGCCGCCTGCGGCGATCACGAACACGCCCGAAGCGCCGGTGTAGGCCGTGGCCCAGGCGGCTGCGATCAGGATGATGTAGGTGAGCATCTGGGGCGACAGGCTCCAGGGGCGCAGGATGTTCATGAACAGGTCGACGATGCGGCTTTGCTTGAGCAGCATGCCCGACCAGATGAACAGGCCCAGGTTCATGAAGATGCTGGGCAGCTCCATCAGCTGGTTGATGTAGATGGCCAGGCCCGCGTCGTGGCCCTTGATCAGGAAGTACACGCCCGCGACGGTGGCCATCTGTGCGTACAGCGGGATGGACAGCAGGGCACCCGTCCAGTTGCCCTCGCCGAACGAGGACTTCACCGGCTGGATCACGCGCTTGAGGTTGATCAGCAGCAGGATGGTGAACAGACCCATCCAGATGTAGTGGAGCAGCGGGTGCTCGACCGGCACGCCAGAGCCGCTGAGGATCTGGTAGTAGCGCACGGCCGAGTACAGCAGCAGGCCCGAGGACACCACCTGCGACGCCGATTGCAGCAGGTAATCCTTCGTGTAGTGACCCGGGCGGATGCCGATGTGGTGGAAGCCCAGGGTGGTGGTCACCGCAGCGATGGCCACCATGATCAGCAGGATCAGCGGGCGGTTGTCCGTGCCGACCTGGAACAGGCCGAAGAAGCTGGTCTCCAGCGTGCGGTAGGCCTTCACCTGCGGCGTCTGGTGCTGCAGCACCTTGGCGTACAGGTCGTGCTTCATCTGGCAGATCTGCTGCGCCTGCTCGATGGACTTGCGCACCACGGCCGGGTCGCCGGCCTTCTGTTCGCCGAAGAGGTCGTCGATGTCGTCACCGCCCGACTTGGCCGGGGCCGCCGAGGACTGGCGGGCCACTTCGGCCTCGATGTCGATGTTCGGGTTGCAGTCCGGCTTGCTGGGGGTGGCCCGCAGCATGAAGTACTGCACCTGCGCGGGCGGGTCACCGAACATGGATTCGCCCAGCTTGAGCAGCTGGCCGTGGACCATCTCGCCCGTGCCGATGATCAGGGTCAGCAGCAGCAGGGCGAAGACGGGGAGACTGGAGAACCATTCGAGGTAGCTCCGGCCCAGGATCTGGCGGGATTGGGGGGTGTTCATGGGGCGTCAGGAAACCGGGATGCCTGGGCAGGCAAGCCTTCGGCAGGGGAGGGGGGCAGGCTGCCGCGCGCACCGTCGTGCACATCGCGCGGCAGTCCGGACGAGGGGTGGCAGGCCACGCCCCCGCGTCGTCAATGCATCACTTCCAGTCTTCTTCAGACTTGGTCGCGCACTCCGGGTCACCCGGGTTCACGTTGCAGCGGATCTTCTTGATGACCTTCAGGCCGCGCTTGTCGTACAGGCCCTTCTGGGCGATGTCGATGCGCGACTCGCGCAGCATCAGCGTGTACTTGTAGGAGTTCTCGGGGCTGAGCTCCATCCAGGTGGCCGGCGGCACGCTGGCATCGGCCTGGCGGATCAGCTGCATGGCACGGTCGAACTGGCCCAGCCAGTACTGGCGCGAGTGTTCGCCAAAGCCTTCGGGGAACTTGGCCTTGTTGAGCACGACCTGGTAGGTCAGGATCAGGATGGGGAAGCGCGCGATCGCGCCGTTCTTGCCGATGCCCTTGTACAGCTCCAGCGGCTTGTAGGCCATGGTGGGCGCTGCGATCATGTCCACCGAGCCGTTGTTGAACTTGGTGGAGAAGTTGGTGATGTCGGCCGACACCGGCTGTGCGCCGATGCGCTGGATCATCACGGCCTGGGCCTTGTCGTAGTCGAAGGAGGCGATGCGCTTGCCGGCCAGGGCCTCGACCGTGTTGATCTTGCGGTCATTGACCACGGGGTAGGCCGCGCCCAGGGGCAGGATGCCGCCGATCTCGTAGTTGCCCTCGACCATCAGCTTGGCTGCTTGCGGCGCGGCGTAGGTCTGGATGACCTTGCGCACGACTTCGTAGCTGTCGCCGATGTCGATCTTGCCGTCCTTGACGATGGTGGTGGCGCCCAGGGTGTCGAGGGAGCCGGCGACGGCGTTGAACTGGCGGGTGCGGAAGGCCGTGGCGATCAGGCCGTCGCATTGGCCAGTGCGGAAGTCTTCCGAGGCCACGCGTTCGTCTGTGTAGCCCTTGAGTTCGACCGCGGCACCGTGTTTCTGCATGGCCACCACGTAGTCCTTGGCCATGTTGAACAGGTCGCCGGACGTCCCCAGCAAGTCATACACGCAGACCTTCTGGCCGGCATGTGCCGTGGCAGCAAGTCCCGTCGAAATCAGCAGCGCAGTGCCGACTTTGCCCATCGTCTTGACCAACTTCATGAAGTCTCCTCGGTGCAAAAAACACAAGGGCCGTGACATGCCAGGGCCCCCGTCCATGCCATCTTGTCGTGGCGGTCCTCATGACCGCCGCGGCGATCTGGAACTTGTGGATGTCACTATATCTGGATACAAGTTTTGTCAGCTTGCCCCTTCCCACACAAGCGGGGGAAGGGAATTCCCGGATCACTTCAGGAAGCTGTCGGCGTCGATGTCGCTGCCGGCCTTGTCATCCCAGAACTTGCCCAGCGAGCCCAGGGGGGTGCGGGTGCCCGCGTTCTGGGTCCACATGCGGTCGGAGATGTTCTGCAGTTGGGCCTGGGCGATGGCGTCCAGCAGGCGGTAGTCCTTGCTGGCCTTGAAGTCCTTGGGGGCGCTGAAGCGCTTGAGCACCTCGCGCAGGCGGGCCTGGTCGTCGGAGGACTGGGCGGCCACGGCGGCCATCACGTGGGCCAGGCGCACGCCCTTGCTTTCGGCCAGGGTCATGTTGGCGTCGAAGGTGCCTTTGACGTCCTTGCCGTCGGCGGCACCGGGGATGATGCTCCACACCACGGCGCGTGCGGCCTGCGGGGCACCCCACCATTTCGTGTTATCCAGGCAGTTCATGGCGCGCTCGACCAGCGGGGCCGTGTCGGTGGGCACGCCCACGGTCTGCTGCGCGGCGATGTCGTTCTGCATGGCCTGCAGGCCGGCCACCGAGCCCAGCAGGTAGACCATTTCGTCGAAGTCACGCTTGAAGGCGGGGCAACTGCTGCCGTACTTGAAGAAGTACTTCTGCTCCAGCTTGGTCTTCATGCGCGAGAAGGACGTGTATTGGCGGTCGGCGGCCAGGGCCAGCAGGCGTTTCTGGCCGATGCGGGCGTCCAGGGCCTCGTCGGAGCGCTTGTCGCGCGAGGCGCGCAGGTAGCGCATCTCTTCGCCGATGGCCTGGTTCTCGGCGCACACGCCGGCCGAGGACAGCAGCACGGTCTCCATCAGCGAGGGGTCGCCGTGGAAGTTGCGGGCGGCACCCACCAGCGGGGCGTTGACCGTCGAGAAGTTGCACACCATCTCCACGTCACCGATCTGCAGCACCGGCGGGGTGAAACCGTCTTCCAGGATGGAAAGGGTGGTTCCGGCCACGTTGGACTCGATCAGGGCGCAACCGCCCATGGCCAGGGCCGTGGCGGCCATGGCGGTGGCGGTGAGCAGGCGGGTCATCCGAGCGATCATCAAGTGTCTCCAGCAAGATTCTGTTGTTGTGTGGCGCGCGGCATGCACCCACAGGCTCGGGAAATTCTAGCGGCGCCCCCCTGGGCAACCGGCCCGTCCCGATTAGGGATAGACCCCGATGCCCAGCGGCACTGGTGGCGTCTCTCCTGGGGACGCAGGTGGGCATGGGCGTGAGGCTGTCACGAAAAAACCCGCAGAAAAAAAGCCCGCATGGTGCGGGCTTGGGGAGAGGGGCGGGGTGGGCTTCAGCGGATGGGCTTGAAGCGCACGCGCTTGGGTCGCGCGCCTTCTTCGCCGAGGCGCTTCTTCTTGTCGGCCTCGTACTCCTGGTAGTTGCCGTCGAAGAAGAACCACTGCGAATCGCCTTCGCACGCGAGGATGTGCGTGCAGATGCGGTCGAGGAACCAGCGGTCGTGGGAGATGATCATGGCCGAGCCGGCGAACTCCAGCAGGGCGTCTTCCAGGGCGCGCAGGGTTTCGACGTCCAGGTCGTTGGAGGGTTCGTCGAGCATCAGCACGTTGCCGCCCTGGGCCAGGGTCTTGGCCAGGTGCAGGCGGCCGCGTTCACCACCCGACAGGTTGCCCACCAGCTTCTGCTGGTCGTTGCCCTTGAAGTTGAAGCGGCCGATGTAGGCACGCGAGGGCATCACGAACTTGCCCACGATGATGTTGTCCAGGCCGCCCGAGACGTCTTCCCACACGGTCTTGTCGGCGGCCAGGCCTTCGCGGCTCTGATCCACGAAGGCCAGTTGCGCGGTCTTGCCGATGACGACTTCACCGCTGTCCGGGGTCTCGACGCCCTGGATCATGCGGAACAGCGTCGACTTGCCGGCGCCGTTGGGGCCGATGATGCCGACGATGGCGCCCGCGGGCACCTTGAAGCTCAGGTTGTCGATCAGGCAGCGGTCACCGAAGGACTTGGTGACGTTCTTGAACTCGATGACTTCGTTGCCCAGGCGCTCGGCCACGGGGATGAAGATCTCGTTCGTCTCGTTGCGCTTCTGGTACTCGACGTCGCTCAGCTCTTCGAAGCGGGCCAGGCGCGCCTTGCTCTTGGCCTGGCGGCCCTTGGCGTTCTTGCGCACCCATTCCAGTTCCTGCTTCAAGGCCTTGGCGCGGGCGTCTTCGGTCTTCTGTTCCTGCTCCAGGCGGCGTTCCTTGGCGTCCAGCCAGTCGGTGTAGTTGCCCTTGTAGGGGATGCCCGATCCGCGGTCGAGTTCGAGGATCCACTCGGCGGCGTTGTCCAGGAAGTAGCGGTCGTGGGTGATGGCCACCACGGTGCCGGAGAAGCGGCTGAGGAACTGCTCCAGCCAGTCCACCGATTCGGCGTCCAGGTGGTTGGTGGGTTCGTCGAGCAGCAGCATGTCGGGCTTGGACAGCAGCAGGCGGCACAGGGCCACGCGGCGCTTTTCACCCCCGGACAGGTTGCCGATGACGGCGTCCCAGGCGGGCAGGCGCAGGGCGTCGGCGGCCAGCTCCAGCTGCAGGTCGGTGTTCTCGGAGCCGCCGGCGGCGATGATGGCTTCCAGCTCGCCTTGTTCGGTGGCCAGGGCGTCGAAGTCGGCGTCGGGCTCGGCGTAGAGCGCGTAGACCTCGTCGAGGCGCTTCTTGGCCGCCAGCACGCCGCCGATGCCTTCTTCCACCGCTTCACGCACCGTCTGTTCGGGGTTCATGACCGGTTCCTGGGGCAGGTACCCGATCTTCAGGCCGGGCATCGGGACGGCTTCGCCCTCGATGTCCTTGTCCACACCGGCCATGATCTTGAGGAAGGTGGACTTGCCCGAGCCGTTCACGCCCAGCACGCCGATCTTGGCGCCGGGGAAGAAGCTCAGGGTGATGTCTTTGAGGATCTGCCGCTTCGGGGGGACGATCTTCCCGACGCGGTTCATGGTGAAAACGTATTGGGCCATGGGGTGGTGCTGTGAGGGTGCGTGGCGAGGTTCGCCAAACCGTGTAGCTTAAGGCATGCGGGCCTGCGCGGCCAGACCGCCGCGCGCCTGCGCTCCCCAATGCGTCCGGCCGGTCAGCACCGACCACCAGCCCCAGGCCGCGGCCGTGTGGCGCAGCAGCTGGAAGGTGAAGGGTTCGGCCAGGGCCGCCAGCAGGGCGCGGGCGGGGCTGGCGCGGCGGGCGTCGCCCACCCACTGGCGGTAGAGGCGCACCGACCAGAGGTGGTAGATCAGGTCGATGAAGGTCTTCAGGCCGATGACGCTGAGTGCCGGCAGCACCACCTGGTACTGGCCCACCGCCAGGAAACCCAGCAGCAGGCAGAAGGCCGTGATGCCGTAGAGCGGCTGCAGGGTGTCGGCCGCCTTGACGGGCAGCATCCGCGTGCCCAGGGTGCCCAGCGCGGGGTTGCCGACCATGTCGCGGTACCAGTATTGCGTCTGCAGGAAGCCGCCAAACCAGCGGCGGCGCTGGCGCAGGAAGGCCATCAGCGTGCTCGGCGCTTCGGTGCGTGCCTGCGCCTGGCCGAGCACGCGCACGGTCCAGCCCAGGCCCCGTCGGTGCGAGTGACGGTGCAGGCGGTGGATGAGTTCGTAGTCCTCGACCAGGCAGTCGGGGTCGAAGCCGCCCACCTGGATCACGGCCTGGCGGCGGAACGCGGCGAAGGCGCCTGAGACCAGCAGCAGGCTGTTGTGCTGCGCCCAGGCGTGGCGCGAGAGGAAGTTGCGGATGTACTCGTAGGTCTGAAAGCCTTCCATCACCCGGCCGGTCAGGCCCGGGGCGCAGACGGGGGTGATCACGCCCGTGGCAGCGGCCAGCGAGGCTTCCTGGGCGAAAGCCTGGCGCACCGCGGCCACGGCGCCAGGCTCCAACAGGGTGTCGGCATCGACGGTGAGCACGATGTCGGTGTCCAGCAGCGGCAGCGCGGCGTTGAGTGCACGTGCCTTGCCGCCGTGTGGCAGGCGCAGCCAGCGCAGGCCGGGGTGGATGGGGCTGTCGATGCTGAGTTGGCCGGGCTCGGGCGTGCCAAGGCCGCAGTGCTGCCGCAGCCACTGCGCCGTCCCATCGCTGGAGCCGTCGTCGGCGATGAGGATCTGGTCCGGGCGATCGCCTTGCGTCAGCAGCGCGTGGAGGGTGACGGGCAGCACGGCCGCCTCGTTGTGGGCGGCGATGATCACGCCCAGGCTGGGGCGGCCGACGTCCTGATGCCGAGCGTCGGTGGCGTCGGCGCAGCCGGGGGCCGCGTGCCGCGACGGGGTGCTCGGATCGCGCAGCAGGCCACGCCGATCGCGCCACAGACCGCGCGTCTGCCAGGCCACGAACAGCAGCAGCACGGTGTCGTAGCTGGCATAGACCACCCCCACCGACCAGGCCAGCAGGCTGTTGTCCTGGAAGGCGGCCCACAGCAGCAGCACCCACAGCAGCAGCACGCCGCCATGCACGGCCAGGCTGTGCCAGGGGGTGACGGCCGGTTGGAAACGCGGGGAGTTGCGGTGCAGGGCTTCTGCGAGCGCGGCGGGTGGCAGGGCGGTCATGGCGTCGGGCGCACACCCTGCATGCCCTGGGAGGGGCCTGGGGGCCATGAGGCCGGGTGGGGCGAGGAAGTTGGTTATGCTGCAAGTCTAGGCAGGCATCGTCATGCTTGCACCGAACAGGGTCTTGTCAGGATGTCATCGCAACCGAGCCATCGTTACAGCAGCATCGCCATCGTCCTGCACTGGGTCACGGCAGTGCTGATGCTGGGCAACATCGTGCTGATCTGGGTGGTCGATGAACTGCCCGACGAGCGCGTGCGCTGGGCCATCGACACCCACAAGTCGATCGGCATCACCGTGCTGGGGCTCTTTGTGCTGCGTCTGCTGTGGCGCCTGGGGACCCGCCCGCCTGCGCTCGACGGGTTGTCGGCCTGGGAGCAGGTCGCGGCCAAGTGGGGGCACATCGGTCTGTACGTCCTGCTGGCGGCTTTGCCGCTGTCAGGCTGGCTGCACGACTCCGCCTGGAAGGATGCGGCGGCCCACCCGATGAGCCTGTTCGGCCTGGTGCCGTGGCCGCGCATCGGCATCGTCATGGGGCTGGAGCCGGGGCTCAAGGAGCAGCTGCACGACCTCTTCGGCGAGCTGCACGAGTGGCTGGCCAACGGCTTCTATCTGCTGTTTGCCCTGCATGTGCTGGGGGCCCTGAAGCACCAGTTCCTGGACCGGCAGAAGCTGTTGCAGCGCATGTGGTTCTGAGCCCCGGGCCCCGGGGGGGCGCGGGGATCGTCGCGACACCGCTGTTGCGGTTTGTTGTGCGGGCTGTTGCGCGATTCGGGTCGGTTCAGGCGCGCAGTCGTTGCAACAGGGCCTGGGTTTCTGCGGCAGCGATGCGCTGGCCCTCTTCGTCGGTCATGCTGGCGAGCTCCATCAGCGACATCTTCAGTCGCATGAGGCCATCACGGAGGTTGAACAGGGCTTCCTGCATCTCGGCCACCTGGGCTGCGGACGGTTCGATGTGGCGTTCGGTGGACATGGTCTGCTCCTGGGCCCCTTGTGGGTACTGCGTTCCGGTCGCCGTCGGGGCGATGTGCCAGCGACCTTGCTTTGACTGTAGCGAGGGGGGGCAGGAGGGGCTAGCGCCCGATTGAGGGGTCTGTGGAGCGGCGGCGGGCTGTCGCTGCGCGGGGTGCCGCGATCCGGCAGTCAGTTTCGCAATGCGGCCTGTCGGGCGAGCCAGGCGGCCACGTCGGCGGCCTCGGTGTCGATGGCCCATTGCTTGCGGCGGCCACTGGCGCCTCGCAGCAACTCGATGTGCGATTGCGGCAGGCCCAGTTGCTGTGCCAGCCATTTGCGCAGGGCCTCGTTGGCTGCGCCGTCCACCGGCGGGGCGGCCAGGCGCAAGCGCAGCGCGCCGTCATGCCAGCCGACGATCTCGGTGCGCTTGGCGTTGGGTGAAACGCTCACGTCGAGGATGGCGCGCGAGGCGCCCGCCTTGCGTTCCTCGCGCAGACAGGGCCAGGGTGAGGCGGCGTCGGAAGGGCTCGTCATGGGATGAAAAAACCCGGCCGAAGCCGGGTTTGAGTGCGCTGTGTGCATCAGGCCCACCGAAGCGGGCCATCGGCATCAGGGCTTGTTGCCCGTCGGGAAGGGCCAGGCAGCCTGGGGGCTCAGCGTGGTCTTCGCAGCGGGAGCAGCCTTTTTCGCAGGGGCAGGCTTGGCGGCGGGCTTCTTGGCTGCGGCCTTCTTGGCAGCAGGCTTGGCAGCAGGCTTCTTGGCCACGGCCGCCTTCTTCGGGGCGGCCTTCTTGACGGCAGCAGCCTTCTTGGCGGGTGCAGCCTTCTTCACGGCAACCTTCTTCACCGCGACCTTCTTGGCCGGTGCGGCCTTCTTCACCGCGGCCTTCTTGGCGGGTGCAGCCTTCTTCACGGCGGCCTTCTTGGCGGGCGCAGCCTTCTTGACGGCAGCCTTCTTGGCCGGAGCGGCCTTCTTCACAGCGACCTTCTTGGCGGGCGCAGCCTTCTTGACGGCGGCCTTCTTGGCGGGTGCAGCCTTCTTCACGGCGACCTTCTTGGGTGCCACTTTCTTCGCAGTTGCCATACGTTTCTCCTTGATCAAGTTGCAAAGAGCGCTGTGCTGCAGCATGCAGCACAGGCATCCACCACCCGACGCCCCCTAGGATCTGGACGCGGTGTGGTGAATGGGGTGGGCCGGAGGGGCATGTCCTGCAATCCCGTCTGCTCTTTGTGGCCGATCAAGGATCAATCCCAGGACAGGGCACCGCCCGACTGGTATTCAATGACGCGGGTTTCGAAGAAGTTGCGTTCCTTCTTCAGGTCAATCATTTCGCTCATCCAGGGGAAGGGGTTCTCTTCGTTGGGGAAGAGCTCGTCCAGTCCGATCTGGGTGGCGCGGCGGTTGGCGATGTAGCGCAGATAGCCCTTGAACATCGAGGCGTTCAGGCCCAGCACGCCACGGGGCATGGTGTCTTCAGCGTAGCGGTACTCCAGCTCGACCGCTTTGAGGAACAGCGCCTTGATTTCGGCCTTGAACTCGGCCGTCCACAGGTGCGGGTTCTCCAGCTTGAGCTGGTTGATGAGGTCGATGCCGAAGTTGCAGTGCATCGACTCGTCGCGCAGGATGTACTGGTACTGCTCGGCCGCACCGGTCATCTTGTTCTGGCGGCCCAGCGCGAGGATCTGGGTGAAGCCGACGTAGAAGAACAGGCCTTCCATCAGGCAGGCGAAGACGATCAGCGACTTCAGCAGCGTCTGGTCGTTCTCTTGCGTGCCGGTCTTGAAGTTCGGATCCATGATCGCCTCGATGAAGGGGATCAGGAACTCGTCCTTGTCGCGGATGGACTGGACCTCGTGGTAGGCGTTGAAGATCTCGGACTCGTCCAGGCCCAGGCTCTCAACGATGTATTGATAGGCGTGGGTGTGGATGGCTTCTTCAAAGGCCTGGCGCAGCAGGAACTGGCGGCACTCGGGCGCCGTGATGTGGCGGTAGGTGCCCAGGGTGATGTTGTTGGCGGCCAGCGAGTCGGCGGTCACGAAGAAGCCGAGGTTGCGCTTGATGATGCGGCGCTCGTCTTCGCTCAGGCCATTGGGATCCTTCCAGAGGGCGATGTCGCGAGACATGTTGACCTCTTGGGGCATCCAGTGGTTGGCGCAGGTGGCGAGGTACTTTTCCCAGGCCCACTTGTACTTGAAGGGGACGAGCTGGTTGACGTCGGTCTGGCCGTTGATGATGCGCTTGTCGGCGACGTTGACGCGGCGGGCTGCGCCACTGCTCGCATTGGCCGGCGAGCTGGAAGAGGCCGATGGAGGCAGGCCTTGGGCCGCGCCGGTGCTCATCTGTTCAGCGATGGGTGACGACGGCGTGTTCCGTGCTGCGCTGTTGGCGTTGTGCACGGAAGCAGGAGGCGTTGAAGAGGAGTTGGACGAGTCGTCTTCCCAGACCAGCATGGTGAACTTCCTATGGAGTCGGATTATGGAAGGGTGTTGTTAAAAACACCAAGCACTTCTTGACATGGAGAGCCCTTGGTTGTTGCGATGGCGCATCGAATGAAGCGTGAAGGACCGCACTGCGTCGGTCCTTGCTGCATCGCATCGCCACACATGCCATCGCCTTGAAAGGCCGATGGCATGCGGGTTTCGGGCTCATGGCCTGCTTGCGGGCCATGTCGGCCGTGTCACTGACAGATAAGTGAAGCTGAGACCTTGGTGATTTTGGCTTGCGTAGTCATAGATTCTCTCGCTTTCGTATGAGGTTTGGGTCGATGAACAAAGGACGTCCGTAAGTTTGTCGATAACGAGCGCAGTAAGCGCGCTTACGGACGAAGTGGGTTGGGAGATGGTCCGAGGTTGGCAGCAACGCTCGTTCCGATGAGGGTTTGCTCGAGGCAGGCTGGCGTCGGCGCGGCGTGCCTTCATTGGGCGCTCGAACGCGAAGAACAGATTGAGCAAGGTCATTTCCTCCTCGCAATCTGCGGCAGCGGCGCGTCGAGGCGATCGATCGTCACGTTGTGAAGCATGGCGTTGTAGCGCCAGCGGTCGAACTTGTCGCGGTACTCGTCGACCAGCTTCTTGAGCGCGCTGATCTCGGCGTCGCGCGCGGCGAGCATGCGCGAGGCGTCGGCCAAGCTGCCAGGGCTGGGCATTTTGCCCTCTGGCTGCTGGGCGAGATTCTTCTTGCGCGCCGAGAAGGCGGCCTGGATGTCGGCGTGCGAGCTGAGGCCTGAGCGGCTCGGCAGGTAGCCCAAGACGGGCTTGGCCAGCTTACAGACGTCGTCCCACGCGATGGCGCCGCGGTCCCAGGTGTGGATCGCGTTGACGATGGTCACCACCTGCTCTGGCTTGATGTGTCGGTTGCGAGCCATCAGTTCGCTCCCTCACTTGCACCAAGCAGAGGAAGACCTCTCGATTTGGCCAGGCCGGCTTCGAGGGAGTTGAGCAGCTGCTCCATCGCGGCTCCCGAGCCGGCGCCGAGCTCCAAGGCCTTCGTGGCCAAGCCGCGCAGCGCGCGGTGGACGTGCGTCGGGTTTTCACCTTGAGCGGTACGAATTACCGATCCGTCGGGCACCGAGTCGCTCTGAAGCAGCGAGATCAGCTCTTCAAGTTTGGCGAGGTAACGCTTCTGAACCTCGAGCCAGTCCATGGCATCGACGTCGTCAGCAGATATCACCTCGGCCTTGGCGACTTCCATGACCACGTTGGCGTGGAGGGCACGCAGGCGCTCAAGCTTCTCGTCGGCGTCCTGGTCGCCCTTGATGCAGGCGTGCTCGCTGCAGTCCAGGCACTTGACGAAGCCTTCACACGGCGCGAACGCCCAGTCATGGTGGCACTCGCCGTACAGCGTTTTGAGGCCCGAGAGCTGCGGCTGGACCTCGTCGATATCGACCAGGTTGCGCGGCCGGGGCAGGACGTTCACGACCCACTGACCCATGACGTAGCTCTCGCCCTCGGTGGGCAAGGCCACAGCCGACTGGATCGCCTCGACCACTTCACGAGTCTGTTCCACGCGCTCCTGAGCGGTGCGATGGTCGTAGACCTCGTTCTGGTCGACGCGCCGGCGGCCGGACCAGTGAGCGATCTGCTCGTCCGTGAGGCCCACGCGCTGGGCTTCCGTGTTGATCAGGTGGCGGATCTGGTGGGAGGTCAGCTTCAACGGCTGGCCTTGCTCGTCCTCGTAGCCGTAGCGCTCGAAGATGCTGGTCTTGGTCCGGCCGCCCGAGAGTTCGAAGTTGAGGTCGGCGAGATCCGGCATCCAGAGCATCACCGGGCTTGTGGCACCACGGGAGTTGAGCTGGTGGCGTAGCATGCAAAACAGCGCGTCGCTGAACTTCAGCCCACCCTTTTGGCCAAGCGCCTTGTCGGCCGCGCTGACATATGGGAAGTGGGGATGAAGAGCCTTGTACCGGGGGAGCAAGAAGGTGTCCCAGAGCGTCTGCAGGGTGTAGGCCCCGTCATCGCGGCTCAGCCCCAGATCGATCAAGGTGGCGGCGTAGTTCTTGTTGGTATAGCCCAGGGCCTGGCAAACCAGTTGCTTCCCCAGCGGCTGATCGTCCGCAACCTCCGGACAGTTTGCGTGGCGGTAGAAGCGATGCTTGGTCTGAGGGTCCTCCAGATGGCGGGCGAGCTTTCGGGCGTCTTGGGTGATGGCGCGAACGCGCTCGATGGCCTGTTCGGCGACCGGAACCATGCTCGACCACACCCACTTTACGTAGGCGCCAAAGCCTTTGGACGCATGCAATCGGAGGCCCATCTGCTCCTTGCCGAACTTGTCGGTGGCCTCGAAGACCAGGTTCTCCGGCAGGCGGAAGATCTCCTGGCCGCGCGACGGGGCGCACATGAGCAAGGCCGTCACGCTTGTCGTGACGATGTCCTTGTGGGCCCGCTTGTCCGTCGGATCGAGATCACGGTTGAAGATCTCGGCCAGCGCGTAGAGCGCCCTGTGGTCCGGGAGCTTTTGCTCCCTGGCGCGGTCCGTCTCGCCATCGACGGAGATGTTGCGGTTCTTGGGCTGCTTGTTCGGATTGACCCATGTGCCGCAGATCGGCGGGAGGATGCCGGCGCGCACCAGGACGTCGGCGAGTCGCTGTAACTCGGCGCCCACGCGGTGCGCTCCGCCAGTTGCCAAATGCGTACGAGCAAGGCTCGCGGCCGCGTCAAGTGTTCCGCCGTCGATGCTCAGCGGGCTGGCGTCGCCTCGTAGAGACAAGAGTCCGGCCTCAAGGAACCGCACTGCCTGGAGGCGCTTGATATGTCCAAATTGACTCTGAGCGGGATTCACCAGATAGCGCTCGACGACGTAGGCTTTCGCAAAGTCGATGAAGGACTCGTCGAGCCAGGCCTGGAGAGGAATCGAAGCAGCTAGGCTGCCTCGCGGAGCATGCTCTTGCTTCACAAAGTAGCCCACGCCGGCCCAGTACGGCGCCGCCCAGTCTCCGGTGAGGACCTTGGACTCGGCCTTACCTCTCCGGATGTAGTTGGACAGATTCGATGCGCGAGTCAGGTCGTCCTGGGAGATCAGGGTTTCGACGGTGGTGCCTACGGGAGGCTTCATGCCTGACCTCCCTCAACTTCGGCGGACTCAAGCTCAGCGCGCCGGGCCTGGCATAACTGAACTACGTTCTGCACGGCGCCGATCAGTTTGTCGCGGCGCTTGGCCACCGGGCTATCGGTGCCCAGCTGCGCCGTCAGCGCCTCGCGCTCGGCCAGGAGCTCGCCGAGGAATTCTTCATGGGGGCCGTCCAGCCAGGGCTGGAAGTGGCTGCAGGTGTAGCACGCGTGCGGGATCCCGCCGTCGAGGCCGCACTGCTTCAGGTGGCCGCAGGTGGCGGTGCCTATTCCGCGATACGCGAGACGGCTTTGGGGATCGTTGCCGCCGACGGCCTCGGTCTCAGAGTTCACCAGATCGCCGCGGAAGGCCGAAGCGAAGCGCTGCAGCGTCGGTGACTTGGAGATGGCTCGGTCGATTTCAGCCGCGTGCTCCGGGAGGTTGTTGACGTAGAGCTCGGCCGAGCGAGAGGTCGAGTGGTCCAGTAGCCAGGCGATCAGGTGGGCAGGCAATCCCTCGCGGGCCAGGTCAGTGCCCTTGGAATGGCGTAGCCGGGCAGCCGAGACATGCAGCGGCTCACCGTCGCGACCTATCGCACCGACCGAACTGCAAATCACGGTGATCCGACGAGCCTGGTTCGGCGCGGTTGCATGCCAAGCCCGCCCTGTGACATCGAGACGTAGGGCCTCTAGTGCCTTCCCGTGCTCGCCGCTCTTGCGCAACTCGGTGGCCAACTTCGTCGCTTCTATGATGGCTGACCACATGGGGTACAAGGGCAACTCGCTCTGAAGTGCCTGAAGATCCCGTGGCTGAAGTTCCCAGCCCAATCGCTTCAACAATTCTGCGAACGTGGTTTGGACGTCATCGCGCTGTGCACGGAAGACCTGGAAGTTAGCTGATGTCAGGTCGATAGCGCGCCTAGTCTCCCGGAAGGTGTGGCCTCTTTGCTTGGCTCGCGGGATAGCCAACATATATAGAAGCGGACCATCGGGATGCCCAGGCTCCGGGTCTCCACGCGTCTCGATGACGTCCTTGCACTTCATCGACGCGCTCTGCACGGGACGTCGACCGGTGCAGAGGTGCAAGTAGGCGAGGCTGAAGTCGTGCAGCGTCAGCTTTCCAGACTCGGCTGCATCGCTGAGTCCCTGAAGCAGATGGTGCGACTCTTCTTGTGTGAGAGGTCCTTCGTGCGGATCCATTGTCCGCACGGCGCGACCAGGCTCGACTCCCTTAAGCCTCATCTCTTGCAAGTCAGCAACCAGCGAATTCGTGACGCCAGGGTGTCCGCCGCGGTGCCAAAGAACTAGGAATGACCTTAGGTGTCGCAGATAGTCCTCGTGCCCAAACTCTGCGAGCAAAGCCGTACGGTACCGTTTGAAGTCGGCGATTTCCCAGGAAGCGATGAGCGTCGAAGGGAAGAATGACTTGTGGAAGTGTTTTAAAGCAATGCGATGTTGCGCAACGGTCGACCATGAGTATTTGGTGCAGGCATCTCGTAGAGTCGCTTCAAGGCTAGGCAGCAAGGCTGGTGACATCAGCGCGCGGAGAGAGTCGACTTCAAGGCCTTGGTTTTCAGTGATAGGCCACCAACCCGCCCGGCTGTCGAACTCGATGCCATCACGCGTGCGCACGGTGAAGCAGGCAAACTTATCCGACCCAGTTCCGCTGAGATCAATGACATCGTTGGGCGAGTTGGTGCTCATGCCTCACCCCGGGGTTGAGCTTGGCGCGCAGCCATGCGATCTTGAAGCGCGAGCACCGTTGTACGGGCCAGACGCTTGGTCTCGAGTTCCGTGTACACAGCATCGACTTCGGAGTGCTGCTTGCGACCTGCGAGGTAGTTACGAACCCGCTTGTGGAGTTCTCTGCTGTTTTCGTCGTCGCCTTGCTCGTGCTGAAGCTTGGCCAGTTCATTGCTGAAGAAGTGGCGCAACAGGTGCGCGCGGATGTGCGAGATCCGCTCATCGGCCTCAGCGAGCGTACCGAACACTTCCTTCAGGGCAGCCTTGGTCATCGGCTGGCCCTGGGTCGGTCCGGATTTGTGGGTGACGAAGAGGTAGCGATGCTTGGTCGCACCAGGTATGGTACGACGCTGGCTCACGTACTGGACGAGGAGCTCTGTCAGGTAGACAGAGATCGGAATGGTGCGGCCTTCGGTTTTGACCACAGGCTGGTCGACGCGAGGATCGTCGCTAGCGTCGTGACGCCGGCGAATGGTGATCTGACGCTTCACGTGGTCGATGTCGCGAACCTGAATGCTCAATGCTTCCCCGCGGCGAATGCCGGTCTGGCGATGCAGCTCGACCAAGAGCAGGTTGCGAAGCTGCAACTCCGGGCTGAACGGATTGCGTTCAGAGCCGGGTGCGATGAGGTCATTGAGGATTTTGTTGTGACGCAGCGTGAACGGCTTGACATCAAAGTCGTCACGCGAAGGGGCGGAGCTGCCCCGGTGCCGAAGGATCTCTCGGCGCATCTCGGCGATACGAGTCATGCGCTCAGTGCTGACATGGGTCAGGAGGTACTTCGCCATCCATTCGACGAAGTCCGCGATGTGAGTCAGGCGCTTGAAGTGCGTCTGCCTGGCTACGGCTGGTATGGCATAGGCATAGCCGCGCCTTACCTTGCCAAGGGAGACGATCTTCTGATGTCTCTTGGCTTCCGCTCCAAAGCTCTGACGTGCGAAGTTGCTCAAGGCCTCACATTCCAAGAATGAAAGGTAGGTTCCCGCTTGGAGGCGGGCAGCCAGATCGATCTGATGGTGACGGCAAAAACCGCTCAGGACGTTGACAGCATTCAGAGCTGCCTCCTGAGAAGCCACGGACAGTCCCGGGTTGCGAATGGTCGAGACCACGAACAGGGAGGAGTAGTCGTCTTCCATACCGCTCTCACCAACTAAAAAAGAGCGCCGCTCCCCACCGGGGAGTAGCGCTCTGGATAGTTGGAATGGAAGTGACTGGCTTAGCGACATTTCGCAATTCTCTCAGATACTTCCAATTCCGCGATGTAAAAGACAATAGCTCTAGGAGCCTCTGGCCACCGTTTTTATAGAGGAGGAATGCCAAGTTAAAGACATTCCCCTCTTAACTCTTGTTATTGGCAGGCTTCGCAATCCGGGTTGTCGATGGAGCAGAACTTGATGTCGGTGGCCGGCACGGCGGCAGCTTCTGCGGATGCGGCGGAAGCTGCGCTCGATGCGGTCTCGGCAGGTGCCGCGGATGCGGCGCCCATGCCACCACCCACGCTGCCTGCCATGCTGGAGACCGCGTTGAGCTGGCCGCGCGAGACGGTCGACTTCTCGGCATGCGTGGCGCCCACGGTGCGCAGGTAGTAGGTGGTCTTGAGGCCGCGGATCCAGGCCAGCTTGTAGGTTTCATCGAGGCGCTTGCCCGATGCACCGGCCATGTAGATGTTCAGCGACTGGGCCTGGTCGATCCACTTCTGGCGACGCGAGGCGGCTTCGACCAGCCACACCGGATCGACTTCGAAGGCCGTGGCGTAGAGGTTCTTGAGGTCCTCGGGCACACGGTCGATGCGGCGCAGCGAGCCGTCGAAGTGCTTGAGGTCCATGACCATCACGTCGTCCCACAGGCCCAGCTTCTTGAGGTCGCGCACCAGGTACTCGTTGACCACGGTGAACTCGCCCGACAGGTTGGACTTCACCGAGAGGTTGCCGAAGCAGGGCTCGATGGAGGCGTCCACGCCGATGATGTTGGAGATGGTCGCGGTCGGGGCGATGGCCACGCAGTTGGAGTTGCGCATGCCGAACTGGGCGATGCGGGCGCGCAGGGCGTCCCAGTCCAGCGTGGCGGTGGTGTCGACATCGACGTAGCCGCCGCGCTGCTCCAGCAGCAGCTTGACGGAGTCCAGCGGGAGGATGCCGCGGTCCCACAGCGAGCCGCGGTAGCTGCTGTAGCGGCCGCGCTCTTCGGCCAGCAGGGTCGAGGCCCAGTAGGCGTGGTAGCAGACGGCTTCCATGGAGCGGTCGGCGAACTCGACGGCTGCCTGGCTGGCGTAGGGCACGCGCAGCTGGTAGAGCGCGTCCTGGAAGCCCATGATGCCCAGGCCCACGGGGCGGTGACGCAGGTTGGAGTCACGCGCCTTCTTGACGGCGTAGTAGTTGATGTCGATGACGTTGTCGAGCATGCGCATGGCGGTGCGCACGGTCTTCTTGACCTTCTCTTCGTCGATGGCGCCATCCTTGATGTGCTGGGCCAGGTTGACCGAGCCCAGGTTGCACACCGCGATTTCGCCGCCGTTGGTGTTCAGGGTGATCTCGGTGCACAGGTTGGACGAGTGCACCACGCCGACGTGCTGCTGGGGCGAGCGCACGTTGCAGGGGTCCTTGAAGGTGATCCAGGGGTGGCCGGTCTCGAACAGCATCGACAGCATGCGGCGCCACAGGTCGGTGGCCTTCACGCGCTTGAAGGGCTTGATCTCGCCACGGTCGGCGCGGGCTTCGTAGGCGGTGTAGATGCGCTCGAAGTCCTGGCCGAAGGTGTCGTGCAGATCGGGGCAGGACGAGGGCGAGAACAGGGTCCAGTCGCCACCTTCCATGACGCGCTTCATGAACAGGTCGGGGATCCAGTTGGCCGTGTTCATGTCGTGGGTGCGACGGCGGTCGTCACCGGTGTTCTTGCGCAGCTCCAGGAATTCTTCGACGTCCAGGTGCCATGATTCCAGGTAGGCGCAGACGGCGCCCTTGCGCTTGCCACCCTGGTTGACGGCCACGGCCGTGTCGTTGACGACCTTCAGGAAGGGCACGACGCCTTGCGACTTGCCGTTGGTGCCCTTGATGTGGGAGCCGAGTGCGCGCACCGGGGTCCAGTCGTTGCCCAGGCCGCCTGCGAACTTGCTCAGCAGGGCGTTTTCCTTGATGGCCTCATAAATGCCGTCGAGGTCGTCGGGCACGGTGGTCAGGTAGCACGACGACAGCTGCGAGCGGCGGGTGCCGGCGTTGAACAGCGTCGGGGTCGAGGACATGAAGTCGAAGGACGACAGCAGCTCGTAGAACTCGATGGCGCGGGCTTCGCGGTCGATCTCATTGAGCGCCAGGCCCATGGCGACGCGCATGAAGAAGGCCTGGGGCATCTCGATGCGGGTGCCGTGGACGTGCAGGAAGTAGCGGTCGTACAGGGTCTGCAGGCCGAGGTAGTCGAAGTTCAGGTCGCGCTCGAACTTCAGGGCGGCACCCAGGCGGGCCAGGTCGAACTGCGCGAGCTTGTCGTCCAGCAGCTCGGCTTCGATGCCCTTCTTGATGAAGGTGGGGAAGTAGTCGGCATAACGCGTGGCCATTTCGGCGTGCGTGACTTCTTCGCCCAGGATCTCGCGGCGGATGGTGTGCATCAGCAGGCGGGCGGTGGCGCGGGTGTAGGCCGGGTCGTGCTCGATGCGGGTGCGGGCGGCCAGGATGGCGGCCTTGTAGACCTCGTCGATGGAGACGCCGTCGTACAGGTTGCGCTGGGTCTCGGCGAAGATCGGGGCGGCCTGCACGTCGGCGCCCAGGCCTTCGCAGGAGGACTCGATCAGGGCCTTGAGGGCGGCGGTGTCCAGGGGCACGCGCTGGCCGCGGTCGACCACGTGCAGCGTGGGGGCCTGGACCTGTTGCTCGGCGGCCTGCTTGGCGCGCTCTTGCGTGCGGCGCTCGCGGTAGAGCACATAGGCACGGGCGATTTCGTGGTGGCCGCCACGCATCAGGCCGAGTTCGACCTGGTCCTGCACGTCTTCGATGTGGAAGGTGCCACCGCCCGGACGCGAACGCAGCAGGCCGCGCACCACGGCTTCGGTCAGGCCATCCACGGTTTCGCGCACCGAGGCCGAGGCCGCGCCTTGCGTGCCGTGCACGGCCAGGAAGGCCTTCATCAGGGCCACGGCGATCTTGCTGGGCTCGAACGAGACGACCGCACCGTTGCGTCGGATGATCTGGTAGGCGGCATAGGCCGACTGACGCGGCTGCTGGGCGGCGTCAGAGGCCGCACCAGGGAAGGCGGATGGGGTGGACGACAGGGTGCTGGGCGTGGACGTTTGCATGGGGTTCCCTTCAGGGGGTAGAGGCTTGCGTGCCGGGCGCGAGGCGATGGCAAACCTGCTGAATGGAGGCATCCGCGGTGCGCGGGTGCCGACTGCTCCGGACACTATATCTGGTGTTTGGGTGGCTGTGAAGCACTACCCGTAGTGTCTGGTCGCGACTATAGCGTCCTTTTCGTGGGCGGCGAGCGCGACCCGTCAAAAACTGGGGAAAGCGCTGACTCAGCTGCTGGAATCCAACAGCGAGGCAGGCGGGAAACGCTCGGCAGACCAGGCGGTGAGGCGCGCCAGCAGGGCCCAGTCGAAGGCGCGGCCGGGGTCCTGCTTGCGGCCTGGCGCGATGTGTTCATGGCCCACGGCCTGGGCGATGGGCCAGGCCAGGGCCAGGTCGTGCAGCAACTGCGCCAGGGCCGTGTATTGCGCGGGCTCGAAAGGGGTGTGCTCCAGGCCTTCGAGCTCGATGCCGACGCTGTGGTCGTTGCAGTTGTCCCGTCCTTGCCAGTGGGAGCGCCCAGCGTGCCAGGCGCGGTCCAGCACCGAGACGAACTGCAGCAGCGCGCCATCGCGGCGGATCACGAAATGCGCCGACACCTCCGCGCCGCGGATGAGGTCGAAGTAAGGGTGGGCGTCCCAGTCCAGGGTGTTGGTGAACAGGCGCTCGATCTCGTCGCCGCCGTACTGGCCTGGGGGCAGGCTGATCGAGTGCACCACCGCCAGGTCGATGGCCACACCAGGGGGGCGCGGTCCGAAGTTGGGCGAGGGCAGCACCCGGGCCTGGCGGTGCCAGCCGCCCTGCCATGGGCTCTGCGGGTGGCGGGGCGAGGGGGTGGCGTCAATCGACATCGGCGTCGGGGTCGAAGCGCTCGCCCAGCAGCACGCCTTGCTCGGTCACCTGCACGCCCAGGCGGGCCATGCGGTAGCGCATCTGGCGCAGCGACAGGCCCAGGCTGGCGCCAGCCGCGGTGCGGTTGAGGCGGTGTTTTTCCAGCGCCTGCACGAGGATGTCGCGCTCGACCTCGTCGAGGTGGGAGACCAGGTCGCGCGGCAGCGGGGCGGCAGGCTGGGGGCGTTCGGTCTGCGCCGATGCCGGTGTGTCGGGGGCCGCGGTGGCGGCGACCAGCGGTGCATCGGTCGCGCCCATGGTGTCCGCGGCAGCCTGGGCGCGCAGGGCGGGCAGGGTCGGCGGCGGGGCCGGCGCCACACCCAGGTCCTGGGGTTCCAGCCGGGCGTGGCCGCTGAGCGCCACGGCGCGGTGCAGCATGTTCTCCAGCTCGCGCACATTGCCCGCGAAACGCTGGCGCATCAGGGCGGCCAGGGCGTCGGTGCTCAGGCAGGGGGCGGGTTGCAGGCCGGACTCGTTGGCGATGCGCTCCAGGATGCGCTGGCACAGGATGGGCAAGTCCTCCAGACGCTCGCGCAGCGGCGGCAGCGTGATCTGGATGACGTTGAGGCGGTAGTACAAGTCCTGGCGGAAGTGCTGGGCCGCGACCTCGGCCTGGAGGTCCTTGTGGGTGGCGCTGACGATGCGCACATCGACCGGCACTTCCTGGGTGGCGCCGACCGCGCGCACGCGGCGTTCCTGGATGGCGCGCAGCAGCTTGGACTGCATGGCCAGCGGCAGGTCGCCGATTTCATCGAGGAAGAGCGTGCCACCGTGGGCTGCCTGGAAGAAGCCCTCGCGGTCTTCCGATGCGCCAGTGAAGGCGCCCTTGCGGTAGCCGAAGAACTCGGCTTCGAGCAACTGCTCCGGGATGGCGCCGCAGTTCACGGCGATGAAGGGCCCGCTGTGGCGGCTGCTGACGTCGTGGATGGCCCGCGCCACGAGTTCCTTGCCGGTGCCGGATTCGCCCCACACCAGCACCGGGGCCATGCTGCGGGCGACCTTGTCGATCAGCACGCGCACCTGCTGCATGGCCGGGCTGTGGCCGGCGAGCTTGACCAAGGCCGGCGGTGGCAGGTGCGCGGGCGGGGCGGCCTGGCGGGATGCGATCGGATGCGAGGCCGTCGCCCCGGCCGAGCGCGATGGGGTGGCTTGTGTCCCGGACGAGGTGGGCGGCGCCGGCTGCGGGGCGCCCGCCTCGTGCAGCATCAGGGCTTGCGACTCGGCGTCGCGCAGGGCCGAGGCCACCACGGCACGGAACTGCTTGAGGTCCACCGGCTTGGTGAGGTAGTCGTAGGCGCCGGCCTTGAGCGCGCTGACGGCGTTCTCGGCCGAGCCGTACGCCGTGATCACGATGGCCTTTTCGGTGCGGCCGGCGGACTCCAGGCGCTGCAGCAGCTCCAGGCCGGTGCCATCGGGCAGGCGCATGTCCGTGATGAGCACGCTGTAGCTGTGCTCCTGCAGTTGCTGCCAGGCGTCTTCGACAGTGGCCGCGGTTTCGATTTCGTAGCCCTCGCGCAGCAGCGTCAGCTCGTAGAGCGTGCGCAGGTCGGGCTCGTCGTCGACGACCAGCAGTCGGTGGGAGGTGGGAGAGGTCATGGGGCGAGGGCGGCCGTCCCGCTGGGCTCAACGGGCATCGTCACGAAGAACTCGTTGCGGTGCCTCACGCTCGGCGGATGCTGGCGGTAGTCGATGCTGGCGCCATGGCGTTCGCACAATTCTCGGGAAATATACAACCCCAATCCAGTGCCCCGGCTGCTGGTGGAGAAGAAGGGCTCGAACAGCGAGCGCTCGGTGTCGGCGGACATCGGCTCGCCGTCGTTGGCCACGGACAGCATGAGCAGGCCGTGCTGGGTGGCCCCGGGCAGCCAGCGCAGGCCGACATGGAGGGCGCCAGGCTGCCCGGACTGGTAGCGCAGCGCGTTGTCCAGCAGGTTCACCAGCACGCGCTGGAGGTGCTCGGGCTCGAAGCGGACCTTCGGTGGCGAGGCCTGGCGGGTCACGCTGCCCAGGTCGACGTCCAGCAGGCTGTCCGCGCCCGCGGCCAGGCCCTGGGTGGCGCGCCATTCATTGCAGGTGGCCATGACGGCCTCGACGGGGTCGATCAGTGGCGCGGGCGGGCGCAGACCCGGGGCCACGGCCAGGATGTCGTCGACGATGTGCTTGAGGCGCTGCACGTTGTCGCTGACCAGCTGGGTCAGGCGGACTTGCGCGGGGTTGGCGCCAGCGTGGGCGGCATCTTCGGCCATCAGGGCGTTGGCCTGGGCGATGGCCGCCAGCGGGTTGCGGATCTCGTGGGCGATGCCGGCCGACATCCGTCCCATGGCGGCGAGCTTGTCCTGGCGCTGGCGGGCGCGCACGGTGCGCAGGTCTTCGAGCAGCATGACGCACATGTCCTCGCTGGCCTCGGCGGCCTGCCCGCGGGTGAAGCGCACGCGCAGGCGCAGGTCGCGCTCGACGTGGTCATCGAAGCGCAGCCGCACTTCCTGGCCGCCTTCGGCCTGCAGGGGGCGGCCCAGGGCGCGCTCGACGGCGTGGACCAGCGGGCCCCAGGCCGGCACCCCGCGCAGCTGGAACGGTGCGGCGGGCGTCTGGCCCCGTGCCGACAGCAGGCGCCGGGCGGCGGGGTTGGCGGTGCGCACGCGGCCCTGGCGGTCGACCACCATCACGCCCTCGCTCATTTCCTCGATGACCAGGCGGTTGAGCTCGGCCTGCTGGCGCGCCAGCTCCATGCTGCCGCGGGCGCTGCGCTCCTCGCGGGCCAGGCGGGTGGCCAGCTCGTTGGCCAGGATGGCGATGGCGAACAGGCCGAAGCCGGTCAGGCCGGCCTGGGTCATCAAGGTGGTCAGGGCGCCGCTGCCCAGGGCCTGCACCCAGGCCGAGCCCAGCAGGCTGAGCGTGGCCACCGCGGCCGCACCCAGTGCCAGGATGCGCGGCATCAGCACCGCGGCCATCAGCACGGGGAGCACCAGCAGGGCCTGGGTGTTGAAGCTGCTGCCGGTGAACTGGTGCAGCGCGGCGAAGAAGACCAGGTCCACCCCCACGCTGGCCAGGGCCTGCCGAGGCCGCAGCGTGAGTTGTTGCGGCGAGGCGGGCACCCGTTGGCTGGGCAGCCACCACACGGCCCAGGCCAGGGTCGCGTAGCACAGGGCCATCGTCAGCATCCATGCCGGAGGGTGGGTGCCCATGGACCACAGCGAGCCCAGCAAGAGCAGCAGCATGAGCGACAGCGTGGCCCGTGCGGTCAGGAACGCCCGGTAGACGCGGAAGAAATACGGTGCGGGCTCGTGTGCCGACGCGGCGCCGTTGCGGGGCGGCGGCTCGCCTGAGCGCATGCCGGCGGCGGGGCGCTCGTCGAGCAGCGGCGCACCGAACCAGGAGGCAGTGTCTGCGGACTGGGTGGGCATGGCGCCGTTGCCGGGCAGGGTGGACGAACCGTCCGCGGGGGGCAGGGGGGTGGGCATCGATCAGGGGCGCGGTCCGGCCTGGCGGTGCGCTTCGCTGCAGTAGGTGTGCCCGCTCACGTCGTGGAGCGCGTCGGACAGCGGCAGGTGCACGCCGCAGTGGGCGCACGGCACGATGCGGCCGGGCGGCGTGGCCGCAGGCGGCGAGGGTGTGGCCGGCGGCCGCTGCGGCTTGCCGCGCCGCGCACCGGGCTTCAGCAGCCCGCGCACGGCGGGCGAGTACAGCAGCCAGACCACCACCAGGCCCAGCACCAGGAATTTCAACAGGGCTCCCATGTTCGCCTCACCCTCGTGCGGTCATGCCACCACCTGCCGGTGCAGGACGATTTCCAGCACGAAGCGCGACCCCACGTAGGCCAGCAGCAACAGCATGGAGCCCGCCAGCAGCCAGCGGATGGCCTGCGGGCCGCGCCAGCCAAAGCGTGCACGGCCCACCAGCAGCGTGGCAAACACCGCCCAGGACAGCACCGAAAACACCGTCTTGTGGTCCCAGCGCCAGGGCGCGAACGTGGCACCCAGCACCAGCGTCAGGCTGAGCATGACGAAGCCCGCGGCCACGAAGCGCAGCGTGAGCGACTCCAGCCTCAGCAAGGGCATGCCCAGGGCGTGGCCGCTGGGCCGTCCGGTCGCGGGGATCTGGCCGGAGCTCACCGCGCCTGCCCGCAGGCGGCGCTCGGCATGGCGCAGCAGCGCCGCATGCAGCAGCGCCGCCCCCATCAGGCCGTAGGACGCGAAGCCGGTCAGCCAGTGCAGCGGTGCCCAGGCACTGCCGGCGGTGGCGTGCGCCTGCCCCGGGAACAGCCAGGCCAGCACGACCGTGCCCAGCGCCAGCACCGACAGGCTGCGGCGCACGCTGGGCAAGGCCAGGCGCCGGCTCTCGACGGCGTAGACGGCCAGCACCAGCCAGGCCGTCACCGACAGCGCCGGGGCAAAGCCGAAACGGGCGCCAGGCAAGGGGCTGTCCAGCGACAGCGCGTCCAGCGCGATGGCCACGCCCTGGGCCAGCCAGCCCAGCAGCAGAGCCTGGCGCACCAGCCCTTCGCCCTGGGTGTGTCCGGTGAGGGCGGGGTCCGAGGCATCGGCCGAACGCAGGGGCCAGACCGTGGCCAGGGCATAGGCCAGCACAGCGACGCAACTGGGCCAGAAGGTGGGCGATAAAATCATGCGATCAGTTTACGAGAGCTCCGCGCTTCATCCATGGCCTCCAACCTCACAGAACGCCTCAGTCGCCTGGTCAAGACCATGCGTGGTCAGGCGCGCATCACCGAATCCAACGTGCAGGACATGTTGCGTGAGGTCCGCATGGCCCTGCTGGAGGCCGACGTGGCCCTGCCGGTCGTGCGCGACTTCATCGCACGCGTCAAGGACAAGGCCCTGGGCGCCGAGGTCGTGTCCTCGCTCACGCCGGGCCAGGTGCTCGTCAGCATCGTCCAGAAGGAACTCGCCGCCACGATGGGCGAGGGCATCGCCGACATCGACCTGGCCGTGCAGCCGCCCGCCGTCATCCTGATGGCCGGTCTGCAGGGCGCCGGCAAAACGACGACCACCGCCAAGCTGGCCAAGCACCTGATCGAAAAGCGCAAGAAAAAGGTGCTGACGGTCTCCGCCGACGTCTACCGCCCGGCAGCCATCGAGCAGCTCAAGACCGTGACGGCCCAGGCCGGCGCCGAGTGGTTCCCCTCCACGCCCGACCAGAAGCCGGCCGACATCGCCGCCGCGGCCATCGACCACGCGCGCCGCCATTACTTCGACGTGCTGCTGGTCGACACCGCCGGCCGCCTGGCCATCGACGAAGCCCTGATGGCCGAGATCAAGGCCCTGCACGCCCAGCTCAAGCCGGTCGAAACGCTCTTCGTGGTGGACGCCATGCAGGGCCAGGACGCGGTCAACACCGCCAAGGCCTTCAAGGACGCCCTGCCGCTGACCGGCGTGGTGCTGACCAAGCTCGACGGCGACTCCCGCGGTGGCGCGGCCCTGTCGGTGCGCCAGATCACCGGCGTGCCCATCAAGTTCGCCGGCGTGTCCGAAAAAATCGACGGCCTGGAGGTCTTCGATGCCGAGCGCCATGCCGGCCGCGTGCTGGGCATGGGCGACATCGTGGCCCTGGTCGAAGAGGTGCAAAAGGGCGTGGACATCGAGGCCGCGCAGAAGCTGGCCGAGAAGGTCAAGTCCGGCGTCGATTTCGACTTCGAGGACTTCCTCGCCCAGATCAGCCAGATGAAGAAGATGGGCGGCCTCTCCGGCCTGATCGACAAGCTGCCCACCGAGATCGCCGCCAAGGCCGGCCAGGCCGACATGGACAAGGCCGAGCGCGACATGCGCCGCATGGAAGGCATCATCCGCGCCATGAGCGCCAAGGAGCGCCGCCAGCCCGCGCTGCTGATGGACGGCAAGACCAAGGCCAGCCGCAAGCGCCGCATCGCCGCCGGTGCGGGCGTGCAGATCCAGGACGTCAACCGCCTGCTCAACCAGTTCGAGCAGATGCAGACCATGATGAAGAAGATGCGCGGCGGCGGCCTGATGAAGATGATGAAGCGCATGGGCGGCATGAAGGGCCTGCCCGGCATGGGCCGCTGATACAGGCGGACACACTTCCTGCCCGATCGTCACGGGCCCACCTGTTAGCGTGTGTGACTGTTGTAGCGCCTCGATGCAGGCGCTTCAGGGTTGACGGCCGAAGCCGAAAAGGCAGAGGCAAGCGGGTGGGTTTCAGCGCATGGCCTGTCCGCAACTCCCTGCGGTTCATGCGTTTCGAGCGTCGAAGAGGCCTGATGATGGAAGTGGTATCGAACTGGCCCGTGTTGCTGGCGGGTCTGAGCACAGCCGGCCTGGCGGGTGCATGGTGGTGGGTGCGTCACCGTCCGGTCAACGCACCGGCGGCACGCACGCCTGCGGGAGGCAAGGAGTCGGCCCGCCGTGGCGACAGCCGCTCCGAAGTCCGCCGAAAACCCCGCACCGACGAACAACTCGACACCCTGCTCGACTGGGAGCCCACGGGCACCCGCGTGCTGACCACCGCCGAGCGCGAGGCCTACCAGGTGCTGCGCAAGGCCCTGCCCGAGCACATGGTGCTGGCCCAGGTGCCGGTGGCGCGCTTCATCAAGGTGCCCAAGCGCAATTCCTACGGCGAATGGCTGCGCCGCGTCGGCTCCCTGTGCGCCGACCTGGTGATCTGCGACATGACCTCGCAGGTGGTGGCCGTGGTCGAGGTGCGCCAGCCCCATTCCCGCGAGAACGAGCGTGCCCAGCGCCGCCATGCCCGCATGGACCGCGTGCTCAAGGGCGCGCAGGTGCCCGTGCATGTGTGGCTGGAAGGCGCCTTGCCTGGCGCGGTGGTGGCGCGCGAGGCCATCCTGGGCGCCGCCGCGGGGGACTTCCACCAGGCGCGTCGCGATGCGGAGGCCGCCGCGGTCGTGGCGTCGCTGCAAGCGGGCGGATCGCTGCGTGGCGTGAAGGTCAACGAGCGGACCATCGACGTGGTGCTCGACGAAGTGGGCGGCGATGCCTGGGAGACCACCGGCGCCGACCACGAACGCCGCGAGCCCCCGCCGTCGACCTGGTTCGACGACCTCGACACCGAGGGCATGCCGCTGGACGCGGTGCGCACCCCCGAGCGGGTCTGAGCCGGGTCGCTTCAGCTCAGCAGGGCCTGGGCGAACTCGCGGGCCTGGAAGGTCTGCAGGTCTTCCAGCTTTTCGCCCACGCCGATGAAGTACACCGGCACGGCGCTGTGGCGCTGACGTGACCACAGCGCGATGGCGGCCAGCACGCCCCCCTTGGCGGTGCCGTCCAGCTTGGTGACGATCAGGCCCGTGAGGCCCAGGGCCTCGTCGAAGGCCTTGACCTGCGACAGCGCGTTCTGGCCGGTGTTGCCATCGACCACCAGCAGCACCTCGTGCGGGGCGCCGTCCATGGCCTTGCCGATGACGCGCTTGACCTTGCGCAGCTCTTCCATCAGGTGCAATTGCGTGGCCAGGCGGCCGGCGGTGTCGGCGATCACGACGTCGCTGCCACGTGCGCGACCGGCCTGCACGGCGTCATAGGTCACCGCGGCCGGATCGCCGCCTTCCTGGCTGACGATCTCCACGTGGTTGCGGTCGGCCCACACCAGCAGCTGCTCGCGCGCGGCGGCGCGGAAGGTGTCGGCGGCGGCCAGCAGCACGCGCTGACCGGCATCGGAGAGGTGGCGGGTGAGCTTGCCGATGGTCGTGGTCTTGCCCGCGCCATTGACGCCCGCCACCATGATGACCGTGGGCGTGTGTTCGCCCACGACCAGGCCTTTTTCCAGCGGCTGCAGCAGCTCGGTGATGGCCTCGACCAGCAGGCCCTTGACCTGGGCCGGGTCGCTGGCCTTGGCCTCCTTGACGCGGCGCTTGAGGTCTTCCAGCAGGAATTCGGTGGCGGCCACGCCGGCATCGGCCATCAGCAGGGCGGCTTCGAGCTCTTCGTAGAGCGCGTCGTCGATCTGCGTGCCGGTGAACACCTGGGCGATGCTGGAGCCCGTCTTGCGCAGGCCCGTGCGCAGCTTGTCCAGCCAGGAGCGGCGCTCGACAGGCGCGCTGGACGGCGCAGGCGATGGCACAACCGCGGGCGCCTCGACGACAGGTGCAACAGCCGGTGCAGCTGCTGCCTGTGCCGCCACGGCCGGCGCATCGGGTGACGCTGCCCTGGTGGCGCGGTTCCCTGCGGCATCGCCCGAGGGCTGGGCACCTTCCGGCGCGCTGCCTGCTGTGGTGTTCTGGGCTTCGTCCGGGGCGCTGCCCCAGCCGAGCTTTTTCTTGATGAAACTGAACATGGGGGCGATTGTAGGCGTGGGGCTCCGTACAATGCCGCGCTTCCTGCTGCAGAACCATGTCGTCAGCCAAACGTCCTCCCCCTGGCCAGCCTTCAGGCCGCCGTCCGGCCGCCCCTGCTGGCGGTGTCCGCGACCGCCAGGAGCGTGCCGCGCAGGCCGTGGCGCGCACGGCCGCGCAGGAAGTGCGCATCATCGGCGGGCAGTGGAAGCGCAGTCCCTTGCCGGTGCCGGTGTCTGCGGGCCTGCGGCCCACCTCGTCGCGGGTGCGCGAAACCCTGTTCAACTGGCTGGGCCAGGACCTCACAGGCTGGCGCGTGCTCGACGCCTTTGCCGGCAGCGGCGCGCTGGGGCTGGAAGCGGCCTCGCGCGGCGCTTCTGCGGTGCTGCTGGAGCGCGACGCGGGCCTGGTGGCCTCGCTGCGCAAGGTGGTGCTGCGCCTCCAGGCCAGCCAGGTGCAGGTCGTCCAGACCGATGCGCTGGACTGGATGCGCCGTTTCGGCGGGGGCGCCTCGGACCTGTTCGACCTCGTGCTGCTGGACCCGCCCTTCGACGAGGCCCTGTTCCAGCCCGCCCTGGCCGCCGCGGCGGCATGCGTGCCACCGGGGGGCTGGGTCTACGCCGAAGCGCCCCATTCACTGCAGGCGCAGGTGGACGTGCCCGGCCTGCGCTGCCAGCGCCATGGCCAGGCCGGCGCAGTGCACTTTCACCTTTTCCAGCGCGGGGATGCCGCGCCCGGCGCAGCTGAGCCGTCCGCCTGAGCCGTACACTGCCTGGGTCGCCCCGGCGCTTCGCTGACCCCCCACCTGGAGCCACGCTTGATCACGTCCCCTGTGCTGACCGCTGTCTACCCCGGCACATTCGACCCGATGACCCTCGGGCACGCCGACCTCATGCGCCGCGCCAGCCAGTTGTTCGGCCGGCTGATCCTGGCGGTGGCCGCAGGGCACCACAAGAAGACGATGTTCTCGCTGGAGGAGCGCCTGGAGATGGCCAAGGAGCTGGCCAAGGACCACCCCAACGTCGAGGTCATCGCGTTTTCCGGGCTGCTGCGCGACTTCGTGGTCAACCACGGCGGCAAGGTCGTGGTGCGTGGCCTGCGCGCGGTCAGCGACTTCGAATACGAGTTCCAGATGGCGGGCATGAACCGCCAGCTCATGCCCGATGTCGAGACCGTCTTCCTCACGCCCTCCGACCAGTACCAGTTCGTTTCGGGCACCTTCGTGCGCGAGATCGCCTCGCTGGGCGGCGATGTCTCCAAGTTCGTGGCGCCGTCGGTGCTGGCCCGATTGCAGGCCCGCGTGGCCCGGCGCGAGGCCTGAGCCCGGCACCCCTGGAAGTTCGCCATGGCCCTGAAGATCACAGAAGAATGCATCAACTGCGATGTGTGCGAGCCCGAGTGTCCCAACCAGGCGATCTCGATGGGCGAGACCATCTACGTGATCGATCCGGCCCGCTGCACCGAGTGCGTGGGCCATTTCGACGAGCCCCAGTGCGTGCAGGTCTGCCCCGTGGAGTGCATCCCGGTCGACCCGCTGCACACCGAGACCCGCGAGCAGCTGCTCATCAAGTACGAGGGCTTGCAGGCGCTGGCACGCGCGCAGGTGCGTGAGCGCAACGCCCAAGACCCCCTGGAGACGCAGGACGCCGCACCGCCCGCCGAACCTGCCGCGTCCGCCTGAGCCCTCAGCGGCCAGAGGCTGCCGGGCTGGTCTGGGGCGTGGCTTGAGGCGGGGCTTTGGGTGTTTTGGCTCGGAACTGCCGCGGATTGTGCCGCAGCGGCTCGGCCGGCGTGCCGCGGCGGTCGACATCGTGTGAACCTGCGCGCGAACCCACCCCCACTTGCCGCACCGGCCCGCTGAGGTTGCCCGCCTGGCGGTGCGAGCCTTCGCGCTCGGCTTGCAACTGCGCTTGCCGGGCCTGCCGGGCTTGCGCCTTGACCAGCGCCTTGTCCCGTCGCAACACCTCCTCGGCCTCGCGGCGCTGGGCGGCGCTGCGCGTGTCGGAGGCCTGCACCTGGGTCGCCTCGGTGTGGGCGGGGCAGGGCTGCTGGCTGTAGCTCACCGTGCCGCGGGCGTCGGTGCAGCGGTGAACCGAGGTGGCCAGGACCGGGGCCGGCAGGACACCCGCCAGCGGCGCGGCCAGCATGGCCAGCGCAGCCAGGCCGCGGCGCAGGCGGCCTCGCCCACCCGGGGGTGGCAGATGCGGCAGAGGATGCATGGGTGACTCTCTGGTGTGTGGGGGGGGGAGGGGCTGCGGACGGGGGCGAGGCCCGTGCGGTTCACTCGGCCGGCGGGGCCTCCGCGGGGGGCGCCTTGCGAGGGGGCTTGGGCCGTTGCGGCCCCGCATGGACGATCGCCGTGGCCTTGGCCATGTCGCCCAGCAGGAAGGCCTCGGTGGCGTCCAGTGCCTGGTCGATGCATTTGAAAATGGCTTCGCGCTCGGCCTGGGGCGGCTTGCGCAGCACGAAGGCCGCCACCTCGTGCTTCACACCCGGGTGGCCGATGCCCAGGCGCAGCCGCCAGTAGTCGGGGCTGCCCAGTTGGGCGTGGATGTCGCGCAGGCCATTGTGGCCAGCGTGGCCGCCCCCCTTCTTGAGCTTGACCAGGCCGGGCACCAGGTCGAGCTCGTCATGGGCGACCAGCACCTCGTCGGGGGTGACCTTGAAAAAGCGCGCCAGCGCAGCCACCGACTTGCCCGACAGGTTCATGTAGGTCTGGGGCTGCAGCAACCAGACAGGCCCCTGGGGGGTATTCGCCCTGGCCACCAGGCCATGGTAGGCGCGGTCCGGCTGCAGGTACACGCCCAGCCGGCGCGCCAGCCCGTCGATGTACCAGAAGCCCGCATTGTGGCGGGTGTCTTCGTATTCAGGCCCCGGGTTACCGAGTCCGACAAACAATCGAATCATCTGAAATGTGACAACAAAAAACGGCGGAATTTGCAACCGATTGCATCCAATTTGGGTGCAATTGAGGGTATTTACGGGTATCTGGCGCTGTCCCAAACGAGAACTTGGTCACACAGTGTCCGTTAAGCCCTGGGGGTTTCGGGACGAAAATCATGCCATGAAGCGAACCTACCTGAGGGGGTATGACGCTTCCTCCAGCGTTCCCACTCCAACAAGGCTCCATCCATGATCCGAATCAACTCCATGACCCTGTCGCGCCGGCTTGGCCTGGTCATCGGCAGTGCCCTGCTGGGCATCCTGATCCTGACCGCGATTTTCCTGGCAGGTGAACGCCGACTGATCATGGAGGAACGCAAGGGCAGCGTGCGCCAGACCGTGGAAGTTGCGCATGGCATTGTGGCCCACCAGCACGAGTTGGTCGCCAAAGGCGCCATCAGCGAGGAAGAGGGCAAGCGCCGCGCCATGGAGGCCCTCAGCGCTCTGCGCTACAGCGGCAAGGAGTACTTCTGGATCAACGACATGCAGGCCCGGATGGTGATGCATGCCGTCAAGCCCGAGCTCAATGGCAAGGACATGTCCGGCGCCAAGGACCCCCACGGCACCGCGCTGTTCCTGGAGTTCGTCAAGCTGGTCAAGGCCGATGGTTCGGGTTTCCTGTTCTACGGCTGGCCCAAGCCTGGCAGCAGCGAACCGGTGGACAAGGTGTCCTACGTCAAGGGTTTCGCCCCCTGGGGCTGGGTGATCGGCTCGGGCATCTACGTGGACACCGTCAACGCCACCGTCATCAACGAAGCCCTGCAGATGCTGGTGGGCACTGGCCTGCTGGGGGCCATGCTGTTGGCTGTGGGCCTGTACATCTCGCGCAGCATCCAGCGCCAGATCGGTGGCGAGCCGGCCTACGCGGTGCACCTCACCCGCCAGATGGCCGAGGGCGACCTCAGCGCCCACATCCGCCTGCAGGACGGCGACCAGAGCAGCCTGCTGCACGCGCTGCGCACCATGCGCGACGGTGTGGCCGGCATCGTGGGTCGCGTGCGCGAAGCGTCGGAGTCGGTGGCCACGGCCAGCACGCAGATCGCCCATGGCAACCTGGATCTGAGCCAGCGCACCGAGTCGCAGGCTTCGGCCTTGCAGCAGACCGCGGCTTCGATGGAAGAACTCAGCGCCACCGTGCTGCACAACGCCGAGGGCGCCCGTCAGGCCAATGAACTGGCCCAGGCGGCGGCCGGCGTCGCCGTCAGCGGCGGGGAGATCGTGGGCGACGTGGTCGAAACCATGAAGGGCATCCACGACAGCTCGCGCCGCATCGCCGACATCATCGGGGTGATCGATGGCATCGCCTTCCAGACCAACATCCTGGCGCTGAACGCTGCGGTCGAGGCGGCCCGCGCTGGCGAACAGGGCCGGGGTTTTGCGGTGGTGGCGTCCGAGGTGCGCGCCCTGGCGGGCCGTTCGGCCGAGGCTGCCAAGGAGATCAAGACCCTGATCACCGACAGCGTGGAGCGTGTTTCGCAAGGCAGTGCCCTGGTCGACAAGGCCGGCGTGACCATGACGGACGTGGTGCAGTCCATCAACCGGCTCACGGGCATCGTCTCCGAGATCAGCATGGCCAGCACGCAGCAGAGCGAAGGCGTGGCCCAGGTGGGACAGGCCGTGACCCAGATGGACATGGCCACCCAGCAGAACGCGGCCCTGGTGGAAGAAAGCGCGGCCGCGGCAGAAAGCCTCAAGCTGCAGTCGCAGCACCTGGTCGAAGCGGTGTCGGTCTTCAAGATCAGCGCCTGAGCAGCGAGCCGGCGAGGGCGGGGCGTGATCCCCGCGCACCAGACGCGCTGAACCCGCGCCCATGAAAAAACCCCGCCGAGGCGGGGTTTTCCGTGTGCGAGAAGCAGCTGTCGGGAGACAGGTTACTTCTTGCCCTTCTTGCCCTTGGCGGGTTCGGCGGCCACGGGGGCGGCAATCACTTCTTCCACCGGCTCGACCACGGTGGCCAGGGTCGGGGCCTTGCGGCCGTGGGTCACGACCTTGATGTGGGCAGCCAGGCCCAGGTCTTCCACGCCGAAGGTCTGGCCCTTGACGGCCTTGCTCAGGTCCAGCGTCAGGAACTCAGGCAGCTGCTCGGCCAGGCACTCGATGTCCAGCTCGGTGGTGACGTGGTTGATGATGCACTTGTCCAGCTTGACGGCCGGTGCGTCGGCTTCGCCCACGAAGTGCACGGGCACCTTCTTGTGGATGCGGGTGGTGGCGTCCACGCGCTGGAAGTCGACGTGCAGCACGAGTTGCTTGAACGGGTGCTTCTGGTAGTCGCGCAGCAGGACCTTCTCGACCGAGCCATTCAGTTCCATGTCCAGCACGGAGGAGTGGAAGGCCTCCTTGCGCATGGCGTGGTACAGGGCGTTGTGGTCCAGCTCGATGTTGACGGGGGCCTTGCCGGCGCCGTAGACGATGCCGGGGGTCTTGCCGGAGATGCGCAGGCGGCGGCTCGCTCCGGTCCCCTGCAGGTTGCGCTCGAAAGCGGTGAATTTCATGGAAAGCTCCAAGTGGGTATAGCGCCCGCGACCAGGCGCTGTGGGAAAGCCGGCCCCTTGGCGAGGCCGGCCGGGACATCCGGATCAGAAGTTGTTGTTCTGTTCCGAAAAGAGGGAGGTCACCGAATCGCCGTCGGTGATGCGACGGATGGTTTCGGCAAACAGGAAGGCGGTGCTGAGCTGGCGGATCTTGGTCGTGCCCTTGGCGGCTTCGCTCAGCGGGATGGTGTTGGTGATGACGACCTCGTCGAGGTGCGAGGCCTTGATGCGCTCGATGGCGGGGCCCGAGAACACGGCGTGCGTGCAGTAGGCGTACACGCTCCTGGCGCCACGGTCCTTCAGCACTTCGGCGGCCTTCACCAGGGTGCCGGCGGTGTCGATCATGTCGTCCATGATCACGCAGTTGCGGTTTTCGATTTCGCCGATCACGTGCATGACTTCAGACACGTTGGCCTTGGGGCGGCGCTTGTCGATGATGGCCAGGTCGCAGCCCAGTTGCTTGGCCAGGGCGCGGGCGCGCACCACGCCACCGACGTCGGGGGACACCACCACGAGGTCGGAGTATTTCTTGGCCTGCAGGTCGGACAGCAGCACCGGCGACGCGTAGATGTTGTCGACGGGGATGTTGAAGAAGCCCTGGATCTGGTCGGCGTGCAGGTCCATGGTCAGCACGCGTTCGACGCCCACGGTTTCGAGCAGGTCGGCCACGACGCGCGCCGAGATGGGCACACGGGTCGAGCGGGGGCGGCGGTCCTGGCGGGCGTAGCCGAAGTAGGGGATGACGGCGGTGATGCGCTGGGCCGAGGCGCGCTTGAGCGCGTCGACCATGATCAGCAGTTCCATCAGGTTGTCGTTGGTGGGCGAGCAGGTGGACTGCACCACGAAGACTTCGCGGCCGCGCACGTTCTGCTGGATTTCCACCGTGGTCTCGCCATCGGAGAAACGGCCGACGGCGGCCTGGCCGAGGGAAATGCCGAGGTGGGTGGCGATTTCCTGGCTCAGTGCCGGGTTGGCATTGCCAGTGAACAGAACGGTGTCGGAAAGCATGGCGGGCGTGTCAGTGATGGCTGCAAAAAGACATCTGCCCTTGACCGTGCCCCTCAGCGAAACCTGGCTTGCGGATTCGACAGTGGCCTGTGGCGCTTGCCGAAGCTTGCCAGCGGACATCGCCCATGGCGGCCGACTTGGGGCAGGTGGCGGTCAGTCGGGGCGGTGACCCTCGACTGGACCGACTGTGTTTTGGCAGGGGAGGAAGGACTCGAACCCTCGCATGTCGGAATCAAAATCCGATGCCTTAACCAACTTGGCGACTCCCCTACACAGGCTTCGTGATGCTTCCGGCTCGGTTGTTGCCAACGTCGCTTTCGCCATCTCGCAACCTTGTAAGCTGCTCTTGATCAGAGCCTCACATTATAGCCAGTTTTTTGTGTGTGCTGCAAGCTGTTGTGCGAAATCATCAACTGGTTCTGTTCAAGCGCCGCAGGGCTGCTTCAACAAGTCCAGCAGAGGATGCCGCGGTACAACGTGACAGACACGACCGACCCAGTGACCTCCATGCGGGCCTGCCTCTGCGAGGGCCGCGACGTCCTCGGATGTCAGGGTGTCGGGGCGGGGTTCTGGAACGGGTTCCGAACCTTCGACCCAGGCAAACACCGTGCTGCCCGATCCCGTCATGCGGCTGTTGCCGAAGCGAGCCTGCATGACACCCAAAGCGTGGGCCACATCCCTGCCGTCGCTGACCCGGGTGCCTGGGAGCGCCGCGTCCTCATCGGGGGACAGGGTCGCGCGCCAGGCCTGGGCCGGCTCCTGCAGGTCGTTGTGACCAAAGCGCATGGGCGCTGCAAGAAAGTCTGCGACTGTAGCATGGGTTGTGTCGCGTTTGAGCAACTTGCTGCCAAATATCGCGGCCGTGGGGATGGCCGCAGGGGGCTTGAGCAGGGCCAGCGGTGTGCGCAGCAGCTCAGGCGGCAGCGTGATGGGGGTGATCTGCTCGCCGACGCCCTCGACCCAGGCAGGCAGGCCGCGCACGAAAAAGGGCACGTCGGCGCCGAGTTGCAGGGCCAGGGCTTCCAGCCGGGCGCTCGGCCAGTGCAGGCCCCAGAGTTGGTTGAGGGCCAGCAGCACGGTGGCCGCGTCGGAGCTGCCGCCGCCCAGGCCCGCGCCCCAGGGCACTTCCTTGTGGATGCGGATGTCGCAGCCCAGGGCCGTGCCGCTTTCCTGTTGCAGCAGGCGCGCGGCGCGCAGGCAGAGGTCGTCCTGCGGCAGGGGGACGTTGAGGTCGTGGCGGCGCAGCAGGCCGTCGTCGCGGGTGTCGATGTGCAGGGTGTCCTGCCAGTCCAGCAACACGAAGACGGACTGCAGCAGGTGGTAGCCGTCCGGGCGGCGCCCGACGACGTGCAGGAAGAGGTTGAGCTTGGCCGGGGCCGGGAGGTCGTGCAGGCTGGGCATGCGGTCTCAGGGGTCGAGGTGGACCTTGATCTGGACGCCGCGCAGGCGCTCGCTGGCGGGGCGCGAGGCTTGCAGGCGGCGGGGCAACTCGCGGGTGTCGACCTGCCAGCCGTCCTGCGCGAAGCTGCCGTCGCCTCGCGGGCCGGGGGTGCTGGGGCGGGCGGGGTCGGGGCGGCCTTGCAGCCAGTGCATCAGGGTTTCGAGGGGCAGGGCCTCACCCAGCAGGCGCTCGCTGAGGGCGTCGATCCCGTCGAAGCGCTCGGTGCCGTCGTCGTTGGCGGGGGCTGGGCGGCCGGAGAGGTCCGGGCCAAAGCCCGGCTCTGCGTTGCCGCCGGCGCTGCCGGTCCGGCGCACCCAGGCACCGGCGGAGTTCCAGCCGATGTGAGCGAGCTGGCTGCCCAGGGGCGTCATGAGTTCGAGCTGGCCGGCGTCAGGGCGGCCGCTGAAAAAGAAGCCGAAGCTGACGCCCTTGGCCGGCAACTCGCCGAAGGCCTGCAGCTTGATGCTCAACTGGCCTTGCCAGGCCAGATCGGCCGCAGCGGGAGGGGGTGTCTGCGGTGTCTGAGGCAGTTGCGGCAGTGTGGGCGGCGATGTGGCTGTCGATGCGGTCGTGGGCGGCGGGGGGGCGTCCCCATGGCGGAGGCTGGCGCAGCCGCCCAGCAGCCCCGCGCAGGCGATGATCAGCGCCACGTTCAAAGGCGGACCCCGAGGCGCTGGAGGGTTTCTTTCAGCGTGTCGTTGTCGCGGTCGCGGCCCTGGCTTTCGCGCCAGACGCGCAGGGCCTCGTCCTTCTGCCCCTGGACCCACAGCACTTCGCCGAGGTGGGCGCCGATCTCGGTGTCGGGGCGGGCGGCGTAGGCCTCGCGCAGCAGCTTGATGGCGTCGTCCAGCCGGTTCTGGCGGAAGGCCACCCAGCCCAGGCTGTCGACGATGAAGGGGTCGGCTGGCTTGAGCTCGGCGGCCTTCTCCACCAGGGTGCGGGCCTCGTCGAGCTTCAGGCCGCGATCGGCCAGGCTGTAGCCCAGGGCGTTGTAGGCATTGGGGCTGTCGGGGGCGATCTCGATGACGCGGCGCAGCAGGCGCTCCATGTCGGCATGGCGCTTGAGCTTCTCGGCGAGCATGGCCTGGTCATAGAGCAGCTCGTGGTCGTCGGGGAAGCGTTGCGTGGCTTCACCCAGCACCTGGTAGGCCTCATTGGACTGGCCCAGGTCGCGCAGCAGCTGCACTTCGGCCTGGACCTTGGTGACCGCGTCGCGGGGTTCGGATTCGGGCAGGCCGCGCAGCAGGGCGCGGGCGTCGGCGACTTTGCCTTGCTGGGCCAGCAGGCGGGCGCGCTGGCTTTGCACGGCCATTTTCTCGTGGCGGGGGTCGGCGCGGTCCAGCCAGTTCAGGGCCTGGGTGCGTCGGCCGCGCAGGTCCTCCAGCTGGGCCATGAGCAGGAAGGCCTGCTCGCGGTCCTTGTCCAGGCTGGGGTCGGCGGAGGGCGCCTGCGCAGACGAGGTCGAACTGGCGGATGCGGCGCTGGCCGATGCCGCCGGGGGCGGCGTCACATCGGGCTCGGTGCGCGCCAGGGCCTGTTTCAGCGCGGCTTCGGCGGCATCGGCCTGGCGCAATTCCAGGCGCACAGCGGCCAGCAGGACCCAGTGGCCGGCTTGCTCGGGCTGCACCTTCACGAGTTGATCGAGCTGGACGGCCGACTCTTCGTAGCGCTGCGAGGCCGCCAGGCGGCGGGCATAGGCCAGGCGCAGCAGCGGCGGTGCGTCGGCGCGCTCCAGGCGCTGCTTGACCCAGGCCTCGGCCTGCGGGTGCTGGCCGATGAGGTCCGAGGCCAGCAGGTTGGCCTGCAGCAACTCGGGCTGCAGCGCCAGCGCCTTTTGCGTGGCCAGCATGGCTTTGGCGGGCTGGCGGGCCAGCAGCCAGGCTTCGCCGGTGGCGGCCCAGGCTTCGGCCAGCTCCAGCGGCGCCTGGCGCCAGGGCTGGGTGGCTTCTTCGATGACCTGGGCGGCGGCCTGGCGGTCGTTGAGCCGCGCCAGGCTGCGCGGCAGGCTGGCGAGCAGCTGGGGCTGCTGCGGCGTCGGCGTGAGCTGGATGAGCGCGCGCAAGGGCGAGGCGAGCTCTCCCGGGCGGCCCAGCACGATGAGGATCTGCGAGGTGAACTCGGCCGCGTCGCGCGACTGGGGCAGGGCCTGGCGCCAGGCTTTGGCCGCCGACAGGGCCTGGTCACCGGCACGGGCGCGCAGGGCGATTTCGACGGCGCGCTGGTAGAGCTGGCCGTTCTGGTGTCGGCGCGCGGCTTCCAGGTAGAGCTGGTAGGCCGAGCCGGCATCGCCGCTGTTGGCCTGGATTTCGGCGATCAGCAGCTGGTAGAACAACTGGCCGTCCAGGCGGGACTGCTCGGGCGCCTTGCGGCTGTCGGCCTGGCTGGCCGGCAGTTCCGGCGCGCGCGGGGGGATGCCTGGCTTGGCCGCGGGGGCCGCCCATGCCGATGAGCCCAGGACGGACAGGGCCAGCGCAGCGGCAGACAGGGTGGTGCGGGGCGCGTTCAGGACGGCGAGGCGGGGCATGGAGACTCCAGGTGTTGATGCCATTCTATGGATGTCGTGGCGGCCCATAATCGGCCCATGCCTGAATTGCCGGAAGTCGAGGTCACGCGTCGCAGTTTCGCCACCCGCATCGAAGGGGCCACGGTCACGTCCCTGCAGCTGGGCAAACCCTTGCGCTGGCCGCTGGGCATCGACGCAGACGAGCTGGTGGGAAGCCGGGTCGGCCAGGTGCTGCGCCGTGGCAAGTACCTGTGGTTGCCGCTGTACTGGACGGATGGTCGCCAGGGCGGACTGCTGATCCACCTGGGCATGTCGGGCTCGCTGGCCTTCCAGTGGCAGCCGGGCGAGCCGGGCCCGCACGACCATGTCGAGTTGGGCACCGACCGGGGTGTGCTGCGCCTGACCGACCCTCGCCGCTTCGGCTCGGTGGTCTGGGGGCCGGCGATGGACGAGGGCTTGCCGGGCAAGTTGCTGGCCGGGCTGGGACGGGAGCCCTTCGATGAGGCGCTCACGCCCGAGGTGTTCCATGCGGGCCTGCGCGGACGCCAGGTCGGCATCAAGCAGGCCCTGCTGGCGGGCGACATCGTCGTCGGGGCGGGCAACATCTACGCCTGCGAGGCGCTGTTCCGTGCGGGCATCGACCCGCGCCTGCCGGCTGGCAAGCTGAGCCGACCAAGGGCGGCGCGCCTGCTGCAGGAGGTGAGGGCGGTGCTGCAGGCCGCGGTCGAGGCCGGCGGCTCCAGCCTGCGCGATTTCCGCGATGCCCATGGCGCGCAAGGCCACTTCCAGCTGGCCACCCAGGTGTACGGGCGCGAAGGCGAGCCCTGCCGGGTGTGCGGCCAGCCGGTGCGCCGCATCGTGCAGGCGCAGCGCTCGACCTTCTTTTGCGGCCATTGCCAGAAGCGCTGAGAGCGCCGGACACACGGCCGGTCCGTGAGGCATCTCACGGTGACGCCGACCCATTGCAGGCTGTGGGATGGATGTACCTTTTGTCCCAAACTGCCCGGCCGAAGATGTGAGCGCCACAGCCCCTTGCGCTAGGATCCATCACCATGAGCCCCACCTTTGCCAGTCACCTCGATGCGTTCGGGCAATGGCGTGCCGGCACGGACGCCCGTCTGGCGGCCCTGGCGCGTTTCGCCCGCGAACACGAGTTGCTCGACGACGCCTCTGCCGAGTGGTTCGAGGCCATGCGCCGCAGGTTGTCCGGCGAGAAGCTGATGGTGGCCTTCGTGGCCGAGTTCTCGCGCGGCAAGTCCGAGCTCATCAACGCCATCTTCTTCTCCGACAAGGGCCGCCGCATGATGCCGGCGTCTGCGGGCCGCACCACGATGTGCCCGGTCGAGCTGGGCTATGACGCCGAAGACCCGGTGGGCCTGTCGCTGCTGCCCATCGAGACGCGCCTGGAAGCCCCCTCGCTGGCCGAGTACCGCGCCCAGCCTTCGGCCTGGACCTGGCACACGCTGGAGCTGTCCAACCCGGACACCATGGCCGACGCGCTGGCCGAGGTCATGCGCACCCGCCGTGTCAGCGTCGAGTCGGCCGAGCGCCTGGGGTTCTGGGACCCGCAGCGCCCCGAGGACAACCCGCCGCCGTCTGCCGATGGCCTGGTCGAAGTGCCCGTGTGGCGCCACGCCCGCATCAACCTGCCGCACCCCTTGCTCAAGCGCGGCCTGGTGGTGCTGGACACGCCGGGCCTCAACGCCATCGGCACCGAGCCCGAGCTGACGCTGGGCCTGTTGCCGCAAGCCGATGCCACGGTGTTCATCCTGGGCGCCGACACGGGCGTGACCAAGTCCGACCTCGACATCTGGCGCGACCACCTCAGCGGCCCGGCGCTGGCCCGCTACGTGGTGCTCAACAAGATCGACACCCTGGCCGACCCCTTGAGCACGCCCGAGCAGGTGCGCCAGGTCATCACCCGCCAGTGCGAAAGCGTGGCGCAGACGCTGGAGATCCCGACCGAGCACGTCTTCCCGATCTCCGCGCGCCAGGCCTTGGCGGCGCGGCTGCAGGGCGATGACGCGGCCTTGGGTGACAGCCGCCTGGCCGCGTTCGAGCACGCCCTGTCCGACGGCCTGCTGCCCAAGCGCCGCGACAAGCTGGCCGAGGCCGCCGTCGGTGGTGCGCGCCAGTTCCAGCAGCAGCTGACGCGGCGCTTCGGCGAGATGCGCCGCCTGCACGCCGACCAGCTTGTCGAGCTGCGCGGCTTGCGTGGCAAGAGCGCCGGCAAGGTGCAGCTGATGATCCAGCGCGTGCAGGCCGAAGCCAGCGAATTCGAGCAGTGCACCGCGCGCCTGCATGCCATGCGCAGCATCCACGCGCGCATGCTGCGCAGCGCCTTGCAGGACCTGTCCTCCGAGCGCCTGCGTCAGGAAGTCGAGGTGCTGCACCAGGTGCTGGGCGGCTCCTGGCTGCCCATCGGTGCGCGCCGCGCCTTCATCGAGTTGTGCGCGCGCCTGCGGGTGCTCATCGAGCAGGCCCAGCAGCGCAACGACGAGATCCATTCGATGCTGGTGGCGTCCTTCTCGCGCCTGAACGCCGAGTTCGGCTTCAGCCTGGTGGCAGATGCGCCGCTGAACGTGCGTCGCTATGCCGATGACCTCAACCTCATCGAGCGCAACTACGTGCAGTACCTGGGCCTGAGCCAGGCCTTCCGGCTGGCCCAACCGGGCTTCCAGGAGCAGTTCCGCCGCATGCTGATTTCGCGCCTGCGCGTGGTCTTCGAGACCGTCAGCAACGACATCGAGTTGTGGAACAAGACGGCGTCCGCCCAGGTGGACAGCCAGTTGCGCGAACGCCGCCGCAACTTCAAGCGCCGCTACGAGTCGCTGGACCGCATCCAGTCGGCCTCGGGCGAACTCGACAAGCGCTTGCAGGAAGTGCAGGCCCAGGACGAGCGCGTGCTGCAGTTGCAGACCCGCCTGGGCACCCTGGTGGACGAGCTGGCCGGCCAGGCCTGGCCCGATGGCGAGCCGACAGGTGAGGCGGGTGGCGACACCGGCCTGGCGTCGCCTTTGTCGCCCTCGGCCCAGCCCAGCGCGCAGGCGCTGGCGGCGCTGTCTCTGGACTTGTCGCTGGACCTGTCGCTGGCGTCCGAACCTTCTTCCGGCGCCCAGTGATCACCTCTTCCGACGCGCTGCTGCAGCAGGCCGCGCAGCAGCGTCAGCCTGTGCTGGCCGAGCGCCTGGTGGCCTGGCAAGGCCGCGAGGGGCGCCACCACCTGCCCTGGCAGCAGACCCGCGACCCTTACCGGGTGTGGCTGTCCGAGATCATGCTGCAGCAGACCCAGGTGGCCACGGTGCTGGGCTACTACGGGCGGTTCCTGCAGCGCTTTCCCACGGTGGCCGACCTGGCTGCCGCACCGCTGGACGAGGTGCTGGCGATGTGGAGCGGGCTGGGCTATTACAGCCGGGCGCGCAACCTGCATCGCTGCGCGCAGGCCGTGGTGGCCGATCACGGTGGGCGCTTCCCGGGCACGGCCGCGGAGTTGCAGACCCTGCCCGGCATCGGGCCGTCCACGGCGGCGGCGGTGGCGGCCTTCTGCTTTGGCGAGCGCATCTCCATCCTGGACGGCAACGTCAAGCGGGTGCTGGCCCGCGTGCTGGGCTGGGAGGGCGATCTGTCGGTGGCGGCCCACGAGCGTGCGTTGTGGCAGGCCGCGCAGGCCGTGCTGCCGGTGCGCGGAGAGGACATGCCGTCTTACACCCAGGGCCTGATGGACCTCGGTGCCACGCTGTGCACGCCGCGCAAGCCTGCGTGCCTGATGTGCCCCTGGACCGAGCTGTGCGCTGCCCGCGAGGCGGGCGACACCGAGCGCCTGCCGGTCAAGACGCGCAAGCTCAAGCGGGGCACGCGCGAGCACTGGTGGCTGTGGCTGGTGCGCCAGGCGCCTTCGGGCGAGCAGGTCTGGCTGGAGCAACTGCCCGACACCGGCGTGTGGGCTGGCCTGTGGACGCTGCCTCTGCTCGATGACGAGGCGGCTTTGACCGCCTTGCTGGGGGCGCCTCACGCTGCGGCGCTGGAACCCCAGCCGCGCCTCAAGCACGTGCTCACGCACCTGGACTGGTGGCTGCACCCGCGGCGCCTGGTGCTGACCGATGCCCAGGCCGAGGCGCTGACACCCACCCTTGCGACGCGCCATGCGGAGGGCGGCGAGCCCGCAGGTGGGCGCATCGTCACCCAGGACGGGCGCTGGGTGGCGGTGGACGATCTGGCCGCCTGGGGCTTGCCTGCGCCGGTGCGCAAGCTGCTGCAGCCCTGAGCTTCAGGCCAGCGTGACGACCACCGGGGCGTGGTCGCTGGGGCGCTCGTTCTTGCGGGGGGCCTTGTCGATCACGCAGGCGCTCACGCGGGGCTTGAGGGCCTCGCTCACGAGGATGTGGTCGATGCGCAGGCCCTGGTTCTTGCGGAAGGCCAGGTTGCGGTAGTCCCACCAGCTCCAGGGCTTGGGCGGCTGCTCGAACAGGCGGAAGGCATCGCTCAGGCCCAGCGCCAGCAGCTGCTGGAAGTGGCTGCGCTCCTGCACCGTGCAGTGGATCTGGTCTTTCCAGCCGACCGGGTCGTAGACGTCGTCGTCGGTGGGTGCGATGTTGAAGTCGCCCATCAGGGCCAGGTGGGGGTGGCGCGTGAGCTCGTCCTTGACCCAGGCCTGCAGGGCGTCCAGCCAGGCCATCTTGTAGACGAACTTGTCGCTGTCGGGGGCCTGGCCGTTGGGGAAGTAGGCGCCGATCACGCGCACGCTGCCCAGGCTCGCGTGCGGGACGGTCGCGGCGATCACGCGGGCCTGCTCATCGGCGAAACCAGGGATGTTGCGCACCGTGTCCGTGGCGGCTTCGCGCGTCAGCAGGGCCACGCCGTTGTAGGTCTTCTGGCCGAACCACTGCGCCTGGTAGCCCGCGGCGGCCAGGTCGTCGTGGGGGAACTTGTCGTCGGTGAGCTTGGTTTCCTGCAGCACCAGCGCTTCGACGGGGTTGGCGGCGAGCCAGTCGAGCAGTTGCGGCAGGCGCACGGACAGGGAGTTGACGTTCCAGGTGGCGAGTTTCATGATTTTTATAGCACGTTGAATTTATTGATGTTTTTGTCTTGGTTTTGCTGATTTTTGCGTCTAGCTACCCACTTAGCTACCCAAATAATCCGTGCTTCACGAGGAGCTCATCTGGTCCCAACGGGTCGTTGCATTATCTCGTCGGGAAGTGCTGATCGCCTGGATGTCGGTAGCGATTTCCCCTCGCGGTAGCCGCCTAGGCGCAAACAGCTCGTGCATTGGACGGCGATGCTTGGTGCCTTGCAAAGATCGCCATTTCCCCCTAAGATTGCATGAAATTTCAATGAGAAATCAATCGTGGAAAGCGTTTCTGCTCCATCGAGGATGCTGGTAAGCGGTGCCGCCGAACGGCTGGCTGCCTTATTGCGCCCCGGGCGCGTGTACCGGCGAGAGGATCTGGCAGAGATGAGCAATGCGGTGGACCGTCACGTGCGTGAGTTGGTCGCCGAGGGGCTTGTGAAGAAATTGGCGCAGGGCATGTACTACGTGCCGAGGGTGTCCAGCTTCGGTCCTGTACCGCCTGAGGATGCCGAGGTGGTTGGCAGCTTTCTTCGCGACAGTGACTTCCTCGTGTTCTCGCCTTCGGCATACAACGCTGTGGGCCTGGGTACCACGCAGCTATACAACCGCACACTGGTCTACAACCACAAGCGGCATGGTGTGTTCAAGCTGGGCAATCGGCAGTTCGATTTCCGGGTGAAACCACGTTTCCCCAAAAAGCTCACGCCGGAGTTTTTGTTTGTCGATCTACTCAACAACCTTGAGCAGTTGGCTGAAGATCGTGATGCAGTTTTGCGGCAAGCACAGAGCAAGCTGCCATCGTTTGACGCCGACAAGCTCAAACGCGCACTCTCGACCTTTGGCTCTGTGGCCACCCGCAAGCGCACCAAAGGTTGGCTGAGTGCTTGAATTCCTGCATGACCGCAAGGACTTCGGCGACCTGCTTGCGGTGGTCGCTGATGAACGAAGCCTTGATCCGACATTGGTCGAGAAGGACTACTGGATCATGCATTGCCTTTGGGGCCTGCGAACGCAGGGGTTCAACTTTGAACTCAAGGGCGGCACATCCTTGTCCAAGGGCTTCGGTGTCATCCACCGCTTCTCGGAGGACATCGACATCCGCATCGAACCACCCAAAGATCTGGCCGTCAAAATCGGCCGCAATCAGGATAAGGCGGCCCATGTCGCGTCCCGTCGGGCTTTCTATGATTGGCTGGCCGCTGAAATCAAAATCCCGGGCATTGTTCAAGTCGCTCGTGATGAGGAGTTCGACGACGAGAAGATGCGCAGCGGTGGTGTTCGTCTGTCCTATGCGGCGCGTACCACCCCATTGGCTGGCGTCAAAGACGGAATCTTGCTGGAACTCGGTTTTGATGACACGGCACCGAACCGCCCGGTGACCATCTCCTCTTGGGCGTGGGACACAGCAAGCGCACGCGGCATCTCTGTGATGGACAACAGGGCCATCGATGTGCCGTGCTATGCGCCGACCCACACCTTTGTCGAGAAGCTCCAAACGATTTCGACCAAGTATCGAAAATTGGGTGAGGCGCAGGCGTTCCCTGCCAACTTCTTGCGCCACTACTACGACGTGTACTGCTTGCTGCAGTTGGACGAGATCCAGTCGTTCATGAATGATCCTGCATACCAGGAGCGCAAGAAGCAGCGCTTTCGTACGGGGGATGAGTTGGTGATCGCCAGCAATCCGGCGTTCATCCTAAATGCTGATGAGCGCAAGCGCTTTGCCGTGGAGTACCGGAAGACTCAAGCGCTGTACTACCAGGGGCAGCCAGATTTTGATGGGATCTTGGCGCGCATTGGGGAGAACATCGCGTCGATGTAGGGGGGCAATCTAGCTGCGTACTTGCCTCAAAGCATTACCGATTTCGGTCTAATGCAGCTACTCAGTCCAGTTCGGTCAAGGTGATTCCTTGTTTGGATTCAATGGGGTGAGAGGTTTAGTCTGGGAAGCGCTCAATGTGCGTCTCGCCCCGGCGGCCAAGGTAGACAACATGGCGGCCTGCAATCCAGACCGTGTAGGCCACACAACCTGCGCGCTGAGATAGCTTCTTGAACTCGGGGTACATCACGCGACCCTGCTGCGCACCCGAAATGGCAGCGCGCACGGCGTCGCCGTCAAAAGCGTCGGCAATGTTGTGTTGCGGGCGCTCGAAACTGAAGTCGGCCGTGCTGCCGTCGGGCAGGTAATAGGTCGTGCGGCCGGAGCGGTAGTCCACGTGGTAGGACTCGACCCCAGCGCCGACCAGTTGGCCAATCACCTGGCCGAAGTGGATGGTGCCTTGGTTGGAGGCTTCAAAAGTGGACTGGACGATGGCGCGGGTGGTTTCGTTCATGGTTTGCGTTCAGGTGAAGTAATGTCTGGTGGATCAGGCAGTGGGGACGACTTTGAGTTGGTGGTGTTGCACCAGCGCTTGCATGGTCTGCATGAGCGCCTGGCGCTCTGCGGCGGGCAGATGGCCAAAGAAGTGGGCGTCGTTAGCATCAGCCAGCGCGGACAGTAGCGGCACCAGCGCCTTGCCTTTGGTTGTGAGTCCTAGGCTTTGCTCGCGGGCACTGCCATCGGCCAGTTGTCGCTCAGCCAAGCCCTTTTCTTCCAGACGCGACACCACCTTGGAGGCCGCCCCCTTGGTCATGCCCAGGGTCTGGATCAGCGCGGCGTGGGTGGTTTCTTCTTGCGACCAGAGCGTGCGAAGCGCCACCCATTCGGTCACGGTGACGCCCTCCGCTTCCAGCAGATGCTGGAAGCGGAGGGACACGTGGTTGGAGATAAAGCGCAACCAGAAGCCCAAGTGGGCTTCCAGCGGCGAAGGTGTGGATTGTTTCTTGTGTCTGGTCATTAGGTTTCCTAAGAAACTATCTGCAATGTAGTTTCCCAGGAAACCAATGTCAAGGCGTTGGCGATCTATTTTTGGGTCTAGTAGCCTCACACAACTCAGTGCGTAAGCTCCCCTGTCAAGTAGACAGTTCAGAAGTAGAGACTTCCTGGTTGAACACCCTGGGTTTGAACACAGCCGGCGGCACGTTGCCCAGGGAGTCGTGCGGCCGGTATTCGTTGTAGTCGGTCA
>JADFIG010000050.1 GCA_022566735.1 Pseudomonadota bacterium
CTTCTGGACGATGCGCACCAGCGAGGTGGAGTCGGTCAGGTCACCGTAGTGCAGCACGAAGTTGCGGTTGTCGACGTGCGGGTCCTGGTAGAGGTGGTCGATGCGGTCGGTGTTGAACAGCGAGGAACGGCGCTTGATGCCATGCACCTCGTAGCCCTTGTTCAGCAGGAACTCCGCCAGGTAGGCGCCGTCCTGGCCCGTCACGCCCGTGATCAGGGCCACTTTCTTGGGGGTTTGCATCGTGCTGCGCTCAGTGTTCGTTCATCAGGAAGCCGCTGATCTTGACGGTCGATTTGGTCAACTGTTTGACAAGGCCTTGCACGGCGGGCGTGCGGCTCTTGTTCTTGCGACCGACGACCATGCAGGCACCGCAGTGGCTGGCGATGACCCGCGCGTCCGAGCCATGCGAGGCCGCGGGCGTGTCGACCAGCACGTAGTCGAATTTTTCCAGCAGCTCTTTCATCAGCAGGCTGAAGGAAGCGCGCTGCAGCAGTTCGGCCGGGTTGGGCGGCACCACGCCGGCAGGCAGCATGTACAGGTTGGGCAGGTGCTCGACCGGCTTGATGACGTTGGGCTCGGAGCGGCCGGCCAGGATGCCGGACAGGCCGGAGCCCGGCTCGACGCCGAAGACTTCGTGCAGGCGCGGGGTGCGCAGGTCGGCATCGACGATCAGGGTGCGGCCGGGCAGCTGGCTGAAGGCCGCGGCCAGGTTGGCTGCCACGAAGGTCTTGCCATCGCCCACTTCGGCGCTGAGCACCGCCACCGCGTGGCGCTGCTGCGCCTCGCCCACCATCAGCGGGATCAGCTGGGTGCGCAGGTCACGGAAGGCCTCGACCTGCGGGCTGAAGGGGTCGTTGGCCACGACCAGCTCTTCGTTGAGGCGCTGCTCGGCCTGCGGGTTGTAGGGGTAGTGGAACTGCTGGGCCAGGGCCCACAGCACGTCTTCCGGCTGGGCCAGGCCCAGCGCGACGACGGCTTCGCCGAAGCGCACGCCCTTGCTGTTCTGGTACTCCAGGGCCTGGTTGACCTGCTCGGCCGACAAGCCCTTGGTGCGGCGCAGGATGTCGCCCATGGAGGCATTGCCATCGGCCTTGCCATTCGGGGTGCCGTGGGCGTGCTGCGGGGCGACGTCCAGGGCGTGCGCCGCTGCCTGGGCAGAGTGTGCTTGGTTCATGGGGGTGTCGCTCATGGGGCGGCGGGTGCGTTGAGGGCAGGCTTGCCCAGCTGGAAGCGGTTGCTCAGGCGGCCGGCATCGGCGCGCGAGGTCTTGAAGCGGGGCAGCGAGCCCATGCTGTGCAGGTCGAGCAGGGCTTCGACGTCGGTGGCGGTGCGCATGCGGCGGTCGAAGAGCTCGATGAAGAAGGCCAGGGCCACGGCCAGGACCAGGCCCAGCGCCATGCCCAGGGCCAGGTTGGAGCCGATGCGCGGGCTGCTGGCGTTGCCGGGCGGGGTGGCGTATTCCAGCGGGGCCACGTTGGCCTGCGGTGCCTGGCTTTCCAGCGTGGCGTTCTGCATGCGCACCGTCACGGCTTCCAGGGCGCGCTGGGCGACTTCGACGTCGCGCTGCAGCAAGGAGGCCTCGTCGCGGATGGACTTGAGCTTGAGCACCTTGGTGCGTTGCTCGTCGAGCGCAGCCTTCATCAGGCCCAGGCGCGCCGAGGTCACGTTGTTGGCGACCGAGACGCTGCCCACGATGCGGCGGGACTCGACGTCCAGCTTGCGGCGCAGCTCGGCCAGGCTGGTCTTGAGCTCGACGACCTGCGGGTGGTTGTCGCCCAGGCGCGAGCTGAGCTGCTCCAGGCTGGCTTCCTGGCGGATGATGTCGCCGCGGATGCCGGCCACCGTGGCGTTGGAGATCACGTCCGGCGACTGGTCGGGGCTGCTGCGGGCGGCGCTCTGGCGGCTGTTGGAGTCGGCCATGGCGGACTGCATCTGCAGGTAGTCGTTCGACAGCGCGTTCAGGCGGTTGGTCTCGATGTCCATGCGTTCATCGGTCACGACCAGGCCCTGCTGCTGCTGGAACTCCGAGAGGCGGCGCTGCGAGGCCTCGTACTTCTCGCGCAGCTGCTTGGCCTTCTCGTCGAATTCCTCGTTGAACTGCTTGGCCGGGTTGGTCCGCAGCTCCACCGAGGTGACCAGGTAGGCCTGCATGAAGGCGTTGGCCGCGGCCGAAGCGAACTTGGGGTCTTCGGCGGTGTAGAGGAAGGTGATGACGTTGGAGCCGCGCAGCGGGCGGGCCTCCAGACCGGCCTTGATCACGTTGGCCACCCAGGCCTCGAAGCTGCCGATGCCGCCGGTGCTCTGCTGCCACTTGTTGCGCAGCTCGGGCACCTGGTCGAGCTTGAGGATGCGGGCGGCCTTCTCTGCCACGCGGGTGCTGGTGATGACCTCGATCTGCGTGAGCATGTAGGTGGGCGAGCCCACGGCGGCCTGCGCCTGGCCGGCGATCGGGTCGGGGTTCTTGATGTCCAGAACCACGGACGAGGTCGCGATGTACTTGCGCGGCATCATCCAGGTGTAAGCGGCCACGGAGCCGAACACCGCCACCAGGGTGATGGTGGCCACCAGCCACCGGGCCCGCAATACGGCAATCACATATTCAAGAGACATGGGGGGTCCTGCTTTGGTGCAATCGGAGCAATCGGGGTGAAGTGGGTGCGCTGGTCCCGGGCGGGGCTCAGGCGTGTCGGGCCAGGAAGTCCTGGTAAGCAAGGGCGATGCCGTCTTCCAGCTGGGTGCGGGCCTGCCAGCCCAGGCCGCGCAGGCGGGAGACATCCATCAGCTTGCGCGGGGTGCCGTCCGGCTTGCTGGCGTCGAAGCTCAGGTCGCCCTGGAAGCCGATCACCTTGACGACGGTTTGCGCCAGTTCGCGGATGGTCACGTCCGTGCCCGTGCCGATGTTGACCAGCGGGCCGTCATAGCCCTGCATCATCAGGAAGACGCAGGCGTCGGCCAGGTCGTCGGCGTAGAGGAACTCGCGCATGGGCGTGCCGGTGCCCCAGACGACCAGGCTCTTGTCGCCGCGCTGCTTGGCTTCGTGGGCCTTGCGGATGAGCGCGGGCAGCACGTGGCTGTTGTTCAGGTCGTAGTTGTCGTTGATGCCGTACAGGTTGGTCGGCATCACGCTGATGTACTGGCGGCCGTGCTGGGCGTTGAAGGCCTCGCAGAGCTTGATGCCGGCGATCTTGGCGATGGCATAGGGCTCGTTGGTGGGCTCCAGCGGGCCGGTCAGCAGGCAGTCTTCCTTCAGGGGCTGCGGGGCCAGCTTGGGGTAGATGCAGCTGGAGCCCAGGAACATCAGGCGCTGGACGTCGGCCACATGGCAGGCGTGGATCAGGTTGGTCTCGATGACCAGGTTCTCGTAGAGGAAGTCGGCGCGGTAGGTGTTGTTGGCCTGGATGCCGCCCACCTTGGCTGCGGCGATGAAGACGTAGTCCGGGCGCTCCGTGTGGACGAAATCATGCACAGCCCGCTGGTCGGTCAGGTCCAGCTCGCTGCGGCTGCGCGTGAGGATGTGCTGGAAACCGGCGGCCTGCAGGCGGCGCACGAGCGCCGAACCCACCATGCCTCTGTGTCCGGCCACGAAAATCTTGGAATCTGGGAGCATGTGTACGTCTTCGGTTGAGTCCTGGACAGGCCCATTCAGAGGCAGAAAACCAGCGGGGGTTCCCGGGAATCCCCCCGGATGGGCGGGTTTCAGGATAGTCCGAAAGGACTCTGCGGCGAGTGTATCGAGGGAAGATGACACTTCGTCTGCGCTGTTGCGCGCGCCCAGGCCCCGATCTTGGTGCCCTCAAGCGGGGGGCGGGCAGGGCGAAAAAAAGCCGCTCGGGGAGCGGCTTTCGTGGCATGGAGATCGCAGGGCGCCAGGGGCGGCGCGGGCGGCGGGCGTCAGCGCCTGTCCGTCAGTGCACTGTCAGTGCATTTCTTCGTGCTGGGACGGGGCCTGGCCCAGCAGCATGGATTTTGCCATGCGGTAAATGAAGACGCTGTTGGTCACGGCGTAGCGGCGGGCCAGGCGGCGCGGTTCGCTGGCCAGGCGGTGCAGCCACTCCAGGCCGGCCTTCTGCATCCATTGCGGCGCACGTTCGATGGTGCCGGCGTGGTAGTCGAAGGCGGCGCCCACGCCCAGCATCACGGCCTTGATGCGGCCGCGGTGGCTGGCGATCCAGGCTTCCTGCTTGGGGCAACCCAGGCCCACGAAGACGACGTGCGCGCCGGACTGGTTGATCTGGTCGATGTAAGCCTGGTCTTCTTCGGGGGTGAGTTCACGGAAGGGGGGGGATTCCAGGCCGGCGATCTTCAGTTTCGGGAAGGCGGCCTTGATGCGCACCATCAGGCGGTCGAGTGTGTCGTTGCTGCTGCCGTAGAAGAACACCGACTGGCCCATCTGCTCGGCCACGCCGAGGTAGCGCCACATCAGGTCCGGGCCATTGATGCGCTGCTGTCCGGCAAAGCCTTCGCGGCGCAGGGCCCAGGCCACGGGGGCGCCATCGGGCAGGGCCAGGTCGGCCTGGGCGATCACCTTGTGGAAGCCGGCTTCCCGGCTGGCGGTTACCACGGAATGCACGTTGCACAGCGCCACGAAACGCGATTGGCGGTGCGTGGCCCAGCCAGCGATGCGCGAGATGGCCTCGTCCCAGGAGACGGCATCGATGTGCGAATCGAGAACGTGTGCGCCGCGACGCATGAAGGCCTTGCTTGGAGTGGTTTGCTTGAGGCCGCCGAGCATACGTTCACGCTTGTTGAACGAGAGTGACGGATAGCCAAAATTCGGGTCAGGATGTCTCATGCCACCCACCTTGGGGATGTGTCGTTGAATCAAGTTTATGAGTCGCGTTATCCGGGCAACTTCAGGGAAAGCGCGAGATCCGTCGGGTGATATCCCCAGGCGAGGTGTGAAATGTCACAAAACATTTATTCGGACCGAAATCGACCGAGGGAGTTCCCCCGCCTAGCAGGCTGCGGAAATACCCAACAGCCAAGTCCACGCCCCAGTGGCGTGATGCGTTATCAGCGTAGCACCTCAACGACCTGAAGCGACACCCACCATGCGCGGCGCCGACACCTTCACCGAA
>JADFIG010000040.1 GCA_022566735.1 Pseudomonadota bacterium
CGCACTACGCGCTCTATGCGGCGCATCCCGCGCTGAGCTACTACGACCACCCGCCGCTGGTGGGCTGGGTGCAGTGGCCGCTGGTGGCGCTGGGTGCACCCGACGGCGTGCTGCGCCTGATTCCCGAACTGCTGTGGCTGGGCACGGCACTGCTGGTCCATGCGCTGGCGCAGCGCCTGCATGCGCTGGCCCGGCCCGCGGCGGGCTCGGCCCAGGCCGCCGGCCTGTGGGCCGTGCTGGCCTACAGCCTGGCGCCGTTGCTGCATGTGCTGGGTATCGGGCTGCTGCCCGACACGCTGCTGATGTTCTTCACCGCCGCCCTGATGCTGCAGACCCTGCGCCTGCTCGATGCGGCGCAGGCGCAGCGCCTGGGCAACTGGCTGGGGCTGGGCGCGCTGCTCGGCCTGGCCGGGCTGGCCAAGTACACCGCCATCTTTGCCGCACTGCCGGTGGCGGCCTGCCTGCTGGCCGCGCACGGCCCCGGCCTGCTGCGCCGCGCCGCCCGGCGTTTCCCGTCCGACTGGAATTATCCGCGTGATCCTGCGCCACACCTTCACCCCCCACAACAACCTGCGGCTGTCCCACCTGTGCGGCCCGGCCGACGCGCACCTGCGCCAGATCGAGGCGGCGCTGAACGTGCGCATTGCGCACCGGCACGAGCAGTTCAAGGTGGACGGCCCCAAGGCCGCCGCACAGCAGGCGATGGAACTGCTGCAGGCGCTGTACGAGATGGCGGACGATCCGATCTCCGAGCAGCAGATCCAGCTCATGCTCGCGGGCGACGAAGCGTTGATCACCGCCCCCGAGGACGCCGTGGTGCTCAACACCCGCCGCGCCGACCTGCGCGGCCGCACCGCGACGCAGAACCTGTACCTGCAGAACATCGCCACGCACGACATCACCTTTGGCATCGGCCCGGCCGGCACCGGCAAGACCTACCTGGCCGTGGCCAGCGCCGTGGACGCGCTCGAGCGCAGCAGCGTGCAGCGCATCGTGCTCACCCGCCCGGCGGTCGAGGCCGGTGAGCGCCTTGGCTTTCTGCCCGGCGACCTGGCCCAGAAGGTGGACCCCTACCTGCGCCCGCTGTACGACGCGCTGTACGACCTGATGGGCTACGACAAGGTGCAAAAAGCCTTCGAGCGCAACGCGCTGGAGATCGCACCGCTGGCCTTCATGCGCGGGCGCACGCTCAACCACGCCTTCATCATCCTGGACGAGGCCCAGAACACCACGCCCGAGCAGATGAAGATGTTCCTCACGCGCATCGGCTTCGGCTCGCGCGCGGTGGTCACGGGTGACGTGAGCCAGATCGACCTGCCGCGCGGCAGCAAGAGCGGCCTGATCGAGGCCGAGCGCATCCTCAAGCGCGTGCGCGGCGTGGCGTTCACCCGCTTCACGGCCACCGACGTGGTGCGCCACCCCCTGGTGCAGCGCATCGTCGAGGCCTATGACGCGGCCCTGGCCGCGGCCTCGGCCGAACAACCCGCGCCCAGCGCATCCGAGCGCCCCTCTCGCCCTTCCCGCACCGAGCATCCCGACGCATGAAACCGACCCTGTCCCTCAGCCTGCAGTTCGCTGACAAAAGCCACCGCGACACCCTGCCCCGCCACAAGGTGGCCCGCTGGGTCAAGGCCGCGCTCGACACCGACGCCGAGATCGCCGTGCGCATCGTCGATGCCGAGGAGGGCCTGGCGCTCAACAAGGATTTCCGCAAGAAGGCCTACGCCACCAATGTGCTGACCTTCGACTACGCGAAGGAGCCCGTGGTCGTGGCCGACCTGATCGTCTGCGCCCCTGTCATCGAGCAGGAAGCCGCCGAGCAGGGCAAGACGCTGGAGGCGCACTACGCCCACATGCTGGTGCACGGCACCCTGCACGCGCAGGGCTGGGACCATCTCAAGAAGAAGGAAGCCGAGGCCATGGAAGCGCGGGAGCGCGAGATCCTGGCCGCCCTCGGCTTCGACGACCCCTACGCCGACTGAACTCAGGCGGACTGAGCCGCCAGTCCCGACAGGAAGCCCGTCGCGCCGCCATGCAGGCAGCGCGGTTGGTAGGCGCTGACGCGCCTGGCGATTTCGGCGATGTGGCCGGGCGTGGTGCCGCAGCAGCCGCCGGCGATGTTCAGGAAGCCCGACTTGGCGAACTCCTCGACCAGGGCACCGGTGATTTCCGGGGTCTCGTCGAAGCCGGTGTCGCTCATGGGGTTGGGCAGGCCGGCATTGGGGTAGCAGCTGACGAAGGTGTCGCCCGCGATCTTGGCCAGCTCTTCCACGTAGGGCCGCATCAGCGTGGCACCCAAAGCGCAGTTCAGGCCGATGGCCAGCGGATGGGCGTGGCGCACCGAGTGCCAGAAGGCGCTGACCGTCTGGCCCGAGAGGATGCGCCCGGAGGCGTCGGTCACGGTGCCCGAGATGATGATGGGCAGGCGCTCGCCGGTGTCCTCGAAGAGCTGGTCGACCGCGAAGATGGCGGCCTTGGCGTTGAGCGTGTCGAAGATGGTCTCGATCAGGAAGACGTCGCAGCCGCCGTCCATCAGGGCCTTGGCCTGCTCGTAGTAGGCCTGGCGCAGGGTGTCGAAGTCGACGTTGCGCGCGCCCGGGTCGTTCACGTCGGGGCTGATGCTGGCCGTCTTGGGCGTCGGGCCGATGGCGCCGGCCACAAAACGCGGCTTGTCGGGCGTGCTGTACTTGTCGCAGGCCTCGCGGGCCATGCGCGCGGCCACGAGGTTCATCTCGATGGCGAGCTCGGGCAGGTCGTAGTCGTCCTGCGCGACGGTGGTGGCGCCGAAGGTGTTGGTCTCGATGAGGTCGGCACCGGCGGCGAGGTACTGCTCATGGATCTCGCGGATGACCTCGGGCTTGGTGAGCTGCAGCAGCTCGTTGTTGCCCTTGAGGTCCTTGCCGTGCGCGGCGAAACGCGTGCCGCGGTAGTCGGCCTCGCCCAGCTTGTAGCGCTGGATCATGGTGCCCATGGCGCCGTCGAGCACCACGATGCGCTGGCGCATGATCTCGGGCAGCTGCGCGGCGCGGGTGTAGGGGCGGCGCGCCACGGGCGCGCGGTCGGCGGGGGACGAGGCGGTGTTCATGCCACCATTTTAGAGAGTTGCCGGCCCCCCGAGGGTCTGGCTTATAACCTCGCCATGGACAAGGACACCGACCGCGCCCCGAGCACGCCCCTTCCCGGACCCATTCGCGGCCCCATTCGCGGCCCCGTTCGCGAGCCCCTGCCCGCCCCCCTGAGCGGCTGGCGCCTGCGCCTGCACGCCGTCGTCTTCGAGTCGGACACCCGTGCCGGCCGCACCTTCGACCAGGTGCTCATCGCGCTGATCCTGCTGAGCGTCACGGTCGTCACGCTCGACAGCGTCGCCAGCATCCAGGCGCGCTGGGGGCGCCTCTTCGACGCGCTGGAGTGGCTGTTCACCGCCCTGTTCACCCTGGAGTACGCGCTGCGGCTGGCCTGTGCGCCCCGCCCGCTGGCGTATGCGCGCAGCTTCTTCGGGCTGATCGACCTGCTGTCCATCCTGCCCACCTACTTCGCCCTGCTGGTGCCCCAGGCCAGCCTGTTCATGGACGTGCGCATCCTGCGGCTGCTGCGCATCTTCCGGGTGCTCAAGCTCAGCGGCTACGTCTCGGAGTACACCGCCCTGGGCGAGGCCCTGAGCGCCAGCCGCCGCAAGATCCTGATCTTCATGTCCTTCGTGATGATGGTGGTGCTCATCATGGGCACGGTCATGTACGTCGTCGAGGGGCCGGAGAACGGCTTCAGCAGCATCCCCACGGCGATGTACTGGGCCGTCACCACCATGACCACGGTGGGCTTTGGCGACATCACGCCCAAGACCGACCTGGGACGCCTGATCTCCGCGCTGATGATGCTGCTGGGCTGGAGCGTGCTGGCCGTGCCCACGGGCATCGTCACCGCGGAGATGAGTTCGCGGCGCCTGCACCCGGCCCCGCCGGCAGCCCCGCGCACCTGCCCGAACTGCCGCTGCGAAGGCCACATGGCGAACGCGCGCCACTGCTGGAACTGCGGCGCGGCCCTGCCACCGTCGCCGTCTGCCACCAGCCCGGACTGAGCCCGGGCCTTCAGCGCACCGCGTCGCCGCCCTGGCCCTCTGCGCCGTCCTCGTCGTGCGGCGCATGGCCGGACGCCGGCAGGCGGAACGCGGAGCGCCGCGCAGGCACGTCCTCGCCCGCCACCCACAGCTGCAGGTGCCGCGCCGGCATCGGCCGGGCGAACAGGAAGCCCTGCAACTGGTCGCAGCCCATGCGCTGCAGCATGTCCTGCTGCGCCTCGGTCTCCACCCCTTCGGCCACCACCTTCAGGCCCAGGGCGTGGGCCAGCTTGATGACGGCGCGCACGATGGCCTGGGCATCGCCTTCGCTTTCGAGGTCCTGCACGAAGCTGCGGTCGATCTTGAGCTGGCGGGCCGGCAGTTTGCGCAAGTAGCTCAGCGAGGAGTAGCCGGTGCCGAAGTCGTCGATGGACAGCGACACGCCCAGCTGGGCCAGGCGCTCGAAGACGCGCAGCGAGGCCTGCGGGTCCTCCATGGCGGCCGTCTCGGTGACCTCGAAGGTGACGCGCCCGCCGGGGATGTCGTGGCGCGCCAGCGAGCCCTGCACGCGCTCGACCAGGTCGCTCTGGCGCAACTGGTGCACCGACAGGTTGATGGCCACGTGCATGCCCAGGCCCAGGTCCTGCCAGATGCGCAGCTGGCGGCAGGCCTCGTCGGTGACCCACTGGCCCAGGGCGCCGATCAGGCCGAAGCGCTCGGCCACCGGCACGAAGACGGCGGGGCTGACCATGCCGCGCTCGGGATGGTGCCAGCGCAGCAAGGCCTCGACGCCGCTGATGGCGCCGCTGCGGCTGTCGATCTTGGGCTGGTAGTGCAGCTCCAGGCCGGTGTTGGTCTCGATGGCGCGGCGCAGGTCGCGCTGCAGCTCGATGGCGTCCTGCGCGTCGTGGTCCATGCCCTGGTCGAAGAAGCAATGGATGTTGCCGCCGGCGCGCTTGGCCGCGAGCATGGCGGCGTCCGCCCGGGCCAGCAGGCGGGCACGCGGCCCATGGTCCGGGTAGAGCACGATGCCGATGGAGCACGACAGGTGCACCTCGCGCCCTTGCAGCAGGTAGGGCCGCTGCAGGGCCTGGCGGATGCGGTCGGCCACCAGCGCGGCCGAGGCGTGGTCGGGGTCGCCGTCCATCAGCAGCAGGAACTGGTCGCCGCCCAGGCGCGCCAGGGTGTCGGTGGAGCGCCCCAGGCCGGCCAGGCGCTGCGCCACGTCGCGCAGCAGGGCATCGCCCGCGGCGTAGCCGTAGGAGTCGTTGATGGGGCGGAAGCCGTCGATGTCGATGTAGAGCAGTGCCAGGCGGCGCTGCGCGCCTTCCGCGCGCAAGGCGGCGGCGTCCAGGCGATCTTCGAGCTGCAGGCGGGTGGCCAGGCCGGTCAGCGGGTCGTGCACACCGGCCGGCTCCGGGGGGACGGCCGGTGCGGTGGCGACCGCGGCTTCGGCTGGCGCGGTGGCGGCCAGACCTGCGGTCGCGGCCCGAGGGGCACTGGCCATGCGCCGCGCCAGCACCCACTGCCGCAGCGCCGCGCTCAACACCGCCAGGGCCAGCAGGGCCAGCAACAGCCACCACCAGGATGGGCTGACCGCGGTGCTCATGCTGTCCGACATCCTGCTTCGCTCAGAGGTGGGTGGCTTCGAGGTCCGACCAGGCCGTCACCAGGTCGTCGTCGTCGGCTTCGCGCCGGGCGCCGGTCGGCGAGGCCTCCTGGCGCACCTGGGTGGGCGGCACCGGCTTGCCGCGTTGGCGCAACCAGTTCAGCAAGGTGTGCTCCGACATCGGCCGCGCGAACAGGAAGCCCTGCAGCTCGTCGCACTGCAGCTGGGCCAGGATGTCGGCCTGGTCCTGCGTTTCCACGCCCTCGGCCACGACCTTCAGGCCCAGCGCATGGGCCAGGCGCACCACGGCTTCGACGATGGCCTGGGCGTCGAGGCTGCTGTCGAGGTCGCGCACGAAGCTGCGGTCGATCTTGAGCTGGCGGGCCGGCAGGCGGCGCAGGTAGCTCAGCGAGGAGTAGCCCGTGCCGAAGTCGTCGATGGACAGGCGCACGCCGATCTGGTCGAGCATGTCGAAAACGCGCAGCGAGGCCTCGATGTCTTCCATCGCCACCGACTCGGTGATCTCCATGATGAGCATGCGCGCCGGCACGCGGTGCTTGTGCAGTGCCTCGCGCACGCGCTGCTCCAGGTCAGGCTGGCGCAGCTGGTGGACGGAGAGGTTGACGGCCACCGGGATGTCCAGCCCCGCCTCGTGCCACATGCGCAGGTGGCGGCAGGCTTCGTCGAGCACCCACAGGCCCAGCTCGCCGATCAGGCCGAAGCGCTCGGCCACCGGGATGAACTCGGCCGGGCTGACCATGCCGCGCTTGGGGTGGTGCCAGCGCAGCAGGGCCTCGACGCCGGCCAGGTCGCCGGTGGTGGAGCGCAACTTGGGCTGGAAGTACAGCTGCAGCTCCTGGCGCTCGACGGCGTGGCGCAGGTCGCGCTGCATCTCCACCTGGGCGGCACCGGCGCGGTCCATGCCGCGCTCATAGAAGCAGTAGACCCCGCCGCCCGCGCGCCGCGCCGTCAGCATGGCGTCGTTGGAGTGCGCGATGAGCTGCTCGGCCGAGGCGCTGTCGGGGTAGCGCGCGATGCCGATGGAGCTGCTGACCACGATGTCCTGGTCCTGGATCAGGCAGGGCACGTGGACGGACTCCTGCAGGCGCTGGGCCAGCACGGTCATGGCGCGCTCGTCGCTGAAGCCATGGCAGGCCAGCAGGAACTCGTCGGTGTCGGAGCGCGCCAGCACATCGCCTTCGCGGACATGGCCCCGCAGGCGCAGCGCCAGGGTCTGCACGAGGTTGTCGCCCAGGGCGTGCCCGTAGGTGGCGGCGAAGGCATGGAAGCCGTCGACGTTGAGGCGCAGCACGCACAGGTGCAGGGCGGCGTCGCGCGGCGCCTCGATGAGGTCGCGCAACTGGCGCTCGAAGCCCAGGCGGTTGGGCAGGCCGGTGACCGCATCGCGCTGCGAGGCCTCCTCCAGCGCCTCCTTGGCCTCCTGCAGCGATTCGCTCAGGACCTGGGCGCGGGCCAGGGCGCGGGCGTCCTGGAGGGTGCCCACGTGCGTCATCACCAGCAGGATCAGCACCGCCACTGTCAGCACCAGCTGCAGGGACTCCCCCGACAGCTGGTCGGCGCTCAGGCACACCGCGTTGTAGGCCACCCCGATGCTGCTGACCTGCAAGGTCATGCCGCCCCACAGGACGGTGCCCAGCACCACGGCCACGGCCAGGTGGCGCCCCTGGTGGGGGGGGCGGCTGAGGTCTTTGCGCAGCAGCCAGGAGCCCAGCGCGCTGCCTGCCAGGAAGGTCGCCACTGCCGCGGCCAGGCGGTCGCCGTCCCACAGCAGGCCGGGCTGGATCATGATCGACGAGGCATTGACGAACATGAGCATGCACAGGCCCAGCGTCACCAGGATGCCGCCCATGACGCGCAGCTTCACCGAGGAGCGCACATGGGTCTGCAACCACAGCGTCACCGCGCAGACCACCACCGCCGGCAGCCAGGACGCCATCACGACGTCGCGGACGTAGCCGACCTTGACCGGCAGCTTCAGCGCCACGAGCGTGAGGAAGCTGCCCGCCCAGATGCCCGTGCCCACCACCAGGGCACCACCCAGCCACCAGGCCACGGCCGCTTCGCGCTCGTTGGCCCGCACACGGCGGATCACCATGCTTTGCACCGAGATCGCATACACCGTCAGCAGCCAGGCCGAGGCCAGCGCCGATCCCAGCAGGTGCGATGCCAGAAGAGGTTGGGTCATTCGCGCTCCTTGAGACGGCCGCCCGAGCGGGAGGCCGACACCGAAAACCACCACGCTCGAGAGCGTTCTCGGTTATCGACTGGCGCAGTTCAGGGCTTGAGTGGGGGAAAGCCCTGGGGTGTGATGCATGTCAAGTGTTCAGTGCATCACGACGGGCTGGAGCGCCATGCCGGCATAGCGCTCCAGGTAGGCGTCGAACTCCTCGACGCTGGGCGAGGACTCGATGAGGGCCTCGACGCCCACCTTGAACTGCTCGGCCAGGGCGCCCTCGATGAAGAGCTCCTTGCGCGCGAACTTGTCCACGATCTCGTAGCCGCCGCGGGTGAGGCCGGTGGCCTGCTCCTGGGCCTGCCCGGACGGGCGGTCCTGGGTGGGCAGCTCGATCTGGACAACCGCGTAGCTGTCGGAGTTGTAAAGCATGTGCATTGACGACGCTCCAGAGTCTTTGAGACTGACTTCCGTCAGGGTCGTGAGCCGATGGACCAATTCCATGATGACGGTTGCATCGGCCCCGTCATCCCCCGACTTGAGGGCAAGCCCCGTTGACTCAAGAGCGTCCGTGGCGAAATGCACGCGCTGTCGCCCGCTCGCCCCTCGCGCTCAGGGCGCCAGCGCCTTTTCGATGTCCCGCACCAGCCCGCGGTCATCGGGCGAGGTCATGCTGCTGTAGGCGTCGATGACGCGGCCATCGCGGCCCACCAGGTACTTGTAGAAGTTCCACTTCGGCCGGGTGCCCGAGGCCTTGGTGAGCTCGGCGAACAGCGGGTTGGCCTCCTCGCCCGAGACGTGGCTCTTGGCGAACATGGGGAACTTGACGCTGTAGGTGTTGGCGCAGAACTCGGCGATTTCCTGGTTGGTGGCCTTTTCCTGGTTGCCGAAGTCGCCCGAGGGGAAGCCCAGCACCACCAGGCCACGCCCCCTGTACTTGGCGTGCAGCGCCTCCAGCCCCTTGTACTGGTCGGTGAAGCCGCAGTAGCTGGCGGTGTTGACCACCAGCAGCACCTTGCCGCTGTACTGGCACAGCGACTGGGGTTTTTCGTCCTGCAGGCGCGGGAAGGTCTTGTTGAGCAGGCCGCTGCAGGCCGGGGTCGCGCTCGGGGCGCCGCCTGTGGCCTCGGCCGCCTGCGCGGATGGGGCCATGCCGGGCAGCGCCAGCAGCGCCGTCGTCAGGGCACACAGCGCACCGGCCGCCTGGGCCGGGCTTGGCACACGTCGTGTCGTCATGCTCACCTCGTCATGGGTTGCCCGGCCGGACCGTCCCGCCGGGAAAGCACCCCGGAAACACCCCGGATGCAGGGCGCATGTTAGCCCGGTGACCCTCCGCGTGCCGGGGCCAGGGGGCCGAACGGTGTCACCACTTTGTCAAAACGTTGACATCCAAAACGTCATCAAAGTCGTATAGCCTGCATGGATCACGCTGACCGGGGTGCATGGACCCGGCCAGTCACACTGAGACCGCTGACACCAGGAGAAGGTCATGCTCTACCCCGAACTGTTCAAGCAAATGGAATCCGTCCGCTGGAACATGGACACCGACATCCCCTGGGACCAGTTCGATGCCTCCAAGCTGACCGACGAGCAGGCCCAGACCATCAAGATGAACGCCATCACCGAGTGGGCCGCCCTGCCCGCCACGGAGATGTTCCTGCGTGACAACCGCGACGACAGCGATTTCTCCGCCTTCATGAGCGTGTGGTTCTTCGAAGAGCAGAAGCACTCGCTGGTGATGATGGAGTACCTGCGCCGCTTCCGCCCCGACCTGCTGCCCACCGAGGAAGAGTTGCACGAAGTGCGCTTCGAGTTCGACCCGGCCCCGGCGCTCGAAACCCTGATGCTGCACTTCTGCGGCGAGATCCGCCTGCACCACTGGTACCGCCGCGCCGCCGAATGGCACACCGAGCCGGTCATCAAGGCGATCTACGACACCCTGGCCCGCGACGAGGCCCGCCACGGCGGCGCCTACCTGCGCTACATGAAGCGCGCCATGGCCAAGTTCGGCGACGAGGCCCGCGCGGCCTTCGCCAAGGTCGGCGTGCTGATGGCCAGCGCGCGTCGCACGGCCCAGGCCCTGCACCCGACCAACCTGCACGTCAACGAAGCGCTGTTCCCGCGCGACACGGTGCAGTCCCGCCTGCCCAACCCCGAGTGGCTGGAAAAGTGGCTGGACACGCAGATCCAGTTCGACAGCGTCTGGGAAAACAAGGTGGTGGAACGCATCCTCCACAACCTCAGCTCGCTGATGGGCCAGAGCTTCGCCAGCGTGCAGGAGCTCAACCGCTTCCGCAAGCAGATGCTGAAGTCGATCGAAGCCGGCATCGAGGGCAGCAACCCGGCCGCCGCCCAGGCCTGAGCCCAGGAAGCCGCGCGCCCGGGCACACCGCCCCGGGCCGCAGCGGGCTCAGCCGACCTCGGACCAGGCCTGCACCTGGCCCAGACCCGCGAACAGCGGGTGGGCCTGCGCCTCCTCCCGTGGTGCACGCCTGCCCTCCAGCGGCCACCAAGGGAAGAAGAACGAACAGTGTCCTCACAGGCTCCGATCCTAAGTACCGGATGGTGCCTGGGTCACGCCGCCAAGGCCGCCGAGCGGCTAGGCGTGGCATGGGAAGCGTCCAGCCGGACGCCAAGGCAGGGTTCTCTGAACGCGCATGGACACTAAGAGCAAACCCAACCCCGCCGGGGCACTGAACGGCCCGGCCGTGCGGGCAGGCACCCTGGCCGAGCTCAAGCAGGCGGGAGTGCTGGTGGTGGCGGGCCCGGACTGCCCGATCGCGGTGTTCCACCACGAGGGGCGGATCCACGCCGTCGACAACCGGTGTCCGCACCTGGGGTTTCCGTTGGCGCAGGGCACCGTGGAGGACGGCATCCTCACCTGCACTTGGCACCATGCCCGCTTCGACCTCTCCAGCGGCTGCACCTTCGACCTGTGGGCGGACGACGTGCCCAAATTTGAGGTCGAGACCCGCAACGGGGATGTCTTCGTCCTCACCCCCCCGCCAGACCCAGAGGCCAGCCGGCTCCACTGGCTGCGCCGGCTTCGCGAAGGGGTGGAGCACGGACTCTCCCTGCAGGTGGCAAAGGCCGTGGTGCACCTCGTGGAGGCAAAGACCGATCCGGTTGAATTGATCAAGGTGGGGGCGGATCTGGGCACCAGGTACCGGGACAGCTGGGGCGCCGGGATGACCATCCTGACGGCCATGGCCAACCTCGTACCCACGCTGCCCCAGGGGGCGGCGATGCGGGGCCTCTTCCAAGGGCTTCGGCGGGTGGCCAACGACATCGGTGGCGAACCCGCCCGACGCGACCGCCATCCCCTGGAGGACAGCGATGCCTCCAACGCGCAATTGAGCCGGTGGCTGCGGCACTGGACCCTGGTCAGGCACCGCGACGGCGCCGAGCGCTGCATCCTCACGGCCTGGGAGGAGGGCAACGACCCCGCGACGGTGGTGGACCTCTTCTTCACGGCGGCGATGGACAGGCCCTTCGCCGATGTCGGCCACCTGCTCGATTTCGGGAACAAGGCCCTGGAATTGCTGGACCTTGTGGGCTGGGATTGGGCGCCTCGGGTGCTCCCCACCCTCACCACGCAATTGGTCTTGAGCCGGGGCGGGGAGGAGACGAGCTCCTGGCACCATCCGGACAACCTCATCGGCATGGTGCGGACAGCCGAAGAGGGGCTAGCGGCGCAACTAAAGGCCGGGAGCGAGTGGAGGGCGGCAGGGAACGGGACCCCTGGACACGCGGATCTCCTGCCTGTCCTCCTGGGCGACAACCCCCGGGAGATATTGGGGGGGCTGGGCGAGGCGTTGCAAAACGGGGCGCCTCCGGCGGAGGTGGCCAGGTGGGTCGCCTACGCCGCCGGGATGCGCATCGCCCGCTTCGGCACCGGCAACGAGGTTTCCGACTGGATAGCCTCGCTGCACACCTTCAGCGCCGCCAACGCCCTGTGCCAAGTGCTACTGCGGCTGGGCGACGGGGCCTCCCCCGGAGTGGTCAGGGGGGTCTTCCACGGGGCGATGGCGGTTTACCTCGACCGCTTTTTGAACATCCCCCCAGCCCCGTTGCCCGGGGAGAGGGGCTCCCTGGACGACCTCCCCGACAAGGCCCCCGACCTGCTCGAGGCGATCTTGGCGGCTTGCAACGAAACTGGCCAGGACATGGCTGTGGGGAGGCTGGCCGCCCGCTACCTTTCCTGCGGGCACCCGGTTGGGGAGTTGGAGGGCACCCTGGCGATGGCAGCGTTGCGCGAGGACGCCGATTTCCACACCCTGCAGATGTTGGAGGCCGGCATCCGCCAGGCCCGGGGCTGGCCGGCCGGTCCCGAGCGCGACCATCTCCTGGTTGCCACAGCGCGATACATCGCCGCCCAGGCGCCCACCCAGCGCGCCCAAGAGCAGACCTTCACCATCGCGCGGCGCCTCTCCCGCGGCGAGGCGCTCCACCTGGCTGACTGACCTGGGCAATCCCGCCACCACGGCATCCGAATTGCCAAACGACAATCAGCCCTTCTCTTCACGGGCCAGGGGTTGGTCTGGCGCTAGAGGTCGGCGGGCTCGATGGCAGGGCCGCATAGCGCGCCCAGCAGGTAGATATACCCGATTCTCTCGTTCTGGTCAGTGGAAAGGGAAATCGCGGAGACAGCCTTGTTCAAGAGGTCAAAGCCAAAAGGGAGGAGCACTTTCAGCTCTTCGGGACGGGCAAAGGTCTCGTAACCTCCGAAATCGCCCAATGCCGTGACGAGGGGTTCAAGAAATCGTGGGTCACCCAGGGCCCCCAGCGCCCAGGCTGCCGCCCCGCGGACGGATCCTTCCTCATCCTCCAGCGTTCGGACAAGGGGCTCCAGTGCACGGGGGTCGCCGAGTTTTCCCAGCGCCATGGCCGCGCCGCGGCGTGCCCATTGGTACTCGTCCTCCAGAGTCAGCATGAGGGGCTCGACCGCCCTGGGGTCGCCAAGCTCCCCCAGCCCATAGGCCGCGCCCCTGCGCACGTGCGATCCCTCGTCCTCCAAGGCGCGCAGAAGTGGCTCGAGGGCGCGGGGGTCGCCCAGGTCCGCCAGCGCCCAGGCCGCCGCGCCGCGGACACTCTCCGCCTCATCCTCCAGCGCTCTGACAAGTGGCCCCAGGGCGCGGAGATCTCCGAGTTTCCCTAGCGCGCTGGCAGCAGTGGTCCTGACTTCCGGGTCCACATCCTCCAGGGCCCGTATGAGGGCATCGGTGGCACGGGGGTCACCTACTTCCCCCAATGCCATTGCCGTGATGCTCCGCACCTCCGGGCTTTCATTCCTCAGGTCTGCTATGAGCAGGTCCACAGTGCGGGGGTCATCCAGATACCCCAAGGCCATGGCAGCGGAAACCGGCACCATGGAGTACATGGAAAACCGATACCTCATGGCCCGCATAAGGGGGTATAGGGCCCGGGGGTCGCCCAACTTCCCCAGCGCCAGCACAGAAGAGCTCAGAACGTCAATGTCTTCACGCTCCAGCACCCCCAGGAGGGGGTCCAAGGCACGGAGGTCGCCCAGATCTCCCAGGGCGTCGGCCGCATAGGACCGGATCTCTGAGTTCTCGTCCTCCAGCACTTCCAGAAGAGGGTCAAAGGCCCGCAAGTCGCCCAATTCACCCAGCGCCCGGGCCGCCGTAGCCCCGACCCACCAATCCTCATCTTCCAGTGCCTTGATCAGCGGAGTGAAGGCTCGGGGATCGCCGAGCTCCTCCAGTGACATGGCGGTGGATCTGCGCACCCCCTCGGCCTCATCCTCCATCGCGGCGACCAGGGGTTCCACGGCGCGGGGGTCGCCGAGAGTGCCAAGCGCTTTGGCCGCAGCTCTCCTGATATTCTCGATTGGATCCCTGAGGGCCGTTGTCAGCGAGGCCACCACAAACTGGCGAACCTCTTGGGTGGAGGCTTCCGCACAGGTCTCCATGTGCGGCGCGGGGTCAACGCCATCAAGCCGCATCCCCAGGAGGGCCATTCCCGCCAGGAGGAAGGGCAACAAGAGTGCTTTGGGTTTCGTGCCTTGGATTTTAGGCCTCTCGGGGCACATGGGCTAGCCAGCCCCTTTCCTCCCGGGCAGGGACTGGCCCGGCCTTAGGAGCTGGCAACCTCTTCCGGCGCGGCCCACAGCGCGCCCAACAGGATGACATGCCCGTACCTGGACTCCGTGTCCCCGGAGTCGGTGATGACAGAGGCAATTCTCCGGGAAAGGCCGAGGTCCCGGGGCAGCAATCTCCCGAGTGCCTTGGCCGCATCCCAACCAACGGTCATCTCCCTGTCCTTGGCCACCAGTATGAGGGCTTCGACGGCAACCGGGCCGCCCAAACCCCCCAGCGCTGTGGCGGCCGAACTGCGGATCATCCAATCCGCGTCGCCCAGCAAGAGTGTTAGGGGTTCCACGGCCTGCCTGTCTCCTAGTTCTCCAAGTGCATCGGCGGCAAATGCGCGCCTCCACCTGCCCTCATCTTCGAGTGCTTGGATGAGCGGCTCCAAGGCGCTCGCGTCGCCCATGTGCCCAAGGGCCAATGCGGCGCCTTCCCGCAACCTGCTATCTCCAGAGCCCAGGGCCTGGGCGAGAGCCTCCAGTGACAGCGGGTCGCCCAAGGCCCCCAAAGCCTTGGCCGCGTTTCGCTGGGCAAACTCATCCGCATCGCCCAAGGCCCGGATGAGAGCCATCGCGGCCCGGAGGTCGCCCAGTTTCCCAAGGGCTGTGGCAACGTCGCGGCGCACCCACGAAACCTTGTCTTCCAAAGCTTGGACAAGTGGCTCCAGAGCGCGTGGATCGCCGATCTTCCCGAGGGCCCAGGCCGCGCCAGATCGGACCCTCGCATCCGGGTCCTGCAAGACCGCGAGGAGCACATCCACGGCTTGCTGGTCCTGCAAGCGTCCCAGTGCCAAGACCGCCTCGCGGCGGTCATCTCTATCGCCATCCTCCAGCGCCCGGTAGAGAAAGTCACCTGCGCCGGTGTCGCCCAATGCCGTCAACGCGTCAGCGGCAGCCTTCCGCACCGCCCATTCCTCATCCCCCAATGCCCTTTGTAGGGGCGCACGGGCTCGGTGGTCGCCCAGTGTGCCCAGGGCTTGGGCCGCTCTTTGGCGCACCCGGCTCTCCACATCTCCCAAAGCCTGTGCGAGGGCGCCGTAGGCCTGCCGGTCACCGATCGCCCCCAGTGCCTTGGCCCCTTGGCCGCGGACAATCGGATCCTTGTCAGCCAGGGCAAGAAGCAGTTGGTCCAAGGCCCGGGGATCGGCCAGGGCCCCCAGCCCATCAACCGCCCTCCAACGGACCGCCGCGTCATCGTCCGCCAGGGCCGCCAAGAGGGCAAGAAAGGCGGTGGGTTCGCGCAATTCCGCCAGCGCCCTTGCCGCGCGACGGCGAACCCGCACGGCAACATCTTCGAGCGCCATAGCGAGGGGATCGATGGCGCGAGGGTCGCCCACTTTGCCCAATGCCATGGCAGCCGCCGAACGCACATCCTCATCGGCGTCGGTCAACGCCGACACCAGCGCGTCCACCACGAACTGGGGCACCTCTCGGGTGGTGGCTTCCATGGAGGATTTCCCGGCTGGCGCGGGGTTGGCTGCCTCCTGCAGGAACCCCAAGAGGGCCAAGCCGGCCAACAGGCACACAACCGGCAAGGACCTGCTTCTCATGGTGTGGAGTATAGGCCTGTAAGGGTTGTTGGGCCGGCTGCCGGCACCAATGCAGTATACGGCTGCTGGCTCGGGGTTACGGACTGACAGGCTCTTTGGGAGGGGACCAGATGGCCTCCAATACCTCAATCGCTACCACCTGTTCTCGGGAATAGGAGGAAGTGCGGACAATCTCCACCAGCAGGCTCGTCAGCCCTTCGTCCACAGGAGCCAGCAGGGCAAGCGCCTCGGCAACCCACCAATGGGATGGCCAATACTCATCTCCAAAGGCTGCCAATAGAGGGTCCACCGCCCGGGCATCGCCAATCTCCCCAAGTGCCCGTGCCGCCCCCCGTCGCACCCAGGGGTTCTCATCCCCAAGGGCAGCGACAAGAGGGTCCAATGCCCGGGAGTCGCCCAGGGCACCCAGTGCCCATGCCGCCCAGCGGCGCGTATCGCCGGCCTCATCATCCAATGCTCCGATCAGCGGGAGCACAGCCCGTGAATCGCCGAGGACTCCCAGTGCCTTGGCCGCCTCAGGCCGAACCCTCTCGTCCTCATCCCGCAGGGCCTCGACAAGTGCGGGCACCGCCCGGGCATCTCCCAGTGCCCGCAGCGACTGGGCCACCGCCATGCGCACGAATGGATCCGGGTCCCCCAGGGCCGCAGCCAGGGGCAACACGGCTTGTGCATCCCCCAACGCCCCAAGCGCCTTGGCCGCCAGGGAGCGCAAGTCGGGGCGCTCATCACCCAGGGCGGCAATCAGCGGCTCCACCGCCCGGGGATCCCCAAGGCGGCCAAGGGCCTGGGGGACCAAGAGACGGGTCCAACTGACTGGGTTGGCCAAATCCTCCACCAGCGGCTTCAAGGCGCGCGCATCGCCGCTGGCACCGAGAGCTTGGATAGCCCCGGAGCGCAGGCGGTAGTCGTCTGCCTCCAAGGCCGCGAGCAGCCGGCCCACTCCCCTTTCGTCCACCAAGTGCCCAATGGTCTGGGCAACCGCACCCTGTACCCCGACGTCAACCACCCCCAACGCCGCTATCAGCGGGTCCACAGCCCGGGCATCACCAAGCACCCAAAGCGCGTCTGCCGCCGCCAGGCGGACGTTGTTGTCCGGGTGCTCCAGCGCTGCAACCAGTGGCATCACAGCCTTGCCATCCCCTAGGGCGCCGAGGGCGAGGGCTGCCTCCCGCGCCACCCATGCCTCCGAGTCCCCCAAGGCCGCTATCAGGGGGGTCACCGCCCGGGGGTCCCCCAGCTCCCCAAGCGTTTCGGCCGCAAGGCGGCGCCGAAAGTCCTCCTCACCGCCCAAGGCTTCGATCAGCAAGTTCAATGCCTTCTCTCCACCTCGGGAGCCGAGGGCCTGGGCCGCATGGAAGCCAACCCATTCATCCTCATTGTCCAGGGCCGCGATGAGGGCATCCACCGCTTGGGGGCCGCCCATCTTGCCGAGTGCAATGGCCGCTGGCCGGCGCGAGAGGCCTTGCCCTTTGGCCAGGATGGCGGCCAGTGCCTCCACGGCTTGGGCATCCCCCAGGTCAGCAAGGGCTGCCACCACAACCCATCCACGATCTTCTCCAGCCGCCCTGCCCAATGCCTCTGTCAACGGGCCCACCGCCCTGGCATCCCCCAACTCTCCAAGCGCCCCTGCAACCGCCACGAGGAGGTCTCCCTCCGCCGCGCCCAAGACCGAGATCAATGGGACCACCGCCCGGGCATCGCCAAGTGAGCCAAGCGCCTCCGCCGCCTTTTCGCGCACCCAGCTGTACACCGAGGTGTCTAGGGTGGTCTCAAGCAACACCGCCAACACCTCTTCTGGAATGGCGCCGCCCTCCGACTTGCTGGACTCAACGTCCGCTGCGGCAGGCGCCGGGTCTGCAGCCTCCAGCCGCAACCCCGCCAGGGCCAAGCCGGCCAACAGGCACACAACCGGCAAAGACCTGTCTCTCATGGTGTGGAGTCTAGCCTGTAAGGGTTGTTGGGCCGACCACCCCCGGCCCGCGGGCCGGGGGCGGCTCGGCGGGGCTAGCCCGTGAGGGTGGAGATGCTCTTGGCCTGGAGGAAGAGGCCCAGGTAGTCGGGGCCCCCGGCCTTGCGGTAGCGTAGTGCTCCTACCACCAGTGGTGAGAGACAGTAGGATCACCTTGAAGTACAGTCTTGACCCACAGCCAGGACTGTGCAGGGGTTGATGTAGTGGGATTATGGTCATGCCTAAGGTGTTCCTGTGTCACTGCCACAAGAAGGCAGCGCTAGCCCGCTTTGTTACCGAGTTCTTGGAGGTGCTTGGTTTCAAGGCGGTCTTGGCGCGCACGGAGCCGTTTCAGGGACGAACACTTGGCGAGCAGGTCGAGCACCTTCTTGATAACTGCGATGCCGCTGTCATCTTGGCCACGAAGGACAGGAAGCAGAAGAGCCACTATGTTCCTTCAGAGTCCGTGATAAAGGAGCATGGGATGATCAGCGTACACCCGCGAATGAAGGGTCGCTTGGTGGTGTTTAAGGAAAAAGGGGTCCAACTGGATGCCCTGTCCAATGGTGCATACCACGGATTCGTCTATTCTGACCGCGGCAAGATCTGCTTTGGCCTTGCTGTGGAGCTTCAGGCCATGGGCCTCCTTGGAGGGGCAATCCAGACCCAACTGGGAGCGCCTTTGAGTGCAATGCCGGGCGCCGACGACATAGTCCAGCGACTGAGGGAATGGGCTGAACAAGCTGACGAGAAGGGCTATGACAATCTCAAGGCAGAACTCCCGGGTCTTGTGGTGGCGTTCTTTGAAATGGCCATCAAGGGAAGGGACTAGCTGTGGATTCTTGGACACTTGAGCGAATCGACTATCTGACTCGGAAGGGTCAGATGAGGCAACTCTCTGCCGAAGAGCGCAGGGAGTTGGCTAACCTCATTGGCCAAGAGCCTGCCGGGGCAGATCTAGGGGGCCTTGTCGGGCTGGCATTGGTCTTCCTGGCAGTATGGCTCATTGCAGGCGCTCTTTCTCCTAGTAGGGAATAGGAGCGTGTTTGCAGGTCTGAGGGGTAGCACATGCTCTCCTAGTCTGGTCTCCTTAAGTGAACCAGGGCCGAGAGGAACCACCGTACGGGTCTCATGTTCACAGTAGGGAGGGTCAACTTGATGCTCTGTAAGGAGGAGGCACCACACGAATGAGTATGGCGAAGAGATTCACGGATCGGGTCAGGAAGGAATCTGGTCCACTGAGATGGGAGGCTTACTCATCCAATCACAACCTAATGCTAGCCAAATATAGAGTAACCAGCAACTATGAGAGCCTTCTCTCTGCGTCCCGACAGTTCGAGGGGTCTTTTCCCATATCGGCCTTTTTTGGAGAGAGGATTGCCCTTCTTGAGGCGGCTGTCTTTAGCCAATTGGCAAATTGGCTTTCAGGAGTATATGCTTACGAGAAGTGTTGCGTATCCCAAGTCAAGAGGCTGAGTAGAAGGGACGATGAAGTAGGCAAGGGGAGTGAGTTGAAGGAGCTGGAGGAGCGGTTCTGTTCATTGCGCTCGCAGGAGGACTGGCGACCGGCAATTGAGCTTCGAGGGCTTGTGGAGCACGATGCCACGCTGTTTCTCAAGAGGATTCCTAGACGGGTTGCAGATGGGGGGGTCGGGCTGAGCTTGCATCTGAGGAGGGATCAGTTGCGTGATCGGATTGATGCACAAAGAGGGAATAGGGTCGCGCTTAGCGGATGGCTAACGAGATGTGGAGAGGAGTATCCTGCTGTACTGTCTGTCACAGGCCCAGCGATGGCGTTCTTGTACGAAGAGGGATTCGGTGTCATGGACTGCATCAGCCGACTCTATGCTACTGAGATTCACGAAGTAGAGGAGATCATCGCGCGGGCAGGGCAGGACTTTGCTGCCGAGTTGCAGTAGGTGGTGCAGCCGAAAGGACTGGTCCTCTTCCTGAGCATGAGTGGAAAGCAGGCGATCGAGATCCTGCACATTGGGCATACACGGAGCCTAGCAAGAGAGGACTGATTCCACGATGCCAGCAGTTACCCTGGAGCGTGGAGATGGACTTGGCTGGCAGGAAGACGACCACTCAGTCAGTGCCAAGGGACAGGTTCCAGGGAATCGAGTCCGACACTAGGCTTCCTCCAGAGGCGTCTGTTTCGCCCCCAAGTTCCCTCTCAATTGCGTGTAGCTTCTTGTGCGCTTCCATTGCACGATCGACGTCGCCTCGGGAGGTGTAGATGAGACCCAGGTTTGCGTAGCTCTTGGCCATGTCCGCCTTGTTGCCAATCTCCACATTGATGGCCAGGGATTCCTCAAACATCTTCTCGGCCCCATCAAGTTCGCCTCGGGTGCGATAGATGAGGCCCAGGTTACCGCACGCACTGGCCATGCCCACCCTGTAGCCAAGCTCTCTGCTAATGGCCAGGGACTTGTCAAACATCATCTCTGCACAGTCAAGTTCTCCGCGGGAATGAAAGATGACGCCGATGTTGCCGCAGTTCGTTGCGACGCCCTCCTTATGGCCAAGCTCCTCGTTGATGGCTAGTGCCTTCCTTTGCATCCTCTCGGCGCCATCTAGGTCGCCCTGGGCGTGGAGGATGTTGCCGAGGTTGCCAATGTTGCTCCCAATACCTCCCTTGTGGTCAATCTCTTCGTTGATGGATAGAGACTTTGCGATCACCTCCGCGGCACCGTCTAGGTCACCGCGGCTTTGTAGGATCTGGCCGAGGTTGCCGTAGGTGTTGGCGATGCCTTCCTTGTGGCCAATCTCCTCGTTGATGGCCAGGGCCTTCTTGAGCATCTTCTCGGCGAGGTCAAGGTTGCCGCGGGTGGCATGGATAGCTCCCAAGTTGCAGTAGCAAGACGCTGTACCCACCTTGTGCCCGATCTCCTCGTTGATGGCCAGTGCCTTACCATAATTTTCCTCGGCGAGTTCGAGGTTGCCGCGGATGTCAAAGATGATGCCCAAGTTGCCGTAGGAACTGGCCATGCTCTCCTTGTACCCGTGTTCAGTGCTGACGGCAAGCGCCTTTCTGAACATGTTCTCAGCGGGGCCAAGGTCGCCACGGATTGTATAGATGATGGCCATGCTGCCGTAGCCACTTGCCTTGCCTTCCACATCACCTGTTTCCTCGCAAATGGCTAGCGACCTTCCAAACATCTCTGCGGCACCGTCTAGGTCGCCGCGGCTTTGGAGGATCTGGCCAAGGTTGCCATAGGTGCTGGCGATGCCCCCCTTGTGTCCAATCTCCTCGTTGATGGCCAAGGACTTTCCAAACATCTCCGTGGCACCGTCCAGATCGCCTCGGGTCTGGAGGATTTGGCCGAGATTTCCGTAGTTATTGGCGATGCCCTCCCTATTGCCAATCTCTTCGTTGATGGCTAGGGATACTCTGAACTTCTCCTCGGCACCTTCCAAGTCGCCGTATGTGGCATAGGCGGAGCCGAGGGAATTTGCCAGGGAGGCTCTCTCCTTGGCCCCGGGTTCGTTATACAGCGCCGATTCCAGCCCTCTGGTAGCGTCCGAAAGCAACCCCAGTTGGAGTTGGCGATTGGATAGCCGGAGCACAATCTCAAAGTACGCTGGCAAACCTCTTGACTCTTGTGTGTGGTGCGGGAGCCTCCGTAGCGCCAACTCGTCTCGTTTGTCAGCCTCCAATCGTGCCTCAAACATGGAGGCTGCGATCTCGTGTTGCTTGACCCACTCCAGGTCGTCCTTCATCTGGGCCCGAACATGATCAGCGAAGAGGCTGTGGAAGAGCGCAGAGCCCTCTTTGGAAGTCTTGACTAGAGCTTGAACGGTTGGGATCTGTAGTATCCTCCTCACTTCAGTGTTGGGGAGAGCGAGGAACTCCCCCAATACGGGCACGGGCACGGGTACCTCCAATACCGTAAGTGCGTAGACAACTCTGAGCGCAACGGCACCCCCGATTTGGGTCAATTGCTCAAGCAGGCGCTTGGCCTTGGTATCTGCTGGCTCTTGTAGCTTGTCGGGCGAGGCACCACCGGCAAGCAGAAGAAGACCCTCACGGATGGCATAGGGCCATCCATGGAGTTGCCGCAAGGAATGAGTTGCAGCGACTTGCTCCTCGTCAGAGAGCTGGCAACCGATCTCCGCCAGACCCCGTTGGATGAATTCCTCGCAGGCCTGCTCGTCCAATTCGGCGAGCTCGCCCTCGGGGATAGTGATGGTGCTGGAAAGGTCGGGATCGTTCGCCAAAACATCATCAGGGCGCTGGGCAAACACCAGCACGAACTTGGCAGGCAGATTGCAGAGGAGAGGCACCCAAGCTTGACTGCTGTTGGGTAACATGTACTTCTCGGGGTCAATGATGAAGACCAGTCGACGGTTGGGGGCTAGGCTCTCCGAGACGACTTGGAATACATCAAGGAGGATTTGGGAAGAGCAACGCCACTCCTTGGGGGCCAGAGTCTCAAGCAGTTTGTCGATCCTTGCCAGTCCCGCAAGAGCTGTGATCTGTTCTCTTGCCCTTGGCCCTGCTACCCATGACCGTCCGTCGGTTGTTCGCCTCATGCCGAATACCTCATGGACTAGCCTCTCAAGAAAGGTGTCGAGATCAGCTCCTTGGTGGAGGACGAAAGATCTAACCGTGCAATCGAGATCTTCTAGCGCACTGGCAACATCCTTGAACTTTCGCAGCAAGGCGCTCTTGCCCATGCCTGGACCGCCGTTGACCAGAAGCCATCCGCACGGCGGATCAGGAGCGGCAAGCCAGCCGTCGAGGGTGGCCATGATGTCCTTGCGGCCGAAGAAGGACTTGTGACGGGCGCGTTCACTGCTAAAGTCAATCAGCTCTTCCTGCAGCCGTTGCGCGTAGTCGGTTGGAGTGGGCCGTCTCGGTTCACAAAGCACCGTCTGGATGGCTTCGTGCATCTCGCGGAGGCGATCCTCGATTCGATCCACCCCCGCAGCGGCATAGGCGGCGTGTTCAGTCGCCAAGCTCAGTTGAGTAAGAGCCTCGCGGATCGTCTCGGGTGTGGCTTCGACCAGGGCGGCCCGCTGGTCATCCGGCAGATCGCCGAATCGTGCCGACAGTTCGGAAATGAACGTAGCCGGGCCCTTGATCCACCAGGCCGAGTCAGCCGTGGCGAGAAGCGCTTTCA
>JADFIG010000001.1 GCA_022566735.1 Pseudomonadota bacterium
GGCCAGACGCGCGGCCGGCCGCGCGCCGCGACGAATCGGCGACGACGACGGCCCGGTGCGCGCCGATCGCGTCCCGCGTCAGCGCGCCGCTCACGGCGGCCAGCGGATGGCGCGGCGACACCGCGAACACCCACTCCATCGCACCCAGCTCGAACCACTTGAAACCGGGAATCGCCGGCGGCTCGTTGGTCGCGCCGATCACCAGGTCCGCGCGCCCGTCGCGCAGCGCTTCCCAGGTCCCGCCGAGCACTTCGTGCGTGAAACGCAGTGACACGCCCGAGTCGAGCGCATCGAATGCGCGCACGACCGGCAACAGCGTGTCGAACTCCAGCACCTCGTCGCTGACGATCCACAGCCGGTCTTCCCAGCCGCTCGCGACCTGCCGCACGCGCTGCGTCAGCCGCGCGACGTCCAGCGCCAGCCGCGCCGCTTCGTCGGTCAGCAACTGGCCGGCCGGCGTGAGCTGCAGCCGGTAGCCGCGGCGGTCGAACAGCAGTGCGTCGAAGCGCGTTTCGAGCTGCCGCGCCGCGTGCGACACCGTCGACGGCGCCTTGCCGAGCCGCGCGGCCGCGCGCGACAGGCTGCCGGTGGCGCGGATCGCGTCGAGCAGCGCAAGTTCGTCTTCGGACAGCATGGGCACGCTCCGGTGTGGGGTTGTCGTGGATCTGTCGTGGATCGTAAGGCAGCGGCGGGCCGAGGTCCAATCGCGCGACGGGGCCGCGTCGTCTGAGAATGCCCGTCACTCCTGACGGATGCCCCCGGGCCAGCGTTGCATGATGCCCCGTTTCGCCGGCCGCCCGCGTCGCCCTGCCGGGATGCCGTGCACCGTGCGGCCGGTTCGTGCATCGAGCGCAACCCGCGAGCCGTCACGCCGCGCGGAACCACCCATTCTTTCGTCGCCTTCGGTATGCTGATCGGCACGAAATTTCAGCAATCGAGGTAACCACTGCGATGGACATCGCGATCCGCATCGAAGGCCGTCACGACCTGACGGGGCAGATCTTCCGGCAACTGCGCACCGCGATCGTCGACCGCGACGCGGAGGCCGCCGAGCGGCTGATTCCGTTCGACATCGTCCCGCGCATCATCTCGGGCGCCGAATGGAGCCGGCTGTCGCTCGGCATCGAGCAGCGCGTGATGGCGCTCAACGCGTTCCTCGACGACATCTACCACCGCCAGGAAATCGTCCGCGCGGGCATCGTGCCGAAGCACCTGATCGCGCACAACGAAGCGTTCATCCCGGAGATGATCGATTTCCGGCCGCCCGGCAACGTTTACACGCACATCATCGGCGTGGACATCGTGCGCACCGGCGAGAACGAATTCTACGTGCTGGAAGACAACGCGCGCACGCCGTCCGGCGTGTCGTACATGCTGGAAAACCGCGAGACGATGATGCAGCTCTTCCCGGAGCTGTTCCAGCAGGTGAAGGTGCGCCCGGTCGAGACCTATCCGCAGATGCTGCGCCAGTCGCTCGCGGCCGTGTGCCCGCCGGGCGGCAATGCCGACAACCCGACCGTCGCCGTGCTCACGCCCGGCATCCACAATTCCGCGTACTACGAACATTCGTTCCTCGCCGACCAGATGGGCGTGCATCTCGTCGAGGGCAGCGACCTGCAGGTGATCGACGGCCGCGTCGCGATGCGCACGACCGAAGGCTTCCAGCCGATCGACGTGCTGTATCGCCGCGTCGACGACGCGTTCCTCGATCCGCTCACGTTCCGCCCCGATTCGGTGCTCGGCGTCGCGGGGATCATGGACGTGTACCGCGCGGGCAACATCACGATCGCGAACGCGCCCGGCACCGGCATCGCCGACGACAAGGCGATCTACTCGTACATGCCGGAGATCGTCGAGTTCTACACGGGCCGCAAGGCGCTGCTGGAGAACGTGCCGACCTGGCGCTGCGGCGAAGCCGACAGCCTGAAATACGTGCTCGACCATCTCGACGAACTGGTCGTGAAGGAAGTGCACGGCTCGGGCGGCTACGGGATGCTGGTCGGGCCGTGCGCATCGAAAGCCGAGCTCGAAGCCTTTGCCGCGAAGCTGCGCGCGCGCCCCGCGAACTACATCGCGCAGCCGACGCTCGCGCTGTCCACGACGCCGATCCTGACCGAAGCCGGCCTCGCGCCGCGCCACGTCGACCTGCGGCCGTTCGTGCTGGTGTCGGACCGGATCCGCATCACGCCGGGCGGACTGACGCGCGTCGCGCTGAAGGAGGGATCGCTCGTCGTCAACTCGAGCCAGGGCGGCGGCACCAAGGACACCTGGGTGCTGGCCGACTGAGCCGGACGCGACCGCGCGCCCCGCGACCGGGGCGCCAACCGAACGAAGACGGAGTGGACACGAGATGCTTCTGGGACGTACTGCAAGCGGTCTCTACTGGATGTACCGCTATATCGAGCGCGCGGAGAACATCGCGCGCATCGTCGATGCCGGGCTGCGGATGGCGCTCACGCGCACGTCCGACGCGCCGGCCGAATGGTCGTCGGTGCTCGTCAGCTCGGGCACGGACGACGGCTACCGGCAGAAATACGACGCGTATGCGGCCGATACCGTGACCGACTACCTGCTGCGCGACCGCGACAACCCGTCGAGCGTGCTGTCGTGCATCGACGCCGCGCGCTCGAACGCGCGGATGGTGCGCACGGCGCTCACCCGCGAGGCATGGGAGAGCGTGAACGGCGCGTGGCTCGCGCTGCGCCGCGCGCTCGCGCAGCCGGTGCCGGAGAGCGAACTGCCGGCCGTGCTCGACCAGGTGAAGCGCGAAACCGCGCTGATCCTCGGCAGCTTCTACAGCACGATGCTGCGCAACGAGATCTTCGATTTCGCGCAGATCGGCGCGTTCGTCGAGCGCGCCGACAACACCGCGCGGATCATCGACGTGAAATACCACCTGCTGCTGCCGTCGGTGTCGCACGTCGGCACGATCCTCGACAACTACCAGTGGGAGACGATCCTGCGCTGCGTCGCCGCGCACCGTTCGTACCGCTGGGTGTACGACGTGCAATACAAGCCGATGAACATCGCCGACTACCTGATCCTGAACGGCCGCATGCCGCGTTCGCTGCGTTATTGCTACGGGCGCGTCGTGTCGAGCCTGAACCTGCTCGCAAAGGATTACGGTGTGACACACCCGTGTCACGACACGGCCACGAAGATCCTGCAAATGCTGTCCGACACCTCGGTCGAGCGGATCTTCAAGAGCGGCCTGCACGAGTTCCTGACCGACTTCATCGGCCGCAACAACAGCCTCGGGCTCGAAATCGCCCAGGCTTACAACTTCGACTGAGACTTGCCATGCGACTCGCCATCCGACACATCTCGCGTTATCAGTTCGACGATCAAGCCACCCATGCGCTGCAACGGCTGCGGCTGCGCCCGCAGTCGGGCCCCGGGCAGACGGTGCGCGCGTGGCAGGTCACGATCGACGGCGTCGAGCCGTCGCTGTCCTATGCCGACGGGCTCGGCAACCGGATCGACCTCGTGCGGCACGACCGCGGCGCGAAGGCCGAGATCGTCGTCGTCGCGGCCGGCGTCGTCGAGACGCAGGACCGCGCGGGCATACTCGGCCATCCTGAAGGTTATGCACCGCCGTGGATCTTCGAACGCGAAACGGCGCTGACGAAGGCCGGCGACACCGTGCGCGCGCTGGCGCAAGCGCTGCCGATCGAGCCGCACAGCCTCGACGCGCTGCACTGGCTGATGACGGAAGTGCACGACCGCATCGCGTATGCGCCGAACCTGGCCGCCGACGCTCCGGTCGACGCGGAAACCGCATTGCAAAGCGGCGAGGGCACGAGCCGCGACCATGCGCATGCGTTCATCGCGGCCGCGCGCGTGCTGAAGATTCCCGCGCGCTACATTTCGGGTTACGTGCTGGCGGACAGCGCGATGCAGCGCATCGCCGACGCGAAGCAGAACGCGGGCGACGTCGAGGAGGAAGAAGCGCTCGCGCTGCAGAGCGGCGAGGGCATGCAGCAGGTGCTCGGTGCATCGCATGCCGCGCAGTCGCAGTCGCAGTCTCAGTCCCAGTCGCAATCGCAGGGGATGCCGCAGCCGGCGCACGGCGCGCAGTCGCAGGCGGCCGGGCTGACGCAGCAGCCCGCTGGCCATGCGTGGGCCGAGGCGTATGTGGAGGGGCTCGGCTGGGTCGGGTTCGATCCGTTCATGAATCGCTGCCCGGACGAGCGCTACGTGCGCATCGCGGTCGGCCTCGACTATCGCGACGCGCAGCCGGTGACGGGGCTCGGCGCGACGGCCGTCGGTGTCGAGATCAGCGTCGTGCAGACGCCCGAGCTCGTCTGACCTCGCGCACGTTTTCGCCGAATCCGCCAGGCCGGGGTGCCGCGTCGCATCGAGCGCGACGCGGCGCGCGGCCGGCCCAACCCGAACCGAGCTCCCATGTCCATCCACGTCGCGCTGCATCACACCACCCGCTATCGCTACGACCGGCTCGTCAATCTCGGCCCGCAGGTCGTGCGCCTGCGGCCCGCGCCGCACTGCCGGACGCCGATCCTCGCGTATTCGATGACGGTCGAGCCCGCGCAGCACTTCATCAACTGGCAGCAGGACCCGTTCTCGAACTATCTCGCGCGGCTCGTGTTTCCGGAGCGCACCGAGCACTTCGAGATCACGATCGATCTCGTCGCCGAGATGTCGGTGTACAACCCGTTCGACTTCTTCCTCGAAGCCAGCGCGGAGCAATACCCGTTCAGCTATGACGACGCGCTGAAGACCGAGCTCGCACCGTATCTCGTGTGCGATCCGCAGACGAGCGCGTCGCCGCTGTTCCGCGCGTATCTCGACGGCGTCGACCGCACGCCGGCCGGCACCGTGAACTTCCTTGTCGCGCTGAACCAGCAACTGCAGCGCGACATCGGCTATCTCGTGCGGATGGAGCCGGGCGTGCAGACGCCGGAGCAGACGCTCGAACTGGCCTCGGGCTCGTGCCGCGACAGCGCATGGCTGCTCGTGCAGCTGTGCCGTCATCTCGGCATCGCCGCGCGCTTCGTGTCGGGCTACCTGATCCAGCTCACGCCCGACGTGAAGTCGCTCGACGGCCCGAGCGGCACGTCGGTCGACTTCACCGACCTGCACGCATGGTGCGAGGTCTACCTGCCGGGCGCCGGCTGGATCGGCTTCGACCCGACCTCGGGCCTGCTCGCCGGCGAAGGCCACATTCCGCTGGCGTGCACGCCGCAGCCGACCAGCGCCGCGCCGGTCGAGGGGCTGATCGACGAGTGCGAGGTGTCGTTCGAGCACGAGATGACCGTGACGCGCGTGTACGAATCGCCGCGCGTGACGAAGCCGTACACGGAATCGCAATGGGATGGCGTGCTGGCGCTCGGCACGCAGGTCGACGGCGCGCTGGCGGCCGGCGACGTGCGGCTCACGCAGGGCGGCGAGCCGACCTTCGTGTCGATCGACGATCGCGACGGCGCCGAATGGAACACCGACGCGCTCGGCCCGACCAAGCGCGGCTATGCGACCGAACTCGTGCAGCGGCTGCGCGCCGAATATGGCGACGGCGGCTTCCTGCATTTCGGGCAGGGCAAGTGGTACCCGGGCGAGCAACTGCCGCGCTGGGCGCTGTCGATCTTCTGGCGTGCCGACGGCCAGCCCGTGTGGCACGATCCGTCGCTGTTCGCCGACGAGCGCGAGCCGTCCGCCTATACGACCGACGACGCGAAGCGCTTCATCGACGCGCTCGCCGCGCGGCTGAACCTGACCGGCGAATTCATCCGGCCCGGCTACGAGGACGTGTGGTACTACCTGTGGCGCGAGCGCCGGCTGCCGGTCAACGTCGACCCGTTCGACTCGCGTCTCGACGACGAGCTCGAACGCGCGCGGTTGCGCAAGGTCTTCGAGCAGCAACTCGACAGCGTGGTTGGCTACGTGCTGCCGGTCAAGCGTACGGAAGCCGCGCCCGGCCTCGACGGCCCGCGCTGGCAGACGGGCCCGTGGTTCTTCCGCGACGAGCGGATGTACCTCGTGCCCGGCGATTCTCCGATGGGCTATCGGCTGCCGCTCGATTCGCTGCCGTGGGCGAGCCGCGCCGACTATCCGTATCTCGTCGAGCGCGACCCGTTCGCGCCGCGTGACGCGCTGCCGGATGCCGCCGCGATCCGCGCGCGCTACGCGGGGCCGGCCGATGCGCCGCGCTACCTGTCCGGCGTGCATCGCGAGGCAGCCGCGCAGACCGTGATGCAGTGGCGCGACGACGGCACGGCCGGCAACGGCCGGCCGGCCGCGCGCGACCCGGGTCGCCAGCCCGAGCGCTTCGAATCGGCTGCATGGATCACGCGCACCGCGCTGTGCGTCGAAGTGCGCAACGGCATCCTGTACCTGTTCATGCCGCCGCTTGCCGCGCTCGAGGATTATCTCGAGCTGCTCGGTGCGATCGAGCTGACCGCGCACGCGCTGGGCGTGAAGCTCGTGCTGGAAGGCTATCCGCCGCCGCGCGACGCGCGGCTGAAGCTGTTGCAGGTGACGCCCGATCCCGGCGTGATCGAGGTGAACATCCATCCGGCCGGCAACTTCGACGAGCTCGTCGATCACACCGAATTCCTATACGACGCCGCGTGGCAATCGCGGCTGTGCAGCGAGAAGTTCATGGTCGACGGCCGCCACGTCGGCACGGGCGGCGGCAACCACTTCGTGCTCGGCGGCGCGACGCCGGCCGACAGCCCGTTCCTGCGCCGCCCGGACCTGCTCGCGAGCCTGATCGCGTACTGGCACAACCATCCGTCGCTGTCGTACCTGTTCTCCGGGCTCTTCATCGGGCCGACGAGCCAGGCGCCGCGCGTCGACGAAGCGCGCAACGACCAGCTCTACGAACTCGACATCGCGTTCGCCGAGATCCAGCGCAACAAGCTGCTGTTCGGGCAGGACATGCCGCCGTGGCTCGTCGACCGTGTGCTGCGCAACCTGCTGGTGGACGCCACCGGCAACACCCACCGCAGCGAGTTCTGCATCGACAAGCTCTACTCGCCCGACGGGCCCACCGGCCGCCTCGGCCTGCTGGAGCTGCGCGCCTTCGAGATGCCGCCCCACGCGAAGATGAGCCTGGTGCAGCAGCTCTTGCTGCGCGCCCTGGTGGCCTGGTTCTGGCGCGAGCCCTACCGGGGCCACGGCGCCACGCGCCTGACGCGCTGGGGCACCGGCCTGCACGACCGCTTCTTGCTGCCCAGCTTCGTCGAGATGGACTTCGCCGACGTGCTGGCCGAGCTGCAGATGGCCGGCTTCGACTTCGATGCCGCCTGGTTCGCGCCGCACTTCGAGTTCCGCTTCCCCTGCATCGGCGAGGTGCAGTCCGCCGGCGTGCGCCTGAGCCTGCGCGCTGCGCTGGAGCCCTGGCACGTGATGGGCGAAGAAGGCTCGGCCGGCGGCACCGTGCGCTATGTCGATTCGTCCATGGAGCGCCTGGAAGTGCGCGCCACCGGGCTCAATGGCAACCGCCACGTGGTCACCGTCAACGGCCGCATCCTGCCCCTGCACCCCACGGGCCGGGTCGGGGAGTTCGTGGCGGGCGTGCGTTTCCGCGCCTGGCAGCCGCCGTCCTGCCTGCACCCGACCATCGGCGCGGATGCGCCGCTGACCTTCGACGTGGTCGACACCTGGCTCAAGCGCTCCCTGGGCGGCTGCCAGTACCACGTCGCCCACCCGGGCGGCCGCAGCCACGACAGCTTCCCCGTCAACGCCTGCGAGGCCGAAAGCCGCCGCCTGGCGCGCTTCTTCCGCATGGGCCACACGCCGGGCGCGATGGACGTGCGGCCGCTGCCGGCCGGCCTGGAGCACCCGCTGACGCTGGATTTGCGCCGCACCCAGGGCGTGGCTTGATGCGATGATGGCGACGTGACGACCTCCTTGCCCCTGTTCGACGAGACCGGCCCGCTGCAGTCCCCCCCGCGCGAGGCCGTGGCCCAGGACCTGCTGCGCCGCGCCCGGCCAGCCCCCGCGGGCCACCACGACGAATTGCGCGACGCGCCAGGGCGGCTGCGCCCGGCCTGGCAGGCCTTTGCCGAGCAGCTGGGCGCGCCGCTGGACGACCTGCAGCGCCGCCACGCGCTGATGGCGCGGCAGATCCGCGAGGATGGCGTCACCTACAACGTCTACGGCGGGGACAAGGCGCAGGCAGGGCAGGGGGGGGCGGGCAACCGGCCCTGGTCGCTGGAGGTGCTGCCCCTGCTCATCGAAGCCGCCGACTGGCACGCCCTGGAGCAAGGCGTGGCCCAGCGCGCCCGCCTGCTCAACGCCATCCTCGCCGACACCTATGGCGAGCAGCGCCTGCTCAAGGAGGCCTTGCTGCCCTCGGCCCTGGTGCTGGGGCATCCGGGCTACCTGCGCGGCCTGCAGGGCGTGATGCCGCCCGGGGGCATCCACCTGCACGTGCTGGCCTTCGACCTGGCCCGCGGGCCCGAGGGCGGCTGGTGGGTGGTGTCGCACCGCACCCAGGCGCCGTCCGGCCTGGGCTACGTCATGCAGAACCGGCTGATCGTCTCGCGCCAGTTCCCCGATGCCTACCGCGCCCTCAATGTGCAGCACCTGGCCTCGGGCTACCGCCGCCTGCTCGACACCCTGACCGAGCTGGCCGCCGGTTGCGCCCAGGGCCAGGCCCCGCGCCTGGCGCTGCTGACGCCCGGGCCCTACAACGAAACCTATTTCGAGCAGGCCTACCTGGCGCGCTACCTGGGCCTGCCCCTGGTGGAGGGCGGTGACCTGGTGGTGCGCGACGAGCGCCTGTTCATGAAGACGGTGCAGGGCCTGGAGCCACTGCACGGTGTGCTGCGGCGCCTGGACGACGATTTCTGCGACCCGCTGGAGTTGCGCCCCGACTCCCACCTGGGCGTGCCCGGCCTGATGCAGGCGGCGCGCGCCGGCAACGTGGTGCTGGCCAACGCCCTGGGCACGGGCTTCCTGGAGTCGCCCGCGGTGCATGGCTTCCTGCCGGCGTTGTCGCAGGAACTGCTGGGCGAGCCGCTGGCGCTGCCGTCCCTGCCCACGTGGTGGTGCGGCGAGGCCTCGGCCTGGGAGGCCGTGCGCGACAGCCTGGGCCAGCGCGTCATCCGACCCAGCCACCCTGGCGCGGCCCAGCCCGGCTTCGGTGAGCCGCCGCTGCGCCAGCGCTTCGATGCCGTGCTGGGCCAGAGCCTCAACCCCGCGGCCCTGCAGGCCTGGCGGGCGCGCATCGACCACGACCCGGCGGCCTACACCGTGCAGGACTTCGTGCCCCATGCGCTGGCCCCGGTGTGGCAGGACGGGCCCGCGGGGGCGGGCCAGGCGGGCTGGCGAGGCCACATCGGCCTGCGCGGTGCCACGCTGCGCGTCTACGCCCTGTCGGACGGGCGGGGCGGATGGCAGGTGCTGCCCGGCGGCATGACCCGCATCGCCGCGCGCGAGCCCGAAGGGCAGTCGTCGCCGCTGACCATGCCCATGACCATGCAGGCCGGCGGCAGCTCGCTGGACACCTGGGTGCTCACCGACGGCCCGGTCGACACCTTCTCCATGCTGCCCGCCACCGTGGGGCTGGACGAGCTGGTGCAGCGCCAGCGTCCGGTGGCCAGCCGCACCGGCGAGAACCTCTTCTGGATGGGCCGCTACACCGAGCGCGCCGAGCAGCAGCTGCGCCTGGTGCAGAACCTCATCGGCCTGGCCAGCAGCGAAGACGAGGCCGACGACGCCGTGCTGCAGGCCCTGTCGGCGCTGTCGCAGCAATGCGGCCTGGTGCCTGCCGACACCCCCAGCCTGAGCCAGGCGCCGCGCGTGTTCGAGCGCGCCGCGCTGGACGCCCTGTGCGACCCCCAGGCCAGCCAGGGCGCCTGCAGCCTGGCCTACAACCTCGACGCCCTGGCCCGCTCGGCCCAGACCCTGCGCGAGCGCCTCTCGCCCGCCCATGCCCGCCTGCTGCGCACCCTGGGGCCGGACTTCCTGCAGGCCATGGCCCCCGACGCCCCGCAAAGCCTGCCCAGCCTGCAGCAGGCCCACGAGGCCCTGGAGCAGCTGGCCATGCAGCTGTCGGCCGTCACCGGCGCCCAGACCGACCGCATGACCCGCGATGCCGGCTGGCGCCTGCTGACCGTCGGCCGCCTCATCGAGCGCCTGGTGGGCCACGCCGGCTTCCTGCAGGCCTTCTGCCAGCACCAGGCCCTGCAACACCCCCAGGGCTTCGACCAGGTGCTCGACCTGTTCGACAGCGCCATCACCTTCCGCGCGCGCTTCCAGCGCCGCCTGGAGCGGCCGGCCCTGCTGTCCCTGCTGGTGATGGACGAGAACAACCCGCGCGCCCTGGCCTGCGTGCTGCGCCGCCTGCGCACCGAGCTGGGCAAGCTGCCCGAACAGGGCGGCTCCCGCGACGACCTGCTGGCCCTCCTGCCCCACCAGGGCGTCGGCCTGAGCCTGGCCGAACTGTGCCAGCCGTGCGCGCCCGGCACGGGCGATGGCCAGGACCTGCTGCGCGTGCAGGCCCTGTGTGCCCGCCTGATCGACGCCGGCTGGCGCCTGTCCGACGAGGTGGCCCGCCTGTACTTCGTGCACGCCGAACCCCATGACGCGATGGTGAGTGCATGACCGAGCGCCTGAACGCACCCAGCGCCCGCCTCCACGTCGAGCACGAGACGCTCTACCACTACGACCACCCCGTCGAGCAGGCCCAGCACATCGCCTGCCTGCGGCCCCTGAGCGATGCCGGCCAGCGCCTGCTGAGCTTCGAGATGGCGGTGCAGCCCACGCCCCAGCAGCACAGCACCCGCCGCGACAGCCACGGCAACAGCCGCGCCTACTTCGCCCTGCACTCGGCGCACCAGGCGTTGCGCGTGCTGGCGCGCAGCGAGGTGCTGGTCACCTCCCGCTACGAGGGCTTGCGCGAAGGCCTGGAAGCCGCGGCCATCCACCGGGCCGCTGCCGTCCGTCCGTACCCCCTGGGCCCGAGTTGCGGCGACGTCCGCGAGCGCCTGCGCTACCGCGCCCACGCGCCCTTCGAGCCCGCTGCCGAGCACCTCTACGCCTCGCCCTTCGTGCCCCTGCACGCCGAACTGCGTGCCTATGGCGCGGCCTCCCTGCACGACGACCGCCCCCTGGCCGAGGCCGCCATCGAGCTGATGCAGCGCATCCATGCCGACTTCGCCTACGCGCCGGCCTCCACCGACATCTCCACGCCCATCCTCACCGTGCTGCGCGAGCGCCGCGGCGTCTGCCAGGACTTCGCCCACCTCATGCTGGGCTGCCTGCGCGCCTGCGGCCTGGCGGGGCGCTACGTCAGCGGCTACCTGCTGACGCGCCCGCCCCCGGGCCAGGCCCCCCTTGTGGGCGCCGATGCCTCCCACGCCTGGGTGAGCGTCTGGGTGCCCGGCCTGGGCCTGCCCCTGGCCGACGACTGGCTCGACCTCGACCCCACCAACGACGTCGTGCCCGGCGTGCACCACGTCCGCGTCGCCCATGGCCGCGACTTCGGCGACGTCACCCCGCTGCGCGGCGTCATCCGCGGCGGCGGCGCCCACCGGTTGGAGGTGAAGGTGACGACGCGGCGGGTGTGAGGGGCGCGGGGCAGGAGGGGGCGGCCGCGCTGCCACCGCCTCCCACGCCCCACAAAGGGGCACCCATGCCGCGCTTCACGCCACCGCTGTCGCAAAAAGTGCGTCGCACGGCCCTTGCGGGTCCTGCAATGCCCCGAAAAGGGGCACCGCTGTCGTGAAAAGCGAGGCCGCTGCCGCTTTGCTCGCCACCGCTGTCGCCCAAAGCGCGGGTGTCGGCGCGCTTGACCTTTCTGCCGGCTCAAAAAGGGGCACGCGAGCCCCTGTTTGGGGCGACGATGGCGTTTCTGGCGTCACCTGCCCCGGTGGGCGGGTCTGGCGTCGGCGCCGGGCCTTGCGGCCGGTCAAACCGCCTTGGCACACTTAGTGCAACTGCTGCTGCAACGCTGTTTTCCATCCCCCCACAAGGGCCCATCGATGAGATTCTTCGACGAGATGCACGCAAGCAGCGCCCACGCCGACAAGCAGGTGCGCGACCACTACCAGACCTACAGCCGCTGGCTGCAGCGTCAGCCGGGCGAGCTCATGGCTTCGCGCCGCGCGGAAGCCGAGATGATCTTCCGCCGCGTCGGCATCACCTTCGCGGTCTACGGCGACAAGGACGAGGACGGCTCGGGCACCGAGCGCCTCATCCCCTTCGACCTGATCCCGCGCATCATCCCCAGCCACGAGTGGCAGGAGCTGGACAAGGGCCTCAAGCAGCGCGTCACCGCCCTCAACCGCTTCCTGCAGGACATCTACCACGGCCAGGAGATCCTCAAGGCCGGCGTGATCCCGGCCGAGCCGGTGCTCCACAACGCCCAGTTCCGCAAGGAGATGATGGGCCTGAGCGTGCCCGGCGGCATCTACTCGGCCATCGCCGGCATCGACATCGTGCGGGCCTGCAACCCCGACGGCAGCGGCACCTACTACGTGCTCGAAGACAACCTGCGCGTGCCCTCCGGCGTGAGCTACATGCTGGAGAACCGCAAGATGTCGATGCGGCTCTTCCCCGAGCTGTTCGCCGAGCACCGCGTGGCCCCGGTGGCGCACTATCCCGACCTGCTGCTCGACACCCTGCGCGCGCTGGCCCCGGCCTCGGTCAACGAGCCCACCGCCGTGGTGCTCACGCCCGGCATGTACAACTCGGCCTACTTCGAGCACGCCTTCCTGGCCCAGCAGATGGGCATCGAGCTGGTCGAGGGCAAGGACCTCTTCGTCAAGGACGACTTCGTCTACATGCGCACCACGCGGGGCCCGCAGCGCGTGGACGTCATCTACCGCCGCCTGGACGACGACTTCATGGACCCCGAGGTCTTCCGCAAGGACTCGACCCTGGGTGCGGCCGGTCTGCTGCGCGCCTACCGCGCCGGCAACGTGACGCTGGCCAACGCCTTCGGCACGGGCATCGCCGACGACAAGTCCATCTACCCCTACGTGCCCAGGATGATCGAGTTCTACCTCGGCGAGAAGCCCATCCTGCAGAACGTGCCGACCCACATCTGCCGCGAAAAGGCCGACCTGCAGTACACGCTCGACCACCTCGCCGAGCTGGTGGTCAAGGAGGTGCACGGCGCGGGCGGCTACGGCATGCTGGTCGGGCCGGCCGCCACCGAGGCCGAGATCGAGGACTTCCGCCGGGCGCTGCTGGCCAACCCGGCCAACTACATCGCCCAGCCGACGCTGTCGCTGTCGACCTGCCCGACCTTCGTGGCCTCCGGCATCGCGCCGCGCCACATCGACCTGCGGCCCTTCGTGCTGTCGTCGGGCAAGTCGGTGCAGATGGTGCCCGGCGGGCTGACCCGCGTGGCCTTGAAGGAGGGCTCGCTGGTGGTCAACAGCTCGCAGGGCGGCGGCACCAAGGACACCTGGGTTCTGGAGAACTGACCATGCTCAACGAACGCATCGAAGACCACCTGCCCACGCAACTCATCGAGACCGAATCCGGGGCCTGGCGCGCGCGCCACGCCTCAGGGATGTCCCACACGGAGACCAAGCCCATGCTGTCGCGCACCGCTGACCACCTCTTCTGGATGGCCCGTTACATGGAGCGGGCCGAGAACACCGCACGCCTGCTCGACGTGAACTACCAGACCTCGCTGCTGCCCCAGTCCAGCGAGACCGCGCTGCAAGGCTGGGAGGGCCTGCTGGGCATCAGCGAGCTCACCCGCGAATACCTCCACAAGTTCGACGAGGTCAATGCGCGCGACGTCATGGCCTTCATGGTGACGGATGCCACCAACCCGTCGAGCATCCTGAGCTGCCTGCGTGCCGCCCGCGAGAACGCGCGGGCCGTGCGCGGCGCGCTGACCACCGAGGTCTGGGAGACCATGAACCAGACCTGGCTGGAGTTCAACCGCCTGCTCAAGGAGGGCGCCATGGCGCGCGACCCGGCCGAGCTGTTCGAGTGGGTGAAGTTCCGCTCGCACCTCTCGCGCGGGGTGACGCTGGGCACCATGCTGCAAGACGAGTCCTTCCACTTCCAGCGCATCGGCACCTTCCTGGAACGTGCCGACAACACCGCGCGCCTGCTGGACGTGAAGTTCCACGCGCGCAACACCGAGTTCTTCGGCTCGGGCGTGGGCAACGAGGGCAAGGAGGTGGACTTCTACCACTGGTCGGCGGTGCTGCGCTCGGTCTCGGCCTTCGAGGTCTACCGCAAGGTCTACCGCAGCGTCATCCGCCCCGAGAAGGTGGCCGAGTTGCTGATCCTGCGCGCCGAGATGCCGCGCTCGCTGGTGCACTGCATGAACGAGGTGGTGAGCAACCTGCGCGCGGTGGCCAACGACCAGAGCCACGAGACGCTGCGCCGTGCCGGCCGCCTGCGCGCCGACCTGCAGTTCAGCCACATCGACGAGATCGTGGCCACCGGCCTGCACGCCTACCTCACGCAGTTCCTCGACCGCGTGGGCGACCTGGGCGGAGGCATCAGCCGCGACTTCCTGATGCCGCCCTCGGCCTGAGGGGGCGGGTCAGGCGCCGATGGGGTAGGCCGTCATGCGCAGCATGCGCATCAGCACGCCGGCCACCGAGGTTTCGTTGAGCACGAAGCGCGGCATCTCGAAGCGGGAGGCCGTGCGCGTCCCCACGCCGCTGTGGGTGCTCACCGCGTTGGCAAAGCCGGCGCGCTGGACCATCTCGACGTGCTGGGGACCGTAGTCGGTGCCCGGCTTGCCATTGGGGTAGGCGAAGGACGTGATGGCGTGCCCGGTCAGCGTGGACAGGGTGTCGGCGTTGCTGCGGATTTCCTCCCAGGCCTTGGCGTCGTCGAGCCGCGCCAGGATGAGGTGCCGGGTGGTGTGGCCGCCCAAGGACATGCCGGCCCGCGTCAGCGTGCGCACCTGGTCGTCGTCCATCATCAGGTGCTGCGGCGCCTTGGCGCCCAGGGCGGCCAGCAGCCGCTCGGAGAGCTCGGCGCGGTGGCTGGCATCCAGGTACTTGACCTGGCGCACCAGGCAGGCGAGGGCGGCCAGGCGGGAGCGGATGTCGCTGATCTCGAAGGGCTGGGTGTCGGCCAGGCCGAGGTCGAGCTGGCCTGTCGGGGCGTGGCGGATGGTTTCCACCATCACGTCATGGAACATCGTGCCGCCGTTGAGGAAGCCGCTGGAGACGTAGAAGGTGGCCGTCAGGCCATGGCGCTGCAGCAGGGGCAGGGCGATGTCGTGGTTGTCACGGTAGCCGTCGTCGAAGGTGATGCTGACCGCGCGCGGCGGCAGGCGGCCTTCTGCCAGCAGGTCGATGGCCTCGTCCAGCGGCAGCACCTTGAAGCAGCGCGCCAGGGTGGCGAACTGCATGTCCATGGTGCGGGCGAGGTGGAGGCCCTCCTGCAGGGGGTCCACTTCCGGCAGCACCCGGTGGTACATCAGCACCGGCAGGGCCGCCTGGGGGCCGCCCGCGAGCTTGGACAGGGAAAAAATGGGACGCGCCATTCAATCCCTGCCATCCGCATGCTGTGCGCAGAACGTCATTCGACCCAGTTGCCAGCCATCCAACACCATCTTCTCCCTTTGTGCCCGTAGCGTACACGAATCTGAGGATGTGTCTCTGTGTGAAGGCGGGCGACGGGCTCAGGGACTTCACTGCGACGGCGGGACGTAGCCCTGCACCTGCTCGGCGCCGCCACCGAAGAAGAACTGCTCCATCTGGCGGGCCAGGTACTGGCGGGCGCGGGCGTCGGCCAGGTTCAGGCGGTTTTCATTGACCAGCATGGTCTGGTGCTTCATCCAGAGTTGCCAGGCTTCCTTGCTGACCTCGTTGTAGATGCGCTTGCCCAGCTCGCCCGGGTAGGGCGCGAAATCCAGGCCTTCGCCTTCTTTCTTGAGGTAGGAGCATTGGATGGTGCGTGCCATGGTCTTGTCTTGTTGCTTGGGGGGGGAAATCACTTGAGGTGCTTGACCAGCACCTGCGAGCGGCGGTCCCACTTGTAGGAACGCTTGCGCGCTTCAGGCAGCCAGTCCGGGTCCACCGGCGCGAAGCCGCGCTTGATGAACCAGTGCATGGTACGGGTGGTCAATACAAACAGGGTCTGCAGGCCCATTGCGCGGGCGCGCTGCTCGATGCGCTTGAGGATGCGCTCGCCGTCGCCCTGGCCTTGCACGCTGGGCGAGATGGTCAGCGCGGCCATCTCGGCGGTGCCGGCTTCGGGGAAGGCGTAGAGCGCGGCGCAGCCGAAGATCACGCCGTCGTGCTCGATGACGGTGTAGAAGCCGATGTCGCGTTCGATCTCGGTGCGGCTGCGCTTGACGAGCGTGCCGTCCTGCTCGAAGGGCTCGATGAGCTGCAGGATGCCGCCGACGTCGTCGGGCGTGGCCTCGCGCAGGCTTTCGAGCTTTTCGTCGACGATCATGGTGCCCACGCCATCGTGCGTGAACACCTCCATCAGCAAGGCGCCATCGACCTTGTAGGGGATGATGTGCACGCGCTCGACCCCGCCCTCGCTGGCCTTGACGGCGTGCTGCAGGTAGTAGGCCGTGTCGGTGGGCTCGGTCGGGTTGGGCAGGGCGGCCAGCAGGCGCTTGGCGTCGGCCAGGGCGAGTTCCTGGTCGACCTCGGCGTCGGGGTCGTTGACGTGCTCGGCTTCGAGTTCGTCGGCGCGGGCCGGTTCCTGCACGATGGCCTGCAGGATGCCGCGCACCTCGGTGACGAAGACGAGCTTGTCGGCCTGCAGGGCGATGGCGGCGCTGGTGGCGACGTCTTCCATGCTGAGGTTGAAGGCCTCGCCGGTGTGCGAGAAGCCAAACGGCGAGAGCATGACCAGCGAGCCGCTGTCGATGGCGCGGCGGATGGCCACGGCGTCGATCTTGCGCACCAGGCCGGTGTGCATGAAGTCCACGCCGTCGACGATGCCCACCGGACGGGCGGTGATGAAGTTGCCCGACAGCAGGCTGATGGAGGCCCCGGCCATGGGCGTGTTGGGCAGCCCCAGCGAGAAGGCCGCTTCGATTTCATAGCGCAGCTGGCCGGCGGCTTCCTGGGCGCAGTCCAGGGCGACCGGGTCGGTGATGCGCATGCCGTGGCTGAACTTGGACTCCTGGCCCTTGGCGCGCAGCTGCTCTTCCAGTTGCGGGCGGAAGCCGTGGGCCAGCACCACCTTGATGCCCATGGCGTGCATGAGCGCGAGGTCCTGCACGAAGTTTTCCAGCTTGCCGGCGGCGATGAGTTCGCCCGAGAGGCCGACCACGAAGGTCTTGCCGCGGTGGGCGTGGATGTGCGGCGCCACCGAGCGGAACCAGGGCACGAAGAGGTGGGGAAAAACGAGGTCCATGCGGATTCAGGCCGGATTCAGTCGCATCCCCCGATGTTACGACCAATGCGCCCTGGCGACGGCGCCCCGGCTCACAGGGGCGGGCGCTGGTGGGCCCAGGGCCGGGCCTGCTCCAGCTGGGCGGCGAGCTGCAGCAGCAGGGCCTCGCCGTTGAGCGGGGCGACGAATTGCACGCCCAGCGGCAGGCCGGCGGGTGTCCAGTGCAGGGGCACGGACATGGCCGGGCGGCCGGTCAGGTTGGCCAGCTGGGTGTAGGGCGTCCAGGCCAGGTTGTGGCGCACCGTGGTCTGGAAGGCCTGGCTGTGGCGCAGGCGGCCGGCCAGGCCGACGCGGCTGACCACGTCGCTGAGCAGGTCCAGGGCCCAGGGCGTGTCCATGCTGCCGATGGCCGGGGGCGGGGCGCTCAGGGTGGGCGTCAGCCAGAGGTCGTGCTCGGCGTGGTAGCGCGCCAGGGCGCGGTTGTGCTCGTGCCAGCGGGCCTCGCACTTGAGCAGCTCCACCGCGGAGACGCTGCGGCCCACCGCGGCCATCAGGCGGGTGTCGTTTTCGAAGTCGGCGGGGGTGGCGTGGGCGGTGTCGCGCAGGGTGTCGACGATGAGGGCCTGGGTGCAGAACCAGGCCAGCAGGAAGTCCTCGGCCAGGTGCAGGCCGTTGACGGGCTGGGGCACGGGCTCGACGTGGTGGCCCAGGGACGCCAGCAGGGTGGCGGCGTCCTGCACGGCGGCCACGGCCTCGGGGTCGACCGGTGTGCCCACCGGCGACTCGGTGGTGAAGCCGATGCGCAGGCGGCCGGTGTCGGCGCGCATGGCCTCCACGTAGGGCCGGGGCGGCACGGGCATGTGGTAGGGCGCGTGGGGCTCGGGGCCCTGCAGGATGTCGAGCATGGCGGCGCTGTCGCGCACGCTGCGCGAGACCACCCCCTGCACGGCCGCGCCGTTCATGCCTTCGGCCATGAGCGGGCCCATGGAGATGCGCCCGCGCCCGGCCTTGAGGCCGAACAGGCCGCAGGCCGCCGCGGGGATGCGGATGGAGCCGCCGCCGTCGTTGGCGCCGGCCACGGGCACCACGCCGGCGGCCACCGCCGCGGCCGAGCCGCCGGAGGAGCCGCCGGGCGTGCGGTGGAGGTCCCAGGGGTTGCGCGTGGGGCCCCACAGCGTGGGCTCCGTCACGTTGCGGGCGCCGAACTCGGGGGTGTTGGTCTTGCCGAAGATGATCAGGCCGGCCTCGCGCCATCGGCGCACCACGTCGCTGTCTTCCGGGGCGGGCTGGCGGGCCAGGGCCTTGCTGCCGCTGGACGTGGGCACGCCGGCGATGTCCTGGAAGAGGTCCTTGACCAGGAAGGGCACGCCGCCGAAGCGGGCCTGGGGCGAAGGGGCGCGCCGGGCCTGGGTGCGGGCGGATTCGTCCAGGCGGCAGACGATGGCGTTGAGCTCACGGGTGCCGTCGGCGCGCGCGATGGCGGCGTCCAGCAACTCGGCCGGGGACACCTCGCCGCGGCGCACCAGGTCGGCCAGGGCCGTGGCGTCGTGCTGCACGTACTCGTCGAACCGCATGGGGATGGCCTGTGCCGGGAGTCAAACACCGCTGGATAATGCGGCACTTTGCCCTTGTCTGTGCCTCCAGTCTTACCCGTGCTGCCCACCATCAGTTTTCCGGAATCCCTGCCCGTCAGCGGCAAGCGCGACGAGATCGAGGCCGCCTTGCGCGCGCACCAGGTCATCATCGTCTGCGGCGAAACCGGCTCGGGCAAGACCACGCAGCTGCCCAAGATCGCCCTGTCGATGGGGCGCGGCGGCTGGGGCCAGGTGCGTGACCCGAACGCCAGGCGCCACGAGCGCCCCAAGCTGATCGGCCACACGCAGCCGCGGCGGATCGCGGCGTCCAGCGTGGCCAAGCGCATCGCCGAGGAGCTGAACTCGCCGCTGGGCGAGGTGGTGGGCTACAAGGTGCGTTTCCAGGATCGCCTGATGCCCGGCGCCAGCGTCAAGCTGATGACCGACGGCATCCTGCTGGCTGAAACGCAAGGCGACCCCGACCTGCGCGCCTACGACACCCTCATCATCGACGAGGCCCACGAGCGCAGCCTGAACATCGACTTCCTGCTGGGCTACCTGCGCCAGCTGCTGCCGCGCCGCCCGGACCTGAAGGTCATCGTCACCTCGGCGACCATCGACGCCGACCGCTTCGCGCAGCACTTCGCATCCAGCAAGGGGCCGGCGCCGGTCATCATGGTATCGGGGCGGCTGTTCCCGGTGGAGCAGCGCTACCGGCCCTTCGAGGAAAGCCGCGAGTACGGCCTCAACGAAGCCATTGCCGATGGCGTCGATGAGCTTTGGCGTGAAGGCGGCATGGGCGGCTCGGACGACATCCTCGTCTTCCTGCCCGGCGAGCGCGAGATCCGCGAGGCCGCCGACCACCTGCGCAAGCACCTGGCCCAGCACCGCACGGTGGCCACCGTGCTGCCGCTGTTCGCGCGCCTGAGCCAGCAGGAGCAGGACGAGGTCTTCAAGACCGGCGGCGGGCGGCGCATCGTGCTGGCCACCAACGTGGCCGAAACGTCCCTCACGGTGCCGGGCATCCGCTACGTGATCGACAGCGGCAGCGCGCGGGTCAAGCGCTACTCCTTCCGCAACAAGGTCGAGCAGCTGCAGATCGAGCCCATCAGCCAGGCCGCGGCCAACCAGCGCGCGGGCCGTTGCGGCCGGGTGGCCAACGGCATCTGCATCCGCCTGTACGACGAGAAGGACTTCAACGCGCGTCCGCGCTTCACCGACCCGGAGATCCTGCGCTCGTCGCTGGCCGGTGTGATCCTGCGGATGAAGTCCCTGCACCTGGGCCTGGTCGACGACTTCCCCTTCATCGAGCCACCGCTGCGCAAGGCCATCGCCGACGGCTACCAGCTGCTCAACGAGCTGGGCGCGGTGGACGACAACAACGAGATCACGCCGCTGGGCATGACCCTGGCCAAGCTGCCGCTGGACCCGCGCGTGGGCCGCATGATCCTGGAGGCCAAGGACCGCCAGGCCCTGGCCGAGGTGCTGGTGATCGCCGCCTCCTTGAGCGTGCAGGACGTGCGCGACCGGCCGATCGACCAGCAGCAGCAGGCCGACACCAAGCACAAGCAGTTCGACGACGAGAAGTCGGAGTTCATGGGCACGGTCAAGCTGTGGAAGTGGCTGGACGAGTCGCGTGGCGGGCATGGGCACCACGAGCCGGGTGCGCCTGAAAAACACAAGCTCAGCCACCGCAAGTACGAGCAGCTCCTGCGCGACAACTTCATCAACCCGCGCCGCGTGCGCGAGTGGAAGGACGTGTACGCGCAGCTGCACACCGTCGTGACCGAGCACAGCTGGCGCATGAACGGCTCGCCGGCCACCTACGAGCAGGTGCACCTGTCGCTGCTGTCGGGCCTGTTGGGCAATGTGGGCTGCAAGAGCGACGACGAGGATTGGTACCTCGGCGCACGCGGCATCAAGTTCTGGAAGCACCCGGGTGCCAACCTGAGCAAGAAGCCGGGGCGCTGGATTTTGGCCGCCGAGCTGGTCGAGACGAGCAAGCTGTATGGCCGCGGCATCGCCACCATCGAGCAGCCCTGGCTGGTGCAGATGGGCGGCCACCTGCTGAAAAAGCAGCTGCTGGAGCCGCACTGGGAAAAGAAGGCCGCCGAGGTCGTGGCGCTGGAGCGCGCCACGCTGTACGGCCTGGTCGTCTACAACAACAAGCGCATCAACTTCGGCCTGGTCAACCCGCGCGAGGCCCGCGAGATCTTCATCCGCGAGGCCCTGGTCAACGACGAGTGGGACACGCGCCTGCCCTTCCTGGCGCACAACCGCAAGCTCATCAACCAGGTCGAGCAGCTGGAGCACAAGTCGCGCCGCCAGGACGTGCTGGTCGACGAGCACCTGATCTACGCCTTCTACGACGCGCAGATCCCGCCGGACGTGATGAGCGGCCCCAGCTTCGAGCGCTGGTACAAGCACGACAGCCGCGAGAACCCGAAGCTGCTCTACCTCAGCCGCGAGGAGCTGATGCGCCATGAGGCCGCCGGCATCACCAGCAGCGCCTTCCCCAAGGTCGTGCGCCTGGGCGGTGTGGACTGCAGCACCACCTACCTGCACGAGCCCGGCGATGCGCGCGACGGTGTGACCGTGACCGTGCCCATCTACGCGCTCAACCAGGTCAGCGAAGAGCGCGGCGAGTGGCTGGTGCCCGGCATGCTGAAAGACAAGGTGCTGGCCCTGCTCAAGAGCCTGCACCAGAAGCCGCGTGCGCGCCTGGTGCCGCTGCCCGAGTACGCGGAAGGTTTCGTGCAGGCAGCGACCTCGGGGCCCGAGTTTGCGCAAGGCAGCCTGATGGAGGCCCTGCTCAAGGCCGTGCGCGACAAGACCCAGCTGGACGTCAAGCGCGCCGATTTCAAGCTCGACATGCTGTCGCCGCACCTGTTCATGAACTACCGCGTGGTCGATGAGCACGGTCGGCAGCTCGGCATGGGCCGCAACCTGCCCGCGCTCAAGGCCGAGCTGGGTGCGCTGGCGCGCGGGGCCTTCCAGGCCTTGGCGGCGCTCAAGGCGCAGGAAGTGGTCCGTGGCGCTGAGGCGTCGGCCGAGGCGGGCGCGCGGGCCAGCGGTGCACCCGAGGCTGCATCCCAGGCGTCACGGCAGCCGTCGGCTCAGGCAGGCCCAGGCGCTCAGCGTGTGCCAGCCCCGGCGGCAGCGAAGGGCCGCAGCGAGTCTGCCGGCAAGCCTGCGCAAACGGCCAGCACGCCCCTGACCGACTGGACCTTCGGCGAGCTGCCCGAGCTGATGGAGATCCAGCGCGGCGGGCACACCCTGATCGGCTTCCCGGCCTTGATCGACAAGGCCACGCACGTCGAGATCGACATCTTCGACGAGCCCGATGTGGCCGCGGCCCGCCACCGCGTGGGCTTGCGTCGCCTGGTGGCCCTGCAGATCAGGGAGCCGCTGAAGTACCTGGAAAAGAACATCCCCGACCTGCAGAAGATGGCCATGGCCTACATGAGCCTGGGCACGGCCGACGAGTTGCGCGAGCAGGTCATCGACGTGGCCCTGGACCGTGCCTACCTGGCCGACCCGCTGCCCACCGATGCGGCCAGCTTCAAGGCCCGCGTGGAAGAGGGGCGCACCCGCCTGAACCTGATCGCCCAGGAAGTGGCTCGCCTGGCTGGCACCGTGCTGAGCGAGTACGCGGCGGCCACGCGCAAGCTCAAGGACGCCAAGCCGCCCAAGGACGTGGCCGAGGACATCACCGCGCAACTGCAGCGCCTCATGCCCAAGCGCTTCGTGGCGCTCACGCCCTATGCGCAGCTGCAGCACTTCCCGCGCTACCTCAAGGCCATCACCCTGCGGCTGGACAAGCTCAAGGGCGACCCGGCGCGCGACGCCCAGCGCCTGGCCGAACTCAAGCCGCTGGACCAGCGCTACACGCGCCGCCTGGCCGAGCTCAAGGGCACGCACGACGCGCGCCTCGACGAGTTCCGCTGGCTGCTCGAAGAGCTGCGCGTGAGCCTGTTCGCGCAGGAGCTGCGCACGCCGCAGCCGGTGAGCATCAAGCGCCTGGAGAAGACCTGGGCACAGGTCGGCGGCTGAAGCCGGCCTCAGTGGGGCCGTGTCATTGCGACCGTGTCAGGGCGCGCACGATGCGCTCGATGACCTGCATCTGCGGCGCCGCCTGGGTCAGGTAGCGCGTGCGGTCGTTGCCGTCGAGGTAGCCCCACCAGTCCCAGCAGCCGTTGGGGTTGGGCTGGATCCAGGCGCTGTCGGCCAGGGGCGTGATGGCCGGGCCGCCGCAGCTCTCCGAGACCGGGGCGTCGGTCTGGCGGATGGCCGGGTAGACGATGATCTGACGGTAGAGGCCCGCCCAGCGCGCGTAGCCGGTGGTGCGCGCGAAGGTGCGGACGTCCTGCTTGCAGCCGTGCAGTGCCACGTGGACGCCGCAAGCGGCCTGGCTTGAGCCCGGGCGGAGGGCCTCACGGCAGACCGGCGGCACGTAGACGTAGCCGGTGGTCGCCATGTCCAGGCGGTCGCGCCGGTCGCTGCGGTAGGGCCAGAAGTACAGCCACAGGCTGTCGGGTGCGATGTAGGGGCTGCTGGCGGTCACCGCGTCGATGAAGGGCGTCTGGTCGAAGGGCTGCAGGGCGCTGTCGGGAACCTCCTCGCCGGGCTGGCTGGCGTCCACGGGCACGTCGGGGAAGAGGGCGCGGAAGGCGTCGCGGGCGTTGTCTTCGTCACCGCAGCGGCGCACGTAGCTGCTGTCTTGCGCGCTGGCCTGGCAGCTGTCGCGCCCCTCGGGCGAGAGGATGCCGTGCCCGGCGCGGTTGCTGCCGTTGCCGGCATGGCCGCGGTCCACCGCAGGAGGCTGGCCGATGAAGTCGCGCAGGAAGGCGATGCCGGCCTCGCCGGAGGCTGGCTTGACCGTGGCATCGTCCGGGCTGTGGAACACGAAGGCCCGTGACAGGCCCTGCGGCTTGCCCGACATCAGCCGGTCGATGGCGCCCGAGGAGGCGAACTGGCGCGCCAGCGACAGCGTGGCTGGCGGCGTGTCGCGCACGCACATGCAGGTGTTGATGGCCTGAGAGACGCTGCCCTGGGCGCAGCCCCAGGCCGGCCCGGCGATGGCGCCCACCCCCGATACGCTGGCCGAGTGGGCGACGGCGTACTGCACGGCCATGGCCGCGCCCGAGGAGATGCCCGAGATGCTGACCTGGCCCGGTTCGGCGATGGCGGGCAGCGTGGCGGGGCCGGCGCTGGCAGGCCCGACGGCGCTCAGGCCCAGCCAGAGCAGGGCGGTGAGCCAGGGGCGAGGGCGGCGGGTGGGGTGTGTGCTGGGCTGGGTGGCAGGCATGGAGGCTCCCTGGTGTGTGATGTGCATTCCGCTGTGCGCCCCCATGGGGCTGGGGCGGTGGGCCATGCTGGCGCCGCGCCGGCCTCGCGGCCATCCCTAGCTTGCCGTTCGTGTCGAGGGCTGGCGTTGCAGCGGGCCTTTGGCGGTTACAATGCGCGCTTGTTCGGGGCGTAGCGCAGCCTGGTAGCGCATCTGCTTTGGGAGCAGAGGGTCGTGAGTTCGAATCCCACCGCCCCGACCATTTTTCTCCTGGGAAAAGCGCCTTTTCGGCTTCGGCCGTCAGGGCGCTTTTTTCTAACGGTTTCCGCTTCTTCTTACGGAAATCAGCGCACAGCACCCACGCGGCGCGTCTTCTTGCGCCGGACATAGGCCGCCGTCTGGGTCTGGGTGGTGTGATCCATGAGGTCGCTGGCCGCCCCCATGCCGTGGCTTTCTTCCTTGTCCGTGGCCGCCTTCGCGCGCAGGTCGCGGATCATGGTGGGTGGCACTTTGCCGGTCTTGGTGGCTCGCTTCATTGCCTTCTGCCAGGCGTTTGAGAATGCCTCGTAGTTCATCGGCGTGCCGTCCACCTTGGTGATGAGCCACGGGGTCACGACGCGCTGCGCCATGCGCTTCTTTGCCATGCGCTGGGCCTTCAAGGCCTGCAGCCTGGCCACCACGGCGCGCAGCCTGGGCGTCCATTCGACGATGACGGGGCGGCTGGTGCCGTCGGTCTTGTCGCGGCGCAGCATGATCCCCTCCGTGCACACGTGCGGTTCGTCCGGCTCACCTGGGTCGGCCTGCTCGCGGATGCGCACCACCACGCCCACATCGGCGCCGGTCAGGTACAGCAGTTCGACCACGCAGCAGAACACCAGGCCCGACGGGTTGAGGCGGCCGTCGTCGCCGTACAGGCCCGCCACCTTGATGCGGCGCAGATGCGAGTCGGTGACGTAGCGCTTGCGGGGCTTGTAGCCCTTGGTCGGGATGGCATCGACGGGGTTGGAGCCAGCGGGGCGCAGGCCCCAAAGCTCGCAGTAGCGGAAGATTGAGCGAAGCTGTGAACGGTAGGCGTCGTAGGTGCGCGCCATGGCGTCGAACTGCTGCAGGAACTCGTAGCAGTCGGGAGTCTCGACCTCACGCGGGGCAAAGTCTTGGAAGGCCGCGGCGATGTCGTTCGCGCGGCGCTGCTCGTCGATCTGGGTCTTGTCGGCGTGCTTGGCCATGACCTCAATGCACCACTTGCTGACAGCGGCTGGCATCGTCTCAGGGTTGGCGATGGTGGCCATGCGATCGGCCAATGCGCGGTAGAACGCGGGCAGGCCTTCGCCCACCTTGCTCAACGGGTGCCAGATGCGCTTGGTGCCCTGGGCTTCGACGAGGTAGTAGCGGGAGCCCTTGATCTGGGTTCCCTTGACTGGGCCTTTGGGCATGTCAGGCGGTGGCGCGCACCAGGGGACGCACCGTGGGCTTCTTGCGTTCGGTTTCGCCGCGGCATACGGCTTCGTAGTGGGCGCGCTCAAGCACCAGGCCATGACGACCGATGTAGGCGCGCACGAACCCACGACGGTGCAGCTCGGCCAGTTGCTTGCTGGGCTGCTCGTAGTGGGTCAACTGCACCAATTCCTCTTTGCTCAAGATCAGGTTGGACATTTACTGCTCCTGCTCATCATCACCGCCCACCGGCTCTCCGCACCCATCGCTGGCGTCGCCGGTTTGCTGGTCGTCCTCCTCGGGGCCATAGCTGCGCTTCTCGTCAGCAAGGCGCTTTCTGTCGCGGCTGCGTGGGCGGGTTCTCATGCGGAAGCCCTCCCAATCTCTGCCGCAGCGCGGACGATGGCGCGGCGGGTGGCGGCTCGTGCGGCATTCAGTCTTCGTTGGGCATCTTTCAGGTCAGACCGCAGCTTGTCGAACTTCGGCACCTCGCCAAATTCGTCGCCTCCGTCAATCGCATCACCACGATCAAACCACTCGCCCGTCTCGTCCCTGTATTTGCCATAGAAGGCTCGCATTGCGTTCCTGGCTTGGTTTCGAGACACCCAAGCAGCATGCTCGGCATGGGCAAGCGCGCCAATCGCCGCAAGTGGTCCCGCGGCCTTCGCAGCCCGCTCCAAAAGTGTTCGGTCTGTGCTTGTGTCGTTGCTCATATCCGTCCTAAATCGTGCCCGCCCTGGGAAGGGTCTGCGTTAGACCAACATCGGCCGGGCGGCAGGTTGGTCTAAAAAGGCGTTAGGCCTTCTTGTCAGCGCACCACATGTGCTCAGTGACTCGGTACATCTCGCGGGCACCAATCACGCGGTAGTCCTTTTTCATGTTCAGGAATGAGTTTTTAACCACGGCTGATATGTAGCCTCCGCCGGTGCGCTCGTTGATCTTTCGACGGTCATGATCGTCAAACAGATCGGAGCGCACAAGCCGAATTGCGCACAGGTAATCGAGCACCTTTTCAGCATCTTCTTTTCGAGCGAAGCGCACAGCCTTGAGGCTGTCCCTGCTGAACTCGGCAACACCAGCGCGAGCACGCTTATGAGATGGATCGTGCTCGCCGCCGGTCCAGTATGTGGGGCCTGCTCCATCAGGCAATGACCACTCGATTAGCCAGCCACGCTCGTCCATCGTTGCATCAGTCATATCGCTCCTATCCGGCCTGCTTCGCAAGCCTCGGTTGTCAGCGGCCAGGCTTGCGGCCTCGCCTTGTGGTGTTGGGTCAGGCCCTGGGTATCTGCCACCAGGCCTAACCGGGCGCTCAAGCGGCCATCAGTTGCTCGGTTGCTCATGTGTGTCCTAAATCGTGTGCGCCCTGGGAAGGGTCTGCATTAGGCAACCATCGCCTGGCTGGGGTGGCGGCCTAAAAAGGGGTTAGGCCTCAATGCGGGGCTTCGTAGTCGTCGGGCAGCGTGTCAAAAGCGCTGCGCCTGTCGGCTTCTTGCAGCATGTTTTTCAAAACGCGTTCGGCGTAAATCTCCTGGGCGACAGGTGCGCGCAGCGCGTCAGCAGCCCAGCGGGCACGGGACTTGGCCCACGTAATCCACTCGGCTGGGGTTTCAAAATCAGCCGTGTCTCGTGGATTTGTATCGGCGATGCCATCAAGGGTTACAAGTGCGTTTTGTGCTGCCTCACGCAGTGGCGCTGCAGCGCTCATGTTGCCACCCCCATCAGCATCAGAACGCTACGCAGCACAGACTGATTACCACCCCTGATTGCTGCAAGCACTTCTTGTTCACTCATGTTGCAGATCAGTGCAGCGTATTCCTGTGCTGCTGGCTGGGTGGGCAGGGATGCGTGGGCGGATCTGCTTGGATAGCGATGCCCATTGCTGCACTTGTCATCGCCATCAGGCCTACGCTCGCGCGTCACACCAGGGGCGCCGCACTCAGGGCAGTAGCCGTATGGCGCCTCCCGCTCGTCCTGCGCTGCGGGGCGCTGGGTGAGGGCTGCGCGCCAAATCTTCTTGCAGTCGTTGAGGTGCTGCGTGTTCAACGCGCGACCACGAAACAACTCGTTGTAGGCGCGGTCGAATTCGTTCAGTTCTTCGCTCATGGTGCGGCCTTTAGATCAGTCCTGCGGTCGGCTCATCGCCGCGCAGGTCGTTGAGGATGTTTTGAATCTCGCGCAACGCCGTAGCCTGAGCCGCATCGACGCGAGCCATCTGCAACTCTTGTTTGTGCTCGAATGCGCGGATTCGGCGCAGCGTCTCAAGTTCGTGTTCGGCCCTGAGTGCTCTACGTCGCCACGCTGCTTTGGTGTCTGATGTCACGGCTTCTCCTTGGTGGGTTGGTGGGCGGCGTGCTCTGCGGGGTATGGCCCCAACTCGCTTCCGTCGATGCACGCAACAGGGCCGGATGCCTGAAGCTGGATACCGAAGTTGCGCGATGTTTCGGCTTTGCGCTGCGGCGTGCTCATGGCACAGCCAAAGCAGACCATCGACCCAAGCGGCCCGTAAGGTCGCAAGTCACCAGTCTTGTCGCAGTAGTGGCATTTCACTTCTGCACCCCCTTGGCCTGGGCGGTGATGCCGTGGTGGGCTTCGACTGCGCGGATGATGCCCATTTGGTAGTGCACGCCGAACAGGTCATATGCCTGCTCATCCGTCATCGGCTCCGGCTTGGTGGCGATACAGAGGGGCTCGACCTTGTAGCCTTCCAACAGTGGATCTTCCGAAAACCAGTGCCCCAACTCGGGCTCGCCAGGAACTGAAACGCGATACCCCACCACCTCCCCCGCCGGCTCAGGCGTGGCCTGCTGGGGGGCGGGCAGGGAGGCGAACGCACGCACCATGTCTGATGCTTTGCGACCGTGCCAATCGCTGCTGGCCTGCTCATCGCACCATTGAGCGCAACGCTCAAGCGCCTCGACCTCCTGCGCTGCGGGGCGCTGGGTGAGGGCGCGGGTGTTCCAGCGCGCGACAACAGCCTTACGCGTGTCGTCAATGAGGCCAGCGCCGCAAACGCACTCGATCACATGCGACCCTTCGTGGTCCGGCATCTTGAAGTCACCAAACGTCATGGCGTGGCTGTGCGGCTCAATTGCGTGTTCGGTAGGCTCGCCGCCGCAAAACGGGCAGAGCTTCAGTTCGTCGGTCATGGTGGTCCTTCAGGCGTCGGCCGGGCGCGATCCGCACCACAGCTTGTGGTCTTCGATGCAGTCCAGCGGATGGAATTGGTAGCCACACCAGAAGCAGCGCAGCGGTTTGTAGTCGCTCATCGCGGCTCCTTGGTGGCTTGGTGGGCGGCGGTCGCGCAGGACGCCGCGCTCGTGCAGGTCGTGCCTGGGTGACAGGTGCAAGTGGTGGTTGTCATGCTGCAATCTCCAGCGCTTGGCGCTCGTTGTAGTTGGCGGCCACAAGGGCGCGGGCCAGCGGCGGGCACACGCTGTTGCCACACATGCGCACCTGGGCGTCTTTGGGCAGCAGTCGGCCGTCTGCGCCGCGGTCGATGATGTAGGTGTCGGGGAAGCCCTGGGCGCGGTAGAGCTCGCGCGGCTGCAGCATGCGCATGCCGATGTCAGCGATGGCGTACTGCTGGCCCGCCACGGTCACCAGGCCGAATCGGGGCTTCGTGGTCACGGTGTGCAGCGGGTCATCAAGAGGCGTGTCCTGGTCGCTGCCGTAGTAGGCGGTGAGGAAGGCCCGCACCTCAGCGTGGTGTGTGCCCTGGGCGCTGATGGTGGCCAGCGGCGCGTCGGTGGCCGCGCTGTTGCTGGTGCCGCGCAGCTTGACCAGGTTGGATGCCACTAGGCTGTGGTGGTCCACGCTGGTCACCGTGCCGATCGGATCGCGCAGGTCGCTGCCCACCACGCCGGTGTAGTGCTTTGCCAGGAAGGCCCCAACCAGGGCATGCTTCGAAGCGCCGGCCACCACGGTGCCAAGCGGCTTGTGCAGGCCTGGTACGCGCGGCGCCTGGCCCTCGCGCTCGCCGTAACCGGTCTGGACCAGCGTCGGGCTGCACAGCAGGTGCTCGGCTTTGCTGGTGATAGTGGACACGGGCTCGCGCACGCTGCGCACCTTGCCGCTGTCGCCGTGGCCGGTGTGACCGATGCGCACCACATAAGGCTCTGCTGCGTTGACGACGTAGCGTATGACACCGTGCGCGATGCGCCGCAGTGTGGCGTCGGCTAGGGGGCGCTCTCGCTCGAAAATCGAGGGACAAGGCAGGCTCCAGTCGATGCACTCGGCCGCGGTGCGCCAGGGCTTGAGGCCTGAGCCCTTGGCGGGCTTCTCGGCATGGGTCTGGGCGGGCCAGACGATGGGCATGCCATCGCAGCGGGCAACCAGGAACAGGCGCTTGCGGATGGTCGGGGCGCCGTAGTCGCAGGCACGCAGCTCGCGGTGCTCGACGCGGTAGCCCAGCCCCTCCAGGGCTTGCTTCCAGCGGGCGAAGGTGCGGCCCTTGCGGTCTGGGCACGGGCGGCCGTCCTTCAGCAGCGGCCCCCAGGTCTGGAATTCCTCGACGTTCTCCAGGCAGATCACGCGGGGGCGCACCAGCTTGGCCCACTTGACCACCACCCAGGCCAGGCTGCGGATGTTCTTGTTGACCGGCTTGCCGCCCTTGGCCTTGCTGAAGTGCTTGCAGTCGGGCGAGGCCCACAGCAGCCCCACCGGGCGGCCGTCGGCCACCACCAGCGGGTCCACCTCGAACACGTCGCTGACGAAGTGCAGCGTCTGCGGGTGGTTCGCCTGGTGCAGCGCCACGGCATCGGCCGCATGGTTGATGGCGATGTCCACGTGCCGGCCGATCGCCTGCTCGATGCCGGTGGATGCCCCGCCGCCACCAGCGAACAGGTCCACCACGAGCTCGTCGTGCACGGGCAAGATGAATTGGCTTCCGATCAAAGCGATCTCCGGTAAATCTTGCTCAAGTCGCCCTTGACCGCGTGCCCGCGGGCCATCAGCGCTTGAGCGATGCGCACGCGGTCGGCATGCGGATGGCTGGCCTGGCCGATCAGGCCCAGGTAGCTGTTGCCCACCTCCAGCAGCTGATCGGCGGGTGCCTCCTGGATGCGGCGCACGGCCGCGGCCACGGTGCGCCTGCGGGTGGTTCGGCACCAGGGCTTGAGCACGTGGCCGACGAAGTCCACGCCGCGGCTCACGGGCTGCAGGATGGTCTTGCTGGGGTTAAGGGTCACGCCCAGGCGCTCTGGCAGGAACGCGGCGATGTCACGCAGCGCCTGGCCCAGCCACGCGGTGGATGGGTGTACCAGCACGAAGTCATCGACATAGCGCACGTAGTGCGGCGCGCGCAGCTGGTGCTTGGCGAACTGGTCGAGGTCGTTGAGCAGCACGTTGGCGAAGAACTGGCTGCTGAGGTTGCCGATGGGCAAGCCCTGGTCATCTGGCGCGTTGAACAGGCTCTTGTGCGGCGGCACCAGGGCCAGCAGCTCGCGGCTGCCGCGTACCTCCACGTCGCCGCGTGGGTCGTGCATCAGGATGATCTCGGCCAGGCGCATCCACCAGGGCTCGGTCACGCGGGCGGCCAGCTGGTGCAGCAGCACGGGCTTGCGGATCGACACAAAGAAGTTGGCCAGGTCGCACTTCAGGTAGTGGGCTGGCCGCGACCAGTTCTGGGTGGCGCTGCGCACTTGGTGCTCAAGGCGCCGGGCGGCATAGAGCGTGCCGCGCCCTGGGATGCAGGCGCAGCTGTCGGCCGTGAAGCTGGCGTAGAACCGAGGCGAGATCTTGTTGTACAGCAGGTGATGGACGATGCGATCACGGAAGTCTGCCGCCCACACCTCGCGCGGCTTCGGGCGGGTGATGACGAAGCAAATGGAGCGACCAGGGCGGTAGGTGCCGCTGGCCAGCTCGTCTCTGAGGTCGCACAGGTTGCGCTCCAGGCGGGCCTCGAAGGCCTGCGCGCTGGCGCTGTTGCGCTTGTCGCGGCGGCAGTCCAGGTAGGCCGCCACCAGCTGTTCGAACAGGTCTGAATCTGCGGACGGCTCGGGCGCGGCCTTCGTAGCTCTTGTTGTTGTTGTTCTGGTTGCCGTTGTTGAAGTTCTGGTTCCAGGCGTTGTTGGCCGAGTACTGCGTCGGTGCGCGCTATCTACGTCGCCCTGGCGAAGGCCGTAGCCGATCACCTGGGAAACTGCACCAGGCCGGGCCCGGCCATGGCCGGCGGTCTCTGTGGTGTGCATGGCGGTGCCCTCGTGAGGCAGCGGCGCGACCAGATTCAAATTGGGCACGGGCGTGAGGGCCTTGACCGTCATGCTGCAGGCCCCTTGTTCGATGCGGATTTGAGCCAGCCACCGCCCTGCTTGCCGATGCTGTCCAGCAGCTCGACAGCCGCGGCCCACAACTTCGGGGACACGTAGCGGCTGTCGTGGCTCACACGCAGCAGCACGGTGACGGCACGCAGGTGCGTCATGAGCTGCTGGATGTGCGCCGCGCGCTGGGTGCGCTGTGTGGCGTTGGCCAGGGCCATCAGGTCCAGCATCTCAATGCAATGCTGGCTGATCTTGTCGCCCAGGCTGCGCTTCACGCCGCGAGGCATCTGCTCCTGCACCTTGAAGGCCAGCGAAAGCAGGCTGACCCCGGTGCGGTAGATGGGCAGGTCGGTGTGGATGGCCATGGCTCAAAAGGATTGAAGGATCAAGCGGTCAATCTGCGGACGGCTCGGGCGCGGCCTTCGTAGCTCTTGCCGTTGTAGCTCTGGTAGCCGTTGCTGAAGTTCTGGTTCCAGGCGTAGCCGGCCGAGCACTGCTCACCGGACCAGTACCAAGCGGCCTGGAACTCGCTCTTGAGGTTGGCAAACAGCAGGGCCTGCTCGCGGCGGGTGGGCAGCTCACCGCCAGCCTTCTTGGCCCACTCGATGGCGTCGGGCCAGCTCACCTCTTGCGCCTCACCAGGCAGCAGGATGAGGTGGTAGCCAGGGCGGCCGTCGTCGTTGAGGATCAGGCCGGCGTAGCGCTCGCCCTTGGCCAGCTCGATGTCGATGCCAGACACGGTCAAGGTGGTGGGCATGTCGGCCTCCAGCTTGGCGATGAAATCGGCCAGGTGGGCGTGCAGGCCGCGCGCAGCTTCCAGGGGCAGTGCTTCGGCGGTCAGGGGGATGGTGATCTCGATGGGGGTCACGGTGTGTCTCTCCAGGCTGTGAAGGATTGAAGGATCAATCGGTGAGTTGAATCAGGCGGACGGCTCGGGCGCGGCCTTCGCAGCTCTTGCGGCTGTTGCCCTGGCTGCCGTAGCGGAAGCTCTGGAACCAGGCGTTGAGGGCCGAGTACTGCGTGCTCGACCAGTGCCAGGTGTCATCGAAGGCCTCGGGGCCGCCAGCCTGGAAGACCGTCACGGAGGTCTGCTGCACGGAGGCGTCGCTGGTGTACGGATAGCCGGCGGGCACGCTGCTGGGGTTGTCGCCGGAGCGGTAGCCGAAGTGCTCCTGGGCGGTCGGCTTGAGGTGGCGGTAGCCCAGCTCCAGGACGTCGCGCGCCGGGATGGCCCAGTCGCAGTGACCGTTGATTTCAAGGCCCTGGGCCCACAGAGCCAACGGGCTGCCAGCCTCGGCCATGGCCACCGTGTTGGCGACGCTGTCGAAGAAGCTGTTGGCGCCGGCGATCTCGGTCTCGTCGTCCGTATGCCAGGGCAGCTTCGTCTCGCCCTGGGCTTTGGGCGCCCAGATCACGGCATGGAGCACGTCATGGACGCGGACGATGCCGCCGAAGAAGCCGCCAGCGGCCTCGATGAAGGTGCCGATGGTCGGCAGGTTGCTTTGTTGCATGGTGGTTCCAGATGGGCGCCCCGCAGGGCGCGGGTTTGCTTACTCGGCGCGGCGGAAGGAGCCGCGCACCACGGTGATGTGCTCGTTGCCGAGCTCCTTGGTGACGATGTCCGCCAGTTCGTTGGCCATCTCCTGCACATGCAACTGCAGGCGCTGCATGCGCAGCACCAGGCGGGGCTTGTCGTCGCCGGTCAGGATGCCGACGCGCAGCACGAAGGTGCGCTCGGGCAGGCCCTCGAACGGGATGGTCTTGAAGTACACCAGCTCGGGCAGCGGCTCCACGCTCGACGCGGTCACTTGCTCGAAGGCACTGGCCGTGTCGCTGAAGTTCTGGGTGGTGCTTTCCAGCTTGCGGGCCGACTCGATGGTGATCTTGCGCAACGCGGCGATGGCCTTGCCGGGCTGCAGCTCGTCGGCGCCCTGGTAGAACGTCACGCAGTCGTTCCAGTCTTCCAGGAACTCGGCGGCCTCCTTCTGGTTCAGCGGCTTGCCGTTGATACCCAGCAGGGCATCGAAGGCCGCCGACTTCACCAGCGCCAGCACGCCCTGGTTGTCGCCGTGGCCGGGGGCTTCCTGGGTGCCCAGGTTCAGCACAGCGCGGGCGCTCATGTCGTCGCCCACGAATACGGTGGCGCCGTTCTCGGCGTGGGCCTCGGTGTAGGCGCAGAAGCTGTCGATGCACGACGTGGACATGGTGCCGCGCTGGCGACGACGTTGAGGCGCCATGGCTTCAATGTCGTGCAGCTTGAACTTCTCAGGCAAAGCGAGAAGAGACAGGCCGTCGAATGCGGTACTGATGGAGGTGTCTGCCGCTTTGATGGCTTCGGCCTGCTGCAGCAGGTTGATGGCTTCTTCAGAGATCAATTCAGGCTCCTGTGGAGTTGGGTGAGTGGTGCAGGCTCAGGCCTGCTGGGTGGTGGAGGGCTTGGTTTCGAAAAGCAGGGTCTGCGTCTCGGGCACGAGGGACAGGCGACCGTTCTTGCCGACGTGCAGCACGGTGTCGCGGCTGTCTTCCTCGCTGACCTTGCCGCCCGAGGTGGGGCGGCTGAACTTCAGGAGGTGGCTGCAGCTGACCTGGCTGGTGCCGGCGATCTTCTTGAGCTGGAACTTGACGGTGACCTCGCCCACCTTGTCGTGGTCGACCACGGCCGCGGCGGCCTGGCTCAGGGCCACGGACAACTTGCGCTCGAAGACGCCGGCGTCCAGGTCGGACAGGAACTCGCTGACGTCGGTGGCAGCGGATGCGAACTGCTGAGGTGCGGTGCTCATGGATGGCTCCTTGTTGAGCGGGTTGGGAATGGAGATCGGTCAGCGCATGGCCTTGCGGTGCTCGGCAACGCGGCGTTCAGCCCAGTCGGCCATGAGCAGTTGGGAAACGGTCAGTCGCCCCTTGAAGCCGCCGTTCTTGCGACGTGCATCGCGCAGCTGCTGCCGCGAGCTGATGCCGCCGCTGCAGCTGTACTTGCCCGTGAGCGTCAGGCGCTGCACGTGGCGGCGGTGGGCTGCCCGGCGAGCGCGGTACGCTTCGGTGGTTTCATTGACCCCGCGTTCGGGGTTGAAGGGTTTGGCGTTCATTGGCGAATTCCTTGTTGAGCGGTTGGTGAAATCAGCGCAGGCCCGCGTTGAAAGCGGCTGCAGCTGCGAGACACAGGAGCACGCCGCACATGCGAGGCGCCCCGAACAGCTGGCACAGGCCAGCCAGGGTGAGAAAGGTGACCATGTGGATTCAGGCGGTGACGATGTGGGTGCCCGGCTTGCGCGAGGTGTCGCGCAGCAGGGCCTGGATGCGTTTTTCAGTGAGGCGATGGCAGCGAATCACCGTGCGCGCCGGCAGCGCGTTGATGGCGCCCGCGTAGTCCTCCAGCAGCGCGCGCACACCCTGGGCCTCGCCCGGCTGCAGCTTCAGCAGACCGCCAGCCTCGTACCTGGCGCTGCACTCGCCCATGGCCTGGATGACGTCACCGATCAGCCCCGCCGGGTCGGCGACCTCGCCCATGGCGATCAGCACCTCCAGCAGGTTCACTGCGTCGCTCACGTAGCGCCAGTGGTCCGGCTCGGCGTTGTCACCCTCCATGGCCTCCAGGCCAGCCCACATGCGGGACAGCTGGAAGTGGCGCTTCTCGTGCGGCAGGGGTTCGGTGGTGCTGGCCAGCAGCTCGTCCCAAAGCGTGTACGTGGCCATCACGCCTCCTGGGCCTTGAAGGCGTTGCTGTTGTCGCGGGTGGCGCGCTTGCGGGCCTTCTTGACGGCCTCGGCGCGGCGTGGCTTGGCATTGGCCGCATGGCCCTTGGCCATGGCCTCGGCGCGCTGCTTGCGGGCGGCAGAATCGGCGGCCATCGCGTCAGCGATCACGGGCACATACCCGCCGGGCTGACCAGGCCAGACCGCGGTGTAAGCGTTGGGCTTGGGCTTGCTCATGCGAAGCCTTCCAGCGCCATGTGGGCCAGCACGGTCAGGTGCAGCTTGTCGCACCGGGCGCGCAGCGCGGGCAGGTCGCCATCGTTCAGCAGCACGTGCTCGATGCCATCGACCAAATGCTCCGATTCGTGGGCGCGCACCGGCTCAACGTTGGGTCGCTGCACGTGCGCCAGGATGCCGCCCTGCAGCCTGATCCAGTCCGCCTCGGACTGGAAGCGCACGTCGGTCATGATCAGCACCTGGGGCATGCGGTGCAGCTCGGCCAGCGCAAGCAGGCGCTGCTCCACCAGGTTGACCCAGAAGTCACGGCCCATGTGCGCGCGGCCCCACTCGGTGCCCAGCGTCTGCGCCAGCTTGCGGTAGCTTGCGCCGCTGAAGCCTGGCACGGCCGTCTCTTTCAGGGCCCGCTCGGTCATGTAGTGCATGGGTACGCCCATGGCGTTCAGGCCAGCGCGGATCGGATCTGCGAACGCCATGCGGCGCACCTTTTTCTGGCGTGCCGACAAGGCCTCGTCCAGGAATTGGGCGGCAGTGTCCTTGCCTGAGCCAGCAAAGCCGACCAGGCCGATGATGAAAGTCTTCATGGTGTCAGGCCGCAGCGGGCTCGTGGAATGACGGCGCCACCGGGCGCTCGACGTGGCGCACGCCCTGCAGCTTCAGCACCCAGCGGTTGCCCAGGCGGCCGCGGGTCAGGCCCGTGCCATGAGCCACCACGTTGGTGCCAGCGCGCAGCTGCGCCGCGGCCTTGCTTGCGGCAAAGCTCGCTGATGGGCCCATGCCGAAGCTCTGCTCGACGTAGATGGGCTCGCCCTGCTGGTCGATCAGCAGCACCACCACGAACTGGCCGTGGCCGTGCATGCGGACGTGGCCGGCCTCGCGCAGTGGGCCTTCGATGCGGATCGTGCTCATCGGGCACCTCCGCACGCGGCAGCGGCCACCACCAACAAGGTGACGAACAGCACGCCGGTGATGACGCGCACCACGATGCGATCGGGGCCCAGGTCTTGCCATGGCCGCGTGGGGATGGGTTCGCGGCTGACCAACAGCCCGTGGATGCCTGGGGTGCGGGTCATGCCACCACCCCCATCTGGCCTTCCCGGGTGATGCCGATCGTGGCACCAGTGCTCTCCTGCAACGCGTTGGCAGCGTTCTGCCACATCTCGGCGCAGTCATCTGCCCACGCGAGTTCGCTTTTGAGTCGCTCAATTTCGGCGCTCTGCTGGTCCACCAGCTCGGCCAGCGCAGCGGCATGCTCGCGCAGGTGCTCCAGTTCCCAGGCATCGAGCTTGCGCTGGATGGCCTTGAGCTCTTCGACAGCCGACGGCTTTGCGGGGCGGCAAGCCAGGCCCCACGCAATGCTGCGCGGGTTGACGTTGCGCACTTCGCCTGTCAGCAGGATGCGCAAACGCACGCTGTCGAGCGCCGGGTAATTGCCCAGCACCTCAGCCAGCTTGTAGGTGATGCTGCCGCCCGGGGCGGCGTAGCGAACGCTGACGATCTGCATCACAGCCACCCTGCCCAGGCCTTGAGCGCCTTGAAGGCGTACACCAGCGCGGTGATCGTGGCGGCGGTGGAGATCGCGGGCAGCGCCAGGACGCAGAACGTCTCAAGGCGGATTGCGGCGATGCAGGGGCCGTCATCGGCCTCGATGTCAGCCTGGCTCAGTGGCGCTTGGCTGCTGGTTGTTGCGTGGGACATCGTTCACCTCCATGCACCTTTCTTGGTGCGACGGGGCGATTGAACCACAGTTAAACAACGCAGTCAACTGCGGTTCAATAGAAGTCTGAAAAAATCGTGTCCAACAGGTGCCACGGCGTCGAAGTTGTGGCCCGTAAGCGAGGGCAGTGGGAATGACAAGCTTTTGGCTCCGATTGATGGCACTCGTTGTGGTGGCTGCGCTGGCTGCTTGCTCTGGGAAGAGTGAACAAGAAGTTCAACCCGCTTTGACGCCAGATGATGCTGTAGTGTTAAGAGACAACATGCCGGCATGTGTTTCAGCCGCAGACTTGGTCCGTTTTGCCGAGCACTACTCTCGTAAAGAGTACACGGCTGCGTGGCACACCAAGCCGCGTGAACCACTGTGCGCTTCGGACGAAGAAGCAAGCAACAAACAAAGATGGACCGTGCTGTACGTTAAGGCGCCGCTGGTTGCAATCGCAATCACCAAAGAAAAAGACTATGAGCAGCACTTGGAACTGAACAGCGGCAGATACAAGCTCACCTACTTCACCACCCAAGAATGGCTTGAGCGCATAGAAGATAGAAAATGATCCGCATGGTGGACATTCCAAAATGACGCGAATGTAGCGCTATTTAACATCTCGAAATAGCGGTATTACTTGCGCACTACGAAAATCGTGCGGCTTTGCCGTTGCGCGAGCGCTTCGCCCGGCAAAACGGACGATTGCGGAACCGGCGATCTTCGTGCAATGTCTAACGGGAGCTAGCCTGTGCCCATCTGTTTCCTGAGCCCTGAAGAGGCGCTCATGGATTGCAGTTCGTAAAGATCGCGGAAGGCGGCGTCTGCGGTTATCTCGCAGTCTGCCAGTTGCTGCATTATCTTTGAAGCTGCCGGCCTCAAAATCGGGTTCAGATCATTAATGAACCTGGCAATATTATGCACAAAGGAAGGTCCTGAGTTATATGTCGCTGCATTTTCAGCAGCTACATATAAAATTGCTTCACGACCAGTTACCAGCCAATCGACGGATTTACCGAGATACTTAGACAGTTGAATTGCGTTAAGGGCATCAAGCTTTGCTGTAGATGTGGTCGCTACTGTCCACTTCTTCGCTGCTTGGTATGAGACTCCGCAAGCTTCGGCGACATCCGTGATGGATGCGGCCTTGGGCTGCCGCTCACGCATTGCTGCGAGCAGTCTTTCACCGAACGTTCTTGCCATGTCAACCATGGTTAATTTTCCCTCCCGCGCATTGAACTAGGATTGTTTTTTGACCTGAACTGTGGTTCAATGCGCTGATGCAAAAGAAGCGCGCAATTGAACTGCTTGGCGGCACCCTAGGAGCCGCTGCGGATGCCATTGGCATCACCTATCAAGCAGTAGAGAAGTGGCCGGACCCACTGCCGAAGCGCATTGAGGACCGTGTTGTCGCTGCAATTGCCCGCAAGCACTTGCCGCCAGAGCTCATCGGCATCGAAGACGCCCCAGCCATCGCGCAGGAGGCTGCCCATGGCTGATCCACAAGTCGATGCACGGAAGCTCGCCAAGCTGCTGCAATCCATCGGGTTGAGGTACGGCCTCGTTGTGGACGGCGCCGCTGGGGGGCTGACCCCTCTGACGGTGGAGTTGGCAGCCGAAGGGAATCAGTTTTCCCACGGCGTGCTCGCCTGCCTTGCTGAGATTGTCCGATTCGTGGAGCAGCCTGCCTCAGGGGGCCAATCCTTGCGCGATCTGCTCCTTGAGCCACGCGGTCAGGATGTCGAAGGTCCAGGAGGCGGTCGGAGCGATGACTGACTTCTTCGCCTTTGCCCAGAGCGTGTCGGAGCGCGCGGCGTCCAGGAAGTCTGCGCCGTCCCACGTGAGCCGCATCACCACCGCTGGCGGTGGCTCGTTGCCCAAGTATGACTTCACCACCGCATCCACCAAGCCAGCGTCCTGCATCAGCTTGACGTGGAAGGCGAAGGTGTGCTGGTCGATGTTGGGTAGTTGGGTCAGCAATTCTCCTGGCTTCAGTGCTTCTGTCGCCATGGCAATGCTGCGGATCACATCTGGGTCTCTTTTCATGGTCCTGTCCTGTGCTGATGGTTGGGGTGAGAGCCGCCATCGTAAGACACAGGCCAGGGCCGCCATTTACCGCCCGCGCGCTGTCACCGCACTGCAGTCCCTGCGACAGCAGGCGCCTTTTCCCTCCCTGAAAGCGTGCCACTTGGTGGTGGCCTTGCAGTGCGAGGCGCGCGGGATTTTTCTTCGGGTGGCTTCGGTTCGTCATGAGCCCAAGTCTCCTTTTTTTGCCTGAAAACGGCACCCCTAGCCGCCCCTAACGATTAGGGGGAGTTGAGGAAGACATGCAAGACAAGCTGTTTTTTGAGGACGAGTACGAAGCCCTCAACCTGATGATCAGCAACAGCGGCAAGACCGCCAAGGAGCTGGCCGTCTTCTTGTTTCCTCACCTGAAGATGGACTCGGCCTATGCTCGGCTCAAGGCGTGCCTGAACCCGGAAAAGGACGAGCGCTTGACCTTCGGCCAGATCATTGCCGCCATGAAGTTCTGCGAGCGCTACGAGCCGCTCATGTACGCCTGCGATGAGACCCTGCACGCGCGCCCGGACCGCCGCGCTCCCAAAGATGAAGAGGTGCGCCTGGTCGAGGCCATGAACAGCGCCTCGTCGATGCTGGCCAAGGCCATGAAGCAGCTGGAAGTGCTGCGCCAGCAAGGGGCTGCAGCATGAGGCCCCGCGGCGAGATCCGCGCGGCCCTGAGCGCCGCCGCCCTGGCCATGTCTCCTGTGGCTGAAGCGCGGGACTTCACCTACCTGGAACTGGCGGCCACGGCCCAGGTAGGGCAAGACGTAGCTCGAGTCACCACCAAGAACATGGTCCGTGATGGCGAATTGGTGCCTGCGGGATTCCGTCAGGTGCCCGGCATCAAGCGCCCACTTCGCACCTACGTGGTGGGCCATGCGGCCAACGATGCCAATGCACAGATGTGCCTGGGCACAGCTTTGCGCGGCTGGGTCACCAGCCTCTGAACCACCTATGTGCCATGCACAGCCGACTGCGCGTCGGGTGGCTGGCTGCCCCCTTTTGAAAGACCTCACGCATGCGTGAAGATATCCGCGCGCTGGTGCAGCGGCTTGATGTCATCCCACAGGCCATGGCTGCGCAGCCTCAATGGCTCGTCTGGCGCTTCATCAAGAAGGCTGGACAGGACAAGGCATCCAAGGTGCCGTTCTATGTCAACGGACAGCCTCGTGGCTGGCCCAAGGGAAAGCCTCGTGCTGCGCCGGGTCAGAAAGTCGTGCCGACTGCGTCGCAGCCCCAAGTTGATCAGGGGCACGAACTCGACCGCGCTGCATTGGTGACGATGCGGCAGGCCATCGAGGCATTGGCGCATGGCCGCTGGGATGGACTGGGCTTTGCATTCCTGCCTGGGGATGGCCTGATCGGCATCGATGTGGACAAGGCCATTGACCCATCCACCGGTGAGATTGCCGAACACTGCGTGGCCATCATCGACCGGTGCGGCAGTTATACCGAGCTGAGTCCATCGGGCACTGGCGTGCACGTGATCGTCCGCGGTGAAACTGAGACATTCAAGGACAACGACGTCGGCGTGGAGGTGTTTTGCGGCCGCCAGTTCTTCACAGTGACCGGTGACGTGCACGGGTGGTCGGGTCGAGATGTCGAGCCGATTGCTGACGACACCTTGGCCTGGCTGCGCGAGATGGTCAAAGGCAAGCCCACCCCATCCGTCTCGGCCGATGTGCAGCGAACGCTTCAAGCCAGCGCTGACGCAGACAGGCGCGCCCGCCGGTACTGTATGACGGCGTTGGAGTCGGCGGTTCAGCGGGTGCGCAATGCGGGATCAGGGCGGCGCAACAACACGCTCAATGCCGAATCATATGGACTGGCGCAGCTGGTGGGCACGGGTGGCATCAGCGAAACCACAATCCGCGCAGCGTTGTCAGATGCAGCGCGCGCTTGTGGCTTGGCCGATGCTGAAATCGAGGCGACCATGGACAGCGGCATCCGTGCCGGTCTGACTGAACCTCGACGCCTGCCTGAGCGGGAATGGCATCCTTCCCGTCCCCCATCCTGGGGTGAGTCGCTGACAGCTGCAGCCACTGACGCGGAGCCGCCTTGGGTGGCCGCTTCTTCCCTTCCCCCATCAACGGAAGAGGGGGCGCCGCGCGCGCGCCCGAGGGGGGAGGGGCAGGCCAGCGCTGAGCAGGACGATGCATTTGGCATGCGTGTGGATGGTCTGGCTGCGCGCTTCTTCCTGATCGAGAACACACTGACCGCATGGGACACACAGGACGAAGCCATCTGGCAGATTGCCAACATGCGCGTGCGCTTCGGCCAGGCAGCGGTTAAGGCCTGGCTGTCGCGGATCGCCGATGAGCGCGCGCAGACGGTCAAGCTGACAGACCTGGTGTTTGAGCCAGGCGTGGAGGTCCCACACCATCAGATCAACATGTTCTCAGGGCTGACAGTAAAGCCAATCAAGTGCGACCCGTCGGAAGTCGCGCCCATGCTTGACCTGCTCAGGCATCTGTGCAGCCAGACGGTCGGAGGGGCATCCACCGAACCGGGCTCAGACCTGGCCGATGAGGTAATGCATTGGATTCTCTGCTGGCAAGCGCTGCCGCTTCAGCGCGTGGGCACAAAGATGCAGACAGCCTGCGTCTTCCATGGAGCGCAGGGCACAGGCAAAAACCTGTACTGGGACATCTGGCGCGACCTGTTCGGCGTGTATGGCATCACCGTTGGCCAAACCGAGATTGAGGACAAGTTCAACGGCTGGATCAGTCGCAAGCTGGCCATCATCGGTGACGAAGTGGTCAGCCGGCAGGAGATGTACCACAACAAAAATCGGCTCAAGTCGGTGGTGACGCAGGAGAAGAAGTTTCCAATCCGCGGAATGCAGCAAGAGACTCGGTGGGAGTCCAACCATGCCAATGTGGTGTTTCTGTCGAACGAGGCACAGCCCCTTGCGCTTGAGGAGAGAGACCGGCGTTACCTGGTGATCTACACCCCGCTGGAAGGTGACGAAACGCTCTATCAGCGGGTGCGTGACTTCCGGGACAACGACGGGCTGGGCAAGTGGCTGCACTACCTGATGACATACACGGTGGGCAAATTCGATGCCCACACCAAGCCGATCATGACGCGCGCCAAGGAGGTGCTGATCGAGCTCAACTGGAAGCCGCCGGAACGTTTCGCTCACGAATGGCTGGAAGGCTACCTGGACTTGCCCATCCGCGTTTGCTCGGCCGAGCAGATCTATCGTGCCTTCCGCCGATGGTGCGACCGGCAAGGCGAAAAGTGGCCTCCTAGCCAGGCCATCTTCACCGTCAGCGTACAACGCTTTGTAGGCGAGCGAGTCAAGCGACTAGCGTCAGGTCATGAGCCGCCACGCCTCACATACAAGCAGATCGCGCTCAAAAATGAGATCAGCGGCCATCGCAAGACCGTCCGATGCTGGGTTCCCCGCGGGCTCGGCCCACCGAATGAGGTCAGCGAGGGAGTGTGGGCACACGACGCCGTGACCAGCTTTGAAAGCGAGGTGGCGAAGTTCTGCCGTGGGGGGCATGGGGCGCAAGACGAACAGCCCTGATGTCCCGGCCATATCCCGCGTCTGTCCCGCAGTAAGTGCTTGATGTTACTTGTGTTCCGCCTGTCCCGCCTTGTTCACGTGCGCACGTGTGCGCGCGATAAAAACATTGAAATGTTCATGCGTGTGCAAACACATCGGGACAGTCGGAACACAAGTAACAACAACAACTTAGCGCGGGACATAGGCGGGACAGGAAATATACAGATGAAGGTCAACGCAAAGGAGCCTGACATGGCACGAATCGAGCACATCCACCTTCGCCTGGAGGTCTGGGCGCTGTGGAAGACGAACGGCGGCACCATCGGCGGCAGTAGCAGCTTGTCGATGTGGCAGAGTGAACAGGTTGATGGACGGTCATTTCGCTCGCTGATGAGCGGCACCATCAATGACGAGGAGTGCGAGGCCACCGATGCTGCCATCCTCAAGCTGCCCCTGATCCTGGGCGAGACCGTGGCGATGTACTACCTTTTCGACAGCTGTCGCACACGCGAGAAGCTGCGGATCTCGGCCTCCACGCTGAGCCAGCGCATCGATCAGGCGCACAAGCAGCTGGATGTGCTGCTGCGCAAGGCGCCTAGCCCCGATGCAGGCAAGCTGCAAAGCTGGGCCGAGAAGGTCTGAGGAACCACAAAGGAGTTTTACGCCATAAACATTTTCAGTACATTCTCCCTACGCTGAGCAATCAGTGTCTCTTCGATGTTCGCACCACTGCCTCGCTGCTGAAAAGTCGCGGGGCTTTTTCATGACTACCACCGATAACAGACCGAACAGCGCAGCTCGCCTGTATGGTCATAAGTGGCGCCAGTCGCGCGAGGTGTTTCTGGCGGCCAATCCGTTGTGTGCCACGCACCAGGAGTTGGGCCAGGTGGTTGAGGCTACGGTGGTCGACCACAAGGTGCGGCACGGCGGAGACCTCAAGCTTTTCTGGGACCGAAAGAACTGGCAGCCGCTGTGCGCCACTTGCCACGACGTTCACAAGCAGCGCCTGGAGAACTCCGGGCGCGTTTCAGGCTGTGGACTGGATGGTCTGCCACTTGATCCGAACCACCACTGGCGCCGATGAGTTTGATGGGCGGCACCGGCGGTCGCTCGCCGTTGCTCCGGGCTGCTCCTCCCGTAGCGCCGTGAGCGTTTCCCGGGCGCGCTAACGCACGCCGTCCGTCTCCTTCTAATCCCTCCTCACCTAGCGTTCGGCCCGCCTGTAGCCGCGTGGCCTGCTCCTGCCGGGGCCGGCCATGAGCGGCAGGGCTGCTCAGGGGTGGGGGGGTCTGAATCTCTGGGGTGCGCCGAGCATTGACCGGTCGGTTCCCTCTTTGCGCAACGCCGGGAAATATGGAGGGGGGGTATTCCCCTTTTGAACATGGCTGGAAACTCGAACTCCGGGCGCAAGCCGCTGCCAAACAACGTGCATGTGCTGCAGGGCAATCGCAGCAAGAAGTCACAGGCAGAACTGACCGGCGGCATTAGGCCCGCAGCAAAGATCCCCGATCCGCCGCCGCACTTGCAAGGCGACGCCCTAGCGGAATGGCACCGCGTTGCACCTCTGCTGTTGAAATTGGGGGCCATCTCCGAGCAGTACATGGCTCCTCTGGCGGTGTACTGCCAGGCCTGGGCGGACTACGTGAAGTGCGTTCGCCGCATGCAGGCCGCCGAGTCTGAAGGCCGTGACTCGATGGTCGACGTCACCCCGAGCGGCTACAAGCAGATGTCTGTGCACTTCCAGATTGCCATGCGCGCATCAGAGCAGTTGAAGAGCTTCGCTTCTGAGTTTGGCATGACCCCCGCATCGGTGGCGAAAGTCACTGGCGCAACCGCACAAGGCGACCTGTTTGGCTATGGCGACGACGGGAAAACCAACTCCGGCGAGGGCTACTTCACGTAAGACGGACCCGGTCACCGCCTACGCCAAGGCAGTCGTCAGCGGCAAGCAGATTGCGGGCCCCCACGTGCGGGCCGCGTGCCAGCGTCACCTCAACGACCTGGAGCACGGCCACAAGCGCGGCTTGGTCTTCGACAAAGCGGCAGCGCTGCGGGCCATCGGCTTCTTCGAAGACGTGCTGTGTCTCAACGGTGGCGACTTTGAGGGCGAGCCGTTCAAGCTGCTGGGCTGGCAGAAGTTCATCATCGGCAGCCTGTTCGGCTGGAAGACCTCGGACGGCTACCGGCGCTTCCGCGTGGCGTTCGTGGAGACAGCCAAAGGATCGGGCAAGTCGCCGCTGGCGGCCGGTGTCGGCATGTACGGGCTGGTGGCAGACGGCGAGGCCCGGGCCGAGATCTACGCCGCGGCGACGAAGAAGGACCAGGCCATGGTCCTCTTCCGCGACGCGGTGGCCATGTGGCAGCAGTCACCCGAGCTCAAGCGCCGGCTGACGCCAAGCGGTGTGGGCGAGCGGGTCTGGAACCTGGCCTACGCCAAGGCGGGCAGCTTCTTCCGGCCGATCAGTGCGGATGATGGCCAGTCAGGCCCGCGCCCGCACATCAGCCTCATTGACGAGGTGCACGAACACCGCAACAACACGGTGGTGGAGATGCTGCGCGCTGGTACGAAGAGTCGGCGTCAGGCGCTGATCTTCATGATCACGAACAGCGGCAGCAGCAAGACATCGCCTTGCTGGGGATACCACGATTACGCCGCCAAGGTTTGCGCGGGCACGCTGACCGACGACGCGTTCTTCGGCTACGTGTGTTCACTGGACGACGGCGAGGATCCGATCCGCGACGAAAAGTGCTGGCCCAAGGTCAACCCTTCCCTGCAGGAGGCCAATCTGCCGGGCGTCAAGTACCTGCGCGAGCAGGTCAACGAGGCGCGCGGCATGCCTTCGAAGGAGGCCCTGGTGCGGCGCCTGAACTTTTGCCAGTGGACCGACGCGGAGAACCCCTGGATCAGCTCGGACGTGTGGTTTGACGCCCAGCGTGAGTACGACTGGCACGAGCTGCGCGGCAGGCGCGCTTACTTTGGCGTGGACCTCTCCAGCACCACCGACCTGACGGCGCTGGTGTTCTACGTTGAGCCCGAGGTGGAAGGCGAGCCCTGGATGCTTGTGCCGTTTGCCTGGGTGCCGGAAGACGGCTTGCAGCGCAAGGAAGAGGTCGACCGCGTGCCGTACTTGGCTTGGCGGGCTGCTGGCCACCTTGAGGTGAGCCCTGGCCGCGCGGTCAGCAAGTTGCAAGTGGCAAAGAAGCTGGCCGAGATGTCGAGCTTCTTCGAGCTCCAGGGCGGCGCCTATGACCGCTGGCGGATCGAGGACTTCAAGGCCTTGGCCGCTGACAACGATGTGGAACTGCCTGAGCTCACGCCGTTTGGGCAGGGCTACAAGGAAATGAGCCCGGCGATCGAGGCCTTCGAGATCGCTCTGCTCAATGGGCAGGTGGTCCACCCCGGTAACCCAGTCCTGACCTGGTGCGCGGCCAATGCCGTGACCGTGTCGGACGACGCTGAGAACCGCAAGCTGAGCAAGGGCAAGGCGACCGGCCGCATCGACCTGATGGTTGCTGCGGTGATGGCCGTCGGGCTGGCGCAGTCGGCGGGCCCCGGCGAGACATCCTTCTGGGACGACACGTGAAGCTCCTTGACCGATTCTTTGGGCGCAAAGCAGCCCAGCTCACCTACGACCAGGTGGCAGACCTGATCGACGGCGTGGGCGGCGGCCGCGTTGCCGGGATGGTGGTCAACGAAAAGACCGCCTTGCAGGTGGCCACGGTGCTGTCGTGTGTGAAGGTGCTGGCCGATGGCTGCTCGACTCCGGACTTGCATGTGTTCCGCGAGCTGGACGATGGCAGTCGGCAAAAGGCCGTCAACATCCCGGAATACCGCTTGCTGGCCCGGCGCCCGAACGAGTGGCAGACATCGCTGGAATGGCGGCGGCAGATGACGGCGCACGCGGCGCTGACGGGATCCGCCCTGTCCATCAAGGTGCGCGGTGGGAACGGACGGGTGCGCGAGTTGCTGCCGGTGGAGCCGGGGTGCTGGGAGGTGCGGCGCGTGTCGCGCTACGAGCTGCGGTACCGCTGCTGGGATGAGTTCGGTGTGATCGGCGACTTTGCGTCAGACGACGTGTTTGTGCTGCACAACCTGCAGTGGCAGTGGCACAAGTCGCTGAACGCGGTGAAGCTGGCGGCTTCGGCGATCGGGCTGGCCATGGCCACCGAGCGCAGTGCTTCGTCGATGCATGAGAACGGCCTGAAGCCCAGCGGGCTGTATTCGGTCGATGGGACGCTCACCAAAGAGCAGCACGAGCGTCTGCAGGAAATGCTCAAGAAGCGTGCAGGCCCCGACAAGGCCGGTGTGCCATTTGTGCTGGACCGCGCCGCGAAGTGGATCAGCACCACCACCACGGCGGTGGATGCCCAGGCGAACGAGACCCGTCGCACCCAGATCGAAGAGATCTGCCGGGCCTACAACGTGTTCCCGATCATGATCGGCCACTCCGACAAGGCGAGCACATTCGCCAGCTCGGAGGCGTTCTTCGCGGCGCACCGGATCCACACACTGATGCCCTGGCACAAGGCATGGACGCAGCGCATCGACGAGATGCTGCTGGATGGATCTGGCCCGCTGTTCGCTCAGTTCGACACCCGCTACATGAGCATGGGCTCGATGAAAGACCGCGCGGTGTACGCACGGACCATGATCGAGATGGGCCTGCTGAGCCCCAACGAGTGGCGCGACGAAGAAGGCCGCGATCCACGTGATGGGGGCGATGAATACCTGCGGCCGATGAACATGACGTCGGGCGCTTCGAACCAAGGAAACACCAATGATCCGAACGCCTGAACGCAAGGACGCGCCCATGGGGCGCCAGGTGCGCGCTTACGCGCTCGACCTCAAGGCCACGGGCGACGACGGCACCGTGGAGGGCTACGGCTCAGTCTTCGGCGTGCGTGACAGCTACGACGATGTGATTGCTGCTGGCGCCTTCCAGGCCTCGCTGGCAGCGCACAAGAAGGCAGGCACCATGCCGGCCATGCTGTGGCAGCACGACAGCGGCAAGCCCATTGGCGTGTGGACCGACATGGTCGAGGACAGCAAGGGCCTGCGCATCAAGGGCCAATTGGCGCTCGACACCGTGCTCGGCAAGGAAGCGCACGCACTGCTGAAGATGGGCGCACTCAACGGCCTGTCCATCGGCTTCGTGTCGAAGCAGTGGGCCTACGACCGAGAAACCGACATTCGCACGCTGACCGAGATCGACCTGTGGGAGGTCTCGCTCGTCACGTTCCCCGCCAACGGCGCTGCCCGTGTCACCAACGTCAAGTCGGTGGATGACATGGTGGCGCCAAAGGACGCCGAGCAAATCCTGCGTGATGCAGGGTGGAGCAAGGCAAACGCGACGGCATTCGTGTCGCGCGTGATGAAGATGGGCCAGCAGCGGAGTGAGTCCGCCCGGGACATCGCCAACGCACTGAAAGCGGCCGATGCGCTGCTGAACACCCTGAAATCCTGAAAGGACTCACACCATGACCAAGATGCTGAAGATCGGCGCCACCATGGCGCTGCACATGGCCGCCCTGCACGCCAAGATGGCCGACTGTGCCTCCTACGAAAAGCGCGATGACGCCTCGATGGGCGACCTGCTGAAGAAGCTCAACGAGATCAACACCACGATCACTGAGTACCGCAGCACCAACGATGCCCGCATCAAGGCCATCGAAGAAGGCCGCGGCACCGGTGACCTCGACGCCAAGCTGGCCAAAATGGACCAGGCCCTGGACAAGCTTCAGGAAGAAAAGGGCCAGATCGAGAAGCTGATCACCAAGGCCAGCCGACCCGGAATCGCCCACGGCGACCGCGAGCAGCGCGAGTCGGCCGAAGCCATCGCCCACCGCAACGCCTTCTTCGACTGGGTGCGTCAGCCCGGCAACCCTGAACTCCGCGATGCGCTGTATCGCTCTGAAAAGGAGTTGAAGAAGGCCCAGGCGCTGCAGCACAAGGCTCGTGGCGACGACGGCACTGGCTGGGAAGAGCGCGCCACGCAGACGGTGACCACCACCGGCTCGGCAGGCGGCTTTGCGCTGCCCGAGCAGATCGAGCGCCAGATTGCCCGCCTGTCGGTGGACATCTCGCCGATCCGGCAGCTGGCCACCGTGCGCACTGTCAGCACCTCCGATTACAAGGAGCTGTTCGACATCAACGGCGCCGGCTTCGAGTGGGTTGGCGAAGGTGACACCCGCAACCAGACCAACACGCCCGACCTGCGCGAAGTGGCCCCGACCTTCGGCATGGCCTCGGCCAAGCCCCAGGCCTCGGAAGAGTCGCTCGATGACCTGTTCTTCGATGTGGAAGGCTGGCTGATTGACTCTGCCGGTGAAGCCATCGGCCAAGGCGAAGGCGCCGCCTTCGTGGGCGGCAACGGCACCAAGAAGCCCACCGGCTTCCTGGCCGGCTCGGCTCCTGTGGCCACGGCTGACAGCTCCCGTGCCTTTGGCGCGCTGCAGTACATCGCATCCGGCCAAGCCGCCGCCATGCCTTCCAGCCTGGACACGCTGTATGACGTGGTCTACAGCCTGCGTGCCCGCTACCGCCGCAATGCGAACTGGGTGGCCAACAAGATGAGCCTGAGCTCCTTGCGCAAGTACAAGGACACCTCTGGCCAGTACCTGTGGCAGCCGGCCATCTCCGCGGGCCAGCCCGACATGTTCATGGGCTACGGCGTGGTCGAAGCCGAGGACATGCCGGTGGTGGCGGCCAACGCCTTCCCGCTGGCCTTCGGCGACTTCAAGGAGGGTTACCTGATCGCCGACCGCGTGGGCATGCGCATCACCCGTGACGAGATCACCACTCCTGGCTTCGTCAAGTTCTACGTGCGTCGTCGCGTGGGCGGCATCCTGCGCAACAGCCAGGCCATCAAGCTGCTGAAGATCGCGACCTCGTGATCTGAAGCCTGAGCGCAACCCAGGGAAGGCCCGCCGGATGGTGGGCCTTCTCGCATCTGGAAGAGACCATGCAACTCAAAGCCACCAAAGACTTCTCCTGGGCCCACCGCCATGTGGAGGTGCGCGAGTACAAGAAGGACGACGTCATCGAGACCGAAGACGAAGACCTGATCCGTGTTTCCACCGAAGAAAAGTGGGCCAAGGTCGTCAAAGAAACTGCCGCCAAGGAAACGGCATCCAAAGCCGCTGCGCAGGCCGCTGAGCAGGCTGTGGAGCAGCCCGCGGAGCAGCCCGTCATCGAGGCAGCGCCGGAAACCTCCGTGGTGGATTCCGCCCCTGAAACGAAGGCGGGATGACCATGAGCATCGTCACCCTGGCCGATGCCAAATTGCACTTGCGGGTCGAGGGTGACGATGAAAACGCCCTGATCCAGTCACTGCTCAATGCGGCAGAAAACCTGGCGGCTCAGTTCATGGGCCGCAGCATCTATGCGGATGCCGGCGCGTTGGCCACCGCACGTGCTGGCATGCCTTCGGCGCTGGCTGCCGCCACCACGGCGTATGTGAACGCGGTGAATGCTGCAGATGCGTTGGGCAGTGATGTCGAGGTTGAAATTGCCTTGGCCGCTGCCGATCTGGACTACCAGAAAGCCCAAACCAGCGCGCGCATGACGCATGCGGGCGTCGTGATCAATGACCTGATCAAAGCGGCGGTGCTGCTGACCGTCGGCGCGCTTTTCGCTGACCGAGAAGCGGCAGAGCCGCCCAAGGCTGCACAGCACTTGCTGCAGCCACACAAGCTCTACGGCTGAAATGCCGAACCCATCACCCAAGCCCGCTCACGGCGGGCTTTTTGCATTGCTGAGAGGCCCACATGGCAACCCTTCGATTCATTGGCCCTGAAGAACGCTGGTTTGAAACTGCCGTGACCGGCAGCCAGCAGTCGTGGCTGCGCGGCCAGACTGGCTTTGTGGCCGATGCAAACGTCAGCGCCTTTCTGGCCACGGGCAAGTTCGAGCGCTATGAGCGTGAGGATGCGTTTTTGCAGGCGAAGCAGGTCGTGGACAAGACCGGCCAGCCGATCAGCACGGCTGGTGGCGTGAGTTTCACCAAGACCGCGACGGCCGAATTGTCGTCCCAGCTTGCAGAGGCCGCAATTGATGGAGGCGGGATTGCTGCGTCATTCATCAAGGACGGCAAGGGCATGCCACTCTTCGGTCACATCTACCGGCCGAAGAGTGCGGCCGAGGTTGATGTTCGAGCGTGTTTTGCTGCTGCCAACACCCTGTCCGGCCCGTCGGCTGTAGTTGATGTCCGCGGCATGCAAATCACGCTCACGCTGGCTGGAGGTGGCCCAATCGTGCCGTGGCACGGCTTGCGGGTGCTGGGCCACTGGGGGCGATGGTTCGCGCCTGGCGTGCTGGACGGTGAGGACATCGTCGTCACCGGTGGAACTGAGTTCATCTGTGGCGAGGCATTGCCGGCCAACAAATTCAACTGCTTTGACTACAACGGCACCGATGAGCCCACCGAGCCAACCTACCCAGGTGGCAACATCACCGGCTTGCTACAGGCTGCGCTGGTTGGCTTCGTGATCGAAGGGGTCACTTTCACCGGCTTCCGCAACGGTATCAAGATCGGCGCAAAGTGGAAGGCGGGGGCCCATCAATGCCATTTCCGAAACATCCACGCTCGTAGCTGCACCGAGTGGGGCTTCTATTTGGAGAACTTCCAAAACTGCACCGGCAAAGACTTCATGGTCATTGCCAACAACCTGGGCCAGCTCTATCTCGGATCGGCGAACGCGACCACCAATTCGGGTTCGATGAACTACGGCAACAGCCGGTTCGAGAATATCTTTGCAAACATGGGCGGCGGCTCTGGAAACGGATTGCGCCGAGGTGTTTGGTTGCGTGGCCGAACCAATGGCGGCGAGCTGAACGACATCTACATCAGCAAAATCCAGGTCAACAGCGACTACAGTCGCAAGAACACCGATACGGTCACGCTGAACCCGAGCAGCGCCGACATTGTGGTCGGAAACCCCAGCCTCTACGAAGTTGGTTCGCATCTGTGCTTCAGCACATCGGTTGGGGGGCTGAAGGCCCTGGCGAACTACATCGTGCGCAGCAAGACAGGGTCAACGATCCAAGTGGCAGGCGGCCTGCGATCCGGCCAGTTTGCGACATTCGTTGCCAGTAGCGGCATTGCGGCCAACACGACAGCAACTGCGATCACCTGCGGATACCCGCTGCTACAGGTTTCCGGCGAGGACGGCTGCAGCGTAGTGGCCTACATCGACGGCCTTGACTTGGAAAATGGTGCTCAGTCTGCGGTTTATGCAGACAACGCGCACTTGTCACTGTCTGGCGCGAAGTACCTTGTTGGCCCTAGCACGCCGCGCGCCAGCTCGCAAAACATGGCGACGCTTGTGTGCCGCGCCGCCAGCGCCGCGCTCGACCTCCCTGCGACACCGGTATTCGCTGACATTGACTCCAATTCCCGCGTGAGCGGCAATGTGACGTTGGCAAATGGCAGTTCCTTGGTTGAGACCTGGAACGGCGGCTGCAAGCCGATTGGCGTCCATTCGACCAGCAAGGTTGATACCAACGACAGCTTGGGCCTCAGCATCCCTGGCGCAATGGTAGTACTCCGAAACACGGGCACCTACTCGCTTGGCCTGACAGAGGTCAACTCACTGCGCCACAACGAAACGCGCCACCTTTTGCATCGAGTCAAGGGCAGTTCTAACGAAAGCTGGCTCCAATACGAGCGCACCGGGTTGACCGCGTTGACCGGCCCAAGCGGCACGACATATACGCTGCCGATGATCAGTAACGCTGACACGGGCCAGCCAGAGCAGAACAGCGGAGACCCTGGAAAGCACTCCACGCTCTGCAACTCAACTGCCAACTCGATCACCGTCACTCTGGATGCGGCCGCCATTGCCGCTGGGCAAACCATTCGAGGCGGAGGCGTTTCTGGTACCTCGTTTGTGCTTCCTGCTTACACGACCATTGATCTGTACATGAGCCAAACCGGCACGGGTGCAAATCAGCGGTTCTACACATGGCGGTGACTATGACCCGCACCATCATCCTCACCCTGGCCCTGCTCCTGCCCATCTGCGCCCACGCAGCCCTACGCGTCGGTGGCGCAGGCCGGAGCACGCCTCCTCCGACCAACCCCGCGCCGCCGCCGGACACGCCTCCTGTGTCCTGGCAGCCGCCGTTCTCCATCCGCTGACCGTCATCCCGAAGGTTCACCATGCAAGCAGGCAAGCTTCGAAGCCGGGTCATCATCCAGCGCGCGGTGCCCACCCAAGACGCCATCGGCCAGCCGGTGAAGTCATGGGTGGAGCTGGCCAGGGTGTGGGCCGATGTGCGCAGCGTCTCTGGCGTGGCGGCCATCCGTGCAGGCGGAGAGGTGGCGGTGATCAAGGCATCCATCCGCATCCGGCGGCGCACTGACGTGGCAGAGGGCATGCGGGTGGTGCATGGCGCCACCACCTACGAGGTCGAGGCCGTGCCCCCCGCGGCTGCTGGCCAGGACTTCACCGATCTGGTCTGCAAGACGGTCACATGAGCGGCGGTCGCAACAGCTTTGGCATCACGGTGGACACGTCTGGCCTTGAAGCATGGCTGCAGCAGCTGGGTGACGAGGCCGAGGCGGCTGCACGGCCTGCTGCCCAGGCGGCAGCCCAGGTGCTGTACGACGAGGTCAAGCGCAACGTGGCCAGCCTCAAGAAGCACACGGGCAACCTGGAGCGCTCGATTTACCAGGCGTTCAGCCGAGACAACTCGGGCACTGGTTTTGCCACCTACCACGTGAGCTGGAACGCCCGCAAGGCGCCACACGGCCACCTGGTGGAGTACGGCCACCTGCAGCGCTACGAGATCACCTACGACCCGCAGACACGGCGCTTCACCACGCACAAGGACCGCCCTTTGGCCGCCCCTCGCCAAGTGGCGGCACGGCCATTCGTTCGGCCAGCGCAGGCCAAGTTCAGCCAGGCCATGGAAGCGGCCAAGGCCGAGCTTTGGAAGCGCTTGGACGCCAAGATTGGGAAGCCATGAGCCTCGAAACCGAACTCGTTGCACGCCTGCAGACAGTGTGCCCGCGGGTCTTCCCCGACGTGGCGCCGCTGGACACTGAGCGCCCCTACATCACCTGGCAGCAGATTGGCGGTGACGCGCCGGTCTATGTTGAGGCGGCCGTGCTCAACCAGCGCAATGCGTTTGTGCAAGTCAACTGCTGGGCCGACACGCGAGCCCAGGCCAACACACTGTCGCAGCAAGTCGAGCAGGCGCTGGTGACGGCCACCACCCTGCAGGCCCAGCCGCAAAGCGCCCTGATTGCCGCGCACGACGAGGACACCGACCGCCGCGGCGCGCAGCAAGATTTTTCCATCTGGGCCCTTCGGTAAGAGGCGGCCCATCCATCGCCCGATCGGGCAACCAACCAGCCACCCACCGGGTGGCTTTTTTCATTCCCGAAAGGAACCACCACCATGGCTCAAGTGCCCACCGGTTCGACGTTCTTCATCGCGTCGGCCTTCGCTGCTCCCCGCGCCACCACGGCCGTCACCAATGCCACCGAGGCGGTTGTCACTTCTGCCGGCCACGGCTACAGCAACGGCGACGTGCTGGAAGTGACCAGCGGCTGGGGCCGCCTGAACCTGCGCGCTGTGCGCATCAAGGGTGTCACCACTGACAGCTTCATTCTGGAAAACGTCGACACCACCAACACCAACTTCTTCCCGGTCGGCACCGGCGTGGGCTCGGTGCGCAAGGCCACGGCCTTCACCCAGATCACGCAGGTGCTGTCGGCCTCGTCTTCGGGCGGCGACCCCAAGACTGTGTCCTTCAAGTACATCGAGTCCGATGTGGAATTCAGCCTGAACGACGGCTTCACCGCCACGTCGCAGTCGCTGGACCTGGACGCCGACTCCATCGGCTCTGCCGGCTACGCAGCCCTGAAGTCGCTGACCGACACGCAGACCAACACCATCCTGCGCACGCTGACGCGCTCGGGCTCGGTGATGTTGCAGCCCTGCACCGTGGCGCTGAACGAATCTGTGAAGCTGCAGGACGGCCAGGTCAACCGCGTGACATGCGCCTTCAACGGCAACTCGCGCCTGACCCGCTACGCCTCCTGATCTCCTCCTGACGAGGCCCCTGGCCTGACGGCCACCACCTGAGCACCGACCTGGCCCTGTTCGCCCTTTTGCGGGGGCGGCAGGGCTGGGCACGGGCTTGCCAACCTCCCCGCAAAGGACCATTCATGTCGAAAATCACCCTGGGCAAGCGCCCCGCACACTTTGCCCCCGTCACCGTCGAGTTCCCCATGCACGACAGCAGCATGGGCACCATCCAGGCCACGTTCAAGTACCGCACCCGCGAGGAGTACGGCGCCATGATCGACGAGGCAACGAACAGTGGCAAAGCCTCGCCGGATGGCGGTGAGCTCACGGTCGAGGCCATGGCCGCTGGCGCTGTGCACAGCGATGCCATGCTGATCTTCAAATCCCTGCAGGCCTGGGATCTGGACGAGCCCTTGACGTTCGAGAACGTCTACCAGCTGGCCAACGAGGTGCCGGCGGCTGTGACGGCTCTGCTGGCCGCATACCGCCGCCTGGTGTCCGAAGGCCGCCTGGGAAACTGACCGAGGCGGCCACCGCCGCCTATCACCGCCTGCCCACGCTCAAAGAGCTGGAGGGCAGCGGCTTCGCGCCCGAGGACTACGCCCTCCCGCCTGTGGAGGTGTGGCCCGACACCTGGCCTGTGTTTGCACTGTTCTGTGACCTGCGCACCCAGTGGCGCGTGGCCATGGGCGGCTGCACGGGGCTGGACTACACCGCCGTGCTGGCCGTGATGGACCTGCACGGCATCCCTCCTGACAAGCGACGCGAGACCTTGGCCGACATCCAGGCCATGGAAGCCGCCGCGCTGGCCGCCATGGCCGTGACCTACACCTGAGCCCACCCATGACCACAGACAACCGCAAAGTGCAGCTTGGCTTCGAGGTTGACGCCACCAATGCGCGCGCCGGGCTGGATCAGGTCAAAGACGGCGCACGGGACATGGCCCGCTCCGTGGTGGATGCAGGCAAGACCGCGGCCTCTGGCATGGATGCCATCGGCACCGGTGCCAAGCGTGCCGCCGACAGCCTGACGCGCGAAGAGGGGCGCATCAGCGCTTCGATCCGCCGGGCCACGACCCAGCTGGAGACGCTGGGCAAGACCGCTTCGCAGAAACTGGAATTTCGCATCGAAACCCAGGGCCTGGATGCGGCCAAATTCGAGCCCGCCCTGGCACGCCTGCGTGAGCTGGAGGCGGGGGTGTCGCGCACGGGCATCTCGGCTGCCCAGACGGCGGCGGCGCTGCGTGGCGTGCCGGCGCAGTTCACCGACATCGTCACCAGCCTGCAGGGCGGCCAAGCGCCGCTCACCGTGCTGCTGCAGCAGGGCGGCCAGCTCAAGGACATGTTTGGCGGCATTGGCCCGGCTGCACGCGCCCTGGGCGGCTTCGTGGCTGGTTTGGTCACGCCGTTCACTGTGGCGGCGGGTGCGCTGGGCGTATTCGCATTTGCCGCATACCGTGGCATGACGGAGTCCGACGAGCTCAAAAAGCAGATCATCCTGACGGGAAACGCCGCAGGCGTGACGGCTGGGCAGCTCGCCGCCATGGCTGATGCAACCAGCGCCAGCATTGGAAGCCAAGCGAAGGCTGCCGAGGCTCTTGGATTGCTGGTGGCCACTGGCCGTGTCGCCGGGGATCAGATCAACCGGGTGAAAGACGCTGTGGTGTCTTTCAGTAGCGCAAGTGGCGCCTCCATCGGTGATTTGGTGAAAGAGTTTGCTGAGCTTGGCAAAAGTCCCACCGAATCTATTCAGAAGCTCAGCGACAAGTACCGGTTCCTCACTCAGGCAACCTATGAGCAAATCGCTGCGTTGGAGCGCCAAGGACGCATTTCTGAGGCATCTGCGCTTGCTCAAAAGACGCTTGCCGATGTCGAGATCGAACGCGCTGGAAAGGTCAAGGAAAGTGTCAACGGCCTGGCAAAGGCGTGGGACGACGCAGGCATTGCAGTCAGCCGATACTGGCGCTCACTGACACAGGCTACCCAGGATCTGCCCATTGCGCAGCAAATCGCGCGCCTTGAGGAGCAGCGGGACAAGTTCGCGCGCAGCCCAGGCTTCAATCCAGGCAAAGGCTATCGCCAGACGATCCGAGAGTTCAACGAGCAGATTCAAGCTCTCAGGGACCAAACCAAGGCCGAGCAAGAAGCTGCCAAGGCCGCATCCGACCGTCAGCAGCGCGAAGAGCGCGGCGTGGCCGCCACCAAAGCCCTCGAAGAACAGCGCAAGTCCTTCGCCAGCAAAGCCCAGCAGGAGGCCGAGGAGCTGCGCAAGTACCGCCAGAACCTCGACGCCATCCGTGCGGCCAACCCGAGCAGCGCCCTGCTGGACGCCAAGCAGATCGCACAGGACGAAGCCAACATCCGCGACAAGTACGCCGACAAGGGCGCAGCGCGCAAGGCCGAAAGCGAAGCGAAGAAGGCGCAGGACGCCATCAAGAAGGCCCTGGACCTGGTCGATGACCTGTCGGCCAAGCAAGATGGCTTTGCCGCCAACTATGGCGAGCAAGTGGCCCTGCTCAGCAACGCCATGCGTGCGGGGGCCATCTCTTCGCAGGTGTATGGCCGCGCCATGGAGCTGCTGCTGCAGCGCCAGCCCTTCGCAATCGAGCAAACCCGCCGCCAGGCCGAGGAGGAGCGCAAGTTCCAGGCCGAGCGCAAGCAGCGTTTTGACGAGATCCAGCGCGAGTACGAGCAGGAGGTGCGCGCCGCTGAACAAAGCGCCAAGGGGGTGGAAAGCCGCGTCCAGGCCATGGCCGACGAAGAGGCTGCCATCGCCCGATCGCGCGCGCTCAACATCAGCCTGGCGCAGGCGCTGGAAGATGTCGCCATTGCCCGCCTGGAGGTTTCTCGCGGTGAGGCCTTGGGCCGCGTTGAGCAAGAGCGTGCCGACGCCATTACCCGTGAAATCGGGGCCCGGCGCGAGCTGGCTCGCCTGACCGAACGCAAAGGCCTGCGCGATGGCGCCGACAGCGCCCTGGACAAGCTGCTCAAGGCCGACGTGGGCACCAACTTTGCCGCAGGCTTCGACAAGGCCAGCGCGAGCCTTGGCACCTTCGTGGAGAGCTTTGACAAGCTCATCAAGGCCCAGGAGGAATACAACCTGGCGCGCAAGTCCGGCAAGCTCACCGACGAGAAGCTGGCCGCCCTCAACCAGAATTTCAACACCAACCAGCTCAACAGCTACGCCGCGCTGACGGGTGCTGCCAAGGGATTCTTCAAGGAGCAGTCCGCAGGCTACAAGGCACTGCAGACGGCGGAATCGGTGTTGCGTGCGCTGGAGCTGGCCTCTTCGGTCGAGCGCATCACCATGAAGATGGCCGAGGGCCAGGCTTTGGCCGCCGTGGGTGTGGCCAACCAGGCATCTGGCGACCCGTACACGGCGCCGGCACGCATGGCGGCGATGGCGGCCATCATGGCGGGCCTGGGCTTCGCCGTGAGTGGCGCCTTCGGTGGCAGCAGCTACAGCCCGGTGAACAACACGGGCACGGGCACGGTGTTTGGTGACCCGGGCGCACAGTCGGAGAGCATCAAGAAGTCCATCGACACGCTGTCAGACATCGACACCCTGACGGCGCGCTACAGCGCCCAGATGGCGGCCAGTCTGCGCAGCATCGAGGGCAACATTGGCGGGCTGGCCAACATCCTGATCCGCAGTGGTGGTCTGGATGCGGCATCGGCCGGCATCCAGACAGGGTTCAAGCCAGACGCCATCGGCAAGGTGTTGGGGTCGCCGCTGGGTGGCATGCAGGCACTTTCCTCGCTCGCAGGCCTGGCAATTGGTGGTCCTCTGGCAATTGTGGCTGGTGGCCTGCTGGGCGGCTTGTTCTCCAAAACGCTGGGTGGGCTGTTCGGATCCAAAACCAGCATCGTTGGGCAGGGGCTGACGGCCAATGCGCAGGCCATCGGCTCCATCCTGGACAACGGGTTCGACGCGTCCTATTTCACCGACACGCAGACCAAGAAGAAGACCTTCGGGTTCACCACCAGCACCAAGTACCGCACGTTCCTGACGGATGCGGACCCGGTGCTGGAGCGCCAGATCGGCACCATCTTCGGCAACTTCAGCGCAGCGCTGCTGGCGGCCTCTGAGCCGCTGAAGCGCAACCTGGACCAAGTGTCTGGGAGCATCCGTGGCTTCGTGGTCGACATCGGCCGCGTGGACCTCAAGGGGCTGTCAGGGGAGCAGATCAGCGAGCGGCTGACCGCCGTGTTTGGCGCCCAAGGTGACCGTTTGGCCTCGGTGGCGCTGGGCGGGCTGGAAGGCTTCCAGCGCGTTGGCGAGGGTTACCTCGAAACCGTGGTGCGCACGGCCTCGGGGGTGGAGCAAGCCACCATTGCGCTGCGGCGCTTTGGCATCACAACGGCCGACTACAACGCCATTGCCAACAAGCAGGGCGATGTCGGCGCGGAGTTGGTGCGCGACAGCCTGCTGGCCACGGAAGCCCTGGGCGGTGTGGCGGACATCCTGCGCTCGATGTCGGGGGACGCCAGTGAGATCGTCAGCGCCTATTCCGGACTGACGGCGGCGCGCCTGTCGCTGGGGCTGCTGGGGCTGAACGCCCAGGCCATCAGCGCAGACTTGCTGCAGGGTGCGGGTGGGCTGCAGGATCTCACCGACTCGCTCAAGGCCTTCGAGGAAGGGTTCTTCACCCAGTCCGAGCAGGTCAGCTTCAAAACCCAGCGCTTGGCTGCTGACTTCCAGCGCTTTGGCCTGGCGCTGCCCTCGTCGGGTGTGGCGTTCAAGGCGTTGGTGCAAGGCATCGACACCACGACCGAGTCCGGCCGGGTGCTGCTGGGCAACGTGTTGGCGCTGTCTGGCGGGTTCTCTGACCTGCTGGACGCGCTGCAAAGCGTGGGCTCGGGCATCCAGTCGGAAATCGAGCGCATCCGCGGTCTGGGCGCTGCTGGCCTGGGTGGCTCGGTGGCATCGCTGCAGGCGCAATTCGCCATCAGCACGGCACAGGCCCGGGCGGGTGACCAGGCCGCCATTGACGCATTGCCCAAGCTCAGCCAGGCGCTGCTCAAGGCGTCGGAGACGCAGTCGGCATCTGCGCTGGAGTTTGCAGCCATGCAGGCCAGCACGCTGCGCAGCCTGGAGGAAACGCTGGCCTACATCACCGACCCAACACGGCGCCTGGCCACGGTTCGGGGCTTTGCCTCGGGTGGTGACTTCGCCGGCGGCCTGCGGCTGGTGGGCGAGCGTGGGCCAGAGCTGGAGGTGACAGGCCCGGCGCGCATCTTCGACGCGGCCACGACGCAGCAAATCCTCAACGGCGGCGGCAACGCCGAGCTGCTGTCCGAGATGCGTGCGCTGCGGGCCTCGCTGGACCAGATGCGCAGCGACCAGGTGGTGGGTGACGTGACCCTGGCGCGCAACACCGGCCAGCTGGTGACGCTGCTCAACCGCGTGATCAAGGATGGCGACCGCCTGTCCGTGACCACATCGTGAACGTGAGGCGACATGCAATTCATCACTCCCACGGCCATCACCGACGCCAAGCTGGTGAGCTCCAGCCTGCCCGAGACGGACTACCCGGCTTGGTCAGCTGCCACGGCCTACAGCGTGGGCGCCCGGGTGGTACATGCGGCCACGCACAGCGTGTACCAGCGTTTGGTGGCGGGCACCACGGCAGGCTCGCCCGACGTGGACGTTGCCAACTGGCAACGGGTTGGCCCAACCAACCGCTGGGCCATGTTCGACAGGGCCACCGGCACGCTGAGCACCAGCGGCACCACGATGACGTTCACCCTGGCGCCAGGCCTGGTGCGCGCCATCGCGCTGCTGGATGTCACGGCCAACAGCGTGACTGTGGTGATGACCAACGCTGGCACCGAGGTTTACCGGCGAGTGGTGAACCTCAACACCGGCTACGGCGTCAACGACTGGTACACGTACTTTTTCAGCGAAGTGGTGCTCAAGCGCACCGTGGTGCTGACCGACTTGCCGCCATTCGGCGAGGCGCAGATCACCGTCACGCTCAGCGGCACCAGCAGCACCGCGGTGGGCACCGTGGTGGTGGGCAGTCTCTTCAACCTGGGCGGCACCCGCGCCGGCATGCAGTTCGGACTGCTGGACTACTCGGTCAAAAGCACCGATGCCTTCGGCGTGACGACCCTGGTGGAGCGTGCCTACGCCAAGCGGATGACGGTGCCCATCGCCATCCTGACACCCAACGTCGACGAGGCAGCCCGCCGCCTCGCGCTGATTCGGGCCACTCCCGTGGTGTGGATCGGCGCCGCCCGCTTTGACCAGTCCATCGTCTATGGATTCGCCAAGGACTGGTCCATTGACCTGGCCTACGACCAGGTCAGCTTCTGTTCACTCACCATTGAGGGGCTTTCCTGATGCCGATTCGACCGCTTCCGCCAGTCCCCACGCGGGACGACCCGATCAATTTCGCGCTCAAGGGCGACGCCTTCCTGGCCGCGTTGCCGGGCTTTGTGGACGACGCCAATGCCCTGGAGCAGTCGCTGCAGATGATGGCCACCATGGGCCTGAGCACCACCCCGCTGACCGTGGGCGTGGGCAGCAAGACCTTGACCACCGACCCGGGCAAGGCCTGGGCCGCTGGCGCATGGGTGTACGTGTTCGCCAGCGCTGCGGTGAGCAACTACATGGTGGGGCGCGTCACCTCCTACAACGCCACCACCGGGGCCCTGGTGGTGAACGTGTCGGCCATCGACGGCAGCGGCACGCACAGCGCTTGGGTGATCGGGCTGGCCACGCCGGCAGCGGATGGTCACCTGTTGCGGATTGATGGTTCGCGGGCCATGACTGCGGAGCTGCTGCTGGCAGCCAATGCAGCCAATGCGCTGGGCGCTGTGCCCAAGCAGCAGCTCGATGCTGCAGTTGCTGCGGCGCTCATCTCCGCAATACCCGCTGGCACCGAGATCTTGTTCGGTGGTACGACTGCTCCGGCTGGGTTCATCAAGCTCAACGGTGCTGTGCCCTTGGTCAGCTCGGTGCCGAACCTCGTCGCCAACGTTTACTGCGGCGATGCGAACAATCCGACTGCGAGCTACTACTACCGCTGCACGGACCCGCTGAATGCCAACACGACCCGGAGCGCATCGGGTGCGTACTTTGTGCTCAAGGACCCGCGTGGTCGCTTTCCGCGCGCGCTGTCTGACGGGTCAGCGCTCAATGCCGGCCGAAGCGCGTGGTCCTATGAATCGGACCAGATCCAAGACCACGCCCATACCAGCGTAGGCACCAACCGTGCCCAGGGGACTGGCCTTGGGACGGGGCTTGCGCTTTACGAGTGGGGTACGCAGACATCTGGTGCATTTGCCGCAAATGTCGGTGGAGAGACTCGTCCATACAACTACCCATCGCTTGTCTGCGTCAAGATTTGAGGTCAACCATGCAACCCATCCAGGTCTACCAAACCGACGCCCAGGGCATCTACGTTCCCTCCGCTGAGCCGATCATGACGGACGTGCTCGACGGCCATCACCTCATCCCTGCGGGCTGCAAGACGACAGCGCCGCCAACGCTGACCGAGCGCCAGGCTGCGCGCAGCCTGAGTGCCAGCGTGGACGCCGGCTGGGAGGTCGTGCCGGACTGGCGCGGCTACACCTGCTACACGCCTGATGGCCAACGCCACGACATCACCGAGGTGGGCGTCGAGCCACCGCTGGGCCACTCGCCCACGAAGCCGCCGCCCACGCCCAAGCAGCTTGCCGAGCACCGTGAGGCCGAGATCAAGGCCGAGCTGGCCCAGATCGATGCCGATGGCGCCCGACCCGCCCGGGAGATCTCCATCGCCTTGGCGGCCGGCAGCGCACCATCCGCGGCGGCGGTCAACAAAGTCACCACGCTGGAAGCGGCCGCCCAGTTGCTGCGCGCCGAGCTGGCCACATTGGTGGGGGTGGCGTGATGCTGGTCGAGCACATCAAAGCCCGCCCCCGGGTCTCTCGACCATGGCTGTTTCGGCTGGATCCGTTCTGGGCATTGTTCGGCAATGCCGACGATGGCCTGTTCGGCGATGACCGCTGGCGAGCCGGTCGGCCCAAGACTCTGCGCTTGGCGCTGGAGTGGTGGGCACGCAACCCGTTCCACAACGTCTGCTTCTACGTGGTGGGTGTGACAGAGCACGACCACGTGTTTCTGAGCACCAAACCCTGGGGCGAGCAGCCCGGTTGGTCGTTTCATGCCGTGCTCACACCGACGCTGCGCATCCCGCTGCCCATGGTGGCCTACGTCGGCAAGCGGCGCGGATGGTACATCGGCTGGAGGCCCTACGGCTCGTTCGGCATCAGCCTCAACTTCGCCAAGCGCTGAAACGTTGCATCCCCCACCAGGCCCGCCTCCCGGCGGGCTTTTTCATTGGAAGACCGCATGCCACTCCACATACCACCCGAAGCCAAAGACGCGGCGCCTGGCCTGCTGGGCGCCCTGATCGCCATTCCCTGGACACAAGGCCCGCTGCTGATGCGGGCATCGATGTTTCTGGGCGGCGCTGGCCTGAGCTACTTCGGCTCCGATCCGTTCGCACAGATCATGGGCATGACCAGTGGCCGCGGCTTCGCGGGCTTCGTCCTGGGCCTTTTCGGGATGAACGTGGCCGCCAAGATCTACGAGGCCATCGCGGCCGTGGCCGCCGGTGACCTGTGGGTCGCGGTGGTCGAGTGGCTGCGCACGAAGCTGGGCCTGCCGGCCAAGCGGGAGGGCTGAGCCATGGCCACACTATCCATGATCTGCCTGGGCTTGGTGGCCCTGCTGTGCGCCGTGGGCGCGCTGTCGCCCCACTACCCGGACAACCTGCTGCAGCGCCTGGGCCTGGCCTCAGTGGGGCTTTCCTGCGTGGCGCTGGTCGAGCACGTCTGGCGCCTGCACTGGGTCACTCCGGCCTGCGCGCTGATGTCGCTGGGCCTGCTGTGCTACGCCGTGGGCACGGCGGCCAAGGTCGTGCACTTCCGGCTGTTGGATCTGCTGTCAGCCGACAGTGACGACGAGGTGCACCCATGAGCACCGTGCGCGACCCACTGCTCCAGGATGTGCTGGACACCGCAGTCTTCCCGGCGCTGGCCGATCTGCCCCCGAAGTTCTACAGCCCGGCAGCCCTGCAGATGCAGCTGGCCATCGGACTGCAGGAGTCCAAGCTGGTCCACCGTTGGCAGGTGCTCAACGGTGGCGGCAAGGGACCGGCGCGCGGCCTGTGGCAGTTTGAGCAAGGCGGCGGCGTCAAGGGCGTGCTGACGCACGAGGCCAGCAAAGCGCTGGCTGTCCAGGCATGCGCGCGGCGCGGCGTTGCGCCCACCGCTTTGGCGGTCTGGGGCGAGTTGGAGCACGACGACGTGCTGGCGGCCACATTCGCCCGCCTGCTGCTGTGGACCGACCCGCGCCCGCTGCCCACGCCCAACGACACCGAGGCTGGCTGGGCCTACTACGAGCGCAACTGGCGCCCGGGCAAGCCACACCCTCAGACCTGGCCGGCGCACTGGGTGCGTGCGCGCCGCTTTGTGTTTGGGAGCTGACCATGGCTGTGCTGATCTGGATCACCCGCGCTACCGGCCTGGTGCCCGGCTGGTGCTGGGCCATCGTGGTGGCTGTGCTGGCCGCCCTGTGCGTGCGCCTTGATCTCGGCATGGCCCAGGCGCGCACGGAGGCCGCAACCGCCCGCACGCAACTGCTCGCCGTACAGCTGGCCAGCCGCGATGCCATCGCCGTTGAAACCGAGCGCGCGCAGGCCCGCGTGCGCACCCTGACCCAGACCGTGCTGGAGACTCAAGATGCACTTTCCCAAAGCCGCGCCGCTGCTGCTGGCCGTGTTGCTGACCTCGATGGCCGGCTGCGCCAGCTCGCCCGCCCTCTGTCCTGCCGCCCCGCAGCCGGTGCAACTGCCGCCCCTGCCTTCTCAGGTGATGGACAGCCCGGTGCCGGACTACCCGGCGTGGCTGGAGCGGATCTTGTCGTCATCGATGGGCAGGGCCTTGCCGACCTCGCCAGCCTCGCCGAGTCCGCAGCCGACACCGGCCGCACGCTGATCCATGCCCGGCACCTCCTGCGGGAGTGCTGGCGCTCGCCCTGATCCCCTCGCTTGCCAGAGCGTTGCCCCGTCTCACTTCGGTGGGGCGGGGCCTTTTTGCGTTTGTGGAATCGTTCTAACGGACAGCTCAGATGGCCGATGGAATGCGGGGGCACATGGCGCGATCAGGTTAGACGAATCCGCCCAGAAGCCCGATCAATGCTGGCGTCTTTTCCTGCTTTGGGAGCAGAGGGTCGTGAGTTCGAATCCCACCGCCCCGACCAAATGACATCGACGGGTTGATGCCGACAGGCGTCAACCCGTTCTCGCTTGCGCAGCGGTGGCCCATGTGGCCATCAAGGCGCGGCGAGTGTGGCCGATAACATCCCATCGCCTCACAAGGTCAGGAACACATGAACGCCCCGTCGGCGGTGCGGCCCCACTGGGTCGTCCGCATGAATCACCGCAACCGCGCTGGCTCGTGGGCGATGGCCTTTGTGGTCCTGGCCACGCATGCGTGGGAGCACGGGCATGGCTGGCTGACCTGGGGCTTGCTGGGGCTGCAGCTGCTGGTCTACCCCCATGTCGTGTACTGGCGGGCCCGGCGTGCCAGCCGCCAGATGGAAGCCGAAATCCAGAACCTGCTGCTGGACAACTTCTGCTTCGGCCTGTGGATGGCCGCCCTGGGTTTCCCGCTGTGGATCGCGTTCATGCTGTTCATCTGCGGGGGCATGAACATGGCGGCTTTCCGTGCCGGCAAGGGCCTGTTGCAGGGCGTGGGCGCGGCCTTGCTGGGCTGCGCGCTGGTGTGGGCGGTGCGCGGCGGCGTGCTCTTCCTGCCGGACACCTCCCTGCCCGTGAGCCTGATGAGCATGGCCGCCCTGGCGATCTACCTGGTGATGTTTGCCAAGGGCGCCCACACCCGCACCGTGGTGCTGCACGAAACCCGCCTGAAGCTGCGCCAGAGCGAGGCCGCCTTGCAGCAGCAGTTGCAGGACATCCAGGCCCTGCAGGCCCAGTTGACCGACCAGGCCAACCGCGATGCGCTCACCGGCCTGTACAACCGCCATTACCTGGGCGATTCGATGCAGCGGGAGTTCGACCGCTGCGCGCGCGACGGCGAGCCCTTGAGCATCCTGCTCATCGACCTGGACCACTTCAAGCAGATCAACGACGCCCATGGCCACGCCGTGGGCGACGAGGTGCTGCGCCAGGTGGCGGAGCTGCTCCAGCAGGACACGCGCTCCAGCGACATCTGCTGCCGCTACGGTGGCGAGGAGTTCCTGCTGGTGCTGCCGGCCATGTCCCTGGAGGCGGCCCTGGCGCGCGCCGAGCATTGCCGTGTGCGCGTGGCGGAGCGGTCGCGGCTGGCCGAGGGCTGCCAGGTGGCGGTCACCCTGTCCGTCGGCGTGGCCTCGACGGTGGGCGCCGGCCTGTCACCCGAGGCGCTCATCGCGCTGGCCGACCAGGCGCTCTACCGCGCCAAGGCCGAGGGCCGCAACCGCGTGTGCCTGCCCCAGGGGGAGGCCCCCGGCGCGGCGGCGGATCAGGGCGTGGGGCGCCCCGGTCCCTGGGCGTCGTGGGCGCGGGCCGACAGGTAAGCGTAGAGGTCGGCGATGTGCACCGTCACGCCAGGCTCGCCCTGCCAGGCCGGCATGGTGAGGGCGTGCTGGCGGCGCTGCAGCAGGTCGTCCATCAGGGCGGCCATGGCCGGGTCCTGGCGGCCGTCCCGGGCCACGGGCAGGCCCCAGTCGTAGCGGCGCAGCACCACGCTCATGAATTGCTGGGCGCCCATGTCGCGCACCAGGGGCAGCAGGTTGGGCGCGCTGGCCGTGCCGGTGGCGGCCGCGCCGTGGCAGCTGGCGCACTTGTCCTGGAACAGGCGCCAGCCGGTGTACACGGAGCCCGGCGGGTTGGCCGCGCGGGCCACTTCCCGGGCGGCCTGGCGGTTCTGCCATTCCACGCTGCAGGCCCCGAGGCCCAGCGCGGAGCCCAGCGCCAGGCCCAGCGCGATCCATCCCTTCACGTTCTGGCGGTTTGCCATGGGCATCACCTTGGAGTTGCTCTGGGCACATTCTGCCTCCGCTGCCTCCGGTGTGCGCGGGCCGGGCAAACCGTGTTTGCCCTGCGTTGACCGGACTCAACGGTTCGGCTGGGGCGTCAGGCGCAGGTAGGGCGTGATGGCGGTGTGGCCCTTGGGGAACTTCTGCTTGATCAGTTCGGGGTCCTGCAGCGAGGGCACGATCACGACGTCATCGCCATCCTGCCAGTTGCCGGGCGTGGCCACGCTGTGGTGCTCGGTCAGCTGCAGCGAGTCCACCACGCGCAGGATCTCGTCGAAGTTGCGCCCCGTGCTGGCCGGGTAGGTGATGGTCAGGCGGACCTTCTTGGCCGGGTCGATCACGAACAGCGAGCGCACCGTCAGCGTGCTGCTGGCGTGGGGGTGGATGAGGTCGTAGAGCTCGGAGACTTTGCGGTCGGCGTCGGCGATGATGGGGAAGTTCACCACCGTGCCTTGCGTCGTGTTGATGTCGGGGATCCACTTGTCGTGCGAGGCGACGGTGTCTACCGACAGCGCGATGACCTTGACGTTGCGCTTGGCGAACTCGCCCTTGAGCTTGGCCGTCAGGCCGAGTTCGGTGGTGCACACCGGGGTGAAGTCGGCAGGGTGGGAGAACAGGATGCCCCAGCTGTCGCCCAGCCACTCGTGGAAGCGGATGGTGCCCTCGGAGGAGGCTTGTTCGAAGTCGGGGGCAGTGTCGCCCAGGTGCAGGCTGGCCATGGGGTGTCCTTTCGGTGAGGGGGTTGCCAGGGAGAAATGCGAAGGGGGCGGGATGCGCGCAGGCCCGGGGGGCCGGGTCAGCGTGGGTCGTCGTCGCAGGCCAGCGGGCACAGGCCGGTGTGCAGGCGCTGTTGCTGGCGGACGAGGTGGTCCACCTTCTGGCGGGCCAGCGGCCAGGGCCCGAAACCGGACTCGGTGTTGATGTGGCCCACGCGGCCGAGGTTGACGAAGCCGCCGCCCCAGGCGTGGGCCCAGCTGCGGGCGCGCTCCAGCGGCATCCAGGGGTCGTCCTCGCTGCCGATCACGGACAGGGGCAGGCCCAGGTCGTGGCGGGGCAGGGTGTCGTCCAGGCCGAATTTCACGGGGTCGGCCGGGGCCACCATGAGGGCGGCGACGATGCGGCCGTGCCCGGCATCGCCTTGTGCATCGAGGCGCTGGGCCAGGTGCTGCGCCAGCGCCAGGCTGCCGAAGCTGTGCGCCACGGCGACCCAGCGGGTGTGGCGGCTGCTGCGCGCCAGGGTCTCGCCGATGCGGGCCGACCAGCGCGCCAGGTCCGGGGTGTGCCAGTCGCTCTGGGTGACGCGGGCGGCGTCGACGTACTGGCGCTGCAGCCAGGTCTGCCAGTGCGCTTCGCCGCTGTCACGCAGGCCGGGGATGAGCAGCACGCGCACCGAGGGGCGTTGGCGGGGCGCTGACCGCGGCGATGGCGAGCAGACGCTCGCGTTCACCGTGGCAGGGTGAGGCGAGCGGGCGCTGCGGCGATCGGGGGTGTGGACAGGGCGGTTCATGGACACCGACTGTGGGACTGCGCCGGCCCCGCGGACAAGCGAGGAATGCGCATGTGATGTCGGCACATGCGCACTTGGCAGATGCCCATGCGAATCGCGTCTTTGATGCCGTGCCGCCGCTTGGGTAAGGTGTGTGACCTTGATCCAGCCTGCCCACACCACATGACTTCGCCTGCCACCGTCTGGGTCCGAGACCGCCATGCCGCCGCCAGCCCCTGGGGGGGCGCGGAGCGCGCGGGGACCTTGCCCATCGCTGCCCGCTCCGAGCGCAGTGCGACCTTGCTGGCTTCGCGTGCGTCGCCCAGCGAGGCCCTGGTCTGCCACACCGTGGGCGGCAATTTGCGGCGCCTGCGCCAGCAGCACCGGCTGTCGCTGGAGCAGCTGTCCGCGCTCAGCGGGGTGTCGCGGGCCATGCTCAGCCAGGTCGAGCAGGGCCGCAGCGTGCCCAGCATCAAGACGCTGTGGCAGGTGGCCCAGGCCCTGGGCGTGTCGGTGTCGTGGTTCCTGGAGCCCACGCACGACGACACCGTGCTGCTGCTGCAGCCCTCGCCCGACAGCCCTGCGCAGTTGCCCGCCGAAGGCGCCGAGCTGCGCCCCTTGCAGCGGGCCCGCGATGGCCACCGCGAGGCCTTCTACGAACTGCGTCTGGCGCCCGGCGGCCACCTGAGCCTGCCGGCCACCGTGGCCGCGCGCCGCGTCAATGTGGCGGTGTCCACGGGGGTGCTCGACGTGATCCTGCACGGCCAGCGCCACCTGGTGCGGCCGCGCGAGTCCTTGCAGTACGAGGTCAACGACGCGCTGGCCTGGCACAACAGCTGCCACGTCCAGGTGCAGGCCTTCGTGCTGATCCGCACCCCCGGCGCGTCCGATGGGCAAGGGTGAGCGCCGGCATGCCCGAACGTCTGCTGACCCTGCCGCCCTCGTCGGCCTCGTCCCTGTCGATCCGGGCCAAGGCCCTGGTCTTCCATGACCCGGCCTCGCTGCGGCTGCTGCGCGACATCGAGCGCGTGGCCCGCAGCGAGGCCACCGTGCTGGTGACGGGGGAGACGGGCACGGGCAAGGAGCTGATCGCCCGCCACATCCACGCCGTCAGCGGCCGCAGCGGGCCCTTCGTTGCGGTGAACTGCGGTGCCTTCAGCGAGACCCTGATCGACGCGGAGCTGTTCGGCCACGAGTCCGGTGCCTTCACCGGGGCCTCGCATGCCCGTGCCGGCTGGTTCGAGGCGGCCAACGGCGGGACCTTGTTCCTCGATGAGATCGGCGACCTGCCGCTGGGCCTGCAGGTCAAGCTGCTGCGGGTGCTGCAGGAACGCCAGGTGGTGCGCCTGGGCTCGCGCCGCGGCGTGTCGCTGGACGTGCGCCTGGTGGCGGCCACCAACATCGACCTGGCCCGCGCCGTGGAGGCCCAGCACTTCCGCGCCGACCTGTACTACCGCTTGAGCGTGGCCAGCGTGCGCCTGCCGCCCTTGCGCGAGCGGCCCGATGACATCCTGCCGCTGGTGCGCCATTTCATCTCGGTGTATTGCAGCCGGCTGCAGCGCGACGATGTCGGTGTCAGCGAGGCCGCGCAGGAGGCCCTGCGGGCTTATTCCTGGCCGGGCAACATCCGCGAGCTGGAAAACGTCATCCACTACGCCCTCATCGTCTGCCGTGACCAGTGCATCCAGCCGGAGGACATCCGCCTGGTGCCGCTGGCGGGCACGCTGCAGCAGGTCGAGCCCCATGCACCCCTGGTGGTGGGCGGGCTGGGTGCGGCGCGACGCGAGCCTGCGCAGGACCCGGGGCCGCGGGTGGAACCGGAGGGGCGGGCGGATGAGGGACGGGACAGGACGGCCGGCGATGCCTGGGCGCGGCTGCAACAGGCCGTGGAGGCGGTGCTGCTGCAAGAGCAGGTCCAGGTGCAGTCCCCGACCCCATCCCGGGCCGAGGTGTTCGACCGCGCGGAGTCCGTGCTGGTCCATGCCGCCTTCCGTCAGGCCGAGCGCAACCAGGTGCGTGCCGCCCGCCTGCTGGGCATCACCCGCAACACCATGCGCACCCTGCTCAAACGCCATGGGCTGCTGGGGCAGGGCGACGAGGTCGCGCTGCCCGATGGCGTGGCGCTGGTGAGCGCCGCGGCCACCGTCGCCGAACCCGAACAGCGCGTGTCGGCCTGATCCGGGCTGTGCCCGGGTTCTGGCGGGGGGCCTCTCAAGGGCGCCTTCCCTGGGCCCTTTCCTCACCAGGAGGGCGTCGCCGAGGTGGCAGCCGATGCCGATGCCGATGCCGACGTGCCGGGGGCTTGCGCGGTTTCTGCCACACCGGGTGCATCGGCGCCTGCATGGCGCCAGCCACCGCTGGCCGCCCACGCCGATGCCAGACCCACCGCCAGCGCGAGGCCCAGGGCCCACGGGCCGGCCTGGCGTGGCGCCGGATGGGGCCGGGCGGTGGACTTCCAACCCGTCACCATGGGCGGCACGAGCCGGTCCCGCTTGACCAGGGCGTGGAACACGATGGCCGCCAGGTGCAAGCCGATGAGCGCGTACAGCCCGTTGACCAGGCGGTGGTGCCAGCCGGTGAGGGCGTGCGCGCGGTCCTCGTCGAGCAGGTCGCTCCAGGGGCCGGCAAAGGCGATGTCGTCGTTGCTGAACAGGCCGGTGCCGGCTTGCAGCGCCAGCAGCGACAGCAGGGCCACGACCGACAGCGCCCCCAGCGGGTTGTGGCCGACGCCCTGCCAGGCCCCCGCGAGGTAAGCCCGCAGGCGCCGGGGCGTGGGCAGGAAGTGCGCGAAGCGCGAGGTCTGCGAGCCCACCAGACCCCACACCAGCCGGAAGGCCAGCAGGCCCACGATGAGCAGGCCGGCCCGGCCGTGCCAGGCCATCCAGGCGCCTCCCGCCAGCCCGGTGGCGATGGCCGCGCTGACGGCCGCCAGCAGCAGCCAGTGGAACAGGCGCAAGGGCGCGTCCCAGACGCGGACGCGGTGGACGGTGCGCGAAGCGGCGGCAGAGGCCAGGGCCGTCTTCGGGGCGGGCTGCCCCGCCTCGGTGGCGAGGCCTGTCGTGGCGGTGGACATGGCGGCCTCCGGTGTCACTTCGGTGCTGCGGGCACGGCGGGTGCGGGCGGCACGATCCGCGCGATGGAGCCACCGGCTTCGGCGTAGTCCACCGAGCCGATGGCGCCGGCCACCTTGTAGCCCTTGCTGCTGAGCAGGTCGCCCGCGGCGCCGGCACGGTGGGCGCGGTTGGACACCGTCAGGATGGTGCGGTCCCTGGGGATGTAGGCCAGCGCCTCGGGCAGGTCCTTGATCTGCACGCTCAGGTAGATGGGGAAGCCGCCGTGCTTGCTGAGCTCGTCAGGGCGGCGCACGTCGATGATGAGCAGCTTCTGGGGCTGGCCCAGCAGCTTGTCCACGTCGTTGCGGCTGAGCTGGCGGGTTCGGTAGGTCCAGGGCGGGGCCACGTAGGCGCTGGCGGCAGCGGCCGGTGCGGCGGCCGCTTCCTGCGCCTGGGCGGTGGCGGGCGTGACGGCGGCCGCGGTCAACAGGACGGCAGACAGGCCGGCCAGCAAGGCGGTGGACAGCGAGGGGGCGCGCAGGGACAGGGACAGGGGCGAGGTGGTCATGGGTGGGTGTGTCAGGGTGAAGGTCAGAGTGAAGGTCAGGGGGGCCAGGTTGCGTGGCAGGCGCGGCGCTCAGGCCGCCAGGGCTTGCGGGGAGGGCTCGGCGTGCTCGTGGCTGAACTCGCCCAGCACGTCGTCCTTGATGGCGTGGAAGGCCGCGCTGTGGCGGTCGCGCGGGCGCGGCAGGGCCACATCGACGATGCGCTTGATGCGGCCCGGGCGCGGCTGCATCACCACGATGCGGTCGCCCAGGTAGACGGCTTCCTCGACATCGTGGGTGACCAGCACCGCGGTGATGCCCTCGGCCTGCACGATGCGTTGCAACTCCTGCTGCAGGTGGGTGCGGGTGAGGGCGTCCAGCGCGCCGAAGGGCTCGTCCAGCAGCAGCACCTCGGGGCGGTTGACCAGCGCCCGCGCGATGGCCACGCGCTGCGACATGCCGCCCGACAGCTGGTACGGGTAGGCTTTCTCGAAGCCCTTGAGCCCGACCAGGGCGATGTGCTCCTGCACGCTGCGGTCCTTGTCGGCCTGGGCGCCCGGGGCGTTGAGCAGGCCCAGGGCGACGTTGTCGGCCACGGTCAGCCAGGGAAAGAGGCGGTGCTCCTGGAAGACGATGCCGCGCTCCAGGCTGGTGCCGCGGATGGGCTCGTTGTCCTGCAGCAGCTCGCCTTCGTGCTGGGTTTCCAGCCCGATGAGCAGGCGCAGCAGCGTGGACTTGCCGCAGCCGCTGCTGCCCACGATGGAGATGAACTCGCCCGGGCGGATGGACAGGTTGATGTCTTGCAGCACCTGCAGGGGCTGGCCCTTGACGTCGTACTGCTTGTGAAGGTGGCGGATGTCGATGGTGCCGGCGCGGGGGGAGGCGAGGGACATGGCGGGCTCCTGGAAGGATGTGGGTCTGGCGGGAAGAAGGGGAGGAGGCGGGCGCGGTGGGCGGGCCGCTCAACGCTGCTGCGGCGCACGCCAGCGCAGCAGGCGCTGCTCGGCGCGGTCGGCCAGGCGGTTGAAGGCATTGCCGACCAGGCCGATGGCCAGCAGGCCGAAGACGATCAGCTCGACGTTGAAGGCCATGCGGCCCTTGAAGACCGTGTTGCCCAGGCCCTGGCCGTCGTTGACGAGCAGGAACTCCGCGCCGATGGTGGCCAGCCAGGCGCAGATCAGGCCCAGGCGCAGGCCGCCCAGGATCTGCGGCGAGGCCGCCGGCAGCACCAGGCGCCACAGCGTCTGTGCGCGGCTGAAGCCGTGGACGCGGGCCACCTCGGCGTGGGCCTGGCTGACGCCCTTCACGCCGTCGAGCGTGCCCAGCACCACCGGGTAGAAGGCCGAGAAGGCGATGAACACGACCTTGGAGACCTCGCCCGTGCCCAGCAGCGCCGACAGCAGCGGCAGCCAGGCGAACAGGGATATCTGCCGCGCCGTGTGGAAGGTCGGGCCCAGCAGGCGATCGGCCAGGCGCGACACCCCGATCAGCGTGCCCACGGCGACGCCGGCCAGCGAGCCCAGCAGGAAGCCGCTGAGGTCGCGGCCCAGGCTCAGGCCCACGCCCAGGTAGAAGTCGGGGTTGGCCAGCTCCTTGAGCGCGGTGCCCAGCACGCCGGCGGGCGGCACGATCAGCCGGGTGTTGACCAGGTGCAGCGAGGTCACGGCCCACCACAAGGCCACGAAGGCCAGTGGCAGGACCAGGCCGCGCCAGTCGGGGCGGCGGCCGGCGCGCAGGGCACGAGGCCAGGGGAGGGGCCAGACGCTCTGGCGGGCACTCGGGGCCGAGGGGGAGGGGGTGTCGGGCGCGGCAGACATGGGAGGTCCTGGTCGGGGGAAGAAGGCGCTCAGAAAGCGTTGCGGCGCCAGCGTTGCAGGCGGGATTCGATGAGGCGCAGGCCCAGCTCGATGAGCAGGCCCACCACGCCGATGGCCAGCATGGCGACGATGACCATGTCGATCTGGCTGAGCGAGCGGCTGTAGGCCATCAGGAAGCCCAGGCCGTCGCTGGACGACAGCAGCTCCACGAAGACCACCGACAGCCAGGCCTGCATCACGCCCTGGCGCAGACCCGTGAACAGGGCCGGCGTGGCCGCGGGCAGCACGATGCGGCGCAAGGTCTGCCAGTGACTGAAGCGGTACACCTGCCCCACCTCCAGCAAGGCCGCGGGGATGTTGGCGATGCCCTGCAGCGTGCTCAGCGCCACGGGCACCACCACGGCGATCGACACGGCCGAGACCTTCAGCGGCTCCTCGATGCCCACGAAGATGATGAGCAGCGGGATCCAGCCCAGCACCGGCAACTGGGCCAGCACGTCGAAGCTCGGGAAGACGTAGGCCTTGAAGCTGCGCGACAGCCCCATGCCCAGGCCCAGCAGCAGGCCGGCGGAGCCGCCGATGGCCAGGCTCGAGGCCACCCGCGACGCGCTCACCCGAACGTGCTCCAGCAACTCGCCGGTCTCCAGCACCGACAGCAGCGACTCCCACACGAAGGCCGGCGGCGGCAGGATCTGCTCGGCGATCCAGTGCCGCTCGGCCGCCGTCCACCACAGGGCGAACAGCAGCGCGGGCAGCACCAGGCCCAGCGCAGCCGTGCCGACCGCGCGCAGTGCCTGCCGGGCGGAGGCTGTCGCTCGCCGCTGCAGTGGTGCGCTGGCCTCGCGGACCCAGGCGCCGATGCGCGGGCGGGCCAGTGCGGGCGCCTGGGCCGACCCGACCGACGCCCCTTGGGGCGCCGCGGTCAGCGGGAAGATGTCGAGGTCGTCGGTGGACACGGCCATGGGAGTGCCTTTCTTTCAGCGGGGTCAGGTGCGCAGGAACTTGCCGTTGGCGTCCTGTGTGGGCCAGAAGGTCTCCAGCTTCTGATCGGCCAGGGCCTTGTTCAGGTACTTGGGCTCGATCCAGCCTTCGATGCTCACGTCGCGGCGGATCAGGCGGTAGCGCTTGATCTCGTCGATGGAGCGCTGCAGGGAGGCCAGGTAGTAGTCGTCCAGCAGCGGGTTCTGGCGCGTGCGCAGGTCCTTGGTGCGGTCCCACACGCGCTTGTTGTCGATGTAGGTGTTCACGCCCGAGCGGGTCCACAGCTGGTACTGGGTCTCGCGGTTGGCTTCCTGGGTGCTCCAGTGCGCGACCTTGACCAGGCGATTGACGATGCGCTGCACCAGGTCCGGGTGCTTCTGCTCGAAGGCCTCGCCCACCCACACCGTGCCGGGGCGGTTGATGATGGCGTCGTCGTAGATCTCCGACAGGCGCTTGGCCACGCCGCGCGCCTCCAGGCCGAAGGGCGTCTCGATGGCGCCGGCGATGTCGCCGGTGGACAGCGAGGCGACGCGGTCATCGCGGATCTGGCTGATGATGCGGAACTGCTTCTCGGGCTCGGTGAAGCCGTTCTTTTCCAGGAAGCGGTACATGGTCAGCTGGCCCGCGGTGCCCTTTTGCACCGACAGGGTCTTGCCCTGCAGGTCGCCCACGGTCTTGGCCGTCGAGGTGGCGGGGGTGATGAAGTAGATGTCGCCGCCGCGGCCCGAAGACAGCAGGATCTTGTGCTTGAGGCCGGTGGAGCGGCCCACGATCAGGGGCAGGTCGCCGTGGCCGAAGCAGAAGTCCAGCAGGCCGTTGGCGAAGGCCTCGTTGAGCGCGGGGCCGGCGCCCACGTAGTACTTCCATTCGATCTTGATGCCGTCGGCGGCGAACTCCTGCTCCAGCTCGCTGCGGAAGACGGTGTTGGCCGTGAAGCCGCTGGACGGCAGGGGGCGGCCGCCCGTGCCCGCGCCAGGGAAGCCGATGCGGATGGTGGCCGGCTTGCCTGCGGATTGCGCGTGGGCGGTGGCGCTGCCCAGGCTGATGAGGGCGGGGCTGGCCAGGCCGGAGGCCAGCAGGGAGGTGAATGAACGACGCTTCATGGTGAAAAGACTCCGTGTTCGATGGTGTGTGTTCGGTGTGTGTGCAGGGGCGTCAGGAGGTGGTGACGCTCAGAAGCCGGCCACGAACTGCGCCTGGATGCCGTTCGTGCGCTTCGGGTTGGCCAGCGTGCTCAGCCCGGGGGTCTGGTTGCGGCCCTTGAAGTAGTTGATCTGGAAGCGCGTGGTCTCGGCAAAGAAGATGTTCAGACCCAGGGTGGTCAGGAACTGGCGGTCCTTGGTGGCGCGCTGGTTGCGGTCGGGGTCGAAGGTGTCGACGCGCACGAAGGCCTGGTAGGACAGCGGCCAGTAGTCATTGAACTTGCCCTGCTGCTTGGAGCTGTTGAGGAACTGTTCGCCCCAGGTGTAGCCCAGGTTGATGTACTGGCCCACGCCGCGCTTGAAGCCATCGGGGTTGGTCGGCGTGATGCTGGCCAGCTCGTCCTTGCCGTAGGCCCATTCGTAGGAAACGGAGAAGGGCAGGTGGGTCCAGTTCACGTCGAAGCCCGAGCGGCTGCTTTCACCGCGGCGGCCCAGGGCGGTCGCGCCGATGGTGGGGAAGCGCTTGGTGTAGGACGCGCCGATCTGCAGCTGGCGGAACCAGCTGGTGTAGTCCACCGGCAGGGTGTAGACCACGCGCCCGATCCAGTCGCGCATCGAGTTGTTGTCGCTCTTGTTCGGGCCGTTGCCGTTGAAGAAGCCCAGCGAGTAGCCCAGCAGCGGCGCGCGGTAGTTGTTGGTGAAGTCGACGTAGGGGTCGTAGTCACCCGACACCAGCAGGCCGATCTGGCGCTGGTCCAGGCCCAGGCCCGTGACGAACAGCGCGTTGTTGATGACGGCGCGCACTTCGGGGTCCAGCGCCGGTGCGTCCAGGCCGAAGGGCACGGCTTGCTGGCCCAGCGTGACGGTGCCCAGGCGGTCTTCCAGGTTGCCCGTGGCCGGCTCGTAGCTGTAGCGCACGAAGGCGTTGGTGAGGTTGACCTGCGAGTTGTTGCTGGCGTTGGTGCCGGTGGTGCCGACGCTCAGGCCCAGCTGGTAGGTCAGGTTGCGGCCTTCGGCGTAGTCGCGGTAGAGGTTGCCCGAGAAGCTCAGGGTGCCCGTGGGCGCGCGGAAGCCGTTCTTGCGGGTCTCGGCCGGGGAGGCGGTGGCCGCGGCGGTGGTCTGGCTGTCGCCCGGCGCGAAGGCGGGGCTGCGGCTCTGGTAGCCCAGCGTCAGGGTGCCGGCGATGCGGGTGTTGCGCAGCACGCTGGGGATGTTGCGCTCCTGCAGGCGCGACTGGTCGTACTTGTAGTTCTCCAGGTCGGTGCGCAGGCCCTGGATGTCGGCCTTGGTGGCGGCGGTGCGGGCCTCGATGGCTTCCTGGCTCTCGGTGTCGCTGCCATCTGCGGCTTGCGATGCAGCTTGCGCGGCGGCGACCGCCTTCGCATCCTGCTGTTGCTTGAGCACGGCCTTGAGCTCTTCCACCTGCTTGCGCAGCTCTTCCACGCGGGCCTTTTCCAGGGCGTCGGTGTCGGGACGCTGTGTGCGCTTGAGTTCCTGCACCTGGCGGCGCAGGTCGTCGACCGTGTTCTTCAAGGCCCGGACCTCGCTGGCCGGCTGTGCCTGCACGGCGGCGCCGGACAAGGCGAGCAGCGCAGCGGCAGCCAGTCGATTCTTTTTCTCGAAATGCACCTTCTCACTCCTAATTGGGTTGCCCAGTTGATGGTTTGAATATCTGAGGTGCCTCCTTATGCATGGTTTGTGCCAAGGCAAATGTCCGTCATGCGGGGTATTTGTTCGGGTTTTCAGGTCCGCTTGTTGGGTTTCAAGAAATGCCATGCTGGGTTTTGTTCACCATTGCTGCTGGGAAATCAGCAGCCTGGCCCGGGCGGGGGCTGATGGCTTGCTGATGCGGCTTCGTTGCATGTTCATGATGTTTGCAAATATCCAATTGAATCAATGACTTGCAATGATTTTGCCTTCGCTTTCCAATGCGACCGAAGCTGGCCCGACAGTTGCTAATGACGGGGCACGGATGCGCCAGATTCAGAAACCCGTCGAGACGGGTCTGGTTTCGTTCATCCATCGCATGAGTCCATTTGGAAATTGATATTCAACCGGTGAGCAAGCAAATGCAAAACTCAAATGACGCCTCTGGAGGTGATCGCCATGAATAAGGCAGTGATCCTGTCTGCCATCACCTTGTCGCTGGTGGGTGCGGCCTGGAATGGCGCAGTGCAAGCCGCCGAGGATGGCGCGGCGAAAACGACGTCTGCCGCCCCCGCGGCCAAGGCCTGGTCGCCTTACCAGCCGGTGAAGGCGCCGGCGGTGCCCGAGGTCAGGCAAAAGGGCTGGCCGCGCTCGTCCGTCGACGCCTATGTGCTGACCCAGCTCGAAGCCAAGGGCCTCAAGCCGTCGCCCGAAGCCGATCGCGCCACCTTCATCCGCCGCGCTACCCTGGACGCCTGGGGCCTGCTGCCCACACCGGAAGACATCCAGGCCTTCGTCAACGACAAGTCGCCCAAGGCGCACGAGAAGCTGGTCGACCGCTTGCTGGCCTCGCACCACTTCGGTGAGCGCCAGGCGCGCCGCTGGCTGGACCTGGCCCGCTACGCCGACAGCACCGGCTTCCAGAACGACAACACGCGTCCGAACAACTGGCGTTACCGCGACTACGTCATCAACGCCTTCAACCAGGACAAGCCCTTCACGCGCTTCATCCAGGAGCAGGTGGCCGGCGACGAGCTGTGGCCGGACAACCAGGAGGCCCGCATCGCCACGGGCTTCCTGGGCGGCTACCCGGACAACTTCAACTCGCGCGACCTGGTGCAGCGCAAGTACCAGATCGAGACCGACATGACCGACCTGGTCGGCGAGACCTTCCTGTCCAGCACCATCGGTTGCGCCCGTTGCCACAACCACAAGTCGGACCGCGTCAGCCAGAAGGAGTACTTCCAGCTGCAGGCCTTCTTCGCCAACACCGCCTTCAATGAGAAGACGCCGCTGGCCCAGGGCACCGAGACCGAGTACGACAAGGAATTCCTCAAGGCCCAGGCCGCTTACCAGGAAGCCACCAAGGACATCCGCGCCAGGCAGAAGGCCATCCTGGACACGGTGCGCGAGGCCGGCCGCAAGTACTACAACGAGCGCTACCTCGACGACAGCCGCGCCGCCATCTTCAAGCCCGAAGCCGAGTGGACCGCACTGGACAAGTGGGTGAACTGGCGCAAGCAGGCCGTGGCCTCGGACAACGAGATCGTCAGCTACCTGAAGAACACAGCCGAGGAGAAAGACCGCGCCGACCACAACCCCGACAACGTCGAGAAGTGGAAGCAGTTCCAGGCCCTGCAGGCCGAGCTCAAGAAGTTCGACAAGCTCAAGCCCGCCAAGGGCAGCACCTGGCTGACCACCGCCTTCGAGCTGACCAACAAGGACGTGCCGGCCACGCATGTGCGTTTCGGTGGCATCCATGAGCGTCCGCTGGAAGCGGTGAACCCGGCCATCCCGGCGCTGTGGGGCGGCAAGGGCGAGGTCGCGATCACGCCGACGGCCACTTCCTCGGGCCGCCGCACCGCGCTGGCGCAATGGCTGAGCAGCGACAGCAACCCGCTGACCGCCCGCGTCTACGTCAACCGCGTCTGGGCGCAGTACTTCGACAAGGGCATCGTGGCCACGGTGGCCGACTTCGGCCGCGCCGGCCAGAAGCCGACCCACCCCGAGCTGCTCGACCACCTGGCTTCGCGCTTCGTGCAAAACGGCTGGAGCGTGAAGAAGCTGCACCGCGAGATCCTGCTGTCGGCGACCTACCGCCAGGCTTCGGACGAGCGCGCCGATGCGCAGAAGCTGGACCCGGACAACAAGCTGCTGGCGGTCTACCCGCGCAAGCGCCTGGAGGCCGAGGTCATCCGCGACTCGCTGCTGTACGCATCGGGCCTGCTGGTCGACAAGGTCGGTGGCCCCTCGGTGTTCCCGCCGGTGCTCAAGACGGGCGATGTGGGCAAGTCGCAGGACTTCGCCGGCAACCGCGCCTGGACCGTGTCGGAGAACAAGGAAGACTGGCACCGCCGCAGCATCTACGTGTTCACGCGCCGCAGCTTCCCGTACCCGATCACGCAGAACTTCGACCCGGCCAACCCGAACAACCCGCACCACAAACGGGATGTGACGACCACGCCGCTGCAGGCCCTGACGCTCTTCAACAGCGAGATCGTCTTCGACTGGAGCCAGGCACTGGCAGGCCGCGTCATCAACGAGGCCGGCCCGAACGAAGACGCCCAGCTCAAGCGCGTCTACGAAATCCTCTTTGCCCGCGACCCGAGCAAGGCCGAGCGCGCCGCCCTCAAGCAGTTCCTGGCCGAGCAGCAGATCGCCATCCGCCAGAAGGCCGCTTCCGGCAAGTTCGAAGTGGCCGTGCCCCAGGGCCTGAAGGACACCAAGGGCTTCGATCCGGTGCGCTCCGCCGCCTTCGTCGACCTGGTGCACACGGTCGCCAACTCCAACAACTTCGCCTACCGCTTCTGAAGCGCACACACACCAAGGACCAAGGAACACACATGAGCAACGATCAACGCCGCACCTTCCTGCGCCAGGCCGGTCTGGGCCTGGGCGGTGCCGCCCTCGGTGGCTTCATCCCCGGCATTGGCCACGTCAGTGCCGCCACCGCGGCCGAGCTGGTGGACCCGCTGGCGCCCAAGGCCCCGCAGTTCGCCGCCAGGATCAAGTCGGTGATCTGGCTGCATCAGAACGGCGCGCCCTCCACGCTGGACCTCTACGACCACAAGCCCGACCTGCAAAGGCTGGCAGGCCAGCCGGTGCCGGCGTCCTTCCTCAAGGGCATCAAGACCAGCACGCAAGGCGGCGTGGGCCGGCTGTACGTGTCCAAGGAGCGCACCTGGAAGCAGCACGGCGACAGCGGCGCCTGGTTCTCCAACCTGCTGCCTCACCTGGCCACCCAGGCCGACAAGCTGACCTTCATCAAGTCCAGCACCACCGTGGGCGCCACCCACGACATCTCCATCCTCAAGCTCAACACGGGCGACCTGAACCCGGGCCGTCCCTCGCTGGGCGCCTGGATCAACTACGCCCTGGGCTCGGCCAACCCCGACCTGCCGTCCTACGTGGTGCTCTACAACGGCGATCGCGAGCCCTCGGCCGGCTCGGTCAACTGGAGCGCGGGCTTCCTGCCGGCGGTCTACCAGGGCACGGCTTTCCGCCCCGGCGACTCCCCCATCCTCTACCTGGAGCGCCCCGAACTGCGCAACGCCGTGCAGCAGCGCACCTCGCTGGACCTGCTCAAGCGCCTGAACCTGATCGGCGCGGAGCAGTACCCGCATGACACCGAGCTCAAGGCCCGCCTGCAGTCCTACGAGCTGGCCGACCGCATGCAATCTGCGGCCCCTGCGGCCGTGGACATCAGCAAGGAAAGCGCCGCCACCAAGGAGCTCTATGGCCTCAACGACAAGACCAGCCAGAGCTACGGCGAGGTGCTGCTGCGTGCCCGCCGCCTGGTGGAGCGCGGTGTGCGCTTCGTGCAGGTGGTCTCGGGCTTCCCCGAGGGCGTGGACATCGACCGCCAGAGCTGGGATGCGCACAGCGAGCTGGACGCCAACCACGCCGTCATGGCCCGCATGGTGGACAAGCCCATTGCCGGCCTGCTGCACGACCTGAAGGAGCGCGGCCTGCTGGACAGCACCCTGGTGGTGTGGACCTCCGAGTTCGGTCGCACCTCCTGGGGCGAGAGCGGCACCGGCCGCGACCACAACCCCTGGGGCTACACCCAGTGGCTGGCCGGCGGTGGCCTCAAGGCGGGCTTCACCTATGGCGAGACCGACGACATCGGCCTGCAGGTGGCCGACAAGGACAAGGCCGTGGACACCTACGACCTGCACGCCACCGTGCTGCACCTGATGGGCCTGGACCACCTCAAGACCACCTTCATCCACAACGGCCGCTCCGAGCGCCCGACCGTGGTGTACGGCAAGGTCATCAAGGAGATCCTGGCCTGATGCTGCAAGGGACCCGCAAGACCTGGGTCGTGCTGGCCTTGCTGGCTGCGGTGTTCGGGGGCGTTCGCGCCGCCGACACCGAGCTGGACATGGACCTGATGCAGACCATCGAGGACACCAACAAGAGCCTGGCGTCGAACATCGCCACGCAGAACGGCCCCGGCAGCACCTCGGATGCGAAGGAGCTGCAGGCGCTGTTCGGCAAGGTCGAGGCGCATTTCGTGGCCAAGGGCGATGCCCCGGATGCGGTCGAGCTGTCGCGCAAGAGCCGGGAGCTGTCGGAGGCCATCGTCAAGTCGGTCGGCGCCAAGGACTTTGGTGCCGCGTCCGACTCGGCCACGACGCTGTCGCGCACCTGCCGCACCTGCCACACCTTCTACAAGAAGTCCTGAGAGGGTGAGCTGTTGCCAAACCACGTGTTGAGTTCAAGCTGGAGCGGGGTGTGGAGCCTGTCGGTGTGCCTGTCGATGACCTTGTCCGTCGGCGTGGCGGCCTGGCTGGTCGGCCTGCCGCCGAGCGCCTGGGCGGCCAAGGCTGCCCCGGTGGGGCGCGGCAAGCCGGCACAGCCCGCGGTGCCGGCAGCGATGGCACCCCAGGTGCCCGCAGGCAACCCCTTGCTGGGCCGCGACAAGATCGACAGCGAACGCTGCCAGGAATGCCACGGCGCCGACGGGCAGGGCGCGGGCCATGCCAACGGGCCGGAAGGCAAGTTCGCCAAGCTGGCCGGGCAGGACGCGGCCTACGTGCTCAAGCAGATGCAGGACTTCCGCTCCGGCGCGCGCAAGCACGACCAGATGGCCATCATGGCGCGCAGCGTCAGCGACGAGGACGTGCGCGACATCGCGGCCCATTTCGCCAGCCTGGCGCCCATGCGCGGCGAGCCCGTGGCGGGCGCTGCGGCGCAGGCCCTGGCGCAGCGTGGGCAGCAGCTCTTCGCGCAAGGCGATGCGGCCCGGGGCGTGCCGGCCTGTGCGAGCTGCCACGGCGCGGCCGGGGAGGGCAACGCCGCCTTGCGTGCACCGCGCATCGCCGGGCAGGAGTGGCGCTACCTCGACAAGCAACTGCGCGACTGGCGCTCCGGCGAGCGCCGCAACAGCCCCGACGGCGCCATGAACCAGGCCCTGTCGCGGCTGAGCGATGCCGACATCGACGCCTTGACCCAGCACCTGGCGAGCCTGCCAGCCCCCCATCCCTCACTTTCCACCGCGTTTCAGGAGCAACACCGATGAGCCACTGGTTCAAGAACACCGCCACCGCGCTGGCGACCGTGCTGGGCGCCGCCGCCTGGCTGAGCGCGCTGCCGGCCCATGCCGCGCTGAAGGCCGGCGATGCCGCCCCCGAGTTCAAGCTGAAGGCCTCGCAGGCCGGCAAGGCCTTCACCTACTCCCTCAAGGACGCCTTGCGCAAGGGCCCGGTGGTGGTCTATTTCTACCCCTCGGCCTTCACGGCGGGCTGCAATGTGCAAGCCCACCTGTTCGCCACCCAGGTGGACAAGTTCGCTGAAGTCGGCGCCACCATCGTGGGCGTGTCGCTGGACAGCATCGAGCGCCTCAACGACTTCTCCGCCGACCCGCAGTACTGCGCCGGCAAGATCCCCGTGGCCTCGGACGCCGACGGCCTGGTGGCCCGCGCCTTCGACCTGCCCATCAGCGCGGTGCCTGCCGGCCGCAAGGACACGCGCGGCGTCGAGATCGACCACGCCCGCACCGAGCGCACCACCTTCATCGTCACCCCGGACGGCCGCGTGGCCGCCACCGTGGGCGGCGTGGCCCCCGATGCCAACGTGCAGCAGGCCCTGGACATCGTGCAGCGCCTGCGCGCCAAGGCCGCGCCGGGCAAGTCCTGAGCCTGCCATCCCCTCCGACCCCGCCTTCCCACCTCTCCTCAACCCAAGCTGAAACACACCATGAGATTGCGTCTGACACCCTTGCTGAGCGCCACGCTGGCGCTCACCACCCTCGCCGCCACCCTGGCCACCACGGGCACCGCCTGGGCCCAGCAAGCCCCCAAGCCCGAGCAGCTCATCAAGTGGCGCCAGTCGGCCTACCAGGTGCTGGCCTGGAACACCGGCCGCGTCAAGGCCAATGTGGACGGCACCTACAACAAGGACGACGTCATCAAGGCCTCCAACACCATCGCCGCGCTGGCCAATTCGGGCCTGGGCTCGCTCTACGCCCCTGGCACCGAAACCGGCAAGGGCTGGCACGAGACCACCGTCAAGCCCGAACTGTTCACCGACAAGAAGGCCGGTGAAGTGGCCGCGGCTTTCAACAAGGAAGCCAACGAGCTGGCCCGCGTGGCGGCCGTGGGCGATGTGGCTGCGGTGAAAGCCCAGCTGGGCAAGCTGCAGGGCACCTGCAAGGCCTGCCACGACGATTTCCGCAAAAAGGACTGACAGGAGCGACGCCATGAAACACAGCCAACGACTCATCACCTCCCTGGCCCTGCTGACGCTGTCCGGCGCGGCACTGGCCCAAAGCGCCGCACCTGCTGCGCCCGCCGCACCCGCCAACCGCGAGACCGGCCCTTTCAGCTTCTTCGTGACCAGCGTGGGCTCGGGCAAGGGCGCCGACCTCGGCGGCCTGGCCGGTGCCGACGCGCACTGCCAGAAGCTGGCTTCCGCCGTGGGCGCGGGCAGCAAGACCTGGCGCGCCTACCTCAGCACCCAGTCCTGGGATGGCAAGCCCGCCGTCCACGCGCGTGAGCGCATCGGCACGGGCCCGTGGTTCAACGTCAAGGGCGCCCTGATCGCCCGCAGCGTCAGCCACCTGCACGGCGACGAGCTGGAAGAAGCCCGCATCGGCAACGCCGTGAACTGGTCCACCGCCCTCACCGAGAAGGGCGAGCCGGTCAAGCGCGCGGGCGACACGCCCAACGAGCACGACATCCTCACCGGCTCGCTGCCCGATGGCCGTGCCTTCGTCAACGACACGTCCGACCGCACCTGCAAGAACTACACGAGCAGCGCGGAAGACGGTGCCGTGCAGGTCGGCCACTTCGACCGCACCGGCGGCGTGCACACGGCGCTGTCGTGGAACTCGGCGCACCCCAGCCGCGGTTGCAGCCAGCCCAAGCTGGTGAGCTCCGGCGGCGCGGGCTACTTCTATTGCTTCGCCGCGAAGTGAGCCCCGGGGCGCTGTCATGTGGATCGTCCAAGTCGCGCTGCGGCGCCCCTACACCTTCGTCGTCGCGGCCCTGCTGATCCTGCTGGCCACGCCCTTCGTGCTGCGCAAGACGCCGGTGGACGTCTTCCCCGAGATCGACATCCCCGTGGTGGCCATCCTGATGAGCTACAACGGCCTGCCGGCCAAGGAGATGAACGACCGCATCATCACGCCCATCGAGCGCAACCTGGCCAACTCGGTGAGCGACATGGAACACACCGAGTCGCAGACCCTGGCGGGCATGGGCATCATCAAGGTGTTCTTCCAGCCGCAGGTGGACCAGGCCACGGCCATCGCCCAGGTGGTGGCCAGCACGCAGGCCTCGCTGCGCTCGCTGCCGGCCGGCGCCACGCCGCCCACCATCATCAAGTACAGCGCCACCGACCTGCCCGTCCTGCAGCTGGGTTTTTCCAGCCCGGTGCGCAGCGAGCAGGAGCTCAACGAGCAGGCCTTCAACGTGCTGCGCACCAAGCTCATCACCATCCCCGGGGTGGCGGTGACGGCGCCGTACGGCGGGCGCTTCCGCCAGGTCTCGGTGGACATCAACGGCGCGGCCCTGTCGGCGCGCGGCCTGAGCGCGGTGGACGTGGTCAACGCGCTGAACGTGCAGAACCTGACCCTGCCTTCGGGCACGGCCAAGATCGGTGCGCAGGAGGTCAACATCGACCTCAACGGCTCGCCCAGGAACATGGCCGCGCTGGGCGACATCCCCATCACCACGGCCAATGGCGCGACGGTGTTCCTGCGCGATGTGGCCCAGGTGCGCGACGGCTACCAGCCGCAGACCAACGTGGTGCGCCGCGACGGCGAGCGCGGCCTGCTGATGACGGTGCTGCGCAATGGCGGCGCCTCCACGCTGGACATCATCGACACCATCCGCCGCGACCTGCCCAAGGCGGTGCTGGCGCTGCCGGAGGACATCACCGTCACGCCGCTGGCCGACCAGTCGGTGTTCGTCAACGCGGCCATCCGCTCGGTGGTGCACGAGGCCCTCATCGCCGCGGCCCTGACGGCCACCTTGCTGCTGCTGTTCCTGGGCAACTGGCGCAGCACCCTGATCATCGCGGTGTCCATCCCGCTGTCCATCCTGTGCTCGTTGATCGTGCTGCACCTGATCGGCCAGACCATCAACATCATGACGCTGGGCGGGCTGGCGCTGGCCGTGGGCATCCTGGTGGACGATGCCACGGTGGAGATCGAAAACGTCGAGCGCCACCTGCACATGGGCAAACGGCCGCAGCAGGCCATCCTGGACGGGGCCGCCGAGATCGCCACGCCGGCCCTGGTGGCCACGCTGTGCATCTGCATCGCCTTCGTGCCCATGTTCTTCCTCACCGGGGTGGCGGGCAAGCTGTTCGTGCCGCTGGCGCAGGCGGTGGTGTTCGCCATGCTGGCCTCCTACGTGCTGTCGCGCACCCTGGTGCCCACGCTGGTGATGTACCTGATGCAGCGCCAGCCCCGTGCGGCGCCTGCCGAGGCAGGGGCGCAGGCGCCGGGCCGCTGGCGTCGCATCCACCTGGCGTTCGAGGCCGGCTTCGAGCGCCTGCGCCACGACCACGCGGTGGTGCTGGCGGCCCTGCTGCGCCGCAAGCGCCTGGCGGGCGGGGTGTTCCTGGGCCTGGCGCTGCTGTCGTGCGGGCTCTACACCCAGCTGGGCCGCGACTTCTTCCCGGTGGTCGATGCCGGCCAGATCCGCCTGCATGTGCGCGCGCCGCTGGGCACCCGGCTGGAGGAGATGCCGGCCTTCGTGGATCAGGTCGAGGCGCGCATCCGCCAGCTCGTCGGTCCCGAGCAGATCTCGGGCATCGTGGACATCGTGGGCGGGCCTTACACGCCCTACAACACGCTCTACAACAACAACGGCACCTTCGACAGCAGCGACGTGGAGATCCTGGTGTCGCTCAAGCCCGGCCACGCGCCCACCGCGGGGCACATCCGCAAGCTGCGCCAGGCCCTGCCGCGCGACTTCCCGGGCAACGAGTTCTACTTCCAGCCCGCCGACATGGTCAGCCAGACGCTGAACTTCGGCCTGAGCGCGCCGATCGACATCCAGATCCAGGGCAACAAGACGGCCGAGAATCTGGCCGTGGCCACGGAGCTGGTCAACCAGGTGCGCCAGGTGCCCGGTGCGGTGGACACCACGCTGTACCAGCGCTTCAACCGCCGCGCCCTGTCGCTGGAGATGGACCGCGCGGCCCTGGCGCAGACCGGCCTGGTGGCGCGCGATGTGGCGCAGAACGTGATGGTGTCGCTGAGCTCCAGCTTCCAGACCGCGCCCACGTACTGGCTCAACCAGGCCAATGGCACGGTCTACAACGTGGCGGTGCAGGCGCCCCAGCACGAGATCGACAGCCTGGGCGCGATGCTGAGCATCCCCGTCAACCCGGCGGGTGCCGGCACCGGTGGGGCGCAGCGCGAGCCGCAACTGCTGGGCAATGTGGTGCAGGTCAAGTCCAGCAGCCAGCAGGGCAATGTCTCGCACTTCAACATCGCCAACGTCATCGACATCCACACCGGGGTGGACGGCCGCGACCTGGGCAGCACCTGCGACGACATCGCCCGCCTGGTCGAGGCCGCACGCGCCAGGCTGCCGCGCGGCAGCGAGATCACGGTGCGCGGCCAGATCACCACGCTGCAGACGGCGTTCGAGCAGCTGGGCTGGGGCCTGCTGGTGGCGGTGGTGCTGGTCTACCTGCTGCTGGTGGTGAACTTCCAGTCCTGGCTGGACGCGCTGATCATCGTCAGTGCCTTGCCCGCTGCGCTGGCCGGCATCGCCTGGATGCTGTTCCTGTCCGGCACGCCGCTGTCGGTGCCCGCGCTCACCGGCGCCATCATGACGGTGGGCGTGGCCACGGCCAACAGCATCCTGGTGGTGGCCTTTGCCCGCCAGCGCCTGGCCGAGGGCGTGCCGCCCGTGAGCGCCGCCCTGGAGGCCGGCTCGACCCGGCTGCGCCCGGTGCTGATGACGGCCCTGGCCATGGTGATCGGCATGGTGCCCATGGCCCTGGGGCTGGGCGAGGGCGGCGAGCAGAACGCACCGCTGGGCCGCGCGGTCATCGGCGGGCTGCTGCTGGCCACCGTCTCGACCCTGCTGTTCGTGCCCCTGGTGTTCGCCGGGGTGCATGGCCGCTTGCAGGCGCGTGCCGGCCGCCGGCTGGCGGGTGTCGAGCCCGCCGTGGCCGTGTGATGTGCTGGCCATCCATCTGCCCGCTGGGCCCTGATCTTTCCCCTGATCTTTCCCTCCTTGCCTTCTTCCCTCATGACCCACCCTGACCGAGACCCTTCTGCCGCGCACCCTCCCGGGGACGCCGCTCCCGACACCCCGGTGCGGGACTCCGGCGCCCTGCGCCGCGCCACGCGTCTGGGCCTGGGCGCGCTGGCCTTGCTGCTGGCGGGGGCCGGCGTGCGCGCTTACGTGAACGAGGTGCATGCCAGCCAGATCGAAGCAGGCACGCGCGAGCGGGCCGTCCGATCGGTGCTGTTCACGCTCCCGCAGGCGGGGCAGGCCCAGCGCAGCGTGGCCTTGCCCGCCACCCTCAAGGGGCGCAACGAAGCGGCCATCCATGCGCGCACCAACGGCTATGTGCGGGCCTGGAAGAAGGACATCGGCGACCGCGTCCGCCAGGGCGATGTGCTGGCCCTCATCGACACGCCGGAGGTGGACCAGGACCTGGCCCAGGCGCGCGCCGTGCTCAGCCAGGTGCAGGCCCGGCTGGTGCTGGCGCAGTCCTCGCTGACGCGCTGGGAGGGCTTGCGCCAGCGCGATGCGGTTTCGGCCCAGGAGCTCGACGAGCGCCGCGCCGCGCAGCAACAGGCCCAGGCCGACCTGGCCGCCGCGCAGGCCAACGTGCGCCGCCTGCAGCAGCTCCATGACTTCGGCATCCTCACGGCGCCCTTCGATGGCGTGGTGGTGCGGCGCAACGTGGAGGTCGGCGCGCTGGTGGTGGCCGGTGGCGCCGCCACGCGCGAGCTGTTCTACCTGGCGCAGTCCGATGTGCTGCGCCTGACCGTGGCGGTGCCGCAGGCCCATGCCGCGGACATCCAGGTGGGCAAGGAGGTCGGCATCAAGCTGCTGGAGCGGCCGCAGCGTCCGTTCAAGGGCCGTGTCACGCGGGTGTCCGGCGGTCTGGACGTGGCCACGCGCTCCTTGCAGGTCGAGGTCGCCGTGCCCAACGAGGACGGGCAGTTGCTGCCCGGGACCTATGTCGAGGTGAGCTTGCCGCTGTCGGGCTCGGCCAAGGCCCTGCTGGTGCCGCCCAACACGCTGCAGTTCCGCCAGGACGGCCCGCGCGTGGCTGTGCTGGACGCCGACGACACGGTCAGCCTGCGCCCGGTCAAGCTGGGGCGCGACCTCGGGCGTGCGGTGGAGGTCACCTCGGGCCTGGGCCCGAAAGACCGCGTCGTGCTGAACCCGCCGGATACCATCGACGCGGGGGAGCGCGTGCGTGCGAAGCTGGCGCAAGCGCCGTCGGCCCCGGGGTCGCCGGCATCGGCTGCGTCCTCTGCCGCACCTTCTGCCGCATCCTCTGCCGCATCCTCTGCCGGGGGCGGCGCGTCGGCATGGACACCAGCACCGGCACAGGCACCGGCCAGGTCCTGATGCATATGCATCTGCCGATTCCTTCGTTGGTGCGCGCAGGGCTGCTCGATACAGTGCATTCGCATGTTGAAAGCCCCGCACTCCCACGCATCCACGGCCGGCACCGAGGCCCTGTTGCAGGCCACCGGCCTGGCGGCAGGCCGTGGGGCGCATGCCGCGGCCAGGCCCTTGTTCGAGGGCGTGGACTTCGCCCTGGCGGCGGGTGAGGCCTTGCATGTGGCCGGGCCGAACGGCAGCGGCAAGACGACCTTGTTGCGCGTGCTCTGCGGCCTGCATGCCCCGCTGGCCGGCGATGTGCGCTGGCGTGGTGTGCCGCTGCGGCGCGATCGCAGCGCCTTCCACGCCGAGGTCCTGAGCATCGCGCACAGCGAGGGCTTGAAGGCCGAGCTCAGCGCCCTGGAGAACCTGCGCGCGGCCCAGACCCTGGCCGGCCGCCCCTGCACCGAGGCACAGGCGCTGCGGGCCCTGGCGAGGGTGGGGCTGGATGTGCGCCGGGCCCTGCTGCCCAGCGGGGCCTTGTCGCAAGGCCAGAAGCGCCGGGCGCAACTGGCCCGACTGGCGTTGCCTGAGAGCGTGGCCCAGCCGCAGTTGCTGGTGCTCGACGAACCCTTCAACGCCCTGGACCAGGCCAGCACCGAGGTGGTGTGCCAGTTGCTGGCCGAGCGGCTGGCGCAGGGCGCGGCCCTGGTCTACACCACCCACCAGGGCCAGCGTGTGGCGGCCCGTGCCACCCAGCACCTGAACCTGGGCGTGCCCGCCTGGGCGGAGGCCGCGTGATGGTCCGTGTGTGGTGGGGGGTGCTGCAGCGCGACCTGTTGCTGGCGGTGCGACGGCGTGCCGATGTGGCCGCGTCCCTGGGTTTCTTCCTCATGGTCAGCAGCCTGTTTCCCCTGGGCATCGGCCCTGAGCGCGACACCCTGCGCAGCGTGGCGCCGGGCGTGCTCTGGGTGGCGGCCCTGCTGTCGGCCTTGCTGTCGCTGGGGCGCCTGTTCGCGCAGGACCATGCCGATGGCACCCTGGAGCAGATGCTGCTGTCGCCCCAGCCCCTGAGCGTGATCGTGCTGGGCAAGGTGGCGGCCCACTGGCTGAGCAGCGGCTTGCCCCTGCTGGTGCTGGCGCCGGTGCTGGCGCTGCAGTTCGACCTGCCCGCCGATGCCATCGGGGTGCTGGGCCTGAGCCTGTTGCTGGGCACGCCCGTGCTCAGCCTGGTGGGGGCCATCGGCGCGGCGCTGACCCTGGGGCTGCGCGGCGGGGGCGTGTTGCTGTCCTTGTTGCTGCTGCCGCTCTACATCCCGGTGCTGATCTTCGGCGCGGGGGCCGTGTCCGCCCAGGCAGGAGGGCAGGGCGCCAGCGCCCACCTGTGCCTGCTGGGGGCCTTGCTGGCCGCGTCCCTGGCCCTGGCGCCGGGGGGGGCGGCGGCGGCCCTGCGGCTGTCGGCCGATTGAGGTGCCACGCGCCCTGATGTTCCTGAATTTCTTGATGTCCCGAGCTCCTGCCATGACCCTGGCTTCCCTCCTCCCACCCTCACCGCAGCCGCCCCTCGCGGGCCGTGACGCTCGCAGGCAGCGCTGGCAGCAGGCGCTGCTCCGCCACGCCTCGCCGCGCCAGGCCCATGCGCTGGCCGGCCGCATCCTGCCCTGGGCCTGGGGCATCGCTGCGCTGGCCACGCTGGCCGGCTTGTACGTCGGGTTCTTCGTCGCGCCCACCGACCACCAGCAGGGCGAGGCCTACCGCATCATCTTCGTGCACGTGCCGGCGGCCTGGCTGTCCATGGTCCTCTACGTCGCGATGGCCTTCTGGGGCGCGGTGGGCTGGGTGTTCAACACGCGGGCCTCGTCGATGCTGGCGCGGGCCCTGGCGCCCACCGGCGCCCTGTTCTGCTTCCTGGCCCTGTGGACGGGGGCGCTGTGGGGCAAGCCCACCTGGGGCACCTGGTGGGTGTGGGATGCGCGGCTGACGTCCGAGCTCATCCTGCTGTTCCTCTACCTGGGCGTGATGGCGCTGCAGTCGGCCATCGACGACCCGCGCCGCGGTGACCACGCCGGGACCTTGCTGGCCGTGGTGGGTGTGGTCAATGTGCCGGTGATCTATTTCTCGGTGAAGTGGTGGAACACCCTGCACCAGGGCGCATCGATCAGCCTGAAGGCGGCCCCGACGCTGGCCTCGTCGATGTTGACGGGCCTGCTGCTGTGCACCGTGGGCCTGTGGGCCTGGGCCCTGGCCGTGGTGCTGCAACGCCTGCGCCTCATCGTGCTGCAGCGTGAGCAGCATGCCGACTGGGTGCTGCAAGCCCAGCGCGAGGAGCGCGCATGAACGGGCCACACTGGCAGGACTTCTTCGCCATGGGCGGGCATGGCCTGTACGTCTGGGGCTCGGTCGGCGTGGTGTTCGCCGCCTTGCTGGCGGAGTGGGGTGCACTGGTCTGGCAGGCGTGGCAGTGGCGGCGCCAGTTCCGGCTGGTGCCATGGCAGGACGCCGGAGATCAGCCGGCGGAGGTGCGGCCATGACGATCGCCTTCAAGCCGCCAGGGCTCAAGCCCCGTCACCAGCGCCTGGTGCTGGTCGTGCTGGGGGTGCTGGGACTGGGCCTGGCCGCCTGGCTGGTGCTGTCGGCCTTCCGCCAGAACCTGGTGTTCTTCTTCACGCCCACGCAGGTGGTGCAGGGCGAGGCCCCGCCGAACCGGCGCTTTCGCATCGGTGGCATGGTCGAGGCCGGCAGCCTGCAGCGCGAGGCCGATGGCCTGAGCCACCGCTTCGTGGTCACCGACATGGCCCAGCGCGTGGCCGTTCGCTACAAGGGCCTGCTGCCCGACCTGTTCCAGGAAGGCAAGGGCGTGGTGGCGCAGGGCCGCCTGGGGCCCGACCGCAGCTTCGTGGCCGACGAGGTGCTGGCCAAGCACGACGAGAACTACATGCCGCCGGAAGCCGCCCATGCGCTCCAGCAGGCGGGCGCGGGCCTCCCTGTGCCGAAACCGGCGGCCACACCGGCGGGGGGACGGCCATGAGTGCAGAACTCGGCCAGATCGCCCTGATCCTGGCGCTGGGCCTGTCGCTGCTGCTGGGCGGGCTGCCGCTGTGGGGCGCCTGGCGCCGGGATGCGCGCTGGATGTCCGTGGCCAGGCCTTTGGCCGCCGGGCAGTTCGTCCTGGTGGCGCTGGCCTTCGGGCTGCTGGTGCAGGCCTTTGTGGCCAAGGACTTCTCGGTGGCGTACGTGGCCCGCAACGCCAACTCGCTGCTGCCCCTGCCTTACCGGGTGGCGGCGACCTGGGGCGGGCACGAGGGCTCCCTGCTGCTGTGGCAGCTGATGCTGTCGGGCTGGACCCTGGCCGTGGCGCGTTGCAGCCGCAGCCTGCCGCTGGACGTGGTGGCGCGCGTGCTGGCCGTGCTGGGCTGGATCGCGGTGGGCTTCCTGAGCTTCACCCTGCTGACGTCCAACCCCTTCGAGCGCCAACTGCCCGCGCTGCCCGACGGGCGCGACCTCAACCCCTTGCTGCAGGACCCGGGCATGGTCTTCCATCCGCCCTTGCTCTACATGGGCTATGTGGGCTTCTCGGTGGCCTTCGCCTTCGCTCTGGCCGCGCTGATGTCGGGCCGGCTGGATGCGGCCTGGGCGCGCTGGACACGGCCCTGGACGCTGCTGGCCTGGGCCTTCCTGACCCTGGGCATCCTGCTGGGCAGCTTCTGGGCCTACTACGAGCTGGGCTGGGGCGGCTGGTGGTTCTGGGACGCGGTCGAAAACGCCTCCTTCATGCCCTGGCTGGTGGGCACGGCGCTGGTCCATTCGCTGCTGGTCAGCGACAAGCGCGGCACCTTCCGGCACTGGACGCTGCTGCTGGCCATCCTCGCCTTCTCCTTGTCCCTGCTGGGCACCTTCCTGGTCCGCTCGGGGGTGCTGTCCTCGGTCCACGCCTTTGCGTCGGACCCGCGGCGCGGCCTCTTCATCCTGGCCTTCCTGGTGGTCGTGGTCGGTGGGTCGCTGGCGCTGTATGCGTGGCGTGCCGCGGCGGTCGATGCCGATGCCGATGCCCGCGTGCGTTTCGCCCTGGTCTCGCGCGAATCCGTGCTGCTGCTCAACAACGTCTTCCTGCTGGTGACAGCGGGCACGGTCTTGCTGGGCACGCTCTACCCGCTGGCGCTGGACGCCCTCGGTCTGGGCAAGATCTCGGTGGGGCCGCCGTACTTCGATGCCGTGTTCGTGCCGCTGATGGTGCCGGTGCTCTTGCTGATGGCCTGGGGGCCGGTGCTGGCCTGGCGCCAGTCTTCCCTGCGGCAGGCCTGGCAGACGCTGCGAGCCCCGGCCGTGGTCGCGGTGCTGCTCAGCGTTGCCGTGGCGCTGGCCTGGCGCACCTCGCCGGGTGTGGCTTGCGGCCTGCTGCTCAGCGGTTGGATCGTGCTGGGCACGCTGGCCCTGCTGCGCCGACGCTGGGCCACGCGCACCCTGGGTCTGTGGGGCATGGTGGCGGCCCATGCGGGCGTGGGGGTGTTCGTGGCCGGGGTCACCCTGGTCAAGGGCCTGGAGCATGCCGTCGATGCCAGCCTCAAGGAGGGCGAGCACGTGCTGCTGGCCGGGCATGACTTCCACTTCCAGTCCCTGCGCAAGGGCCGGGGCGCGAACTTCATCTCCGCGCAGGCGCGCTTCGAGGTCACCCGTGGGGGGCGGCACATCGCCACCCTGTGGCCTGAAAAGCGCCTCTACCTCGTGCAGCGCATGCCCATGAGCGAGGCGGCCATCGACCGCGGGCTGACGCGCGATCTCTATGTCTCGCTGGGCGAAGCGTCGCCCGATGGCGCCTGGGGCGTGCGCGTGCAGATCAAGCCCTTCATGGGCTGGGTCTGGGCGGGCTGCCTGCTGATGGCCCTGGGCGGCGCGCTGGCGGCGGCGGACAAGCGCTTGCGGGCACGTGCGCCGCGCGTCGCCCCCCACGACGGTCGGCATGCCGAGCCTGCGCTCTTGCCCTTGCCGCCGACCTTGCCGGTTCCCCAGCCGCGCAGGGCCCACCCCATCCCGACCGACCTCTCCGCACAGCCTTCGCCATGACGACCCGTTCGCTTCCACCCTCTGGGGCTGCACCGCAAAATGCGCCGCGCCGTGCGCCCCACCCTGCGCCCCACCGTGCCCTGCGCTGGTTCGCCGTGGCCGTGCCCTTGCTGGTCTTTGCCGCCTTGGCGTTCATGCTGGCGCGGGGCCTGCAGCAAGGACGCAACGACGAGCTGCCGTCGCCCCTGGTCGGCCGCGCCTTGCCGGCTTTCGAGTTGCCGGTGCTGCGCGCCGAGGCAGGCGCACAGCGCCTGTCGTCGTTGTCGGTGGCGGCGTCGTTTGCGCCAAGGCAGCTGCTCGGCCAGGTCTGGCTGCTCAATGTGTGGGCCTCCTGGTGCACCACCTGCCGAGAAGAGCACCCCGTGCTGATGCGGCTGTCGCGCGAATCCGCGGTGCCGCTGGTGGGCTTCGATTACCAGGACCGTCCCGAGGCCGGCCTCGACTGGCTGGCGCGCATGGGCGACCCCTATCACCTCACCGTGACCGACCTGCAAGGGCGCGCGGGGCTGGACCTCGGCGTCGTCGGGGTGCCGGAGACCTTCGTCATCGACAAGCAAGGGCGGGTGCGCCACAAGCTGTCCGGCCCCCTCACGGACGAGGTCTGGCGCAGCACCCTGCACCCGCTGATCAAGGAGCTGCAAGGTGCGTGACGCTGCGAACACCGGGCGTTCGCGGTGGCGACGGGGCGCTGGCTGGCCGGTGGGTGCCGTGGCGTGGATCCTGGCCGTGTCGCCGGTGCCGGCAGCCGCGCAAGCGGGCGTCCGGGTGGACCTGCCCCAGCGGCCATCGCAAGCGCAGCAGCTCGCCGCTGGCGATCCGTCCCTGGACGAGCGCGTGCAGCACCTGACGGCCGAGCTGCGTTGCCTGGTCTGCCAGAACCAGACCATCGCGGATTCGCAGGCGGAGCTGGCCATGCAGCTCAAGCGCGAGGTGCGCCAGCAACTCTCGCAAGGCGCCAGCGACCAGCAGGTGCGCGACTTCATGGCCCAGCGCTACGGTGACTTCGTGCTCTACCGTCCGCCGCTCACCGGCGTGACGCGCTGGCTGTGGTGGGGGCCGGTGGGCCTGCTGGGCCTGGGGTTGGCCGCGGCGGGCTGGCAGTGGCACCGGCGCCGCCTGGGTGCGGCGACCTCCACCGTGGCGGCATCGCCCGCGCTGGACACTCACCAGGCCCTCTGCAGCCCTGCCATCCCCGAGGCCCTGGATGCCTCGAATGCCCCGAATGCGTCGAATGCCTTGGGCGCACCCCGGCCATGGGCGGCGCTGGGCTGGGGCGCGGCCGTGCTCGCTTTCACGGTGGCCTTGTACGCCGGGGTGGGCACGCCCCAGGCCTGGCGGGGCGATGCGTCCTGGCCGGCCCAGGCCGCCGCGTCGCCCGCTGGCCGGGCGGCGCCCGGGCCTCAAGCCCTGGCGCAGGCGCAAGCCGGCATGACCCCCGCGCAGATCGAGGCCATGGTGGCGCGCCTGGCCCAGCGACTGCAGGCCCAGCCCGACGACGTGGCTGGCTGGCGCATGCTGGTGCGCTCCTACGAAACCCTGGGCCGCTACGACGCGGCCGTGGCCGCCTGGCGTCGCCTGTTCGCGCTGCAGCCCCCGGATGCCGACCAGCTCACCGAGTTCGCCGTCACCCTGGGCATGAGCCAGGGGCAGACGCTGGCGGGCGAGCCCGAGCAGGCCTTGCAGCAGGCGCTGCGGCAGCAGCCCGATCACCTGCAGGCCCTGGCCCTGCTGGGCAGCGCGGCCATCGAGCGTGGCGACCACGCCCAGGCCATCGCCCACTGGCGGCAGATCCTGCGCCACGCCCCGCCCGATGGGGACGTGCGCGCCGGCATCGAGGCCCAGATCGCCAAGGCGGAGGCCCTGGCCGCGACCGTGCGCCCGCGCGATGCCGCGCCGCGTCGCCCACCCACATCCACCGCGGCGGCCGTCCTGGCGCCGCAGGCCACGGAGGCCCGCTGATGCAGCCCACCCGACGCGCCGCCCCTGCGGCAACGCTCCTTCTGCGCGTGCTGTTCGCGCTGCTGGCCATGGCCCAGGCCCGGGCCGCATGCCCCGAAGCCCCCGCCTTGTCCGCCGACTGGCCCAGCCAGCCCCATGCCGGCCAGGTGCGCGTGGCCGGCGGACGTTTTGCCATGGGCAGCCAGGCGGGCTACGAGGACGAGGTCGTGCGCACGGTCGAGGTGGCCTCGTTCTGGATCGACCGCACCGAGGTCACCAACGCCCAGTTCGCCCGATTCGTCCAGGCCACGGGCCATGTCACCGAGGCCGAGCGGCAGGGCGGGGCGGCGGTGTTCGCCATCCCCGACGCCGAGGCGCTGCGACGGCGTCCGCTGGCCTGGTGGCGCTTCGTGGCCGGGGCCGACTGGCGCCACCCCGAGGGGCCGCACAGCGGCATCGAAGGCCGCGGCCGTGAGCCGGTGCGGCAGGTCACCCAGGCCGATGCGCTGGCCTATGCCCGCTGGCTGGGCCGCGACCTGCCCACCGAGGCCGAGTGGGAGTACGCGGCCAAAGGCGGGCGCCAGCAGGTCCTGGGCACCCGCCTGGACGGACAGCCGCGCGATGCCGCAGGGCGTCCGTCGGCCAACTACTGGCAGGGCAGCTTCCCGCTGATGAACACGCACGAAGATGGCTTTGCCGGCATCGCCCCGGTGGCCTGTTTCGCACCCAATGCCCTGGGCCTGCACGACATGGTGGGCAATGCCTGGGAGTGGACGCGCGACCCCCACCAGGGCCCCAGCCAGTCCCATGCCAATGGCGATCCGGCGGCCCTGCGCCAGCGGGCGGTGCAACTCGCTTTGCACAGCGCCGTGGCCGGTGGCGCACGCCGCATGGTCATCAAGGGTGGCTCCTTCCTGTGCGCGCCCGACCACTGCGTGCGTTACCGCGCCTCGGCCCGTGAATCCCAGGAGGCCGACCTGCCCACCGCCCACGTGGGCTTCCGCACGGTCTCGCGCCGTTGAAGTCCCGCCGTCCCACAGCGCCCTTGACCCCAGGAGCCCGATTGCCCATGCCTTCCTCCTCGCCACCGCCCTCCGCCGTTGCATCGACCTTGTTCGCCGCCTCGTTGACGCGGTCGGCCGCGACGCGCCTCGGCGCCCATGCCCTGAGCACCCTGGCTGCGGCCGCCAGCCTGCTTGCAGGGGCCCAAGCAGCCACCGCGAGCCCGGCGGCCCCGCGGCCCAACATCCTGCTCATCGTGGCCGACGACCTGGGCTTTTCCGACATCGGCGCCTTCGGCGGCGAGATCGACACGCCGCACCTGGACGCCCTGGCCCGCGAAGGCCTGCGCCTGACGGACTTCCACAGCGGCGCCACCTGCTCGCCGACGCGCTCGATGCTGCTGTCGGGCGTGGACCACCACATCGCCGGCATCGGCAGCATGGCCGAGCTCACGGTGCCCGAACAACAAGGCCAGCCGGGCTACGAGGGCCACCTCAACGACCGCGTCGTGCCCTTCCCGCAACTGCTGCGCGACGCCGGCTACCACACCCTGATGGCCGGCAAGTGGCACCTCGGCCTGACGCCCGAACGCAGCCCGGCCGCACGCGGCTTCGATAAATCGTTCGCCCTGCTGCGCGGTGCCGATGACCACGTGGCCCAGCCCTGGAACACCCGCATCGACCCGGCGCAGCCGCTGTACCGGGAGGATGGCCGCCTGACGACGGTGCCCGCCGATTTCTATTCGAGCAACTTCTACGCCGACAAGCTGGTGTCCTACCTGCAGGCCACCCAAGGCGATGGCAAGCCCTTCTTCGCCTACCTGACCTTCACCGCGCCGCACTGGCCGCTGCAGGCGCCTGACGAGGCCATCGCCAAGTACGCCCACCGCTACGAGGCCGGCTACGAAGCCCTGCGCGCCGAGCGCATCGCCCGCCAGAAGTCGCTGGGCCTCCTGCCCCGTGATTTCCAGCCCGCCAAGGCGCTGACGAACTTCCCGGCCTGGCGGCAACTCGGCGTGGCCCAGCAAAAGCAGGAAGCCCGGCGCATGGCTGTGTATGCGGCCATGGTCGATGTGATGGACCAGAACATCGGCAAGGTCATCCGCCAGCTCAAGGCCTCGGGCCAGTACGACAACACCGTGGTCATCTTCATCTCCGACAACGGGGCCGAAGGGGCCAACGTGGCCGATCGCGCCTCGGTCATCCCGCGTGACAACCGCCTGGCCAACATCGGCAAGCCCAGCTCCTACGTGAGCTATGGGCCGGCCTGGGCGCAGGTCAGCGCCTTGCCCTTCAGCCTCTTCAAGGGCCACAGCCACGAGGGCGGCACCACCGTGCCCACCATCGTGCGCCTGCCGCCCTCCTTGCGCTCGGCCCCCGCAGGCACCGTGCTGCCCGTGCCGGGCCACGTCACCGACATCGCCCCGACGCTGCTGGCCTTGGGCGGCGCCTCCTACCCGCAGCGCGTGGGGGCGCTTCAGACGCCCGCCTTGCAAGGCCGCTCGCTGCTGCCCGTGCTCAGCGGCCAGCAGGCCGATCGCGGCGAGCGCTTCGACAAGGGCTGGGAGCTGTTCGGGCAGAAGGCCTACCGACAGGGCGACTGGAAGATCGTCTACTCGGTGCCGCCTTTCGGCCCGGGCCGCTGGCAGCTCTTCAACCTGGCGCGGGACCGCGCCGAGCAGCGCGACCTGTCCGCGCAACACCCCGACCAGCTCGCCAGCCTGCAAGCCGCCTATGCTGCCTATGTGCACCGCAACGGCGTGCTGGAGGTGCCCCGCCTGGCCGAACGCATCGCCGAGCGCTACAGCAGCCGCTCGTACTTCGAGGCGCTCAAGGCCGCCGACGAAGTCCAGGCATCGCATCGGTCGCCAACCCGGCCGTGACACCGGCCGTGACCTTGGCCATGACGCCACCGTGTGACCCTCTCCAGGAGCCCGCCATGACACGTCCTTCCCGATCTTCCCGACCTTCCCGGCTGACCTCCCGCGATTTCGCCCCGGAAGTGCTGCGCCTGTTCGACCAGTACGTCCACGGCCTGCTCGACCGCCGCGGCTTCCTGCAAGGTGCGGCCCGTCACGCCACCGCCGCGGTGTCGGCCGAAGCGTTGCTGGCCCAGCTGGCACCGAACTTCGCGCAGGCCCAGCAGGTGCGGCCCGACGATGCGCGCATCCAGACCGTTTTCGCCGAGGTCGATTCGCCCCAGGGCCATGGCAAGCTGCGCGGCTACCTGGCCCAACCCGCGGGCGCCAAGGGCCCGCTGCCGACGGTGCTGGTGGTGCACGAGAACCGGGGCCTCAACCCGCACATCGCCGACGTCACCCGCCGCTTCGCGCTGGAGAACGTGGTGGCCTTCGCGCCCGATGCGCTGTTCCCGCTCGGTGGCTACCCCGGCGACGAGGACAAGGCCCGCGAGCTGTTTGGCAAGCTGGACCCCGCCAAGGCACGCGCCGACTTCATCGCCGCCGCGCGCTGGCTCCAGGCGCTGCCTGTGGGCAACGGCAAGCTGGGCGTGGTGGGCTTTTGCTACGGCGGCGGCATCTCGAACTTCCTGGCCACGCAGTTGCCCGAGCTCAACGCGGCCGTGCCGTTCTACGGCGGCCAGCCCACCGACGAAGAAGCCGCGCGCATCAAGGCGCCTTTGCTGCTGCATTTCGCCGAGCACGACGAGCGCATCAACGCCGGCTGGCCCAGGTACGCGGCGGCCTTGCAGCGTGCCGGCGTGCGCCACGAGGCCCACACCTACCCGGGCACCCAGCACGGCTTCCACAACGACACCACGCCGCGCTACGACGAGGCCGCGGCCCGCCTGGCCTGGCAGCGCACGCTGGCCTTTTTCAAGCAGCACCTGCGCTGAGCCCGCATCAGCAGGCCCGCCGCCCCAAGGGTCGGTCTGAGATCTTCACGACGCTGCCCTCGAAGGGCTCGGCGAAGGTCTGTTGCGCGTCGCGCAGCAAGGCCATGGCCACTGCTTCGCCCAAGGCCGGCGCGCGCGGGATGCGCGGCGGGGACCGCCACGGTGCAAGTGGCATTGCAGCGGCGATGTTGGACGGCACGGCCTGCCCTGGCGGAACAGCGGTGTGAAAGCACCAGGGTCGGCGGCAGGGCTGTGTGCGGTGTGCAGCACCATGACACCGCTCATGCAAGGAGGGCAGACCCATGCTCGGCAATCGCAGTTGGCATGGGCCCCGTTCATCGGTTAGGGTCCCAACTCCTGCCCACTTCCAAACACCCAGGACATGACCTCATCTGCCCACTGGAAATTCGAGACCCTGTCGGTGCACGCCGGCTACTCGCCCGACCCGACCACCAAGGCGGTGGCGGTGCCCATCTACCAGACGGCGGCCTACGCCTTCGACAGCGCCCAGCATGGCGCCGACCTGTTCGACCTCAAGGTGCCGGGCAACATCTACACCCGCATCATGAACCCCACCACCGACGTGCTGGAGCAGCGCATCGCCGCGCTGGAAGGCGGTGTGGGCGCGCTGGCGCTGGCCTCGGGCCAGGCGGCCGTCACCTACGCCATCCTGACCATCGCCGAGGCGGGCGACAACTTCATCTCGTCGACGGCGCTGTACGGCGGCACCTACAACCTGTTCGCGCACACCCTGCCGCAGTGGGGCATCACCGCGCGTTTCGCCGACCACCGCGACCCGGCCAGCTTCGAGGGCCTCATCGACGCGCGCACCAAGGCCATCTTCGTGGAGTCCCTGGGCAACCCCTCGGGCAACATCACCGACATCGCCCGCATCGCCGAGATCGCCCACCGCCACGGCGTGCCGCTGATCGTCGACAACACCGTGCCCAGCCCCTACCTGTGCCGTCCCATCGAGCACGGCGCCGACATCGTCGTGCACTCGCTGACCAAGTACGTGGGCGGCCACGGCACCAGCATCGGCGGCGCCATCGTCGACTCGGGCAAGTTCCCCTGGGCCCAGCACAAGGAGCGCTTCAAGCGCCTCAACGAACCCGATGTCAGCTACCACGGCGTGGTCTACACCGAGGCCCTGGGCCCGGCGGCCTACATCGGCCGGGCGCGCGTGGTGCCCTTGCGCAACACCGGCGCGGCCATCTCGCCCTTCAACGCCTTCCTGATCCTGCAGGGCGTGGAGACGCTGGGCCTGCGCATGGACCGCATCAGCGCCAACACCCTGAAGATCGCGCAGCACCTGCAGAAGCACCCGCGTGTGAAGTGGGTGAACTACGCCGGCCTGGCAGACCACCCGGAACACCCGCTGGTGCAGAAGTACCTCAGCGGCCAGGCCTCGGGGGTGCTGACCTTTGGCGTGCCGGGCGGCCGCGAAGGGGGCGCGCGCTTCCTGGACGGCCTGCAGCTGTTCACCCGCCTGGTCAACATCGGCGACGTGCGCTCGCTGGCCACGCACCCGGCCTCGACCACGCACCGCCAGCTCAACCCCGACGAACTGGCCAAGGCCGGCGTCGGCGAAGACACGGTGCGCCTGTCGGTTGGCATCGAGCACATCGACGACCTGATCGCCGACCTCGACCAGGCCCTGGCGCAGGCCTGACCAAGGACCGGGCAGCGGTCAGCGCAACACCGACCGCTGCCCCGCCAGCCGGTGCAGCACGCTCACCAGCGTGTCGATCTCCGCGCAGGTGTTGTAGAACGCCAGCGAGGGGCGCACCGTGGCCTCCAGCCCGAAGCGCCGCAGGATGGGCTGGGCGCAGTGGTGGCCCGAACGCACGGCGATGCCCGCCTCGTTCAGGGCCCGCCCGACCTCCTCGGTCTGGTAGCCCCGCAAGGTGAAGGACAGCACCGCGGCCTTGTCCGGGGCCGTGCCGATCAGTTTCAGCCCTGGCACGTCCTGGAGCAGGCCCGTCGCGTAGACCAGCAACTGGTGCTCGTAGGCGCCGATGGCATCGATGCCCAGCTGCTGCACGTAGTCGATGGCCGCGCCCAGGCCCACCGCATCGGCGATGTTGCCCGTGCCGGCCTCGAAGCGCCCGGGGGCATCGTGGTACTGCGTGTGCTCGAAGGTCACGTCCTTGATCATGTTGCCGCCACCTTGCCAGGGCGGCGTCTCGTTGAGCAGCGCCTCCTTGCCGTACAGCACGCCGATGCCCGTCGGCGCGAACACCTTGTGGCCGGAGAACACGAACCAGTCGCAGTCCAGGTCGGCCACATCGGTGCGCAGGTGTGACACCGACTGCGCGCCATCGACCAGCACCTTGGCGCCCGCGCTGTGGGCCATGGCCACCATCTGCTTGGCTGGCGTGACCGTGCCCAGCGCGTTCGACACCTGCGTGAAGGACACGATCTTCGTGCGCGGGCCCAGCAGCTTGGCGTATTCGTCCAGCAGCACCTGGCCGTCGTCGTCCACCGGGATGACGCGCAGCTTCGCGCCCGTGCGGGCACACAGCTGCTGCCAGGGCACGATGTTGGCGTGGTGCTCCAGGTGGCTGACGATGACCTCGTCGCCTTCGCGCAGCTTCGCCTCGCCCCAGCTTTTGGCCACCAGGTTGATGGCCTCGGTGGTGCCCCGCACGAACACGACCTCGTTGACCGAGCGCGCGTTCAGGAAACCGCGCACCTTTTCGCGCGCGCCCTCGTAGGCGTCCGTGGCGCGCGCTGCCAGGGCGTGCGCGGCGCGGTGGATGTTGGAGTTCTCGTGCGCGTAGAAGTGCGCGATGCGGTCGATCACCGACTGCGGCTTGTGCGTGGTCGCGGCGTTGTCCAGCCAGATCAGCGGCTTGCCGTTGACGTGCTCGCGCAGCACCGGGAAATCGCGCCGCACCAGGTTGACATCGAAGGGCGGGGTCACGCCATGGGCCTGCGGCGACCAGGGCAAGGCCGCCTGCCCGGGCACCTGGAGGCCCGGCGCGTGACCGGCCAGCCCGCTGAAGCCTGAGGCAAGGAAGTAGAACGACGGCGTCGTGCCATGGCCGGCCGCTTGCGGCGACCGCGACGGGGCGCGCAGGGACAGCAACTCACCGATCTCCGCATCCGAGGGCAGGCCCCAGTCCGAAGGGTTCAGCGTTGGGAGGGGCGCCACGCCCAGGGCGTTGTGCTCACTTGTACTCATGGTACTTGTCGACCTCCACGTTTTCGAGCACCGCGATGGCATCGTCGGTCAGCACCGCCAGCGAGCAGTACAGCGACACCAGGTAGGACGCGATCGCCTTGTGGTTGATGCCCATGAAGCGCACCGCCAGGCCCGGGCTTTGCGCGCCCGGCAGGTCCGGCTGGTACAGGCCCACCACGCCCTGGCGGCTCTCGCCGGTGCGCAGCAGCAGGATCTTGGTCTTGTTGTCCTCGACCTTGATCTTGTCGCAGGGGATCAGCGGCACGCCGCGCCAGGTGATGAACTGCGAGCCGAACAGCGACACCGTCGGGGGCGGCACACCGCGGCGGGTGCACTCGCGGCCAAAGGCGGTGATGGCCTGCGGGTGGGCCAGGAAGAAGCCCGGCTCCTTCCACACCTTGCCCAGCAGCTCGTCGAGGTCGTCGGGCGTGGGCGCGCCAGTGCGGGTCTGGAGGTGCTGCTGCGGCGCGATGTTGGCCAGCAGGCCGTATTCCTTGTTGTTGATCAGCTCGGCTTCCTGGCGCTCCTTGATCGTCTCGATGGTCAGGCGCAGCTGCTCGGCGATCTGGTTGTAGGGCTTGGAGTACAGGTCCGACACGCGCGTGTGCACGTCCAGCACCGTGTTGACGGCCGACAGCAGGTACTCGCGCGGGTTGTCGATGTAGTCGACGAAGGTCTGCGGCAGCTCGCGCTCGTCGCGGCCCGAACAGTCCACCGTCACGCTGGAAGCGTCCTTGACCTTGTTGACGCGGTAGATGCCGGCCTCCACCGGCACCCACTGCAGCAGGTGGGTCAGCCAGCGTGGCGTGATCGTGCCCATCTGGGGCACGGTGCGGGTGGCGATGGCAAGTTGCCGTGCAGCGATGTCGCCCAGCGCGGTGCTGTGCTCGTGGGTGTTGGCCATGGGCCGTCTCTCCGTGGTGGTGGTGAAAGCAGGGTTGGGGGGCGCTCAGGCCTGGCGGCTGAGCGCCTGGCTGACGTTGCTGTGCGGCGGCACGCTCTGCGTGAGCCAGACGTTGCCGCCGATGGTCGAGCCGCGGCCGATCGTGATGCGGCCCAGCACCGTGGCGCCGGCGTAGATCACCACGTCGTCCTCGACGATGGGGTGGCGCGGCAGGCCCTTGAGCAGGTGGCCGTTGTCGTCGGCGGGGAAGCGCTTGGCGCCCAGCGTCACGGCCTGGTAGAGGCGCACGTTCTGGCCGATCACGCAGGTCTCGCCGATGACGACGCCGGTGCCGTGGTCGATGAAGAAGCCCTGGCCGATCTGCGCGCCCGGGTGGATGTCGATGCCCGTGCGGGCGTGGGCGATGTCGGCGATCAGGCGCGCCAGCAGCGGCGTGCCCAGCCGGTAGAGCGCATGGGCGATGCGGTGGTGGACGATGGCCGTGATGCCCGGGTAGCACAGCAGGATCTCCGACATGCCGGTGGCGGCCGGATCGCCATGCCAGGCGGCCTGCAGGTCGCTGAAGAGCACGCCGCGGAGGGCCGGCAGCTGTTCGGCCAGGGCCTGCACGATGCCCACCGCCTGGTCGGCCAGCGCCGCCTCGCCCGGGGACCCGACCGTGGTGGCGAACTTCAGCGCACGGCGCACCTGGTCGGCCAGCGTGCCCAGCGTGTCGTGCAGGGTGTGGCCCACGAAGAAGTCGATGCTGTCGTCGGTCAGGTCGGGGCGCCCGTAGTGCGTGGGGAACAGCGCGGCAGACAGGCCCTGCATGACGGCCGTGAGGGCCTCCCGCGAAGGCAACTCGCGCAGCCGCCCCTGGTGGCGCACGCGGTGCGTGACCTCGCGCGATTCACGCAGGGCCTGCACCACATGCGGCAGGTGCCAGTGGGCCGGGGGGATGGGGTCGGAGGTTGTCTCGGGCATGTGTCGGTGGCGGCGTGGAGCGTGCCGTGTGCCATCGACTGTGCTGCTGCAGCGATCGTGCGTCCAATGACGAGATCGCGCCTGCGCGGCCCATGCGCGCGTTTGGCATGAGCACATGCGCTTGGCTTGTTTGGCCCGTTCGGGCACTCCCCCGCTTCAGGGGTTCCCCGTGGCTGTGCGCTTTGCCACACTCCGCCGTGTTGCCGATGCGCCCCAAGCCCAGGCCTGCGCGGTGCGCTACCGCGCGCCCGAAGTCGATGGCGGCGTGCCGCGCATCGCCGCCCGCACCGACGGCTGCTGATCAGGCCGGGGCGGTGCTGGGCGAGGCCGCGTGGCCTGACCGGCCGCCTGATCGGACCAGTTGAGCCTGCAGGAACGGCACCACGGCCTGGGCCACCGCCTGCGGGTTGTCGGCGAACGGGAAGTGTCCGCTGTCCGGCAGCATCACCACCTGCGCCTGGTGGAAGGTCTCCTTTTGCTGCTCGGCCAGGCGCGCGGGCAGGTAGGGGTCGGCCGCGCCCCAGACGACCAGGGTGGGCGGCTGGATGGGGGCCAGCATCGCGGCCAGGGTGGCGCTGCGCTCTTCCAGTTGGCCGGTGGCGCGGTAGAGCCTGAGGACGGCGCGCTTGGTGCCCCAGTCCATGTCGCGGTACATGCGGTCCACGAAGGCCGGTGGCAGGCCGCGCGGGGCGCCCTTGCCCAGCACCCAGCCGAAACCGCTGCGCGTGGTGGTCAACTGGGCCAGCTCGCCCAGCAGCGGGGTGCGCCAGATGCGCGCCATCGTGTGCCAGCGGTAGCCGCGCATCACGCCGGTGTTGACCAGCGTCAGGCTGGCCAGCGACATCGGGTTCAGGGCTGCCCACATCAGCCCCCAGGGCCCCCCGAAATCGTGCAGCACCAGGTGCGCGCGCAGCACCCCGAGCTGGCGCAAGGCCTCGCCCAGGAACGTCGCACCGCCTTCCACCGAATAGGGGAAGCTCGCCGGCTTCTCGGCCTGGCCGAAGCCCGGCATGTCGAAGGCGATGACGCGACCGTGGGGCGACACATCCTCCATCAGCTCGCGCCAGTCCTCGCTGCTGCCGGGGTTGCCATGCACGAACACCACGGCTTCGGTGGCGTGCAGGTCGGCGCCGCCTTGCAGCACGCGGGTGCGCACGCCGCAGGCGGTCAGGGTGGACGACTGCAAGGGCCAGCCAGGTTGCGTCGGGGTGGGCATGGGCGTCTCCAGCGGTGTGAGGCTGGCCGACATGATGCAGGCAAATCAGCCCTGGCGACATCCGGGCGGATGCCCGACATCGGCCTGCCCCCCGAGGGCCAGGTCATCGAGGATGGGGCAGGGCGAGCGCCCGTCACCCTGGCACTCCTTGGCCAGGCGGCTGAGCGTGCGCTTCATGGACTCCAACTCGTCGATGCGCTGCTGCAAGGCGTCGATGTGCTGTGTGGCCAGCTTCTTCACCGAGGCGCTGGCGCGGCGGCGGTTGCGCCACAGGTCCAGCAACTGGGCGATGTCGGCCATGCCGAAGCCCAGATCGCGCGCCCGGCGGATGAAGTGCAGGGTGTGGACGGCGGCCTCGCCATAGAGGCGGTAGCCGGCGTCCGTGCGCGGGGCGGGCGGCAGCAGCCCCAGCCCCTCGTAATGCCGGATCATCTTGGGCGACACGCCGGTCAGGCGGGCCGCCTCGCCGATGTGCCTGAGGGCCTCGGGCATCAGCCCAGCACCTCGTAGCCCTCGTCGGCGATGGCCGCGGCGGCGGCCTCCCGGCTGAGCTGGGTGCGCACCGACACCTTGCCCTGGGGCAGGTCGACGCTGACCTGGGCGTCGGCATCGCGCGCCTGCAGGGCCTGGGTCACGGCCTTGACGCAGTGCTGGCAGCTCATGCCCTTGACCTGGAGTTCGTGGGTGAGGGGGGCGGGGGTGCTCATGGCGGGGTCCTTTCTGTTCAAGGCTGCCACAGTAAAGCTTGACACCATGTCAGAGTCAAGCGGTGCGCGCAAAGGCACTTGCATGAGCACTTGCATGGGCACTTGCTTGACTTTGACACCATGTCAAGGTGGACACTGTCGCCGTGCCCAGTGCCGCAGCCCATGCGCCACCGCCCCTCACGCCTCCCGAGTCCCGCCATGACCGCTGCCGATCCGACCCTCTCCCCATCGTCCGACGAGGCCCGCGTGCTGCTGGCCGTGCGCGGCATGACCTGTGCGGCCTGCGTCAACCGCGTCGAGCGCGCGCTGCGCAAGGTGCCCGGCGTGGCCCAGGCCCAGGTGAACTTCGCCACCGAAACCGCCAGCGTGGCCCTGGCGCCTGCCGCGGTGGACAGCGCAGCGCCCACGCCGCAGCAACTGGTGGCGGCCATCGAGGCCGCGGGCTACCACGCCCAGGTGCAGCAGACCGACCAGCCGCTGGCCGACGAGCACGCGTCGTGGTGGTCGGTGTGGGGCGCGGTCTGCCTGGGGCTGCTGGCCAGCGTGCCCCTGGCGCTGCCCATGCTCTGGGGCGACCACCACTTCTGGCCGGCCTGGGTGCAGTTCGCCCTGGCCACGCCCGTGCAGTTCGGCCTGGGCGCGCGCTTCTACCGCGCCGGCTGGGCGGCCCTGCGCGACCGCAGCGGCAACATGGACCAGCTCGTCGCCCTGGGCACGAGCGCGGCCTGGGGCCTGTCGGTGTGGCTGTGGTGGCAGCATGCCGCCAGCGGTGGCGCGGGAGCGGGCAGCGCCCATGCTCACGGTGCCACCGCGGCGCCTGCGCTGTACTTCGAGTCCTCGGCCGTGGTCATCACCCTGGTGCTGCTGGGCAAGGCCCTGGAGGCCCGCGCCAAGCGCCAGACCACCCTGGCCATCCGCGCCCTGCAGGCCTTGCGGCCGGACACCGTGCGCCGCCTGGGGCCGCAGGGCGAGGTCGAGGTGCCCCTGGCGCAGGTGGTCGTGGGTGACGTGCTGGTGGTGATGCCCGGCGCGCGCGTGCCCCTGGACGGCACCGTGCGGGAGGGCAGCAGCCACGTCGACGAGTCCCTGCTGACCGGCGAGCCCCTGCCGGTGGCCCGCCACGTCGGCGACCGCCTCACGGGTGGCGCCATCAACGCAGAGGGACGCCTTTTGATGACGGTGACCGCGGTGGGCGGCCAGACCATGCTGGCGCACATCATCCGCCGCGTGGTCGAGGCCCAGGCCGCCAAGGCGCCCATCCAGCGGGTGGTGGACCGGGTGTCGGCCGTGTTCGTGCCGGTGGTGCTGGGCGTGGCCCTGCTCACCGGCCTGGGCTGGTGGCTGGCCGGCGTCGGGGTCGATGTGGCGTTGATCCGCGCCGTGGCCGTGCTGGTCATCGCCTGCCCCTGCGCGCTGGGCCTGGCCACGCCCGCGGCCATCATGGCGGGCACCGGAGCCGCGGCCCGCCAGGGCATCCTCATCCAGGACCCGCAGGCCCTGGAAGTGGCGCACCGCGTGCAGCTCGTGGCCTTCGACAAGACGGGCACGCTCACCCAGGGCCAACCCCGCCTGCTCGGCTGGGCCGTGCGCTCGGGCGGTCCGGCAGACCAGGCCCAGGCCCTGCAGATCGCCGCGGCCTTGCAGCGGGGCAGCGAGCACCCGCTGGCCAAGGCGGTGCTCGACGTGGCCGCGCAGGCGGGCGAGGCTTCGGTGCCGGGCGCCGTGCCGATGCCGATGCCGATGCCGATGCCGATGCAGGACCTGCGCGCCGTGCCCGGGCGTGGCATCGAAGGCCGCCTGGCTGGCCGGGCCGCGGGGCAGGGCGCGGACCCGGTGCCCAACCCACTGTCTGATCTTGGGGCCGCCCCGGGGACGGGTGACGCGACCGCCGCGCTGGCAGGCCGCTGGTGCCTGGGCAGCCCCCGCTGGATGCAGGAGCGCGCCCAGACCCTGCCCCCGGACGATGCCCTGGCCGAGGCCGCGCGGCGCTGGGCGGGCGACGGCGCCACGGTGTCCTGGCTGCTGCATGCGCCCGAGGCGGCCGAAGCCGTTGGTGCCGACACCCGCACCGACACTGGCCGCGGCTGGCAGGTCGTGGCCGCCATGGCCTTTGGCGATGCCCTCAAGCCCGAGGCCGCCGAAGCCGTGGCCCGCCTGCACGCCCTGGGCGTGCGCACCGCCATGATCTCGGGCGACAGCCGCCTGGCCGCCGAAGCCGTGGCCCGCCAGCTCGGCATCCAGGAGGTGGTGGCCGAGGTGCTGCCCGGCGACAAGGCCGACCACATCCACCGCCTGCAGCGCGATGCCCAGGGCCGGCCGGTCACGGTGGCCATGGTCGGCGACGGCCTCAACGACGCGCCGGCCCTGGCCGCGGCCGACATCGGCATGGCCATGGCCAACCCCCAGGGCGGCACCGACGTCGCGATGCAGGCCGCCGGCATCACCCTCATGCGCGGTGACCCGCTGCTGGTGCCGGGCGCGCTGGAAGTGTCGCGACGCACCTCGCGCAAGATCTGGCAGAACCTCGGCTGGGCCTTCGGCTACAACGTCATCGGCATCCCCCTGGCGGCCTTGGGCGGACTCAACCCCATGCTGGCCGGCGCGGCCATGGCCCTCAGCAGCGTCAGCGTGGTCAGCAACGCCTTGTGGCTGTCGCGCTGGCGGCCCCGGCAGGCCGCTCGCAAGGCGGCTGCACCCATGGCGTAAACTCCCCCCGGTTCTGCCTGCCCGTAGCTCAACTGGATAGAGCAGCTGCCTTCTAAGCAGCAGGTCGGGGGTTCGAGTCCCTCCGGGCAGGCCACGCACCTGGCCATGCCTGCGCGGCCCACGCCGCTGCGCCGCCTTCAGTCCGTCTTCAGCCCACCTTCAGGTTTGCGACATATTCGCGGCCGCCGTGGCCATTCCCATTCCCATTTCCATATTCCTTGACGTCGATCCGGGCTCCGGCGCGCGATTTTCCATGCGCGTCGGGCCGCGGTGCTCTCGCCGTGCCGCCCGCGTGCCGGTGCATGGCTGGCATCCCCTGTCGATGCAACGAATGACGTCCACCGTCCATCTTCAGAAATCATTCAGGTTTCTGCTGGGGATTCAGCTGCTCTTCAGTTTTCCTGATGCCAATGGATCATGGTTTTTGATGCTTGTTTTCAGGCTGCCTGTGCGGTGTTTGTTTTAAATATTTCCGACACATTGAGAAACCATCCTTCGGTCACCGAGACGGGAGTCCCAGAAAAATCAGACCGCCCGGTCAACCCATTCCTGGAGCAAGCAGTGAAAAACGTTCTTCTGAAGTTCAATTCGTGCACCCTGGCCTGCGTCCTGGCCTTGGCGGCCACCTCCGCCCAAGCCGGCGCGATCGCCGAGGGCAAAGCCCAACTCAGCCTCGTCATCCATGACGCCAGCGGCACCCCCCAGTGGGACCTGTCGAGCGAACTCTCGCAGTTCCTGGCGGTCGACCTGGCCCTGGGCGCGGTGTCCCTCAGCCCGCCCAGCAGCGCCATCGCCGATGCCGACGGCGTCTGGACGCCCAACACCACGGCCATCGTCGACGGCCAGACCGTCACCGGCCTGGGTTGGCATTCCTGGCAGAAGGCCGATGGCAGCACCGGCACCACCGCCGATGCCAGCAACCCCTGGGCGGCCAGCCTGATCGTCACCCACCTGGGCGGCCTGATCGACCCCAGCATGTCCTACGGCTTCTACGTCAAGAACAACACCGCCAGCGCGCAGACCTACTCGGTCGCCTACAGCCAGTCCATCGAGCCGACCGTGAGCGGGGCCTATGACCTGGAAGCCCACATCGCCGGCGCCTTGACCAGCACCGACGGTGGCGCGACGGTCTCGCCGCTGCCCGGCGCCGCGCTGATCCAGCGGGTGAGGCTGTCGTCCGACGGCGGCCTGAGCTACGTCGACGGCGGCGTGGACGTCGGCCCGGGTGCCACCTCGAACGGCGCCTCCGCGACCTACGGCCCCTACAGCGCCTACACCTCGGGCGTGGCGCCGGTGGCTGGCTTCAACTTCTGGCAGTTCGCCACGTCCTTCCGCCTGAGCGGCAACCAGGACATCTTCGTTGCCAGCGGTTCGGCCACGATCACGCCGGTGCCCGAACCCGCCAGTGCCCTGCTGGTGCTGGCCGCCGCCGGGGTGCTGCTCGGCGTGGGCCGTCGCCGCGCACACTGAGGTTGCGCACGCCGAGGCCGCGCACGGGCGTTGCCCGCGGTCTCGTTCCCGCCTGCCGATGCCGGCGTGCCCACCCCTGGGTGTGGTGGGCGGGAAACTCTGCCCCTGGCTGACATCCTGGGTCGCGGGCTCTCGCGGTAGACTCACCCGAGAGACGGCCAAACCAGAGGTGTCACCTACCCATGTTCGATGCGCTCAAGCGGATGATCAGCGGCCCGGCCGCAGCCAACGGCGACACCGGGCAGGTGCTGGGGGCCTGGGCCAAGGCGGAAGGCCACGCCTTCAAACGCGTCAAGGACCGGACGGGCGGCGGCTTCGTCGTCGAGGCCAACGAGGGCTGGCGTGTCGAATGGGGAGAGTCCCAGCGCCCCTACATCATGGGCAAGGAGTTGCGCTTCCGCTGCGACACCGGCATGCCCCACGATGTGCAGATGGTGATGGTGAGCAAGACGCTGGCGCAGGCGCTGGAGTCCGACGTGTTCAGCCGCTTCACCAACGCCATGCAGACGCAGATCGACAACTCCCTGCCCGACGAGATGCGCTGGCTGGCCATGCACCCCCGCGTCTCCCTGCAGGCCTCGCCCACGCTGGCCAAGCGCTTCATGCTGCTGAGCAACGCCGAAGCCGTGGCCAAAGCCTGGCTGGATGCCGGCGTGCTGTCCGCCCTGGACGATGCCGCGGCCGTCTGGTGGACCGACACCCTGGTGCTGGTGCTCACGCTCAACCGTGGCATCCTGACCATGCGCACCGCTGGCCAGCCGCTGGAGCCCGCCCGCCTCAAGCTGGTGGGCCAGCTCTTTGCCCGCCTGGCCGCCCGCTTGCGCGAGCAGGCCCGCGACAGCCAGGCCTGAGCCAGGCCCGATCAAGGCCGGCTGCTGCGGCGCTGCAAGAAGGCGTCGATGGCCGCACCCGCTTCCGGTCGGGCCAGGTTCACCAGGAAATGTTGTTTTTCGGCGTCGAGTTGCGTGCGCAGCGGCGCGTGGGCGTCGTTGACCAGCTCCTTGATGCTGGCCAGCACACCCGCCGGCACCTCGGCCAGCTGGTCGGCCAGCGCCAAGGCCTCGTTGAGGGCTTGTCCTGCCGCACACAGGCGGTGGACCAGGCCGCGCTCGGCCCATTGCTGTGCGGTCTGCGGCGTGCCCAGCCACAACTGCGCCAGGGCCTGCGAGCGGCCCAGCGCCCGGCTCAGGTGCCAGCTGGCGCCGCCGTCCGGGGACAGGCCGACCTGGCTGTAAGCCGACAGGAAGCGGGCGTTGTCGGCCGCCACCACCAGGTCGCACGCCAGTGCCAGCGACATGCCCCCACCCGCGGCCACGCCCTCGACGGCGGCGATCACGGGCTTGGGGAAGCTGCGCAGGGCCTCGACCCACTGATGGAAGGCATCGAGGTTGGCACCCTGGCCGGCGAGGTCGTGGATGCGCTGGTGAGACAGGCGCTGCAGGTCGCCGCCACCGCAGAAGTGGCCGCCATGGCCGGTCAGCACCACGACGCGCACATCGGGGTTGGACTCGGCCACGTTGAGCAGCTCGACCCCTGCGGCGTACACCTGGGGCGACAGGGCGTTGCGGGTGGCGGGGCCGTGGAGGCGCATCACCAGGGTCTGGCCCCGGTGCTCGGTCTGGAGTTCTGTGGTCATGGGCGTGGCAAGCGTTGGGGCCACCCGCAGGTGCGCGTGAGGCCGCCTGTGATCGGGCTTTCCGTGAATTGAGTCATGCTAGAGTCGAACGCGTCAGGCCTCATGATGCACCGATATGAATTTTCCTGAGCGGGCGTCGGCCGCAGCTCTCGCAGTGTCGCTGTTTGCCCTTTGTCCAGGTGCTGCCCAGGCCCTGGGGCTGGGCCGTCCCTCGACCCGCGCCGTGCTGGGTGAGCCCTTGCGCCTGTCGGTGCCCTTGCGGCTGGAGCCGGGCGAGCAGCTTGCCGACGAATGCGTCTCCGCCGATGTCTATTTCGGCGATGACAAGCTCAGCCGCACCGCGGTGTCCGCGCTCGTCCTGCCGGCACCTGCATCCGCGCCCCTGGCCACGTCCGCACCGACGCGGACCCTGCTGGTGCGCACCCAGACCCTGGTCAACGAGCCTGTCGTCACGGTCTACCTGAGCGCCGGTTGCCAGGCGCGCATCACCCGCAAGTTCGTGGCCCTGGCCGATCCGCCGACCCCGGTGGTGGGCGCCCCCGCGGTGCCCGCTCCGGACGTCGCGGCGGACGAGGCGGGCAGCGGCGCGGCGGGGGGGGCCTCCGCGGCGGCAGCGGCGGCTGCGCAAGAGGGTGGCCTGGCCGCGCAAGGCGGTGGCTCGCGTGCCGCGAACCCGGCGGGAGCGGCCGCAGGGCCGCACCGTGCCGCGTCCGCGATGGCGCCACGGCCCGAGCGCAGGAAGCCGGCCCGCGCCACTTCGGCACCAGGGGCTCAGGCGGTGGCCTTGGCGCCTCCCGGCGGGCACAGCCGCCTGCAACTCGACCCGGTCGAGGCCGATGCGCTGGTGTCGCCGCAGTTGCGTGCCACCGTGGCCATGAGCGCCCAGCAGGCCGCCAGCGCCCAGGCCGAGGGCCCCGAGGTGCAGGCCCGCCGCGATGCTGCCGCCGCCCTCTGGCGTGCGCTCAACACCACGCCCGAGCAGCAACTGCGCGACCAGCAACGCCTGCTGGCCCTGGAAAAGCGCCTGGCGCAGCTGCACAGCGAGGGCGAGCAGACCCGCCAGAGCGTGTCGCTGCTGCAGGCCCGCATGCGCGAGATCGACACCGGCCGGCCCGGCACCTGGTGGCTGTATGGGCTGGCGGCGCTGGCCCTGGCGGCCACGGGGGCGGCCGTGTACTTCCACGGGCTCTGGCGGCGCCAGGAGCGCGAGCGCTCGGCCTGGTGGCCGCCGCACAGCGGGGCCGCGCCGCTGTCGGTGCCCAGCGAGGCTGTGCCGGACACCGCATCGCCGCCCGAAACGGAGGCGCCGTCGGCCTCGCGGCATGTGCCCCAGTCGGCTGCCGGGGGCCTGGCCTCTTCTGCAGCCTCGTCGATGCCCGCAGCATCCATCCCCGCAGCATCCATGGCCGCACCGACCTCGCTGACCGCGTCCGTCGGCGAGGGGGCGGCCGAACAAGCCTTTGCCTCCGAGCCCCTGCGCGCCGTCTCCATCGAGGAGCTGATCGACCTGGAGCAGCAAGCCGAGTTCTTCGTGGTGCTGGGCCAGGACGATGCCGCCATCAGCCTGCTGGAAGCGCATGTCGAGGGCACCGATGGCACCATCCCGCTGCCTTTCCTCAAGCTGCTGGAGCTCTACCAGCGCCTGGGCCGCCGCGACGACCACGAGCGCGTGCAGGCGGCGTTCAACGCCCATTTCAACGGCCATGCGCCGGCCTGGGAGGCCGACCTGCAGCAGGGCCGCAGCCTGACGGACTACCCCGGCGTGATTGAGCGCCTGCAGGCCTTGTGGCCGCAGCCCTCGCGCGCCATGGACGTGCTGGAGGATGTCCTCATCCGCCCGGACGCGCAGGCCGAAACCTTCGATCTGCCGGCCTACCGCGAGCTGCTGTTCCTCTGCGCCATCGCGCGCGACCTGGCCGACAAGCCGGTCACCGGCTTCGACGCGCTCGTCACCCCGGTGACGCCGCTGACGCCCTTGATGGCCACGCGGCCCGTCATCGCCGATCCGCAGGCTCGCCCGATGCTGGACGTCGACCTGTGCCTCGATGACATCGGCGAGCCGCCAGCGCAAGGCAGCGGGGCGGCAGGCGCACGGGCCACGGCCGGCCTGCCGACGCCGCCCGCAGGCGCATCGGCGCGAGGCGACGCCACGACAACCGAGCCCGGCTCGGACTACCGCCCCTGAGGCACAGGCTGCACGCAGTCCGCATCACAGCCCATAATCGCCCGCGCCCTCGACCGTCTGGCCGGCCGGTGTCTGCATGGCCTGCAAGATGAGCTGGCGCGTGAGCCGGTCCGAGATCAACTCGGCAAAGGCCAGCACGAACTGGCGCACATAGGCGCCGCGCTTGAAGGCCAGGCGCGCCAGGTTGGGCCCGAAGAGGTGGCCCACCGGCCGCCACACCAGCTCGCTGCCCGGCTGGCCCATGGTCGGGTCGTCCTTGACCGCCATCTCGGCCACCAGCCCGATGCCCAGGCCCAGGCGCGTGTAGGTCTTGATGACGTCGGCGTCGATCGCCTCCAGCACCACGTTGGGCGTCAGCCCGCGTTGCGCGAAGGCCTGGTCCAGGCGCTTGCGGCCCGTGAAGGACGGGTGGTAGGAGATCAGCGGCTCGGCCGCCAGCAGCTCCAGCGTCAACCGCGGCACCTGCACCAGCGGGTGGTTGGCCGGCATCACCACCACGTGCTGCCATTCGTAGCAGGGCAGGGTGACGAGTTCGGGGAAGTCGCTGAGCGACTCGGTCGCCAGCCCGATGTCGGCGACCTCGTCGAGCACCATGCGCGCCACCTGCTCGGGCGTGCCCTGGTGCAGGCTCACGGCCACCTTGGGGTACTTCTTGCGCAGCGCGGCCACGGGCTCGGGCAGCACGTAGCGGGCCTGCGTGTGCGTGGTGGCGATCGACAGCGTGCCGGCGTCCTGCATGGCGTACTCGTCGCCGATGCGCTTGAGGTTGCCCAGCTCGCGCAGGATCACGTCGATGGACTTGAGCACCTCCAGCCCCGGCTCGGTGATGCGCTTGAGGCGCTTGCCGTGGCGCACGAAGATGTCCACGCCCAACTCCTCCTCCAGCTCCATGATGGCCTTGGAGATGCCGGGCTGCGAGGTGTGCAGGGCCTTGGCCGTCTCCGTCAGGTTGAGGTTGCGGCGCGCGGCCTCGTGCACGAAGCGGAACTGGTGCAGGTTCATGGCAGGGGCCTTGGCGGGCTGCGAAAGGGTCAGGGAGCGGGCGTGTCAGGCGCCGGCTGGGCCAGCGACCAGGCCGCATCGGCCATGCCCTGGATGAGGATGTCGGTCTCGCCGACGGCCGCGCTCAGGCGCCAGCGCACGCCGGGGTGGCGCACGGCGAGCTCGCCGATCAGGCGGGGCAGGTCCTTGCGCACGTGGCCGCCGGCACCGAGGAACAGCGGCACCACGGCCACCTCGGTGCAGCCTTGCGCGGCCAGCTGGTCGCCGGCTGTGCCGATGTCGGGCGACATGAATTCCAGGAAGGCCAGTGTCACCAGGGTGCCTGGCGTGTCGGGCGGGCCGCCGTGCCGGGCGTGGCGCTCGGCCAAACGCTGCGCCACGGCCTCGAAGGGCTGGGCCCAGGCCGGGTCACGCGCGCCGTGCGCGAACAGCAGGATGCCAAGGCGTGAGGTCATGCAAGCGCTTCCTGCGACGAGGGTTCACTGGTATCGCACCAGCCAGGTGAACACGCTCATGGACAGCAACAGATAGAGCAGGCTGGGTGCGGCCGCTGCCAGCCAGGGCTGCCAGTTCTGCAGAAGGCCCAGGTGGCTGGAGATGTGGTTGATCAGCACGAAGCTGATGCCCAGCATGATGCCACCGAAGATCTTCAGGCTCATGCTGCCGCTGCGTGCGTGCAGGTAGGCGAACGGCAGGGCCAGCGCGACCATCACGAAGCACACCAGCGGGTAGAAGCTCTTTTTCCAGAACTGGATCTCGTAGCGCTGTGCCGCCTGGGCGTTGGACGCCAGGTGCCGCGTGTAGCGCCACAGGGCGAAGGCCGACATGCTCTCGGGCGGCAGCACCGAGGCCGACACCACCAGCGGCGTCAGGCTGCTGGCCCAGTCCAGCGAGGCCAGCTTGCGCTCGTCGATGACCTTCACGCCCGCCTGGGCCGCGTCCTGCGAGAGCCGCTCGTGCGACAGCCAGCGCGTGTCGGTCACGTCCTGCAGGCGCCACACCGAGCCATCGCCATCGCCACCAGGCAGGGGCGGGCCGTTGCTGGGCAGGGCATCGACGCGGGCGGTCCGGGCGGACATGCGGCGGGTCAGCTGGCCACGGGCATCGAACTCGAAGATCCGCACCAGGCCGAACTCGCCTTCGCTCAGGGCGCTGCCGACGTTGACGGTGATGGTGTGCGTGCCCATGCCGGGCACCTCGCGTTTTTCGCGCAACCAGGTGCCGCCACGTCCCAGCGTGAGCTGCTGCTGGCTGCTGAAGCGCGCGTGCTGTTGGGTGAGCACCTGCTCGGCCTGGGGCACCAGCCAGTTGCCGATGCCGGCCACCAGCAAGGCCGCCAGCAGCCCCAGGCCCGCCAGCAGTTGCAGCGCGCGCCAGGGCCCCAGGCCGCCGGTGCGCAGGATGGTGAACTCCGAGGTCTGCGCCATGCGCGCCAGCGCCAGGATGCCGCCGATCAGCAGCGCGATCGGCATGAGGTCGTAGATGTGGCGCACCTGCATCAGCAGGCAGGTCCACAGGGCATCCACCACGGTGTAGCCGTTCTTGCCCAGGTCCTGCGACTCTTCCACGAAGTCGATGAAGAAAGCCAGGGCGGCAAAGGCCAGCCCGACCAGCGTGGCGTGCGTGGCCACGGTCTTGAAAATGAGCCGGCGCACCGTCCTCATGCGTGCTCCCTGGTGTCCGCGCCGGACGGGCGCTTCACGGTCTGTCCGGGCCAGCGGGCGCCGTCGCGCCACCACACCACCAGCAGGGCGGCCACGGTGAGCGTGCCGTGCACGGCCAGCAAGGCGCCATCCCACGTCAGCTTGCCGCGGCTCACCCAGGTCTGGCTCAGGCTGAGCAGGTTGAAATACACGACGAACACCAGCAGGGCATAGACCAGGTTCCAGCTGCTGTGGCGGCGTGCGTTGCCGGCGGCCAGGCTCAGGCCGGCCAGCACCATGTTGAAGGCGGCCCAGACCAGGCCGAAACGCCAGACCAGCTCGCCCCGCGCCTCGTCGCTGCGCAGCGCCAGCAGGGCCAGGGTGGGCAGGGAGCGCATGTCGGGGGCGACGTCGCTGGGGTCGATGGCTTCGCCCATGCGCACCTTGGCCGTCTCGAAGCGCGACAGCGCCTTCTCGCCGGTGTCCAGCTTGGTCTGGGTGCGCTCGCCATGGGACAGCACCAGGAAGCGCTGGCCGTCGATGAGCTGCACCTGGCCCTGGTTGGCCGTCACCACGGCCTCCTGGCCATCGGCGGTGGTCACCATGAAGACGTTGCGGCCGGCCTGCAGCCCGTCGCTGTGGCTGTCGATGAAGAACACGCGCTTGCCATCGGCCGAGACCTGGAACTGCCCCGGCGCCACACGGGCCATGTCGGAGCGCTGCTCGTAGCGGTACTTCAGGATCTGCGTCTGGTTCTGCGCCCAGGGGCGGGCCAGCAGGGCGGCGGCGGCCACCATCAGCAGCACCGGCCAGGCCATGCCCAGCAGCGGGCGGATGAAGCTGGCCTGGCGTGCGCCACTGGCCTGCCACACCACCATCTCGCTGTCACGCCAGATGCGGCTGAGCACGGTCACCACCGACACGAACAGGGCGAGCGCCAGCAGCACCGGCAACTGGCCGATGACCGTGTAGCTCAGCACCAGGCCGACGTCGGTGGGCGCCAGTGCGCCTTTGGTCGCCTGGCTGAGGATGCGGATGAGCACCATGGTCAGCAGCACCGTCAGCAAGACCACGAGGGTGCCACTGAAGCTGCGCCAGAGTTCTCTGCGTACGGAGGAATCGAATAACATCGCTTGGGTCGATCAACCCGCGCATTATGGACTTGCACCGCATGGACTACCGTTCCGCCATCGCCCAAGGGCCCGCCCTGTCCCAGGTCAACGCAGACGCCCTCGTGCTGGTGCTCGCGCCCGAGCACAGCGCCGCGGCCAGCCCCGAGCTGGACCGCCTGGTCAAAGAAGCCCTGGACAGTGGCGATTTCGCCCTCAAGGCCGGTCGCACTCTGTACCTGCACCGCCCCGCCGGTGTGAAAACCCCGCGCCTGGTGCTGGTGGCCGCGGCCAATGCGCAAGCCAAGTCGCTGAAGGCCGCCGTGGCCAAGGGCGTGGCGGCCTTGAAGGACAGCGCTGCAGCCCATGTGGCCGTGGCGATGGCCGATGGCCTCGTGCCCGATGCGGCGGCTGCGCAGGCCCTGGCCCAGGGCGTTGTGGCGGCAGTGGCCGACACCACCTACGTTTTCCGCGAGACCAAGCCCAGCGCGCCCAAGCCCGGCGCCCTGAAGAAGGTCACCCTGCTGCACGCCGCCGATGTGGCTGCGGCCGTGAAGGCCGGTCTGGCCCAAGGCGAGGCCGTGGCCGAGGGCGTGACCCTGGCCCGCCACCTGGGCAACCTGCCGGCCAACCACTGCACGCCGTCGCACCTGGCCGCCGAGGCCCGCCGCATCGGCAAGGCCCACAAGCACATCGGTGTGCAGGTGCTGGAGCGCCCGGCGCTTGAAAAGCTGGGCATGGGCTCCTTCCTGTCGGTCACCAACGGTTCGGCCCATCCTCCGAAATTCATCGTGCTGCGCTACGACGGCGCCGCGGCTTCGCATGCGCCCGTTGTGCTGGTGGGCAAGGGCATCACCTTCGACACGGGCGGCATCTCGCTCAAGCCCGGCGCGGGCATGGACGAGATGAAGTTCGACATGGGCGGTGCGGCCAGCGTGCTGGGCACCTTCCAGAGCCTGGCGCTGCTCAAGCCCAAGCTCAACGTGGTCGGCCTCATCCCCACCTGCGAGAACATGCCCAGCGGCACGGCCACCAAGCCCGGTGACGTGGTCAAGAGCATGTCGGGTCAGACCATCGAGGTGCTCAACACCGACGCCGAAGGCCGCCTGATCCTGTGCGATGCGCTGACCTATGCCGAGCGCTTCAAGCCCGCGGCCGTGGTGGACATCGCCACGCTGACCGGCGCCTGCGTCATCGCCCTGGGCAACATCCACAGCGGCCTGTTCTCGGCCGATGACGCGCTGGCCCAGGCCCTGCTGGACGCCGGCCAGTCCAGCCTGGACACCGCCTGGCGCATGCCCCTGGACGAGGAATACGGCGAAGCCCTCAAGAGCCATTTCGCCGATCTGGGCAATGTGGGTGGCCGCGAAGGCGGCGCCATCACCGCGGCCGTGTTCCTCAGCAAGTTCACCAAGGCCTACCGCTGGGCCCACCTCGACATCGCCGGCACGGCGTGGAAGTCGGGCGCGGCCAAGGGCGGCACGGGCCGTCCGGTGGGCCTGCTGACCCAGTTCCTGCTGGACCAGGCTGCGGCGGGCAAGCAGGCGCTGCAGCCCAAGCCGGCCAAGGCCGCAGGCAAAGCCCCGACGAAGGCTGCGGCAAAGACCGCCCGCAAAGTTGCCACCCGGGCCGCTGGCGCCTGAGCCCACGCACACCCATGGCCAAGGTCGAGTTCCATCACGGCATTTTTGACAAGCAGGCCTACGCCTGCCGCCTGCTGCGCAAGGCCTCGCGGGCCGGGGTGCCGCTGGTGGTGACGGGCGATGCGGCCACGCTCCAGGCCCTGGACCGCCAGCTGTGGGTGTTCGACGAGCAGGAATTCCTGCCCCATGTGCTGGCCACGGGGGGCGCGAGCCTGCCCGAGCGCCTGCATGCCACGCCCATCTGGCTGTCCGACGATCCGGCTTCTGTGCCGGGCGAGCGTGCGGTGCTGGTCAACCTGGGCAGCGGGATCCCGCCAGGTGCCGAGCGCTTCGAGCGCCTCTTCGACCTCGTGGCCAGCGAACCGGAAGACCGCCAGCTCGGCCGCGCGCGCTGGAAGGCCTATGTCGCCATGGGCTGGGATGTGCAGCCCCACGAGGCCAAGGACGGCCCCACGCCATGAACCCGCCCATGTTCGATCACTCCCGCCCCCCTGCGGCCCAGGTGCCCACGCTGACCGAGGTCATCGAAGTCGACGGCGTTCGGCCCGCCGACGTGGCCGACACCGGCGCCCCCCTGGCCGCCGATGCCGATGCTGTCGCGCAATGGTCCGCCGACGAGCTCGCGGCGCTGGAAGGCGCGGTGACCCAGCGGGTGCTGGGCGATGTGCAGCGCCAGATCGATGGCATGCTGGAGTTCCGCCTGCGCGAGGCCATGGCCCCGGTGCTGGCCCGCCACAGCGAAGCCATGGTGCGCGACCTCAAGGACGAGCTGGCCCGGACCCTGCGCGACGTGGTGGCCCGCTCGGTCGCCCAGGAAGTCGCCAAGCTGCGCCAGCGCTGAGGCCTGCGGGCCTTCCCCGTTTCCCTGTCCTGCCATCCAAGAGATGAAGATGAACCAGACCCCCCTCCTGCACCGTGCCCTGCACCGTGTCCTGCCCCTGTCTGCCCTGATCTCTGCCGGCCTGTCCATGGGCCTGGTGTCGGCGGGCGCTCAGGCGCAGACCGTGGTGCGCATCGGCCACGTCGGTCCGGTGTCCGGCCCGCAGGCCCACTACGGCCGCGACAACGAGAACGGCGCCCGCATGGCCATCGAGGAGCTCAACGCGCAGGGCGTGACGGTTGGCGGCAAGAAGCTGAAGTTCGAGCTGATCGCCGAAGACGATGCCGCGGACCCCAAGCAGGGCACGGCCGCGGCGCAGAAGCTGTGCGACGCCAAGGTCAACGGCGTGGTCGGCCACCTGAACTCCGGCACCACCATCCCGGCGGCCAAGGTCTACAGCCAGTGTGGCCTGCCCATGATCTCGCCCTCGGCCACGAACCCCGAGCTGACCACGCTGGGCTACAAGCAGGTCTTCCGCCTGCTGGCCAACGACAACGCCCTGGGCGCGGGCCTGGCCAGGTACGCGGCCGACACCCTCAAGCTCAAGAAGGTCGCCATCATCGATGACCGCACGGCCTACGGCAAGGGCGTGGCCGACGTCTTTGCCCGCACGGCCAAGGAGTTGGGCCTGGAGGTGGTGAGCCAGCAGTACACCAACGACAAGGCGGTGGATTTCTCGGCCATCCTCACGGCCATCAAGAGCAAGAAGCCCGATGGCATCTTCTTCGGTGGCATGGACCCGCAGGCCGGCCCCATGCTGCGCCAGATGCAGCAACTGGGCCTCACCAAGGTCTACCTGTTCGGTGGCGATGGCATCTGCACCGACAAGCTGATGGACCTCTCCAGCGGTGCCAGGACCCTGGGCAACGTGGTGTGTGCCGTGGGCGGTGCCTCGCTGGACAAGCTGCCCAGCGGCAAGGACTGGCGCGCCCGCTACGAGACGCGCTTTCCCAAGCAGTTCCAGGTCTACTCGCCCTACACCTATGACGCGACCATGGTGCTGGTCGATGCCATGAAGCGCGCCAACTCCACGGACCCCAAGGTCTACGGCCCCAAGCTGGTGGAAGCGGCCTACCAGGGCGTGACCGCCAAGGTGATGTTCGAGCCCAACGGCGAGTTGAAGAACCCTGCGATGACGCTCTACACCTACAAGGACGGCAAGAAAGTCGCCATCAACTGAGGAAGATGGCAAAAATCCTTGCTAGAATCTAAGGCTTCGGAGAGGTGGATGAGCGGTTTAAGTCGCACGCCTGGAAAGCGTGTGTAGGTTAATAGCCTACCGCGGGTTCGAATCCCGCCCTCTCCGCCAGGATGCAAGCCTAAGTGATTGATTCACTTAGGCTTTTTTGTTTCTGTATTGTTCTGGTGTGCCATTTGGCATGCCGCAGGCTGCTGGCTTCTGTTGGGCTTTGCTGGACGTGGTGGGACTCGACTACCAATGCCGGGTTCTTGCTCAACTTGATCTTCCGCTCCGCAACGCCAGCGACGATGTCTCCAAGACAACAGCTCGTGCCCGTGAGCGTCGAGGAGCGGTTTGGGGCTCGTCAACGGCCCTAATCGTCGCGGAGAGGGTAGGCCCTGACCTCTGCCGTCACTAGAACCATCGAAGCTGCAAGACAAGTTGCTCAAGCTGGGTCAGGTTGGCAATACCAAGCTCCGCTGTTGTGCCAACCAACCTTGACGTGACCCACGGTGAGCCGTTACCTGCAGACTTCAAGCTGTCTGAGACCTCCTGGAGAATCCGTCGCCGGTTCTCTGAGCGCCAACCATAGGCACCCGGCAGCGTCCAATACCGCTCGCTCGCTTGGGCACGTTCAACTTGAGGTGCGGCATAGGCAAGGGCAGCGAGCACCTCGAACCTGTCGAACACCATGCTGAACGCCTCCGAAGAGTCGAAGTGCGGCCCAAGCACTTCAAAGAGTAACTCCTCCAAGTGGTTCTGCAGTGGCGTGTATTCGCGCTCGCGACCTGGGAGCACTTTCATTGCCTCAGCCCCACGCTGAAAAAGTGCCCAGATGGGGGCAACCTCTACAGCGCGCTTGTCCTCTTGGCCCTCTCGTGCAACTGAAACCGAGAAGATGTGATGAAGAGACTCCCACCGCTCGGTCGTGACGGCACCGATTCCCATCGCATACAGAAGCAGCGTAGCCGGATAGCGCTGCAACTCAAGCCAGCGCACAAGACCGCTTTGGGCTTGCCTGTGTGAAAGCTTTGCCAGCGCTTTGGCCCAGGCCCGCAGCTGATCTCCTTCGCTCCACTGGCCGGCAACAAATGCCATTTTGACTAGCGTGGTTGCGGCTGCCTCATACGCTCGCAGGCGGGCAAGCACGGCGGGCCCCGAGGTGTCTTGGCTATTGACATCAAATTGAGCACCACTCGTGATGGCCGCCACCCGAGTGACTTCACCGCTGATCAGGTCTTCTAGAGAGATCCGATACTTCGGTTCTGACAGGTATCGCTTCAGTGAAGCAACAGCCACGGCAGCAGACAAGGGGTGCGGTCGCGAGAATTCCTCCAGCGACTTGACCTTCTCCGTCAGGCTGTAAAAGAAGGAGTCGGCGTCGTCAATTTTGACCAGGGTTGCGCCTCGCCTTGCGACAAGATCTGCAGCTTTGGCACTTGGCTCGCCCCGGCTAGACCAGTAGGTGGAGAAACGTCGGTATGGCGCACGCGTCATAGCGGTTCGGAGCGCCTCGTCCCAGTCTGCGGACCAGCCGGCCACGATGAGGCCGAACTCATCGAACACGCGATCAAGAATGTGATTGAACTGCTCAGGATAGGCTGCCAGCTCTTCAGGCGTATTCCGGATTCGCGTGTCCAGATAGTCGCCATGGATTTTGATAACGGTGCACGCGGTGTGGACAAGCGGAAGTGCGCCTTCAACATGGTCTGGCGTGCTCAACACCGTGGGATACACGCCTACGTCGTTCAAAGCCAACTCCAGCAGGCGGTCAAAGTTGGTCGTGACCACCACTCGCACGTACCCGAGCTTCACGAGTTCTGCAATGGCTCTGTGGGCCTTGGTGGGCATCTTGGCCCCCTCATCGCGCTCGATTTCTGTGGGCTCGAAGTAGTGCCGCAACAGTTGCTGCCGCTCCGCAGGTGTCTTGGCCACGGCATCCAGCAGCGCCGAATATTCCGGCTCCAGTCCAGTCTTCTGCATGAACCAAGCTGCTGGGTCAGGCTCGCAATTCGCGCCCTGGAGCGCAGCTGCCTTTCGCACCAACTCGATCGTGACCTCCCAACCTGTCGGAATTCGAGCCGCGCGTGAAACGCCAGACCCGAGAAGTACGGCATACACACCCTTGTTGCCATGCATCGAAAAGGCAAGCGAGTCTATGGGATCAATCATGTTGCATCGAAAGCTGTTTGATCGCAGCGTACCTCAGCCAAATGGTCGTCACGCCCGATCACGACAGGCAAGTCGCCTCACTTTTCTATCTGGAAAGCATCAGATCATCGTAACGATGCGAGAAGCGATCTCCACAGCGTGATAGATTCCGACTGCGGGGGTAAGGGCAGTCCTCCCCGCAACCGCAAGACGCCTGGCGTCCAAGCACTGCTGAATCGCCCCGGAGATCCTAGACGCTTGTGAGCCTCAAACTACTGGCTTAGAAGGAGCCGAGATGAGCACCAAGCGTTACCCGGAAGAATTCAAGATCGAGGCGGTCAAGCAAGTGACCGAACGGGGCCACACGGTGGCCGATGTGTCGAGTCGGTTGGGCGTCAGTGCCCACAGCCTTTACAAGTGGATCAACGAAGCCAGGCAGCCTGCCGATGTGCGCCATGGTCAACTGCCCCAGGCCGAAGAGCTGCGTCGGCTCAAGGCTGAGCTCAAGCGCGTGACCGAGGAGCGCGACATCCTAAAAAAGGCCGCAGCGTACTTTGCCAAGCAGTCCGGGTGAGGTACGCGTTCATCGAGCAGGAGCAGCCCCGTCACAGCGTTCGATTGCTCTGCCACGTCATGCGAGTGCACCCCAGCGGCTACTACGCCTGGAAGGCCAATCCGGTCAGCGCACGCGAGCTGGACAACCAGCGGTTGCTGCCCAAGCTCAAGCAAGCTTGGCTGGAGAGTGGCGGCATCTACGGGTATCGCAAGATCACACTGGACATGCGGGACCTGGGTGAGGCTTGCGGCAAGCACCGGGTGTACGGCTTGCTCAAGCGCGAAGGCCTTCGGTCACAGACGGGCTACAAGCGCAAGCCAGGCGGCAAGTCAGGGCCGCCTGCCGTGGTGGCGCCCAACCATCTGCAGCAGGTGTTCACGGTCAGCCAGCCCAATCAGGCCTGGGTGACCGACATCACCTACATCCGCACGCATGAAGGCTGGCTGTACTTGGCTGTGGTGCTGGACCTGTATTCACGGCAGGTGGTGGGATGGTCCATGGGCAGTCGCATCGACACAGACCTCGTGCTGGCTGCGCTGCTGATGGCGATCTGGCGGCGCAAGCCCAAGACACCGGTGACCTTGCATTCCGATCAGGGCTGCCAATTCACCAGCCACGAGTGGCAAGACTTCCTCAAGAGCCACAACCTGGTGGCCAGCATGAGCCGCCGCGGCAACTGCCACGACAACGCTGTGGCTGAGAGCTTCTTCCAGTTGCTCAAGCGCGAGCGCATCAGGCGCCAGATCTATCCAACCAGGGATCTGGCCCGCAGCGATGTCTTCCATTACATCGAGATGTTCTACAACCCACGACGCCGTCATGGCACTGCCGAAGGCCTGTCTCCGGTAGAGTTCGAAAGGCGTCAATCCCAGCGGCACAGGAGTGTCTAGGAAAGTCGGGGCGATTCATGCTCCTGACCATGGGTTTGATCCCAGGTAGGAGTCCGTCTTGAACAGGCCAACAAGCCTCGCGTCTCGCCTTGCCACACAAGGCGCATCCAGCCACGCGCTGGCCCCCTCTCCCTTCTTTTCTGACACGTTCTGCACATCGCTCTCAGCGGTGATCGCTGGAGGCGCCCCATGAACGCACCCATCTACTCACTCTGGCAAATCGTGGCCTACATGCTGCGACTGGGCGCCATTGGCTTTGGCGGCCCTGTGGCGTTGGCGGGCTACATGTACCGCGATCTGGTCGAACGGCGAGGCTGGATCAGCGATGAGGACTACAAAGAGGGCATTGCCCTGGCGCAGCTGATGCCCGGGCCCATGGCTGCTCAGTTGGCCATCTACCTCGGCTACGTCCACTACCGCATCCTGGGCGCCACCTTGGTCGGATTGGCCTTCGTTTTGCCGTCCTTCCTGATGGTGGTGGCACTGGGGTGGGCTTACACCCACTTTGGCGGGCTGACCTGGATGCAGGCCACGTTCTATGGCGTGGGCGCAGCCGTCATCGGCATCATCGCCATGAGCGCGCACAAACTGACCAGCAAGAGCCTGGGCAAGGACAAGCTGCTGTGGGCCATCTGGGGCATCACGGCCGCCGCGACGATCATCACCGAGTCCGAGATCGCCTCGCTGTTCATCGTGGCGGGCATCGCGGTCTGGTTGTGGCGCACCAAATGGCGCCCTTCGGCCCGGCTTTCGGCGAATGCCGGTGTGGTGCTGGCATCTGCTGCTCCGGCAGCAAGCATTTTGCTGACAACAGACCCCGCCATCCTGGTGCAAATCGGTTTGTTCTTCGCCAAGGCAGGCACCTTCGTGTTCGGCTCGGGCCTGGCCATCGTGCCGTTCCTGTACGGCGGCGTGGTGCACGAGTTCCACTGGCTCACCGAGAAACAGTTCGTGGATGCGGTGGCGGTGGCCATGATCACGCCGGGACCGGTGGTCATCACGGTGGGGTTCATTGGCTACCTGGTGGCAGGCCTGCCTGGCGCTTGCGTGGCAGCGTTGGCCACCTTCCTGCCTTGTTATCTGCTCACCATCGGGCCTGCTCCGTACTTCAAGAAGCATGGCAAGCGTCCTGGCTTGCTGGCTTTCATCGACGGGGTGACGGCCGCCGCTGTGGGTGCCATCACCGGGTCGGTCGTGGTGTTGGCCAAGCGCTCGCTGGTGGATCTGCCCACCATCCTCATGGCGTTGGCGGTGGCCGCCGTCCTGTGGCGCTTCAAGAAAGTGCAGGAGCCTTGGATCATCCTCGCCGCTGCGCTGCTGGGGATGGCCTTGTACCCCTTGCGCCACTGATCTCGATCACGACATCCAAGGAGATTGACCATGAAATGGGTAACCCGAGAGCGCCCCAAGATCGACCGGATTGCATGCCCCTGGCTGATCCAGCGCTTCATCGATCCTCAGGCCGAGTTCCTGTACGTCCCAGCCAATCAGGTGCTGCCTGTGGCGGACAGCGAAGGCGCAACACCTTATGACATCCCCGGCGTGGAGATGTCACACGTGGGGGACTCGTGCAGCTTTGATGCTTTCCTGCTCAAGTACAAGCTGAGCGATCCCGCCCTGCAGCAACTGGCCACCATCGTCAGGGGCGCAGACACCGACCGGCTGGATCTCGCGCCACAGGCGGCAGGGCTGTATGCCTTGTCACTGGGACTGTCTCGCCAGTTCGCGGACGACCACGAGATGCTGCGTCATGGCATGGTGATGTACGACGCCTTGTACGCATGGTGTCAATCGTGTCAAGGAGAGACTCACACGTGGCCACCCAACATGGCCTGAGTCAGTGCCGATGCGTGTGATGCGCATCCGGCACGTGCGCATGTGCATGGCGGATGGGCTCGTGTCGGTGGGGATGGCTGTGTGCCTCCTGCGGCATGGGGTCATGCACATGGGTGTGATGCCCATCGTCATGGACGTGTGCATGCTCGTGCACAAGTTCCTCATGCACATGCTCGTGTCCATGAGACTCGACCAGATGCAGGATCACACCCAAAAGCATCAAGCTGCCACCCAGCACCACGCCCCAGCTCATGGAACGATCGCCCAAGGCGACCGCCAGCACCGCACCGATGAACGGCGCGAAGGCAAAGACCGATCCGGTCCGGGCCGCGCCAAATGCCCGCTGCGCCAACAAGTACAACTTCAGGCTCAAGCCATAGCCTGTGGCACCGATCAGCAGCAAGCCCAGGGTTGCAGGCCAGTCTGGCCATGGCTCCCGCATGACCCAGGCGCTCACACAGGTCAAGGCCACACCGAGGGCCGATTTCGCCAGAACAACCTGTCCAGGATCGCGGTCGGCCACGCCACGAGACAGCGTGTTGTCGATGCCCCAGGACAAGGTTGCGGCCAGCACCGCCAGCGCCCCCAGCAGTTCATTGCTGCCGCCGGCACCTCGGTCCAGGATCAGCACAATGCCACCCGCAAACAGCAGCGCCATGGCGCCCCACACCCGGTGGTCCATGACCTCGCCGTAGAGTGATCGCGCCAACAAGGCCGTGAACACCGCCTCCAGCGTCAGCATCAGCGATGCGCTGGTGCCGCTGGTGTGTTGCAGTCCCCAGGCCATCGCCACCGGCCCCAAGCCAGCCCCGAACAAGGCCATCCAGCCAATCCGCCGCCAATCTTGCTTGTGCAAAGCGGCCTCACGTTCGGCGGGCTGGCGCATCAACGCGCCCACCCATGCTGCGCCTGCGTAGAGCAATGCCGCTGTCGAAAAAGCCCCCACGCCGGCGCCCATGCGTTGCACCAGCGGTGTGCTGATGCCAAAGAGTGTTGCCGCCAGGAAAGCCAGCAAGCCGCCTTGCAGGGCTGGTGTGTTCAAGCTGCGCATGATGAGCGGGGCCGCGATGGCCCAAAAAAGTCATGAAAGACGAGGCATGCGCCAAGCATGGACATGTCCAATGTTCCTGAGGAGATGATATCCTTCCCCCCAGGATAAGAGTTTTCATGGACAAAGCCTTGCACCATGCCGGTCACGGCGCGCTGATCAAGCGACTCAAGCGCGCCAGTGGGCACCTGATCAACGTCATCGAGATGCTGGAGTCGGATCGCCCCTGTGCGGACGTCGCCCAGCAGCTTCATGCGGTTGAGAAAGCGATTGGGGCGGCCAAGAAAGCCTTGATCCATGAGCATTTGGACGAGTGTCTGGCGCGTGCGGTTCGCACGGCCCAATCGGAAGAAGCGCTCGCCGAGTTCAAAGACATGACCAAATACCTGTGAACACAGCCTTGTCATCACATGCCGATCCTCAGCGCCCATCCTGGTGGGCGCTGGTCGGCCGTTGGCTGTTGTTCTTGCTGGTGGCGTTCGATCTGGTCAGCTCGCCGTTCCATGCTCACTCGCATGATGCGGGCGGTGGCGACGCGTTTCACTGGGAGCAGGTCGATGTCGATGAGCCCGATGAGGCGCACATCGAGGCCCCGCATGGCAAGCACTTCAGCCACTCGCTGATGGCCTTGTGGTCCGCTGAGATGCCTCGGGTGGCGGAGCCCGCGCTGGCCGACGTGTCAACGAAGGTGCCGACGGATGTGCTCGTGGCATCGGTGCTGCTGGGCTTGGCTGGCTTGCTGGGCGCCGAAGCCCGTCGCCCCCGCACCCGTTGGCGGGCCTCGCCTGAACACATCCCGATTCCCTCAGGGGTGCACTGGCGCCCCATCGGCCGCGCGCCCCCCTCGCTCCACACGTGATGTTGCCGTGGTGCAGCCTTTGCCTGCACCGGACATGGCCGTCATGGCGTTTGTCGCCCTGGCGTTCACCTGGAGCCATTCATGTTCTGTTTCACGCAAGCGCGCCATGTGGCGCGGTCATTGCGTCGCGCGTCATCGTCTTCCTTGCATGAAGGGGGCAAACGATGAGTGCAACGTCATCCCCAGCCGGCTTGATGACCCATCAGCGGTGGATGGAAGTCATCCGCATCGTGGTCACCGGACTGCTGGTCCTGCTGTTCCAGCAAGGGCTCATCCACGTGGCGTTGTTGTGGGCTGCGGTGGCCTTCGGCTTGTACCCGCTGGTGAAGACTGGCCTGTCGGATCTGCTGCACGAACGCAAGATCGGCACCGAGATCTTCGTGACCATCGCCACTTTGGTGGCCGTGTTCGGTGGGGAAACGGTGGCGGGTGCGGTGCTGATGGTGATCATCCTCATCGCCGAATTCATCGCCGAGCTGAACACCGACCGGGCCAGGGCGTCCATCAAGGCCCTGATCGGCTCGGCCCCTCAGGTGGCCCTGGTTCGCTCGGCAACCGGGGAGCGGCAAGTGCCGATTGCCGCTCTGCGACCCGGGGACGTGGTGCTGGTCCGCGAGGGCGAGAAAGTCCCCGTGGATGGCCATGTCGTCCATGGCTCAGGCTCGGTGGACGAAGCGGTCATCACCGGGGAAAGCCTGCCCAAAAGCAAGCAGGTCGGGGCGCCTGTCTTTGCCGGAACCCTGCTGGCGGCTGGCGCCTTGGATATCCGCACGGAAGGTGTGGGGCAGGACACCACGTTCGCCCGCATCATCGCCCTGGTTGAGCAAGCGGAGTCCGAGCAGGCGCCAATCCAGAAGTTGGCTGACCGCGTTGCCGCCTGGCTGATCCCTGTCGTGCTGGTGTTCCTGGTGGGCGTCTTCCTCGTCACCGGGGACGTGCGGACGGTGGTGACGCTCATGATCTTCACCTCGCCGGCCGAGTTGGGCCTGGCCACGCCCCTCGTGATGATCGCGGCCATTGCACGGGCGGCGCGCGCGGGCATCCTGATCAAGGGCGGCATCCACCTGGAAGCGCTGGCCAAGGTCGATGTCGTGGTGTTCGACAAGACAGGCACTTTGACGGCCAACCAGCCGCGTGTGGTGGAGGTTCGTGTCGCCTCGGAGGCCACGGACGAGGCCGAGTTGCTGCAATGGGCCGCAGCCGCAGACCGGCGCTCTGCGCACCCTTTGGCCAAAGCCGTGGTCGATGCGGCGAGGGACCATGACCTGCAGGTGCGTGAACCTGAAGCTTACGAGCAGATTCAGGGGCGAGGGGTCAAGGCCAAGGTGGATGGGCGCGAGGTGCTGGTGGGCAATGCCGCCTTGCTGACCGAGCATGGGGTTGGGCTTGACACTGTGGCTGAGCGTGACGGGCGCACGCGCTTGCATGTGGCCGTGGACGGCCGGTGGATGGGCGTGATCTTCATCGCCGACACCCTGCGGCCAGGGGCGGCCGAAGCGCTGGCCGAACTCAAGCGCACGGGCGTTCAGCGCCTGGTGATGCTCACGGGCGATCACCGTGCGACCGCACAGGCCGTGGCCCAGGCGGCGGGCATCGACGAGGTCCACGCGGACCTGTTGCCACAAGACAAGGTCAAGGCGATCGCCGATCTGATGGCGCAGGGGCACCGCGTGGCCATGGTGGGGGATGGCGTCAATGACGCTCCGGCCCTGGTTCGCGCCGATGTGGGCATTGCCATGGGCGGCGGCGGGACCCAGGCCGCCCTGGAGGCCGCCGACATCGCGCTGATGCAAGACGAACTGGGCAAGATCGCTGTGGCCCGGGCCATCGCCCGGCGGGCCTACCGCACCATCCAGGAAAACCTGTTTGTGGGTGTCGGGGTGGTGCACGTGCTGGGCATCGTGGCCGCCTTGATGGGCTGGATCGGCCCCATCGAGGCCGCCATCATCCACCTGGGGCCCGATGTGCTGGTGTTCTTCAACTCGGTCAAGCTTTTGCGGGTCCGCATCCAGGGCGCGTGAGCGCCGAGGCACGCCATGACGCCGAAACGAATGCATGCCCATGACCTACACTGCCGACATGCGCCGCTTGTCCCTGCACATCGCCCTGGTTCTGTGCCTTTGCTGGCAGGCACTGGCGTGGTCCGGCCTGGGCGCGTGGCTGGCCCAAGAGGCCGAGCAGGAGCACGCCGAGCTGCACTTCTTTGCAGAGGCCCATCACCACGAAGATCACGGTGGCCACGAAGGCGAAGTGCACCTGGACGACTCGGCCGATTCTTGGGGGCACCTGAGCGCGGACGGCGCGATGTCCTCGCCCGCCTTGTTGCCGCAAGCGCAAGTGGTGTCCGCGCAGATGCCGACCTTTGGCTTGCCGCCATGCCCCTCCGGCGTGGTGCCGCAAGGCTGTCCGAGCGGGCTGGAGCGCCCCCCCAAACGCATCTCCTGAGCGTCTCGATGCCGAGTCCGGGCGGGCGCTTGCCGTCTGCCCGTGGGTTCGCGCATCGGGTTCACTGTCGCACATGTGCCCATCAGCAGTGGGTCGGTGCGTCAGTGGTCACGCCGGGAGCCTGCTGCACCTCTGTCCTGATCGGGTGTTGCCGAGCTTCCGGGCTCATGACATGCACGGTGTGCCAGCCTGTGAATGGGCTTGCGCACGGCTTCGTGTGCCTTGTTCGACAACCGCGCCAGTCACGGCGGGTGTTGGCAGAACGGCTGCGGGGCCGACCGTGCCTGCGCCCTCTGCCGGACATGAAAAGCCTTTGCCTTTTGATGGGGTACCACCTTCAAAACCTGTGCGCCACCTCCCCCATCGTGGACACCCATGCCAGATTCGATCTGGTCTTGACCTCGCATTCCTCCCGGGTGCCTCGGGCCTACGCCGCGATCGAGAGCATCTGCGCGGGCCCTGTGCGCCCGCGACGCGTCATCCTCTTTCTGGCCAGGGACGATTGGCCCTTGCCTTTGCCCGCCACGCTCAAACGCCTGGTGTCCCGGGGGCTGGAGGTGCTGACGTGCGAGAACCTGGGGCCGCACAAGAAGCAGCAGCCCTACCTGCGCATGCATGCGCGCTTTGACCGCCCGCTGGTCACGATCGACGACGACGTGTTCTACCGCTCAGACCTGCTGATGGCCTTGCTCCAGGCCTGGCTGCGCCAACCGGATGTCATCCATTGCTCGCGTGCGCGCCAGGTGCGACTGCAAGACCACGGTTTTGCACCCTACACGAGCTGGCCGCTCTGTGACCACGACAGCGCCACGTTTGCCAACTTCGCCACCGGCGTGGGCGGCGTGATCTATCCGCCCGGCTTTCTGGCGGCGCTCAAAGCGGCAGGCAGTGGCTTTCGCGAGGCCTGCCCATGGGCCGACGACATCTGGGTCAACAAGCAGGCGGTCAGTGCGGGCTTCAAGGTCCGCCAGTTGCGCGACTGCAGCGACAAGTTCACCGATGTGCCCGGTGCGCGCAAGACTGCCCTGTTCAAACGCAACATCCGACTGGGCGGCAATGACCGCCAGTTGGCCCACACCTACTCCGCAGAAGATCTCCAGCGGATCTCTCTGATGCAGGCCACCCAGTGACCCACATGCCGCTCTCTCTCAGAGGAAATTCCATGCCCATCTCCCGACCTCAACCCATGCCCAAGGCACACGCCTTGGCGACAGCCTGTCGCCGAGGCGCGGTCGGCCTTGTTTCTGCGCTGCTCCTGTCGAGCGGAGGGGGCGCGTTGGCGGCAGACGCCCCGCCTTTTGCCATGCTGCTGAGCCAGGCCTTGACGGACTCGCCGCTGCTGCAAGAGCGCCAGGCCGACGTGGGCGCCGCCTCTGCCGATGTGGCGCAAGCCAAAGTCTGGGCCAACCCTCGTCTGGACGCTTTGGTCGAGAACGTGGGCGCCCCCCAAAGCGGAGGGCAGAGCCAGCGGCAAAGCACCTACTCATTGACGCAACCCTTGGAGTTGTTGGGGCAGCGCGAGGCGCGTGTCCAGGCGGTCGGACAGCAGCTCCGCGTGGCCGAAGCCAGACGCCAGCAGGCCCGGGTGGCTTTTGCAGCAGAGCTGGCCGTGGCCTATGCCGCCGCAGAGGCTGCGTTGACCCGCAAGGCGCTCGCCCAAGAGGATCTTCAGCGAGCCAACGAAGACTTGCGGGCAGCCCGCGCGCAGGTCCAGGCGGGCAAGGAGGCGGACATCCGGGTGGCCCAGGCGCGTGCCAGCGTCGCGGCGGCACAGGCCGTCACGCAGGCGGCCGAGGCCGAGGTGGCTCGGGCCTTGTCACAGTTGTCGGCCCTGGCGGGCGTCGGCACGCCTTACACCGGGGTCAGCGCCTCCTTGCTGAGCGCACGCCTGCAGCCAGGCACGCCCCAGGGGGAGGCGCCTTCCGTGCTCGCCGCGATGGCCGAGCGGGACGCACAAGAGGCTCAGGTGACGCTGGAGCAGAAGCGGTGGTTGCCGGAGATCGGCGTGAGCGCAGGGGTGCGCAACTACGGCTGGAGCGGCCAGCGTGGGTATGTGCTGGGCGTGTCGGCGTCGATCCCGCTCATCGACCAGAACACGAACGGCATTGCCGCAGCCAGGCAGCGCATGGTCGCGGCCGATGCGCGCCTGGCTGCTGCCCGTTTGCAAGCGGCAGCAGTGCGCCGTGCGGCCGAGGCGCAGGTGACGGCGTCCGAGCAGCAGTTGCTGGCCGCCACAGAAGGCGAGCGCGCTGCCGCAGAAGCTTACCGGCTGGGACGAATCGGTTACGAGAGTGGGAAGACCTCGCTCATGGAGCTGCTGGTGATCCGCAGAGCGCTGTCGGATGCGAAGGGCTCGACCACGGATGCACAACTGGCGCGTGTGCGCGCGCTGTCGGCGTTGGCGCAAGCCGACGGACAACTGGCTTTTGGGGAATGAACAACATGACTGACAAATCGCAGACATCGAACTGGCCCATGGTGGCCGCCATCGCGGGTGTGGCCGCCGTCGTCGGCTTTGGTGCCGCGCGTGTGCTGACGCCTGCCCCTGCGCCCCAGGAGCAGGCCCACGCCGCGTCTGGGGGCAAGGCTGCAGAAAGCGCAGCGTCACAGGCCTCGGCGCCCGCCAGCGACGAGATCAAGATCCCGGCAGACGACATCCGTGCGTCCAACATTGGCGTCCAAGCCGTGGCCCCCGGCGATGTGCGCCAGGAGATCCTGGCCCCCGCGACCGTGGTGGCGCCGCCCGGCAGCGAGGCGGTGCTCGTCTCCAAGGTGGCAGGCACTGTCTTGAACGTGAACAAGCGGCTGGGTGAAAGCGTTCGCGCTGGTGAAGTGCTGGCCACGCTGGACAGCCAGGACGCCGCCAGCATGGCCGCAGAGCGCCGCGTGGCCCAGACCCGGGCAGAGCAGGCGCGCAAGGTTTTCGCGCGCGAATCGAACCTGTTCCAGCAAGGCGTGTCCCCGCGCCAGGACATGGAAGCCGCCAAGGCCGCGCTGGAGGTCGCCGAGGCCGAAACGCAACGCGCCGTGTCGGTGGCCCGCGCGGCCCATGTGTCTGACGACGGCCGGGGCGTGGCGGTGGTCAGCCCCATCGCCGGGAAGGTGTCTCTTCAGAGCGCCACCCTGGGGGCGTATGTGTCGCCCAACGATGCGCTGTTCCGGGTGACGGCGCCGGGTGCAGTCCAGGTCGAGGCGTCGGTCACCTCCAGCGAGGCTGGCCGCGTGGCAACGGGCGATGCCGCCACCGTCATCACCAGCTCGGGCGAGCAGGTGCAGGCCGTGGTGCGCTCGGTGACGCCCACGGTCAGTGGCAACGCCCGCCGAGCCACCGTGGTGTTGAGCTTGCAGGGCCAGGGCGAAGCCAAGTCCGCTGTGGCGCCCCTGGTGGTCGGGGAAGGGGTTCAAGTGCGCCTGCACGCCCGCACCGAGCAAGCAGGCAGCGGTGGCCTGATGGTGCCGGAGGAAGCGGTGCAGAACCTGGATGGGCGAGATGTGCTCTTCGTGCGCACGGCCCAGGGCTTCAGGCCTCAGCCGGTGCGCATCGGATCGCGCAGTGGTGGCATCGCGCAGGTGCTCTCCGGGGTCAAGCAAGGCGAGCAAGTGGCCACACGCAATGCCTTCCTGCTCAAGGCCGAGGCCAAGAAGAGCGCGGGAGACGACGAATGATCAATGCCATCCTTCAAGGCGCCGTGCGGCTGCGCTGGCTGGTGCTGTTCCTGACCGCCGTGGTGGCCATCATCGGCGGCTGGCAACTCAACCTGCTGCCCATCGACGTCACACCGGACATCACGAACAAGCAGGTGCAGATCAACACCGTGGTGCCCACGCTGAGCCCGGTGGAGATCGAAAAACGGGTGACTTATCCCATTGAAACGGCGCTGGCCGGCCTCAATGGCGTGGAGCGCACCCGCTCGTTCTCGCGCAATGGCTTCAGCCAGGTCACGGTCATCTTCAAAGAAGAGGCCAACCTCTATTTCATGCGCCAGCAGGTGACCGAACGCCTGGCCCAGGCCCGCCCCAGCCTGCCGGAAGGTGCCGAGCCGCAGATGGGGCCGGTGTCCACCGGGCTGGGCGAGGTCTTCCACTACAGCGTGGAGTTCGCGCATCCAAATGGCCAAGGCGCCAAGTTCGAACAGGGCCAGCCCGGCTGGCAAAGCGATGACAGCTTCCTGACCGACCAGGGCGAGCGGCTCGCCGACCGCGTCTCGCAACTGGCTTACCTGCGCACGGTGCAGGACTGGATCGTGCGGCCTCAACTGCGCACGACACCTGGCGTGGCCGATGTGGACTCGCTGGGCGGCTATGTGAAAGAGTACGTGGTCGAGCCCGATCCGGCCAAGATGGCGGCCTACGGCGTGTCAATGTCCGAGCTGGGGCGGGCCCTGGAAGATGCCAACCTGTCCGTGGGCGCCAACTACGTGCAGCGCTCGGGCGAGTCCTACCTGGTGCGCGCGGACGCCCGCATCCGCACCACCGACGAGATGATGCGCGCGGTGGTCACCCAGCGCGATGGCATGCCGGTGACGCTGGCGCAACTGGCCACCGTGAACGTGGGCGGAGAACTGCGCATGGGCGCCGCCAGCCGCGACGGCCACGAAACGGTGGTGGGCAGCGCCCTGATGCTGGTGGGCGAGAACAGCCGCACCGTGGCCCATGCCGTGGGCGAGAAGCTCAAGGACATCGGCAAGACCCTGCCGGCTGGCGTGGTGGTCGTGCCCACGCTGGACCGATCCCAACTGGTGGTGGCCACCATCACGACGGTGGCGCGCAACCTCACGGAAGGCGCCTTGCTGGTCGTGGTGATCCTGTTTGCCTTGCTGGGCAATGTGCGGGCGGCCCTGATCGCCACGCTGGTGATTCCCTTGTCGCTGCTGATCAGCGCCATCGGCATGAACTCGCTGAAGATCTCGGGCAACCTGATGAGCCTGGGGGCGCTGGACTTCGGCCTGATCATCGACGGCGCCGTCATCATCGTGGAGAACGCGCTGCGTCGTCTGGCCCACCGCCAGCAGGCCGAGGGGCGCTTGCTGACCTTGTCGGAGCGACTGGACGAGGTGACTGCCTCATCGCGTGAGATGGTCAAGCCCTCCATCTATGGCCAGTTGGTGATCTTCCTGGTGTTCCTGCCTTGCCTCACCTTCGAGGGGGTGGAGGGCAAGATGTTCTCGCCCATGGTCATCACCCTGATGCTGGCCCTGGCTTCGGCCTTCGTGCTGTCGCTGACCTTCGTGCCCGCCATGGTGGCCGTGCTGCTGCGCAAGGAAATCCAGGAAAAGGATGTCCAGGTCATCGCCGCCACCAAGCGCCGCTACCTGCCCTGGCTGACCCATGCCGTGAGCCACCCGGGGCCTTACCTGGGGGCAGGCGTTGGCGTGCTGGCCATGGCGGTGCTGGCGTTTGGCGCGGTGGGGCGGGAGTTCATGCCCACCCTGGACGAGCAGAACCTCAACCTGTCGTCCGTGCGCATCCCGTCCACGTCGATCGACCAGTCCGTGGCCATCGACCTGCCACTGGAGCGCGCCGTGCTGAGCTTGCCCGAGGTCAAGACGGTCTATTCCAAGGCCGGTACCGCCAGCCTGGCGGCCGACCCGATGCCGCCCAACGCCTCGGACAACTACATCATCCTCAAGCCCAAGGACGAGTGGCCTGCCGGGGTCACCACCAAGGAGCAGGTCATCGAGCGCATCCGCGAGAAAACGGCCTCGCTGGTGGGCAACAACTACGACGTGACCCAGCCCATCGAGATGCGCTTCAACGAGCTGATCGGTGGCGTGCGCAGCGACGTGGCCGTGAAGATCTATGGCGACGACCTGGAGCAACTGGCCGCCAGTGCCCAGCGCATCGCGGCGGTCTTGCGCAAGACGCCCGGCTCGTCCGACGTGCGCGTGGCCCAGACCACCGGCTTTCCGACCTTCGACATCGTGTTCGACCGCACGGCCATCGCCCGCTACGGCCTGAGTGTCCGGGAGGTGGCCGACACGGTGGCCATCGCGCTGGCGGGCAGACCGTCCGGCCAGATCTTCGAGGGCGACAAGCGCTTTGACATCGTGGTGCGCCTGCCCGGCGCCCAGCGCAACAACCTGGACGTGCTGGGTGCCTTGCCCGTGATGCTGCCCGAGGCAGGCGGCAAGCCGCGTGCGTCCGTGCCACTGCGGGAGTTGGTGCAGTTCCGCTTCACCGATGGTCTCAACGAGGTCAGCCGTGACAACGGCAAGCGCCGCATCTACGTCGAAGCCAACGTGGTTGGCCGTGACCTCGGCAGCTTTGTGGACGACGCTGCCAAGCGCATCGAGGCCGACGTGAAGCTGCCATCGGGCTCCTGGATCGAATGGGGCGGTCAGTTCCAGAACCTGCAGGCGGCCACGAAGCGGCTGGCCATCATCGTGCCGGCATGCTTCGTGTTGATCGCGGCCACCCTGTACCTGGCCATCGGCAATGTGGCCTTGACCGCCACGGTGCTCACGGCCATCCCGCTGGCTTTGGCGGGCGGGGTGTTCGCCTTGGCGCTCAGAGGCATCCCGTTTTCGATCTCGGCGGCGGTTGGCTTCATCGCGGTGTCGGGCGTGGCGGTGCTCAACGGCCTTGTGCTGATCTCGGCCATCCGCAAGCGGCTGGAGGACGGCGCACCCGCCCATGAGGCGGTCATCGAGGGTGCCATGGAGCGGGTGCGACCTGTGCTGATGACGGCGCTGGTGGCATCGCTCGGCTTCGTGCCGATGGCACTGGGCACAGGCACCGGTGCAGAGGTGCAGCGACCACTGGCGACGGTGGTCATCGGTGGCCTGATGACGGCCACGGTGCTGACCCTGTTCGTGCTGCCGGCGCTGTGTGGATGGGTGCTGCGCCGCAAAGCCTGGCGCGAGCCGGCTGCCGGGGCGTGAGGGGCCGAAGGGGCAAGGGCTGGCATGGCCGGCATGCCCCTTCGATTGATAGGCTCCTGAAAGCTTCATGGCCTAGCATGCGGGGCGCCATCTATCCTGCCCCGCCTCGCCCATGCCCGCCCTTCGCTTTGTTTTCGCGCTGTTCACTGCAGCCCTGCTGACCGCTTGTTCGGAGCGCGCATCGGTGCCCCCTGCCGGGGCCCCCGCATCCGGTGTGAGCCTGACGCAACAGCAGCAGCGCTACCTCCGCATCGAACAGATTGGGCCAGGCGGCGCCTCCCTGAGTTTGCCTTGGCCGGCGAGGGTGGCATTCCGACCGCAGGGGTTGGTGGCCATGGGCAGCCCTTTGGGCGGACGTGTGGCGGCCATCCACGTGCAACCTGGGCAGGCCGTCCAGGCGGGCGCCGTGCTGCTGACCCTGCAGAGCGCTGACGCCGCCTCTGCGCGCGCCAACCTGACCCTGGCTTCTGTCAAGCTGACCACGGCAGAAGACGCGCTGCGCCGACAAGATGAGTTGCTAAAGAAAGGGGTCGGTATCGAAGCGGAGCGCTTTGCGGCGGAGATGGCGGTGCGTGAAGCCCGCGCCAGCCTGGAGGGTGCCAGGCGCGCTGCCGGAGCCTCGGCCTCAGGACAAGGCGACCGCTTCGAGTTGCGCGCCCCCGTGGATGGGATGGTGCTGACGGTTGCAGCCCATGTGGGGGCCATGGCTGGCCCTGACAGCGGAGCCTTGGTCGAAATCGGAGACCCCCGGCAACTGTGGGTGGTGGCCGATGTGCCAGCCAGTGATGTGGCTGGCGTGCGCGTGGGACAGTCTGCCGAGGTGCGGCAGGCTGGTGCGGCGCAGGGCTGGCAGGCGCAAGTGGAGGGTGTTGGGTCAGTGGTGGACGACCAACGGCGCATGCCCGTTTACCTGGCCTTGAAGGCCCCGCAGGCTTTGCCCAAACCGGGTGCCTTGCTGGAGGCTCAGGTGCATTTGCCTGCCAGCACGCAACTCAGCCTGCCCGTCACGGCCGTCCTGATCAAGGGGGGACGACAGCATGTGGTGTATGTGCAGTCAGGCCATGGGCGCTATGAGGCCCGTCCGGTCGCCGTGGGGACATCGAAAGGGGGGCGGGTGCTCATCCTGGACGGTTTGCGTGAGGGAGACAGGGTCGTGACCGAGGGCGCACTGCTCCTGGATGCTGAAGCCGAGCAACTGCTCTGAGGTCGCGATGCTGAACCACCTGATCGAAGCCTGTGTGCACCGGCGCGTGGCGGCCCTGGTGCTGACCTGCATCATTGCCGCATTCGGACTGCGCGCCTACCTGGACACGCCGATCGAAGCGTTCCCGGATGTCACCAATGCCCAGGTGCAAGTCATCACGCAGATGCCTGGATATGCGGCAGAAGAGGTCGAGCGCCAGATCACCGTTCCACTGGAGCGGGTGCTCAACGGCACCCCCGGCATGACCCTGTTGCGCAGTGAAAGCCTGTTCGGCCTGTCCATCGTCACGCTGATTTTCGACGACAGTGCCGACCCGTTTGCCAGCCGCATGGTGGTGGGGCAGCGTCTGACGCAGGCAGAGTTGCCCCCGGGGGTGACACCTTCGCTGGCGCCAGAGGCAACGCCATTGGGCAAGATCTACCGCTTCCGCCTGGTCAGCGATCGCCACGACCTGTACCAGTTGCGCTCGGAGATGCAGTGGAACGTCACACGCGTGTTGCGCCAAGTGCAAGGTGTGGCCGACGTCGTGCCGTTCGGCGGCTACCTCAAGGAGGTCCATGTCGAGGCACAGCCTGCTTCGCTGTACGCAGCAGGTCTCACGCTGAAAAACCTGGAAGAGGCCATTGGCAAGGCGAATCTGAACGTCGGTGGGGGCTTCCTTCGCCATGGTGATCAGGAGCTGACCGTCAGAGGCGTGGGTTTCATCCAGTCGGTGGAGGACATCAAGAAGATCCCGCTCAAGGCGAAAGATGGCTCGGCGCTGACCATCGGCGATGTGGCCATGGTCAAACTGGCCGCCACCCCTCGCCGGGGGGCGGTCGGCGCCAATGCACAAAAGGAAGTTGTCGAGGGGCTCGTGTTGATGCGTCGCGGAGAGAACCCGTCGATGGTGCTGGAGGGGGTGCACCGGCAGGTCGAGGCGCTCAACAGCACCATCCTGCCCAAAGGCATGCACATCGAGGCGGCCCACGACCGCAGTGTGCTGGTGGCACACACCCTGTCGACTGTGCACGACAACTTGCTGCATGGCTTCTTGCTGGTGGTCGGCCTGGTGTGGCTTTTCCTGCGCAGTGTTGTGGGTTCCGCCGTGGTCGCCGTGGTGATCCCCCTGTCTTTGCTCGTCGCCTTCCTCGGCCTGCATGCACTGGGTTTGCCCGCCAACTTGATTTCCATGGGGGCCGTTGATTTCGGCATCCTGGTCGATGGCGCCGTCGTGCTGGTCGAGAACGTGATCCATGCCATCCGCCATGAACGTCCATCCGACAGGAAGGCCCTGCTGCGCCTGATCATCCATTCCGCCATCCAGGTGGGACGCCCCACCTTCTATGCGATGCTGATCATCATTGCTGCGCTGCTGCCCGTGTTCACCTTGCAGTCGGTGGAAGGGCGCATCTTCCGGCCGCTGGCGCTGACCTATGCCTTTGCCTTGTGCGGTGCGCTCGTGTTCTCGCTCACGGTGGTGCCGGCCTTGTGCGCCTTGATGTTCAAGCCCGAACATGCCGATCTCCAAGAGCCCGCATGGGTTGAACGTTTGCGCAACACGTACCACCGCATGCTGTCTGGCGTGCTGGCCCGAAGGGGCGTGGTGCTCGGGATGGCTGCGCTGCTGCTGGGCGTGTGTGCGCTGGCTTCGTCGCGGCTGGGCACGGAGTTCCTGCCCGAACTCGACGAGGGCGACATCGCCGTGTTTGTGGAACTGCCCGCCAGCGTGGCGCTGGAGCGCAGCCAGGACATCTTGCAGGATGTGCACAAGCGCCTAGGCGCATTCCCCGAGACCCTGGATGTGCACACCGAGCACGGACGCCCCGAAGACGGCACAGACAACGAAGGCGTCAACATGCTCAAGACCTTCGTGCGCTTGAAGCCCCACGAGGCGTGGCCCCACCCTCGCAGCAAGGCCGAACTCATCCAGGCCATGCGTGCATCGCTGGCGGAAATTCCGGGGGTTCGTTTCAATTTCTCGCAGCCCATCAAGGACAGCGTCGAAGAGGCGGTCAGCGGGGTTCGAGGCAAGGTCGTGCTCAAGGTCTTTGGTCCTGATCTGAATGCCATGCGTGACACGCTGAGAAAAGCCAAGCTTGAACTCTCGCAGGTTCCGGGAATCACGGAGCTGGACCTGTACCGTGATGTGTCCAGCCCACAGCTGCGCATCCTGCTGGATCGCCCGGCGCTGGCCCGCGCCAACATCGCGGTCGAAGATGCCGCGCGGACTGTCGAAGTCGCGCTGGCCGGTCGCGTCGTCACCGAGTATTGGGAGGGGGAGCGACCTGTTCCGGTCAGACTCCTGCTGCCCAGGCCCGCGCGCGACGACCTGGCGAAAGTCGGGGACATCGCGGTGATGGCGCCTGACGGCAGCCGCATTCCACTGAACCAGTTGGCACGCATCGAGATGGGCTCCGGGGTGGCATCCATCGTGCGCGAAGGCAACATCAGGTTTCTGGCGCTCAAGTTCAACATCTCCGGCCGCGACATGGGTTCGGTGGTCAAGGATGCCAGGGCCATGGTCGAGGCCCGGATCAAGCCACCGGAGGGCCATTACTTCGTCTGGGGCGGCGAGTTCGAGAACCAGGAGCGCGCCAGCCAGCGACTGAAGCTGGTGGTGCCTGTTGCGGTCTTGCTGGTGCTCGTTCTGTTGTATGCGGCCATGAACAGTGGGCGCAGTGCGCTGGCCATCCTGGCCACCGTTCCCTTCGCCCTCACCGGTGGGGTGTTCGCCTTGCTGTTGTCGGGCATCCCTTTGTCGGTCAGTGCTGCGATTGGCTTCATCGCCCTGCTGGGCCAAGTGTCGCTGATGGGGGTGCTGGTGCTGTCCGCCACCGAGGAGCGCCGCCGCCAGGGCATGGCCTTGCTGCCAGCGCTGCTGGAAGGATGCGCCGACAGGCTGCGCCCAGTGCTGATGGCTTCCCTGCTGGCATTGATGGGTCTGCTGCCCATGGCCCTGTCTGCCGGCGTGGGCAGCGAGACCCAGCGCCCCTTCGCATTGGTCGTGGTGGGCGGCATGTTGAGCACCCTGCTGGTGGCTTTGTTCGTGCTGCCGGCGCTGTATACCTTCATCTCCCCCGAACGCCTGCAGACCCCGGAAGAGGCTGACGAATGAAGAAAACGGTCATTGCCCTGCTTGCCAGCTTGACGGTGGGCGCCAGCGTTTGGGCTCAGACACCGCCACAAGACATCGACCTGCCGACCCTGTTGGATTGGGTTCACGACCTCAGCCCGAGGCTGGCCATCGAGCGTCAGTCCGTCGAGGCGGCGCAAGCCGAGCGCCTCAGCGCTGGCGCCTGGCCCAACCCCTCCTTGGGCTACACACAGTCACGGCAACCGGGCACACTCACCAATTTTTCCAGTGCACGGGCCCGCGAATGGACGCTCGAATTCCCGCTCCTGGTGGGTGGGCAGCGGGGGGCTCGGCTGGAGGCCGCACAACGGGCGATCGATGCAGCCAGGGCGCGCGTGAGCCTGAGCGAGCAGGATCTGGCTGCCGATGCAGCGCTGGCACATGTGCACTTGCTGGTGGCTCAGGAGCGGCTGGCTTTGCAGGAGGAGGGGCTGTCCCGGCTACAGGCCCTGCGTGAAATCGTGTCGTCAAGGCTGGCATCCGGGCTGGCGAGCCGGTATGAATTGCTGCGCTTCGATGTCGAGGTGGCTTCAGGACGCCAGAATGTGGCGGATGCGCACGCTGAGTTGCTGCAAGCGCAGTCCGACCTGGCTTCGACCCTGGCCTTGCACGACTGGCATCCTCGTGCGCTCGGATCGCTGCGTGCTCTGGCAGAGCCTGCCGAGGAGGCGCAGGAGTCTGTGGCCGCAGACCATGTGTCGAATCTGGCCGTGCAACTGGCCAGGCAGGATGAGGCGCTGGCGGGTGCTGGCGTTGAGCTTGCCCGACGCGAGCGATGGCCGGCTGTTTCCCTGAACGTGGCGCGTTTCTGGACGGAGCGCCCTTATGGTGCCACCCAGTCCGTTGGCGCTACCGTGGAGTTGCCGCTTTTCGATTCGCGCGAGGGTGCCCTTGGTAAAGCCCTTGCCGAGGCGCGTTCCGCCACGCTCAAGCGTGAACTGATCGAGGTTGAGAACAAACGCATGCGCCAGCAGCACGCGCAAACACTGCTGCTGCGCCACCGGTCCCTGTTGCGTTTCGAAGAAGACACGGCGCAGAAACTTGGCACACTGCACCAGATGGCGGAAGATGCATACCGGCTTGGCAAAGGCTCGGTTCTGGAGTTGCTCGATGCGTCCCGCAGCAACCTGCAAATTCGCCTGGAGAGGGTGGACATGATCCAGTCTGTGATTGAGGCTCGAATCCGTCTGCTGGTCACGCGCAGCCAGTTGGTGGGGGCATGGGGGCATGGGGCGGAAAGAGGATCGACGCAAGGTGCATATCCTGCTCATTGAGGATGACGTTCACATCAGCAGAGAACTGCAGTTGCGCTGGCGCGCCAGGACATGGTGCGTGAACGCGTGCGGCACGCTGGAAGATGCAGATCAGGCTCTGCGGGGACGGGCCTTTGACCTCGTCGTGCTGGACCTCCAGTTGCCGGATGGCGATGGGCTGGTCTGGTTGCGGCAGGCTCGTGCTGGCGGCTTGTCGACGGCCGTCCTGGTGCTCACCGCCCGGGATCGGGTTGCAGATCGCGTCAATGGTTTGCAAAGCGGCGCGGACGACTACCTCATCAAGCCATTTGCGCCCGAAGAACTGGACGCCCGCGTCGAGGCTTTGCTGCGCCGCTTGGCCTCATCTGCAGAGCCATCGGCCCGCTTCGGTGCGCTGGTGTGGCAGAGGGAGGAGTCTTTGGCTTTGCTCGATGGTGTCCGGCTGAATTTGCATCCTCGCGAGTTCGAAGTGCTTGGGTTGCTGGTGCGTCGCGCGCCCAGGTTGGTGTCCAAGCGCGTCATCGTTGAAGCCTTGGCCGAACGCAATCTGGATGTGGGCGATGGCGCGGCTGAAGTGTATGTGTCCCGACTGCGTCGCAAGCTCCAGGGATCAACCGTGCAGATCGAAACCGTCCGTGGCTTTGGCTACCGCTTGCAAGCCTGCGAGCTGGGCAGTGCGTTGTGAACGACACCTCCAGCCGATGGTTGCAGCGAGACCTGTGGCGCAGGTTGGTTTTCCCTGGGTTGGGCTTGGTGCTGATCGGCGCGGTGCTCAGCTACCACGGTGCCCACTACCTGATCGACAGGGTGTTCGACCGTTGGCTGTTGGACTCTGCACACTCGCTTGCGCAGCAAGTCCGACTGGTGGATGGCCGACTTCAGGTTCGGCTGGAGCAGCAAGCCATGGACATGCTGACCTACGACGCATCGGATCGGATCTATTTCTCCGTGGTTCACGCAGGCATGACCGTGATCGGGAGTGAGGGGCTGCCTGTACAAGGAAGCCATGTTCAGGCATATGAGCCGGGCGAGTCAGCCATGTATGGCGTCTATCGTGGCGATGCCGTGCGTGTGGCCTGGGTCACTGCAGGCACCAGCGGCGAGTTGGCAACGGTTCGTGTGGGAGTTGCAGAAACGCTTCTGAAGCGCAAGAAGGCAGTGCAGGATCTGATCCTGCTGTTCTCGCCCTTGAGTCTGCTGCTGCTGGCGGCGATCTTCCTGGCTGTGCGCGGCGTGCGACGCACAGTGACGCCACTGGCGTTGATGGCCAAGCGATGGAACGCACAGGCCAACACATCGCTGCAGGAGATCTCGACGGAGGATGTCCCGAGAGAGTTGCTGCCCTTTGCCCACGCGCTCAACGGCATGCTGGCCCGGGTGCGGGCCATCCTGGATCGGGAGCAGCGCCTGTCGGCCACGGCGGCACATCAGCTGCGAACTCCGCTGACGGCCTTGCAGTTGGGTTTGGCCCGTGCGCAAGAAACCGGAGATCTCGAATCCATGCGCAGCGTGCTCAAAGACATGAGCAACATCACCCAGCGAACAGCCCGTTTGGTGCAACAGTTGCTGCTGCTGGGCCGCCTGGATCCTGAAATCGCACTCAGCACATCGTTCGCTGACGTTGATCTGGTCCAGCTCGCACAAGAGGTCGGGGAGCTTTACCAGGAGGTCGCTGCAGAGAAAAACGTCCGCTTGGAACTCATTGCAGAAGCGCACGGTGGCGCTGATCAGGTGTTCGTCAGGGCGCAGGCGGACCTGTTGGCCGAAGCACTGGGCAATCTCGTGGACAACGCTGTTCGCTACGCGCCCGTGGGCGGCCATGTGCTGATCACGGTGACCGGTGAGCCGCCCGCCATTGCCGTTCAGGACGATGGCGCGGGCGTGCCGCCTGAGGATCGGGGGCGCATCTTCGAGCGTTTCACGCGTGGGTCGCAGTCCCAAGGGGTCGGCTCTGGCCTGGGGCTGACCATCGTCAGAGAAATTGTGGAACTGCACCGTGCGGAAGTTTGCCTGGCTTCTGCTGTTGGCGATGGCGCGCTGTTCAAGATCACTTTTCCCGCGCCAGCACGCTAGAGGCGTGTACCTGACTCGCTGTGACTCACTGCCTGGCGGCCATTTCCTGACACGCTCTGCGTGAGCAAACCAGGGTTGGGAGGCGGGGCGGCGTAGCCTTTGAAAGGCTCGATCCAACAGGCCGCGTGGATGGAGTGAGAACCAAGATGCTCATCCATTTGGTCTGCAGGTTCCTACAACTCAGAAGCCATTGCATTGATTCAGACACATAGGTTAGTCCGGGTGGTCAATGCTCACCCAGAGAAGAGCTGCATTTGACGCCAGCTCAGTTGCACATATATAACTTGCCAGATTGGCGAACCTTGCTAGGACCAGCTCAGTGGTGGTCTTAGCTCACCACAACTCGAAGCCCGGCGCACGACAACGTGCCCCGGGCTTTTTTGCGTCCATCGCAAGGAGATCTCAATGGCTATTTGTCCTGTTTGCCACTCCAGGAACGTCACCCCTCGCCATACGGGCCGCAAGGCTGGCGGAGCTCTTGGTGGCGTGGCCGGTGCTGCCGGCGGCGCCGCGAGCAGCCTGACCGGCGCCCAAACAGGGGCAGCGTTCGGCGCGTTTGCTGGCCCCGTCGGCATCGCCCTTGGTGGCCTGGCTGGTGCGCTGCTGGGTGGCCTTGTCGGCGCAGCGGCGGGCTCCATCGCGGGCGGCCAGATCGGCGATGTCGTGGACGAGAAGGTGCTTGGCAACTGCGAATGCCTGCATTGCGGCCATGTGTTCTCTGAGTCTTCGGGTGTCCACGGACGTCATGGCTGATCCCATCGTCTCTCACAGACGCGTGTCGTGCGCTTTGAAAGGAAATCGTCATGGCTCATCTTGTTGAAAAAATGGCCTACGTGGGCGAGGTGCCCTGGCATGGCCTGGGCAACCAGCTCACCCCTCGTCAACCACTGGAAGTCTGGGCAGAGCAAGCCGGGATGTCTTTCAGCATCCTGGAGACGCCAGTTCGCTACATGAGCGGTACGTCGGGTGCGCTGGGCTCGATCATGGACTTCCCCGGACAAAAGGTGCTCTACCGCTCGGACACCAAGGCTCCGTTGTCGGTGGTGTCTGACCGCTACCAGGTCGTGCAACCTCGTGAAGTGCTTGAGTTCTACCGGGATCTGACCGAGGTGTCCGGCTTCGAGCTGGAGACAGCCGGTGTGCTCAAGGAAGGCCGCAAGGTCTGGGCGCTGGCCAGAACAGGGCAGAGCACCACGCTGAAGGGCTGCGATACCGTCAATGGCTATCTGTTACTTGCCACGGCTTGTGACGGCACCTTGGCAACGACTGCGCAGTTCACCAGCGTGCGGGTGGTTTGCAACAACACCTTGGGCATCGCATTGGCCAACGGTGGCAATGCCATCAAGGTGCCTCACAGCACCAGCTTCGACCCTCAGGCTGTGAAGCGCCAACTGGGTCTGTCGGTGTCGTCGTGGGATGGGTTCATGTACCGCATGCGGACCTTGTCTGAACGCAAGGTCAAGTCGCACGAGGCCATGAACTACTTCCTGCGCGTCTTCGCCGATCACGATGCTTCGTCGACCGCTTTGCCGAACGAGCGGGCCATCAAGCTGGCGCAGTCCCTTTACGACGGTCATGGGCTTGGCGCGGAGCTGAGTTCAGCCAAGGGCACGGCCTGGGGGCTGCTCAGTGCTGTCACCGAGTTTGTGGACCACCGACGCCGGGCGCGCAATCGAGACAACAGACTTGATTCGGCCTGGTTCGGCATGGGAGCAGCGATCAAGCAAAAGGCACAGGAAGAGGCCATGAAGATGGTCGCCTGAACCCCTGTCAGGTCCAGCCCCGCGCCCCAGAACCCATCCCTTTCTTCAAACCAATGCAGCCGGCACAGGTGATCCCTGTCCCGGCTGCTTTCTTTTATGGAGTCACCATGAAACAAGCAAACGCTGTTCGCCTTGTCGGAACGAAGGACATGAGCCGCGAACAATGGCTGGCTGTGCGCAACCAGGGCATCGGATCGTCCGATGCCGCTGCGGCCATTGGCCTGTCGCCTTACAAGAGCCCTCTGGAGCTCTGGCACGAGAAGACTGGCCGCATCCAAGTGCCTGACCTCAGTGAGAAGGAGGCGGTTTTCTGGGGATCCACCCTGGAGCCCGTGATCGCCAATGTCTATCAGGAGCGCACAGGGCAAAAGGTGCGACGGGTCAATGCCGTGCTGCAGCATCCCGAAGTCGCCTTCATGCTCGCCAACCTGGATCGAGCAGTCGGCTCTGATGGGATCCTGGAAATCAAGACCGCTGGCCACCACTCCGTTTCGTCCTGGGATGAGACGGTGCCAGAGGCTTACCAGTGCCAAGTTCTGCATCAACTTGCCGTGACTGGCAAGGCATGGGCCGATGTGGCTGTGCTGATTGCGGGCCAGGACTTCCGGATCTATCGGATCGAGCGTGACAACGCCAAGATTGCCGACTTGATCGAGCAGGAGTCGCGTTTCTGGGAGTTGGTTCAACGCGATACGCCACCACCGTCAGACGGTTCGGAATCGAGCGCACAAGCCCTGAGCTGGATGTACCCGCGTGACTCCGGTCAAACGGTGGACTTCAGCGAGCATGCGGAGCTGAACCAGATGTTCCACACCCTGCTGGACCTAAAGCAGAAGCGTCGGCAGTTGGAGTTCATGGAAGAGACCCACCGACAGACGCTGCAGTCGGCCATGGGCAACGCCAGTTCTGCCGTGTTCCTGGGCGGCAAGGTCAGTTGGAAGACCACCAAGGACAGCACGTGTGTGGACACCAAGCGTCTGGTGGCAGATCACCCGGATCTGGCAGCTCAGTACACCAGCACCACACCCGGCCAACGGCGCTTTCTCCTGCAAGTGGAGAAGCAAGCGAACCCGGCGACGTGATGACCCATTCATCCATCTACAGCTGAGAAAGGACCCACCATGATCAAAGGACTTGCAATCACCCCGCCGACCATCGGGCGGATCGCCATCGGGCACGTCGTTGAACGCAACGGCAAACGCATCCCTGAGAAGGACGACTTCTTCACCATCACGACCCAGGTCCAGAACCGTGACGGTTGGCTGGCTCACCCACTGCAGGCCAAGTTGGCCGAGGGGTGTCCGAATGGCAAGCTGCGGGCCATTCCAGTGAAGCTGTTGTTTAACTCACCGGAGCTCAACCTTCGAGCGCAGTACAGCGCATTCGATCGGAGCAGTGGCAGACCAGAGTGCGTGGGCGACGGGCATTCCGCTCGCCGCAATTCCGACCGGGGTATCGAGGAGGTTTCATGTCCATCACCAGGCGGATGTGAATATGGGCGTGAGTGGGGCTGCAAACTGTTTGGTCGTCTCAACGTGCAGATTGACGGACAGGATGATGAGCTGGGAAGCTTTATCTTGCGCACCACGGGTTACAACTCTGTGCGGACGCTGGCTGCGCGCCTGGAGTACCTGAACGCCATCAGTGGCGGTAATGCCAGACATCTGCCCTTGACGCTACGGCTGCGCGCCAAAAGCACCATGCTGTCGTACCGCACGCCGGTTTACTACGTCGATCTCACTCTGCGGGAGGGCGACAGCCTGACCGAGGCTGTGTCAAACGCCCAAGCCGAGGCGAAGCGACAAATGGAAGCTGGGGTTGACGCGGTTCAGTTGGAGCAAAAAGCGAGGCTGGCCTTGGCCAATGGCAGCTTCGAGGAGAGCGTCGATGACGGATCAGCGGTGGTGGACGAGTTCTACCCTGAGGAATCTGAAGACGAAGCAGGGCCGGAAACAGCGCCGACGACTGTCACGCTCACACGCCCGGCCAAACTCACCAACCGGCTGGGCAGGACCTGATGTTCACGGTTTGAAGTGTGCTGCCTGGACGGCGAACTGCCGGCGGAGGTGCCTGTATGGCACCTTCTTTTTTTGGTTCAACGCGTATGTCCGAGGTGGTCAGGCCGTCGACATGTCGAGTGCCACGCGCGACAAGTGGACTTCCCATAAGTCCTTGATTCTTAATGGATTTGAACTAACTTTCCAGGTCTGTGGGAACCAACTTTCGACACAGGTCCACCCAGCACAGAAGATCAAAGAGAGCCTTGTAGGCAAGGGGGCTATACGTCAGTGAGGCGAGGCAGGCCACTGCGATGTGAGGGGTCATTAAAAAATTACTCAGTGCAGGTGTCTCGACTAGCCCTTAGGGTGAAACGTAACCTTCAACCGTCTGAACAACAACGAGTGAAGGTGAAAACATGAGCACATCACAACAGAAATGTCACGTTCTGCGCATTGACGGGGTTCGTGTTGCGACTGGCTTGTCTCGATCGGCGATCTATGACAAGGGGTGCAGCGACTCCAAGTACTTCGACCCGACGTTTCCTGCTCGCTTCAAGATCGGTGAGCGTGCAGTTGCGTGGGATGCCCAGGAGATTGCGGATTGGGTTCAAACAAAGAAGGAGCAGCGTGTCTGTTCAATGCGCTAACTTTCTATGCTTACTCCCAAATGCGGGCACGTAAGTGTCCGAGTGTGCTGCTGGATTTGCAAAAAATCCATACGGCTGAGATTTGGGATTATGCACTGTAAGTAATAGAGGCTATATGTTTTAGTCTGGCCTCCGTAATAGGAGGTCTGCATGATGAGGTGATTTCATGGTTGAAAAGCTTGTCAGCAATCAGGAGTTGGATGATTTCGTTTCGTCATTGGTGCCAACAGACAAAGGGTGGTCGCATAGCTACAGGACGGTAGAGCGCGAGCTTGCAAGGCTGTTGCGCGAATTTGAGAAGGTCTGCGTGAATCTGATGAAGTCGAAGGAGGTTGTGTTTGCCCACAATGACCGCAATCAGTTGGTGGCTGGCAATGCCGGCTTGGATTTCCTCCGTATGGCCGGCAACGAACTGTTGGGTCGGGTGGAGGACGTATATCCTGAGTTTCGCTTGCATCCACTCCTGAAGGCTGTTCTGGATGAAGTCCTTGAAGAGGATACCCTTGATCTGATTTGCAATATGCGACGGCATCGTGGCTCCGAGAAAATGGGGTGCGTCGTCAATAAGCTGAACGAACTTATTGATCGGCTGCGTTCGAGGGTAACTTCGCCGGAGATCAAGCGGGTCGTTCTCAATTATCAACGTGGAGCGCGCAAGAGTAAGGGCAAATTGCATGCGCTGGTGGATGCGCTATTTCGGCGCTACTCAAAGGTACTGGTAGTCAGGATTGACCTGACCTACAAGCTACCTGATGCAAGACCGGTTGAGCGTCATAACCTTACCCACAGCGACGTGAGGCGAGATTTCCAAGCACTCTTGAAGGACATGAGGGCGAAGCTCTTCAAGAAGAATTTCATCACGTACGCTTGGAAGTTGGAGTATGGCCCCCGCACAGGCTATCACTACCATGTGGTGTTCTTCTTCAACGGCTCAAACGTCATGCATGATGTCGATATTGCGTCCCAGATCGGCGAGCATTGGAGTAAACGTGTGACCGAAGGCTCAGGCGGTTGTCAAAACTGCAATGCCCGCAAGGACAAGTACCCCCTTAAAGGCATTGGCTTGATTGATCATCGTGACACGGAGAAGATCAATGTGCTCAAGCGGTATGTCCTTGGCTACCTGCTCGAAGTGGATTACTTGATCCGACCAGTCGCGGCAGACAAGATTCGCACCTTTGGTACTGGAGCGTTACCAAGGTCGGTGACGACGGCGAGAGGGCGTCCAAGGCGTGCATCACGACCCTTGGTGAGTCCGGGTGTGGTTGTGGAGCCTTAGGCTAGTCCATGTCACCCACACGGTGGTCATGATCGGTGCTACAGCTCGCTCAGCGACTGTGGCACCTGTCTATCCAACGAAAATGTGAAGCGTGACGAGATGTCTGCTGAGATTGGGCGTCCGAAGTCAGTACGCGTCCTTGTTATTTGGGGAGGCGGTTTCGTCGTACGCCAGGTAGATTTCTCTGTGGTTCTTTAGCCATCTGCGCATCGCATCCTCAAGGTTTTCGAACAGGGGGTAACTCCTGTCTGAGTTTTTGAGGTGAATTGCCTCAACCTCAGGGAGGGTTGCATCTATTAATTCTTTGCTGCCCGTCCATCCTCCGGGTGGTTTCTTATCGTAAATGGCTTTCAGGAACGCATCCGTTAGGTCTTTATTGTGTTTTTCTGACTTTTTCTTTGCAGCCTTTGCTTTTTGTTGCCGTTCAAAGTCTTCTCGACAAAGGTGATCAAGAAGCATGTCCCATGTCCTGAGTATTCCTAGGCAACGTTGAGATTTGGCGTAGTAGTGCCATGCAGCCTCAGTGTTGAGTGCGTTTTGATAGTAAAAAGCGAGCCCCATGTAGTGAATGTAGGCATGCTCATAGGCTTCCTTCTCTTTGCCTGGCTTGTATGTCAATGTCGCATAGAGAATGTTGACCTCGTCTGGGGTCAATCCGTTTTCATATTCAGCAAGTGCGACCATGACCCTCTCATGCAGGGGGGATTCGCTTTTCTTGAATTTTGCGAGGATGGCGTCTAGGCCATCAGGCTGTTGCGGAATACTGGTTATCTTGAAGTCGGAATCCATGGCGCAGCCCAACTGTAGTGCGTTTGCGCTCAATTCTTCATTGAAGGCAATTTCTAATCAAGTGTCCGGAGGCAGCTGGGCGTGCATTTATGCATGGATAAATGATCTTGCTGTGCATGGCTTGAGGCTCCGCAGCCGACACCTATGCAGATGCTCTCTCGTGGGTGTTGCCTCCGACAAATTTTGCCCAAGCATTCATGAGATCCCGCCGCTGTTCCAGCAGATCAGTCCGGTGGTACGCAGCCTCCACCTTGTCCTTGATCGTGTGAGCCAAGGATCGCTCAGCAAGGTCACGCGAGTAGCCTTGCTCACTGCACCAGTCGCGAAAGCTCGATCTAAAACCGTGGGCGGTGGCAATTCGTCCTGGGCTGTCGCTGTGTGCTTTTAGTCTGCGCAGTAGAGCTGTGAGTGCCATGTCGGAGAGGACAACTTGGTCTCTGATCGATGGAAAGACGAGAATTTCGTGTTGCCCCTTTTGCCCTTCAAGGATCTCAATGACCTTTGGAGACAGTGGTACACGATGCGAAGACTTGGCCTTCATCCGTTCCGCAGGGATGACCCAGGTTTTGGTCTTGAAGTCGACCTCACTCCAGGCAATGTTCCGCGCCTCTCCGGAGCGGCAGGCAGTCAGGATCACGAATTCGAGCAACGTACGTGACACCTCGGGCCGAATACTTGGCCTGAGGTGTTTCTGCACGAACTCGGGGATGTCGCGCCAAGGCATGGCTGGATGGTGTTGTGTTCTGATGGCTTTGCCTGGTTGTTGTGCAAGCAGGTGCTCGACCACATCAACCGGGTTGGACTGGCAGTGACCATGAGCCCACCCCCAGGCCATGACGGCGTGGATGCGCTGCTTCACTCTGCTGGCTGTTTCGGCCTTGGTCAGCCAGATCAGCTTCAGGGCTTCGGCGATGTCGCCAGGCTGGACGTCTGGCAGGAGCTTTGATCCAAGCTTAGGGAATGCGTACTCGATCAGGGTGTTGAGCCATTGGTTGCCGTGCTTATTGTTCCTCCAGCTCGGCAGCAGGTCGGCATGGAGGGCGCGGGCAGCTTCTTCGAAAGTGGGGATCTTGGGTTTGCGATCAGCCTTTGCCTTCTCTTCCAATGGATCCTTGCCTTCAGCCAGTTCTATGCGCATGGCCGTTGCACGTTTTCCTACTTCCGCGATGCTGACCTCCGGGTAGGTGCCCAGGCCGGCGTTTCTACGTTTGCCAGTTACAGGACTGACAAAGCGCAGAACCCACTTACCGTGCCCCTTGGTGTTTGATGGGTGCAGGGCCAAGCCGGTAATGTTGCCGTGAGGTATTGCCGGATCGCCAGGCTTGACGTTTCGCGCTTTGGTGTCGGTGATGGCTGCCATGGATATCCTTCTTTTGGTGTGCCATCAAGTGTGCCATTGAGCGTGAGCTGTTCTGGTGTTAGTTGGATGTTGTTGGATAAAATATCTATATGAAACAATAGGATAGTAGAAAATTTCGGAGCTCTATGGGCTGCCCTGGATCTAAAAATGGCGGACGCCCTCTCCGCCAGGAACGCCAAGCCCTTGATTCTGAGAAGAGTCAGGGGCTTTTTGCTTCTTCCGCTTCCCCCCGGCCGACGGGGCGATGCGAGGACACGGCCCCGAGCTTTCCCTCATTGCAAAGTTCGCGGAATTTGTTGTTTTGCGTAATGATTGCCCTGGCAAGGACAGGCATCTTTCGGTAGGATGCGCATGCTTCTTGTTCAAGAAGCTCGGCTTCTCCTCCCTGAGCCGGGGTGCATGACAAGGCGTCAGCAATGCACATTGGCCCGCCCGTCGCGAGACGAGGCGGGCCTTTTTTTGGCGCAGCGGGGGGAGGGGTCAGGCCTTCTTGACGAACTCGGACTTGAGTTTCATCGGGCCGATGCCGTCGATCTTGCAGTCGATGTCGTGGTCGCCATCGATCAGCCGGATGTTCTTGACCTTGGTGCCGACCTTGACGACCAGGGACGAGCCCTTGACCTTGAGGTCCTTGACGACGGTGACCGCGTCGCCGTCCTGCAGCACCTGGCCGTTGGCATCCTTCCAGACGCGCTCGGTCTCGCCCGTGGCGGCGCCGGCATCGGCCACCTGGGGCCATTCATGGCCGCACTCCGGGCAGACGTACTGGTTGCCATCGGCGTAGGTGTACGCCGACTGGCATTGCGGGCAGGGGGGCAGTGCGGGCGTGCTCAACGGTTGCTTTCCTTGACGATCACCCACTGGCTGGACTCCTGGCGCCAGGTCAGCAGCTTGGCGGACTGGTCCTTGTAGTTGGCCGAGGTGTAGGTCTGGGTGAAGGCGGTCTGGACGGCGTCGCCCTTCGCGGTGGTCTTGATGCTGCCGAGCTTCAGCTCGATCGGGCCGGGCTTGCCCACGAGGCGGCGGCGCTCGGCTTCCCACTTGGCGTGGGTGCCGCGGGCCGGGGCGAAGTCCTTGCTGTAGAAGCCGAGGTAGCGCTCGATGTCCTTGGCGCGCCAGGCAGCGGCCCAGTCATCGAGGCGCTGGGCGACGGTCTGCACCGCGGCGGCGGCAGGTGCCAGCGGGGTGGCTGCTGCATCGGCAGGGGCGGCCACGGCGGCCGGCACCGGGGCCAGGCCGGCTTGCTTGCTGGCGCGGGCATCGAGTTCTTCGCGCGGGGTCACCGGCACGTCCACCGAGGTGGCGGGGCAGCGCTGGGCGGCGTCGCTGGCGGCTTGCCAGTCCTTGGCCAGATCGGCCTGGTCGTCGTTGCTGCGCGTCAGGCCCAGGGAGGACACCAGGGTGTTGCGGGCGGCTTCGGTGCGCACGCGGGCGAGTTGCAGGTCGAAGTCGGCGTTGGCGTAGGCGCGCTTGGCGGTGTAGAGCTCGTTTTCGGCGTTCAGCAGGTCCAGCAGGCTGCGCTGGCCGATGTCGAACTGCTGGCGGTAGGCGTCGCGGGCCTTCTCGATGGCCAGCACGTTGCGGTCCAGGGCGCTCAGTTGGAGCCGGGCGCGCTGGATGTCGTTGTGGGCGATGGCGGCGGTCTGGCGCACGTCGCGGCAGGCCTTGTCACGCTGGTCGGCGGCCTGGTTGATGAGGTCGGCGTACTGGCGCACGCGGGCGCTGTCGGAGCCGCCCTTGTAGAGGTTCCAGTTCAGCAGGATCTCGGCGGAGGTGGCGCTCTTGCGGTCGCGCAGGCCGTCGAAGTTGTTGCCCACGCCGGAGCGCACGCGGGCTTCGACGCGCGGCTGGAAAGGGCTGTCCTTGGTGCTGGCGTCGGCCTGCACGGCGCGCAGGTTTTCGACGGCGGCGCTGATGCTGGCGTGCTTGGCCAGGGCCTGGGCGATCAGCTCTGCGTTGTCCGACTTGAGCCTGCCTTCCAGGCTGGGCGCGGGCGGCAGCTTCTGGGCCGGGGCTTCGCCGACCAGGCGCAGGAAGCGGGCGCTGACGTCGTGCAGGTTGGCGATTTCGGTGGTCAGGTTGGAGTCGGCCAGGGCCAGGCGGGCGTTGGCCTGCTCGGAGTCGACGCCGCGGCCGATGCCGGCCTTGAACTTGGACTGCAGCTGGTCGAAGACGTACTTGTGCTGGGTGTAGTTGTCCTCGGCGAGTTGCACCAGTTTGCGATAGCGCAGCACGTCCAGGTAGGCGCGGGCGGCTTCCAGGGCGGTGTCTTCGGTGGTGGCCAGGAACTCGAAGTAGCGCAGGGTGCGGGCATGGCCCAGGCGCTCGACCTCGCGGGCGGTCAGGCGGCCGTCCCACAGCATCTGGTTGGCCGTCAGGGCCACGCCGCTGCGGGTGAAGCTCAGGGACTCGGGGCTGCGGGTGGAGATCTTGTCCTTGTCGCGGCCGACGTCGGCCGAGAGGTCCAGCGTGGGGTAGAAGCCGCCGCGGGCCACGTCGATCTCGTTGGTGGCAGCGCGCAGGGCGTTGAGGCGGGCGGTGACTTCCGGGTTGGTGTCGATGGCCTTTTGCACGGCCGCGGCCATGCCGCTGACGTTGGCGCCCGACGAGGCAGACTGCGCGTGTGCCACGCAAGCCAGGGTGGCCAGGGCCAGGGCGCTCAAACCGGAAGTCAGGCCGGAAGTCAATCCGGATGCCAACGCGGACGTCAGGGGCTGGTGTTTCACTGTGTACCTCTTGGTTGATTTTGACGGCGGGCGCGGACGGGCTGGGAAGCCAGGTCAGGGAGATCGGAGCCGCCGGTGCAAAACCTTTTCGGCCATTTCCTCCTGCAATTGAATGCAGATGCGCAGATCTTTCATTCTGGCATCAAAGAACCCGGGGGCCGGCGCGAGCCGGTTGCAAGGCAGTGCGAGAAGGCGACATTCCCGGGCCGGGAATGTGTGCCGCACGGTCAAGTTTCCCGGTCTGTGGCCGAATACCGGGTGTGTTCCGCCATTTCCTGCCCCCACGCCGGTGTGGGCAGTTCGCACTTCCTGCCATGTCTGCGCCATCGCCCTCGAACGCACGCGCGTGCGAGGGGCGTGTGGCTGCGCGCGCGCGGCGGCTGCCCGAGGCGGGAGGGGCCGTGCTGCGCAGGGCTTTGCTGTGGCTGGGCGCCTGGCTGGTGCTGGCGCTGGCGGGGGGGCTCAGCCAGGCCTGGGATTCGCCCCGGGTGGTGGCCCAGGCCCAGAAACTCAGCCCGGCCACCCTGGTGCGTGCGCAGGCGCTGGTCCAGCTCATCGGCGAGGCCGCCAGCCAGGAGGAGGAATCCCGGCTCAAATCCATCAACGCCTTTTTCAACCGCCAGATTCTCTACCGCGATGACCGGGAAATCTGGGGGGTGGTGGATTATTGGGCCTCCCCCCTGGAAACCCTGAACAGAGGACAGGCGGACTGCGAGGATTTCGCCGTCGGCAAGTATTTCTCCTTGCTCGCCGCGGGTGTGCCCGGTGTGAAGATGCGCCTGGTGTATGTGCGGGCCCAGATCGGCGCTGTCATCCAGGCCCACATGGTGCTTGCGTACTATCCGGAGCCGGGCGCCGAGCCCCTGATCCTCGACAATCTGCTGACCGACATCCGCCCGGCATCGCGCCGCCCCGACCTGATCCCGGTGTTCAGCTTCAATGCCGAAGGCCTGTGGCAGGGGGTGGCCGGGGCCCATGCCGGTGACCCGTCGGCGCGGCTGTCGCGCTGGCGTGACGTGCTGGCCAAGGCCAAGGCCGAAGGCTGGTGGTGAAGCGGCGCGGGTGCACACAAGACAACTCAGAGAACCTTCCATGTCCTTGATCCGTCAGATTTGGCTGCTGCTGCTGGTGACGCTGTTGATGGCGTTCTTCGGCAGCTTCGCGGTCTGGATGATGTCCTCGCGCGGCTACCTGGAAACCCAGCTGCGCCTGAAGAATGCCGACAACGCGCAGTCGCTGGCGCTCAACCTCACCCAGCAGCGCGGCGACACCATGGCAATGGACATGGCCTTGTCGGCGATGTTCGACACGGGCTTCTACCAGCGCATCACGCTCAAGGACGCGGCCGGGCGCGTGCTGCTCAACCGGGAGTCCGACCCGGGCGTGGTGCGCGAGCAGGCGCCTCAGTGGTTCGTGGGCCTGGTGCCGGTGGAGTCGGTGCCTGGTGTGGCGCAGGTCTCCGATGGCTGGCGCGCCGTGGGGTCGGTCGAGGTCGTCAGCCACTCGGCTTTTGCGCACGCGCAACTCTGGCAGGGCTCGATGAAGACGGCGGGCCTGCTGTCCATGCTGGGGGCGCTGGCCTGTGTGGTGGCGACCTTCGGGGTCAATGGCATCCGCAGGCCGCTCAATGCCACGGTGGGTCAGGCCCAGGCCCTGATGGAGCGGCGCTTCGTGACCGTGGCCGAGCCCCGCGTGCCCGAGCTGGCGCGCCTGAGCCAGGCGATGAACGCCGTGGTGATGCGCATGAAGTCGGTGTTCGAGGAGCAGGCCGGCCAGGTCGAGTTGCTGCGCCAGCAGGCCCATTGCGACCCGCTCACCGGGCTGTCGCACCGCCGCCATTTCATGGCCCAGGTCAGCGCGGCGCTGAGCGAGGAAGAGGGCTCTGCCGAGGGTGTGATCTACCTGATCCGGGTCAGCGACCTGGCCGGCATCAACCGCATGCTCGGCCACCGCCAGACCGATGCCTTGCTGCAGCGCCTGGCGCGCGTCATCACCGAGGAGTCGGCGGGCGTCCCCGGGGCGGCGCTGGGACGCCTCAACGGCGGTGATTTCGCCGTGTGCCTGATGAGCAGCCACGTGCCGCTGCCCCAGGCCGAGCACTACGCCGATGCGCTCAAGCGGGCCTTTGCCGAACAGGCGGTGCCGGCGGCCGTGGTGGTCGGCGGGGTGCGCTGGAAGCGCGGCGTGACGTTGCAATCGGTGCTGGCCGCGGCCGACTCGGCCCTGGCGCGTGCCGAAAGCCGCGGGGCTTTCAGCGTGGAGCTCGGTGCCTTGCTGGCCGATGCCCAGACGGTGGCGGTGGGCCAGGACGAGTGGCGTCGCCGGCTGCTCGATGCCTTGCGCGCCGGACGTGTGCAGCTGATGCGCTACCCGGTGGTGGACCGCCAGCTCAAGCTGCTGCACCACGAGTGCCCGATGCGGATGCAGTTCGAGCCGCAGGGGCCGTTCGAGTCGGCTGCGCTGTGGCTGCCCATGGCGGTGCGCACCGGCTTGATCTCGCAGATCGACGAGGCCGCGGTGACGCTGGCGCTGGGCCAGGTGGCGCAGGACCAGCAAGCGCGCGGGGTGAACCTCTCGCCCAACTCCCTGCTGGACAGCGGCTTCGTGCCGCGGCTGCGCGCCTTGCTGGCCGCCCAGCCCGAGGCGGCGCGCCTGCTGTGGCTGGAGGTCGCCGAGGTGGCCGCGGTCGAGCGTTTCGAGCTGGTGCGCGAGCTGTGCAAGCAGCTGCGTCCGCTGGGCGCGCGCGTGGGACTGGAGCACGCAGGGGAGCACCTGCCGCGCATCGAGTCGCTGTTCGAAGCCGGGCTGGACTACGTGAAGCTGGACGCGGCGGTGGTGCAGGGCGTGGCCCACGATGCGGCGCGTGCCGCCTTTGTCTCGGGCACGGTCAACATGCTGCACGGCCTGGGGCTGCAGGTCTATGCCGAGGGCGTGAACGAGTCGGCCGACATCCTGGCCCTGCGCCAGTGCGGCGTCGATGGCGTCACGGGGCCGGCGGTGCGGGTGGCGGCCTGAAGCGCCGCGCCTGGTGGGTTTCCTCGCCCCAGGCGTGCAGCAGCAGGCCCGACAGCAGCATGGCCACGGCAACGAAACCGAACGCGGCCTCCAGCGAACCGGAGAAGGCCGCCGACAGGCCCAGCCCGAGGGCGCCGATGCCATAGCCGAGGTCCCGCCAGAAGCGGTAGATGCCGATGGCCGAGGCGCGCCACTCCGCGGGCGCGATGTCTGCCACGGCGGCGCTCAGGTTGGGGTAGAGCATGGCCATGCCCAGGCCCGCGAGGGCTGCCGAGGCCGACCACCAGGCCGGGCCGTCGCCCATCGGCATCAAGGCCACGCCCAGGCCGCACACCCACATGCCCCAGGTGTTGAGGGCGTGCCGCCCGAGGTGGTCGGACAGCCTGCCGGTGAGCAGTTGCGCGGCGCCCCAGGTGAAGCCGTAGACGCCGACGACCCAGCCGATGCCCGACAGGCTCATGCCGCGCTGGTGCAGGTAGATGGGCCAGAACACCCAGACCAGCGCATCGACGAATTTCTCCACCAGACCGGCCTGGCACAGCGCGGCCAGGCGGCGGTCGCGCCAGCTCACGCGTGCGAAGACGTCGCGCGTCGACAGGGGCTGCGGTGGGGGCTGGGTGGATGTGGCGGGGTGCTTGTCGGCATGCCGGGCCCAGGGCAGGGTCTCGGCCACGGCCAGGACCGACAGCAGCGTGGCCAGCCCGATGACCGCGCTGCCGAACCAGGCCAGCCCGTCGCGGGGGCCCAGCCGCATGGCCAGGTAACCCGTGGCGACGCCGGCAGCGGCGAGGCCGACGTAGCCGGCGAATTCGTTGAGGCCGATGACCAGGCCGCGCTGGTCGGCGCGCGTCAGGTCGAGCTTGGACGTCTGGGTCATGGACCAGGTCAGCCCCTGGTTGACGCCCAGCAGCAGCGTGGCGAACACCACCCAGGCCCAGCTCTGCGCGAAATGGATCAGCGCCGGGATGGGCCATGCCATCAACCAGCCCAGCAGCAGCACGCGCCGGCGACCGATGCGCTCGGCCAGGCGGCCGGCCACGAAGTTCATCGTGCCCTTGACGAAGCCGAAGGCCACGACGAAGGCCGTCAGCAGCATGAAGGAGCCGCGCGGCACGCCGAACTCGGACTCGGCCAGGGCGGGCACGACGTTGCGCATCATGCCGATGGCCATCCCCACCAGCAGGACCTGCAGCAATTGCAGGAGGAATTGGCCGAGGTTGGCGCGGATGCCGAAGCGACGGGTCATGGCATCCGAGGGGCTGGAGGGCGGGCGGATCGGCCGTTCGCCGTGGTGGCGATGGGCAGGCCCTGTGCCCGCCATTCGGCCACGCCGTCGCTGAGCACCTCCGCCTGGAAGCCGTGCTGGCGCAACAGCGCCACGGCGTCCCGTGCGAACAGGCAGAACGGGCCGCGGCAATAGGCCACGACGGGCTGCTGCGGGGACAACTCGTTCAGTCGCCGGCGGAGTTCGGCCAAAGGCAGGGAGCGGGCGTGGGGCAGGTGGGCGGCGTCGTACTCCTCGGTGGGCCGCACGTCGATCACGACGACCTCGCCGGCGCGGGCGGCACGCCACAGGGCCTTGCGGTCCATGTCGTGCAAGGGGGGGACTTCGCGCACCAGCGTGGCCAGCGCGACTTGCAACTCGACCAGGCGCTCGTGCGCGGCGCTGCGCAGCGACACCCACAGCGCGGCGACGCCGGGCGAGGCCAGGCGGTAGTGCACGTGCTTGCCGTCCTTGCGGGTGTCGACCAGGCGGGCTTGCCGCAGTTCCTTGAGGTGGGCGCTGGTCAGCTTGACGCCGATGCCGGCCTGGTCGGCCAGCACCTCCACCGTCTTCTCGCCCTGGCAGAGCAGCTCGATGAGCTCCAGCCGCTTCGGACTGGACAGCGCCTTGCCGAGGCGGGCGACCTGTTCGTAGAGGGGCGCTTTGGTGATGCTCATGCTGACATTCTAATGAACATTGGAATGTTGGGTCGAATGAAAAAAGCCCCATCCGTGCGGGATGGGGCCGGGGGTGCCCGCAGGGCGTGGGTGCGATCAGCTGTGATCGACCAGCAGCTTGCCGCGCTGCATCAGCTCGGCAATGATCTGGTGGTCATTGGCCTGGGCGTCCAGGCCCAGCGAGCTGCGGATGTCCACGCCTGCCAGCACGATCTGCTGCTGGTTGGCGCAGCCGTCCGAGTGGCTGTTGCCGCTGGTGTCGGCCGAGAAGCTGCCCGTGGCACTGACGTGGATGACGGTGCTGCCCGGCTGCGACTGGGTGTCGAAGTCCAGGTGGTTGAGCAGGTTGCCGACGTCCACCTGGCCATTGGCGACGCTGGCGTGCTCGCCGCTGAGCAGGTCGCGCAGATCGAGCACGTCGCCACCGGCGGTGCGGGCGGCGCCGTCGAAGCCGAGGATGGTGTCCACGCAGGTGCTGCCGCTGGCGGGGCGGTCGGCCAGGGTCCACTGGAAGACCTCGGTGCCGGATGCCGCGGTGTGCTCGCCGTGGCCGGACAGCAGGGTCTCGCCGGCCGCCAGCACGGGCTGCAGGTCCCAGCCCACGTTGATCAGGCTGCTGTGGATGGTCTGGCTGGCGCTGGCGCCATCGGTGTCCGTGGCCTTGACGGTCATGTAGGGCAGCAGGTCGGCGCTGAGGCCGAGCAGGTCGGCCGGGTCGTAGTGCAGCGTGGCCAGCAGCTTGTTGACCTGGGTGATGTCGACCGTGCCGCCCGGCGTGGCCGACTCGATGACCAGGTAGCCGCTGCCGTTGCCCGAGATGTGCAGGCCCTGGGTCAGGCTGACGTCGGTCGAGACGGTCAGCTTGTCGTGGCCGCCCAGGATGCTGCCCAGCGAGAACAGTTCGCTGACGCGGACCTCGACCTTGGCCAGGTTGTGGTCGATGTCGTTGACGGTGACCGCCTGGGTCCTGGTCAGGTTGAGGATGGGGTCGACCGAGATACCCACCAGGCCCAGCAGGTCGTGACCCGACTGGTGCATGTAGACCTCGGGCGCGTCATTGACCGGCGTCACGTTGATCTGCAGCGCGCGCGAGCTGGTGTCGAAGGCGCCGTAGCTGTCCTGCACGCTGAAGCTCAGCTGCGCGTAGTTGCTGCCGTTGGCATTGGCCTCGGGCTTGAAGACCAGCTTGCCGAGGTCGGACGACGAGATCAGCTGGCCTTGCACCACGGCCACGCCGTCCAGCGACAGGGTGCCATGGGCGGGCAGACCGTCGATGCGCACGGCGCGCAGGCTGTCGCCGGCGTCCTGGTCCTTGAAGCCGAAGTCGGCGGACTTGAAGGTGTGGCTGCTGTCTTCGGCCAGGGTCACGCTGGCGGCGGTGCCGGTGGGGGCGTGGTTGGTCACCGACAGGCTGACGGTGCCTGTGCCGCGGTCGCCGTCCTTGTCCAGCATGCTGTAGCTGAAGGTCTCGGCGGCAGCGTTCTTGGGCTGCGTGAGGGTGAACTCGCCGGTGAGCATGTTGACCTTCATCTCGCCACCCGACTTGAGCTGGATGGTGAGGATCTGGGTCTTGCTGTCCAGGCTGGAGCCCAATTGACCGGAGGCGCTGAAGGATTCGATCTTCTGCAGGCCATCGGCGCCGGCCAGGGTGGCCAGGCTGCCGCTCTTGACCACAGGCACGGTGTCCAGCAGGTACTTGCCGAGCTCGGCGTTGGTGGCCAGGGTGACGGCGGCCTGTTCCTTGCCGGTGATGCCGTTGTAGGCGATCGGCTCGATGTTGGCGACGTTCTGCGACGTCAGCGAGCCGGTGCCGATGGCGTAGGAGTCGATGGCGTTGGCGGTGAGGAAGCCCTCCCACTTGGCCTCGTCGGCCGCGTCCAGGCCCTTGCCCTCGTTGGGCTGGCCGTCGGTGACGAAGTAAGAGACGTTGACGCCGCCGGCGATCTTGCCGTCACAGGCGAAGGCCTTCTGCGCCGCTGCCAGGGCCGCGTCGTAGTTGGTGCCGCCGTCGGCGGTGAGTTGGTCGATCAGGGTCTTGGCGTCGGACACGCTCATCCACAGCTTCTGGCCTGCGCCCTTGTCGCTGAAGGTGACGATCTGCACCTTGACGTCGCCCAGGCCATCGTACTGGTCGATCAGGTTCTTGAGCGCGGCCTTGATGCTGCTGGCGCTCTGGTCGCTCAGGCGTGCGTCCATGCTGCCCGAGGTGTCGATGATCAGCATGAGGTTGGTGTTCTGCGCCGCGCTGACCGCGTTGACCTGCACGGTCTGCGAGCCCGACAGCGGGGCATCGTCTTCCACGTTCAGGGTCAGCGTGCCGGTGCCCACGGCCTGGCCGTCGCTGGCCTTGACCGTGAGGCTGATGCTGCGCACGTCTTCGCCAGCGCCGGCGTGGTCGATCGGGCCGCTGAGCGTGACCTTGTAGTTGCCGCTGGCGTCGATGGTGGCGGTCAGGATGGGCTTGCCATCGGCGCTGCCGACCAGCGGGTTGCCTGCGCTGCCGTCGCCCGTCCAGCTGATGGGCTTGCTGCCCGAGGTCAGGCCGCTGGGGCCGCTGAGCGTGAGGGTCAGGCTGCTGTTGTCCACATCGGTCACGGTGATGTGGCCGCTGGCTTCACGCGCGTTGGTGGAGTCGTTGTTGCTGGTGCTGCCGGTGTTGTCGGCGTTGGCGCCAGCCAGGCCTTCCTCGGACACGGTGGCGGTGGCCTGGGTGATGACCGGGGCATCGTTGATCGGCGCGACGCCGATGTCGACGGTAGCGGTGGCGGTGCCGCCCTTGCCATCGCTGACGGTGATGGTGAAGCTGTCCGCGCCGTTGTAGTCCTTGGCGGGGGTGTAGGTCCAGTTGCCGTTGGCATCGACGGTGACGGTGCCGTGGGCGGGGTTGGCGCCCTTGGCGAAGGTCAGGGCGTCGCCATCCACGTCAGATGCGGTGACCTTGCCGCTGACGGGCTGATCCTCGTCGGTTGTGGCCTTGTAGTGGCCCGTGCTCGGATCGATGTTGGGGTTGCCGCTGCTCGGATCTTCGAATTTCGGCGGGTCGTTGACCGGGTTCACGCCGATGTCGACGGTGGCGGTGGCGGTGCCGCCCTTGCCATCGCTGACGGTGATGGTGAAGGAGTCGGGGCCGTTGTAGTCCTTGGCGGGGGTGTAGGTCCAGTTGCCGTTGGCATCGACGGTGACGGTGCCGTGGGCGGGGTTGGCGCCCTTGGCGAAGGTCAGGGCGTCGCCATCCAGGTCAGATGCGGTGACCTTGCCGCTGACCGGCTGATCCTCGTCGGTGGTGGCCTTGTAGTGGCCCGTGCTCGGATCGATGTTGGGGTTGCCGCTGCTCGGGTCGTCGAACTTCGGCGGGTCGTTGACCGGGTTCACGCCGATGTCCACGGTGGCGGTGGCGGTGCTCTTGCCGTCGGAGACGGTGATCTTGAACGAGTCAGGGCCGTGGTAGTCCTTGTCGGGCGTGTAGGTCCAGTTGCCCTGGGCGTCGACGGTGACGGTGCCGTGCTTGGGGCCGGCGCCCTGGGTCACATCCTTGGCGTAGGTGAGGGCGTCGCCATCGGCATCGGAGGCGGTGACCTTGCCGGAGACAGGCGTGTCTTCGTCGGTGGTGGCGCTGTAGTGGCCGGTGACCGGGTCGTAATTGCCGTCCTTGGGGTCGTCGAACTTGGGCGGGTCGTTGACCGGTGTGACCTCGATGTCCACCGTGGACAGGGCCGTGCCGTCCTGGCCGTCCGACACCTGCACCGTGAAGCTGTCAGCGCCGTGGTAGTCCTTGGCCGGGGTGTAGGTGTAGGTGCCGTCCGGGTTGACGACCACGGTGCCGTGTTGCGGGTCGCTGGCCTTGCTGTACGTCAGGCTGTCGCCGTCGGCGTCCGTGCCCGTGACCCGGCCGGACACGGCCTCGTCTTCCTTGGTGATGTTCGCGTAGTTGCCGACCTGGGGCGCCGTGTTCGCCGGGGCCTGTGGCTGCGTGTCCGTCGCCGGGACGGTCGCATCGCCCGCGCTGGCTTGCGGTGCGGTGGTGGCGACCAGGCCGCTCACACCGGCGCGGGCAGCGCTGTCGGAGAAGGCCTGCGGCGTCACCACCTCGATCACGCGGTCCACGCGCAGACCCTCGCCGAGCGAGGCGCCGCCTGCGCCGGTCAGGCCGGCCGCGGTGGCGGCGTCGGCATCGCCGCGCTCGACGGCCCCCAGCACATCGTCCAGCGACTGCCCCTCGGCATCACCAGGGGCGGCACCCTTGACGGCGGCCCTGTTGCCCTGCGCTGCCGCCTGGGCCGCGCGGGCTGGCGTGTCGGCCGCAGCCACGTCCACAGGCAGCCAGGCCTGGCCGGCGGCATCGCTCACCTCGATGCGGGCGTCGGCGGCGGCCAGGACCACATCGCCCGCCGCGAGGGCATCTCCCACCCGCAGGATCTGGGGAACATCCGTGCCTGCCCGCACGACTTGGGCTGGCCCCTGGAGGCTGGAAACAACACCACTGGGGGCATGCACGGACGGCTTGGGCATGGCGGAACCTCTCAAAATGTAACTGCGTTGTGAGTATGGCGGCGTGGTCCTGCCTTAGGTGGGAGCCTGCGGGGTGCGGGTGTGAACAATTCCTGCCCTTGGGCAGAAATCGATGCCCCTAAGCACCGGCGGACATCCGGGTTGACGGCCGGCGGGCCCACGGAGCACACCCGCAGGCCAGCCTGGCGAGACCTGCTGATCGGTTATCGGGCTCGACGGGGGCACCTGTAGGCACTCGGTCACGTTTGTGGGCCCGATGCAGGCTTTAAGGCAGGGGGCGTCCAACCCAGGGGCGGTTTCGCGAGCGCCCGATGCCATTGGGGGCACATGGGAGACGGACGGCAAAGGCCGCGATGGCCGCCACAGATGCGACAACGCGAGGCACCCCTTGCGGAGCCCTCGCGTTCTGAGGGGCGGCGCGATGCCGCCTGCCGATGTCAGCCGTGTCAGCGTTCGCGCAGGGCGTGGCTGTGGGCCTTGAGCACCGGCTTGAGCAGGTAGGCCATCACGGTTTTCTTGCCGGTGAGCACGTCCACCTCGGCCGTCATGCCGGGGATGATGGGCATCTTGTCGCTGAAGTTGGCCTGCCTGGTGCGCACACGCACGACGTAGAAGGTGTTCTGCCCGCGCTCGTCGGTGACGGTGTCGGGGCTGATGTTTTCCACGATGGCGTCCAGACCGCCGTAGATGGCGAAGTCGTAGGCCGTGAACTTCACGGTGGCCGCCTGGCCCGGGTGGATGAAGGCGATGTCGCGCGGCTGCACCTTGGCTTCCAGCACCAGGGCGTCGTCCAGGGGCACGATCTCGACGATGTCCTTGCCCGGCGTGACCACGCCGCCCACGGTGTTGGCCAGCAGGCGCTGCACGCGGCCGCGCACCGGTGACTTCACCTGGGACTTGTCCACCTTGTCGGCCAGGGCCACGGCGCCTTCGTTCAGGGCGTTGAGCTTGCCCAGCACTTCCGACAGCTCCTTGCGCGCCTCGTTGCGGAAGGCCAGGTCGGTTTCCTGGATCTTGCGGCCGGCCTCGGCCATGCCGGCGCCGGTGCGGGCGATCTGTGCGCTGGCCTGCTCCATCTCGCCGCGGGTGCGGGAGACTTCGCGCTCCAGGCGCAGCACATCGACCTCCGACACCGCGCCGGTGGCCAGCAGCGGGCGGGTCTTGTTCAGCTCCTGCTGGGCCAGCTCGAGGCTGCGGGCGGCCGAATCGCGGCGGGCGCGGGCCTCGGCTTGCTCCTGGCGACGCTGGGCAAGTTGCTGCTCGCTGATGCCGACCAGGGCGCTGAGTTCGTTGCGGCGCGAGTCGTAGAGCTGACGTTCCTCTTCGACGATGCGGGCTTCCTCCAGATCGCCATCGCGCGGGGCCGGGGGGCTGAACGCCGTGCCGCCCGAGAGGGCCTTGAGGCGGGCGAGCTTGACGCGCAGCGAGAAGGCCTGGGCCGCGCTTTCGCGCACGCCCGACGTGGCGCGGGTCTCGTCGATCTTCAGCAGCAACTGACCGGCTTCGACGACCTGGCCTTCCTTGACCAGGATCTCCGAGACCACGCCGCCGTCCAGCGACTGGATCACCTGCAGCTGCCTGGACGGGATCACCTTGGCCTCGCCCTTGGTGACCTCGTCGACCTTGGCCAGCGAGGCCCAGCCGATCAGCAGCGCGACCACCAGCAGCGCGCTGCGCACCAGTTTCTGCGCGCGTTGCGTGCCCACGGTGGACATGACGGCATCGGCGTCCTGCTCGAAGTGGCGCATGCCGGCTTCGGCGGCGGTTTGCGGCGTCACGCGCGGGCCGGTGACGCGGTCGAGCACCGCGTCCGTGAGCGGCGCGATGCGGCGGCGGATGCCTTCCAGCACATTCACAAAGCGTTGGCCAGCGTTGAGCAAAGCGTTCATGGTGTCCTCCTGGCTCAGGCTGCGCGGGCGATGCGACCGGCCGACAGGGCCTGCATGATGCGTTCGCGCGGGCCATCGGCGACGATCTTGCCTTGGTCCACGACGATGACGCGGTCCACGAAAGACAGCATCGAGGTGCGGTGCGTGACCAGCACCACCGTCTTGCCTTGCGAGAAGGCCTGCATCTTCTGCGTGACCAGGGCCTCTGTGGAGAAGTCCATGGCGCTGGTCGGCTCGTCGAGCAGCAGGATGGGTGCGTTGTGCAGCACCGCGCGGGCGATGCCCACGCTCTGGCGCTGGCCGCCCGACAGCAACTCGCCGCGCTCGCCCACCGGCAGGTCGAAGCCTTGCGGATGGCGTTTGACGAACTCGCTCAGGCCGGCCGTGTCGGTGGCCGCCAGGATGGCGTCGTCGGTGGCATGCGGCATGCCGAAGGTGATGTTCTCGCGCAGCGAGCCGTAGAACAGGGTCACGTCTTGCGAGACGTGCGCCAGGTTGCGGCGCAGGTCGGCCGGGTCGAGCTGGCGCATGTCGATGCCATCGACCAGCACCGCACCGCCCGTGGGCTGGTAGAGGCCCAGGATGAGCTTTTGCAGTGTTGTCTTGCCGGAGCCGACCTTGCCGATCAGCGCGACCTTTTCGCCGGGGTTGACCTTGAAGCTGACGTCGTCCAGCGAAGGCTCGGTGCGGCCCGGGTAGGCGAAGGACACGTGGCGGAACTCGATCTCGCCCTTCAACTCCGGCTGGTGGATGAAGTGCTTGTCGGCCGGGCGCTCCACCGGCTGGGCCATGATCTTGTCGAGCGACTCCATGGCCGTGCGCGCACCCTGGTACTGCATCAGCAGGCCGACGATCTGGCCGGCAGGCGCCAGCGCGCGGCCGGCTAGCATGGTCGAGGCGATCAGGCCGCCCATGGTGAGCTGCTTGTCGGCGATCAGGTACACGCCAATCAGAATCAGACTCACCGAGACCAGCTGCTGCAGCGTGGCCGTGGTGTACATGGCCGTCGACGACAGGCCGCGCATGCGCACGTTCAGCGCCGACAGGAACTGGTTGGCCCGCTCCCAACGCGCCTGGATCAGGCTTTCGGCGCCCTGGGCCTTGATGGTCTCGATGCCGGTGAGGCTCTCCACCAGCGTGGCGTTGCGCTGCGCCGAGGCCTGGTAGGTGCTCTGCGACAGCTCGTGCAGGCGGTGCTGCAGCACATAGCCAGACACCAGCACGATGGCGAACACCGCCAGCACCGGCAGCACCAGCCATGGCGAGATCCAGGCCATCACGACCACGAACAGCAGCGCAAACGGCAGGTCGATCAGCGCCGTCACGGTGCTGGAGGCGATGAAGTCGCGCACCTGCTCGAAGCCGCGCAGGTTGGATGCGAACGAGCCCACCGACTGCGGGCGGTTTTCCAGGCGCATGCCCAGCACGCGTTCCATCAGCGAGGCCGAGATCTGCACGTCGATGCGCGCGCTGGCCTCATCGACGAAATGGCTGCGCAGCAGGCGGATGAAGAGGTCGCTGCCCAGCACCAGCACCACGCCGACGGCCAGCACCCACAGCGTCTCGACCGCATGGTTGGGCACGACGCGGTCATAGACGTTCATGGAGAACATCGGGAAGGCCAGGGCGAACAGGTTGATCAGCAGGGCCGCCCACAGCACGTCGCGGTAAACGAAGCGTTGCGCCAGCACCGGGCCCCAGAACCAGTGGCCCGTGCGCGTGGCCTGGACCTCGGGCGTGCGCTCGTCAAAACGGAAATGCGGCTTGACCGAGGCCACCACGCCGCTGAAGCGCTGGGCCAGGTCGGCGAGAGGCAGCTTGATGGCGCCCTGGCCGGTCTGCGGCAGCAGCACGCGGGCCTGGTCGCCCTGCGCCGAGGCCTCCACGCCCAGCAGCACGCAAGCCTGGTTGCCGTGGAGCAGCAGGATGGCCGGCAGCGTCAGTGGGTCGATCTGCGCCAGCGCGGTGCGCTGCAGCTTCACCGCCAGGCCGGCGCGGGAGGCCGCGCGCTCCAGCAGGCCCACCGTCAGTGGCGCACGGTCCAGCGGCAGCCCGGCCGACAGCGAGGCGCGCGACGCCGCGATGCCGTGGATGCGGCAGACCTCAATGAGGCAATCCAGCAGCGGGTCCGCGGTGATCAGGTCCTCACGCAGACGGCTCGCCGAGGCCGGTGCCGCCGGAGCCTGCGGTGCGGTGGGGGCATGCTTGGCGGGGGCGTCGCTCAGGGTGTCCTGGGGTGCTGTCATGGTTCAGGTCGTGGGGTGGGTTGTCCACCGCACGAAACATCTGCCCGAACGGGTGGTTCAGCGGATATCGGCGCAATGCACGGGAAATTGACCCGCGCGTCGATCGGCGAAGAAGCGCTCCAGCGTCATCCGCACGGTGCGGAAGGCGAGGTCGTCCCAGGGGACTTCGTGCTCGTGGAAGAGCTGCGCTTCCATGGTTTCCGGCCCCGGGGCGAAGTCGGTGTCCAGCAGGCGGGCCCGGTAGAACAGGTGGACCTGGCCGGCGGTGACGACGTTGATCAGGCAGTACAGGCCCTGCATCTCGACGCGGGCGCCGGCTTCTTCGTCGGTTTCGCGCGCGGCGCCTTCCTCGGTGGTTTCACCCAGCTCCATGAAGCCGGCCGGCAGGGTCCAGTAGCCCCGGCGAGGCTCGATGTTGCGCTTGCACAGCAACACCTGCTCGCCCCACACCGGCAGCGTGCCCACGACGTTCAAAGGGTTGACGTAGTGGACGTGCTGGCAGGCCGGACAGACCGCGCGCTCGCGGTTGTCGTCGGCAGGCACCTTGTGCTCCACCGGCGTGCCACAGACCTGACAGTGCTCGATTCGACGTGAAAACAGCATGCCCGCAGTGTAGGGCATGGCGTCGAGGCGCCGCGTTGGGCCAGGGGCCGATCAGCGCTGCCAGCAAGGCAGGGGCGCCAGCCAGGGCGCGAAGGCCTCCAGCACCTGCAAGGGCTGGCCACGGTGCCAGAACACCGAGTGCCGGGCCCAGCGGGGCAGGGCGTCGCAGCCGGGGGCCGGGCCCTGGGCGTCGGAGGGGGCTCCGGCATGGCGCCGCCAGGCCTGGGCCATGCGCCGCTGCAAGGGGCTGGCGGGGGCGAGGTGGCTGGCCATCAGGGGGCCGCGCAGCACCTGGCGGTGGCTGAACAGCAACTCGGCCAGGGGCCGCTTGCCCAGGCCCTGGATGGCCGCCCAGGGGCCTTTGACGGCGGACAGCGGCGTCACGCTGCGCGCCCAGATGGCCGCTCGCCCGTCGATGCGCAGCAGCACCTCGCGCACATGGGCCGCCTGGCCCCCCAGGGCCTGGCGCTCCTGCGGCAGCAAACGCATGCGGCCCTGGGCCAGCACCTGCACCGACACGGTGCCGTGCAGGCGCAGGCGGGCCGTCAGCGAGCCCGGCGCGGCCAGCCAGCGCCGCAGGGCGGGCGATGGCGGCAAACCGCCCCGCGGGGTGGCCCGCCGGGCGGGCGCGTTGCGCTGGCGTGTGGGGCGGCACACCGGCCGGGCGGTGACGCCGGCGGGCGAGGGCTGGGTGGCCCGGCGTGGTGCGGACAGGCGGGGTAGCATCGGGGCCGGATCATAGCGGCACCGCTCCCATGCCCCCACCCTCGTCCACCTTGCCCGACGGCTGGCTTCGCCCGGACTTCGCTGCCTCATGCGGCCCACGCCGCGTGCAGGCCCTCATGAGCGCCCGCGCCGGCGGTGTCAGCCAGGGGCCGTATGCGGAGTGCAACCTGGGCGACCATGTCCAGGACGATGCCCGGGCCGTGCGCCACAACCGTGGCGTGTTCGAGCAACTGCTGGGCGCGCCAGCGGTGTGGCTGCAGCAGGTCCATGGTGACCGCGTGCTGCGCTTGGGCAGCCCCCTGCGCCCTGGCACACCGCCCGTGGTGCTGGAGGCGGGTGCGCAGGGCACCGCGGCGCTGCCGGCCGACGGCGCCTTCACCACCGAGCCGGGCGTCGCCTGCGTGGTCATGGTGGCCGACTGCCTGCCCCTGCTGCTCGCCGCCCCCGAAGGCCGGGGTGTGGCCGCCTTGCACGCGGGTTGGCGCGGCCTGGCGGGCGCTGGCGCGGGCATGACGCCGGGTCAGGGCATCGTGCACAGCGGTGTGCGGGCCTTGTGCGAGGCCACGTCCTGCGACCCGGCGGACCTGGCCGTCTGGCTGGGGCCCTGCATTGGCCCGCGGCATTTCGAGGTGGGCGCCGACGTGCTCGCGGGTTTCGGCGTCGACCCTGCGTCGGCCACGCCGGGCCGGCACCCGCGCTTCGTCCCGCACGGCGACCTTGCTGGCAATTTGGCCGGCAACTTGGCCGGCGAACCCTCTGGCGCGCTGCCTGCCAAGTGGCTGGCCGATCTGCCCGGCCTGGCCCGCGACACCCTGGCGCGGCTGGGCGTGCGGCAGGTCAGCGGCGGCGAGGCCTGCACCGTCTCAGAGCCGGCGCGCTTCTTCTCCTTCCGGCGGGATGGCCGCACCGGCCGGCAGGCCGCGGGCATCTGCCTGGGCTGAGGGCGAAGCCGACGCCAACCCGTCTGCCGCCTCGGTGGCCGGGGCCGGCATGGCCTGTGCGGACTGCGCTTGCGCCAAGGCCTCCGCTTTCAACCTGGCGCGCCGACGCGCCGGCGTCCCCAGCAGGTACATCACCAGCGCGGTCGGGGCCAGCCCGTAAAAGACGAAGGTGACGACCGCACCCAGGTAGCTGCCTTGCGGGCTGGTGGCTTCCGCCAAGGCCATCATCAAGGCCACGTAAATCCAGGCAATGGCGACGATCCACATGCTTCGTTACTCGATGTGTGTGCTTCGGCAATCAGGCGTGAAATCGCTTGAAAAACCAATGGACAAAGGGCTTTCGGGCTGATCCGGATCAGTCCGGATCCGGCGCTTGTTGGAATGATGCCAAAGTTGAGTGCGGCGACCGCGCAACACCTTGCCTGCGGTCAGAATACCGAAACACGAACGGGTCAGGATCCCTGACTTGGCGAGCCGAACCAGCACCTAGGAGACATATGGCTGTTCCTCAACGGTCCCGCGCCCCTCGCGCACAGGCTGCAACCGAAGCCCCTTCTCGTGCCCAGCCTGAGCCGCAAGCGACGGCCCGGCCGTCTCCTGCCAGGAAAGCCGCGGCCGCCAAAACCGCTGCGCCCAAAGCAAGCGCCAAGGCCGCCGCCCAAGCCCCTGCCAGGAAGGCCGCAGCCCGCAAGGCCGGCACCGCCCAGGCCCCGCGATCCGAGGCCGTGCAGTCCGAGGCCGTGCATGGCGCTCAAGGCAGTCAGCCTGGCACCCAGACCCCGTTCGACGCCAACGCCTTTTTCTCGATGCCGGGGGCGATGTCCGGCGTGATGCAGGGCGCCCTGCCCGGTGCCGCAGAGGTGTTCGCAGGCTGGCGCCAGGCGTTCTCGGGCCAGCCTTTCGCCGGCCAGCCCTTTGGCGCTCAGCCGTTCGCTGCGCCGCAAGGCCTGCCCGCGCTGCAGCCGATGGCCAAGGCCATGGGCGCGATGGGCCAGAGCATGGGCGCGACCCTGCAGTCCCTCGCCGGCCTGAGCATCCCCGCCGGGCAGCTCCAGTCCATCCAGCAGGAGTACCTGCAGCAGGCCAGCGCGCTGTGGAACCAGGCGCTGAACCAGCCCGCCGAGGTCCAGCTGTCCGACAAGCGTTTCGCCGCGCCCGAATGGACGAAGCAGCCCGGCAGCGCCTTCATGGCCGCCATGTACCTGCTCAACGCCCGCACCCTGCAGCGCCTGGCCGACAACCTGCAAGGCGATGAAAAGGCCCGCCAGCGCGTGCGCTTCGCAGTGCAGCAATGGGCCGATGCCGCAGCGCCCTCGAACTTCCTGGCCTTCAACCCCGAGGTGCTGGCCAAGGCCGTGTCCACCAAGGGCGAAAGCCTCAGCCAGGGCCTGCAGCACCTCTTCAACGACATCCGCCAGGGCCACATGTCCCAGACGGACGAAAGCGTCTTCGAAGTCGGCGTGAACGTGGCCACCACCGAGGGTTCGGTGGTGTTCGAGAACGCCTACTTCCAGCTCATCGAGTACAAGCCGCTGACGCCCAAGGTGCACGAAACGCCTTTCCTGTTCGTGCCGCCCTGCATCAACAAGTACTACATCCTCGACCTGCAGCCGGACAACTCCGTGGTGCGCTACCTGCTGTCGCAGGGCCACCGCGTGTTCATGGTCAGCTGGGTCAATGCCGATGACAGCCTGGCGCAGGCCACCTGGGACGACTACGTCGAGCACGGCGTGGTGCAGGCCATCGACGTCACCCGCGACATCACCGGCGCCGACCAGATCAACGCGCTGGGCTTCTGCGTGGGCGGCACCCTGATCGCCACCGCCCTGGCCACCCTGGCCGCACAAGGCAAGAAGCCGGTGAAGAGCCTGACCCTGCTCACCGCCTTCCTGGACTTCGTCAACACCGGCACCATGGACGTGTTCGTGGACGAGGCCATGGTGCGCATGCGCGAGATGACCATCGGCCCCAACAGCCCGGCCAAGGGCGGCCTGATGCGCGGCGGCGAACTGGCCACGACCTTCTCTTTCCTGCGCGCCAACGACCTGGTCTGGAACTACGTCATCGGCAACTACCTCAAGGGCGAAATGCCCCCGGCCTTCGACCTGCTCTACTGGAACAGCGACAGCACCAACCTGCCGGGCCCGATGTACACCTGGTACCTGCGCAACACCTACCTGGAAAACAAGCTGTGCCAGCCCGGCGCGGTGACGGTCTGCGGCGTGCCGCTGGACATGCGCCGCCTGGACATGCCCACCTTCATCTACGGCTCGCGCGAAGACCACATCGTGCCCTGGGACAGCGCCTACGCGTCCACCCAGGTCGTCACCGGGCCGACCACTTTCGTGCTGGGTGCCTCCGGCCACATCGCCGGCGTCATCAACCCGCCCGAGAAGAAAAAACGCAGCCACTGGACGAGCTCGGCACGGCGCTTGCCTGCAACCGGCCAGGCCTGGCTGGAAGCGGCCCAGGAACAGCCCGGCAGCTGGTGGCCGGTCTGGGCCGAGTGGCTGGCATCCCATGCAGGCGACATGGTGCCTGCCCCCCGTCAACCTGGCAGCAAGCAGTACCCTGTCATCGAAGCCGCGCCTGGCCGGTATGTGAAGCGCAAGGCGTGATCCTGGCCCGCCACAAGCGGGCCGCACCGTTTCCGCAACCCTGAGCGGAACCCCCTCTTTTGGAGAAGAGCATGTCTGACATCGTCATCGTGGCAGCCGCACGCACCGCCGTCGGCAAATTCGGCGGCACCCTCGCCAAGACCCCCGCGTCCGAGTTGGGCGCCATCGTCATCCAGGATTTGCTGCGCCGCAGCGGCCTGGCCGGTGACCAGGTCAGCGAAGTCATCCTGGGCCAGGTGCTGCAGGCCGGTTGCGGCCAGAACCCCGCGCGCCAGGCCGTCATCAAGTCGGGTCTGCCCAACACGGTGCCCGCCATGACGATCAACAAGGTCTGCGGTTCCGGCCTGAAGGCCGTGATGCTCGCTGCCCAGGCCATCCGCGACGGTGACGCCGAGATCGTGATTGCCGGCGGCCAGGAAAACATGAGCGCCTCTCCGCACGTGGTGCCCAACTCGCGCGACGGCCAGCGCATGGGCAACTGGAGCATGGTGGATTCCATGATCAACGACGGCCTGTGGGACGTGTACAACCAGTACCACATGGGCATCACCGCCGAGAACGTCGCCAAGCAGTACGGCATCAGCCGCGAAGCGCAGGACGCCCTGGCCCTGGCCTCGCAGCAAAAAGCCGCTGCGGCCCAGGAAGCCGGCAAGTTCAAGGACGAGATCGTGCCCGTGCACATCCCGCAGAAGAAGGGCGACCCCCTGGTGTTCGATGCCGACGAGTTCATCAACCGCAAGACCACGGCCGACGTGCTGGCTGGCCTGCGCCCGGCTTTCGACAAGGCGGGCTCGGTCACCGCGGGCAATGCCTCTGGCATCAACGACGGTGCTGCCGCGGTCATGGTCATGAGCGCCAGGAAGGCCGAACAACTGGGCCTGAAGGTGCTGGGCCGCATCGCCTCTTACGCCAGCGCTGGCCTGGACCCCGCCACCATGGGCATGGGCCCGGTGCCCGCATCCCGCCGTGCCCTGGAGCGCGCCGGCTGGAAGGCCGCCGACCTGGACCTGCTGGAAATCAACGAAGCCTTCGCGGCCCAGGCCTGCGCCGTGCACCAGGAAATGGGCTGGGACACCAGCAAGGTGAACGTCAACGGTGGCGCCATCGCCATCGGTCACCCCATCGGTGCCTCCGGCTGTCGCATCCTGGTCACGCTGCTGCACGAAATGGCCCGCCGCGACGCCAGGAAGGGCATCGCATCGCTGTGCATCGGTGGTGGCATGGGCGTGGCCCTGACCATCGAGCGCTGACCCGCAACCCATTCACACCAAAGACTGTCGAATCGCAGTCATCAACCCGAGAAAGAGGAGCATTTCATGAGTCAAAAAGTGGCCTACGTGACCGGTGGCATGGGTGGCATCGGCACCGCCATCTGCCAGCGTCTGCACAAGGATGGTTTCAAGGTCATCGCCGGTTGCGGCCCCAGCCGTGACCACGCCAAGTGGCTGGACGAGCAAAAGGCCCTGGGCTACACCTTCTACGCCTCGGTCGGCAACGTCTCCGACTGGGACTCCACCGTCGAAGCGTTCAAGAAGACCAAGGCCGAGCACGGTCCGATCGACGTGCTGGTGAACAACGCCGGCATCACCAAGGACGGCATGTTCCGCAAGATGAGCAAGGGCGACTGGGACGCGGTGATCGACACCAACCTCAACAGCCTGTTCAACGTCACCAAGCAGGTGATCGACGACATGGTGGACCGTGGTTGGGGCCGCATCGTCAACATCAGCTCGGTCAACGGCGAGAAGGGCCAGTTCGGCCAGACCAACTACTCCGCTGCCAAGGCGGGCATGCACGGCTTCACCATGGCCCTGGCCCAGGAAGTGGCCAACAAGGGCGTGACGGTGAACACCGTGTCGCCGGGCTACATCGGCACGGAGATGGTCCGCTCCATCCGCCAGGACGTGCTCGACAAGATCGTCGCGACCATCCCCGTGAAGCGCCTGGGCACGCCGGAGGAAATCGCCTCCATGGTGGCCTGGGTGTCCAGCGACGAGTCCGGCTTTGCCACCGGCGCCGACTTCTCGGTCAACGGCGGCCTGCACATGGGTTGATGCCCGGGAGGCTTTGGCCTCCTGTGGTGGCAGGTCCTGCTGCCGAGCCCTCCCGAGCCCCTTCCGGCTTCATGCCCGAAGGGGCTTTTTGTCAGGCCGCGGCCTCCTGCTCCAGGACCAGGCGATCCAGGGCGGCGCAGACCTCGGCGAAGCGGCCGACGATGACCGTGCGGCGCGCGTCCTGCGGGTCGGCGGAGATGCGCAGGCGCGGGGTGCTGCGCTGTGCCACCTGGCTGCGCGGCGGGGTGCCCCAGGGCGTGATGGGGCGGGGGCGCACCGGTGCGGTGCTGCTGGGGCGCGCGGGTTGGCCGGGGTCGCCGGCCACCAGGGCCTGCTGCTGACGAACGGCGAAAGCACGTGCGAGGTGGTGAATCATGTTGAACTCCGTGATGCTGAGGAAGTTCGGCAGGATTCGGACAAGGACCACCATGCGGGATCGCGCTCGCCCGCCAGGGGACGGCGCAAATGCCCGCCACCCGCATGGTGGCGACGGATGCGATCAGGCGGCTGAACTCAGTTCAGCACCTGGTTGCGGATCAGGCCCACGGCCAGCCCTTCGAGCTCGAAATCGGCCGAATCGGGGGGGACGACGATGGGTTGGAAATCGGGGTTCTCGGGTAGCAGCTCGATGCCCTGGGCCGTGCGCTGGAAGCGCTTGACGGTGACCTCGTCGCCCAGGCGGGCCACGACGATCTGGCCATTGCGGGCTTCGCGGGTGCGGGCCACGGCCAGCAGGTCGCCGTCGAGGATGCCGATGTCTTTCATGCTCATGCCGCGCACGCGCAGCAGGTAGTCGGGGCGACGCGCGAACAGGCTGGGCTCGACCGCGTAGGTGTGCTCGACGTGCTCCTGGGCCAGGATGGGGCTGCCGGCGGCCACGCGGCCCACCAGCGGCAGCACCAGCTGTTCCAGGCCGGGCAGGGCGAGGTTGAAGGGCAGGCCGCTGCCCCCATCGACCTCCTGGCCCTTGCGGCGGCTTTCGTTGACGGTGCGCAGGGTCCCGGCCTTGAGGCGGATGCCGCGCGAGGTGCCGCCAACCAGCTCGATGACGCCTTTGCGGGCCAGGGCCTGCAGGTGTTCTTCCGCGGCGTTGACCGAACGGAAGCCCAGTTCGGAGGCGATTTCAGCCCGGGTGGGCGGCGCACCGGTGCGCGCGATGCTGCGTTGGATCAGCTCAAAGATCTGTTGCTGGCGCGGCGTGAGTTTGGGTTTATCGTTGGTCATCGCAACTTGGGTGGGGAGCGGGCCCCAGGCGGATCGTCGTGATGGCTGTGATTTTATACAGGACTGTTCGGATGTCCAGTGTTTTTGTGCAACACCCCTGCCGCGGGCGGGAGGCGCCGTGGGGCAGGTGCTGATCCTGGGCACCGGCGGCACCATCGCCGGCACGGGCAGCGACCCCCACCGGGCCTGGGCCTACCGGGCGGCGCAGTTGGGCGTGGCCGAGCTGGTCGCCGCGGTGCCGGCGCTGGCCGGCGTGCAGCTGCGCACGCGCCAGGTCGCGCAGGTCGACAGCAAGGACATGGCCTGGCCGGTGTGGCAGGCCATGGCCCAGGCGCTCGACGAGGCCCTGCGCGACGAGGCCATCGAGGCCGTCGTCGTCACCCACGGCACCGACACGCTGGAAGAAACCGCGTTCCTGTTGCACCAGCTCGACGATGGCCGCAAGCCCATCGTGTTGACCGCGGCCATGCGCCCGGCCACCGCGCCCGATGCCGATGGGCCGCGCAACCTGCTGGATGCGGTGCGGGTGGCGCGCGCGGCGGCGTCGTGCGGCTGGGGCGGGGTGGTGGCCGTGCTGCACGGCCGCGTGTGGTCGGGCGCCCAGGTGCGCAAGGCCCACAGCCATGCGCTGGACGCCTTCGATGGCGGCGGCGCGGCGCCCCTGGCCACCTTGCTGCCGCGGGCGGAGGGCTCCCAGTCAGCCGCAGCGGATGCGGTGTGGGAAGCCGGGGCCGCGCCCTGGCCCGCGGGGGGCGGTCTGGGCTGGGCCTTGCTGCGGCAGCCAGAAGCAAAGACGCCACCGCGCGTCGAGGTCGTCTTCAGCCATGCCGATGCCGATGGCTGGCTGGTGGATGCGGCCTTGCGCCAGTCGGCCGACGACGCCCGCGCCAGCGATCCGCAAGGCCGTGCGCAGGCACTGCGCGGCCTGGTGGTGGCGGCGACCGGCCACGGCACGGTGCACGCGCGCCTGGAGGCGGCATTGCAGCGGGCCGAGGCGGCGGGCGTGGTGGTCTGGCGCAGCAGCCGCGTGGCACGTGGCGGCGTGATGCCGCGCGATGGCGACGTCTGGCCAGCGGCCGGCACCTTGACGCCCGCGCAGGCCCGCGTGGCCCTGCAGCTGCAACTCTTGCGGGCGCAGACCGAGCCTGCCTGAAGGCGGGCCCGGGCGGGGCTCAGCGCCCGCCGCTGACGTCCAGGATGGCGCCTGCGGTGTAGCTGGCCTCGTCCGACATCAGCCAGGCGATCGCCTGGGCCACTTCCTCGGGGTGGGCGGCGCGGCCCATCGGCAAGGCGGGGGCCATCAGCCGGGCGCGGTCGGGCTCGCCGCCGGTGGCGTGGATGCCCGTGTCGGTGATGCCCGGGCGCACCGCCGACACCCGCACGCCTTCGCCGGCCACCTCGCGGGCCAGGCCCTGGGTGAAGACGTCGATGGCGCCTTTGCTGGCGGCGTAATCCACGTACTGCGCCGGCGAGCCGGAACGCACCGCGCTGCTCGACACGTTGACGATGACGCCGCCCTGGCCACCATGCCGGCGCGACATGCGCCGCACAGCCTCACGGGCGCACAGCATCGGCCCCAGCACGTTGACGGCCAGCATGCGCTGCAGGCGCGCGGTGCTCATGGCGTCCAGGCGCGCGGTCTGGTCGACGATGCCGGCGTTGTTGACCAGGCCGGTGAGTGGCAGCGAAGCCTTGTCCACTGCAGCGAACAGCGACAGGACCTGGGCCTCAGCGGCGAGGTCGGCCTGAGCGATGATGGCGGATGGCGCCCCCAGGCGCAGGCAATCGGCGGCCACCGCCTGCGCCAGATCGGCGCGGTGGGCGAAGTGGATGATCAGCGCGTGGCCGCGTTGTGCCAGCGAGCGGGCGGTGGCCGCGCCGATGCCCTGGCTGGCGCCGGTGACGAGGGTGAAGGCGGTCGGTGTCGTCATCTTTACTTTCACTTAACCTGTGAACATCTGTTTGTAAACCTGCGCTTGAGACACTGGCGGCATGACTAGCTTGAACAAGAATACTTCGTGGATCCGGTCCTGGTTGTCCGGCTGGCGCCTGTTGCTGCTGCTGTTGGTGCTGGCGGGCGCGGCCTGGGGCGTCAAGCGGACCTGGTTCGCGCCCCCGCCCGAGCCCCAGGTGATCACGGCCAAGGCCGAGGTCGGTGACATCGAAGACACCGTGCTGGCCAGCGGCACCATCGAGGCCGAGCAGGAGGTCAGCGTGGGTGCGCAGGTGTCAGGCCAGATCAAGCGCCTGTACGTGCAGCTGGGCGACAAGGTCCAGCGTGGCCAGCTGGTCGCCGAGATCGACTCCACCACGCAGCGCAACACCCTGCGCAATGCCGAGGCCCAGGTCGCGCTGCTGGAGGCGCAACTGCGCTCCAAACAGGCGGTGCTGCGCCAGGCCGAGCTGAATTTCAAGCGCACGCAGGACCTGCTCAAGATCGATGCCGGCTCCCGTGCCGATTTTGACAACGCGGAGGCCGCCCTGGGCACGGCCCGTGCCGACATCGGCGCGCTGCAGGCCCAGATCCGCCAGGCCAACATCTCGGTGGACACGGCCCGTGTCAACCTGGGCTACACGCGCATCACCGCGCCCATCGATGGCGTGGTCATGGCCGTCATCGCCGAAGAGGGCCGCACCGTGAACGCCTTGCAGTCGGCGCCCACCATCATCAAGCTGGCCAAGCTCGACAAGGTGCAGATCAAGGCGCAGATCTCCGAGGCCGACGTGGTGCGCGTCAAGCCCGGCCTGCCGGTGTACTTCACCATCCTGGGCGAGCCGATGCACCGCTACGAGGCCACCTTGCGTGGCATCGAGCCTGCGCCCGAGTCCGAGCAGACCGACAGCAGCACCAAGACGACCACCTCCTCGTCCACCGCGTCCACGGCCGCGGCGATCTATTACAACGGCCTGTTCGACGTGCCCAACCCTGAAGGCAAGCTGCGCATCGCCATGACCGCGCAGGTCTTCATCGTGCTGGCCCAGGCCGACAAGGTGCTGACCATCCCGGCCTCGGCGCTGGGCAAGCGCGACCGCCAGACCAAGGCCTATGCCGTGCGCGTGCTGGAGAGCCGTGACACGCACAAGGAGGTCGTGACCCGGCAGGTCAAGATCGGGCTGAACAACCGCGTCACGGCCCAGGTGCTCGATGGCCTCAAGGAAGGCGACCTGGTGGTGGTCGGCGAAGCGGCGGCGGGCAATGGCTCAGGCACGGGCCAGCGCCGTCCGCCGAGCATGTTCTGACGGGGCGGCCAAGCCATGGACATGAGCGACACCGACCCCTGGCAGGCGCAGGCCCCCGACCGGGCGTGGAGCGCCGAGGGCAGCGCCGCGGCGGGCCCGGACACGCCGGCCCTGCTGGAAGTCAGCGACCTGTGGCGGGAGTTCCCCTCGGGCGATGGCACCGTGGCCGTGCTCAAGGGCGTGAACCTGCGCATCCATGCCGGCGAGATGGTGGCCATCATCGGCGCTTCGGGCTCGGGCAAATCCACGCTGATGAACATCCTGGGTTGCCTGGACCGGCCCAGCCGCGGCACCTACCGCGTGGCCGGCCAGGCCACGGCCGAGATGGCGCCCGACGACCTGGCCCGCCTGCGCCGCGAGCACTTCGGCTTCATCTTCCAGCGCTACCACCTGATGGGCGACCTGACGGCCCTGGGCAATGCCGAGATCCCGGCCATCTACGCCGGCACGCCGGTGGGCCAGCGCCATGCCCGCACGCAGGCCTTGCTGGGCCGCCTGGGCCTGGGCGACCGCACCGGCCACCGGCCCGGGCAGCTGTCGGGGGGGCAGCAGCAGCGCGTGTCGATTGCGCGGGCGCTGATGAACGGCGGCGACGTCATCCTGGCCGACGAGCCCACGGGCGCGCTGGACAGCGTCAGCGGCGAAGAGGTGATGCGCATCCTGCAGGAGCTGCACGCCGAAGGCCACACCGTCATCATCGTCACCCACGACCCGAAGGTGGCGGCGCACGCCCAGCGCATCATCGAGGTGGCCGATGGCCAGATCGTGGCCGACCGCCGCACCGCCGAGCCCGCCCCGCAGCCACGCACCCTGCGCCACGAGACCGCCCGCCCGACGTCCTGGTCGGGGGCCCGTCTGGCCGACTGGGGGCGCTTCGCCGAGGCCTTCACCATGGCCTTGCGTGCCATGGCCGGACACCGGCTGCGCACCTTGCTGACCATGCTGGGCATCATCATCGGCATCGCCTCGGTGGTGTCCATGGTGGCGCTGGGCGAGGGCTCGCGCCAGCGCGTGCTCAAGGACATCGCGGCCATGGGCACCAACACCATCGACCTCTACCCCGGCAAGAACTTCGGTGACCGCCAGGCCGGGCGCATCCGCACCCTGGTGCCGGCCGATGCCGAGGCGCTGGCCCGGCTCACCTTCGTCGACAGCGTCACGCCCAGCGTGAGCACCAGCGTGACCCTGCGGCGCGGCAATGCCGAAGCCACCGCCAATGTGGGCGGCGTGGGCGACCAGTTCTTCCGCGTCAAGGGCTACACCATCGCGCTGGGCCAGGCCTTCGATGCCGACAGCGTGCGCCGCCAGACGCAGGAGGCGGTCATCGACCCGAACACGCGCAAGGCGCTGTTCAGCGAGGGCGAAGACCCGGTGGGCCAGGTGATCTTCCTGGGCAATGTGCCGGTGCGGGTGGTGGCCGTGACGGCGCCCTCTGACAGCGGCTTCATGGCCTCGGACAACCTCAACGTCTGGGTGCCCTACACCACGGCCATGCGCCGCCTGCTGGGGCAGAACCACGTGCGCAACATCACCGTGCGCATCAGCGACGAGGCCAACCCGGCCGCGGCCGAGCAGGGCATCGTCAAGCTGGTCACGCAGCGCCATGGCACGCAGGACTTCTTCGTGCGCAACAGCGACAGCATCCGCCAGACCATCGAGAGCACCACGCAGACGATGACGCTGCTGATTTCGTCGATCGCCGTGATCTCGCTGATCGTGGGCGGCATCGGGGTGATGAACATCATGCTGGTGTCGGTCACCGAGCGCACCCAGGAGATCGGCGTGCGCATGGCCGTGGGCGCGCGCCAGGCCGACATCCTGCGCCAGTTCCTCATCGAGGCGGTGCTGGTCTGCCTGCTGGGCGGCATCCTGGGCATCGCGCTCGCGCTGGGCCTGGGCGTGGTCTTCGACAAGATCGGCGGCAGCTTCAGCATGGTCTATTCCACCTCGTCCATCGTCACCGCCTTCGGGGTGTCCTCGCTGATCGGGGTGGTGTTCGGCTTCCTGCCAGCGCGCCGGGCCGCCCAGCTCGACCCGGTGGATGCCTTGAGTCGCCCCTGAGCCAGCCCCTTGATTCGGACGGGATCGTTCTTCCGCCTTCCTCCACCCCATCTTCCCTTGCCTGACATGACGACAAACCGCCTGCGTCTGCGCCGCACTCCCATCGCACTGGCCACGGCCCTGGTGGCCGTGACCCTGCTGGCCGCGTGTGCCACGCCCACGGCCTACGAGCGCACGGCCTTGTCGGTGCCCGACCAGTTCGCGCAGAACCGGGCGGGTGCGCAGACCGGTGCGCAGGCTGGCGCAGCAGCGGATGCCGCGGCACGCCAGGCCCTCTCACCCTGGTGGCTGACCCTGGGCGATGTGCAGCTCACCAGCCTGATCCAGGACGCGCTGGCGCGCAACAACAACCTGGCCCAGGCGGCGCTGAAGGTGCGCCGGGCCCAACTGGTGGCGGCCCAGGCGGCCAGCGACCAGCTGCCGGGGGTGGCGGTCAAGGGCAGCAGCACGGCCAGCCAGGCCCTCGACGGTGGCCCGACCACGCGCCTGAGCACAGCCACGGCCACCGTGACCTGGGAGGCCGACCTGTGGGGGCGCCTGGCCGCCCTGCGCAGCGCCGCCGACTGGGAGGCCCAGGCCACCGAGCAGGACCGCGCCGCCGCGGCGCAAGCGCTGGTGGCCACCACCGCCAACCTGTATTTCCAGGTGGCGTTCCTGAACCAGCGCATCAAGGCCAGCCAGCAAAGCATCGACCACGCCCGCCGCACCCTGGTCCTGGTGCAGGGCCAGTACGACGCGGGCAGCACCTCGGGGCTGGAGTTGTCGCAAGCCACCCAGGCGCTGGCCACCCAGGAGGCCGCACACACCCAGTTCCTGCTGCAGCGCGTGCAGGCGCGCAACGCCCTGGCCATCCTGTTCGACGGCCCGCCGGGCGTGGCGCTCAACGAGGCCCAGCGCCTGCCCGATGGGGCCTTGCCCGAGGTGCCCGCCGGGGTGCCCTCGGAGTTGCTGGCACGCCGCCCGGATGTGCGTGCCGCCGAGTTGCGCCTGCGCAAGTCGCTGGCCCAGGTGGACGCCACGCGCACCGCCTACTACCCGACCTTGACGCTCACGGGCAGCGTGGGCGGCTCGTCCACCGCGCTGACCCAGGTGCTGACCGACCCCGTGGGCACGCTGGGGGCCGGCCTGGTGCTGCCTTTCGTGCAGTTCCGCGACATGCGGCGCAACATCGCCATCTCGCAGACCGACCACGACAGCGCCGTGATCGGCTGGCGCCAGAGCTGGTACAGCGCCTTGTCCGACGTGGACAACGCCCTGGCCTCGCGCCAGCAGTACGAGCAGCAGGGCCTGCGCCTGCAGGAAGCGGTGGCCGCCGCGCGCAACACCGAGCGCCTGGCCGAGGCCCGCTACCGGGCTGGCTCGGTGCCGCTCAAGACCTGGCTGGATGCGCAGGAAACCCGCCGCCAGGCCGAAATCAGCCTGGCGCAGAGCCGCCTCAACCGGCTCAACGCCATGGTCACGCTCTACCAGGTGCTGGGCGGGGATGTGACCGAGGCCGCCACGCCGGCAGGCGGCGCTTCGCGGCCGCAGGGCTGAGCCGCTGCCTCAGGCCGGGACGGCGGGCTCCGTGGACGCCGTGCGCAAGGAAGGCAGCAGCATGCGCCAGACGCCCTGTCCGGCCGCATCGAAGGCAACGACGGCGCGGTGGAATTCCTGGCGGGCCGCCACGTCCACCAGGGGCTCGGGCAGCAGCGGGTCGAACACCAGCTGGCGGATGGCGTCGTTGCCCAGCAGGTAGCTTTCGCGGGCGGCGGTTTCGGTGTCGAGCTGGTGCGAGGTCGCCAGCCAGGCGTCGAGCTTGGCGCGGGTGCGGGCGTAACCCTGGCTGAGGGCGCTGCCATGCCAGAGGTGGCGGGCGCGGCGGTCGAGGTCGTCGTCCAGTTCGGTCGCCACGAACACCGGCGCCTGCGCGTCCAGGCCGAGCTTGTGCAGGCGCTCTCGGGCCGCTGCCGCGTGTCCCGCGAAGTTGTCGGGGCGCAGGTAGAGCTGCTCGGACACGGCCCGAAAGCCCAGCAGGGCCAGCGCCCGTTCGCGTTGGCGCAAGGGGCCGCGGTCGCTGCGGCCCAGGCCCGCGGTGCTCACCATCAGCCAGGCGCCGGACCACTCGCACAGCCGCTCTTCGGCGTGGCGCCAGCGCGAGAGGTCCTCGGCCATGCTGGCGGCCTGTGGGCCCAGCACGTAGGCGCCGCGTCCGCAGGACTGGATCATGCCGGTCGCGCTGAGCCGCACCAGGGCCACGCGCACGCTGTTCTCGCGGATGCCGAAAAGGCTGGCCGAATTCACGGCGTCGCTCGCACTCAGGGGCGCGCCATGGGCCGCGAGCAGCAGGTTGAGGATGAGGCTCTTGGGCGTGGGGGCCCGGCTGGGTGTCGTTGCCATGGCGGGCAGCTTAGAGACACGCATGTTTCCCTGTCAACGGTGTTTTGACCGTTTGTGTAATGTTTTGGCCTGCTGTGCGGACGTGGCCCTGCGCGGGTCTTGAGCGACATCAACGAAGCGGGCGCCCGGCTTTCCCAAAATCTCACCCAAGGATCGAGATATCATGAGGAGCACACATGATCGACTGCCCGGTCGATGTCACCGCGGGTTTGCGCGGCACGCCGGTGTTCAGGGCGTTGCCGGACGACGTCTTGCACCGCCTGGCCCAGGACGCGCAGGTGCTGACGCTGTCGCGCAGCGACATGCTGTTCCACCGCGGCCAGCCTTGCGAGGGCCTGCACGTGCTGCTGCAAGGGCAGGCCAAAGTGTACGCGCGCGTCGACAAGGCCCAGGACGGCGGCCAGGACAAATGCCAGGAGAAGGTCATCGAGGTGGTGACGGCGCCGGCCTGCCTGGGCGAATCCATGCTCAGCGGCGAGGTCGACCACCGGGTGCACGCCGCCATGCTCAGCGACGGCGTGGTGCTGCTGCTGCCGCGCGCGTCGGTGATGCGCGAGTTGCAGGACAGCCCGGCCCTGGCGGTGCAGTTGCTGGCCGATGTCTCCGGGCGGCTCAACCGCATGGTGCATGACATCGAGGCCGTGACCCTGCATTCGGCGGCGCAGCGCGTGGTGGCTTACCTGCTGCACCACCGCGCGGCAGAAACCCTGGTGACCGCGGCCCCGCTGCGCGGGCGTGTGCCGGCCCATGGCGCGACACGCGCGGTGACCGGCCAGCCTCCGCCCCCGTCAGAGTGCACTGTCTCGCTGCCCGCCAGCAAGGGCACGATCGCGTCCTTGCTGTCGGTCACGCCGGAGCACTTCTCGCGCATCCTCCATGACCTGCAGGCGCGCGGGCTGATCGCCGTCAACCGCCGCCAGATCCACATCCCCGACGTGGCGCGCCTGGCCTGTCTGGCCTGAGCGCGGCGGCGTTCAGATCGGCCGGGTGCGCTCTGCCAGCCAGCGCAGGGCATCGCCGCTCACCAGCGGGGCAAGGCGGCGCAGCACCTCGGCGTGGTAGGCGTTGAGCCACTGGCGCTCGTCCTCGCGCAGCAAGGCGTTGTCGATGCAGCGGGTGTCGATGGGGCACAGGCTCAAGGTCTCGAAGGCCAGGTAGGTGCCGTGTTCGGGTGTGCCCGGCTCGGCATCGGGCACGGCGGGGGGCACCGCCACGTTGAGCACGAGGTTCTCGATGCGGATGCCCCACTGGCCCGGTCGGTAGAGGCCGGGCTCGATGGACGTCACCATGCCCGGCTGCATGGCCATGTCCGCGTTGGGCACGGCCTTGGAGATGGACTGCGGGCCCTCGTGCACATTGAGGAAGTAGCCCACGCCGTGGCCTGTGCCGTGGCCGAAGTCCAGGCCCTCGGCCCACAGCGGTGCGCGGGCGATGGCGTCGAGCATGGGCGCCAGCGTGCCTTGCGGAAAGCGCGTGCGCGACAGCGCCATCGTGCCCTTGAGGACCAGGGTGAAGTCGCGCTTTTGCGCCGCCGAGGGCGTGCCGATGGCCCACACGCGGGTGATGTCGGTGGTGCCGCCGAGGTACTGCGCGCCCGAGTCGATCAGCAGCAGGCCTTCGGCGACCAGGCCTTGCGGGGTGCTGATCCAGCTGAACGCTTCGGGCGTGGCGCGGTAGTGGGGCAGGGCGCCGTTGGCGTTGAAGCCGGCGATGGTCGGGAAGCTCAGGCTGACGTAGCCAGGCTGCTCGGCGCGTGCGGCCGTCATGCGCTCGTCGATGGTCAGCTCGCTGATGGCTTCGCGGCCCAGGGCCTGGTCCAGCCAGGCGTAGAAGGCACACATGGCGGCGCCGTCGCGTTCCATGGCTTCGCGGATGAACGCCGCTTCGGCCTCGGTCTTGCGGGACTTGGCCACGGTGCTGGGGTTGAGGCCCTCGACCACCTTCACGCCCTCGGGCACGGCCTGGCGCAGCCCCCAGGTGATGCGCTTGGGGTCGACCAGCAGCACGCTGCCAGCGGGCAGGGTGGCCAGCGCGGACAGGGCCTGTGCGTAGGGGCGCACGCGCACGCCATCGGCGGCCAGCCGCGCCTGCAGGGCGGCATCGACCTTGCCCTCGGCCACGAACAGATCGACAGCGTCTTGCGACACCAGGGCATGGCCCAGGAAGACGGGGTTGTACTCGACGTCGGCGCCGCGCAGGTTGAGCAGCCAGGCCAGGTCGTCCAGCGTGGCCACCCAGTGGTGGCTGGCGCCCCTGGCCTGCAGGGCCTGGCGCAAGGCGCCCAGCTTGTCGGCGCGGGCGGTGCTGGCGTGCGGCGGCAGGTGCTCGTACACCGGGGCCATGGGCAGGCCGGGGCGCTCAGGCCAGGCGCCATCCAGCACGTCTTCGCTGGCCTGCAGTCGCCAGGCGGGCGTGGTCAGCGCGGCCAGCGCGTCCTGCAATTGCTGGGTCTGGGCCAGGCCCACGACGCTGCCGTCCAGGGCCAGCACGGCGGCTTGATCTGCAGCGAGGCCGGGCAGTTCACGCAGCCAGGCCACATGGGCAGGCACGGGTGCGCCATCGAGCTTGACCAGGTCCACTCCCGTGCCGGCGAGTTCGGCCTCCGCCTGGGTCCAGTAGCGGCTGTCGGTGAACAGCGCGGCGCGCTCTGCGGCCACCAGCAGCGTCCCCGAGGAGCCCGTGAAGCCGCTGAAGTGCGCGCGGCCCTGCCAGCGCTCGGGCAGGTACTCCGAGAGGTGCGGGTCGCTGCTGGGCAGCAGCACCGCCTGCCAGCCGCGCGCGGCCATGTGCGCTCGCAAGGCCTGCAGGCGCGCTGCGACGGGGAGGAGGGGGGCGGTGTGGGGCTGGGCTGCTGAGGGCACGGTGCGTGGCGCTTGGGGAGTGTCTCGTTCCCCGATGTTGCCATGGCTGGCAAGCCCCCGGTGCCCGCCCTGATGCCTGCCTCAGCCTGCTGGCGGAGGCGCAGGATGGGGTGAAGATGGCGGTGGCGCCACGCGCACCACCATGGCGTTGGGCTCCAGCGCGTGCGGGTCGGGGAAGACGCGGGCGTGGCGCTGCGAGGTGAAGTAGGCCCAGGCCCAATCCATCATCACCACGGTGCGGTTGCGGAAGCCGATCAGGAAGTACACGTGCACGAACAGCCAGAACAGCCAGGCCGCGAAGCCGCTGAACTTGACCTGCTTCCTGGTGAAGGGGATGTCCAGCATGGCCACCGCCGCGCGCTTGCCGATGGTGGCCAGCGAGCCGTAGTCGAAGTAGCGGAAGGCCTGCGTTTCGAGGCCCTGCATGCGGCGCAGGATGTTGAAGGCGGCCTTGCGCCCCATCTGCTTGGCCCCCGGGCTCACGCCTGGCACGACCGTGGGGTGGGCCGGGTCCAGGTAGCTGCGCGCCGAGGCCAGGTCGCCCACCACGCAGATGTTGGGGTGGCCGGGGATGCTCAGGTCGGGCTGCACCACCACGCGGCCGGCGCGGTCGAGCTCGCAGCCCGTGCACTTGGCCAGGGCGCGGCCCAGCGGCGAGGCGGCCACGCCGGCGGCCCACACCACCGTGCGCGAGGGCAGGAAGTGCGAGGTCGTGACCACGCTGCCATCGGCTTGCTTGTCCTGCAGCTGGTAGTGGATGCCGAAGGCCGTGATGTCGGTCACCTTGGCGCCGGTCAGCACCTCGGCGCCGAGCATCTCCAGTTGCTCCTTGGCGCGCTGCGAGAGGTCGTCCGTGAAGGTGCCCAGCACGCGCGGCGCACCTTCGAGCAGGATGATGCGGGCCATGCGCGAGTCGATGCGGCGGAACTCCGCGCTCAGCGTCTGCTGGGCGATCTCGGCCAGCGTGCCGGCCATCTCCACGCCGGTGGGGCCGGCGCCGACGACGGCGAAGGTCAGCCAGGGCTCGCGCCTGGCCGGGTCGGTTTCGCGCTCGGCCTGCTCGAAGGCCGTCAGCACGCGGCGGCGGATGGTGAAGGCATCGCCCAGGGTCTTGAGGCCGGGGGCGTACTTGGCCCAGTCGTCGCGGCCGAAGTAGCTGTGCGTGGCCCCCGCGGCCAGGATGAGGTGGTCGAAGTGCACGTGCTCGCCGCCGTCCAGCACCACGCAGTCGGACGCCGTGTCGATGGAGGTGACCTCGCCCATCAGCACCGTCAGGTTGCCGCGTGCGATCTGTTTGCGCAGGATGTGGCGGATGGGCCCCGCGATCGACGGCGCCGGCAGCCCGGCCGTGGCCACCTGGTAGAGCAGCGGCTGGAAGAGGTGGTGGTTGGTGCGGTCGATGACGACGATTTCCAGGTCCGCATCCGACAGCGCTTTGGCCGCTTCGAGGCCTCCGAAGCCACAGCCGACGATGACCACGCGCTGGCGTTGTGGCGAGGTCGGGGAGGCAGGAGAGGGCAGCGGCGACAGGCTCATGCGCGACAAAAGGGAAGACGGGGTGGAAAGGCCGGGGGCTGCGCCGGTGGCAATGCCCCCACAAGGGTTGGTGTTTATACCAGTGTCGGGCCCCTTCTAGCCCCCCGCGTTGTGTTGAAGTAGCCCCCGATCTCGGGGTGAATCGCGTCAGATGGCGCATTTTCGGATCAAAAAGCCACGCGTCGAGCCGCGCAGGGCGCCTGGCGGGACCCGGTTCAGGTGCGATCCGTCTGCGGTGTCTCCGCCAGCACAAAGCGCCCCTTGCCGCCGTGCTTGGCCTCGTACATGGCGGCGTCCGCACGCTGGCACAGCACCTCCAGGCCCTCGTGCACATCGAACAGGGCCGCGCCCAGGCTGGCGGCAGGCTGCACGGTGTGCTCGCCGATCGGGCAGGGCGCACCCAGTTGGTCGAGGATGCGCTGAGCGATGCGGCAAACCTCCTCCGGGTGGCCCGCGCCTTCGAGGATGATGGTGAACTCGTCGCCCGCCAGGCGGCAGACGCAGTCGGTGGTGCGCACGCAGGCCTCCAGGCGGTTGGCCACCTCGATGAGCAGGCGGTCGCCCGCGGCGTGCCCCAGGCGGTCGTTGATCGCCTTGAAGCCGTCGAGGTCCACGTACATCACGGCCAGCGTCTGGGGGTGGCGCCGCGCGCGCGACATCGCCTGGCGCAACCGCTCGGCGAACACGCGCCGGTTGGGCAGGCCGGTGAGGCTGTCGCGGCGGGCCTGGTCGGCCAGTTCGCGCTGCTGGGCCTTGAGCGTCGAGATGTCGTTGAAGACGCGGATGTGCTGGGTGAACTGCGGCGCGTCGCCGGGCAGGACGATCACGCTCAGCCAGGTTTCCAGCAGGCGGCCGCCGGGGCCGGCCAGCGGGCATTCGCCAGACCAGCGCTGGCCCGTGTCCAGGGCCTCCCGGATGCCCGCCAGGTGGGGCTCGTCCAAGGGCGCCAGGCCCAGGCCGGGCGCGTGCTGCCCGATCACCTCTTCGCGGCGCAGCCCCGACAGGCGCAGGAAGGCCGGGTTGGCCATGAGCACGCGGTCCTGCGCGTCGCTGACCACCACCGCGTCGGCGGTCTCGTCGATCACGCGCGAGGCCAGGCGCAGCCGCTCGGCCGCCTGGCGCTGCTCGGTCACGTCCAGCGCAATCGACAGGATGTGGTCGAGCTGCCCGTCCACGCCATAGACCGGCGCCTTGATGAGGTCGACCAGGCGCTCGCCCCCCGGCGTCCGGTAGATCAGGCCGTTGAACTGGTGCACCCGCGGCTCCTGCACGACGGCCTGGTCCTGGGCCAGACCCCGCTCGACCAGGTGGCCCGGCAGCACCTCCTCGGGGCGGCGGCCCAGCACCTCGTCGGCACCGAGCTGCATGGTGCAGGCCGCCTGGCGGTTCCACACCACGTAGCGGCCGGCATTGTGGGCGCGCGTGCTGCGGGCGAACACCGCCATGGGCAGGCTGTCGACCAGGCTGCGGTAGAAGGCCTCCTGCTCGCGCAGCGCCGTGAGGGAGCGGTGCACCTCGCTGGTCTCCCGCGAGATCAGCACCACCCCGTGCGGCAGCGGGATCATCTGGTGGCTCAGCCAGCGCGGCAGGGCGGGCGCGTCGCCGTCGTCCGGCGCATCCCGCACGGGCAGCACATGCTCATCGACCTCGGGGCGGCCGCTGTCCCAGGCCTGGTGCAGGCGCTGCTCGAAGCTCGGGTGCAGGCCCGCGGGCAGCACGTCCCTCAGCAACTGGTGGACCAGGGGCGGGCCGCCGGGCGAGAACAGCGCGTGGGCACGTGCATTGGCCTGGGTGACCACATGGCCAATGACATGCCCCATCGGGTCTTGGCGCCGCTCCAGCACCATGACGGCGTCCTGACATCCTTCCAGCCAGTTGTGCCAGACATCCACCCGGCCATGCGCCGCGTGCAGCGCATGCGACAGCCGGCGGTGGCTGCGCCAGGCGTGCCAGGCCGACAGCACGGCCACGCAGGCACCCAGCCACTGCCAGTGGCTTGAAAGCGAGGACGTCAGCGCGATCCCGGTGAGCAGGCCGGCCACAGGCCCCAGTCCGGACAGGGGCGAGAGGGCGCAGCGCGGGCGGGTGGGCGTCCCCATGCGCATCACAGAGATCAACGACATGGACACCCCGACTGGAGAACAGACTCAGTGTGCGGGTTGTCGGCGAGGGGCCGTGATCACTTGAGGTGGCTGTCGCGAGATGCCACGTCGGTGCACGCCAAGCGTTTCATGCCGCGGCGCGATGCTCCCCGTGAGGGCCGTGGTGCAGGCTCAGAAAGGTCTGTTGCAGCAGCCGGGCGTCGGCACTGGCGCGGTGGCGCTGCAGGCCCAGGCGCGCCGTCACCTGCCGTTTGACGTCGTGCCAGCGCGCGGCCTGGGCATCGCTGAGCAGCGCGCGCAGGTGGTCGAGCTTGAAACGGGGGGCACTTCCGGCGGCATCGAACAGCCGGCTCAGCCAGCTGTAATCGTGCGACCAGGCATCCGAATACAGTGTCAGCCCCGCCAGCCTCTCGTTGAGCAACTGAGCCACCTCGCGCGCCGGGCGGCCATGCTGGAGGAGTTGCTCGCGCCGGATGCCATGCACCGACTCGGCCTGCGGATCCCAGTGCCGCCAGTCGGGCTCGGGGTGCACCAGGCTGCACCAGCTCTGGCCTCGCGAGGTCACGAAACCGACCTCGATGGGGTAGCTGCCGGCACCGAAGCCCGAGGCTTCAATGTCCAGGATGGCGGGCGCCCAAGGCGGCTGGTCGGCGGGAGAAGATGGCATGCGGAACCCTGGAAGATTTTGGTGTCATGGCGGCATTGTCGCAGTCCCCGTCAGGTCGATGCTGCAGGGTTTGAACGGCTGTCGCTCGTCAAGCTCATCGACATAGGCGTCCACGCCGCGGTCCTCCCGACGCAGGAAATCGGCCACCGCCTGCCGCAAGCCGGGGTGCCTGAGCCAGTGGGCGGACTGCGTCTTCACCGGCAGCAGGCCGCGTGCCAGCTTGTGCTCGCCTTGCGCGCCCCCTTCGAAGCGGCGCAGGCCCTGGGCGATGCACCATTGCAGGGGCTGGTAGTAGCAGGCCTCGAAATGCAGGCACGACACCGAGGCCAGCGCGCCCCAGTAGCGCCCATGGGCCACGCCCTGTTCGCGGTCCACCGCCAGCAAGGCGCAGGCGATGGCTTGTTCGCCGTGGTGCGCGATGAACAGCACCCAATCCTGCGGGCAGACCTGGGCGGCGGCTTGCCAGAAGGCGGGCGTCAGGTAGGGCTGCTGGCCGCGCTCCTGGTAGGTCTGGGCGTAGCAGCGGTAGAAGAAGGCCCAGTCGCTCTCGGTGATCTCGGCGCCTTCGCGGACCTCGAAGTGGATGCCGGCGTCGCGCACCTTGCGGCGCTCCTGCTGGATCTTCTTGCGCTTGTCGCGCTGCAGGCTGGCCAGGAAGTCGTCGAAATCGGCAAAGGGCTGGGGCTCCCGGTTGCGCCAGTGGAACTGCACCCCGTGGCGCAGCAGCCAGCCGCGCGCTCCGGCCAGCGCCGCTTCGGCCTCGCTGAGGAACAGCAGGTGCGCGGACGACCAACCCTGCCGCGCGCATTCGGCCTCCAGGGCGGCCAACAAGGTCTGTCGCACGGCCGTTTGGGCTTCGTGCGGCAAACCGGGGTGGACCAGCAGGCGCTGCCCCGGGATGGGCGAAAACGGCACCGCCCCCAGCAGCTTGGGGTGGTAACGCTGTCCCTGCGCGGCCAGGGCGCGGTCGTGCGCGTCGGCCCAGGCCCAGTCGAACACGTATTCCCCATAGGAATGGGATTTGGCAAAACTCGGGCAGGCCCCCAGCAGCCGGCCCTCGCCATCGCGCACCGTGAGCACATGGGGCTGCCAGCCCGTGTCGGCGCAGGCGCTGCCGCTGGCCACCATGGCCTGCAGCACGCCGTGGCGCAGGAAAGGGCGGGCGCCCTCCACGCCGGGCAGCAGCGCGTCCCAGTCCTGGGCGGGGACGCTGGCGAAGTCCGGCAGCCAGGTGGCGTGCAACGTGCCTGCCGTGTCCATGCCCGCTTCGGTGCCGGCATTGGCGCATCCATCGGCACACTTCGCGGCCTGGCCCGCTACCATGTCGTCTTGCGCGCCAGGCTTGCGCGCGTCTTCCGCTTGAATTCTGTCCATGAACGCTGTGTCTTCCGTGAGCCGTCCCGCATCGCTGCCTTCTCAGGCGCTGGACGTGGCCTTGCTGCAATTCAACCCCACCGTGGGCGACCTCGCTGGCAACGCCCGCGCCATCGTCGCGCAGGCCCGCCAAGCCTACGCCGAAGGGGTGCGCCTTGCTGTGACACCGGAAATGGCCTTGTGCGGCTACCCGCCGGAAGACCTGCTGCTGCGCCCCGCCTTCCTGCAGGCCTGTGACGATGCGGTGGCCCAGATCGCCCGCGAACTGGCCGACCTGCCCGGCCTGAGCCTGGTGCTCGGCCACCCGCAACGCCTGGACGAGCCGACCGTGCGCACCCGCTCCTGGTCCGTGCCGCGCCTGCTCAACGCTGCCAGCGTGCTGTGCGAAGGCGTGCGCGTGGCCACCTACGCCAAGCGCGAGTTGCCCAACTACCAGGTCTTCGACGAGCGCCGCTATTTCATCAGCGGGCGCGAAGCCGGGCTGGGCCCCGTGGTGGTGGACGTGCAAGGCTGGCGCGTGGGCCTGCTGGTCTGTGAAGACGCCTGGTTCGACGAGCCCGCCCGGGCCGCCGCGGCCCTGGGGGCCCAGGCCCTGGTCGTGCTCAACGCCTCGCCCTTCCATGCCGGCAAGTCCGCCGAGCGCGAACAGCGCATGGGCGAGCGTGCCCGCGAGCTGGGCCTGCCCCTGCTGTACGCGCACCTGGTGGGCGGGCAGGACGAGGTCGTGTTCGATGGCGCATCGTTTGCCGTGGACGGCACCGGCCGGGTCATGGCCCGCGCGCCCGGCTTTGCCGAAGACGTGCTGAGCGTGCGCCTGCAGGCCGACGCCCTGGGCGCGGTGCACGTGGCGGGGCGCATGGCAGCGCCGATGTCGCCCGAAGCCGAGATCTGGCAGGCCCTGGTCACCGGCGTGCGCGACTACCTGGGCAAGAACGGCTTCCCAGGCGCCATCATCGGCCTGTCGGGCGGCATCGACTCTGCCCTGGTGCTGGCGATCGCCGTCGATGCCCTGGGTGCCGACAAGGTGCGCACCGTGATGATGCCCTCGCCCTACACGGCCGACATCTCCTGGATCGACGCGCGCGACATGGCCGAGCGCCTGGGCGTGCGCCACGACGAAATCGCCATCGCCCCCGAGTTCGAGGCCTTCAAGACCTCGCTGGCACCGCTCTTCGTGGGCCGCGCTGAAGACACCACCGAGGAAAACATCCAGGCCCGCATCCGCGGCACCCTGTTGATGGCCCTATCGAACAAGACCGGCGCCATCGTGCTGACCACCGGCAACAAGAGCGAGATGGCCACCGGCTACTGCACGCTCTACGGCGACATGGCCGGCGGCTTTGCCGTCATCAAGGACCTGGCCAAAACGCTCGTCTACCGCCTCTCGCGCTGGCGCAACCAGCAGGCCGCGGCCGCGGGCCAGGTCGAGCCCATCCCCGAGCGCATCATCACCCGCCCACCCTCGGCCGAGTTGCGCCCCGACCAGACCGACCAGGACAGCCTGCCCGAATACGACGTGCTCGACGCCATCCTGGAGCGCTACATGGAGCTCGACCAGTCCATCGAAGAAATCGTCGCCGCCGGCTTCCCGCGCGCCGACGTGGACAAGGTCACCCGCCTCATCAAGCTCAACGAATACAAGCGCCGCCAGGCCCCGATCGGCATCCGCATCACCCACCGCGCCTTCGGCCGCGACTGGCGCTACCCGATTACCTCGCGTTTCCGTGCCTGAGTGCCTGAGTGAGTGCCTGGGCGCGTGTCGGGTTTCGCACATGACAGCAGTCGTGCTTAAATAGTCACACTGCACTGCAGCAACCATGCCCGAGCGCGTGGCGCTGTCACTTGCCGACGTTTTTCTCCGGAGTTCCCCACCATGACCATGAAGCAAATCACCGCCGTCATCAAACCGTTCAAGCTCGAAGAAGTCCGTGAGGCGCTGGCAGAAGTGGGTGTCACCGGCCTGACCGTCACCGAGGTCAAGGGCTTTGGCCGCCAGAAGGGCCACACCGAGCTCTACCGCGGCGCCGAGTACGTGGTGGACTTCCTGCCCAAGGTCAAGATCGAGGTCGTGGTCAAGGGCGACGACGTCGAGCGCTGCATCGAGGCCATCATCAAGGCCGCCAAGACCGGCAAGATCGGCGATGGCAAGATCTTCGTCACCCCGGTGGAGCAGGTGGTGCGCATCCGCACCGGCGAAACCGACGAATCCGCGGTCTGATCACCGGCGCATGACCCGGGGCCGGGGCTGCAGCAGCAGCTTCGGCTTCAGATGCCCGCAGCCACGCCACCTGGGCCCGTGTCGGCCTGCTCGGGTGGCGTTTGTGCTTTCAGGGTGGCGACATCGCTGGCCAGCTGGTCCAGCAGGCGGGGGATGTCGGTGTCCACGCGCAGCAACTCCTGCACGTCGGGCCACAGGAAGCCGTCGTCGCGGCTGCGGTCGATGAAACGCAGCAACTCGTCGTAGTAGCCGGCCACGTTCAGCAGGCCCAGCGCCTTGCGGTGGTAGCCCAGTTGGCGCCACGTCCAGACCTCGAAGATCTCTTCCATGGTGCCGATGCCGCCGGGCAGGGCGATGAAGGCGTCCGACTGCATGGCCATCCGGTGCTTGCGCTCGTGCATGCTGTCCACCACCTGCAGGTCGGAGACGCCGCCGTGGCCCAGTTCGCGCTGGATCAGCTTGGCCGGGATGACGCCGACCACGCGCGCGCCATGCGCCAGGGCCGCGTCGGCCACCGCGCCCATCAGGCCCGCGCTGCCGCCGCCATACACAAGTTGCCAGCCACGCAAGCCGATTTGCCTGCCGACCTCACGCGCGGCGGCGAGGTGGGCCGGGTCGTTGCCGGTGCGCGAGCCGCAATAGACACACAGGGACAGGCTCATGGGGGGGGCTTCAGCTGCGGTGGTCGATGAGGCGGGTGCGGCAGACCACGTCGTGCAGGAACTGCTGCTGGGGCAGCAGGCGCGTCAAGGCGGTGTAGATCAGGACCCACACCAGCATCGCGCCATACAGCAGCTTGCTCTGGTGCCAGCCGGCCAGCCAGCTGCCCAGCCAGGCGGGCATGAACCACAGCCACGACAGCAGGAAGCGCTGGCAGGCGGGCCACAGCCGCAGGGGGCTGCCGTCGGCCATCACCAGGCGCACCTGCCAGGTCTTCATGGCCAGGGTCTGGCCACCGTGGGTCCAGAACCAGATGAAGTACAGGGCCAGCGCCAGGAACTGGGTGGCCATCATGCCGGTGCGGCCCTGCAGGGCATGCACCTGCCCCGCCGACACGCTGTAGATGGCGCCCGCTGCCATGAGCAGGCCGAACAACAGCACGCCCTCGTAGATGAAGGCGGCCATGCGGCGGCGCAACGGGGCGGCCGGGCCTTGCGCGCGCGCGGCGAGTTCGGCCGCGCTCAGGCCACCCTGGGTGGGGAGTTGGAACACCGACATCCGGGATCAGGGTTGCGCGCCGGTGCCGCTGGCTGGCAGCGAGGCCATGGCGGCGCTCTGGGCGCCCTTGCGCGGCAGCAGGGTGACCGGATCGACGAAATCCTTGGACGCCGTGATCTTGGGCATGCCGGCCTGCTGGTGCAGCGGCGGGTTGGGACGCTGATTGACCAGGTTGGTGGTGGCGCCCGGGCCGGCCTTGACCAGGGTGGGCGCCACGAGCACGGGCTGGCTGCCCGACGCGTTCAGGTTGCCGCCATGCGGGGGGGGCACCACGTTGGACTTGCCGGACGGGCTGCTGGCCGGCGCGGGGGTGCGTTTGGCGGTGTAGATCTGGCCGGCCTCGCGCGGGCCGACCATGTTGTCGCGCAGCATGACGGGGTGGGCGCGGCGCTGGGCCTGGCGGCTGAGGTCCAGGCGGTCTTCGGCGGACAGCGCCTGGTAGGCCGCCCACTTCTGCTGGCGTTCGTCCGAGGGCAGCTGGCGCGATTGCTGGAAGCGCAGGCGGGCTTCGCCGCGCTCGCTGGCGGGCAGGGCCGCCCACTGCTTCATGCGCTCCTGCACGCGCTGGCGTTCCTGCGGGGTCAGGGCGTCCATGCGGCTGGCCACCTTGATCCATTTCTGGCGGCTGGTGTCGTCCAGGCGGCCCCATTGCATGGCCAGGGGGGCCAGCGTCTGGCGCTGGGCGGGCGTGAGGGCCTGCCAGTCCGTGCCGCTGGCTGCGCCGGCCGTGGCGGGGTGCATCTCGGCGGCGGCCATGGCCTTGTGCGCGTGGCTGCCCAGCGCGCAGGCCAGCAGCATGGCGCCCACGGAGGTGAGCACGATGTTGCGGGCGAGGGCGGGGCGAGGAGCGGTCATGCGCGAAAGGACGGGGCCGGGTTGTGGACGGTGGCGGGGTTCAGGGCGTGACGACCGCGGGGGCGGTGTCGCTGGTCTTGAGGTCGCCGTCAGGCTCGGGCACCGAGGTGTCCAGCGGGCGCACGGGGGTGCGGTTGTCGCTGCGCAGGTACTCGCTGAAGCCCGGGTCGGCGTAGGCGTCGGGGGGGAGGTCGTCGGTCAGCAGGGCGGTGTCGACGTCGGCGGCGGCCTGGACTTTTTCCTCGGCGTGGTAGAGGTGCACGCCCCACAGGCCGGCGATCAGGGCCAGCACGGGCAGCAGGGAGGCCAGGCGCCAGCCCCAGGCCACCGGGCCGTCGTCCAGGCGGCGGCCATGGCCGACCTGGCGGGATTCGCGGGCTTCGTTCCAGTTGCTGTTGCCTTGGCCCAGCACCACGGCGCTGGGGCCACCGGCGAGCTGCACGCCCACCACGGCGGCGCCAGCGGTGGCCGTTTGCGGGCTCAGGGCGGCACCGGCCGCGCCCAGGCGCGCCAGGCGAGCGGCTTCGACGGCCTGGTGGCGGGCCACGCGCAGGCGCTCGGAGATGTCGTGCGGGAGCCCCTCGGCGCCATCGTTCAGGCGCGCGGTCACGCGCAGCGCGAAGCGGGCCTCCAGGCCTTCGCGCCGGGCATCGGTCAGCGGTGTGGTGGAACGATTTGTCACAATGTGATACCCCGGGCTAGCAATGCTTTGGACAGCGCCTGAACCGCCCGCGAGCAATGGGTTTTCACGCTGCCTTCTGAGCAACCCATGGCCGCAGCCGTCTCGGATACATCCAGTTCCTCCCAGTAACGCAGCAGGAACGCTTCCCGTTGACGCGCCGGCAATTTGCCGATTTCGTCTTCGATCTGGGCCAGCACCTGCGCGCGACCGACCTGGGTTTCCGCCCCTTCCGAGCGAGTGTCCTCCACGTCCAGCGCTTCGAGAAGGTCGAAATCCCCATCTTCGCCACCTGCGGCGGCTTCCAGGTCGCCGATGTTGGTGAACAAGGCGTTGCGGACCTTCTGGCGGCGGAACCAGTCCAGGGTGGCGTTGGAGAGGATGCGCTGGAACAGCATCGGCCACTCGCCGGCGGGGCGGTCGGCATAGCTCTGGGCCAGCCGGATCATGGCGTCCTGCACGATGTCCAGGGCGGCGTCGTCCTGGCGAACGGCGTACACCGTGCGTTTGAAGGCGCGCAACTCCACGCTTTTCAAAAAGGCGTTGAGCTCTTCTTCTCGTGTGGGGCTGGGCAGCGGGGTCAAGACCTTGGGGCAAACTTTTTGGCCGGGGGCATTATGGCATTGACCATGACCCAGGCCGGCCGCCGCACGGCCTGGCTTGAATTGCCTTCCAGGGGTGCGATAATGTCAGTTTTGCGCCATCTCGATCTGGCTTGAAGCTGAGCTGCCAACCGGCCTCGGCAACAGGCCGCGCAGGCTCCAAATCCGCCTCACAAGGGCGAGCGCACGGCCATCCGTGGTCGCAGCGCTGCTGCCGACTCCCGCTTTCCGGAGGGGAGTCGCCGGTGTAGAGGGGCACCGATCGTTTTTCGTTAGAGAAATTCGGAAAGGTTCTTCCATCATGGAAATGTCCCACGCTGACATCAAGCGCGCCGGCTCGGCCGACGCCCATCACGCCCCCACGTCCTCCCCCACCCAGGGCCTGGCTTCGCAAGGCGAAGTGCTCAATGGCTCGGAAATCCTCGTGCGCTGCCTGCAGGCCGAGGGTGTCAAGCACATGTGGGGCTACCCCGGCGGTGCGGTGCTCTACATCTACGACGCGCTGTACAAGCAGGATTCGATCGAACACGTGCTGGTGCGCCACGAACAGGCTGCCGTGCACGCTGCTGACGGCTATGCCCGCGCCACCGGCGACGTCGGCGTGGCCCTGGTGACCTCCGGGCCCGGCGTGACCAATGCCATCACCGGCATCGCCACGGCCTACATGGACTCCATCCCCATGGTGATCGTGACCGGCCAGGTGCCCACGCCCGCCATCGGCCTGGACGCCTTCCAGGAGTGCGACACCGTCGGCATCACCCGCCCCATCGTCAAGCACAACTTCCTCGTCAAGGACGTGGCCGAGCTGGCCGCGACGATGAAGAAGGCTTTCCACATCGCGCGCACCGGCCGCCCGGGCCCGGTCGTGGTGGACATCCCCAAGGACGTGTCGCTGAAGACGACCGCTTTCCACTACCCTGACTCGGTGGAAATGCGCTCGTACAACCCGGTGCGCAAGGGCCATGGCGGCCAGATCCGCAAGGCCGTGCAGCTGCTGCTCAACGCCAAACGCCCCTACATCTACACCGGTGGTGGCGTCGTCCTGGGCGAGGCCTCCAAGGAGCTGCGCGAGCTGGTGGGCATGCTGGGCTACCCCAGCACCAGCACCCTGATGGGCCTGGGCGCCATCCCCGCGTCCGACAAGACCTTCCTGGGCATGCTGGGCATGCATGGCACCTACGAAGCCAACATGACCATGCAGAACGCCGATGTGGTGATCGCCGTGGGCGCCCGCTTCGACGACCGCGTGATCGGCAACCCCAAGCACTTCGCCCAGGTCGAGCGCAAGATCATCCACATCGACATCGACCCGTCTTCGATTTCGAAGCGCGTGAAGGTGGACATCCCCATCGTCGGCGATGTCAAGGACGTGCTGATCGAGATGATCGCCCAGATCAAGGAGTCCACCGCCAAGCCCGATGCCAACGCCCTGGCCGCCTGGTGGAACCAGATCAACGAGTGGAAGAAGCGCGACTGCCTGAAGTACAAGACCTCCGACGAGGTCATCAAGCCGCAGTTCGTGGTGGAAAAGCTGGTGGAGCTCACCCGCGGCACCGACCACTACATCACCTCCGACGTGGGCCAGCACCAGATGTTCGCGGCCCAGTACTTCAAGTTCGAAGAGCCGCGCCGCTGGATCAACTCCGGTGGCCTGGGCACGATGGGTGTGGGCCTGCCCTACGCCATGGGCATCAAGCTGGCCAAGCCGGACGCCGATGTGTTTTGCATCACCGGCGAGGGCTCGATCCAGATGTGCATCCAGGAGCTGTCGACCTGCCTGCAATACCAGACCCCGGTCAAGGTGCTGTCGCTGAACAACCGCTACCTGGGCATGGTGCGCCAGTGGCAGCAGCTGGAGTACTCCGGCCGCTACTCGCACTCGTACATGGACGCGCTGCCTGACTTCGTCAAGCTGGCCGAGGCCTATGGCCACGTCGGTCTGCTGATCGAGCGTCCGGGCGACGTGGAAGGCGCGCTGCGCGAGGCCATCAAGCTCAAGGACCGCTCGGTGTTCCTGGACATCCGCACCGACCCCACCGAGAACGTGTGGCCGATGGTGCAGGCCGGCAAGGGCATCTCCGAGATGCTGCTGGGTTCCGAGGAACTCTGAGCGACCGAATCCACCGAGGCCTGGCCGACCCAGGCTGCCACGGACGGACGCTTGCCGGCGTCCGATCAGGTGGCAGACCGCGGCGGCCGGGCTGTTGAGAAGCAACCGAACCTCATCGAACCGCGAGGCCACAGCGCCGGGGTTACCGCCCCGCCGACCCAGGAGCCTCGCCTGGACCGATCACCATGAAACACATCATTGCCCTGCTGATTGAAAACGAAGCCGGCGCCCTGTCCCGCGTGGTGGGCCTGTTCTCCGCCCGCGGCTACAACATCGAGAGCCTGACGGTCGCCACGACCGAAGACCCCTCGCTGTCGCGCATGACCATCGTGACCAACGGCTCCGACGACGTCATCGAACAGATCACCAAGCACCTCAACCGCCTCATCGAGGTGGTGAAGGTGGTGGACCTGTCCGAAGGCCCTTACACCGAGCGCGAGCTGATGCTCATCAAGGTGCGTGCCGTGGGCAAGGAGCGTGAGGAGATGAAGCGCATGGCCGACATCTTCCGCGGCCGCATCATCGACGTCACCGACAAGACCTACACCATCGAACTGACTGGCGACGCAGCCAAGCTCGATGCCTTCATCGAGGCCATCGACCGCGCCGCCATCCTTGAAACCGTGCGCACCGGGACCAGCGGGATCGGGCGTGGCGAGCGCATCCTGCGCGTCTGATACCCCCGCTTTTCTTGAACCTTGTGCCTGACCCGTTCAGGCCACCAACCGATTTTTCCGACGGAGATACACCATGAAGGTCTTTTACGACAAGGACGCCGATCTGAGCCTGATCAAGGGCAAGAACGTGGCCATCATCGGCTACGGCTCGCAAGGCCACGCCCACGCCCAAAACCTGCGCGATTCCGGCGTCAACGTGACGGTCGGTCTGCGCAAGGGCGGCGCTTCCTGGTCCAAGGTGGAAGCCGCTGGCATCAAGGTCGCTGAAGTGAACGACGCCGTGAAGAACGCCGACGTCGTCATGATCCTGCTGCCCGACGAGAACATCCCCGAGGTGTACAAGAACAACGTCGAGCCGAACATCAAGCAAGGCGCCACCCTGGCCTTCGCCCACGGCTTCAACGTGCATTACAACCAGGTCGTGCCCCGCGCTGACCTGGACGTGATCATGGTCGCCCCCAAGGGCCCTGGCCACACCGTGCGCTCCGAGTACCTGAAGGGCGGCGGCGTGCCTTCCCTGATCGCTGTGTACCAGGACAAGTCCGGCAAGGCCCGTGACATCGCCCTGTCCTACGCTGCTGCCAACGGCGGCACCAAGGGTGGCGTGATCGAGACCAACTTCCGCGAAGAAACCGAAACCGACCTGTTCGGCGAACAGGCCGTGCTGTGCGGCGGTGCCGTCGAGCTGGTGAAGATGGGCTTCGAGACCCTGACCGAAGCCGGTTATGCTCCGGAAATGGCCTACTTCGAGTGCCTGCACGAGCTCAAGCTGATCGTGGACCTCATGTACGAAGGCGGCATCGCCAACATGAACTACTCGATCTCGAACAACGCCGAGTACGGCGAGTACGTGACCGGCACGGAAGTGATCAACGAGCAGTCGCGCGCCGCCATGCGCAACGCCCTGAAGCGCATCCAGACCGGTGAATACGCCAAGATGTTCATCCTGGAAGGCCGCACGAACTACCCGAGCATGACCGCTCGCCGTCGCCTGAACGCCGTGCACCCGATCGAGACCGTGGGCGCCGAGCTGCGCGCCATGATGCCCTGGATCGCCAAGAACAAGCTGGTGGACCAGTCGAAGAACTGATCGTTGCCGATCAGGAGGCGGTGCGCTGAGCTTTCAGCGCGCTGCCAGCGAAAGCCGCACGGTGCAAGCCGCGCGGCTTTTTTCATGGCTGTTTCGTGGTGGTGTGGGTGGCGTCGGTGGTGGCGTTCCGGGCCGCGTCCGACCATCCGCCGCCGACGGCCTTGTAGAGGGCCACGGTGACGAGCGCGCGGGCGGTCTGCGCCTGGATGAGTTCGTCTTCGCGCTGCAGGGCGGCGAGCTCGGCTTCGATGGCGGACTGCAGCAGGCCCTGGCCCTCGCTGAAGAGCTGCTGGGCGTGGCGGGCGCCATCGGCGGAGGTGCGCCAGGCGGTGCCCAGGCGTTCGGCGCGCTGGTCGAGGGCGCGGCGGGCACTGTAGGCGTTCTCGACGTCTTCGAGCGCGGTCAGCATGGTTTGCTCGTGCTGTGCCACGGCCGCATCCAGTTGGGCGTTGCTGGCTTCGATGCGGGCACGGATGCGGCCGCCTTCGAAGATGGGCAGGCGCAGCCCGGCACCCCAGGACAGGAAGTTGCCGTTGGCCGCCAGGTTGCCGATCTCGATGCGCCCCTCATTGGCCAGGAAGCCCAGGTAGAAGCGCGGGAACATGTCGGCCTTGGCGCTGCCCACGCGGGCGGCCAGGGCCTGCACGACGCGGGCGCTGCCGCGCACGTCGGGGCGGCGGCCGAGCACGTCGGAGGGCAGCACCGCGGGCAGCTGGGCGGGGATGACGCTGGCGTCGGCCGGGGCGGTGGCCGTGGGCGCGGGCAGGGTGATGCGCGTTTCGGGCGCCTGGCCGGTCAGCACGGCGAGGCGGCGCAGGCGGGCCTGCAGCAGGCTGTCGAGCGGGGCCTGGGCGCTCTCCAGCGACTCGACCTGTGCGCGCACGCGGTCGATGTCCAGCCGCGTGGCCTGGCCGGCGTCGAAGCGGCCCTGGGCGTAGCGCTGCAGGCGGCGCGCGCTGGCGAGGCTGCGTTGCAGCAGGCCGATGCGGCGCTCCAGGCTGCGGGCCTCGATGTAGTTGGCTGCGACGTCACCGGCGACCATGAGTTGGGCGCCGTGCACGCGCTCGTCCTGCGCGAGTGCGGCCTGGCGGGCGGCTTCGGCGTCGCTGCGGCGGGCGCCGAAGATGTCGACCTCCCAGGCGGCGGCAAAGCCCTGGCCGCTGTAGCTGCTGATGGGCACGTTGGGGTGGCTGAGGCCGCTGAGGTCCGGCATGGGGATGGCCGGTACAGGCAGGGGGGGCAGCGTGACCTGGGGGACGCCCGGGCCGTGGAGCGAGTCCGTCTGCGTGCGGGCGGTGTAGCCGAAGGCCTGCAGGCTGGGGTAGAGGGCCGACTCGGCCTGCGTGACCACGGCGCGGGACTCGTGCACATGGGCCAGGGCCACGCGGATGTCGGCGTTGGCACGCAGGGCCTGGTCGATCAGGCTTTGCAGCGTGGGGTCGGGGATGTCCTGCCACCAGCGCGAGAGCTCGGTGTGGGCGCTGCCGGGGGCGGCGTCGAAGGCCTGGGGCGTGGCCACCCGGCTGGCGGGCACATCGACCTGGACCGTGGTGCAGGCCGACAGCCCGAGCAGGCCGAGCAGCAGACCGACGCCCAGGTTGAGGGCGGCGCCTGGACGGCGGGCAGCGGCGGGAAGGTGGCGTCGGGGCATGGCAGGCGTCGTCGATCGGGTTCGGTGGACCAGGCTGGTGGATCAGCCCGGTGGGTGGGCGGCATCGGCCCCATCCAGGTGGCCTTGTGCATGGGCCAGCAAGAGGGCCAGCGCGGCCGAGGCCAGCCGGGTGCGCGGGCTGTCGGTGGCGTTGGTCAGGATGACGGGCACCTGGGCGCCCAGCACGATGCCGGCCACATCGGCATCGGCCAGCAGGTGCAGCTGCTTGACCAGCATGTCGCCGGTTTCCATGTTGGGCACGACCAGCACATTGGCCTGGCCGGCCACCGGGGAGTCCGGATGCGTCAGGCGCGCCACGTCGGCGTCGATGGCCGCGTCGAAGGGCAGGGGGCCGTCGACGATGCCGCCGGCGATCTGGTGGCGCTCCAGCATCTTGCACAGCGCGGCCGCGTCCATCGAGGAGCTGAGCTTGCTGTGCACCGCCGCCGCGGCCGAGAGGATGGCCACGCGCGGCGCCATGCCCAGCACGCGGGCCAGGTCGATGGCGTTCTGCACGATGTCGCGCTTGTCTTCCAGCGTGGGCTGGATGTTGACGGCGGCGTCGGTGACGAGGAAGGGCTGGGCGTGGTCGGGCACATCGGCCACATAGGCGTGGCTGATGCGGCGGTGGGTGCGCAGGCCGTGCTGGCGGTGCACGAGCGCGCGCAGCAGCTGGGCGGCATCCACATCGCCCTGCATGAGGGCCTGCACCCGTCCCGTGCGCGCCAGGTCGAGCGCGGCGTGCAGGGCCTCGGTGGCGTTGTCGGCGTCGACCCAGGTGAGGGCGTCCGCGTCATCGGCGTCATCGGCGGCCCCCAGGTCGATCTCCAGGCTGTCGGCCAGGGCCCTGATGCGCTGGCGCGGCCCGATGAACACCGGGCGGATCAACCCGGCGTGGCGGGCTTCGATGGCGGCGCGCAGGCCGTGGGCCTCGACGGGGAAGACCACCGCGCAGGCGACCGGTTCGAGCTCCGCGGTCAGCGCCATCAGCTGGGCAAAGCGTTCGTGGCGGTGCAGGTGCAGCTCGGGCAGCGCGGTGGCCGGGCGCCGGATCGGGGTGGTCGGCGCGATGACCTCGGCCTCGCCGCTGATGACGGCCTTGCCTTCCTGGTTGATGCAGGTGCAGGCCAGGCGCAGGCGGTTCTTCTCGCCCTTGTGCGTGACGGTGACGCTGACCGTGATGACGTCGCCCAGGCCCACCGGCCGCAGGAAGCTCAGTTGCTGCGAGACGTAGATGGTGCCGGGGCCAGGCAGGCGGGTGCCCAGCACGGTGGAGATCAACGTGCCGCCCCACATGCCGTGGGCGATGACGCGGTGGAAGGGGGACTCGCGCGCATAGGCCTCGTCGAGGTGGGCCGGGTTGACGTCACCGCTGAGGATGGCGAAGACCTCGATGTCTTCCTTGGTGAGCGTGCGCTGCAGCGAGGCGGTTTCGCCGACGCTGATGTCGTCGTAGGTGCGGTTTTCCAGCAGGGCAGGGATCTGGTCGGGGCTCATGGCGGGGCCTCACTCCTGCTTGACGTAGCTGCCGGGGGCGTCGGGCAGGCGGCGCTTGCTGCCGGGCACGCCCATGGATGGCGGTGCGCTCAGGCCGCTGGAGTGCTGTACCAGCCAGTTCTGCCAGGCCGGCCACCACGAGCCTTCCTGGTGGGGCACCTCGGCCTGCCAGCGCTCGGGCGACATGTAGGCCTCGGTGGGCGGGCGGTGGTGCAGCTGGAAGTGGCGGCCCTTGTGGCCGGGTTCGCTGACGATGCCGGCGTTGTGGCCGCCGCTGGTGAGCGCGAAGGTGACGTCCAGCGGCAGCAGGTGCAGCTTGTAGACGGACTTCCAGGGCGCGACGTGGTCGCTGACCGTGCCGACGGCGAAGCAGGGCACGCGGATGTCGGTGAACCAGATGGGCTGGCCGTCGACCTCGTAGCGGCCGCCGGAGAGGTCGTTGTGCAGGAAGAGCTTGTGCAGGTACTCCGAGTGCATGCGGTAGGGCATGCGGGTGGTGTCGGCGTTCCAGGCCATCAGGTCGTTGGGCATGTCGCGTTCGCCCAGCAGGTAGTTCCTCATCGCGCGCGACCACACCAGGTCGTTGGAGTGCAGCGCCGTGAAGGCCCCGGCCATCTGCGAGCCCTTGAGGAAGCCTTGCTCGGCCATCATGGCCTCGATGAGCTCGACCTCGCTTTCGTTGATGAACAGCAGCAGCTCTCCCGCCTCGGTGAAGTCGCCCTGCGCCGCGAACAGCGTCATCGAGGCCAGGCGGTCGTCGCCTTCGCGGCCCATGGTGGCGGCGGTGATCATCATCAGCGTGCCGCCCAGGCAGTAGCCCACGCCGTGGACCTTGCGGTCGGGCACGATCTGGCCGACGGTGTCGAGCGCGGCCATCACGCCTTGCGTGCGGTAGTCCTCCAGGCCCTTGCAGCGGTCGGCCTCGCTGGGGTTCTTCCAGGAGATCATGAACACCGTGTGGCCCTGGTCGACCAGGTACTTGACCAGCGAGTTGTGCGGCGACAGGTCCAGGATGTAGTACTTCATGATCCAGGCCGGCACGATGAGCACGGGTTCGGCCTGCACCTTGTCGGTGGCGGGGCTGTACTGGATCAGCTCGATGAGGTCGTTGCGGAAGACGACCTTGCCCGGCGTCAGCGCGACGTCGTGGCCGACCTTGAAGCGCTCGGTGCCGGCCGCGGGCAGGCCGCGGACCATGCGCTGAGCGTCATCGGCCCAGTTGGCCATGCCGCGCAGCAGGTTCATGCCACCCTGGTCGGCCGTGGCGCGGATCACCTCGGGGTTCATCCAGGGGATGTTGGCCGGGTTGAAGATGTCCATCCACTGTCGGGCGGCGAAGGCCACCATGTCCTCGTGGCGGTGGTTCAGGCCGGGCACGCCGTGGGTGGCGGTGGCCCAGGCGTGCTCCAGCACCTGGAAGGACTGGGCGTACACATTGAAGGGCCAGTGCTGCCAGGCATTGCTGGCAAAGCGGCGGTCGCTGGCCGGGATGGGCAGGGCCTTCGCGGCGCCGGCAGCGGCGCCCTGGGCGGCACCGTGCCGGGTGTCCTTCAAGGCGTCTTTGGCCGCGTTGCGGGCCTCCCGCGGGTTCAGCGCCGCTTCCGCCAGCCGCGAGCCCGCCTGGGTGACGTCCTCGGCGGCGCGTTTGAGCACATCGAGCTGCTTGCCCGGCGAGATCATCATGTGCATCAGCCAGTCCAGGTACACCAGGGTGGACTGGATGGGCGAGATGCCGCCCATCAGCTGCCCGACCTGGCTGTGGACGTGCAGGTCGAGCGCGCGCACCCAGTCGTCCCACGACATCTGCGGGATGAGCGGCTGGGCTTGCGGCGGGCAGTGGGCGGGAAGATGGGTGTTGGGCATGGTGGCGACGGCAGGAGGGTGGATGGAGACAGGGCCTCAGCCCTGACGGGCCAGCATCGAGCGGAATCTTGTCAGCGCGATGACCAGGAAGAGCGCGCCAGCGGCCGACACCGCCAGCAGTTGAGGCAGGACAAGCGCCAGATCCGCGTCGCGGTACAGCACGGCCTGCGTGAGCTTGACGAACTGGGTTGTGGGCGAGACCTGCACGATGTGCTGCATCAGCTCGGGCATGCTTTCCACCGGGGTGGCCGCGCCGCTGAGCAGGTAGAGCACCACGTAGACCGGCGCCGCCAGCAGTCCGAACTGTGGCATGGACGAGGCCGTGGTGGCCAGCAGGATGCCCAGCGCCGTGACGGCAAAGAGGTAAAGCGCCGTGCCCAGCATGAACAGGGGCACCGAGCCTGCGATGGGCACCTGCAGCCAGCCGCGGATGACCAGCTCCAGCGACAGCCACACCGCCAGCAGGATGACGCCGCCGTTGGCCAGGATCTTGGCCAGGGCGATTTCACTGGGGCGCACCGGCATGACCAGCAGGTGCTCGATGGTGCCGTGCTCGCGCTCGCGGATGACGGCCGCGCCCACCAGGATGATGGCCAGCACCGTCACGTTGGTCACGATGAGCATGACCGAGGTGAACCAGTGCGACTGGTTGTTCGGGTTGAACAGCAGGCGCACGACCGGCGGGGCCGGCAGCATCGAGGTGATGCCGCGCTGGTGGAAGAAGTCCAGCTGTTCGCGCAGGAAGATTTCGTTGAGGTAGACCGCGCCCAGGCCGGCCTGGGTCATGGCCGTGGCGTCCACCGTGACCTGGATGGCGGGACTGCGCCCGGCCAGCACGTCGGCTTCAAAGCGCGGCGGGATGTCGATGACGAAGATGAAGTCGCCGCGGTCCAGGGCCTGGCTGGCCTCTTGCGGGGTGACGTCGCGCGGGGCCTGGAAATAGGGCGGCTGCAGGGCGTCGCGCAGGCGGTGGGACAGCGCGGACTGGTCGCCGTCGATGATGCCCACCGAGGCGTGAGAGACCTCGGCCTTGACGCCCTTGGCCGTCGTGTACACGGCCGCGGTGAAGGCGAACAGGATCAGCGCCATCAGCGGCAGGTCGGTGGCCAGGCTGCGGAGCTCTTTCCACGACAGCCGCCAGACGTTGCGCAACCAGTGCTTCATGACTCAGTCCTCCTGCTTGCGCACCAGCAGGCGTGCCAGCACCAGGTAGGTCACGCCAAAGCCGAGCAAGGCCGCGTACATCGGCCCGAAGCTGGCCACGCCCAGGCCTTTGGTGAAGGCGCCCAGGCTGATGAGCTGGAACCACGAGGCCGGGAAGCCCTTGCCCACCCAGACCGCCATGCCGGTCAAGGTGGACACCGGGTAGAGCAGGCCGGAGAAGTTCACCGACGGGATCAGGCAGATGATGGCCGAGGCGAACGATGCCGCCACCTGCGAGCGCAGGAAGGCCGACAGGAACAGGCCCAGCGCCGTGGTGGCGAACACGAAGCACAGCGCCCCCAGGCTGAGCGCCAGGAAGCTGCCCTTGAGCGGCACCTGCAGCAGGGTGACGCTGAGCAGCAGCAAGGTGAGGTAGCTGGCCATGGCCAGGGCCACGTACGGCATCTGCTTGCCCAGCAGGAACTGGCCCACCGTGGCCGGCGAAGCGTAGAGGTTGAGGATGGAGCCCATCTCCTTTTCACGCACCACGCCCAGGGCCGTCAGCATGGCCGGGATGATGATCAGGCACAGCATCATCAGGCCCGGGGTGGACGCGTAGATGCTGCGGAAGGACTGGTTGTAGGCGAAGCGGGGTTCGAATCGGGCGGGCAGCGTGGGCGGCGTCAGGCCGGGGGTCTCGCGGGCGAAGCGCATGGCGTGCTCCAGCACGATGCCCTGGGCGTAGCCGCGCACGTTCTCGGCGGTGAAGGGCTGGGTGCCATCGATGAAGAAACCCACCTCCGGACGGCGCCCGGCCAGCAGGTCGCGGCCATAGCCAGGCGGGATCTCCAGCACCAGGCTGACATCGTGGCGCCGCAGCTGGGTCTGCACCTCCTGCTCGCTGTGCAGGTCGGGCTGCTGGTCGAAGTAGCGCGAGCCCGCGAAGTGCTCGATGAGCTGGCGGCTGTCGTGCGTCTGGTCGTGGTCGAGCACGGCGAATTGCACCTTCTCCACGTCGAAGGACACGCTCCACGCCGCCGTCACCAGCAGGATGATGGGGCCCAGCAGGGCGAAGGTCAGGCGGATGCGGTCGCGGCGCAGCTCCAGGCCCTCGCGCTGCGCGAAGGCCCACACGCCGGCGAACCAGCCCAGCAACGCCTGCAGCAGGCTGGCATCGCCGGCGCGGGTGGCCATGGCGAGGGGCGAGGCCGTGGGGGTGGATGCCGTGGCGGCGGGCGACGCGCCTGTGCTCGCGGTGCTTGTGGCCGCGGCCCGCGCGGCTTGCACGGTGTCGTCGGCGGCCTGCAGGTAGGCCACGAAAGCGGTCTCCAGCGAGTCGGCCTGCTGGCTGTCGCGCAACTCGGCGGGCGAGCCCACGGCCAGCACACGACCGCGGTGCATCAGCGAGATGCGGTCGCAGCGCTCGGCCTCGTTCATGAAGTGCGTGGACACGAAGATGGTGACGCGGTCCCGGCGCGACAGCTGCACGAGGTGGCGCCAGAACAGGTCGCGGGCTGCGGGGTCCACGCCCGAGGTCGGCTCATCGAGGATCAGCACTTCGGGCTGGTGCAGGCAGGCCGCGGCCAGTTGCAGGCGCTGGCGGATGCCCAGCGAGAGCTCGCGCGGGCTGGCGTCGGCGTGGTCCTGCAGGTCGAAGTCGCGCAGGGACTGCGCGATGGCCTGGCTGGCTTGTGTGCCCTCCAGGCGGTAGAGCCGCGCGTGCAGGTCCAGGTTCTGGCGCACGCTCAGTTCTTCGTAGAGCGAGAAGGACTGCGACATGTAGCCCACGCGCAGCCGCGTGGCGAGGTCGCCGGCGCGGATGGGCTGGCCCAGCAACTGGGCCTGACCGCTGCTGATGTCCAGCAGCCCGGTCAGCATCTTCATGGTCGTGGTCTTGCCGCAACCGTTGGAGCCCAGGAAGCCGAAAATCTCGCCGCGCTCGATGCGGAAGCTCACATCGTCCACGGCCACGAAGTCGCCGAAGCGGCGCGTCAGCTTCGTGGCCTCGATGGCCGGCGGGCCTTCGCTGTGCACGTGCGGCGGGATCTGCAGCGGCTCGGGGTTGCCGCGCTGCTCGGGCGGCAGCAGGTCGATGTAGGCGGCTTCCAGGGTGCCCTGGGGCGTGCGGGCCAGCACCTCGCGCGTGCGGTCGAACACCAGCACGCGACCGTCGTTCATGGCCACCAGGTGCTCGAAGCGCTCGGCCTCTTCCATGTAGGCCGTGGCCACGATGACGGTCATGCCCGGACGCTCTGCGCGCAGGGCCTCGACCAGCGCCCAGAACTGGCGGCGCGACAGCGGGTCCACGCCGGTGGTCGGCTCGTCGAGGATGAGCAGGTCCGGGTCGTGCACCAGCGAGCAGCACAGACCGAGCTTCTGCTTCATGCCGCCGGAGAGCTTGCCCGCGGGGCGGTCGCGGAAGGGCGCCAGGCCGGTGGCGTCCATCAGGCGTTGCAGGCGCTGGGCCCGCTCGCGGGCGCCCTGGCCGAACAGGCGGGCGAAGAAGTCGATGTTCTCGGCCACCGACAGCGTCGGGTAGAGGTTGCGCCCCAGGCCTTGCGGCATGAAGGCCACGCGCGGCGCCAGCGCGGCACGCTCGCGGGCCTGGGCCATGTCGTGGTCCAGCACCTGGATGCCACCGCGCTGCAGGCGTTTGACCCCCGCGATCAGCGACAGCAGCGTCGACTTGCCCACGCCGTCCGGCCCGACCAGGCCGATGGTCTGGCCCGCCGGCAGGCTCAGGCTGACATGGTGCAGCGCCACCGCGTCACCGTAGCGGTGGCTGACGTCGGTGAGCACCACGGCCGGTGCGGAGGGGGGCAGGGTGGTCATGCGCGCTCGACGCCTGGCTCGTGTCGCCGCGGGCTCAGCGCGAGGCTGCCGCAGCCGGTGCGCTGGTGGCCGAGGCCGCCGGGCTGGCTTCCGTCACCTCGGGCAGCCGCACCTGCAGCGATGCCGGCCAGGGCGTGCGCGCATCGGTGCGCACATGGCCGTAGCCCGTCAGGCCGGCCTTGACGTAGCGGCTGTAGCGCTGGGCGACCTCGCGCGGCACCTGCAGCTTCACGCGGTAGACCAGCTTGTCGCGCTCGGCTTCGGTTTCCACGTACTTGGGCGTGAACTGGGCTTCCGCGGCCACGAAGGACACGTGGGCCGGCACCACGTACTGCGGTGCGGCGTCCAGCACGATGCGCGCCTCGTCGCCCACCTGCAGGCGCCCGGCCACCGAGGTCGGCAGGAAGATCGTCATGTAGGCGTCCGACAGGTTGAGCAGCGTCACCACGCGTCCGCCCGAGGGGATGACCGAGCCGGGCTCGACCACGCGGTACTCGATGCGGCCGTCGACCGGCGCACGCAGGCTCATGTCGTCGATGGCCACATTCAGGCGGCGGATCTGGGCCTCGGCCTCGCTGCGCGCAGCACCCGCTTCGCCGATGGCGGCGGTGGCGACTTTCACGCCAGCCTGCTCGCCATCGCGCTGGGCGGTGCGGCGTTCGACTTCAGCGCCCGAAACCAGCGCGTCCTGCTTGAGCTTGCTGGCGTGGTCCAACTCCAGTTGGGCCAGGCGGGCCTGCACGCGGCGCACCTCGGTTTCGGCCTGGGCGCGCTGCATGGCCTGGCCGGCACGGTCGCGGGCGGCGGCCACGGCGTCGCGCTGGGCCAGCAACTCGGTGCTGTCCTGGCGGGCGATGAGGTCGCCGGCACGCACCAGGTCGCCCTCGTGCACGGGCAGCTCGACGATGCGGCCTGGGTACTTCGCCGCGACCTCGATGCGCTCGACTTCCATGCGGCCATTGCCGCGGGCCAGGCCTTCGGGCAGGCCGCGGTCGCGCACATGCAGCCAGTAGGCAAGGCCTGCGGCGGCGGCCACGGCGGCCAGGGGCAGGGTCCAGCGCAGAAGGGTCTTGTTCATGTCGTGTGCGGCAGAAGGTCGGGGGAAACGGGGTGCGCGGGCAAGGGGGCGGCGAGCTGCGCGCGCAGGCTGTGGGCGATGAGCGAGAGCAGGGCCTCGACGCGCTCGGGCGTCAGCGCGGTCCAGCCCATGCGCCGCAGCAGCACGGTGTCGGACAGGCCCAGCCCCATCACCTGGTGAAACGCCAGGCAGGCCAGGGCGCGCACCTCGAAGGCGTGGGCCGGGCGATCGCAGATGCGTGACACGATGCGGCAGACCTCGACGTGCGCGGGCTCCAGCACCTCGGCGAAGATGCGCTCGAAGGCCTGGCCATGTTCGCCTTGCTCGTTGTGTGCCCGCAAAAAGAACTGCACCCAGCTGGACGGCACGTCCCCGGCCAGCAGGGTGCGGGCCGCGGCGTCCTGCAGCCGGCTCAGGGCCGGCTCCTGTTGTTGCGCGATGAAGCGGGCCAGGTGCTCTGCCGCCTCGGCATACAGCGCTTCCTTGCTGCCGAAGTGGTAGGGGATGGCGCCCAGGTTCACGCCGGCCGCCTGCGTCAGCATGCGGGTGGTCGTGGCGTCGAAGCCGTGGCGACCGAACAGGTCCAGTGCCACGAGCAACATGCGCTGGCGGGTCGGCGCGTCGGCGGCGAGGGCAGCGGTGGGCGCGCAGGGGGCAGCGGGCGGCATGGCGAACGACATGGCAGTGCAGGGTGTTGCGCTGCAGCATGCCTGCCATCCAGAATTCAGTCAACTGTATGAATTGATGCGGATCAAGCCACGCGGCAACTTCGCGCCGGCGTGCGTGCCATGCGTCCGGGTCACAGCCCGCATGCCATGAAGCGCGCGCCCTCGCCGAAGCTCGACAGCTTCTCCTGCACGGCCACGCCCGGCGCGGGCGCCTCGGCAAAGCCCTGCCGCTGCCAGAAGCCGACCGAACCCTGCACCGCCACCAGCACCATCTGCTGCAGTCCCAGAGCCCGGGCGCGCGCGCGGGCCTGGGCGACCAACCGTGGCCCCAAGCCCAGGCCTTGCGCAGCCGGGCCCACGGCCAGGTCGTGCAGGTACAGCCAGCGCGGCTGGGCCGGACGCTGCCAGCGGCTGGCGTGCAGCACCGGCAGGCTGTGCGCATCCGCGGGCAGGCAGACCAGGTAGGCCAGGACACGGTCGGTGTCCGTGGCACCGGTGGCATCCCCATGGCGCTCCGCCACCCAGCAGGTGTCCACGCCGCCTTCGAGCTTGCTGGCAAAAGCGGCCAGCGGTTCGTGGAAGTCCGGGGCGTAGCTGCGCTGCTGCACGGCCAGCACGGCGGGCAGGTCGGTCGGGGTCATGGGGCGGATGAGCATGGGGGCGCCTGGCGTCGGTCACCAGCAAGCCAGGCGCCTGCTTGCGGGGGTGGTGGTGTTTCTCCGGACCCTTGGCGCGCCCGGGGCGAGATGGGCTGGCGTTATCCTCAAGACATCCCATCTTGATGCATTGTCTTTCGAACTGCCATGATCACTGTTGAAAAGAGCCGACCCTGGCGCGGCGTGGCCATCGCGGCCGCCCTGGTGGTGGTCGGTGCCGGCGCCTACTGGGCCCTGGGCTCCTCGGACGACGCCAGCGGAAGCGCCCGCCGTGCCGACGCAGGCAACGGCATGTGGCCCGGCCTGGGTCACAGCGCCTCGGTGGTGGCGTCCGGTTCGCCCGAGCTCCACCCCCCGATGCTGGCCGATGGCCGTCCCGCCGACCTCAGTGAAAGCGACTGGAAATCCCTGGAGTCCGCCCTGGCCAGGCAGGCCAATGGCAAGGCCGAAGCCGCACGCATCGTCAACTACCTGCGCTACCAGAAGGCCTTCGAGACCTGGCAGAACCTCGACGAGCAGCGCGAAGCCCGCCGTCGCCACGAGATGGCCGAGGCCCTCATGAGCGAGCTGCCCGACCGACTCAAGTCCGGTGAGTTCACGCTGGTCGAGGCCACCCTGATGGGCGTGGTGCTGCTGGCCGAGATGGAGCCCGACGAGGCCAGGCGCACCCAGCGCGTCGAGGCCTGGCAGGCCAAGGTCGGCACCCTCGTGGCCAACCCCGAGGACGAAGCCCAGATGGCCGCACTCAACCGCGAGACCGAGTTCAAGCGCCGCCGCGCCTCGGCGTTCGGTGACTGGCAGGCCAGGACGGATCCCAACGAGCGCTCCACGGCCAAGCTGACCCAGGCCATGGACGACATCCAGCGCATGTACAACAGCGGCGCGTCCAACTGAGGCGCACCGAGCCGGATGCCGTGCTGCGACGCGGCTTCGCGCGGGTCACCCCCGCTGCCCCCCCGACATGCTCAAAAACTGACGGCGCGGCGAAAGGCATGCAGGCGAAGGGCTCGCACAGAGGCATGCTCAGGGCTGCGGGAAAACATCGCTGCCATTCACCCGCACCGGCACCTGGCTCAGGTCCCAGTTGCCCGCGGCGATCTGCGCCTGGAGAGCCTGGGTGCGGTAGGTGCTGGCACGCACGGCCGGACGCGGGTGGTGCGCCAGCCAGTCGTGGCGCACGCGCACGTACTCGCTGACCCAGGTCCGCTCCTCGCCACCTGCGGCCGGGGGGCTTTCGGCGAAGCGCTGGCGCAGCAGCCACAGGATGCTGCCGCTGTGGATGTAAGAGTCGTAGATCACCAGCGCTGACAAGGGCAGGGTGAAGCCGTTGTCATCGGCCCAGCGCATGGCCGGGTGGAAGTAGACCTGCTCGAAGAACTGGTCCTGGATGCGGTGCATCACCGGGTCGTTGCGGCCGGCATCGCGCAACAGGTTCTTGAAGGTCGCGTCCTCCGTCAGGGCCACGCTGCCCACCTGGTCGGCGTAAGGGGCCAGGGCCTCGCTGCGCGTGCCGCCCGCGGCCACGTACATCTTCACCAGCTTGCGCAGGTTGCCGTACTCGGTGGTCTGGGCGCGGCCGTAGGTGATCTGGCGGATGTCGTGCGGCCCGTCGGCGTAGATCGAGATGGCGCCGTGATTGCCGTCCGGCGTGCCGCTCTCGACGGTGTTGATGATGCGTTCGATCAGGTTGCGCTGGATGGCGGTCAGAAACATCGTGCTCCCCGGGTGCAGACCGGCATGGCCTGGGGCCGATTCTGTCGCGTCGGTCGCCAGGGGTCGAGTCGGAAACTGGGGATTGCCTTGTCCCCGTCTGCGCGTCAGGACCCGGCGCGTGCGCCCAGCAGGTGCATGCCTGCCAGCACCCACATCAGCACCAGCACCACGTTGCTCGCCGCGAACGCCGCCAGCCGGTGGATGACGTGGTTGTAGCTGAGGTGGATGAGGCTGTGCAGCACCCGCAGGCCCACATAGGACCAGGCCAGGGCGACCAGGAGCCCCGGCACCGGGCCGCTGACGTGCAGCAGGATGCTGATGACGTAGAACAGCACCGGCAATTCCAGCAGGTTCATGTAGTTGCGGTTGGGCAACTGCACATGGGGCGGCACCGCGGCGGACTCCCCGTACTTGAAATCGTCGGGGACGATCTCGCGGCGGCGTCCTGCCCGCACCCGCACGAAGGGGATCAGCAGCAGCACCAGGGCGGTCCAGCCCGCGAGGGCGAACACCGGGAGGAGGATGTGCGTGTCGTGCGTGTCGTGCATACGGGCTAGGCTAAGGCCAGGCCCGACGGGGTGTCAATCCGCCAGCCCCGGGGGCGGGCACCGTCCGCGCTCGACGTGCCGCGTCACAGCCCCAGCCAGCGCAAGGCGCCGACCCACAGCGGCACGGTGACCATGCCCAGCACGGTCGACAGCGTGATCAGCCCGGCCACGAAGGGCCCGCTGCCCCCCATGCGCACCGCCAGCACATAGGCGCTGGACGCCGTCGGCAAGGCCCCGAAGGCCACCAGGATGGCGTGCTGGGCGGGCGGCAGCGCCAGCCACACGCCCAGCCCGAGCGCAGCCAGGGGCAGCACGACGTGCCGGATGAGCAGGAAGCCCGCGGCCAGCCCGGGCGCCGCGGCCAGGCCCGTCCATTGCAGCCCCGCGCCCACGGCCAGCAGGCCCATGGGCAGGGCGGCCTGGCCGATGCGGCTGACCGTCTCCAGCGTCCAGTGCGGCAGGGGGATGTCCAGCAGGCGCACGCCCAGCCCCGCCAGGGTGCTGATGATCAGGGGGTTGCGCGCCATCTCGCGCAAGGTGTTGTGGCCGCCGTGGCGCGCCAGGCTCCACACGGCCCCGGCGTTGCACAGGGGCACGCACAGGGCGATCAGGATGGCGATGAGGGCGACGCCCTGAGCCCCCAGCAAGCGATCTGCCAGGGCCAGCGCGATGTAGGAGTTGAAGCGAAAAGCCACCTGGGCGCCACTGGCGTGCAGGCGGGCGTCCACCCCGGGCCAGTGGCGCAGCAGCGTGGCCAGCCACAGACCCAGCAGGCACAAGGCCACGCCCGCGCCGGCCAGGGCGGCCGCATCGGTGGGTCGCAGCGGGCTTTTGACGATGGAGGCGAACAGCAGCGCCGGAAACAGCAGGTGGTAGACCAGGCGCTCCACCACGTCCCAGGTGGGGCGTTGGAAGGCGGTGAAGCGGCACAGGGCAAACCCGCCCACAATCAACAGGAAATCGGGCAGCAACAGCAAGGGGTCCAGCATGGGTCGAGCGTAACGCCTTCGCCTTGAATTCCGCGGGACCACCCCCACATGACCCGGCAAAGCTGCGTGGATTCACCGCGTCAGCCCATTTTTGCAAGCAAGGACACCAAGGCATGGATTCGATTTCCTGGCACCTGCGCATGCTGCGGCACATGGCTGTGGCCACGCTGCTGACGGCGCTGACGGGTGCGTGGGGCGTGCGAGGCGCGGCCCCCGGGGTGGGGCCGGCGGGCTGCACGGGCGGACAGGCCTGCGCCGCCACGCTGGAAGGGCAGGACTTCGCCGACACCGCCGTGCTCTCGGAGCGCACCCTGCGCCTCAACGGCCTGGGGCTGCGCGGTGTGGCCTGGATCAAGGCCTTCGTGGCGGGCCTCTACCTGCCCGCACCCACGCGCGACAGCGTGCAGGTGCTCACCATGCCGGGGCCCAAGCGCCTGCGCCTGAAGATCATGCTGGACGCGCCCAGCCACGAGCTCACCAAGTCCCTGACCAGCCGCATCGCCCGCAACGAGACCGAGGCCGCCCAGGCCCAGATGGAGGAGCGCCTGAGCCACCTGGCCGGCCACCTCGACAGCATGGGCGAGTTGCACGTGGGCGACACCGTGGACATCGACTTCATGCCCGAGCGCGGCATCGTCCTGCGCCTCAACGAGCGCCCGGTCGGCACCCCTGTGGCGGGCGAAGACCTCTACCGCTCCGTGCTCAAGATCTTCGTCGGCGATCGCCCCGTGGACAAGCGCCTCAAGGAGGGCCTGTTGCGTGGCGGGGTCTGACGCGGACGAGGCAGGCCGCGACCCGCACCTCGATCGCTTCATCGACGTGCTCTGGCTGGAAGATGGCCTGAGCGCCAACACCCTGGCCGCTTACCGCCGCGACCTCGGCGCCCTGGCCGGCTGGCTGCGCGAACATGGCGGCGCGACGCTGGTGCAGGCCCGGGAGACCGATGTCCACGGCTACATGGCAGCGCGCCATGCCGAGTCCCGGCCCTCCTCGGTGGGACGGCGGCTGAGCGTCTTCCGGCGCTTTTTCCGCTGGGCTGTCCGCGAGGGCCTGTGCACCGAGGACCCGACCCTGCGCATGGAAGCCCCCCGCCAGCGCATGCGCCTGCCGGGCACGCTCACCGAAGACCAGGTCGAGCGCCTGCTGGCCGCCCCCGAGGTGCTGGACATGCTCGGCCTGCGCGACCGCGCCATGCTGGAGTTGCTCTATGCCAGCGGCTTGCGCGTGAGCGAACTGGTCGGCCTGCGCACCGTGCAACTGGGCCTGAGCGAAGGCGTGTTGCGCGTCACCGGCAAGGGCAGCAAGGAGCGCCTGGTGCCCTTCGGCCAGGAGGCAGGAGAGTGGCTGCAGCGCTACCTCGACGAGGCCCGCGGCCTGATCCTGGGCGAGCGGGTCAGCGAGGCGCTGTTCGTCACCTCGCAGGGCCAGGGCATGTCCCGCCAGATGTTCTGGAAGCTGATCCGCAAGTACGCCATCCTCGCGGGCATCACCCAGCACCTGTCGCCGCACACCTTGCGCCACGCCTTCGCCACCCACCTGCTCAACCACGGCGCCGACCTGCGCGTGGTCCAGATGCTGCTGGGGCACGCCGACATCTCGACCACCCAGGTCTACACCCACGTCGCGCGCGAACGCCTGCGCCAGCTGCATGCCCAGCACCACCCGCGCGGGGGCGAGGCAGGCAGCAGCGGCGCTGCGGACCCCGGCGCCTGAGTCAGTCCACGCCGAGCAGGAAGGCCATTTCGGCGTCGGTGAAGCCTGCGGCCTTGCGGGCCGCCTCGTTGAAGGGCGGCCGCAGCCGCGGGACCTCGTACTGCGTCACCAGCTGCGGGTAGAGCGTCACCGCATCCAGCCCGCGGGCCTGGCACAGGTGGTGGAACCAGCGGTTGCCGATGGCCACGTGCCCGACCTCGTCGCGCAGGATGATGTCCAGGATGCCCACCGCCGCGGCGTCGCCCGCCCGGGTGAGCTTGTCTTGGATGAGCGGTGTCGCGTCCAGACCGCGGGCCTCCAGGGTGCGGGGCACCAGGGCCATGCGCGCCACGACGTCCTCGCGCGTTTTCTCGCACATGCCCCACAGGCCATCGTGCGCGTCGAAGTCCCCGTAATCGAAACCCAGCGTCTGCAAGTGCGCGCGCAGCAGGCCGAAGTGCAGGGCCTCTTCACTGGCCACGCGCAGCCAGTCGCGGTAGAAGTCGGTGGGCATGCCGGCGAAGCGCCAGACCGCGTCCAGCGCCAGGTTGATGGCATTGAACTCGATGTGGCAGATGGCGTGCAGCAGCGCGGCGCGCCCCTCCAGCGTGAAGGGGCTGCGCGAGGGCACCTGCTTGGCCGGCACCAGGGCGGGCCGGGGAGGGCGGCCGGGCATGGCCGCCGTCTGTGCGGGGCTCAGGCCGATGGCTTCGTCGCGCCAGCCAGGAGGCAGGGTGGCTGCGGTGGCGGGTTCGGTGCCCGTCTCGGTGGGCGGACCGCCGTGGGCCCACAGCGGCGACATCGCCTCGTGCAAAGCCCGGGCGGCCCCGGCTTTCAGTGCCGGGTCGGGCTGCAGCAGGATCTCAAGGGCTCGGTGGCGGGGGGACATGTGCGGATTGTCGCGCGTGTCCGCCCACGCCGACCCGCCCGGCTCGACCTGCTGGCGCCGACCCGCTCACCCTGACCCGCTCACTCCGACCAGTTCACTCCGACCAGTTCACTCCGACCAGTTCACCCAGCCGAAGTGGGCCGACACCAGGATCAGCACCCCGAAGGCGATGCGGTACCAGGCGAAGGGGATGAAGCTGTGGCTGGAGACGTAGCGGATCAGCCAGCGCACGCACACCCAGGCTGACAGGAAGGCGAAGAACAGGCCGACCATGAACAACGGCAGGTCGGTGGCCGACAGCAGGGCGCGATCCTTGTAGAGGCTGTAGACGCCCGCGCCCACCAGCGTGGGGATGCCCAGGAAGAAGCTGTAGTCGGTTGCGGCCTTGCGCGACAGGCCCATCAGCATGCCGCCGATGATGGTCGCGCCGGAGCGGCTGGTGCCGGGCACCAGGGCCAGGCACTGCACCAGGCCGACCTTGAACGCGTCCATCAGCGTCAGGTCATCGACCGTTTCGACACGGGCGCGTGGCGAGCGCGCGGCGATGCGCTCGGCCACCAGGATGATCAGGCCGCCCAGGATGAAGGTGCTGGCCACCACCGTGGCGTTGAACAGGTAGGCCTTGACCAGCTTGCCCACGGCCAGGCCGATGACCACCGCCGGCAGGAAGCCGACCAGCACATTCACGGTGAAACGCTGCGCCTTGGGGTCCGATCCCAGGCCGGTCAGCGTGTCGCGGATGCGCTGCAGGTAGACCAGGATGACGGCGAAGATGGCACCGGTCTGGATGGCGATCTCGAAGACCTTGGCCTTCTCGCTGCCCGCGGACTGGGCGAACTGCAGCAGCGTGTTCGCCAGGATGAGGTGGCCTGTGCTGGAAATGGGCAGGAACTCGGTCAAGCCTTCCACGATGCCCATCAGGGCGGCTTTGAAGAACAACACCACGTCCACCACGAACCTCCAGCAAACGGCTTGCGCCGACACACGAACGAGCGCGCATCTTAGGCGAGGCACATGTCAGTGCATCCGTCACGAAGGCCCCACGGCGCCCCGGGGACAGGGGGCTTGTCTACACTGCGCCACATGTCCATCCCTTCTGCCGCGCGCACCGACGCGTCTTCACACAACTTTGCCGAGCCAGGCTGGGCCCCGCCAGCGTCGGCCTGGGTGAACCGTTTTGCGCACTTCAGTCACGACAGCGCCCAGCGCCGCGAGGTGCCCCTGGGCACCGCCTTGCTGGGCGATCCGCTGCCGAACCCGCGCTGGGTGGCCACCAGCGAAACCCTGGCGCGCGAGCTCGGCTGGCCCGCAGGCTGGCAGGATGGGCAGGCGCTGCAGGTGTTCAGCGGCAACGCTGTCTGGCCGGGCATGTCGCCCATGGCCACGGTCTATTCAGGCCACCAGTTCGGCCAATGGGCGGGGCAGCTGGGCGACGGGCGGGCGCTGCTGCTGGGCGAGATCGACAGCCCCGCCGGTCCGCAGGAGGTGCAGCTCAAGGGCGCCGGCATGACGCCGTACTCCCGCCGTGCCGATGGCCGCGCCGTGCTGCGCTCCAGCATCCGCGAGTTCCTCTGCAGCGAGGCCATGCACGCCCTGGGCATCCCGACCACGCGCGCCCTGGCGCTGACGGCCTCGCCGGAGCCGGTGCGCCGCGAGACCCTGGAAACCGCCGCGGTGGTCACGCGCGTGGCCCCCAGCTTCATCCGCTTCGGCCATTTCGAGCACTTCGCGCACAGCGGCCGCCCGCGCCACCACGAGGCCCTGGCCGCGCTGCTGGATTTCGTCATCACCCACCACTTTCCCCACCTGAAAGAGCCGCCCCAGCCCGCCGCTCCGCCTGCGTTGGCCCTGCTGGGCGACGTGGTGCGGCGCACCGCCGAGCTCATGGCGGCCTGGCAATCGGTGGGCTTCTGCCACGGGGTCATGAACACGGACAACATGTCCATCCTGGGGCTGACCATCGACTACGGCCCCTTCGGCTTCCTGGATGTGTTCGACCCCGAGCACATCTGCAACCACTCCGACCCCCAGGGCCGCTACAGCTGGAACAACCAGCCGCAGATCGGCTACTGGAACCTGCGTGCCCTGGCGCAAGCCCTGCTGCCTTTGCTCCCCGGCGCGGAGGAAGGGGCGCAGGGGGCGCAGGAGGGGGCGCAGGAGGGGGCGCAGGAGGGGGCGCAGGAGGGGGCGCAGGCGCTCACCGAGGTGCTGCGCACCTACGAGCAGCGCTTCCCGCAGGCCATGAACGCCCGCTGGCGCGCCAAGCTGGGCCTGCAGGCCGAGCGCGAGGAAGACAGCGAACTCGCCCTCGACTTCCTGCGCCTGCTGGCTGCCGGGCGGGTGGACTTCACCATCGCCTTCCGGCGGCTCAGCGCCTTCGTGGCCGAGTTGCCGCCCGGGCAGGCTGGCGCCGACCCGCGCAACGCGCCGCTGCGCGACCTCTTCCTGGACCGCCCCGCCTTCGACGCCTGGGCGACGCGCTACCAGCAGCGCCTGCGCGCCGAGGGCAGCGTGGACGCCGAGCGTGCCGCGCGCATGCGCCGCGTCAACCCGGTCTACGTGCTGCGCAACCACCTGGCCGAAGTCGCCATCCGCCAGGCGCAGCGCGGCGACGACAGCGAGGTGCAGCGCCTGCACCGCCTGCTGCAGCGCCCCTTCGACGAGCAGCCCGGCTGCGAGGCCGAGGCCGACTTCCCGCCCGACTGGGCGCAATCCATCGAGGTGTCCTGTTCATCATGAGCGACCATCCCGTCCAGAAGACCGACGCCGAATGGCGCGAGCAACTCACCGCGCCCGAGCGTGAGCCCTTGACCTACCGCGTCACCCGCCAGGCCGCCACCGAGCCGCCGTTCAGCGGCCGTTACTGGGATCACTTCGAGCCTGGCAGCTACCGCTGCGTCTGCTGTGGCGTCCATTTGTTCAATGCCGACACCAAGTTCGACGCCGGCTGCGGCTGGCCCAGCTACTGGCAGCCCGCGGCCGACGACCTCATCGAGTACGTGCGCGACACCAGCCACGGCATGATTCGCACCGAGGTCCGCTGCAAGCACTGCGGCGCCCACCTCGGCCACGTCTTCGACGACGGCCCCCAACCCACGGGGGACCGCTACTGCATCAACTCCGCCGCGATAGACTTCCAGCCGGCTTCCCGCTGAACACCCCTGCCCATGAAAATCTTCTTCGACCTGCTGCCCGTCATCCTGTTCTTTGCCAGCTACCACTGGGCCAGCGCCCACAAGGAGCTGGTGGCCCAGGGGTTGACCCAGCACCTGGGCTTTGCGGTGTCCGGCGGCGTGGTCGGCCTCACCGAGGCGCCCACCCTGCTGGCCACGGTGGTCGTGATCGTCGCCACCGTGCTGCAGATCGTGGTGCTCAAGGCCCTGCGCAAGCCGGTCGACAAGATGCTGTGGGCCGGGCTGGTCATCGTGGTGGTGCTCGGCGGCCTGACGCTGTGGTTCCACGACGAGCGCTTCATCAAATGGAAGCCCACGCTGATCTACTGGATGATGTCGGCCGGCTTCCTCGTCACCGAGATCCTGCTGGGCCGCAAGATGCTGCGCCAGATGATGGGCGGGCAGATCGAGGCGCCTGACGCCGTGTGGCGCAGCCTGGGCTGGGCCTGGGTGCTGTTCTTCGCCGGCATGGGCGTGCTCAACCTGTACGTGGCCTTCAACTTCGCCACCGACACCTGGGTGAGCTTCAAGATGTGGGGCAGCCTGGGCTTGACACTGGCCTTCACGCTGGCGCAAGGTGTCTACCTCAGCAAACACGTGCAGCCCGTCGAGGCGGGGGGCTCGCAATGAGCACCACGAACCTGAGCGCCGCCAACCGCGCGGCCGAGCCGGTGTCGGCCGCCGAGATGGAAGCCGTGCTGCGCGCCGCCCTGCAGCCCGACTTCATCGCCGTCCAGGACGACACCGCCGCCCACCGGGGCCATGCCGGCCACAGCGGTGCGGACTTCGGCACCCATTTTTCCCTGCAGATCCGTGCAGCCTGTTTCTCCGGTTTGTCACACGTTCAGCGACATCGCCTTGTGTATGATGCCCTGCGCGACCTGATGCCCCGTGGGGTGCATGCCCTGGCGATCAAGGCCGAGCCCACCTCCTGATCCCATCCCTTTCGCCATCCTTTTCCGCTTTAGCGCTTTGCTCAACATGAAGACTTCCCGTCACGTCAAGGCTGCCCTGCTGGCCGCTTCGCTGTCGCTGGCCGCTCCGCTGGTCTCGGCCCAGAACATCGCCATCGTCAATGGCAAGGCCGTGCCCAAGGCCCGCGTCGACGCCATGATCGAGCAGATCGTGAAGTCGCCCCAGCAGCCCGGTCAGCCCCCGCTGGCCCGCAGCCCCGAGCTGGAACAGAAGGTCAAGGACGAGATCGTGCTGCGCGAGATCTTCATCCAGGAAGCCGAACGCCGCAGCCTGCAGACCTCGTCCGACTACAAGAACCAGATGGAGCTGGCCCGCCAGTCCATCCTGATCCGCGCCCTGTTCCAGGACTTCGAGAAGAAGAACGGCACCACCGATGCCGAGGCCCGCGCCGAGTACGACAAGATCAAGGCGGCCAACGGCGACAAGGAATACCGCGCCCGCCACATCCTGGTCGAAAAGGAAGAAGACGCCAAGGCCCTGGTCGCCCAGCTCAAGGGTGGCGCCAAGTTCGAAGACCTGGCCAAGAAGAACTCCAAGGACCCCGGCTCCGCCGAAAACGGTGGCGACCTGGATTGGGCCAACCCCGGCAACTACGTGCCCGAGTTCTCGGCCGCGATGGTCAAGCTGAACAAGGGCGAGTTCACCGACACCCCGGTGAAGTCGCAGTTCGGCTACCACATCATCAAGCTGGAAGACACCCGCGCGGTGCAGTTCCCGGCCTTCGACGACGTCAAGGCCCAGATCATCCAGCGCAACAACCAGGCCAAGGCTGCCAAGTTCCGCGAAGAACTGAAGACCAAGGCCAAGACGGACTACAAGTTCTCGAACTGATCCGTCCGCGCACGCTGCCCAGGCCCTGAACAGGGGCCGAGGCACGAAAGGAAAAGGCAGGCCCGGAAATCTCCGGGGCCTGCCTTTTTTCATGGGGCTTCATGGGGCCGGGGCGCGTGCGCTTTCCGTGCTCAGTTGCGCTTGCGGAACACCAGGTCCCACACGCCATGGCCCAGGCGCAGGCCGCGGTTCTCGAACTTGGTCAGCGGCCGGTAGGCGGGCTTGTCGGCGTAGCCTTCGGCGGTGTTGGCCAACTGGGGCTCGGCCGACAGCACCGCCAGCATCTGCTGGGCATAGGGCTCCCAGTCGGTGGCGCAGTGCAGGTAGCCGCCAGGGGCCAGGTGCCTGACCAGCTCGGCCACGAAGGCCGGCTGCACCAGGCGGCGCTTGTTGTGCTTCTTCTTGTGCCAGGGGTCGGGGAAAAAGATGTGCACACCGGCCAGCGAGCCTTCGGGCACCATCTGCTTGAGCACCTCGACGGCGTCGTCCTGCACGATGCGCAGGTTGGTGAGGCCGCGCTCGCCGATCTGCTTGAGCAGGGCGCCGACGCCGGGTTCGTGCACCTCGCAGCCGATGAAATCGGTGTCGGGCAGCAGCTCGGCGATCTTGGCCGTGGCGTCGCCCATGCCGAAGCCGATCTCGAACACCACCGGGGCCTGGCGGCCGAAGGTGGCGACGAGATCGAGCGGCTGCGGCTTGAGCGGCAGCACGAACTTCGGGCCCAGCTCGGCCAGGGCGCGGGCCTGGCCCTCGGTGGTGCGGCCAGCACGCATCACGAAACTGCGGATGCTGCGCGGATGGGCCACGTCGGCAGGCGCCGACGCGGTGCCGGCGGGGGTGTCGCTGCCCTCGGGCAGGCAGTCTTTCTCGGAAGGCGAACTCATGGCCGTATTTTAGGGCCGAGGGTCTGCCCGCAGGCGACGCACCGGGAGCGTGCAAAACGCGCGTGAACAAATTGGCCAAGTGCCTGGCGAGGACTGAAACTGGTTGTGTTTTCGCCGGCTCATTCTGCGATCCTGAAGACATGGACAGGGCCCTGCTCGCCCCGAGCACCAGCACCAGCACCAGCACCCTGTGCAGTTGAAACGGAGGATCCCATGGCATTGTTGACCCGCATCTCCTGGAGCGTCGGCCTGGGCGTCTGGGCCCTGAGCGCGCAGGCCATCCCCGTGACGATGCCGACGACCAACCTCGATGCCGAGGCCATCTACACCTTCCAGCAGGACACCGCCAGCCTGATGGACAGCATGGGCATCTCGGCGCACGCGCTGGGCAACACCCGGGCGGTCAACGGCAGTGCCTGGCAGTTCATGATGCCGGTGACCCAGGTGACGCTGGACATCGGGCTGTTCTCTCTGAAGCCCGAATCGGGCTTTGCCTCCGGTGCGGGCCTGTTGATCCGCAGCGAGTGGGGCGCGCTGACGCTGGCCAACTTCGGGCTGGACTTCAAACGCAATGTGCTGACCGCCGACCTCGGCACCGCCGCGGGCATCACCAGGACCTTCGACGTCTACAGCTTCACCGTGGACAAGGGCCTGCACCTGTCGACCACCGGCGGCCTGTCGATGGCGATGAACCTCTCGCACATGACCCTCACCGGCGGGGCGCAGACGGCGTTCGCCAACGCGCTGCAGCTGGAGGAGTACGCGGTGGCCGTGTTGCCGCTGATGGACTTCGGCACCCTGGACGTGAACATCTCGCCGGCCCTGCGCTTCGGTGTGTCGGACCAGGCGCTGGTCGCCGCCATCCCCGAGCCGCCGCGCTTTGCCACGCTGGGCCTGGGGTTGCTGGGGCTGGCCTTCGTGGCGCGACGCCGACTGTCCTGAGCCCTCAAGGCGCACTTCCGGCTGCCTGCGGGCGGCCGCCTGCCTGCCTGGCGCTACAATCAGCGCCACTGGCGGGCGTCGTTCAATGGCAGGACTTTTGCTTCCCAAGCAAATAACGTGGGTTCGATTCCCATCGCCCGCTCCAGTCTGCCCCTGCCTTGAGGGGGATGATCCGACACAGAAACTCCGTACAGTGTTGATGTTGTGCGTTTGCCGTCATGCGGCAGTCCCATTCACCACTTCTGCAGGCAGGATGCTGTGAGTTTCAGTCGTCTCGATGGATTCCGGATCGCGGGTGTCAGCACCATCGTTCCTGCCACCCAGGTGGACAACCTCTCCCTGGGAGATCGCTACGGTGCGGACGACGTCCGCAAGGTGGTGTCCATGGCCGGTGTCCGCCAGCGCCATGTGGTCAGCGCGGGACAGACCTCCGTCGACCTGTGCACCGAGGCGGCGCAGCGCCTGCTCGACACCCTGGGCTGGGCCCCCGAGAGCGTCACCGGCCTGATCATGGTGACCCAGTCGCCGGATCACTTCCTGCCTTCGTCGGCCTGCGTGGTGCATGGCCGCCTGGGCATGGGCGTGGATTGCGCCGCCTTCGACGTCGGGCTGGGCTGCTCGGGCTACCCCTATGGCCTGTACCTGGCCGCGGCCATGCTCAAGGGCGGCGGACACCAGCGCATCCTGATGCTCAACGGCGACACGCCCAGCCGCTTCACCAGCCCCGATGACCACGCCACCACGCTGCTGTTTGGCGATGCCGGTTCGGCCACGGCGCTGGAGGCCGTGCCTGCCGGTGGGCCGGCGGCGCACTTCGGGCTGTTTTCCGATGGCGCGGGGGCCGAGGCCCTGATCATGAAGGGCGGCGCTTTCCGCGACCGTTTCCCCGCCGATGCGCGGGACCTGTACGTGCGCATGGACGGCGCGGGCGTCTTCAACTTCACCATCAAGCGCGTGCCGCCCATGGTCCAGGACACCCTGAACGTGGCCGGGCTGGGCGTGCAGGACGTGGATGCCTACATCTTCCACCAGTCCAACCGCTTCATCATGAAGCACCTGATCAAGAAGTGCGGCCTGCCGGAAGACCGCGTGCCGTTCACGCTGGAGGAAACCGGCAACTGCGGCGGGCCGTCGGTGCCTGTCACGCTGACCCGCGGCCTCGCGCAGCGTCCCAAGGACCGCAGCCAGTGCGCGATGTTGCTGGGCTATGGCGTGGGCCTGTCATGGGCCTCTGCCATCATCCACCTGGATCCCGCCTGCGTGCTCCTGCATGGCGTGTCCACCGTCCCTTCCGACACTGTCCAGGATCCTGCCCCATGAGCCAGACCGCGATCACCCTGACCGAGGCCCTCGAGATGATGGCCGACGCGTTCAACGAGCCCCTGGAAAACGTCCGCCCGGACACGCCGCGCGACAGCATCCCCGGCTGGGATTCCATGGGCGCGCTGATGCTGATTGCCGAACTGGACGAGCGCTTCGGCATCGAGCTCACCGCCGAGGTGTCCCGCGAGATGCGCCAGGTGCAGCACGTGCTGGACTTCCTGGCGCAGCACGGCGCCTTGTCGGCATGAGCGGCATGAACGGCATGAAGGCCTGAGCGGAGGGCGCGCGGTGGTGCAGGCAGCCCGTCCCGTCGCCGGTGCGTCGCCGAAGTCCCCGGCGGTGCCGAGCGCGCCCCAGCTGGCCCAGTCTGTCCAGCCGGCAGCCGTTGCGCAGCCCCCGGTCGCCCCGATCCCCCGCGAGAAAACCAGCCGCCTGGTGGCGCGCGCCCTGGGCCTGAGCCCGCAGGCGCTGGAAGAGGCCTTCCGCCCGGCAACGCCGGCCGATCTCCCGGGGGTGCTGGCCTTGCGGCACCGTGTGCTGGGGGAGGCCCTGAGCTGGGACGACGCGCGTTACGTGCGCTGGCGCTACCTGCCCGAGGCGGGCGGGCGTGGGCTGGCGACGTGCTGGGTCTGCGTGCGCGGCGAGGAGGTGCTGGGCATGATCGGCACCGAGGCCTTGCAGGTGAGCGCCGGGGAGGCGCGCCGCGAAGTGCACGCCGCCATGGACCTGATGGTGCGGCCCGATCTGGCTGACAGTGGCCTGGGCGTCTGGATCAACCAGACGGTGTGCGCCCGCCTGGGCTGCGTGCTGGCGATCGGCTCCAACCCCAACTCCAGGAGCGTGCTGGCGCGCACGTTCGAAACCCTGCCGGACCGCCGCTCCTACACGCACCCGCTGCATTTTGCGCACTTCATGGCCAAGCGCCTGTCGCCGCGGCCACTGGCCTGGCTGGCTTCGCGTGCGGCCGATCTGCTCATGGTGGGCTTGCGAGGCTGGCGCCTGTGGACACCGGGCGCGGGGCTGTCGATGGCGCAGTTGACGCACATGGATGACGCCGTGGCCGCCGACATCGAGGCGCTGCTGCGCTCCGCACAACGCCCCGACCGGGTCGAGGTGGCGCGCGACGTGGCCACGCTGGCGCACAGGCTGCTGGCCAACCCGCGCACGCGCTGCGAGGTCTGGCTGGTTCGCCATGGCGCGCGGCCGGTGGGCATGGTGGCCACGCGCCGCGTTCCGATCGAGGAGGGGCGCCATGCTGTGCAGGTGCTTGATGCGGTGCTGGATGCCACCCGGGGGCCCGCCGCCCAGCGAGCGGTCTTGCGCACCCTGCTGGCCGGGGTGTGCGCGCGGGCTTACCGGGGCGGCGCCGACTACCTCAGCTGGACCTTGTACGACCCCGCCCTGGAGGCCGAGCTCCAGCCCCTGATGTTCCGCCTGCAGCCCCACCCGTTCGAAACCCTGTCCTGGGTCTGCCCGGATGCCGATTTCCGCGCGGCGGTGCTGTCGCGCCCGGGCTGGTCGCTCAGCGAGATCCACACCGACCGGGACTCGGCCTGAGCCTGGGTTCGACCCGCGGGCCGACCGTGGGCGTCGTCAGTAGAAGATCGCCAGCAGCAGCCCGCCGATCAGCACCCACTTGCCCACGTAGTAGGCCGTGCGGTTCGTGGCTTTGAGCTGCTTGGCCTTTTCGCGGGCCTTGTAGGCCACGCCGAAGAACTTGTTGATGCCGCCGAGCTGCTCGCCTTGCTCGTTCTGCGTGGCCGAGGCCTTCATGACGATGGCGGCAAACACCTGGTTGAGCCAGCGCACCACCGGCGTGTAGACCGGGCGCTCGACGTCGGCGAACAGGATGATGCGCGGCTGCTGCGTGGTGTTGGCGGCGTGGTGGATGTAGGTCTCGTCGAACATCACGACCTCGCCGTCCTTCCAGTGGTAGCGCTGGCCATCGACCTCGATGAAGCAGCCCGGGTCGTTCGGTGTGATCAGGCCCAGGTGGTAGCGCAGCGAGCCGGCGTAGGGGTCACGGTGGCGCACCAGCGTGGCACCTGGCGGCAACGAAGCGAACATCGCGGCCTTGATGCCGGGGATCTGGTTGAGCAGGGCCACCGTCTTCGGGCAGCGCGCCATCGCCGAAGGCTGCTCCACGCCGTACCACTTCAGGTAGAAGCGCTTCCAGCCGGTGCGAAAGAACGAGTTGAAGCCGATGTCGTTGTAGCCATCGGCGGCCTTGATGTTGCCGCCTTCGTCGAGCGCCAGGGCCTCGTCGCGGATCATCTGCCAGTTCTCTTGCAGCACCTTCAGCTCGGGGAACTGCTTGTCGTCCAGGTAGGGCTGGCTGCCGACCTTGGAAAACAGCACCATCAGCGAGTTGAAGGGCGCGATCAGCACGGTGAAGTCGGTGAGCGCGCGCACCAGGCCGAAGCGCACCTTGCCGCGGAAATGCGCGTGCAGTGCTGCGGCGATGAAGGTGATGAGCACCCAGTGGCGGGGCGCCAGGGGCCAGAGGTCTTGAGCGAGGGTCATGGGACGGCGGACAGAAAAGCGGGCGTTGGGTCGCGCGTTCGTTTGTGCGTTGCTGCAACGAGGCCGTGGCGGGGCAGCGGCCGCTCAGCGGTCCAGGCCACCCAGGCAGACGTACTTGGCTTCGACGTAATCTTCGATGCCCTGGCGCGCACCTTCGCGCCCGAGGCCGGACTGCTTGACGCCGCCAAAGGGCACTTCGCAGGTTGAGATCAGGCCGGTGTTCACGCCCACCATGCCGTACTCCAGCCCTTCGCTGACGCGCCAGATGCGACCGATGTCGCGGCTGAAGAAGTAGCTGGCCAGGCCGAATTCGGTGTCGTTGGCCAGGCGGATGGCCTCTTCTTCGGTGTCGAACGAGAACACCGGCGCCACGGGGCCGAAGATTTCCTCGCGGGCCACGCGCATGGAGGCGTTCACGCCAGACAGCACGGTGGGTTGGAAGAAGGCGCCCTGGCCGCCAGGCACCACCGCACGCTGGCCGCCTGTGCGCACTTTCGCGCCCTTGGCCACGGCGTCGCCCAGCAGCTCCTCGACCTTGGCCAGGGCCTGGCCGTCGATCAGCGGGCCCTGAGCCACGCCTGCTTCGAAGCCGTTGCCCACGCGCATCTCGGCCACCTTGGCGGTGAGCTTCTCGACGAAGCGCTCGTAGATGCCAGCCTGGGCGTACAGGCGGTTGGCGCACACGCAGGTCTGGCCGGCGTTGCGGTATTTGCTGACCAGCGCGCCTTCGACGGCGGCGTCCAGGTCGGCGTCATCGAAGACGATGAAAGGCGCGTTGCCGCCCAGCTCCAGCGAGAGCTTCTTGACCGTGGGCGCGCACTGCTTCATCAGGATGCGGCCGACCTCGGTCGAGCCCGTGAACGACAGGTGGCGCACCACGTCGCTGTTGCACAGGGCCTGGCCCACTTCGATGGAGCGCTCGGCGTCGGCCGTGAGGATGTTGAGCACGCCCGGTGGCATGCCGGCGCGCTGGGCCAGTTCGGCCACGGCCAGGGCCGACAGCGGCGTGGCCTCGGCCGGCTTGATGACCACGGGGCAGCCGGCGGCCAGGGCCGGGGCCACCTTGCGGGTGATCATGGCGATGGGGAAGTTCCACGGCGTGATGGCCGCGCACACGCCCACGGCCTGCTTGAGCACCAGGTAGCGCTTGCTCGGGTCCGTGGTCGGCACGGTTTCGCCGTAGATGCGGCGGCCTTCCTCGGCGAACCACTCCAGGAAGCTGGCGCCGTAGACGACTTCGCCCTTGGCTTCGGCCAGGGGCTTGCCTTGCTCGGCGGTCATGATGCGGGCGAGGTCCTCGGCGTGCTGGTGCAGCAGGTGGAACCACTTCATCAGGATGGCAGAGCGCGCCTTGGCCGGCAGCCTGGCCCAGGCCGGCCAGGCACGGTGGGCCGCCGCGATGGCGGCTTCGGTCTCGGCCGCGCCCAGGTTGGGCACCGAGGCCAGGTGGGCGCCGGTGGCGGGATCGGTCACGTCGAAGCGCCGGGACGCGTCCGCGGCGTCCACCCACTGGCCGTCGATCAGGGCCTGGGTCTGGAGCAGGGTGGGGTCCTGCAAACTGCTCAGGGGAGACACGGCAGGGGAAGCGGAGGGGGAAGTCGTCACGGTCATCGGGTCCTCGCGTCACTCAAGTGGGCTGTCCGGATGCGCCGGCAGCGGGCCGGTGCGGGGCAATCCGTCATCATAGGACAAGGGCCAAATCTATAATCTGCGGCTCAGTCCGAATCCCTGCCCGGCGCATGCCTGGGCAACGTCCTCCTGACCGTCCGTCGAGAAAGCGTCGAGAAAGCCGAATGAAAGCAGCCGACATCCGCAAGACCTTCCTGGAGTTCTTCCAGTCCAAGGGCCACACCATCGTGGCGTCCAGCCCTGTCGTGCCGGGCGACGACCCCACGCTGCTGTTCACCAACGCGGGCATGAACCAGTTCAAGGACGTCTTCCTGGGCTTCGACAAGCGCCCCTACAGCCGCGCCACCACCTCGCAGAAGTGCATCCGCGCGGGCGGCAAGCACAACGACCTGGACAACGTCGGCTACACCGCGCGCCACCACACCTTCTTCGAGATGCTGGGCAACTTCTCGTTCGGTGACTACTTCAAGAAGGACGCCATCAGCTTCGCCTGGGAGTTGCTGACCGAGCACTTCAAGCTGCCCAAGGACAAGCTCTGGGTCACCGTCTATCAGGAGGACGACGAGGCCTACGACATCTGGCACAAGGTGGTGGGCGTGCCCGCTGAGCGCATCGTGCGCATCGGCGACAACAAGGGCGGCCGCTACATGTCCGACAACTTCTGGATGATGGGCGACACCGGCCCCTGCGGCCCCTGCACCGAGATCTTCTTCGACCACGGCCCCGAGATCGCTGGCGGCCCCCCGGGCAGCCCGGACGAAGACGGCGACCGCTACATCGAGATCTGGAACAACGTCTTCATGCAGTTCAACCGCACCGAAGACGGCGTGATGCACCCGCTGCCCAAGCCCTCGGTGGACACCGGCATGGGCCTGGAGCGCATCACCACGGTGCTGCAAGGCAAGCACAGCAACTACGAGATCGACCTGTTCCAGAACCTGCTGGCCGCAGCGCGCGCTGCCGTCACGGCTTCGGGCGGTGAGGGCTTCGACCCCGAGAGCCCCTCGCTGAAAGTCATCGCCGACCACATCCGCGCCTGCTCGTTCACCGTCGTCGACGGTGTCATCCCCAGCAACGAAGGCCGCGGCTACGTGCTGCGCCGCATCACCCGCCGCGCCATCCGCCACGGCTACAAGCTGGGCGCCCGCACCCCCTTCTTCCACAAGCTCGTGGCCGCGCTGGCCGCCGAGATGGGCGAGGCCTACCCCGAACTGCGCGCCAACGAGAAGCGCATCACCGAGGTGCTGAAGACCGAAGAAGAGCGCTTCTTCCAGACGATTGCCAATGGCATGGAGATCCTGGATGCCGCCCTGGCCACAGGCGTGAAACAGATCGACGGCGAAACGGCTTTCAAGCTGCACGACACCTACGGCTTCCCCGTGGACCTGACCGCCGACGTCTGCCGCGAGCGTGACGTGACGGTGGACCAGGCCGGCTTCGACGCGGCCATGGCCCGCCAGCGCGAGCAGGCCCGTGCCGCCGGCAAGTTCAAGATGGCCGCCGGCCTCGAATACACCGGTGTGGCCACGGGCTTCCATGGCTACGAACACCTGACGGTGGACGCCGCCAACGTGACGGCCATCTACGTCGATGGCGCCTCGGTGCAGCAGGCCAACGCCGGTGACGACGCCGTCATCGTGCTGGACCACACCCCCTTCTACGCCGAGTCCGGCGGCCAGTGCGGCGACAGCGGCGAGCTGCGCAACGCCACCAGCCGCTTCCTGGTGGAAGACACGCTGAAGATCCAGGCCGACGTGTTCGGCCACCACGGTCGCGTCGTCGAAGGCGGCATCCAGGTGGGCGACAAGCTCAACGCCCGGGTCGATGCCGAGCTGCGCGCCAAGACGGTCCGCAACCACAGCGCCACCCACCTGATGCACAAGGCCCTGCGCGAGGTGCTGGGCGAGCACGTGGCGCAGAAGGGTTCGCAGGTCACGCCCGACCGCACCCGCTTCGACTTCTCGCACGGCCAGCCGCTGACGGACGAAGAGATCCGCGAAATCGAAGCGCTGGTCAATGCCGAGGTGCTGGCCAACGCCGAAGCCCAGGCCCAGGTGATGGCCCTGGACGACGCGCAAAAGAGCGGCGCCATGATGCTGTTCGGCGAGAAGTACGGCGAGACCGTGCGCGTGCTGAGCATCGGCTCCTCCAAGGAGCTGTGCGGCGGCACCCACGTGCAACGCACTGGCGACATCGGCCTGTTCAAGATCGTGGCCGAAAGCGGTGTGGCCGCGGGCGTGCGCCGTGTCGAGGCCATCACCGGCGCGAACGCGCTGAGCTACACGCAGAACCTCGAAGGCACACTCAAGGGCGTGGCGGCGCTGCTCAAGGCCACCCCGCACGACGTGCCGGCCCGCGTGGCCGCCGCGCAAGACCAGATCCGTGCGCTGGAAAAGGAAATCGCTTCGCTCAAGGGCAAGCTGGCTTCTTCGCAAGGCGACGAGCTGGTGGCCCAGGCTGTCGAGGTCAAGGGCGTGAATGTCTTGGCCGCGACGCTGGAAGGCGCCGATGCCGCCACGCTGCGCAACACCATGGACCAGCTCAAGAACAAGCTGAAGACTGCGGTGATCGTGCTGGCCGCGGTCGATGGTGGCAAGGTGCAGCTGGCTGCCGGCGTGACCGCCGACGCGACTGCCAAGGTCAAGGCCGGCGAACTGGTCAACTTCGTGGCCCAGCAGGTGGGCGGCAAGGGCGGCGGCAAGCCGGACATGGCCATGGCCGGTGGCACCGATGCCACCGCGCTGCCGCAGGCCCTGGCCGGGGTGCAAGCCTGGGTGGCCGAGCGCCTCTGATCAGCCGTAGCTCAGCGCCGAGGCCTTGCCACGGAACACCCGGTAGGAAAACACCGTGTAGCCCAGGATGGCCGGCACCGTGATGGCCGCACCCAGGCCGATGACCTGCAGGGAGGCATGCGCGCTGGCGGCCTGCCACACGGTGATGCGGTCCATCACCACGTAGGGGAAGAGGCTGTAGGCCAAGCCGATGCCGGCCATCGCGCAGACCAGCACGGTGGCGAAGAAGGGCAGGGCGCTCAGGCGGTCGAGCACCAGCTTCGAGTTCAGTACCACGCGCACGGCGATCAGCGCGCCCAGGGTCACCAGCGGGATGGGCAGCAAGGCGATGAAGTCGGGCAGGGCGAACCAGCGCGTGCGCACCGTGGGGCTCAGCAGCGGCGTGGCCAGCGAAATCAAGCCGATGCCGATCACGACCAGGGGCCACACGGCCTTGCCCCAACGCACGGCGCGTTGCTGCAAGTCGCCCTCGGTCTTGATGATCAGCCAGCCCGCGCCCAGCAGCAGGTAGGCCGCGCTCAGCGACAGCGCGATCAAGCCAGCGAAAGCGGTGGGCCAGGGGCCGGGCGCGAAGCCCGTGACGTAGCGCCCCAGCATCCAGCCCTGCGCCAGCGAGGCCAGTGCCGAGCCCGCGATGAAGGCGCGATTCCACAAGGCCTTGTGCGCATCCCGCGCCTTGACGCGGAAGTCGAAGGCCACGCCACGCAGCGTCAGCCCCAGCAGCATCAAAGCCACCGGCAGGTAGAGCGCGCCCAGGACCACGCCTTGCGCCTTGGGGAAGGCGATCAGCAGCAGGCCCACGCCCAGCACCAGCCAGGTCTCGTTGGCGTCCCAGAACGGGCCGATGGCCGCGACCATCACGTCGCGCTCTTCGGCATTGGCGCGGGCCATCCACATGCCCACGCCCAGGTCGTAGCCGTCCAGCACCACGTAGATCAGCATGGCCAGGCCCATCAGGGCCATGAAGGCCACGGGCAGCCAGTCTCCGCTCCATCCGCTCAAGGCGTCGGTCAGGTGTGCGGGGTTCATGCGTGGGCTCCTTGGGTGGGCGTGACGGGCGTGTTGCGTGTGCCGGGGTGGTCGTCCATGGGCGGCGTCAGCGGCTTCTCGCTCATGTAGCGCAGCACCATGACGTAGGCCGACAGCAGCAGCGCGTACATCACGAGGTAGCCGGTCAGCGTCCAGGCCACGTGCGATGCCGGCACCGTGGCCACGACATCCCGCGTCAGCAGTTGCCCGAAGACGATGTAGGGCTGGCGGCCGATCTCGGTGACGTACCAGCCGGCCAGCGTGGCCACCCAGCCGGAAAACCCCATCCAGCGCAGCGCCTGCAGCAGCCAGCGCGGCAGCCGCTCGGCCTGCCAGCCCACGCGGCGCAGTTGCCACCAGGCCAGCCAGCTCACCGCCAGCATCAGCGTGCCCACGCCCACCATCGCGCGGAAGGCCCAGAACATCGGCGCCACGGGCGGGTGCACGCCCTCGAACTCGTTGAGTCCGCGGATCTCGCCGTCGGCATCGTGCGTGAGGATCAGCGACGCCATGCGCGGCACCTCCACCGCGAAGCGCGTGGTCCGCGTCGCCTCGTCGGGCAGGCCGAAGAGCACCAGCGGCGCCCCGCGCTCGGTGTGCCACACGCCCTCGATGGCCGCGATCTTCTGCGGCTGGTGCTGCAGGGTGTTGAGCCCGTGCGCATCGCCCACCAGGATCTGCACAGGCACCAGCACCGCCGCCACCGTCAGGGCCGCGCGCAGCACCAGCGGCGCCGCCGGGCTGGCCGTGCCACGCAGCACGCGCAGGGCCGTCGCCCCCGCGATCAGGAAGCTCACCGTCAGCCCCGAGGCCAGCAGCATGTGCGCCAGCCGGTAGGGGAAGGACGGGTTGAAGACCACCTCCAGCCAGTTGCGCACGTGGAACTCACCGTCGATGAGCTCGAAGCCGGCGGGCGTCTGCATCCACGAGTTCAGGCTCAGGATCCAGAAGGCGCTCAGCGTCGTGCCGAACGCCACCAGGCAACTGGCCAGCAGGTGCACGCGCTCCGACACCCGCTCGGCACCGAACAGCATCACGCCCAGGAAGGTGGCTTCCAGGAAGAAGGCCGTCAGCACCTCGTAGCCCAGCAGGGGCCCGGCGATGTTGCCCACGCGCTCCATGTAGCCCGGCCAGTTGGTGCCGAACTGCAAGCTCATGGTGATGCCGCTGACCACGCCCATGGCGAACGTCAGGGCGAAGATCTTGGTCCAGTAGCGCCAGGCCAGCAACCAGCGCTCGTCGCGCGTGCGCACCCAGCGCCAGCGGAAGAACACCAGCCACCAGCCCAGCGCGATGCTGATCGTCGGGAACAGGATGTGGAAAGAGATGTTGGCCGCGAACTGGATGCGCGACAGCATCAGCGTGGAGAGTCCGGTGTCCATGGCTCAGCCCTCCGTGCCGGTGTGGCCGTGGCTGGCGGGCTTGGCCGCACCGCGCTTGGCGATGCCGGTGAAGTCCAGCAGCTTGCCCACCTTGGCGCCCATCTTCATCAGCTTGGACAGCGTCTGCGCGTCCATGTGGCTGACCTCGTCGAACCACTGCGTCAGCTGCTCGATGAGGTCGTGCATCTCGCGCATGCGGGCCTGGGCGTGGGCGTCCTCGGGACTGGCGGGCTCCTGCAGCAACGCGTCGCGCAGCATGCTCAGCGTCGGCTCGATCTCGCGGCGACGGCGCTCCTCGGCCAGGCGGCGGAAGGTGTCCCAGGCGTTGCCCGAGGGTTCGAAGTACTCGCGGCGGTCACCCGGCATGTGCCGCAGCCGCACCAGGCGCCAGGCCTGCAGCTCTTTCAGGCCCATGCTGACGTTGGAGCGCGAAAAGCCCAGCGTCTCGGCCATCTCGTCGGCATGGATGGGCAGGGCCGACACGTAGATCAGGGCATAGATCTGCCCCACGGTGCGGTTGATGCCCCAGCGGCTGCCCATTTCGCCGAAGTGAGAGACAAAGCTGTGGGCAAGGGGGCTGAGCGTGGTCATGGCGGGCCTCGAAACTTTCGGCAGGTGTTTGATGTGCGGCAATGGTATGTTGAAAGTTCAGTAATTACTGAAAATTCAGCAATAACCAAGGGCGCAGGCTGGGCATTGGCGGCAGCGCATGGCGGGGCGCACCTGTCGGCACTGATTCCCTGGTGTCATGCAGCATCCTGTGCGCGAGGCCGGCCGGTGCGCACAGTCACAGTCAGTTGACCCACCACACCCTGAGGAGACGCGCCATGGCCCACCCGGTTGCACAGCACCCCATCGTTCCCCGCGAGCGCCTGCAGTTCGGCCTGGATGGCGACATCCCCAAGCACTGGTTCGGCGGCGACCCGTTCAAGACACGTTTCTGGGATGCGCTCTCGCTCATCTTCCCGCCCGGCGAGAAGTACTTCATGAACTGCGTGCGCGACTGGCGCGAGCAGATCTCCGACCCCCAGCTGCTGCAGGACATCAAGGACTTCAACCGCCAGGAAGCCCAGCACAGCCTGGTCCACCGCCAGGACAACGACCGCCTGCGCAAGCAGGGCGTGGACGTCGACCGCCTCAGCGACATGGTCGACACCATGCTCAATGGCGACTATCGCCGCCGCTACAGCCCCGGCTACAACATCGCCATCACCTCGGCGCTGGAGCACTTCACCTCCATCATCGCGCACAGCCTGTTCGACAAGCGCGACGTCATGAAGGAGGCCGACCACCGCGTGCGCGCCATGTACGCCTGGCACGCCATCGAGGAGGTCGAGCACAAGGGCGTGGCCTATGACGTGATGGTGGATTACGCCAAGGTGGGTTATGTCGGCCGCGTGTGGGGCCTGGTGCACGCCTCGGTGATGTTCCCCATGACCATCTTCCGCGTGCAGCGCCAGCTGATGATCCACGACGGCTTCAGCCTGTCCCAGCGGCTCAAGCTCATGGCCAAGGGCCTGTGGTGGCTGCTCAAGCCCGGCGGCGTGCTGGCGCCCATGTACCGCCACTACATCACCTACTACAAGCCCGGCTACCACCCCTGGCAGGAGGCCGAACAGCCCGGCTACGAGGAGTGGCTGGCCGCTTTCGAGCAGAACGGGAGCGACCCGGTCAAGGCCGCCGAACAGACGCGCCGGGACCTGGCCCTGGTCTGAGCGGGGCGCGCGCGGCTTGAGTGAAAACCCTGTGCGGCGGGTGTCGTTGCCGAAACCCTGATGTCACCCGACATCCTGTCGAGCGATCCCACCGTTTCTTACGATGCATGCATCCCGGAGACAAACCACAGAGGATCACAACATGGCACCTCAATCCGACATGCAGCACCCCATCGTGCCGCGCGAAAAACTGGACTTCGGCCTGGATGACAGCATCCCCAAGCACTGGTTCGGTGGCGATGCTTTCAAGACCCGTTTCTTCGACGCGATGTCCCTGATCTTCCCGCCCGGCGAGAAGTTCTTCATGGTCACCGTGCGCGACTTCCGCGACCGCGTCAGCGACCCCAGGCTGCTGAAGGACATCAAGGACTTCAACCGCCAGGAAGCCCAGCACAGCCTGGTGCACAACCAGTACAACGACCTGCTGCGCAAGCAGGGCATGCCGGTGGACAAGCTGATCGGCTGGCTGGACTGGCTGCTGTTCGACAAGTACCGCAGCCGCCACAGCCGCGAGTACACCCTGGCCATCACCGGCGCGCTGGAGCACTTCACCGCCCTGGGCGCCCACGCCATGTTCGACGAGCGCGACATCATGGGCGACGCCCACCCCAATGTGCGCGCCATGTACGCCTGGCACGCCATCGAGGAAGTCGAGCACAAGGGCGTGGCCTACGACGTGATGGTCGATTACGCCAAGGTCGGCTACTTCAAGCGCATCGGCGCCCTCATCCACGCCACCTTCATGTTCCCGTACGTGATCTTCAAGTTCACCAACGAGATGCTCAAGGCCGATGGCTTCAGCTTCCTGCAGCGCCTGAAACTCCATGCCAAGGGCGTGTGGTGGCTGCTCAAGCCCGGTGGCTTTGCCGCGCCCCTGCACAAGCACTACATCCAGTACTACAAGCCCGGCTACCACCCCTGGCAGGAAACCGAACAGCCTGGCTACGAAGAGTGGCTGCGCGGTTTTGCCAAGGGTGGCAACCCTGTGGAAGCCAGCGAGCTGATGCGTGCGGATCTGGCAGCAGCCCGCTGAGCGTCGCGCGAATTCCCCGCGTGCCTGACCCGTCGTTGGTAGACTTCGGCACACCTGTTTTGGGTGTGCCGATTTCCTTTATGCGCATTCCTCTTCCCTCTGCGGCCATGCTGGAGGCCATGGGTATCAAGCCCATCCCCTTGTTCATGCTGTCGGCCTGGATCAAGGCCGGCGCCAAGTGCGGGTTCAATGTCCAGCCCCTGTTCAAAGAGGCGGGCATCAAGATCGACCTGATCCGTCTGGAAGACGCCCGGGTCTCGCCGCTGCAGCTGATCTCCCTGCTGGAGCAATGCGTCGCCCTGTCGCCCGACAAGCACTTCCCCTTCGTGCTGGGCGACACCTTCGCCTTCGAGTCCCTGCCCGAGTTCGAAACCCTGCTGACCACCAGCCCGACGCTGCGGGATGCCTTGCGCGTGGCCGACATGGCCAAGCGCATGGTCCTGCCCTGGCTGACGCTGGACGTCAAGGAAGAGGGCGAGCTGGCCCGCGTGTGCGTGGGCTTCGACGTGCCCGTGCCCCATGTCGCGGCCTACGGCCTGCCCCTGCACCTGGTGACGGAAGCCATCCTGGCGTGCATCCGCAAGTTCGGGCGCACGCTGCAGGGCTCGGAGCAGGGCTTCGTGGGCGTCACCGTCAAGCGGCCGCCGCCGAGCTATGCGGACAAGTTCGAGGCCTTCTTCGGCTTCCCCGTGAGCTTCAATGCGCCTGCCGATGCACTCGTCTTCGAGCGCCGCATCCTCGACCTGCCGCTGGAAGGCGCCTTCCCGGCCTTGCACGAGCAGGCCCAGTTCCTGGCCGAGCAGCGCCTGGGCAAGGAAGCACGCCGCCAGGGCGTGGCCGCCGAGATCGAGGAGCTCATCACCCGCGAGCCCAACCTGCTGGCCCTCGGTGTGGAGGACATGGCCGACCGCCTCAGCCTCCATCCCCGCACCCTGCAGCGCAGGCTCAAGGACGAGAACGACAGCTACCTGCACGTTCAGGCCCGCATGCGCCACCGCCTGGCCTGTCAGTGGCTGCGTCAGGGCGATGTGTCCATCGACGACATCAGCGCGCGCCTGGGCTTCTCGGACCGCCGCGCCTTCACCGCCGCGTTCAAGCGCTGGGAAGGCACCACGCCCAGCGCCTGGCGCGAACAGCAGGCCTGAGCTGGTTTGCGGTCGGGCGCACACGCGCGGTTCGAAGCGCGTGTGCATCCGTTGTGCGTGCGATGTTTCTCGATGCGTCCATCGCAAGCATCTGCACCAGGGCGCACGCCATATGCGTAGCAACGAGCCCATCATTTGGGTGGTCGTGTCGCACGTTCGTCCTTGTTGGCATCCGGCGTTCCTTGTGCGGGGTCAAAACGTCACATAGATTAGTCTTCAGCCAGCCGTTTGGCTGATCGTTAATCGATACCGGCGTACGTCCCGCTATGCAACCTCGGCAGTCCTCCTCTCTCGCGCCTGTCCCCGTGCCTGCTCTCGGCAGCTGGCGTCAGGCCGCCTCGGCGTGCGGCTTCACCATCGACCCGGTCTTGCGCGAAGTGGGCATCAACCCCCACGACCCGCAAGTGCCCTTGCGTGTGACGCCCGCCAACCTGTTCAAGGCCTTCTCGATGTGTGTGGAGCGTGCGCGCGGCCACCACTTCCCTTTCGCCCTGGGCGAGAACTTCGTCTTCGAACACTTCACCGAGTTCGATGCCTTCATCGACTCCTGCTCGACCATCCGCGAGATCCTGGAGCTCGCCGGCTGGGCCCGCGAGTTGCTCACGCCGTGGATGGCCCTGCGCCTGGACGAGTTCGGCGCCGAGGCCCACATCCGTGTGGTGATGACGGTGCCCGACCAGGATCCCGCCGAGCTGTGCCACGTGCGCGAGGTGCTGCTGGCCGCCATCCACCAGTTGCTGCGCCGTGCCTCCCACAACGCCCACATCCTGCTGTCCGTGCGCATGGCCGGGCCTGTGCCCGCCCATCCCGAAAAGTACGCCGAGCACTTCGGTGTGCCTGTGAGCTTCAACGAGGAGACCGACGCGCTGGTCATGGACCGCCGCTGGCTCGACCAGCCGCTCAACGCACCGCCGCCCCAGGCCCTGACCGAAGCCCGCCAGCGCATCGAACGCCGGCTCAACCAGGAAGGCGCGGAGCGCCACATCGTCGACGAGGTCCGCTGGGCCCTGGAGCGCCGTCCCGAGTTGCTGCGCGAGGGCCTGGAGGCCACCGCCGTTGCGCTGGGCCTGCACCCCCGCACCCTGCAGCGCCGCCTGCAGGCCGAGGGCGTGAAGTACGTCGACATCCAGTCGGAAGCCAAGTGCCACCGCGCCCAGATCATGCTGCGCCGCCGCGCCATCAGCATGGAGTCGATCAGCGAGGAGCTGGGCTTCTCCGACCGCCGCGCCTTCACCTTCGCCTTCAAGCGCTGGATGGGCGTGTCGCCCAGCGTCTACCGCAGCCGCCTGAGCAGCGGCCACGGCGTTGCACTCAGCGCCTGAACGAGCGCCTGAATGATCACCTCGATGCGCTTCTGGATGCGGCTCCGGGTTGGCACCACCTGAGCGGGGCAGGGCGGGCCGGCATGGCGCGGGCCTGCTAGAGTCGGGCCCATGTCAGAACGCGCAGATCTCCACGGCCGGCACATCGTGCTGGGCCTGTCCGGCGGCATCGCCTGCTACAAATCGGCCGAGCTGGTGCGCCTGCTCACCAAGGCCGGCGCCACCGTGCAGGTGCTCATGACCGAGGCGGCCCAAGCCTTCATCACCCCGGTGACGATGCAGGCCCTCTCCGGGCGCCCGGTCTACACCAGCCAGTGGGACGCCCGCGAGGGCAACAACATGGCCCACATCAACCTGGGCCGCGAGGCGGATGCGGTGCTGATCGCGCCGGCCAGCGCCGACTTCATCGCGCGCCTGGCCCAGGGCCGGGCCGATGAACTGCTCAGCCTGCTGTGCCTGGCCCGCCCGCGCGAGCGCTGTGCGCTGCTGGTCGCCCCGGCCATGAACCGCGAGATGTGGTCGCACCCGGCCACGCAACGCAACATCGCGCAGCTCCAGGCCGATGGCGCGCAGCTGCTGGGCCCCGACAGCGGCGACCAGGCCTGCGGCGAGGTGGGTGACGGCCGCATGCTGGCGCCCGAGGACATCCTCGAAGAGCTCATCGCCTTCTTCCAGCCCAAGGTGCTGGCGGGACAGCGCCTGCTCGTCACCGCGGGCCCGACCTTCGAGCCCATCGACCCGGTGCGCGGCATCACCAACCATTCGAGCGGCAAGATGGGTTTTGCCATCGCCCGTGCGGCCCGCGAGGCCGGCGCCGAAGTCACGCTCGTGGCCGGTCCCGTGCACCTGCCCACGCCCCGAGGCGTGCGCCGCATCGACGTGATGACCGCCCAGCAGATGTTCGACACGGTGCTGCCGCTGGCCGCGCAGCATGGCGTCTTCGTGGCCACCGCGGCCGTGGCCGACTGGCGCCCGGCCTCGCTGGCCGAGCACAAGATCAAGAAAGATGGCAAGAAGCAGGTGCCCAGCTTCGAGCTCACCGAGAACCCGGACATCCTGGCCACCGTGGCCTTGCTGGCCCAGCCGCCGTACTGCGTGGGCTTCGCGGCGGAAAGCGAGCACCTGCTGGAACACGCCCGCGCCAAGCTGCAGCGCAAGCGCATCCCGCTGATCGTCGGCAACCTGGGGCCGGCCACCTTCGGGCGCGACGACAATGCCCTGCTGCTGGTCGATGCCCACAGCGAGCACCCGCTGCCGCCCGACGGCAGCCAGGCCGACAAGCTCACGCTGGCCCGGGCCTTGATGGCCGAACTGGCCCGTCGCCTGGCGGCCTGAGGTCCTTCGCCTGCCACGCACACGCCCCCAGCGCCCTTCATCCCCATTTTTTTCGCAGGCCGCCGGGCTTGCGCGACATCCCCATGACCACCGTTGACATCCGCATCCTGGACCCCCGCATGGCCGAGGCCCTGCCGGCTTACGCCACGCCGGGCAGCGCCGGCCTCGACCTGCGCGCCTGCATCGACGAGGCCCTGGTGCTGGAGCCGGGCCAGGCCCAGCTCATCCCCACCGGGCTGTCCATGCACCTGGGCGATCCCGGGCTGGCGGCCATGATCCTGCCGCGCTCCGGCCTGGGCCACAAGCAGGGCATCGTGCTGGGCAACCTGGTCGGCCTGATCGACTCGGACTACCAGGGCCCCTTGATGGTCAGTTGCTGGAACCGCGGCAGCCAGGCCTTCACCATCCAGCCGATGGAGCGCATCGCGCAGATGGTCATCGTGCCTGTGGTGCAGGCGACGTTCCGGCTCGTCGACAGCTTCGAGGCCAGCGAGCGCGGAGAGGGCGGCTTCGGCTCGACCGGGCGCGGCTGAGGGGCGCTGTCGGACTTCGGGGCTGACCGACGTTGCGCCTGGGGGGCAGACTGCGGCCGGCTGCCGCAGCCCTGGCGCGCTCAGTGCAGCGTGCTGCCTTCCGGCGTCGACGGCCCGAGCGACAGCGGCGACAGCGCCACCGAGCCTTGCTCGACCTCGTCTTGCGTGGCGGGGCGAACGTCGCAGACCTTGAGCGTCAGGTTCAGGGAGATGCCGGCCAGCGGGTGGTTGCCGTCCAGCACGACATGGGTGTCGTAGACCTCGGTGACCGTGTAGATCGCATCCTTGGGCAGGTCCGGGGTGGTGCTGCCTTCGGGCGGGCCTTCGAACTGCATGCCCTCGCCCACGGCGTCGGGGAAGATGTCGCGGGCTTCGAAGAAGACCAGTTCGGCGTGGTAGTCGCCAAAGGCCTGCTCGGGCTCCAGGTGCAGGTGGGCTTCGAAGCCCGCGGTCTGGCCGATCAGGGTCTGCTCGACCTTGGCCAGCAGGTCGTCACCGCCCAGCAGGAATTCCATGGGCTCGGCCAGCTCGTCGATGAGTTGGCCCTGGGCGTCTTCAAGGCGCCACGTCAGGCTGACAACGCAGGGGGAGGAGATGATCATGCCCGGATCATCTCATGAAGCGCCTTTGCAGCACTTTTGCGCCTGCGCAGACACTGCACAAGGCGGCACGCACAAGCCTCGCGGACGCTTCACAATGGCGGCATGAACGCCCCCGCCTCGACCCCGCCCTCGCCCCCGTCTCCCGACACGCCGACGCCCCTGCTGGGCGGCCTGACGCCGCGCACCTTCATGCGCCGCCACTGGCAGAAAAAGCCTTTGCTCATCCGCAACGCGGTGCCCGGCGCCCAGCCGCCGCTGGACCGGGCGTCGCTGTTTGCCCTGGCCGGGCAGGAGGATGTCGAGTCGCGGCTCATCGTCCAGCAGCGTTTCGCACCGGTGAAGGCGCCAGCGAAAGCCGCGGCCAAGGCCTCCTCCGCCGGGCCCGCGGATGCCGGCTGGTCGCTGCAGCACGGCCCCTTCGCGCGACGCGCCCTGCCGCCGCTGCAGCAGCCCGGCTGGACCTTGCTGGTGCAAGGGCTGGACCTGCATGTGCCGGCCGCGCACGAGTTGCTGCAGCGTTTCCGCTTCGTGCCCGATGCCCGCCTGGACGACCTGATGATCTCCTACGCCACCGAAGGCGGCGGGGTCGGCCCGCACTACGACTCCTATGACGTGTTCTTGCTGCAAGTGCATGGCCAGCGCCGCTGGCGCATCGGGCGGCTCAAGGACGACAGCCTGCAGCCGGATGTGCCGCTGAAGATCCTGAGCAACTTCGAGCCCGAGCACGAGTACCTGCTGGAGCCCGGCGACATGCTCTACCTGCCGCCCATGTGGGCGCACGACGGCATCGCCCAGGGCGAGTGCATGACCTGCTCGATCGGTTTCCGCGTGCCCGAGGCGACCGAGTTGGCGCGCGAGGTGCTCATCCGCTTCGTCGAGGAACTCGACAGCGAAGCCCCCCGCCGCCTCTACCGCGACCCCAAGCAGGACGCCACCGACACGCCCGGCCTGGTGCCCGAGGCTCTGGAACATTTCGCCGCCGAGGCCATCGAGCGCCTGCTCAAGGACCGCGACGGGCTGCGCTCGGCCCTGGGCGAGATCCTCACCGAGCCCAAGCCGCGCGTGTGGTTCGAGGGGGGCGAGTCCCTGCCCGAGGGGGTGGGGGTGCGCCTGAACGCCCGCACCCGCATGGTCTACGACGGTCAGCGTGTGTTCGCCAACGGCGAATCCTGGCGCGCCGCCGGGCAGGACGCCCGCATGCTGCGCGAACTGGCCGACCAGCGCTGGCTGAGTGCCAGAACGGTGGCCCGCGCCAGCACGGCCTTGCGCGAACTGCTGGACCAGTGGTCGGAGGACGGCTGGCTGCATCCGCTGCCGTGACGCCCGTCTGACAGACCCCGCCATCCATCCGGAGCATCGACATGGAACAGCCCCAGGCCTCACCGTCGCCCGATGTCCCTCACCCCCGTGGGCGCATCGATGGGTGGGTGGACTTTGCCGACCGCTTGCGCGCCACCCTGGCGATGGGCACCACCGAGCCGGCCGACTGGCGCCTGTGCGATGCCGATTTCGCGCGCTGGCCGCTGGGCGAGCGGGGTGTGGTCGAGGCCCTGGCCCAGTCGGTGCTGGCGCATCCCAAGGGCCGTCTGGTGTTGCTGGCGGCTCGGCTGGACGAACTGCCGCGGCGCCATCCCCGCTGGCTGGCCTGGCGTCGGGACTGGACGCACCGCGTCAGTTGCTGGCAGGCCGCCGAGGAGGATGCGGATCAGGTGCGGCCGATGCTGCTGTGGCCGGGCCGCGTCGGCCTGCGTCTGCTCAACGAGGTCACGGGGGCGGGCGTGTGGAGCACCGAGCCCGCGACGCTGCAAAACTGGCAGGCTGATTTTGATGCTATTTTGCAACGCTCGACCGAGGGGATGCCAAGCACGACCTTGGGTCTATAGGGAAGAGCCCGATGCGACGTATAATCAGTGGCTGAATGTGGAGCAACGCCAGTTGCGATGCATCCTCTGCCCCTGTTGCCCGCACTGTGTTTTCAGACGGGTCTCGGGCTTTGAACACAGTTCCAAGACCACCGGTTTTTTGACACTCCTTTTGAGGACACAAGCATGAAAAAGTCGCTCCTGCTGGCTTCGCTGATCGCTGCCATGGCTCTGGCCGCCTGCGGTAAGAAAGAAGAACAAGCTGCTTCCGCCGCTTCCGAAGTCGCTTCCGCCGCTTCTGAAGTCGCTGTGGCCGCTTCCGCTGCCGTGGAAGCCGCTTCCGCTGCTGCTTCCGAAGTCGCTGCTGCCGCTTCCGAAGTCGCTTCCGCCGCTTCGAACTGATCTTCAGTTCCTCGCGCAAAAAGCCGCTCGCCAGAGCGGCTTTTTTTCGTCCTGACGTTCCCTGTTCTGACCTTCCAGGTCGGGGTGCAGCGACAGGGCGCAAAAAAACCGGCCTCCCTTGCGGTGGGCCGGTTTTTTCATGGCTGGATCAGTTGAGCTCGTCGGCCAGGCGCTTGGCAATGCGTTTGCCGGTGGGCGAGTTGGCTGCGGCGCCGCCATCGGTCAGCACGCTGACCAGGGTGACCGAGCCTTGCGGCTGGACGCGGACCTTGTAGCGCGCCAGCGTTTCCTCGCTGCTGCGGCCCATGAGGCGGCCGAAGAAGCCGGGCTTGGTGGCTTCCGGGTCGTCCACCGAGATGCGCACGTCGTAGGTGCCGGCCTTGCGGTCGCGGGCCTCGACGGTGAAGCCGCTGCGGTCCAGGGCCAGGCCCACGCGGCGCCAGGCCAGGTCGCCTTCGGCCTGCAGCGTCAGCGTGGTGCCATCGGCGCCCAGCTTGACGGCAGACGCGGTCGGCTCGGCGGCCGGTGTGGCGACTGCGGCTTGCTCGCGCGCTGCGGCGGCGGCTTCCTTGGGGGCGCCCAGCTTGACCATCAGGCGCGAGAGCATCTCGGCTTCCAGTCCGGCGTCACTGGGGCGGGCGCGCCAGGTCGTCTGCTCTTTGCGGCTGTCGGTGTATTCCTCGCTCATGCCGCGGTGCGTGATGTAGACCTCGCTGCCCGTGGCGGTGCGCTCGATGCGCGTGCGGAAGGCGTCGCGCATGCCGCTGTCGTAGAGCACCTCGAAGACACGGCCCAGCAGGTTGCGCAGGCCGTCTTCCGGCAGCTTGGCGCGGTTTTCGGAGAAGCTGGTCTCCATCACGCCAGCTTCGGGGCGGTCCACCGGCAGCTCGAAGCCGAGCTCGGTCCAGAAGGCGCGCACCTGGGCGTAGATGGCCTCGGGCGCTTGGTTGACCACCAGCCAGCGGGTCTGGCCCTGGCGTTCCAGGCGGACCCCTGCGCGTTCGCTGGGGGCGATGGCGGCCGGTGCTGCTTCTCCGGCGGGCTGCGGGTTCTGGCGGGCCAGGCTGCTGGCCGACACGATGGCCGGCGTCGCCTGGCTGTAGCGTTGCTGGCCGGGCAGCTGGCTCAGGTCGGGCGGCACGTCCAGGCGCACGCTTTGCGAGCCGCTGCTGCGGTAGTCGATCTTGTCGCCCGACAGGGCGTTGGAGACGGAAGAGCAGCCGGTTGCCAGCAGGGCCGAAGCCAGTGCCGCGCCCAGGGTCAGGGCGTGCGAGGGGCGAGGGGTGATGCGCATGGGGTCAGGGCAAAGGGGCAGGGCAGTCTGAGGGCGACCACCGCGTCCGAAGCGGGTGGTCGGCCCGGAGTGGGCTGGGGCTCAGAGCACGCCGGCTTCGCGCAGCGCGGCTTCCACCACGGGCTGCGCCGAGGCCGACAACTCGGTCAGCGGCAGGCGCAGCGTACCACCAGATTTGCCCATGCGGGCCAGGGCCCACTTCACGGGAATCGGGTTGGGCTCGATGAACAGCTGCTTGTGCAGCGGCAGCAGTTGCATGTGCAGCTCGACGGCGCGGGCGGTGTCGCGGGCGATGGCGGCCTTGCACAGCTCGGCCATGGCGCGCGGGGCCACGTTGGCCGTCACGCTGACGTTGCCATGGCCGCCCAGCAGCATCAGGGCCACGGCGGTGGGGTCGTCACCCGAGTAGATGTGGAAGCCCTTGGGGGCCTGCTTGATCAGCCAGGCGGCGCGCTCCAGGTTGCCGGTGGCTTCCTTGATGCCGAACACGCCGGGCAGCGAGGCGCAGCGCAGGGCGGTGTCCACGCTCATGTCCGCGACGGTGCGGCCAGGGACGTTGTAGAGCATGATGGGCAGGTCCACCGCTTCGGCAATCGCCTTGAAGTGCTGGTAGATGCCTTCTTGGGTGGGCTTGTTGTAGTAGGGCACGACCTGCAGGGTGCAGTCGGCGCCGACCTTCTTGGCGTACTCGGTGAGCTCGATGGCCTCGCGGGTGGAGTTGGCGCCAGCGCCGGCCATCACGGGCACGCGGCCTGCGGCCTGCTCGACGGCCACGCGGATGATTTCGCAGTGCTCTTCCACCGACACGGTGGGCGATTCGCCGGTGGTGCCGACCACGCCGATGCAGTCGGTGCCTTCGGCGATGTGCCAGTCGATCAGGGCGCGCAGGGCGGGGTAGTCGACGCTGCCGTCTGCGTGCAAGGGCGTGATCAGGGCGACGATGCTGCCAAGGATGGGTGTCATGGTGATTCCTTCAATGCCGGCCATTCTAAAGGGCGTGGTCGGCTGTCACGAGGCTGTGCTGGACGTGTCGGGGGCGATCTGTGCGCGCCGCGCGGGCACGATGCCCGTGTTCAATGCGGACGCACATCCTTGTTCAACGCTTTGAGCGCCAAACGGTCGACAAGCCCGGGTGCCAGCAGTTTCATCCAGCGGCTGAGCTTGCCCTTGAAGGACATGACGATGTCGCGCTCGCGCCGGGCCATGCCCTCGCGGATGAGGCGGGCGCATTCCGCCACCGTCATGGCACCGGACTCGTCCAGGCCGCTTTTGCCGGCCGCCTGGCCCTGGGCATTGAAGCCGCGGTAGCGGATCTCGGTGGCGACCACGCCCGGGTAGGCCAGGGTGACCGACACGCCGTGCGGTTGCAGCTCCACGCGCAGGGCCTCGAAGAAGCCGTTCATGGCGAACTTGGTGGCGCTGTAGGCGGTGCGGCCCGGCACGCCGACCAGCCCGGCCAGGCTGGACACCGCCACGATGCGGCCCCGGCTGGCCTTCAGGTGCGGCAGCGCGGCGTGCGTGCACCACACGCTGCCCCACAGGTTGATGCGCATGAGCTGCTCGTACCAGCCCAGGTCGGTCACGTCTTCCAGCAGGGCGTGGGCCGACATGCCGGCGTTGTTGACCAGGGTGTCGAGCTGGCCGAAGTTCTGCACGGTGTCGGCGATGAGGCCGCGGCAATCGGCTTCCTTGCCGACGTCGGTGGGGCGCACCTTGACGCGCGCGCCCAGCTGGCGGCACTGCTGGGCCACGGCTTCCAGCTTGTCGGCGCTGCGTGCGGCCAGCACCAGGGTGAGTTTGGAGCCTTGTTCCTGCGCCAGTTGACGCGCCAGTTCGGCGCCGATGCCGTCAGAGGCCCCGGTGATCACGACCACATTCATGTCAGATGCAACTCCACAGACGCCCGGCCATCTCGACCACGAGGTGGGGGCTGAGGTACCAGAGGAAAACGGCGAGCAGCGCCACGGCGATGCCCAGCCAGGCGAGCAGGCCCACGACGCGCGCGTGACGATGCGGCCGCATCGTCACGCGCTCACCAGCCGGCGGGCCGGCTGCAGGTGCTCACGGATGGGCAGGTTGACCAGCGCGGCGGCGAAGGCCAGCACGATGGCCATCCACCAGACCACCTGGTAGCTGCCGGTGGCATCGTAGAGCCTGCCGGCCAGCCACACCCCCATGAAAGACCCGATCTGGTGGGAAAAGAAGACGATGCCGCCCAGCATGGACAGGTGCTTGACGCCCAGCATCTGCGCCACCACCGCGTTGGTGGGCGGCACGGTGGACAGCCACAGCGCGCCCATGGTGGCGGCGAACAGGCCCACGCTCAGCGGGGTGGGGGGCGTGAAGACGAAGGCGATCATGGCCACGCCGCGCATGGCGTAGATGAAGGAGAGGATCCAGGTCTTGCGGATGCGCTGGCCCAGCGTGCCGGCCGCGTAGGTGCCGAACACATTGAACAGGCCGATGAGGGCCAGGGCGGTGGTGGCGACCTGCGGGTCGAGGCGGTGGTCGCGCAGGTAGCTGGGCAGGTGCACGCCGATGAAGGCCAGCTGGAAGCCACACACGAAGTAGCCGGCCGTCAGCAGCAGGTAGTCGCGGTGGCCGAAGGCTTCTTTCAGGGCGGCGGCGGCCGTGGCCGGGGTGCCATCGAGCAGGGCGGCGGTGTGCCCAGCCGTGTGCATGGCGGCCGGCGGGGGCTGGCGGTGCGTCTCGCGCAAGCCGAAGGCCAGCGGCCCGATGAGCACGGCGGCCAGCGACAGGCTCATGAGCGCCGGTGACCATTGCAACTGGTGGATGAGGGTGCTGGCCAGGGGCACCATCAGGAACTGCCCGAAGGAGCCCGCCGCCGCCGTGATCCCCATGGCCCAGGAGCGCTGCGTCGCGTCGATGTTGCGGCCGATGACGCCGTAGATGACGGCGTAGGTGCTGCAGGCCTGGGCCAGGCCGATGGTGACGCCGCAGGTCAGCACGAAGCTGAGGTGGTGATCGGTGGTGGCCATGCCCAGCAGTCCCAGGGCGTAGAGCAGGGCGCCCAGCCACAGCACGCGGAAGGCGCCGCTGCGGTCGGCCCACCAGCCCACCAGGGGGCCGGCCGCGCCCCAGACCAGGTTCTGCACGGCCATGGCCACGGAGTAGTCCTCGCGGGTCCAGCCGTGGGCGGCGATGATGGGTTGCAGCCACAGGCCGAAGCTGTGGCGGATGCCCATCGACAGGGTGACGATGAGCGCGCCGCAGATCAGCATCTGCCGCAAGGGCAGGGTCCCCGCGGCGGGGTGGGAGGTGTGGGTCATGGGGTGTGAGGTGTTGGCGTGGCAGGTCAAGCCGCCGCGCGCGACCTCACACCTGCATGTTCATGATATCTGTGTACGCCTGAACCAGCTTGTTGCGCACTTGCACGGCCGATTGGAAGCCCAATTGCGCTTTCTGCATGGCGATCATGGTTTCTTCCAGGCTCACGGTGGGGTTGTCGAACTGCACCTCGCGCTGCATGTTCGCGGCCGTGGTCTGGGCGGCGCTGATCGACTGCAGGGCGCCGCTGAAGGCGTTCTGGAAGCTGGCGCCTTGCACACCGGTGCTGCCGCCGGTGGCGTCGGTGCGGGTTTTGGCCTCGACGCGCCGGGCGACGTCGGCCATGCCGGCACGGGTGGCCGCCTGGGCGAAATCAAAGGGCTTCAGTTTGAGGTCCATGGTGCCGATCAGTCCGACTGGGGCGTGGTGCAGACCACCACGTTCGCCACTCTACGGATTTCCCAGGGGGCCGATGCTGCGAAGAGGTCGGCAAATGGCGTGCTGTTCCCGGCACTTTTCCCCGCCCGGACTCCGAATAATGGGCTCGTTGTGGCCGGATTGCGGCATCGTGTGGAACGATGCGCGGCCTCAGCGTACAGCCCGCCATGGAAGTCACCGTCGCCCCCAACACCTCTGCTGCCGTCGTCTCGCCTGCCACCCAGGTGATCGACGCCACGCCGCCCGGCTTCACGCAGCGCGTCATGGCCTTGCCCATGCAGCGCAAGCTGATGCTGGCCGGTGGCATTGCCGCCATCTTCGTGATCTTCGCGGCCATGATGCTGTGGGGCCGCGAGGGGGATTACCGCGTGCTCTACACCAACCTGTCTGACAAGGACGGCGGCGCCATCCTGGCCCAGCTGCAGCAGATGCAGGTGCCCTACAAGCACGCCGACGGCGGTGCCGCCATCCTGGTGCCGGCCGACAAAGTTCACGATGTGCGCCTGAAGCTCGCTTCGTCCGGCCTGCCCAAGGGCTCGGTGGTGGGCTTCGAGCTGATGGAAAACCAGAAGTTCGGCACCACCCAGTTCCAGGAACGCCTGAACTTCCAGCGTGGTCTGGAAGGTGAGCTGACCCGCTCCATCCAGGCCATCGCCAGCGTGCAAAGCGCCCGCGTGCACCTGGCCCTGCCCAACCAGAACGGCTTCTTCCGCGAGCAGCAGAAGGCTTCGGCCTCGGTGGTGCTGACGCTCTACCCGGGCCGCACCCTGGACCGCGGCCAGCTCGCCGGCATCGTGCACCTGGTGTCGTCCAGCGTGCCGGAGATGTCGCCCAAGGCCGTCAGCGTGGTCGACCAGAGCGGCACCCTGCTGTCGGGCCCGCAGGATCCTGGCGCCGACCAGGCCGGCCTGGACGCCCAGCAGCTGCAGTACGTGCGCCAGATCGAGAGCAACTACACCCAGCGCATCCGCGACATCCTGGAGCCGGTGCTGGGCAAGGACAACCTGCGCGCCCAGGTGACCGCCGAGGTCGATTTCTCGCAGGTCGAGTCGACCGCCGAAGAGTACCGGCCCAACCAGGGTGCCTCCGCCCCGGCCACGGTGCGCAGCCAGCAGACCAGCGAAAGCACGGGCCAGGGCAATGCCACGCCCTCCGGTGTGCCGGGTGCCGCCAGCAACCAGCCGCCCGTGCCCGCCACGGCGCCCGTCAATGGCGCCTCGGCCCCCTTGCAGGCCGCCAATGGCAGCAGCACCGGCAGCTCGACCAGCCGCCGCGACGCCGTCACCAACTACGAGGTCGACAAGACCGTGCGCGTCGTCCGCAGCGCCACCGGCAACATCCGCCGCCTGACGGCTGCCGTGGTGCTCAACCACCGCACCGTCACCGACGCCAAGGGCAAGACCACCACCCAGCCCATCCCGCAGGAAGAGCTGGACAAGCTGACCTCGCTGGTGCGCGAGTCCATCGGTGCCGACGACAAGCGTGGCGATTCCATCAAGGTGCTCAACACGCCCTTCCAGACCCCGAAGGAAGAGGTGGACAGCACCCCGATCTGGAAGCAGCCGGAGACGGTGGACCTCATCCGCACGCTGGCCGTGCCCGGCGCCCTGACGCTGGCCGCCCTGATCGTGGTGTTCGGCGCCATCCGCCCGGCCATCAACGCCGCCAAGCCCCTGCCCGCACCGGAGCCCGAAGCCAGCCGCCTGAGCGCCTCGGTGGACGACGCGCTGGAGTTGCCCGCCATCGCCGGTGGCCACGGCCCGATCGTGGTCGGCGCCGACGGCCAGGAGCTGCCGGCCCTGGGCGCGCCGGGGCCCGACCCGCGCCTGGAAACCGCACGCAAGCTGGCCAAGGAAAACCCCACGGCCATGGCCAACGTGGTGCGTGGCTGGATGAACAACTGATCCCCGAGGACACGAGACATGGACGAAAAAGGCCTGGAAGACGCCGCCATCCTGCTCATGTCGCTGGGCGAGGAAGAGGCCGCCGAGGTCTTCAAGAACCTCGAGCCCAAGGAAGTGCAGCACCTGGGCGAAACCATCGCCAAGCTCAAGACGGTGACGCGCGAGCGCATCGACAACGTGCTTGACCGCTTCGCGCAGGAGTCGACCGAACTGGGCGTGCTGGTGGCCGACACCGACGAGTACATCAAGGCCGTGCTGCGCAAGGCGCTGGGCGACGACAAGGCCAACCTGCTGATCGACCGCATCATCCAGGGCAGCGACGTCACCGGCATCGAAAGCCTGAAGTGGATGGACGCCATCTCGGTGGCCGAACTGCTGCGCAACGAGCACCCGCAGATCGTCGCGGCCATCCTGGTCCACCTGGACCCGGACCAGGCCTCGTCCGTGCTCAAGGCTTTCACGGAGCGCCACCGCAACGAGGTGATGGTGCGCATCGCCACGCTGGACGGCATCCAGCCCTCGGCCCTGAAGGACCTCAACGAGGTGCTGTCGCGCGTGCTGGCCGGTGGCTCGCAGATCCGCAAGTCCTCGCTGGGCGGCGCCAAGCCGGCCGCGGAGATCATCAACCTGATGGGCTCCAGCCTGGAGACCTCGATCCTGGACTACATCCGTGAAGCCGACGCCGACCTGGCGCAGAAGATCACGGACAACATGTTCACCTTCGACGACCTGATCAAGCTCGACGACAAGGGCTTCCAGTCGCTGCTCAAGGAAGTGCAGACCGAGTCGCTCATCATCTCGCTCAAGGGCGCCTCGCCGGACATCCGCGAGAAGGTGTTCCGCAACATGTCCAGCCGCGCGGCCGAAACCCTGCGCGAAGACCTGGACGCCCGCGGCCCGGTCAAGCTGTCCGACGTGGAAGCCGAGCAAAAGGAAATGCTCAAGATCGTGCGCCGCCTGGCCGACGAAGGCCAGATCATGCTGAGCAGCGGAGGCGACGATGAATACGTCTAAGCCGCCCGGTCGCCCCGGCGTGCCGCCCGCCGCGAACGGCAACGGCCATGGCAGTGGCAACGGACAGTCGAACCCCTACGCCCGCTTCATCCCGCGCGAGGAGCTGGGCAACTTCGCCGCCTGGTCGCCCCAGACCCTGGAGAAGAACGCCGCTGACAACAAGCCCGACGTCGGGGTGCGCAAGCCCACCCTGGCCGAGCGCGCCGCGGCGGAGATGCGCCCCAGCATGAAGCCGCAGTCGGCCCACCATGCGCCTCAGGCGACGGGCCACGGGAATGGCCAGGCGAACGGCCAGGCGAACGGCCACGCGAAAGCGCCGGTGAATGGCGCCCTCAACGGCCAGGCCCAGGCCCAGGCCAAGACCGCGCCGCGCCGCCCTGTGGTGGGCGGCATGCCCGGCCAGGCCGAGGCCCAGGAGCGCGAAGCCGCCCGTGCCGCCGAAGCCGCCGCCGCGCCCGCCGGCCCGCCGGTGGAGGAACTGCTGGCCCAGGCCCGCCAGGAAGGCTACCAGGACGGCTACCGCAATGGCCTGGCCGCGCTGGAGAGCTACAAGCAGACGCAGGCGGCCCAGATGGCGGCCTACATGAGCGACCAGGTCGGCGCGCTGGCGTCCGACTTCCACCAGCGCCTGGAGTCGCTGGAGCAGCAGCTCGCCGGTCGCATCGCCGGTGTGGCGCTGGAGCTGGCCCGCCAGGTGGTGCGCACCGAGTTGCGCCAGTCGCCGGAGCTGGTGGTCGACGTGGCCGAGCAGGCCCTGGGCACGCTGCTGGCCTCGGCCCGCCAGGTCATCGTGCGCCTCAACCCCGAGGACCACGCCCTGGCCCAGGCCCAGCTGTCGGAGATGCTGGCCGCCCGAGGCGCCCGCCTGGTGCCCGATGCCGGCGTGCTGCGCGGTGGCTGCGTCGTCGAGTCCGACATCGCCGTGGTGGACGCCACGGTCGAGGCCCGCTGGGCCCGCGCCGCTGCGTCCCTGGGCTACGAAGCCCCGTGGCACGGTGGCCGCGAAGCCCACAGCCTGGCCGACGCCCACCCGCTGGTCAGCGAAGAAGACCTGGACGATGCCGCTGACGTCCTGCCGATGAACGATCCCGCCCGCACGGAGGACCGCGCATGAACATGCCCATCCGAGCTCACCACGATGTGGCCATGGGCCGCTGGAGCCGTTTCCTGGACGACCTGGACGCCTGTGCGGCCACCCGCCTGCCCTTCGAGAACCAGGGCAAGCTGGTGCGCGTGGCCGGCCTGGTGCTGGAAGCCACCGGCCTGCGCCTGCCCGTGGGCGCCGTCTGCGAGATCCACTCCGAAACCCGCCTGGAGTCCACCCCCGTGCTGGCCGAGGTGGTCGGCTTTGCCGGCGACCGCGCCTACCTGATGCCCACCGCCGAAGTGCATGGCCTGGCCAGCGGCGCCCGCGTCATCCCCTGCCAGATCCCCATCAACACGCCGGTGCTGGGCCGCCCCAACCACCCCTGGCGCCGCAGCGAAGACCGCACCCGCCACCTGCCGGTGGGCGCCGGCCTGCTGGGCCGCGTCGTCGATGCCCAGGGCGTGCCGCTGGACCGCAAGGGCCCGTTGCAGCACACCCGCAGCGAGCCGCTGGCCCGCCGCGCCATCAACGCCATGGAGCGCGACCCGGTGCGCCTGCCGCTGGACACCGGCGTGCGCGCCATCAACTCGATGCTGACCGTGGGCCGCGGCCAGCGCATCGGCCTGTTCGCGGGCTCCGGCGTGGGCAAATCGGTGCTGCTGGGCATGATGGCCCGCTACACCCAGGCCGACGTCATTGTCGTGGGCCTGATCGGCGAGCGGGGCCGCGAAGTCAAGGAATTCATCGAAGACATCCTGGGCGAAGAGGGCCTGGCCCGCTCGGTGGTCGTGGCCGCGCCCGCCGACGCGCCGCCGCTGACCCGCATGCAGGGCGCCGCCTACGCCACGGCCGTGGCCGAGCACTTCCGCGACCAGGGCCTGCACGTGCTGCTGCTGATGGATTCGCTGACCCGCTACGCCATGGCCCAGCGCGAAATCGCCCTGGCCATCGGCGAGCCGCCCGCCACCAAGGGCTACCCGCCTTCGTGCTTCGCCAAGCTGCCCCAGCTGGTCGAGCGCAGCGGCAACGGGCTGAACGGCCATGGCTCCATCACGGCGTTCTACACCGTGCTGTCCGAGGGCGACGACCAGCAAGACCCCATCGCCGACGCGGCCCGCGCCATCCTGGACGGCCACATCGTGCTGTCGCGTGAACTGGCCGAATCCGGCCATTTCCCGGCAATAGACATCGAACGCAGTGCTTCTCGGGTGATGCACAACGTCGCAGACGGGCAACATATCGAGGACGCGCGACGCTTCCGTCAGCTGTGGTCCAAGTACAGCAAGGCGCGCGACCTGATCCAGCTGGGCGCCTATGTGCCCGGGGGCGACCCCGACCTGGACCAGGCCGTGCAGGCCCACCCGGCCATGGTGCAGATGCTCCAGCAGGGCATGCACACCCAGGCCACGCTGGCGGACTCGGTGAACGAGATGCACCAGATCGTCGCGCACTGACGTCATTGAGCCCGCCGAGGGCAGGAGGCCAGGTTGATGAGCGGTATCCAGTCCCTGTTGCTGGTGTTGGAAGCGGCAGAGAAGGAACGTGACGATGCGGTGTCCGCCATGGAAGCGGCCCGCCAGGCGCACCAGGCCGCCCGCCAGCAGTCGCAATCCCTGACCGATTGGCGCTCCGAGTACCAGCGCCGCTGGCAGTCGCAGTTCCAGCAGTCCGGCGGCATGGAAATCGTGCGCTGCTACCAGGATTTCACCGTCCGCCTGGGCGAGGCCGTGTCCGAGCAGGACCGCCGCGTCGACCTGGCCGAGCAGCAACTGGCGCGCTGCCGAGCCCAGCTCATCGAGCGCGAACGCCGGGTGGCGGCGGTGTCGCAGCTGATCGAACGGCGCCAGGCGGAGTTGCAGCACAAGCGCAACCGCCAGGAGCAGAAAGCCACCGACGAACAGGCCGCGCGCGCCGTGCGCATGGCCTCCTCCCAGGGCATGGCGGCCAGCGGCATGGCCACCGGCACGCTCTGACGCCACCCAGACAACCCCGCCGCAGATTGCCATCGAGGTCCTCCACCATGAGCAACGCCATCAAGTCCTCCCCCATCCCTGCGATCGCCTCCCAGGGCTCGGCGACGGCCCAGCCCGCCGACTGGCTCGCACGGCAGGGCGCCGACCGCGGCGCGGAAGGCCAGGGCGGCAGCTTCGCCCGCTGGATGGCGCAGCACAGCCCGCAGGCCATGCCCGCGGCGGCACAAGCCCAGCGCACGCCCACCGCGCAGGCGGCGGCCACCCAGGCCCATGCCGCGCGCCCGGCCACGCCCCAGGCGGCCAGCCGCAGCGGCTCCGGCTGGAACGCCACCCAACAGAAACTGGCTGCTGCGCGCAACCAGTCGGCCACCTCGGCCCATGTCCAGGCCCAGGCCGCAGGGCAGGGCGCCGCCGCCCGCCAGGCCACCGCCAGCCAGGCCCAGGCCAAGGCAGACGCGGCCAAGGCCGATGCGGCCAAATCCACGCAGGCAGCTTCTGGCGCCAAGGGCACGCAGCAGGCGCAGGGCAAGCCTGCCGAGGTCGAGGACGAAGGCCAGACCACCGAGGCCACCCAGGACGCGCAGGCCAGCGACCGCACCACCACCGCCCAGGGCGAAGCTGCGGTGGCGGCCCAGGAAGCCGCCCCCCAGGCGAACGCCGCCGCCCATGACCCGGCCGGGATGATGGCCTGGCTGGCCCACCTGACCCAGTCGGGCGCGGCCGCGCCAACCGAAGCCGGCAGCGCGCTGGCGGGCGGCGAGGCCGGCGAGAGCGCCGAGGCCGAAGGCCGTGGCCTCAAGCTCGGCCTGGGGCAGGGCGACGACGGCCGCGGTCGCGGGCACGGTCTGGGCCTGGGTCTGGGCTGGCGCCTGCACGAACAAGGCCTGGAAGGCGGCATCGGCAAGGCGCTCGGTGGTGCCAGGGGCGATGCCGCCCTGCAGGTCGACGCCCTGCTGGGCAAGGGCAGCGATGCCCAGGCCCTCCTGGGCGCCGACAAGGGCCTGGGCCAGGATGTGGCCGCCCTGATGGCCGGCGACGGCAGCCGTGCCGCCAGCTTCGGCCAGACCCTGGCCGAGGTGAAGCAGGCCCTGCCGCACGCGCAGGCCAGCCTGCCCACCCCGCTGGACGCCCCCGAGTTCTCCCAGAAGCTGGCCGACCAGGTCAGCCTGTGGGTGGGCCAGGCCCGCAACGACGGCCCCATGACCGCCGAGCTGCACCTCAACCCGGCCGAGATGGGCCCCATCAACGTGAAGATTTCACTGGACGGCCAGGCCGCCCACGTGGACTTCGCCGCGGCTGCGCTAGAAACGCGTCAGGCCATCGAAGCCAGCCTGTCGATGCTGTCGTCCGCCCTCAACGACGTGGGCCTGAGCCTCAGCGGCGGCGGCGTGTTCTCGCAGACATCCCAGCAGCAGGCCGGCCAGGGTTCTGGCGCTGCCGCCGGGCAGAGCGCCGGCATCCGCAACGCCACGGGCCAGGACGACGGCGAGGCCGAACCGCTGGGCATGCGCCAGGTGAGCGCCCCCCGCACGGGCCGCCTCGGCGGGCTCGACCTGTACGCCTGAGCGGCTTCTGCAGAGGGGGCGTGTGGAAATCACGCGCCTTTCCCCTCGCTTATCCGTCCATTGCCGCGGCGCTGACTTCGAATAATCCACACATGCCCTTCGTGGCATGACCGCAGGAGAAAACGCATGTCAGCAGCCCCCGCTGCCACGCCGGCAGAAGGCGACGCCCCCAAGAAGGGCAAGAAGAAACTCATCATCATCGGCGCCGTCGTGGCCCTGCTGCTGGTGGGGGGTGGCGGTGCCTTCTTCATGATGAAGAAGAACGCCGATGCCGAAGCCGCCGCCGCCGAAGGCGACGAAGAGGGCGACCACGCCCCGGCCAAGCAGGCCAAGAAGCCCGAGCACGGCAAGGACGACCACAAGGGCCCGCCCACCTTCGTGCCGCTGGACCCCTTCATCGTCAACCTCGCAGACAAGGACTCGGAGCGCTTCGCCCAGGTCGGCGTGAGCCTGCAGGTCGATGACGCCAAGGTCGGCGAGGAGATGAAGGCCTACATGCCTGCCATCCGCAACGCCGTGCTGATGATCCTGTCGCACAAGACCTCGGAAGAGATGCTTTCTGCCGAAGGCAAGCACAAGCTGGCCGAAGAGATCCGCCGCGACGCCGCCCGCGCCATGGGCTACGAGATCGAGGACCCGGAGGACGAAGAAGCCGCGGCCAAGGCCGAGGAAGACGCACCCAAGAAGAAAAAGAAGAAAAAGAAGAAGGTCGAGTCCTACAACCCGATCGTGCACGTGCACTACTCGAATTTCATCATCCAGTGAGCCCGGTCGCCTGTCGCCAGCCTGCCGTTTGAGAAGTCGTCCCCACCATGAACCAGCAGATCCTCTCCCAAGACGAAGTTGATGCACTCTTGCAGGGCATCACGGGTGAAAGCCAGAAGCTGGAACAGGAAGACGTTCCCAAGGAAGGCATCCGTGACTACAACCTGGCGCAGCAAGAGCGCATCGTGCGTGGGCGCATGCCCACGATGGAAATCATCAACGAGCGCTTTGCCCGCAACATCCGCATCGGGCTGTTCAACTTCATCCGCAAATCGCCGGAAGTCTCGGTCGGCGGCATCAAGGTGCAGAAGTACAGCGCCTTCCTGCGCGAGATCGTGGTGCCCACCAACTTCAACATCATGGCCGTGCGCCCGCTGCGCGGCTCGGGCCTGATCGTCTGCGAACCCACCCTGGTGTTCGCCGTGATCGATGCGCTCTTCGGCGGCGCCGGCAAGTTCCACACCCGCATCGAAGGCCGTGACTTCTCGGCCACCGAGCAGCGCATCATCCGCCGCCTGGTCGAGGTCATCACCGAGGAATACAAGAAGTCCTGGCAGGGCATCTACCCGGTCGAGCTGGACTACCAGCGCTCCGAGATGCAACCCCAGTTCGCCACCGTGGCCACGCCCAGCGAGATCGTGGTGTGCTGCTCCTTCACGCTGGAAATCGGCGACACCAGCGGCACCATCCACATCTGCATCCCCTACGCCACGCTGGAGCCCATCCGCGACATCCTGTTCAGCTCCATCCAGGGCGATTCGGCCGAGCCCGACCGCCGCTGGGTCAAGTTGCTGACGCAGCAGATCCAGTCCGCCGAAGTGGAGCTGGTGGCCGAGCTGGGCCATGCCCCCGCCACCGTGGAGCAGCTGCTGGCGCTCAAGCCCGGCGACTTCATCGAGCTGGACCTGGAGAAGATCATCCAGGCCAAGGTCGATGGCGTGCCCGTCTTCGACTGCTATTACGGCACCTCCGACAACAAATACGCGCTTCGCGTCGAGAAGCTTCTGACCACCGGCCAGTCCAGCTGGCTTGGAGACCAACATGTCTGAATCCGCAGCAGAGTTCCCGCCCGCCAGCGGCGACGCCGAACAGGACGCCATGGCCGCCGAATGGGAGGCCGCGCTGGCCCAGCAGGCCAACACGGGCGCTTCCGCCGATGCCATGTTCGATGGCGCTGCCTCGGGTTCCGCCGGCACCGCCAGCGAGCTGGCCAGCGCCCAGCAGATGACGCCGGCGGCCTTCGCCAACTTCGGCTCCTCGGCCCCGACCTCCGGCGCGGGCAACGACATCAACATGATCCTGGACATCCCCGTGCAGCTCACGGTGGAGCTGGGCCGCACGCGCATCCCCATCAAGAACATCCTGCAGCTCGCGCAGGGCTCGGTGGTGGAGCTCGACGCGCTGGCCGGCGAGCCCATGGACGTGCTGGTCAACGGCTTCCTGATCGCCCAGGGCGAGGTGGTGGTGGTCAACGACAAGTTCGGCATCCGCCTGACCGACATCGTCACCCCGTCCGAACGCATGCGGCGCCTCAGCCGCGGGAGCTGACATGGCAGCCAGTGGCATGTCCGTCGTGTGGTTCGTGCTCATCGTGGCACTGATCCCGCTGAGCCTGTGGGTGCTCAAGCGCTCGGGTCTGGCCACCGGCGCCGTGGCCGGTGCCAGGGCGCAGGCCCTCATCAAGCCCGTCGGCCAGTACAACCTCGGCCCCGGCCAACGCCTGGTGACCGTGGAAGTGGGGCAGGGCGAAGACCGCACCTGGCTGGTGCTGGGCGTGACCGGCCAGCACATCCAGACCCTGCACACCCTGCCGCCCCAGGCCCCCGTCGAAGCCGCCACCCCGGCGGTGCACCCCGGCTTTGCGGCCCTGCTCAAGCGGGCTGGCATGGGCGTGGACAAGGGTGGCGACAAGGGCAACGACCAGTCCTCCGGAGCCCAATGATGGCCATCGTCGCTTCCCGCTGCGTGCAGGGCTTGCGTCTGCCGCACATCGAGGTCACGCCCTCGCGCTGCATCCGCGCGGCCCTGCTGCTGGCCTCCCTGCTGGGCGCTGCCGCCTCGGCCTGGGCCCAGGGCGCGCCCGCGGGCAGCAGCACCCTGCCGCTGCTGATCGGCCAGGGCGCCGGCGGCAACAGCTACTCGGTGCCGGTGCAGACCCTGCTGTTTTTCACCGCGCTCGGCTTCCTGCCCGCCGTGCTGCTGATGATGACGGGCTTCACCCGCATCGCCATCGTGCTCAGCCTGATGCGCCAGGCCATCGGCACCCAGGCCGCGCCGCCCAACCAGGTGGTGATCGGCCTGTCGCTGTTCCTGACGCTGTTCGTGATGGGCCCGACGCTGGACAAGGTCTACAAGGACGCCTACGAGCCCTTCTCGGCCAACCAGATCACCTTCACCGAGGCCCTGGAGCGCGGCCAGGCCCCCATGCGCAGCTTCATGCTCAAGCAGACCCGCCAGTCCGACCTGGGCCTGTTCACCCGCCTGGCCAAGCTCGAAGGCCAGGTCAAGCCGGAGACTGTGCCCATGCGCGTGCTGGTGCCGGCCTTCGTGACCAGCGAGCTGAAGTCGGCCTTCCAGATCGGCTTCCTGATCTTCATCCCCTTCCTGGTCATCGACATGATCGTGGCCAGCGTGCTCATGAGCCTGGGCATGATGATGCTCTCGCCCGTGATGGTGGCCCTGCCGTTCAAGCTCATGCTGTTCGTGCTGGCCGATGGCTGGAACCTGCTGCTGGGCTCGCTGGCGGCCAGCTTCGTGCAGTGACGCCCCCAGGAGCAAGGCATGGATCCCCAACAAGTCCTGACCATCAGCCGTGACGGCCTGCTGACCCTGCTGACCGTGTGCGGCCCCATCGTGCTGGTGGTGCTGGCCGTGGGCCTGGTGGTGAGCATCTTCCAGGCGGCCACCCAGATCAGCGAGCAGACGCTGCCCTTCGTGCCCAAGCTGCTGGCCGCCTTCGCCACCCTGGCCGTGGCCGGTCCCTGGATGATCAGCACCCTGGTGGAATACATCCAGCAGGTGCTGCAGTCCATCCCCACCGTGGTGGGCTGAACCCGCGCACCCCAGGCCATGGTCACCTTCACTGAAGCCCAGGTGCTGGGCTGGATCTCGGCCTGGTTGTGGCCCTTCGTGCGGGTGCTGGGCCTGTTCACCTCCGCCCCGGTGCTGTCGATGAAGGCCGTGCCGCGCCGCGTGCGCGTGGCCCTGGCCCTGCTCATCGTGGTGTGCGCCGAACCCAGCCTGCCGCCCATGCCCTCCGTGGCGCTGAACTCGGCCGAGGCGCTGATGGTGCTGGCCCAGCAGGTGCTGATCGGCGTGACCCTGGGCTTTGCCGCCCGCGTGGTGTTCGCCGCCATCGAGTTCGCCGGTGAAATCGTCGGCCTGCAGATGGGCCTGAACTTCGCCGCCTTCTTCGACCCGCTGCAAGGCGGCCAGGCCACCGCCGTCAGCCGCTTCTACGGCACCGTGGCGGCCTGGTTGTTCGTCGTCATGAACGGCCACCTGCTGCTGACCGCCGCCGTGCTGCACAGCTTCGAGGCCTTCCCCGTGTCCGCCCAGCCCCTGGCCTTCCTGAGCCAGGTGCAGCCCCAGGTGTGGGGCGCGGAAATCTTCAAGCTGGGCCTGTGGGTGTCGCTGCCCGTGGTCGCCATGCTGGCGCTGACCAACGTGGTGATGGGCCTGGTGGCCCGCGTGGCCCCGCAGATGAACATCTTCTCCATCGGCTTCCCCATCACCCTGGGCGTGGGCCTGACCGGCCTGTGGCTGACCCTGCCGATGATGCAGGTGCCCTTCACGATGGCCATCGAGCGGATGCTGGCGATGTTCGGGGGCTGAGGGCGCGGGCGGCGCTGACCGCCTCCAGGCCACCTCACTGAGGCTCGAACATCACCACCTTGCAGGGCTGTTTGCCGATGTTCTGCACCGAGTGCGAGGGCACGGCGGGCGCGATGGTGGAAAAACCGGCCTGGCGCGTCACCTCGCGCGTGCTGCCATCGGGCTGGAAGAAGCGCAACCGGCAGTCGCTGAGGAAATACATGGCGGCCACGGGGTGCGAGTGCGAGGCATCGCGCTGGCCGGGCGCCCAGGTGGCCTCGGTCACCCGGTAGGCGGCGTCTTCCGCCAGCACCTTGTAGACCTCCGGCGAGGCCTTGGCGGGCACGGGGGCAGAACTGGACGCAGAAGTGACCTGGGCCTGGGCCTGGGCCGAGGTGGCCAGCCAGGCCAGCGGGGCGGCCACACAGAGGCCCAGCAGACGGGCGCGGAACACGGAGCGGGAAGGCTGGTGCATGGGGCGTCTCCTCCGGCCGGTGGGTGGACGGGCGGGCGTGTGTGGCCGGTGGCGCAGGATGGCACAGGGTTGCGGGGCGAGGCAAGCCTGGGTTGCCAAGGCGCCAGGGGGTGCATGAACTCATGTCCGCGTCCACATCCTGCGCACCAACATCGAGATCGACGACGGGTTGATGAGCGAGGCGCTCCGGCTGACGGGCTTGAAAACCAAGACCTCGTCGACGCCAGCGTGTGGATCGGCTGCGGCACCGTTCCCCCACCCACCGGCAGCCATGCCCCTCAAAGGGGCAGCGTTGTCGCAAAAAGCGGGTCGCGTGTCGCAAAAAGCGCCTGCGCAGCCCCTTTCCGGGGCTCGTTTGACGCAAAAAATGCACCGAATGTCGTGTTTTGTTCCTACGCTGTCGCGCAAAGCGAGGGCCGTGCCCCTCCGAGGGGCGCGTCTGTCGCCAAAAGCGCATCGCGTGTCGCGCAAAGCGCGTCCGGTGGCACTTTGCGCGGCATGGGCGGTCTTGGGGGCGCGGGCCCGCCGCCCCTGACTAGAATCCCGCCCATGGCCACCCAAGCACCCTCCGCTTCTTCTTCCGCACCTTCCGCCGCCTACGGCGAGGGCTCCATCCGCGTCCTCAAGGGCTTGGAGCCCGTCAAGCAGCGTCCGGGCATGTACACCCGCACGGACAACCCGCTGCACATCGTCCAGGAAGTCATCGACAACGCGGCCGACGAGGCCTTGGCCGGTTTCGGCAAGCGCATCGCCGTGACCTTGCATGCCGATGCCTCCATCAGCGTGGAAGACGATGGCCGGGGCATCCCCTTCGGCTTGCACCCGGAAGAGGGCGTCAGCGTGGTCGAGATCGTTTTCACCCGCTTGCACGCGGGCGGCAAGTTCGACAAGGGCTCGGGCGGCGCCTACAGCTTCTCGGGCGGCCTGCATGGCGTGGGCGTGAGCGTGACCAACGCGCTGTCCACCCGCCTGCAAGTCACCGTCTGCCGCGACAAGCAGGTGGCCACGCTGGCCTTCAGTGGCGGCGACGTCATCGAGCCGGTGGCCGTGCGGCCCGCAGCTTCGGGCGACCGCAAGAATGGCACCTCGGTGCGCGTGTGGCCCGACGCCAGGTATTTCGAGAGCGCCGAGCTGCCCCGCGGCGAGCTGGTGCACATGCTGCGCAGCAAGGCCGTGCTGATGCCGGGCGTGACCATCACGCTGACCATCGAAAAGGCGGGCAAAGACGCCGAGGTCATGACCTGGCTCTACAAGGGCGGCCTGCGCGACTACCTCTCGCAGACGCTCAACGCCGAGCCCGTCATCCCCTTGTTCGAAGGCGCGCAGTACGCCGGTGGCAACGAGAGCGAGAACTTCGCCGAGGGCGAGGGCGCGGCCTGGTGCGTGGCCTTCACCGAAGAGGGCGCGCCCATGCGCGAAAGCTACGTCAACCTCATCCCCACGGTGGCCGGCGGCACGCACGAGGCGGGCCTGAAGGACGGCCTGTTCCAGGCGGTCAAGGGTTTCATCGAGATGCACGCGCTCAGCCCCAAGGGCGTCAAGCTGATGCCCGATGACGTGTTCGGCCGCGCCAGCTTCGTGCTGAGCGCCAAGGTGCTGGACCCGCAGTTCCAGGGCCAGACGAAAGAGCGCCTCAACAGCCGCGACGCCTTGCGCCTGGTCAGCACCTACGTCAAGCCGACCATGGAGCTGTGGCTCAACCAGCACGTGGAACATGGCAAGAAGCTGGCCGAGCTGGTCATCAAGCAGGCCCAGGCCCGCCAGCGCGCCGGCCAGAAGGTCGAGAAGAAAAAGGGCTCCGGCGTGGCCGTGCTGCCCGGCAAGCTGACCGATTGCGAAAGCCGCGATCTGGCCTTCAACGAGGTCTTCCTGGTGGAGGGCGACTCGGCCGGCGGCAGCGCCAAGATGGGCCGCGACAAGGAAACCCAGGCCATCCTGCCGCTGCGTGGCAAGGTGCTCAATGCCTGGGAGGTGGAGCGCGACCTGCTGTTCAAGAACAACGAGATCCACGACATCTCGGTGGCCATCGGGGTGGATCCGCACGGCCCCAACGACAGCCCGGACCTGAGCGGCCTGCGCTACGGCAAGGTCTGCATCCTGTCGGACGCCGACGTGGACGGCTCGCACATCCAGGTGCTGCTGCTGACGCTGTTCTTCCGCCACTTCCCCAAGCTGATCGAGGCCGGGCACATCCACGTGGCGCGCCCGCCGCTGTTCCGTGTGGACGCGCCGGCGCGCGGCAAGAAGCCCGCGGCCAAGCTGTACGCCCTGGACGAGGGCGAGCTGACCGCCATCCTCGACAAGCTGCGCAAGGAGGGCTGCCGCGAGGGCGCCTGGAGCATCAGCCGCTTCAAGGGCCTGGGCGAGATGAGCGCCGAGCAGCTGTGGGACACCACGCTCAACCCCGACACCCGCCGCCTGCTGCCCGTGGCCTATGGCGAGCCGGGCTTCGACCTCACCGAAACCTCCTTCAACAAGCTGATGGGCAAGGGCGAGGCCGCCTCGCGCCGTGAGCTGATGGAGCTGCACGGGGACGAGGTCGAGATCGACATCTGAGGCATGGCCTCCCACCCGGCGCCCGCCTGGCGCATGTCGCTGGCGGGTTCGGAGCTGGCCCGCATCGCCTGGGAGGGCGAGGACGGCGAGGCCCGCGTGCTTGCCCTGCATTTCGCGGTGGCCCAGGTGCGGCCGTCGTGGCACGGACGGCCGGCCTCGCGCTTTGGCCAGGGGGACGACACGGCCTACCTGCCGGGCGTGGTCTGGCGGCTGAGCGGGGTGGTGGTGGCCGCTGAGGTCGCTGATGCCGATGCTGTCGGGGCCGACAAGGCGCTGGCCGCGATGCTGAACCAGGCGCCGGGGCGGGTGTCCGGCGGCGGGTTGCGTGTGGCGGCCGACGGCGCGGGCAAGCTGGAGAACCCCTTGGCGGGGCGCTCAGAGCTGCGCTCAGAGGTCCCTTTGCCCGCCGAGTTCACCACCGCCGAGCGCGCAGGCATCGTGCTGCGCCTGGACCTGGCCCATGGCACGGTGCTGACGCTGCGGGCCAGCGGCCTGCGCTGCGCACTGGCGGCAGGCCTGGCCGACGACGCTGCGGGCTGGCCCTCACTGGCCTGTTGAGGCCGCCACAGAAGCCGAGCCCGGCGCCCGCGCGCGCAGGTATGCCAGCACCGCCTGGGCGTCCCCCGCGAAGCGGATGCGCTCGGCGTGGCGTTGGCGCTGGAAGGCGTACATGGGGTCGTAGTACTCGCTCAGCAGGGCCTCGATCCAGTCGCGGTGCAGGTCGTGGTGGCCTTCGGCGGGGCCGAGCAGGGCGGCGTCCATGGCCTGACGCAGGCGGGTGTGGCGCTCGCCGCCCAGGCGCTTGGCGATGCGGTCCAGGCTGCCCAGCAGGTGGGTGCGGTACAGCTCGGGGCCTTGCGCGGGGCCGTGCACGGTGACGAAGTCGGCGTGCTGCTGGCAGACGTAGTCGCGCAGGATGCGCGCCACCCGCTCGTGCAGCGGCGCGTCCACCCAGACCAGGGGCGCGCGGGCCATGGCCTGGCGCAGGGGCAAGGGCAGGGCGCAGCGGCCGATGTGCTCGCTCTCGTCTTCCACCACGAGGTGGACGCTGTCGCCATGGGCTTGCTGGCGGTCTTGTTGCCGCAGCAGGTCGATGGCCAGGGCGTTCTCGAAGTCGATCTGCGCAGGCTGGCCGCTGGGGCGCCCGCCAAAGCCGGAGCCGCGGTGGTTGGCGTGGCCTTCGAGGTCCACGGCGTGGCCCAGCAACTGCAGCAACTCCGTCTTGCCCGAGCCCGTCAGCCCGCCCAGCACGGTGAAGTGGCTGTGCTGCGCGATGTCGTCCAGGGTGTCGATCAGGAAGCCGCGCATGGCCTTGTAGCCCCCGATGACGCGCGGGTAGGCGATGCCGGCTTCCGTCAGCAGCCACTGCTGCGTGATCTGGGAGCGCAGGCCGCCGCGGAAGCAGTAGAGCAGGCCGTCCGGGTGGGCGCGGGCGAAGGCAGCCCAGGCGGCGATGCGCTCGTCCTGGGTGGCGCCGGAGACCAGCGCGTGGCCCAGCGCGATGGCGGCCTGCTGGCCCGAGACCTTGTAGCAGGTGCCCACCGCGTGGCGCTCGGCGTCGTTCATCAGCGGCAGGTTGACCGCGCCGGGGAAGGCGCCCTTGGTGAACTCGATGGGCGCGCGCACGTCCATCATCGGCACCCGGCCGAGGAAGATGGCGCGGTAGTCTCCGCGGTTGTTTGTGGACATCGTCACAGGCATCGGTGCTTGCGCTGTCCTCAGCGCACCTCGACGGCCAGGCCGCGGCGGGCTGCCAGCTCGCCGATGGGCTGCAGCGACAAACCGGCCTCGGCGGCCACGGCCAGGAACTCGGCCTCGCCCTCGGGGGCCACGGCCACCAGCAGGCCGCCGCTGGTCTGCGGGTCGCACAGCAGCTGTTGCTGGGCTTCGCTCAAGCGCGAGACCTTGTGGCCGTAGCTGGCGAAATTGCGGCCCGTGCCGCCGGGCACGCAGCCTTCGGCCAGGTAGTGGTCCACGCCGGGCAGGCGTGGCACGGCGGCGGCGTCCAGGCGGGCGGTCAGGCCGCTGCCATCGGCCATCTCCACCAGGTGGCCCAGCAGGCCGAAGCCGGTGACGTCGGTCATGGCCTTCACGCCTTCGAGCTTGCCGAAGCGGCTGCCGATGCGGTTGAGGGTGCACATCCAGTCGCGCGCCAGGCCCACGTCCTCGGGGCGCAGCTTGGCTTTCTTCTCGGCCGTGGTCAGGATGCCGATGCCCAGCGGCTTGCTCAGGTAGAGGCGGCAGCCCGCGGTGGCGGTGTCGTTGCGCTTGAGGTGGCGCCTGGCCACCACGCCGGTGACGGCCAGGCCGAAGATGGGCTCGGGCGCGTCGATGGAATGGCCGCCGGCCAGGGGGATGCCGGCTTCGTCGCAGATGCTGCGCCCGCCACGCACCACCTCGCGGGCCACCTCGGGCGGCAGCACGTTGACGGGCCAGCCCAGGATGGCGATGGCCAGCAGCGGGTCGGCGCCCATGGCGTAGATGTCGCTGATGGCGTTGGTCGCGGCGATGCGCCCGAAGTCGAAGGGGTCATCGACGATGGGCATGAAGAAATCGGTGGTGGAGACCACGCCGCGCTCGTCGTCCAGGGCGTAGACGGCGGCGTCATCGCGCGAGGCGTTGCCCACCCACAGCTTGGGGTCGAGGTGCTGGGCGCCGCTGCCGGCCAGGATGACGTCGAGCACCTGGGGGCTGATCTTGCAGCCGCAGCCGGCGCCGTGGCTGTACTGGGTCAGGCGGATGGGTTCGCGGATCGGTTCGCGGATCGGTTCGTTCATGGGGCAGGTCCAGGTGCGGGTCAGATCCGGGTCAGGGGCAGCACCAGCTCGTGCGAGAGGTTGGGGTGCTTCACCTGGGGGTAGGGCGGCTTGGGCCAGTGCCACTGCGTGCCCGGGAAGAGGGCGCGCATGGCGTTGATGTCGCAGTGGTAGGGCGGGCCTTCGATCAGGCCTTCCTGCACGGCGCCGGGGCGCACCATCTGCATGAACAGCGCGAACAGCGTGCCGCCGGGGCGGACCCAGCGGTGCAGCTGCTGCGCATAGCCTGTCCAGAGGTCGGGGTGGAGGGCGCACAGGCAGGTCTGCTCGTAGACGGCGTCCAGCGGGGCGGCAGGCTGCCATTGCAGCACGTCGGCCTGGACCACCTCGGCGTGCAGGCCTTGTTCGGCCAGCAGGGCACGGGTGCGCTCGACGGCCGCCGGGGTGTAGTCGATGCCGATGACCTCGAAGCCGCGGCGCGCCAGCTCGGCCACCTCCCAGCCGCCGCCGCAACCGGGCACGGCGATGCGGCAGGGGGCCAGGGCGCCGCTGTCCAGCCAGGCCAGCAGCTGCGGGCTGCAGCCGCCGCGGTCCCAGCGGGTGGCGTTCTGATCGAACAGGTTCTGCCAGAAGTCGGGGGTGGGGCCGGTCATGGTGCGCAGGGAGAGCAAAGCGCCGAGTCTAGCGCGCTGCTATGCTGGACGCCCGCCAGACCGCCGCCATCCCCCGAGCCTGATCCCATGCAGACCGTCATCGATGTCCAGGGCCTGTCCAAGTCCTACGCCTCCGGTTTCCAGGCCCTCAAGGGCGTCAACCTGCAGGTGCGCCAGGGCGAGATCCTGGCCCTGCTGGGGCCCAACGGTGCGGGCAAGACCACGCTGATCAGCATCGTCTGCGGCATCGTCACGGCCAGCGCCGGGCGCGTCGCGGTGGGCGGCTTCGACACGGTGCAGGACTACCGCGCCAGCCGCGCGCTGATCGGCCTGGTGCCCCAGGAGCTGACCACCGACGCCTTCGAGACCGTCTGGAACACCGTGAGCTTCAGCCGCGGCCTGTTCGGCAAGCCCAAGAACCACGCCTTGATCGAGCAGGTGCTGCGCGACCTCTCGCTGTGGGACAAGAAGGACAACATGATCATGACGCTCTCGGGCGGCATGAAGCGCCGCGTGATGATCGCCAAGGCGCTGTCGCACGAGCCGCGCGTGCTCTTCCTCGACGAGCCGACCGCGGGCGTGGACGTCAACCTGCGCCGCGACATGTGGGCCCTGGTGCGCCGCCTGCAGCGGTCGGGCGTGACCATCATCCTGACCACGCACTACATCGAAGAGGCCCAGGAGATGGCCGACCGCATCGGCGTCATCCGCCAGGGCGAGCTGCTGCTGGTCGAGGACAAGGACGAGCTGATGCGCAAGCTGGGCAAGAAGCAGCTGACCCTGAGCCTGCCCGAGCCCCTCGGCGCCTTGCCCTCGGGGCTGCTGTCGCTGGGCCTGAGCCTGGCCGAAGGCGGCGAGGCCCTGAGCTTCAGCTACGACGCCGCCGATGCCAGCGTCGACGTGCCCGGCCTGCTGCAGGCTGTGCAGGACGCCGGCATCCGCTTCAGTGACATCCACACCAGCCAGAGTTCGCTGGAAGACATCTTCGTCAACCTGCTGGAGGAACGCGCATGAGCCTGAACATCCACGCCATCCGCGCCATCTATGCCTTCGAGATGGCCCGCACGCGGCGCACGCTGATGCAGAGCATCGTTTCGCCGGTCATTTCCACCTCGCTGTACTTCGTGGTGTTCGGCGCGGCCATCGGCTCGCGCATCCAGCAGGTCGACGGTGTGGACTATGGCGCCTTCATCGTGCCGGGCCTGATCATGCTGTCGCTGCTGACGCAGAGCATCTCGAACGCGTCCTTCGGCATCTATTTCCCCAAGTTCACGGGGACGATCTACGAGCTGCTGTCGGCGCCGGTGTCGCCGCTGGAGATCGTGCTGAGCTATGTGGGCGCGGCGGCCAGCAAGTCCATCATCCTGGGCCTGATCATCCTGGCCACGGCGGGCTTTTTCGTGCCGCTGCACATCGAGCACCCGCTGTGGATGCTGGTCTTCCTGGTGCTGACCTCGGTGACCTTCAGCCTGGTGGGCTTCATCATCGGGCTGTGGGCCGACAACTTCGAGAAGCTGCAGGTGGTGCCCTTGCTCATCGTCACGCCGCTGACCTTCCTGGGCGGCAGCTTCTACTCCATCAAGATGCTGCCGGCGTTCTGGCAAACGGTTTCGCTGTTCAACCCGGTGGTCTACCTGGTGAGCGGCTTCCGCTGGTGCTTTCTGGGCCAGGCCGACGTGGGCGTGGGCACCAGCCTGGGCATGACGCTGGCCTTCATGCTGGCCTCGCTGGCCGTGGTGGGCAGGATCTTCAAGACGGGCTGGCGACTGAAGCGCTGAGCGGCTGTCTCACAAGGTGTCCAGCCGGGCCTGGATGCCGCGGGCCTGTTGCCCGATGGCGTCGCGCTCGGCCGCGTCCATCTTGTCGATGTTGCGGTAGACCATGCCGATGCGCGGGTTGCGGCGCAGCGTGGCCTCGTGGCGCAGGTGGAAGTCCCAGTAGAGCGCATTGAAGGGGCAGGCGCGCTCGCCGATGCGCTCCTTCTTGCGGTAGTGGCAGCCCTTGCAGTGGTCGCCCATGCGGTCGATGTAGGCCGCGCTGGACACGTAAGGCTTGGTGGCCAGCAGGCCGCCGTCGGCGAACTGGCTCATGCCCAGCGTGTTGGGCAGTTCGACCCACTCGATGGCGTCGATGTAGACGCCCAGGTACCAGCGGTGCACGGCCTGCGGGTCGAGGCCTGCGAGCAGGGCGAAGTTGCCGATCACCATCAGGCGCTGGATGTGGTGGGCGTAGGCCTCGCGCAGGGACTGGCCCACGGCCTGGGCCATGCAGGCCATCTGCGTGTCGCCTTTCCAGAACCACCCGGGCAGGGGCAGGCTGTGGCCGAAGTGGTTGCGTTCGTCGTAGCCGGGCATCTGTGCCCAGTAGACGCCGCGCACGTACTCGCGCCAGCCCAGGATCTGGCGGATGAAGCCCTCGGCAGCAGCCAGGGGGACTTTGCCTTCGCGCCAGGCAGTCTCTGCCGCATCGATGACCTCGCGCGGCCGCAGCATCTTCACGTTCAGCGCGAACGACAGCAGGGAGTGGAAGAGGCGCCAGGCCTGGGCGGTGAGCGCGTCCTGGAAATCACCGAAGTGCGGCAGGGCGTGGGTGACGAAGGCCTGCAGGTGCTGCAGGGCCTCGGCGCGGTTCAGGGGCCAGGCCAGGCGCTCGGCCTGCGGGTCACCGAAGGTCTTGACGCCGGCCGCCTCGATGGTGGCCCACAGGGCGCTGTGGTCGTGCGGGGTGCGCCAGTCGGCGGGCTCGGCCGGGGTGCCGGGCCAGGGCTTGCGGTTGTCGTGGTCGAAGTTCCACTGGCCGCCTTCGGGCTGGCCCTGGGCGTCCAGCAGCACGCGGTGCTTCAGGCGCATCTGGCGGTAGAAGTGCTCCATCAGCCACTGCTTGCGCTGGGCGAACATCTCACCTGCCTCGCCGCGGGTGGTGAGGAAATGGGCGGGGTCGGCCATCGTCACCTGCAGGCCCTCGGCGCGGCGGGCCTCGGCCCAGCGGGCCAGTTGCGCGTCCACCCGCCATTCGTCGGGGGCCTGGTACTGCACGGTGGTGGCCTGGTAGTGCGCCACCAGGGCATCGAGGTTGCCGGTGAAGGACTGGCGGTTGCTCGGGTCGTCGATGGCGACGTAGCGTACGCGGTGGCCGGCCTCGCGCAGCTGCCGGGCCAGCTCGCGCATGGCGGCGAACAGGGCCAGCACCTTCTGGGCGTGGTGCAGCACGTGGTCGGTTTCCTGGCGCACTTCCATGAAGACGTGCACGACGCCGCCATCGGCCTCACCGCCCTCATCGACCTTGTCGAACCAGGGGTGTAGCGGGTTGAGTTGATCGCCCAGGACCAGGCGCAGGGTGGTCATGCGGGGGCCTTGCGGGGCGGGCCGGGTGCTGCTTCGGTGGTGGTGGGGCCACTGGCGCGGCAGCGGTCCGAGCAGTACTTGACGTTCTCCCAGTCGCGTTCCCACTTCTTGCGCCAGACGAAGGGGCGCTGGCAGCAGGCGCAGACCTTGGTGGGCAGCTGGGACTTGGTGCGCATGCGCATTCAGAACTCCAGGGAGAGTTGGTCGGTGGGGCCGGGCGGCGCCTGGCGGCCGCGCCGGTCTGGGCGCTGGCCGCCTCGAAAGGTCCGCGAGCCATGCTTGCGCACGATCTCCGCCTTGGCGGCCTTGACCTCGGGCTGGGCGCGCAGGCCGTGCACGCGCGACTTGGCTGTGCGCGTGGCCTCGGCCAGGTCCACCCAGGGCAGGGGGATGTCGGCCTCGGCGTCGCGGCCCACGCGCAGGCCCAGGCTGGCCTGCAACTCGGGCGGCATCTGCCAGGGCTCGAACAGCCACGCCTGCGGCACACGGCGCATCGCCGGCAGCCAGCGCCGCACGAAATGGCCGTGCGGGTCGTGGTCGTGCGCCTGCTTGATGGGGTTGTAGACCCGCGTGGTGTTGATGCCCGTGGTGCCGGCCTGCATCTGCATCTGGCTCCAGTGGATGCCGGGTTCGTAGTCCAGGAACTGCGTGGCCAGCCACTCGCCCACCGGCCGCCAGTGCAGCCACAGCGGGTAGCTGGCCACGGAGACCAGCATGGCGCGCATGCGGAAGTTGACCCAGCCCGTGTGGCGCAGCATGGCCACGCAGGCGTCCACCATGGGCCAGCCGGTGCGGCCCTGCTTCAGCGCTTCGAAGTGGACGGCGTTGAACTCGCCCTCGCGCAGGCCGTCGTAGCCGCGGTGCAGGTTGCGCCACTCCAGCTCGGGCTCGCTCTCCAGCTTCTGGATGAAGTGGCAGTGCCAGTGCATGCGGCTGAGGAAGGCGCTCAGCCCGGCACGTTGGCGCTTGGCGTCGGGCGTGCCGAGGGCCTCCAGCTCGGCCATGCGCGCCACGGTGGCTTGCACCACCTCGCGGGCGCCCACGCAGCCGTGGGCCAGGTAGGCGGACAGCCTGGAGCAGGCCGTGGGCGCCGACAGCGGCGAGGAGATGCCGCCGCGGTACTGGCCGCAGCGCTCGTCCAGGAAGTCGTGCAGCACCGCCAGCGCCGCCTGGCGGCCACCGCGCTGGCGCGCCGCAGGCAGGGGCTGGGTCAGGCCCAGGTCGCGGGCCGTGGGCAGCGCGCCGGCCAGCCGGGCCCGCTCGCCTTGTGCCGAGGCTTCGCTCAGGTCCTGTTCGGCCGGGCTGGGCCAGGCGGGGGCCGACATGAAGGCCTGCCACTGCCCATGCCAGTGGTCGCGGTCAGGCAAGCGGCGCACCACGCCGAATTGCGGCCACTCCTGCCAGTGCACGCCCCGGTCGCGGCACCAGCGGGCCACGGCGCGGTCGCGCTGGAAGGTGAAGTCGTTGCCGGTTTCCTCGTGGGACAACAGGGTGTCGAACGGCTGGGCCTGCCAGGCCCGTTCCAGCGTCGCGGTGGCCTCACCCGTGGCCACGTGCAGGCGCCCCCCCGCTGCGCGCAGGGCCACGCCCAGGTCCAGCAGGCTCTCGCGCACAAAGTCCCAGTGCTGGGCGGCGGCATCCGGCTGGGCCCACAGGCCGGGCTCTGCGATGTACAGACCGCGCAAGGGCTCACCGGGTGCGGCCACCCGCGCCGCATGGACGGCGGCGTGGTCGCTCAGGCGCAGGTCGCGTTTGAACCAGACAAAAACGGACATGGCGCCGATTTTAGGTTCGGCCCTTTGGCCACTGCAGAGCGCGGGCTTTGCCCTACACTGCGGCGCGCACCCCTTTCGACATGCCGACGCCCGCCGTCCGACGATGACCCAGCAAACCATCGATTTCACCCCGCCGCCGCCCTCTGACGGCGGCGACGCCCTGACCCTGGCCCACTACGCCGAGCGCGCCTACCTGGAGTACGCCCTGAGCGTGGTCAAGGGCCGCGCCCTGCCCGATGTGTGCGATGGCCAGAAGCCCGTGCAGCGCCGCATCCTGTACGCGATGGAGCGCATGGGGCTGACCTTCACGGGCAACAGCGGCGCCAAGCCGGTCAAGAGCGCCCGCGTCGTGGGCGATGTGCTGGGCCGCTACCACCCGCACGGTGACACCGCCGCCTACGATGCCATGGTGCGCATGGCCCAGGACTTCGCGCTGCGCTACCCGCTCATCGACGGCCAGGGCAACTTCGGCTCGCGCGATGGCGACGGCGCCGCCGCGATGCGCTACACGGAAGCGCGGCTGGCGCCCATCGCCCGCCTGCTGCTCGACGAGATCGACATGGGCACGGTGGACTTCGTGCCCAACTACGACGGCTCCACCGAGGAGCCGCGCCAGCTGCCGGCGCGCCTGCCCTTCGTGCTGCTCAACGGCGCCAGCGGCATCGCCGTGGGCCTGGCCACCGAGATCCCCAGCCACAACCTGCGCGAGGTGGCGGCGGCGGCGGTGGCCCTGCTCAAGAACGAACAGCTCAGCGACGAGGCGCTGTTCGAGCTGGTGCCGGGCCCCGATTTCCCCGGTGGCGGCCAGTTGATCTCGGCGCCGGGCGACATCCACGACGCCTACCGCGGCGGTCGCGGCAGCCTGAAGGTGCGCGCCCGCTGGGTCATCGAAGACCTGGCGCGCGGCCAGTGGCAGCTGGTGGTGACCGAGTTGCCGCACGGCACCAGCGCGCAGAAGGTGCTCGAAGAGATCGAGGAGCTCAGCAACCCCAAGGTCAAGACCGGCAAGAAGGCCCTGACGGCCGAGCAGACCCAGCTCAAGGCCGCGCTGCTGTCGGTGCTGGACACCGTGCGCGACGAGTCCAGCAAGGACGCGGCCGTGCGCCTGGTGTTCGAGCCCAAGACGCGCACCGTCTCGCAGCAGGAGCTCATCACCACCTTGCTGGCCCACACCAGCCTGGAGACCTCGGTCTCGGTCAACCTGACCATGGTGGGCGCCGATGGCCGGCCCACGCAGAAGAGCCTGCACCAGATCCTGACCGAGTGGGTCGGCTTCCGCCTCGACACGGTGACCCGCCGCACCCAGCACCGCCTGGGCAAGGTGCTGGAGCGCATCCACATCCTGGAGGGCCGGCAGCTGGTGCTGCTCAACATCGACGAGGTCATCCGCATCATCCGCGAAAGCGACGAGCCCAAGGCCGCGCTGATCGAGCGCTTCAAGCTTTCGGAGCGCCAGGCCGACGACATCCTCGACATCCGCCTGCGTCAGCTGGCCCGCCTGGAGGCCATCAAGATCGAGCAGGAGCTGGCCGAGCTGCGCACCGAGCAGGCCAAGCTCGAAGAGATCCTGGGCAGCCCCGCTGTGCTGCGCCGCACCGTGGTCAAGGAGATCGAAGCCGACGCCAGGCAGTACGGCGACGAGCGCCGCACCCTCATCCAGGCCGAAAAGCGTGCCGTGGCCGAGGTCAAGGTCATCGACGAGCCGGTCACGGTCGTCATCAGCGAGAAGGGCTGGGTGCGCGCGCGCAACGGCCATGGCCACGACCCGGCGGGCTTCGCCTTCAAGGCCGGCGATGGCCTCTACGGCACCTTCGAGTGCCGCACGGTGGACCCGCTCATCGTGCTGGGCAGCAATGGCCGCGTCTACAGCGTGGCCGTCAGCGCCTTGCCCGGTGCGCGTGGCGATGGCCAGCCCATCACCACCATGATCGATCTGGAGTCGGGCACGCAGCCGGTGCACTACGTGGCCGGCCACATGGAGCAGACCCTGCTGCTGGCCAACACCGGCGGCTTCGGCCTGCTGGCCAAGCTGGGCGACCTGACCACGCGCCAGAAGGGCGGCAAGTCCTTCCTGACGCTGGACGAGGGCGACACGGTGCTGCCCCCGGTGCCGGTGCAGGCCGCGCACACCCAGGTGGCCTGCCTGTGCGCCGACGGCCGCATGCTGGTGTTCGGGCTCGACGAGCTCAAGCTGCAGCCCAATGGCGGCCGTGGCCTGACGCTGATGGAGGTCGACGCCAGGAAGGCGCCGCTGGTCTCGGTGGCCTCGGTGCACAACGGCGTGCGCGTCATCGGCACGACCCGCGGGGCCAAGCCCAAGGAAGAAGACGTGCGCAACTCGGCTTACCTGGCCCACGTGGGCAAGCGCGCCCGCAAGGGCAAGGCGGTGGACGCCTTCCAGAAGGTGATGCGCCTGCAGGCCCTGGGCTGAGCCCGGCGCGCGCGGCGTTCAGTTCGGCGGCAGGGCGGCGCCGAGCGCGCGGGCGAGCTGCTCGCGCTCCTTGCCCGCCACTTGGGCGATGGACTGCTCGGGGCCGCTGACGGTGAAGCCGGCAGCCTGCAGCCGCGCCACCAGGGCGACGGGCGATTCGCCGCGCAGGGCAGCCACCTGGCCGATCGGGGCCTGGCTCAGCGTCTGCAGGGCCAGGCGGGCGGGGTTGACGCCTTCCTCGCCACCCACGAAGAAGGAGCCCACCAGCACCGCGGCGAACAGGCCCACGATGGCCTTGGCCGCCGGGCGCTGGAAGTGCCGTGCAAAGCCGCTCCAGTTGGCCGTGACGTGCGCCAGCACGCCCGCCACCATGGCCCAGCCCAGCCACTCGTGGGCCTCCTTGTTGAGCCCGACGTCCTGGTGGAAGAACATCAGGATGCCGGTGACGGCCATGAGGAGGAAAGCGCCGATGGTCAGGGGCGTGGCCCAGTTGCGGGAGATCATGTGCAGACGGTGTGGTTGGAGGGAAGACGAGGCGGGCACCGACGATTGTCTGGCCCGCACCTGAAGCCTGCCTGAGGCATGTCAAGCCTTGCCTGCTGCACGGTGAAGCTGTGTGAACCCGGCTTCAGCCGCCCCACAGCCGCATCACCACCCCGGCGTACAGCGGGATGCCGATCAGGATGTTGAAGACGAAGGTCACGCCCAGCGACAGGCCCAGGTAGAGGCCCGGGTTGGCCTCGGGGATGGCGTGGCGCAGCACCGCCGGCACCACGATGTAGGAGGAGCTGGCCGCCAGCACCGTCAGCAAGGTGGCGTCGCCGGCGTCCAGGCCCAGCACCCGGGCGAAGCCGATGGCGATCAGGCCGTGCACCAGGGGCCCCAGCACGCCATAGGCCAGCAGGGCGGGCGGCGTCTGGCGCAGGGTGGGCAGGTGGCGGGCCACCAGCAGGCCCAGGTCGAGCAGGAAGAGCGCGAGCATGCCCTTGAACAGCGCGCCGGAGAAGGGCTCCATCATCAGCTTGCCCTGGTCGCCCGTCACCCAGCCGATGGCCAGGCTGCCCAGCAGCAGCAGGTTGGCGCCGTCGGTGAAGGCCTCCTTGAGGATGTGGCCGGCCGAGTGGCCCAGGGAGGTGCCTTGCGCCGCAGGGCCGCCCATGCTGGCGCCCGCGCCCTGGCCTTCGCGGCGGCGCACCCAGGCGGCCAGGCCCACGGCCATGATGACCGCGGGGGACTCCATCAGCACCAGCGCCACGGCCATGTGGCCACCGAAGGGCACGCCTTGTGCGCTCAGGTACTGCGTGGCGGCGATGAAGGTGGTGGCGCTCACCGAGCCGTAGGTGGCGGCCACCGCGGCCGCGTCGTAGCGCGCCAGCTTGCGGCGCAACACCACATAGCCCAGCGCCGGGATGAGCAGGGACAGCACCGCGGCCGCCGCCAGGCCGCCGACCACCTGCGGGCCGAAGCCCGTGTGGGCCAGGGAGAAGCCGCCCTTGAGACCCACCGACATCAGCAGGTAGAGCGAGAGGAAGCGGGCGATGGCCTGGGGCACCTCCAGGTTGGAGCGCACCAGGCCGGCAAAGACGCCGAACACGAAGAAGAGGATGGCCGGATCGAGCAGGTTGTTGAGCGGGTTCATGCGGCCATCCTAGGGTTTTCATGGCATCATGAAAAATCAAATGTCGTGATTGCATTCATCGAGGTTTGTCTATGCACATCACCTGGCGGCAGCTGCGCCTCTTCCAGGCCCTGGCCCACACCGGCTCGGTCACCGGCGCCGCCGAGGCCGAGCACGTCACCCAGCCCACCGTGTCCATGCAGCTGCGCCAGCTCTCCGAGGCCGCGGGCGTGCCGCTCTACGAGGCCCTGCCGCGCGGCGTGCGCCTGACCGACGCCGGCCAGCACCTGGCCCGGGCCTGTGAAGACATCCTGCACCGCTGGGCGGCCTTCGAGATGGAGCTGGCCGACCTGCAAGGCCTCAAGCGCGGCCGCCTGGACGTGGCCGTGGTCAGCACCGCCAAGTCCTTCATCCCCCGGCTGCTGGGGCCGTTCTCGCAGCGCTACCCCGACATCGACGTGCACCTGGAGGTGGCCAACCGCGACAGCATCGTGAGGCGCCTGGAGCAGTCGCTCGACGACCTCGTCATCATGACCACGCCGCCCGAGCACGTGGCCGTGGAGGCCGAACCCCTGCTGGACAACCCGCTGGTGCTGCTGGCCGCGGCCGAGCACCCGCTGGCCGCGCGCAAGCGCCTGACGCTGGACGCGGTGGCCGGCGAGCGCTTCATCCTGCGCGAGCCGGGCTCGGGCACGCGCATCAGCTGCGAGCGACAGTTCGCGCAATGGGGCTTCAGCCCGCGCGTGCAGATGTCCCTGGGCAGCAACGAGGCCATCAAGCAGGCCGTGGCCGGGGGCTACGGCCTGGCCGTGCTGTCGCGCCACGCCCTGGACCGCGACCCCGCCCACGAGGGCCTGGCCATCCTGCCGGTCAAGGGCTTCCCCATCCCCTCGCGCTGGTACCTGGTGCGCCGCCGCGAGCGTCAGCCCACGCCGGTGGCCTCGGCCTTCCTGGACTTCCTGCGCGAGTCGCTGGCGGCCTCGCCCGGGCCCGCCGTCACGTCCACAGTCACACCCGCACGACGGTGACCGAGCACTCGGCCTCGGCCACCACCTGCGCGCTCACGCTGCCCAGGTAGCGCCGCAGCGTGGAGTTGCCGCGCGCGCCCATGACGATGTGGTCCACCTGGTTCTTGGTGGCGAACTCGACGATGGCGCTGGCCGTGTCCGGCGCCTCCAGCACGTGGAAGGTGAGGCGGTGCTCGTCCATCTGCAGCTGCTGCTGCAGCGGCCGCGCCCAGTGCTTGATGGCCACCAGTTGCTGCACGTGCAGGCTGTTGCCCTGCTCGTCGACGAGGGTGTCCATGCCGATGCGGGCGGTCTTCATGATGCTGACGCAGGCCAGGCGGGCGCCGGGCTCCATCTGCATGATGCGGCGCACCGTGCCCAGCAGCTTCTTGTCCAGCGCCGGGGTGCTGTTCTTGATCCCGATGGCCACCATGATGATGGGGCTGCGCTCGACGTGCTGGTTGGCGCCGTCCTCGCCCTTGGGCTCGGCACCCATGGCCTGGAACCAGCGCCGCACGGTGCTGAGCGTGCCGCGCGTGCCCAGGCGTTCGGCGCGCGCCGTCAGCGGGATCTGCTCTGGGTGCTGCAGGTCCAGGGCGAGCTGGGCGCCGGTCTGGTAGCGCTGCTCGGGCTGCACTTCCAGGCAGCGCAGGATGACCTCCTGCAGCCAGGGTGGGGTTTCGCTGCGCTGGGCGCGTGGCGGCACCGGGTCGGTGTAGAGGCGCTTGCGCAGGCCGGGCACGCTGGTGGGGTTGCCGAAAGGCCGCTCGCCGGTGGTCAGGTGGTAGAGCATCACGCCCAGGGCAAAGAGGTCGCTGCGCGGGTCGTTGCGCACGAACTGCACCTGCTCGGGCGAGATGTAGGGGCCGGTGCCCATGGGCAGGGAGAACTCTTCTTCCAGCAGGTCGGGCAGCTGGTCGTGGCGCGACAGGCCGAAGTCCACCAGCACCGCCTCGCCCGTGGGGCGGAACATGATGTTGCTGGGTTTGACGTCCAGGTGGGTCAGGTGCTGGCGGTGCAGCTCGTGCAGGGCGAAGGCCACGCGCTGGCCGATGTCGGCGACCTCCCCGAAGGGCAGGGGGGCCTGGTCCAGGCGGGGGCGCAGCGAGTCGCCGGCGATGCGCTCCATCACGATGTAGGGCTGGCGGGTGAAGTCGCCCTTGGCCACGAAGCGCGGCACGTGCGGGCCCTTGAGCGCAGGCAGGATCATCTGCTCGACCTCGAAGCCGACGATGGAGGCCGGGTCTTCGCCGCCCTTGATGCGCGGGATCTTCATGATCAGGGGCAGGGGCTCGCCGTTGGCCGCGCGGGTGCGGACCTCGGGCTGGCCTTCGGCATCGACCTCCGAGACGTCCCACAGCGTGGCCATGCCGCCCTGGTGCAGCTTTTCCTTGAGGACGAAGCCGTCGATGCGGTCTCCGGCTTGCAGCTTGGCGGGGGGCGTCATCATCGGCAGGCCTTTCTCGCGGGCCTCAGTTGCCTTCGCGCAGGCGCTGCGCCAGGGCCTCGGGCAGGCCGGCTTCCAGCACGCGGCGCGCGGCGGCCTCGTGGTCATAGGGTACGCGCACGAAGGTCAGCTCGGCTTGGGCCGTGTCAAAGATGGCGTAGCAGGCGGCCGGGTTGCCGTCGCGCGGCTGGCCCACCGAGCCGGGGATGGCCAGCCAGCGCCGCATGGGCGACAGCCGGATGGGCGTGCCGTCGACCGGGCGGAACTCGCCGGACTTGCCGGTGGACGAGAGGTGGTAGAGGCAGGGCTCGTGCATGTGCCCGCAGAACACGAAAGGCTGCTGGCTGGCGAACAGGCTGCGCGTGGCCTCCAGGCGGCCATGCAGGTAGCCCCAGTGCGCCGGGTCGTGCACGTTGGCGTGGGCGAAGAGGCAGTCGCCCTTGACGGCGGTCAGCGGCAGGGCTTCGATGAAGGCGATGTGCGCCGCACTGAGCTGCTGGCGCGTCCAGGCCAGCGAGGCCAGCACATGGCTGCCCATGTGGTGGCTGCCTTCGTGGCGGATGGCGTCGTCGTGGTTGCCCTTGACCACCGTGGCGCCCTCGGCGTGGCGGGCCATGACGAAGTCCATGACCCAGGCCGGGTCGGCACCGTAGTCCACGAAATCGCCCAGCAGGACGGTGTGCTCACAACCTTGTTCCTGGGCGTGGGCCCAGACGGCTTCGACGGCCTGCCGGTTGGCGTGCAGGTCCGAAAGGATGGCGAATTTCATGGGAGGGATCGAGGGGCGAACAGGCCAGTCTAGCCCGCTCGCCCGGATCCCATCAAGCTGGGGCAGTCAGGTCTTGACGAGCGCCGCCGGCCTTCATCTCGCGGCGCAGCATCACGGCATCAGGCTGGCGCTTGCCGTCGTTGGCATCGAGGCGGAAGATCTGCACCGACTCTGCCACGGTCTTGGCGCGGCTGGCCAGGCTCATGGACGCGGCGGCGATCTGCTCCACCGCGGCGGCGTTCTGCTGGGTGATGCCGTCGAGTTGGGCCACCGCCGAGTTGATCTGCGAGATGCCGCTGAGCTGCTCGGTGGCGCCGCCGCTGATCTGGCCGACCAGCGAAGTGACTTGCTCGACCGAGGTCACCGCCTGGCTCATGGTGGTCTGGGCGTTGCGAGTCAGCTCGCTGCCGGCGCGGACCTTCTCGGCCGAGTCGGTGATGAGCTGCTTGACCTCGCGGGCGGCCGTGGCGGTGCGGCCGGCCAGGGCGCGCACCTCGGAGGCCACCACGGCAAAGCCGCGGCCCTGCTCGCCGGCACGGGCGGCTTCCACCGCGGCGTTCAGCGCCAGGATGTTGGTCTGGAAGGCGATGCTGTCGATGACCTGGATGATCTCGCCGATGCGGTGCGAGGACTCCTCGATGGCGCCCATGGTCTGGGTGACGCTGCTGACCACCTCGCTGCTGCGCTGGGTGATGGCGGTGCTTTGCTGCGCCAGATCGGCCGCCTGGTGGGCGGTGTCGGCGCTGTGCTTGACGGTGCCGGTGATCTCCTCCATCGAGGCCGCGGTCTGCTGCAGGCTGCTGGCCTGCGACTCGGTGCGGCTGGAGAGGTCCTGGTTGCCGTCGGCGATCTCGCGCGTGGCCACCAGCATCTGGTCGACCTCGGTGCGGGCGTCGCGCACGATGGAGCGCAGGTTCACGTTGAGCTGGTTGAGCGCGCGGGTGAACTGGCCGATGAGGTCGTCGCGGTCGGAATACACCGTCTGCGTCAGGTCGCCGGCGGCCATGCGGTTGGCCACGTCCATCAGGCCCTTGATGGGGCCCATGGTCATGCCGCGCACGAGCTGGCCGACCAGCAGGCCCACGGCGGTCACGCCCGCCACGCCCAGCAGCATCCCGGGCGTGCCCAGGCCTTGCGAGGAAGCCAGCGTGCCCGCGCCGAACGACAGGGCGCCGAAGCCGACGCTCAGGCCGGCCAGGCGCGCGGCCATGCCCACGCGCATCGATTCGCCGATGCGGCCGCGCAGGTCGGTGCGTACCACCCGGCCTTGCCGCAGGCAGTGGATGAGCTGGCCCTGTTCCTTTTCCTGAGCCATGGTGCGGTAGAGCGCCGCGGCGGCCTGGATGTCGCCAAGGTCAGGCTCGGTGCGCACAGACAGGTAGCCGATGGGCTGGCCCTGGTCCATCAGGGGCGTGACGTTGGCTCGCACCCAGTAGAAGGAGCCGTCCTTGCGGCGGTTCTTCACCATCGCCGTCCAGGGGCGGCCCGAGGCGATGGTCTCCCACATGTCGCGGAAGGCCTCTTCGGGCATGTCCGGGTGGCGGATCAGGTTGTGGGGCTGGCCCAGCAACTCTTCACGCTGGTAGCCGCTCACATGGATGAAGGAGGGGTTGCAGTAGGTGATGCGGCCTTTGAGGTCGGTGGTCGACACCAGGGTGTCACCCTTGGGGAAAGCGAATTCCCGATCGGTGACCGGAAGATTCAGGCGCATGGCAAACCTTTCTCGTCTGATTTCATGGCTGACAGGTTTGCTCAAGGCCCTCCTGCCCGGGCCGCCTGCCCTCATGGGGCTTGCTTTGCATGTCGGTCATGTTGCCTTGCATCCAAGGCCCAGGCAGCGAGATAAGGCGGTGGTCTGTGGCATTGTTCCCCCCGCCCGGGCGAAGGCGGCCGCCGACTTGATGTGGGTCAAGCCTTTGGCGGGGCGTGAATTTGCTAACATGTGTCCATGGCGCCACACCTGCGGCGCACCACCTCCACACGTCCAACATGAGAACAGCAGAGCAAGAAGCCGTGCTGCGTTCCGTGCGCAAGCTGATCGAGTATTGGCAGATCGACGCCGAAGAACTCGCCGGCATCCCGCAGCCGCGGGTCGTGGAGGTCCCGGCACCCCAGGAACCGGCCGTGAAATACCGCCACCCCATCACGGGGGAAAGCTGGGATGGCTCGGGCGGGCAGCCGGCCTGGTTGCGCGAGGCCCTCATCCGCGAGGGCTACACCGTCGAAGAGCTTCGGCTGAAGGACGGCGAGACCAGCGGAGCCTGAGTCCGAGGCGGCTGGTCCCCCCGACAGGAATCGAACCTGTATTTGCCGCTTAGGAGGCGGCCGTTCTATCCATTGAACTACGGGGAGATCAAGGCAGCGCGGATTATGCCTTGAGCATGCCCTTGGCCTCGATGAAGGCGATGACCTGATCCAGGCCGGCTTTCGTCTTGAGGTTGCTCATCACGAAGGGGCGCAGGCCCTGGGGCGTCTGGCGCATGCGCTTCGTGTCGGCCTCCATGACCTCCAGGTTGGCGCCCACGTGGGGGGCCAGGTCGGTCTTGTTGATGACGAAGAGGTCGCTCTTGGTGATGCCGGGGCCACCCTTGCGCGGGATCTTCTCGCCTGCGGCCACGTCGATCACGTAGATGGTCAGGTCCGACAGCTCGGGGCTGAAGGTGGCCGCCAGGTTGTCGCCGCCCGACTCGATGAAGACGATGTCGGCATCGGGGTACCTGGCCAGCATGCGGTCCACCGCTTCGAGGTTGATGGAGGCGTCTTCGCGGATGGCGGTGTGCGGGCAGCCGCCGGTCTCCACGCCCATGATGCGGTCGGGCTCCAGGGCGCCGGCCACGGTGAGCAGGCGCTGGTCTTCCTTGGTGTAGATGTCGTTGGTGACGACGACCAGGTCGTAGGTGTCGCGCAGGGTCTTGCACAGCACCTCGACCAGGGTGGTCTTGCCGGAGCCGACGGGCCCGCCCACGCCCACGCGCAGGGGCGGCAGGGTCTTGGTGCGGCCGGGGATGTGGTGCAGGTGGCTCATGATCGGAACAGGCGTGAGTACTGGGATTCGTGCTGGGCACTCAGGATGGCCAGCATGGGCGTGAAGGCCTGGCGTTGCGAGTCGGGCAGCGCCAGGGCGTGGTCGATGGCCTTGGGGATGGCGTCCGTCAGCGACTGCAGGATGCGCTGGCCGGCGCTCTGGCCCAGGGGCACGGCCTTGATGGCGGCCTGGACCATGTTCTCGGCCCAGCCGAAAGCGAAGCTCAGCAGGGCCTCGCGCAAGGCGGCCTCGCCCTCTCCCGGGCGGCGGGGCACGGGCAGGCACTGCGCCACGGCCAGGGCGAAGGCGACGGGCCAGGTGGGGGCCGGGGGCAGGGCGGCGCAGGCGGCCACGCGCGGGTCGGCGCCGGGCGCTGGGCTGGGCGCGCCGCGGTTGCGCAGCCACTCCACCAGGGAGCGGCCCATCTGCTCAGCTTGCAGGCGCAGCTCGCTCGTTTCGCGGGTCTGGCCCACCCAGTCGTTGAGCTCGCGCACGCGGGCCAGGTCATGGCGTTGCCAGGCCGGCACGGCGCGGGCCACCACGGCCAGGTCGGCGCGCGCCAGGGACAGCATCAGCTGGTCGCGCAGCCAGGCGGCGGCCTGGGCTTCGTGGGTGACGCACCCGCTGTCCACCGCGGCCTCCAGCCCTTCGGAGTAGCTGAAGCCGCCCACCGGCAGGGCCGGCGAGGCCAGCCACATCAGCTGCAGGCGCGCTGTGGCGCTCAGGGGGGCGGGGCGGGGGGCAGGTCGGGGCACGTGGGGGGCGGTTGGCGGGCAGGGTGGCGGGGGCTCAGTGCTTGTGGTCGTGGCCGTGGCCGTGGCTGCAGCCCGGGCCGTGGACATGGCCGGGGGCGCCGTGCGGCGGGTTGGCCTCCTGGACGTGGTCGTGTGTGTGGCCGTGCCCATGCCCATGCCCGCCGGCCGCACCACTGGCTGCATAGGCGCCACCTTCCGGCTCGAAGGCCTCGCTGGCGTCGCGCACGGTCAGGTGCATGGCGCGCAGCATGTCGGCCAGCACGTGGTCGGGTTCGATCTTCAGGTGCTCGGGGCGCAGCTCGATCTGCACGTGGCGGTTGCCCAGGTGGTAGGCCGCACGCACGAGGTCGAAGGGCGAGCCGTGCTCGGCGCAGGGTGTGATCACCAGCACCGGCTGGGGCGCGGCGAGCACGCGCACCATGTCGCCGGCGTCGGTCACCAGCACGTCGCCACCACGCACCACGGTGCCTCGCGGCAGGAACACGCCCAGGTGGCGGCCCTGGCTGTCGGTGGCGTCGAAGCGGCTCTTCTGGCGCACGTCCCAGTCGAGCTCGACGGTGGCGGCGCGCTTGAGCAGCACGGGGGCCAGGCCCTGGCCTTGGGGGAGGAGTTTGTTGACGGTCAGCATGCCCGCAGTGTCCCTCAGAACAGGAAGTAGCGCTGGGCCATGGGCAGCTCGGTGGCGGGCTCGCAGACCAGCAACTGGCCGTCGGCGCGCACCTGGTAGGTCTGGGCATCGATCTCCATGTGGGGCAGGTAGGCGTTGTGCACCATGTCCTTTTTCTGGACGCTGCGGCAACCCTTGACGCCCACCACGGGCTTCTTCAAGCCCAACTGGGCCGGCAGTCCTGCGGCGATGCCGGCCTGGCTCATGAAGGTCAGCGAGGTGCGCGACAGAGCCCCGCCAAAGCTGCCGAACATCGGCCGGTAGTGCACGGGCTGGGGTGTCGGGATGGAGGCGTTGGGGTCGCCCATGGCCGCGGCGGCGATGAAGCCGCCCTTGAGGACGAGGCTGGGCTTGACGCCAAAGAAGGCCGGGCGCCACAGCACGAGGTCGGCCCACTTGCCCAGCGCGATGCTGCCGACCTCGTGGGCCACGCCGTGGGCCAGCGCGGGGTTGATGGTGTACTTGGCCACGTAGCGCTTGACGCGGGCGTTGTCGTGGCGGTTCGTGTCCCCGTTCGGTCCCGGCAGGCCGCCGCGCTGCACCTTCATCTTGTGCGCCGTCTGCCAGGTGCGCAGGATGACCTCGCCCACGCGGCCCATGGCCTGCGAGTCAGAGGAGAACATGCTGATGGCGCCCAGGTCGTGGAGGATGTCTTCGGCGGCGATGGTCTCGCGGCGGATGCGGCTCTCGGCAAACGCCAGGTCCTCGGCGATGGAGGCGTCGAGGTGGTGGCACACCATGAGCATGTCGAGGTGCTCGTCGATGGTGTTGACCGTGAAGGGCCGCGTCGGGTTGGTGGAAGAGGGCAGCACATGGGGCTCGCCCACCACCTTCATGATGTCCGGGGCGTGGCCGCCGCCCGCGCCCTCGGTGTGGAAGCTGTGGATGGTGCGTCCCTTGAACGCCGCCACCGTGTCTTCCACGAAGCCCGATTCGTTGAGCGTGTCGGTGTGGATGGCCACCTGCACGTCGGTTTCTTCGGCCACGCTCAGGCAGGTGTCGATGGCCGCGGGCGTGGTGCCCCAGTCCTCGTGCAGCTTCATGCCGATGACGCCGGCCGCGACCTGCTGGCGCAGCGCTTCGGGGCGGCTGGCGTTGCCCTTGCCGAGCAAACCGATGTTCATGGGGAAGGCCTCGGCGGCCTTGAGCATCAGCGCGATGTTGTCGGGGCCGGGCGTGCAGGTGGTGGCGAAGGTGCCGGTGGCCGGGCCGGTGCCGCCGCCGATCATCGTCGTCACGCCGCTCATGAGCGCCTCTTCGATCTGCTGCGGGCAGATGAAGTGGATGTGCGTGTCGATGCCGCCGGCCGTGACGACCATGCCCTCGGCCGCGATGATTTCCGTGCCTGGGCCGATGACGATGTCCACGCCGGGCTGCACGTCGGGGTTGCCCGCCTTGCCGATGGCCACGATGCGGCTGGCCTTGATGCCGATGTCGGCCTTGACGATGCCCCAGTGGTCGAGGATGAGGGCGTTGGTCAGCACGCAGTCGCAGGCGTCACCGGGGCCGGGCCCATTGGGGCGCTGGCTTTGGCCCATGCCGTCGCGGATGGTCTTGCCGCCGCCGAACTTGACTTCCTCGCCGTACCCGCCGGCCCGCAGCGTGAGGTCGTCTTCGACCTCGATGACCAGTTGCGTGTCGGCCAGGCGCAGGCGGTCGCCGGTGGTGGGGCCGAACATTTCGGCATAGGCGCGTCGGGGGATGCTGGCCATCTCGGGAATGCCTTTCAGAGCTTGCCTTGCACCAGGCCGCGGAAACCGCAGACCACGCGGTCGCCGGCGAAATCGACGAGCTCGACCGTGCGTTGCTGGCCGGGCTCGAAGCGCACGGCCGTGCCCGAGGCGATGTTCAGGCGCATGCCGCGGGCGGCATCGCGGTCAAAGCGCAGGCCGGCGTTGGTCTCGGCGAAGTGGTAGTGCGAGCCGACCTGGATGGGGCGATCGCCCGCGTTCTCCACCACCAGCGTCAGCGTGCGCCGGCCCGGGTTGAGGTCGATGTCGGGCCCGTCGGTGAACAGCTCGCCGGGCAGCATCACTTGCCTCCGCGGAACCAGGCCACGGCCGCGGCCAGCATGGCCACGGCCACGAAGCCCAGCACATCGGTGCCGTGCCAGTGCGCCATGCCGGGCAGGCCGTGCCCTTCGTGGGCCCAGGCGGGGAGGGCGCACAGGCCGGTCAAGGTCAGGGCGGACAGGACAGGGAGGATGCGCTTCATGGTGGTGCCTTGCGAGGATGACGGTGGGGCGGAAAAGGCGGTGCGGCACGGCGAGGGCGCCATGTGCGCACCGCGCGGGTGCGCTTTGTGCGAGGCTTCGCGTCTCATGCGATGGGCTGGTGCACGGTCACCAACTTGGTGCCATCGGGGAAGGTGGCCTCGACCTGGATCTCCGGGATCATCTCGGCGATGCCGTCCATGACGTCGGCGCGGCTCAGCACCGTTTTGCCCTCGCTCATCAGCGCGGCCACGGTCTTGCCGTCGCGGGCGCCTTCCATGATGGCGGCGGTGATCAGCGCCACGGCTTCCGGGTGGTTGAGCTTGAGCCCGCGGGCCTTGCGGCGCTCGGCCAGCAGGGCGGCCGTGAAGATCAGCAGCTTGTCTTTTTCGCGGGGGGTGAGGTCCATGGGCGTGGGGCGATGAGGCTTCCCCCGCATCAAGCAAGAGGTGGGCCACAGCGTGGGGCACAAAAAAAGGCGACACCGTGGTGTCGCCTTGCGCAAGGGGCGGGGCCGCGCGAGGCCCGCCAGATCAGGCCTGCGGCGAGCTCACCGCCATGTGGGCCTGCTCCTGGTCCAGCAGGGCTTCGGGCTCCTGCACGTCTTCCAGGCTGGGGTTGTCCAGGCGGGCCTGCAGGCGCTGCATGTCGAGGTCGCCCGTCCACTTGGCCACCACCAGCGTGGCCACACCGTTGCCCACCAGGTTGGTCAGGGCGCGGGCTTCGGACATGAAGCGGTCGATGCCCAGGATCAGCGCCAGGCCGGCCACCGGCACATGGCCCACCGCCGACAGCGTGGCCGCCAGCACGATGAAGCCACTGCCCGTGATGCCCGCGGCGCCCTTGGACGTCAGCAGCAGCACGGCCAGCAGGGTCAGCTGCTGCACCAGCGTCATGTGGGTGTCGGTGGCCTGGGCGATGAACACCGCGGCCATGGTCAGGTAGATGGAGGTGCCGTCCAGGTTGAAGGAGTAGCCCGTGGGGATCACCAGGCCGACCACCGACTTGCGCGCGCCCAGGTTCTCCAGCTTCTCCATCATGCGCGGCAGCACCGACTCCGACGACGACGTGCCCAGCACGATCAGCAGCTCTTCCTTGATGTAGCGGATGAACTTGAAGATGCTGAAGCCGTGCAGGCGGGCGATGGTGCCCAGCACCACGCAGACGAACAGCAGGCAGGTCAGGTAGAAGGACGCCATCAGCTGGCCCAGCGACAGCAGCGAGGACACGCCGTACTTGCCGATGGTGAAGGCCATGGCACCGAAGGCACCGATGGGGGCCACCTTCATGATGATGCCGATGATGTCGAACAGCACATGCGAGAGGCGCTCGATGAAATCGAACACCAGCGTGCCGCGGCCGCCGAACTTGTGCAGGGCGAAGCCGAACAGCACCGCGAACAGCAGCACCTGCAGGATCTCGCCCTTGGCGAACGCATCCACCACCGAGCTGGGGATGACGTTGAGGAGGAAGTCCACCGTGCCCTGCATCTTGCCGGGGGCCGTGTAGCTGGCGATGCCCTTGGTGTCCAGCGTGGCGGGGTCGACGTGCATGCCGGTGCCCGGCTGCAGCAGGTTGATCACCACCAGGCCGACGATCAGGGCCAGCGAGGAAACCACCTCGAAGTACAGCAGCGCCAGGCCGCCGGTCTTGCCGACTTTCTTCATGTCTTCCATGCCGGCGATGCCGATCACCACGGTGCAGAAGATGATCGGCGCGATCATCATCTTGACCAGCTTGATGAAGCCGTCGCCCAGCGGTTTCAGGCTGGCGCCGGTCTCGGGCGCGAAGTGGCCCAGCAGCACGCCCACGGCGACCGCGAACAGCACCTGGACGTAGAGGGACCGGTAGAGGGGCCGGCGCGGGGCCAGCGGAGACGAAGGGGAGGCGGGGGACGACATGGCGGCAACCTTTGCGGAGGGCGCGCGGTGCGGGACGGTCCGCATCGACGCAGAAGTGCGAAAAGATACGCATCCAGGTCGGCGTCCACAATTGTGGGACCCAACAACAGGGTTTACCCTTGGTTTTGGCCTGTGGCGACCGCGGCCTCAGGGGCGCGGCAAGTCCATGGCCTGGGGCTGGTGACCTTGCGACAGCAGCCAGTCGCGCAGGGCCAGGCCCGTGGCCACCGGCCAGTAACGGGCGCGGGCCGGGTCGATGCGCCTGCATTCCGCCAGTTCCTCGCCCAGGGTGATCACGCCCGTGGCCGGCACGTGGTAGGCCAGGATCAGCTGGTTCTGCCGCTCGAAGCGGTAGTGCCCGATGAAATGCACGGCGCTGGCGTCCAGGTCCAGCTCCTCCTTGACCTCGCGGGCCACGGCCTCCTCGGGGCTGGGGTCGGTTTTCTCAAGGAAACCGGTGATGAGCGCGAAGAAGGGCGTCGTCCATGCCCGGTTGCGCGCCAGGATCAGCGCGCCCTCGTGCTCCACCACCGCGGCCACCACGGGCACCGGGTTGTCCCAGTGCACGAAGCCGCAGGCCTCGTCGGGGCAACTCTGGCGCAGCACCTCGGGCGAGCCGGGGTGCGCGCGGGGGCCGAGCGGGCGGGCGCAGTGTGGACAATGGACGTAAGCGGAAGGCGTCATCGGTGGTGTCCTCGGTGGTGTCCTCGGGTTTGCACGGTTTACAAATGTTCGTGTTGATGCGCATCAAGTTGGGGCATGCGATGCCGATAAATGGGTGTCGAAACTCGCCCCCACGGCGCGCCCCATGACATTCTTCACGGAAACTTCCATCCGCACCCGCCTGAGCGCCCTGGCCGCGCTCGTCGTCCTGGCCCTGCTCATCGTCGGTGCCACCGGCGTGGGCAGCCTGTTGTCCCTCAGTCGCCAATTCTCAGATTTCCGCGCCGTGGAGTTCAGCCAGCAAGCCGAGTTGGTGCGCCTGCGCCAGCACCTCGGTGACATCCGCCGCTACGAAAAGGACGTGCTGCTCAACATCGACGACCTCGACGGCTCCAAGGCCTACCAGGTCAAATGGAAGCGTGCCGTGTCCTCCGCCCGAGACTCCCTGCAGGCGCTGGGTCAGAAGGGTGCCGAGGCCCAGTCGACCGCCATCCTGGCCCTGATGCAGCAGTACGAAGGCGCCGCTGGCGAGGTGATCCAGCGCACCATCAATGGGCAGATCGTGACCTCCACCGAGGCGAACCAGACCATCGCCCCGGCCAAGGAGTTCATGCGCAAGGCCGACCCGCTGGTCGAAGAACTGGCCACGCAACTCCAGGAAGCGGCCGAGACCCGCGCGGTCGCGGTGGCGTCGCGCGCCGAAAACGAGCTGATCCTGATCGGCGTGATCGGCCTGCTCAGCCTCCTGATCTTCATCCCCGCGACCTGGCTGACCGTGCTGTCCATCAGCCGCCCGCTGGGCCGTGCGGTGGCGGTCGCCGACCAGGTGGCCGAGGGCAACCTGGCGCACACCATCAGCGTGAGCGGTGGCGGCGAGGTCGCGGCCCTGATGTCCTCGCTGGCGCGCATGCAGTCGAGCCTGCGCGAGGTGGTGTCCAGCGTGAAGCAGTCGGGTGATGCCATCCTCAGCGCCAGCTCCGAGGTGGCCAACGGCAGCGCCGACCTGTCGGCCCGCACCGAGCGCGCTGCCGCTGAACTGCAGCGAACGGCGTCCACCATGCACGAACTTGCCGACATCGTGGCCGAATCCCGTGCCGCGTCGCAGGAAGTCTCGCAACTGGGCGCGCGCTCCCTGGCCTCGACCCGCCGTGGCGGCGACATCGTCCAGGAGGTGGTGAGCAACATGGGGCAGATCGCCACCGACTCGCGCGAGATCTCGCAGATGATCGGCCTGATCGACTCGGTGGCCTTCCAGACCAACCTGCTGGCGCTCAATGCCGCGGTCGAGGCTGCGCGCGCCGGAGAACAGGGCCGCGGCTTTGCCGTTGTGGCCGCCGAGGTGCGTCAGCTGGCGCAGCGCTCGGCCGAGGCTGCCAAGCAGATCTCCCAGGTCATCCGCGCGTCCAGCGACCAGGTCAACCAGGGCAGCCAGCTGGTCAAGGCCGCACAGACGGAGATGTCCGAGGTGCTGGGCGTGGCCGACCGCGTCGCCGCGATGATGGACCACCTCAACGACCGCTCCGGCGAGCAGGCCCGCGACATCGCGGAGGTGGCGCGCGCCATCGGCGAGCTGGATGCCTGGACCCAGGAAAACGCGGCCCTGGTCGAAGAGTCGAGCGCGGCGGCCGAATCGCTGCGTCAGCAGGCGCTGAGCCTCAACCAGGTGATCGGACGCTTCCGCCTGGCGGCCTGAGGCGGGCCCGCGGGGGCCTCGGCATGCCCCCGTCGATGCTGGCGGTCAGGGACCGCAGCCGATCGGCGCAGTCAGTGACAACTGCAAGGCAGCAGCCGGCCATCGACCGATTGCACGCACAGGCAGACCTTGCTGCCGGGCTGCAGCAGCGCCAGATTGACCCCGGGGGTGCTGCGCGTGATGGCCCACTCGCGGTGCTCGTCGTCCTGCAGCCAGGCCAGCCCCAGCGAGGGCAGGACTTCGATGACGGTGGCGTGGACGTCGGCAAGGCGAGGTGATTCCTGAGGCATGACCACTCCTGGGGATCGGTTCAGTACGGAAAACAGTACGGGAAAACGATTGTCATGCACCTGACGCATTAACGCAATGTGTCAGGTCAGAGTCCCTGGGGCAGTTGGGGCAGGCGCCGGAGGGCGCGCTCCAGGCGCGTCGAACTGGCCGACAGCGTGGCCTGGTGCACGGCCTCCAGGGCCTGCCAGCGCGCCTCGAACGCCGCATGCAAGGCCTGCCAGCCCGTCAGGGCGCCGGCCAGCAGCACCTCGTTGCCGCCCTCGTCGGACTCGACCGCCAGCACCGCGCCGTCAAACGCCCGGCGCAGCCTCTGCTGGATCTCGCGGCTGCGCGCCGTGTCCGCCTGCACATTGGCCACCAGCACCCCGTCGTCGGCCAGCGCCCGTCGGGCATCTTCGTAAAAACGGCGGCTGCTCAGTGCGGGCGGCAGGCCGCTGCCGTCGAAGCCGTCCACCAGGATGACGTCGAAGCGCTGCGTCGTGTGGCGCAGGAAGCGGGCACCGTCGTCGCACAGCGTGCTCAGGCGGTCGCTGTCGGGGGGGATGAGGAAGGCGTTGCGCAGGTCGATCACGGCCTGGCTGATCTCCACCACCGTGAACGTGGTCTCGGGCAGGTGGCGGTGCAGGTACTTGAGCATGGAGCCGCCGCCCAGGCCGATCATCAGCACCGAGCGCGGCGCCGGCTGGGCCAGCAGGAAGCCCATCATGGCGCGGGTGTAGTCCAGCACCAGCTCGTCGGGGGCAGCCAGGCGCATGCTGCTCTGGATGAGCGAGGAGGTGAAACTCAGCGACAGCGTCTGGCTGTTGCTGTGCAGGCGGGGCGGGTCGGTGGGCATGCCGCAACGATACGCCATGCAACGATTGCCATGACTTGGCGGCCCGGGCCGAGGTGGGCGGTCGCTGGCGCGGGTCAGTTCCCTGCGGGCGTGCGCGGGGGCGTGAAGGCCTCTCGGGCCCGCGCGACCTGGGGCCGCACCACGCAGTCGGCGCTGTGGTCGTTGACCAGGCCCATGGCCTGCATGAAGGCGTAGACGGTGGTCGGCCCCACGAACTTCCAGCCCTGCTTCTTCAGGGCCTTGGAGAGCGCCTGCGACGCGGCCGAGGTGGACACCGTCTGGGGCGTCGCCAGGGTGGCGGCGTCGGGCTCGTGGCGCCAGAAGAAGGCGGCCAGCGAACCTTCCTGCGCGATCAGCTCCCGGGCGCGCTGCGCGTTGTGGATGGCGGCCTCGATCTTGCCGCGGTGGCGCACGATGCCCTCGTCTTGCAGCAGGCGCTCGACGTCGTCGGCCGTGAAGGCGGCCACGCGGTCGATGTCGAAGCCGTGGAAAGCCGCGCGGAAGTTCTCCCGCTTGGACAGGATGGTGCGCCAGCTCAGCCCCGACTGGAAGCCCTCCAGGCAGAGCTTCTCGAACAGGCGGCGGTCGTCGGCCACGGGGAAGCCCCATTCGGTGTCGTGGTAGGGCAGGAACTCCGGCGCGCCGCCACACCAGCGGCAGCGGGCCTGGCCGTCGGGGCCGATGAAAGGAGGGTTGGGGCGGGAATCGGGGGTGGACACGCGCGGCTCCTGGCGTCAGCGGGGCCTTGCAGGCTAGCAGATGCGCGTGGCCTGTCGCGGCACGCCCGGGCGCCAGCGGGTAGACTTCCGGCTCTTTCCCGGGACCTCCCCGGCACCCTCCACACCTTGAACGCTCTCCGAAAGGACCCGCCATGCCCGTCGTCACCACCACCTCCGGTCTGCAATACGAAGACACCGTCGAGGGCTCTGGCGAGGTCGCCAAGGCCGGCGCCTACGTCACCGTGCACTACACCGGCTGGCTGTATGAAAACGGCGTCAAGGGCGCCAAGTTCGACTCCAGCAAGGACCGCCGCGACCCCTTCGAATTCCCCCTGGGCGCCGGCCACGTCATCCGCGGCTGGGACGAAGGCGTGCAGGGCATGAAGGTGGGCGGCACCCGCATCCTGGTGATCCCGTCCGAGCTGGGCTATGGTGCCCGCGGCGCTGGCGGCGTGATCCCCCCCAACGCCACGCTGATGTTCGAAGTCGAACTGCTGGGCGTCTGAGTTGTTCGCGCCCTCGCAAGAGCAGGTCCGGCGCTTCTTCTGCGAAGCCTGGGCCAAGCACCGCGCCGGCCAGCCGCTGACCCCGCTGGAGGCGCAGGCGGCCGACTGGATCGCCGAGCACCCCGAGTACCACGCCGACCTGGCCGATGTGGACGCGGCGCTGGCGGCCACCTACACCGTGGAGGAGGGCCGCACCAACCCCTTCCTGCACCTGTCCATGCACCTGTCCATCACGGAGCAGGTGAGCATCGACCAGCCGCGTGGCATCCGCGCGGCCGTCGAGGCCCTGGCGCACCGCCGCGCTTCGTTGCACGCGGCGCACCACGAGGTCATGGAGGCCCTGGGCGAGATGGTCTGGGCCTCGCAGCGCTCCGGCCAGCCCTTCGATGGCGAGGCCTACATCGAGCGCATCCGCATGCGCGCGGGGCACTGACCGGCGCGGCTCAGGCACCCCGCACCCTGCCTGCAGCCCCTCCACCCCGGGGGATGCCGCTGCGCCAATCGGCCCATGGATGGCCATAGACTGTGCGCTTCGCCGCATTCTGTCTGTGGGTTAAGCCAATGCCGATCCTCGCCATGTCTTCCGGGACCGTCACCGCTGTCTGGGGCCAGGCCTTCCTGCGCCTGCCCGACGGGCAATTGCGCCCCGTGAAAGTGGGCGACAAGGTCGCTGGCGGCGCCCAGATCGTCACGGCGGACGACGGCCTGGTGCAGATCGCGCCGGCGGTGCGCCCCGAGGCCGTGGCGGCCCAGCCCAACGAGGCCACCGGGCCTGCAGAGGCCGTCGCGGCCAACCTGGACAACCTGGACAATTTGGAGGCGCCGGCCGCGGGCCTGCTGGCTGGCCTGGGCGGCGCCCTGTCGCCGGGGCTGCGGGTGGACCGCGTGGCCGAGTCGGTCACGCCCCAGGCCTTCGTGTTCGGCACCGACCGCGGGCTGGCGCCGGTGACGGCGCTGCAGCCCAGCGCCGTGGCGCAGGCCCCCACCCCCACGCCCACCCCGCCCGTGGCCGAAGACCCGCCGTCCCTGAGCGTGGCCGCCGGCCCGACCGTGGTGGAAGGCAGCCCCGCCGTGTTCACCCTGAGCCTGAGCCACGCATCGGGCACCCCGGTGAGCGTGGCGCTCAGGCTGCTCGACGGCCTGGTCGACCCGGTCACGGGCCGCAACGAGCGCATCACCCCCGGCGTGGACAGCACGCCGCTGGAAGTGCTCAACCCGCTGACCGGCCAGTGGGAGCCCCTGAGCGGCTCGCTGGTGTTCGCGCCGGGCACCACGTCCCTGCAGGTGCGCGTGCCCACGGTCAATGACCGCCTGGTCGAGGGCGATGAGACCGTCGCGCTGCAGGCCCGGGTGGACGGTGGCAGCGTCTCGGGCGGCACGGGCCCCTTCTTGGCCGAGGTGCTGGTGCGTGACAACGACGCTGAAACCACGTTTTTCGAGGCCACGCTGGCGGGACGCACCACGCCCATGCCCACGGCCGTCTCCGGCTCGCTGAACTTCACCGACGCCGAGGGCCGTCCCGTGCCGGCCCAGCTCACCGCGCCCACCGAAGCCTTGACCAGCGTCGCCGGCCAGCCCGTGGTGTGGTCCAGCGACGGACAGGGCGGGCTGCTGGGCCGTGGGGGCAGCGCCCCGGACGCGCCCCTGGTGGCCAGCGTGCGCCTGCTGCCCGATGGGGGCTACAGCGTCGCGCTGCACAATGCGCTCAAGCACGCCGATGGCAGCCAGGTGCTCGACCTGCATTTCGGCGTGCAGCCGCAAGAGGCGGCAGCCGGTGCCCGTGGCGGCCTCGGCACGGGCACCCTGACCGTGCACGTGGCCGATGACCAGCCGCACCTGCCGGCCGTCGCCGATGTCCACATGACCACGCTGGGCACCAACCTGCTGGTCGTGCTGGACACCTCCAACAGCATGAACGCCACCAGCGGCTTGCCGGGCCTGACCCGCCTGCAGGCGGCCGTGCAGGCCATCCAGCAGCTCATCGACCGCCACGACCAGTCCGGCGAGGTGGCCGTGCGCCTGGTGACCTTCTCGGACACCGGCCTGGCCCACGGCGACCACTGGCTGAGCGCGGCCGAGGCCAAGGCCCTGCTGGGCACGCTGAGCGTCAGCGGTTCGGGCTACACCAACTACGACGACGCCCTGAGCGTCGCCCGCGCGGCCTTCGGCACCGAAGCCGGCCGCCTGGCTGATGCGCAGAACGTCTCCTGCTTCCTGTCCGATGGCAACCCCACGCTGTCGTCCGACTTCCCCACGCCGGGCCTGGTCACCTTCACCGACGCCAGCGGCCAGACCGTCCAGGCGATCCAGAACGGCACGACCCAGCCCCTGCTGGGCGATGGCCTGAGCGCCAGCGAGACCGCCAGCTGGACGGCTTTCCTGGCCGCCCACCAGATCCAGAGCCACGCCATCGGCATCGGCACCGAGGTCAGCGCCACCCACCTGGACCCGATCGCCCATGACGGCCTGACCCGGTCCGACACGGCCAGCGCGGTGTTCAGCGCCCTGGACGGCCTGCCCGGTGCCTTGCTGCTCGGTGCGGCCAGCGAGGTGGTGTCCGGCCGCCTGCTGACGACCCTGGCCAGCGCCGGTGGGCAGGTCGGGGCGGATGGCCTGGGGCAGGTCACCCGCATCACCATCGACGGTGTCACCCACGACCACTTCGACACCGCCTCGCCGGTGCAGACCTTCACGACGGCCGCCGGCGGCGTGTTCAGCATCGACGTGCTGACCTCGGCCTACAGCTACCGCGCGCCCTCGGGCCAGGCTGGCACCCTGCAGGACGAGGTCGGCTTCACGCTGGTGGACCGCGACGGCGACCCGGCCTCGGCCGCACTGCGCTTCAGCCTCGCGCCCATCCAGGTGCAGGTGGGCACCTCGGGCGACGATCTCCTGCACGGCGGTGCCGGCGTGGACGTGTTCGCCTGGCATCTCCGCGACGCGGGCACAGCCGGCGCGCCTGCCGTGGACCACGTCACCGGCTTCGGCGTGGCTGCGCCCAGCCAGGGTGGCGACGCGCTGGACCTGCGCGACCTGCTGCAAGGCGAGCACGGCAGCGCGGGCAGCTTCAACCTGGACCACTGCCTGCACATCGGCAGCGAGTCCGGCAGCACGGTCATCCGGGTGAGCACCGCGGGCGATTTCTCCGCCAGCGACGCCCGTGCAGGCACCGAGACGCAGCGCATCGTGCTCGATGGCATGGACCTGCTGGCCAGCGTGGGTGCGGGCCTGTCGGAGCAGCAGTTCATCGCCCGGCTGGTCGAGCAGGGCAAGCTGCTGGTGGACGCCTGAGGCCCAGCCCGGACCTCGGCCCGGGCGTCAGCCCCTGTTCAGCGGAAGCGCGGCTGCGGCACCGTCTTCAGGTCGCCGGGCAGGCTGGCCACGTAGCCGGACAGCAGCTTGAGTTCGGCGTGGGTGAACATCCTGGCCTGGTTGGCCATGATGGCGTTGCCGCGGCCGATCTGCGCGTTGCGCTCGGTCTGGTAGGACTTGAGCGCCACGTACAGGTAGTCGGCGTGCTGGCCGGCCAGCTTGGGGTAGCTGGCGTCGATGGGCTTGTTCATGCCTTCGCCGTGGCAGGCCGCGCAGTTGCCCTTGGTCAGCAGGGCCTGCACCTCGGGCGAGGGGGGCGCCACCGTGGCGGGGGCCGCCGGCGCGAGCTCACGGCCGTTGGCTTCGTAGAAGGCGGCGATGTCGGTGATGTCCTGGTCGCTCAGGTTCGCGGCGATGCCCTTCATGGTCGGGTGCTTGCGCTCGCCCTTGCGGTAGGCCGTCAGGGCCGCGGCGATGTACTTCGCGTTCTGGCCCGAAATCTTGGGCACCTTGTGCACCTCGGGGAAGCTGGCCTGGTAGCCGGTGATGCCGTGGCAGCCGATGCACATGGCGACTTTCTGGCGGGCGGCCGCGGGGGCGGTGTCCTGGGCCTGGGCGGTCTGGCTCAGGCAGGCGGCCAGCGCGAGGGCGGCCAGGGCGGAGAGACGCATCGAGGGTGTTTTCATGGGCTTTCAGGTGGGACGGTCCAGCAGCGAAACACACAGGGTCCAGGGCATTATTGGGGCTCGCCCTATACTCGTACACAGTAACAACCCGGTTGAGCCTGCGCATGAAATTCCAAGGTACCGACGAATACGTTGCCACCGATGACCTCAAACTCGCGGTCAACGCCGCGCTGAAGCTGCAGCGCCCGTTGCTGGTCAAGGGCGAACCGGGCACCGGCAAGACCATGCTGGCCGAGCAGGTCTCCGCGGCGCTGGGCATGCCGCTGTTGCAGTGGCACATCAAGTCGACCACCAAGGCCCAGCAGGGCCTGTACGAATACGATGCCGTCAGCCGCCTGCGCGACAGCCAGTTGGGCGACGAGAAGGTGCGCGACATCCACAACTACATCGTCAAGGGTGTGCTGTGGCAGGCCTTCGATGCCGACCAGCCGGTGGCCCTGCTGATCGACGAGATCGACAAGGCCGACATCGAGTTCCCCAACGACCTGCTGCGCGAACTCGACCGCATGGAGTTCTACGTCTACGAGACGCGCCAGCTCGTCAAGGCGCGCCACCGTCCGCTGGTGATCATCACCTCGAACAACGAGAAGGACCTGCCCGACGCCTTCCTGCGCCGCTGCTTCTTCCACTACATCCGCTTCCCGGACGCGACCACGATGAAGCAGATCGTGGACGTGCACTTCCCGCAGATCAAGCAGGAACTGCTGGCCGCGGCCATGCGCCACTTCTACGAGGTGCGCAACCTGCCCGGCCTCAAGAAGAAGCCCAGCACCTCGGAGCTGATCGACTGGCTCAAGCTGCTGGTGGCCGAGGACATCCCGGTGGAAGCCCTGCAGAGCAAGGACGACAAGGTCAGCGTGCCGCCGCTGGTGGGCGCGCTGCTGAAGAACGAGCAGGACCTCAGCCTGTTCGAGAAGCTCGTCTACATGGCCCGCCACAACCGCTGAAGCCTGGCGGTGGCCTGACCGGTTCAGGCCGCCTGCAAGCGGGGCGCCGCGACCACGCGGTTGCGCCCCTCGGTCTTGGCGCGGTAGAGCGCCTCGTCGGCACGCCGCAGCAGCGAGTCCAGCGGCTCGTGGGGGTCGGTGGCGCAGGCCAGGCCGGTGCTGACCGTCATCGAGATCAACTCGTCGCGCCACACGATGTCGAGGCCATGCACGGCCTCGCGCAGCCGCTCCGCCGCCTGCAGGGCCCCGTCGTGGTCGGTGTGGGGCAGCAGCACGCAGAACTCCTCGCCACCGTAGCGGGCCACCCGGTCGACCTCGCGGGCCTGGTCCACGATCGTGCGGGCCACGCTGCGCAGCACCTCGTCGCCCGCGGCGTGGCCGAGCTGGTCGTTGATGCGCTTGAAGTGGTCGATGTCGACCAGCAGCACGGCGTAGGGCTCGTTGAAGCGCTGCAGGCGGTGGGCCTCGCGGGCCAGGCAGGCCTCGATGGCGCGCCGGTTGAGCAAGCCGGTCAGGCTGTCGTGCTGCGAGAGGTGCTGCAGGCGGTTGACCAGGCGCATGACCACGATGTAGCCCTGCACGAACGCGATCATGATCGACAGCACCGAGGCGACAAAGGCCAGGCTGACCTGGCGCACCTCCAGCGAGGGCAGTGCCCGGGCATGTTGCGCGCTGAGCACGGCGGTGAGGGCCGTCAGCGCGAAGGTCAGGCCGATGGCGCACAGCAGGCCGCTGCTGACGGCGGCGGTGCCCCGGTGGAACTCGCGGGCGATGGCCTCGTGGGTTTCCCAGGCGCAGTGCAGCACCACCACCACGACCACCGCGCAGGACGTGGCGACGCCCAGCGTGGCCCAGCCCAGGGGCAGGCACAGCAGGAGGTCGAAGGCTGCCATGCCGCCGACCAGCCGCAGGAAGGCGCCGTTGGCTTGCGGCAACCGCAGGAAGGCATGCATGCCGCGGCACAGCGAGGCCGCGCCCAGCACGGCCAGGGTGCAGGCCAGCATCATCTGCAGGGTGCTGCGCCCGCCGCTGTCGGTCAGGGTGATCAGCAGGGCGACGCCGTTGGCGAGGCTGGCACGCATCCATTCCGCGGCCGCGCGCCGCGACAGGCCCATCCAGGTGCCACCGATCAACCACATGGCCGTGGTCAGGGTGTGCGTCAGCGCGACATAGGCCGTCAGGAGCAGGTGGGGTGAGATCTGCATGACCGCTGGGGACCCTCCATCAACGTCCCGTTCTGGCAGGACAGCGGTTCCCGGGCCAAAATAGCACCAGATTCGCAGGACTGCCTATGCTCATCGATTTCTTCTTCGCCTTGCGCGCGGCCCGTCTGCCAGTGACCATCCCCGAGTACCTCAGCTTGCTGGAGGCGATCAAGGAAGACGTGATCGCGCCGTCGGTGGATGAGTTCTACCACCTCGCGCGCATGACGCTGGTCAAAAACGAAGCGCATTTCGACAAATTCGACCGCGCCTTCGCGGCCTATTTCCAAGGTGCGGCCGCAGCCGTCGATTTGACCAGGGACATACCCTTGGAGTGGCTGCGCAAGCACTTCGAGCGGGAGCTGTCGCCCGAGGACAAGGCCAGGATCGAGGCCATGGGCTGGGACAAGCTCATGGACCGCCTCAAGCAGCTCATGGAAGAGCAGAAGGAGCGCCACGAGGGCGGCAACAAGTGGATCGGCACGGGCGGCACCTCGCCGTTCGGCGCCTACGGCTACAACCCCGAGGGCATCCGCATCGGCCAGGACCGCTCGCGCAACCGCAGCGCGGTGAAGGTCTGGGACAAGCGCGAGTTCAAGGACTACGACGACACCATTGAGCTGGACACGCGCAACATCAAGGTGGCGCTGCGCCGCCTGCGCAAGTTCGCCCGTCAGGGCGCGGCCGAGGTGCTGGACCTCGACGACACCATCCACAGCACGGCGGCCAACGCGGGCATGCTGGACATCAAGCTGGTGCCCGAGCGCCACAACACCGTGAAGGTGCTGCTGCTGATGGACGTGGGTGGCTCGATGGACGACCACGTGCACCGCGTGGAAGAGCTGTTCTCGGCGGCCAAGAGCGAGTTCAAGCACCTGGAGTTCTATTACTTCCACAACTGCGTCTATGACTTCATGTGGAAGAACAACCACCGCCGCTTCACCGAGAAGGTCCCGACCTGGGACATCCTGCGCAAGTACAACAAGGACTACAAGCTGATCTTCGTGGGCGACGCGACCATGAGCCCCTACGAGATCCTGCAGCCGCATGGCAGCGTGGAGTACAACAACGACGAGGCCGGCGCGGAATGGATCGGCCGCTTGACCCACGCCTTCCCCAACCATGTCTGGATCAACCCCGAGCCGCCAGGCGTGTGGGGCTACCGCCAGAGCGTGTCCATCATGCAGCAGCTGGTGGGCGGGCGCATGTTCCCGATGAGCCTGCAAGGCCTGGAAAGCGCCATGCGTCTGCTGAGCAAATGAGCGCCTCCCGGCTGGCGCGGGCGCTGAGGGCGTGGCTGCCCGGCCTGCTGGTGGGCATGGCCATGGCGTGGGCGGCTGACGCGCCGATGGCCCAGACGGTGCCGGTGCCGGTGCCGGCGCCGGCGCCAGCGAGCCCGGTGGGTGTCTCTGCATCCGCATCCGCAGCAAGCCTGCCTGCTGCAGGCCCCGCCAGCGCCCCCGGTGAGGCCCGGGTGCCGCGCAAGCCGCCGAAGTGGCGCCTGGTGGTCGACGCACCCGCGCCACTGGACCGCCTGCTGGAGGACAACCTCGACCTGGCGCGCTTCCAGAAGGATGCCGCGGTCAGCCGGGGCGAGTTGCGCCGGCTGGTGGCGGCCGTGCCGCAGCAGGCGCGCAGCCTGCTGGACGCGCAGGGCCACTTTGCCGCCGAGGTCCGCACCCGGGTGCAGGAAGGGCCTCGGGAGCCCGGGCGGCGCGATGCGGGCAGCGCGGCGAGGGCAGGGGTGAACGCCGTGGTGGCGGCTGTGGTGAAGGCGGTGGTGGGTGGCGAGGCGCCGCAGCCGGCCCAAGCCGCTGGCGATGTCCGCGAGTCCGCCACAGGTGCTGCCACCGAGTCCACCACGGATGCCGCTGCAGGTGCTGCCACGGAGGCATCCACTGAGGGCGCCGCAGATGCAGAAGTGCTGATCACCGTCAGCGTCGAGCCGGGCCCGCTGACGCGTGTGCGCCGCGTGCAGTTTGTCTTTGAGGGCGAGCTCGACCAGCGCCTGTCGGCCGCGGATCCGGTGGCCCAGGCCCTGGCCGACCAACTGGCCCAGACCTGGGCCTTGTCGGAGGGCGAGCCCTTCCGTCAGGCGGCATGGGCCTCGGCCAAGACCGACACCCTGGCCCGCCTGCGTGCCGACACCTACCCGCTGGCCTCCTGGAGCGGCACCTCGGCCACGGTCGATGCCACCGAGCACACGGCCAGCCTGTACCTGGTGGCCGACTCGGGGCCGGCCTTCGCCTTCGGCCCCATCCGGGTCGAGGGGTTGAAGCGACAGCCGGCTTCGGCCATCGTCAACCTGGCGCCGTTCAAGCCGGGCGGGCCTTACCGCGAGCGGCAGTTGCTGGACTGGCAGGAGCGCATCCAGAAGCTGGGTCTGTTCGAGAGCGTGTTCGTGTCGCCCACGCTGGATGCGCAGCAGCCCAAGGACACGCCCCTGGTGGTGCAGGTGCGCGAGATGCCCCTGCAGTCGGCCACCGCGGGCATCGGGGTCAGCAGCGACAACGGCCCGCGCGTGTCGCTGGAGCACCTGCACCGCAATGCGTTCGGGCTGGACTGGCAGGCGAAGACCCGGGTGCAGTTGGGCGCGCGCCTGAAGGACGCCCAGCTCGATGTCACCTCGCACCCCTGGGAGGGGCGCAAGCGAGGGCTGATCTCGCTGCAGACCACCGGCCTGATCGACAGCGACAACGCCATCACCAACAGCCAGCGCGCGCGCATGGGCCTGCTGCGCGAGGGCGAGCGCCTGGAACGCTCCGACTACCTCGAACTGCAGCACGCCAGCGTGCGCTCGGCCAATGACCTGCTGGTGTCCAACGCGACGGCCTTGAGCGCCACCACGCAATGGATCTTCCGTGACGTGGACAACCGCCTGCTGCCCACGCGGGGCACCACGTCGATGGCCCAGCTGACGTTCGGGCGGACCTACTCGGCGCTGGAAGAAGATGGCTTCTTTGGGCGGGCCCACACCCGCGTGACGGCCTACCTGCCGCTGCCCTGGACGTGGCAGCTCACGGCGCGTGGCGAAGTCGGGCAGGTGCTGGCGCGGGAGTCGGTCAGCGTGCCCGACACCTTGCTGTTCCGCGCCGGTGGCGACGATTCCGTGCGCGGCTACGCCTACCGCTCGCTCGGGGTGGAGATCGATGGCGTGACCACGGGTGCGCGTGCGGTGGCCACGGGCAGCGTGGAGTTGGCCCATCCGCTGCCCGTGGGCGTGCCGGGCTTGCAGGGCGCGATCTTCGCCGACGTGGGCGATGCCGCGGACCGCTTCAGCAAGATGTCGGCCAAGCGAGGCCACGGCCTGGGCGTGCGCTGGCGCAGCCCGGTGGGGCCCTTCCGCCTGGACGTGGCCTACGGTGATGCGGTCCAGAAGTGGCGCCTGCATTTCAGCGTGGGGATCAGCCTGTGAGCGCGCAGGCGTGGCTGGCGTGGCTGCCGGGCGGGGCCAGGCGCTTGGCGGGGCGCGTGTTGCGCACCCTGCTGGCCTTGCCGCTGCTGCTGCTTGCCGCGCTGGCCATGGCCTGGGCGCTGGCCCATGGCGAGGCGTTCAGCGCCTGGCTGCTGGGCCGCCTGCCGGGTGTGACGGTGACCGACCCCCGGGGTGCCTTGCTGGGGGACTTCCAGGCCGCGCGCATCGACATCGCCTTGCCCCGAGGCGGGCGGCTGTGGCTGGCTTCGCCCGGCTGGCAGGGCTTGCGCCTGGTGTGGGATGCGGCCGCGCCCTGGGGCGTGGGGGTGAGGGCCGAGCGCGTGGAGGCCGATCGCCTGGCGTTGAACTGGGTGAGCGACCCGGCCAGCCCGCCGACCGGGGCCCCGAGCGCGTTGGCTCTGCCGGTGTCGATCAGCGTGTCGCAGGTGCGCATCCAGGAGGCTCGCAGCCCTTGGTGGGGCGCGCCTTTGCAGGGGCTGCGCATGGCCATGCAGTTGCAAGGCGGGCAGGGCGACCGGGGTGGCCCCGGCGGGGCGGTGCACCAGCTGCAGGTGCAGTCGCTGGCGTGGGCAGGCTGGCGGCTGGGCCCCGAGGGGATGAGCCTGCGCGTGGGGGCCCAGGCACCGCTGGCGGTGCAGCTCAGCGGGACGTGGCTGGCGCCTGCCGGAACACCTGCGCCCCTGGCCGCAAAGGCCGCTGCGCCCGCGTCCGGGGCGACGGACGGGGCCCCTGCCACGGCCTGGCCTGGCGAGTTGCGCGTGCAGGCGCAAGGCCCGCTGGCGGACTTGACGGTGCAGGCGCAGGCACGCTGGCTGGGCGGGCCGGGGGCGGCAGGCGCGAAGGACGAGCCCCCCCGCGCGGCGTTGTCGGCCCGGCTGCGGCCGTTCGCTGCCTGGCCGTGGGCCCAGCTGGATGTGCAGGCGCGCGGGCTCGATCTGGCCCGTTTGCAGCGGGATTGGCCGAGCACCCAGCTCGATGGCAGCGTGTCGCTGGCGCCCGACAAGGCGCAGGGTCTGGTGCTGGCGGTGGATGTCCGCAATGCCGCAGCCGCCGCTTGGGACCTGGGGGGGCTGCCCCTGCTGGCGGCCAAAGGGCAGGTGGTGGCGCCGCACGGCCAGCGTCTGCTGGAGAGCGCCGTCGAGGAGCTCGGCTGGTTGGGTGAAGCCCAGGCGGACCTGCGCCTGACGGTGCCCGCGCTGCCTGGCCGCCCGGCGGGCACGGTGGCGCTGCAGGGGGGGTGGAGCGCCCGTGAGCCGGTGCGCGTGACGCTGGCCGGGGTGCAGCCCCAGGCCTTGCACCGCGCGGCCCCCCCGCTGCTGCTGCAGGGGACCCTCGGCGCGCAGCCCGCCTGGGAGGCGCAGGAACCGCCGGCGCAGGCAGGTCTGCCGCCGGTGTCGACATCGGCGTCCACATCGACACCGCTGCCTTCCGCCTGGCGGCTGCCCCAACGCGTGCAACTGCAGGCCCGGCTCGGCGGGAGCTATGGCCGCGAGCACGCTCGGCAGGAAGCGGCCGCATCCTGGCCGGCGGCCCGGCAGCCCGTGACCCTGTCTCTGGACGGCGAGTGGCGCGCCGGGGTCTGGAGCGTGCGCGAGATGCGCCTGCGCGCCGGTCCCGCCTCGGCGGCGCCCGGCGCGGTGGTGGCGAGCGCTGCAGACGCGGACACGAGGACGGGAACGGGCACGGGAGCCGGCGCGGGAACGGGCGCGGGAACGGGCGCGGGCACGGGCGCAGAAGCCCGGCTGCACGGTGTGCGCCTGAGCTGGCAGGGGGCATCGGCATGGCGCGTCCAGGGGCATGTGGACATCGCCCGCTTCGATCCCCAGGTCTGGCTGCCCTGGCCGCGGGGCATGGCGGGCCGCAACAGCCTGTCGGCCCAGGGGCAGGTGGACATCGACCAGGACGGGCGCGGACAGGCCGGGCTCAGCCTCCTGGCCAGCACCCTGGCGGGTCTGCCGTTGCAAGGACAGGCCAGCTGGCGGGCGGGGCTGGAGGGGCGACATCTGTCGGCCCGGCTCGATGTGGCGGGCAACCAGGTGCAACTGCAGGGGCAGGGGCAGGGGCAGGGGCCAGGCCAGCGACCCCACCAGAGCCAGGGACAACACTGGCTGGATGGGGCCTGGCAGCTCAAGGTGTCGGCCGAGCGGCTGCAGGCCTTGACGCCGCTGGGGCCCTTGCTGGGATGGCGGCAGTTGCAAGGGCGTGTCCGCGTCGAGGCCCAGGGCGAGCACCATGGCCAGGGGCGCGCGCAGGGCGCCTGGGCCTGGCGTGCCGGCCAGGGCCAGCTGGAGGCCAAGGAGCTGCGCCTGAGCACGGCCGAGGGGACGGCGATCTCCCTGGATGCGACGCAGGCCCACTGGCGCTGGGCTCCGGTGGCCGGTGCGGCCGAGCGCGAGGCCACGCCGGTGGCTTTGCAGTGGCAGCTCCAGGGCCTGCGCAGCGGGCAGGTCCAGCTGGATCAGGCCCGGGTGAGCCTGGAGGGCAGCACCCTGGCGCACCGCCTTCGCGTGGAAGGGGATGGCCGGCTGTGGCGCCGGGAGGCTGCCGCGGCCCTGGCGGCGCACCTGTCCGTGGCCCTCGATGGCGGCTGGCAGGCGCAGGCGAGCGGCGGGCGCTGGCGGGCACGGCTGAACCAGGCCAGCCTCACGACCCCGACCCCGACCCCGACCCCGACCCCGACCCCGACCCCGACCGAAGCCCAGGCGGCATCCGTGTGGCTGCAGGTGCAACCCACCGAGATCGTCTGGCAGTCGCAAGGCGGTGGGGCGGAAGGTCCGGGCACAGGCACCGACACCCTGACCGTGCAGCCCACCCGCCTGCAATTGCTGGGGGCCGAACTGGCGCTGGAGCGGCTGCGCTGGCAGGGTCCGGTCGGTGCGCCGCATTCGGCCGACGTCCTGCTGCAACTGGCACCGCTGAACCTGCCGCAGTGGCTGGCCCGCTGGCAGCCGCAAGCCGGCTGGGGTGGCGACCTGGCGGTGGGCGGGCGTCTGCGCATGCTGCGCCAGGCCGGACAACCCTGGGAGATCGACGCCGAGCTGGCGCGCCAGTCCGGGGACCTCACCCTGACGGAGCCCACCGTGGAGGGCCAGGCGGCCCAACGCCTGGGCCTGCGCGAGGCCCGCCTCGGCCTGACGGTGCGCAACGGCCTGTGGCGTCTGCAGCAGGTGCTGGACGGCCGCGTGCTGGGCCGCCTGTCCGGGCGCCAGTCCGTGCAGGCCCGCGACCCCCAGGCCTGGCCCGGAGCCGACGCCCCCCTGGCGGGCGAGGTGGAGATGCAGGTGGCCAGCCTGCGTCCCCTGGCCACCTGGGCGCCGGCGGGCTGGCGCCTGAGCGGGCAACTGCAGGCCCGTGCCCAGATCGCCGGCACGCTGGGGGCGCCGCGCTGGTCGGGCTGGGTGCAAGGCGAACAGCTCGCGCTGTCGCAGGCCTTGCTGGGCGTGCACCTCAGCGACGGGCAACTGCGCATCGACCTCGACGGCGACCGGGCCCGTCTGAGCCGCTTCGTGGTCACGGGTGGCGCCCAGGGCGGGCGCGTCCTGGCCGACGGGGACATGACCTGGAGCGGCAACCCGCGGCTGCAGTTGCACGTGCAGGCCGAGCGCTTCGCCGCGCTGCAGCGCATCGACCGGCGCATCGTGCTCAGCGGCGACGCCCAGGCCAGCTTCAGCGCGGACACCTTGCAGGTGCGGGGCCGCATCGGCGTGGACGAGGGCCTCATCGACATCAGCCATGCCGAGGCGCCCACCCTGGGCGAGGATGTCACAGTGCGTCGCCGGCCCGGGGTGGCCGACGACGATGCCGAGGGTGCGCGCAATGGCAAGGGTGGCGGCAATGGCGTTCGCAATGGCAGCGGTGCCCAGCGCAAGCTCGATGCCGACCTGGCCCTGGACCTGGGCCGCCAGCTGCGCCTCAAGGGCCATGGGCTCGACGGCCTGCTGGTGGGGCAGCTGCAGCTGAGCACGCCATCGAACAAGCCGGCCATCCGCGGCGTGGTGCGCCTGGAGCAAGGCACGTTCGCGGCCTACGGACAGAAGCTGCGCATCGAGCGCAGCACCATCACCTTCACCGGCCTGATCGACAACCCCCGCCTGGACATCCTGGCCATGCGCCCGCAGTCACCGGCGGCCGATGCCAGCGATGCGCGCGTCGGGGTGCGCATCACCGGCACGGCGCTGGACCCGCGCATCCGCCTGTACTCGGAGCCGGCGCTGTCCGAAACGGAGCAGCTGTCCTGGCTCGTTCTGGGGCGCGGGCCCAGCGGCCTGGGTGGCGCCGACATCGGCCTGCTGCAATCGGCCGCGGTGGCCTTGCTGTCCGGCGAGAGCCGCGAAGGCCCGACCGACAAGCTCATCGGCCTGCTCGGGCTGGACCAGGTCTCGGTGCGCCAGAGCGAGGGCACGGTGCGCGACACCGTCGTCAACGTGGGCAAGCAGGTTTCGCGGCACTGGTACGTGGGCTACGAGCGCAACCTCAATGCCACGGGCGGCAGCTGGCAGCTCATCTACAGCCTGGCGCAGCGCTTCAAGCTGCGCGCCCAGGCGGGCGAGGACAACGCCGTCGACTTCATCTGGCAGTGGCGCTGGGACTGAGGCGCCGCGCCCGAGCCCGTGCGAGCGGGTGTCAGTGCGCGCGGGTCGGTGCGTCGGGGTCTGCGTGCAGCTTCTTGTGCAACTGGCGCGTGCCCCACCAGATGGCCAGCAGCACCAGCGGGATCAGCGCGCCGGCCAGCAGCTCCGGCTGGATGGGCAGGCCCGCGGCCTTGCCCGCTTTGCCCGCGTAGAGGATGAGGCTGACGACGTAGTAGCTGATGGCCGCGATCGACAGCCCTTCCACCGTGGTCTGCAGGCGCAATTGCAGCTCCTGGCCGCGCGTGAGCTTTTCCAGCAGGGTCTGGTTCTGCGCCTCGGTGGCGATGTCCACGCGCGTGCGCAGCAGGGCGCTGGCACGCTCGATGCGCTGCGACAGCGAGCCCAGGCGCTGTGCCGAGGCCTGCACCGTGGCCATGGCCGGCGAGACCCGCCGCAGCACGAACTCGCCCACCGTCTGCGTGCCGGGGATGGGCGTTTCGCGCAGCTGCTCGATGCGTTGCTGCACCAGGGCGTGGTAGGCCTGCGTGGCCGTGAAACGGTAGAGGTGCGTGGCCGTGGCCCGCTCGACCCGCGCGGCCAGCCCGATGAGCTCGTCGAGCAGCTCCTGGTCGGAGGCGTCCTTGTTTTCCATGCGCGCCGTGATGGCGGCCAGGCGGTCTTCGGCCTCGCCCAGCATCGGGGCCAGCGCCTTGGCCACGGGCAGGCCGCGCAGGGCCATCAGGCGGTAGGTCTCCAGCTCCAGCAGGCGCTGGGAGATGCGGCCCACGCGCAGCTCCGAGGTCTGCGCCGAGCACACCACCAGCAGGCGCTCGAAGCCGCTGTCGCGCAGGCGGAAGTCCGTCATGGCGCAGGAGCGGCGGATGCCCAGCAGCGAGGCCAGCGGCTCGCGCCCCTCGAACCACGGCCCGGCGATCTGGCGCATGGCCGCGGTGTCGTCGACATCGCCGTGCACCATGGCCATCGTGATGGCCGCCACGGTCTTGCCCGGGATGCCGGCCAGCCAGGCGGTGTCCACCACCAGCGCGCGCATCAGCGCGGCCTCATCGCCATCGGCCAGGGCGCCTTCGGGCAGCGTCTGCACGATGGAGTAGCGGCTGAACTCGGTGTGGCGCTCCCATTTCAGCGTGTGGGTGGGAAAGCGCAGGCGCAGGAAATGGCCCGACAGCGCCTGCAGCGGCAGCGCCTGCTGGCCGGGCAGGGCGCGCAGGTGGGCCCATTCGTCTTCGCGGCTGACCCCCTCGTTGAGCACGGCGACGTACACCACCAGGGCCGGCAGCCGGATGCGCGCAGGCGGCCGGGCATGGACCTCGTTGTGCAGCAACTCGCGCTGCGCGTCGTCTGCGGGCAGGGCGCGGGGCAGGAGCGTCATGCCGGACCCATCAGCGCAGCTTGCCCAGCATGGCTTCCATCTGATCGAGCACGGCGTCCACGACCTCTGGCGTTTGCGGGACGTCGCCCAGGCGCTCGTTGAGTTCCTGCGCCATCAGGCAGCGCACCATGTGCAGCCAGGTGCTGTCCAGGGCCTTGCGCACGGCCGACATCTGCACGGCCACGGGCTGGCAGGGCTCGCCGGCTTCGATCATGCGCTGGATGCCGCGCAACTGGCCCTCCGCGCGCTTGAGCCGGTTGAGGATGTCGGTGCGGTAGCTGTCGTTGTCCAGAGTGGCCATGAAATTTGGAGGATGCAGGGGGTTGGCTTGCCTTGGCCAGGGAGTCTAGGCATACCCGTGAGGGTAGACAAGGGTGTTGTGGTGCCTCAGCCCGGCACCAGCACGCTCACCTCGGGGCGGGCCGGGTCGTGGAAAACCTTGACGCGCGCGCCCACGGGGAAGGGCGCCAGGGCCTGTTCGGCCTCGGCACGGCTGAAATGGTGGCGCTCGAAAGCGCGCAGGCGCTTGCCCTCGTAGGTCACGCCGGCCACGCTGTAGCGGTAGCGCACCTCGGCCATCCAGTCGTGCTTGCCGGCTTCAGGCTCGTAGGGCTGTTCGTTGAAGGGGCGTGCGCGTGACACCAGCATCTCGCCATCGACGCTGGGCCACTGCGGGCTCGCCTGCTTGATCTGCCAGGCGCGCCAGGCCAGCACGACCATGGCCAGCACGAAGGCCGCGATGATGAATTTGCCAAGGGAGTCGGGCATGGGACAGCGGATGGCGATGGAAGGGCGACGGGCGCTGGAGGGGGGCAGGATGGACACATTGTGCCCGCCCCAGGCCAGCGGTGACGCGGCGATGGCAGCTTGGGGCGCGCGCGGGCCATGGCGGATTTGCGCGATGATGCCGCCATGACGACACCGCCCGCCCCGCACGCTCCCTCGCGCAGCCCCTCGCACAGCTCCTCACACAGCCCCTTCTACGCCCACCTGGCCCGCCTGCGCTACATCAAGCGCTGGGGCCTGATGCGCAACGCCGAGGAAGAGGACGTCGCCCAGCACAGCTGGGAGGTCGCCGTGCTGGCCCATGCCCTGGCCGTCATCAGCCGCGACGTGTTCCACCAGCCGGTGGACCCCAACGCCGTGGCGGCGCGGGCCATCTTCCACGACGCCACCGAGGCCATCACCGGCGACCTGCCCACGCCGGTCAAGTACTCCCCGGCCATGCGCCACGCCACGGCCAACCTCGAAGGCGAGGTCTGCCGGGAGATGCTGTCCCTGCTGCCGTCCGCGCTGCAGCCGTCCATGCAGGCCATGATGGACCACGAGGCCTGGCCGCCCCAGGAAGCCGCCCTGATCAAGACCGCCGACCGGCTGGCCGCCTGGCTCAAGTGCCAGGCCGAGCTGCGCTTCGGCAACCCCGAGTTCGCGCAGGCCGCGCAGCAGATCCAGGCCAGGCTCGACGAGCACATGACGCCCGAGTTGCGCTACTTCCTCGACACCTTCGCGCCGGCCTTCGCGCTCACGCTGGATTCGCTGATGCAGGGGGAGTGAGCCCCCCTGCCATCAGCGCCACATTGCCGCCGGCCGCCGCGGTGTTGACCGAGACGGTCTGCTCCACGCAGAAGCGCGGCAGGTAGTGCGGCCCGCCCGCCTTGGGCCCGGTGCCGCTGAAGCCCTCGCCACCGAAGGGCTGCAGGCCGACCACCGCGCCCACCATGCTGCGGTTGACGTAGACATTGCCCACGCGCGCCTGCGCCGCCAGGGCCTGGGCGCGGCTGTCGATGCGCGTCTGCAGGCCCAGCGTGAGGCCCCAGCCCAGCGCATTGACCCGGGCGATGACCTCGGCCGGATCGCCCCGCCAGCGCAGCACCTGCAGCACCGGGCCGAAGATTTCCTCGCGCACCCGGCCGATGGCATCGACCTCGAAGGCCTGGGGCGCCATGAGCTGGGGCACGGGGCCGTCGCTGGCAGGGAGCGCGGCCTGCGCCATGGGATCGGGCCACAGCCGCCGGCCGTGCCGCGCCAGCTCGGCCAGCTGCGCGCTCACCCGCGCATGGGCCTCGGCGTCGATCAGCGGGCCGATGTCGGTGTCGAAGCGCGCCGGGTCGCCCACGCGCAGGGTCTGGACGGCGCCGGCGATCATGCGCAGCGTGGGCTCGGCGATGTCTTCGTGCAGGCACAGCAGGCGCAGCGCCGAGCAACGCTGGCCGGCCGAGCGGAAGGCGCTGTGCACCACGGCATCGCAGACCTGCTCGGGCAGGGCGCTGGGGTCGACGAGCATGGCGTTGATGCCGCCCGTCTCGGCGATCAGCGGCACGATGGGGCCGTCCTTGGCCGCCAGCGCACGCTGGATGTGCTTGGCCACCGCGGTCGAGCCGGTGAAGGCCACGCCGGCGATCGCGGGGTGGGCCACGAGGGCCGCGCCCACGGTCTCGCCCGGGCCGTGCAGCAGCTGCAGCACCTCGGCGGGCACCCCCGCTTCGTGCAGCAAGGCCACGGCCGCCTGCGCCACGCCCGGGGTCTGCTCGGCCGGCTTGGCCAGCACGGTGTTGCCGGTGGCCAGGGCCGCGGCCACCTGCCCGGTGAAGATGGCCAGGGGAAAATTCCAGGGGCTGATGCAGGCCCACAGGCCGCGGCCGTGCAGGCACAGGGTGTTGGTTTCGCCGGTGATGCCGGGGCCATCGACCGGCAGGGCCAGCGGCGCCATCACCCGCTCGGCTTCGCCCGCGTCGTAGCGCAGGAAGTCGATGGCCTCGCGCACTTCGGCCACCGCATCGGGCCAGGTCTTGCGGCCTTCCCGGACCAGCAGCGCGCCAAACGCCGGCAGGCGGGCTTGCAGCATGTCGGCCGCCCGGCGCAGGCAGTTCGCGCGCTGCGTCACCGGCGTCTGGCGCCAGGCCTCGACCGCCCGCTGGCCCCGCTCTGCCGCCAGGGCCACATCGGAGGGCAAGGCGTCGGCCACCACCGGCACGGGCGTGTCCTGCCAGGCCCGCAGCAGCAGGGCACGGTCGCGTGCCACGCTCAGGTCCAGCCCCTGGCTGTTGCGCCGCCCGGGGCCGAACACCGCATCAGGCGATGTCACGGGCGGTGCCACCGGCGGCTGCGCCTGCGCATCGGCCAGCCCGTCCAGCGGCGAGCGCAAGAGCTCGTCCACCCCGCACGCCGGGTCGGCCAGCTGGTGCACGAAGGAGGCGTTGGCGCCGTTTTCCAGCAGGCGCCGCACCAGGTAGGCCAGCAGCTCGCGGTGCGGCCCCACGGGGGCGTAGACGCGGCAGCGGATCAGCGGGTCGTGCAGCACCTCGCGGTAGATGGCCTCGCCCATGCCGTGCAGGCGCTGCAGCTCGAAGCGGGCGTCCCGTTGGCGTGCCATCTGCAGCAGGGCCGCGATGGTGCCGGCGTTGTGCGTGGCGAATTGCGGGTAGACGGCGTCCGGCGCGGCCAGCAGGGCTTGCGCGCAGGCCAGGTAGCTGATGTCGGTGTGCGGCTTGTGGGTGAACACCGGGAAGTGGGCCAGGCCCAACTCCTGGGCGCGCTTGACCTCGGCGTCCCAGTAGGCGCCCTTGACCAGGCGGCACATCAGCCGCACGCCATGGCGCCGCGCCATCGCCACCATGTGCTCGACCAGGGGCAGCGCGCGGGTCTGGTAGGCCTGCAGGGCCAGGCCGAAGCCCTGCCACTGCGGGTGGTGGGCGGCGATGCGCTCGACCAGCGCCTCGGCCACGTCCAGCGACAGCTCCAGGCGCTCGGCCTCCTCGGCGTCGAGTGTGAGGTTGAGGTCGGCCTCGGCAGCGCGCTCGCACAGCGTCCACACGCGCGGCACCAACTCGGCCAGCACGCGTTCGCGCTGGGCCTCCTCGTGGCGCGGGTGCAGGGCACTGAGCTTGATCGACAGCCCATCGGCCAGGGCCGGGGTGTGGACCTCACGCTGCCGGTGCGCGATGGCATCGAGTGCCGCGGCGTGGCTGGCCAGGTAGCGCTGCGCATCGGCCTCGGTGCGCGCGCCTTCGCCCAGCATGTCGAAGCTGAAACGCACATGGGGCTGGCGCTGGTGGGTGCGTGCGGCCTGGCGCAGCGCCTCGTCGATGTGCTCGCCCAGCACGAACTGCTGCCCCAGCAACTGCACGGCACGCACGGCGGCGTGCACCACGGCCTGGGCGCCCCACCGAGTGCCCTGATGGGTACCCAGACGTGCGGCCAGGCCCCTGCGGACCTCGGTGTCGGGCAGGAAGTGGCGGGACAGGGCCACGGCCGTGTGCGCCAGCCGGCCCAGGGCCGAGTCCGCCTGCCCGGCAAAGTCGGCGTGCGCGAGCTGGTCGGCCGTCAGGGCGATGGCCGTGTCCGCGTCCGGCACGCGCAGCAAGGCCTCGGCCAGCCGCATCAGCGCCAGGCCCTCCTGGCTGGAGATGGGGAACTCGCGCAGGAGCGACGCCAGCGCCCAGAACGGCTCCGGCTGGGCGCGCACGGTCTCCACCCAGGGGCGGGCCACGGCGGCGGCGGCAGGCCAGTCCAGGGTGCGGCTCATGCTGTGCAGGCAGGCGCGCACCACGTCGGTTTCCGGGCGATCGGGCGGGGGCAGTCGCATCGTGTCCTCCTGCGGTGGTCGCGGGGCCCGCTGGCGCGGCGCGGGCCTCTTCAGTCGTCGGCGGGGCGCATCAAGGTGCTTTTGCCAAACAGGCTCTGGATCAGGTCCACCGCCAGCTCGGCGGTCTGGTTGCGCACGTCCAGGGCCGGGTTGAGCTCGACGACGTCCAGCGAGCCCAGCCGCCCGGTGTCGGCGATCATCTCCATGCACAGCTGGGCTTCGCGGTAGGTCGGCCCGCCGCGCACGGTGGTGCCCACGCCCGGGGCGATGTCCGGGTCGAGGAAGTCGACGTCCAGGCTGACGTGCAGGTGGGTGGCCTCGTCCATGCCGAGCAGGGCCTGGGCCATGGTGTGGCGCATGCCGTTCTCGTCGATGAAGCGCATGTCGTAGACCTCGATGCCCAAGGCGTGCACGAAGCGCTTTTCCCCGGCATCGACGCTGCGGATGCCGATCTGGCGGATGTCCTGCGGCGAGATCGCCGGCGTGTGTCCCCCAATGCCCGTCAGCGCCGTGGGCCCGTGGCCGCACAGGCAGGCCACCGGCATGCCGTGGAGGTTGCCGGAGGGCGTGAGCGCCGCGGTGTTGAGGTCGGCGTGGGCGTCCAGCCAGAGCACGCGCAGCCGCCGCCCTGTGTCGCGGCAATGCCGGGCCACCGCGCTGATCGAGCCGATGCCCAGGCTGTGGTCGCCACCCAGCATCACGGGCAGGCGGCCGGCGCGCAGCTCCGCGAGCACCGATTCGTGCAGCAACTCGTTCCAGCGCGCCACCTCGGGCAGGTGGCGGAACCCGTTGACGGCCACGCGCTGCGGGTTGGCCGGGCCGTGCAGGTCACCGCCGTCGCGCACGTCGATGCCGAAGTCGGCGATGGCCTGCACGATGCCCGCCACGCGCAGCGCACTCGGCCCCATGCGGGCTCCGATGCGGCCGGCACCCACGTCGGTGGGCGCGCCGATGAGGCTGACGGCGGGCAGATCGGGGTGGGGCGGGCCGGGGCGGGTCATGCGGCTTGCGGTGTCTCGGCGGTGGCTGGCGTGGATGCAGGCAGGGGCGCCAACTGGGTGGCAGGGCTGCGCACCAGCGCGAACAGGTCCTTGGGGTCGTCCAGCTCGGGGATCAGCGCCAGCGTGCGGCGCATGCCCAGGGCCTGCGCACAGTCTCGCATGAAGCGCAGCGCGGAGAAATCCTCCAGCGCGAAGCCGACCGAGTCGAACACCGTGAGCTCCTGCGCGTGCCGCCGCCCGGGCGCCTCGCCGCGCAGCACCCGCCACAGCTCGGTGACCGGGAAGTCGGCCGGCATCTGCTGCACATCGCCCTCCACGCGGGTCTGCGGCTCGTACTCGACGAACACCGAGGCCGCGTGCAGCACGTCGGCGGCCAGCTCGGTCTTGCCCGGGCAGTCGCCACCCACGGCATTGAGGTGCAGGCCCGGCGCCAGCATGTCGGCGCGCAGGACGGTGGCGCGGGCCTTGTCCGCCGTGACCGTGGTGACGATGTCGGCCCCGCGCAGGGCCTCGGCGACGCTGTCGCAGGCCTGCACCTGCAAGCCAGGCGCGTCGGCCGCCAGGTTGCGCTGCAGCTTGGCCGTGGCCTGAGGGTCCACGTCGAACAGCCTCAGCGAGGTGATGCCCAGCAGGTGGTGGAAAGCCAGGGCCTGGAACTCGCTTTGCGCGCCATTGCCGATCAGGGCCATCACCCGGCTGTCCGGGCGGGCCAGGGCGCGCGCCGCCACCGCCGAGGTCGCCGCCGTGCGCAAGGCCGTGGTCAGGGTCAGCTCGCTGAGCAGCAGGGGCACGCCGGTGGCCACATCGGCCAGCACGCCGAAGGCCATCACGGTGGGCAGTCCCAGCCGGGTGTTGCGCGGGTGCCCGTTGACGTACTTGAAGCTGTAGGCGCGCCCGTCAGAGATCGGCATCAGCTCGATCACGCCCTCGGCCGAGTGGTGGGCGAGGCGCGCGGAGGTGTCGAAGTCCGGCCAGCGGCGGAAATCCGCCTCGATGCTGGCTGCCATGCCGCGCAGGCAATCCACCAGCCCCAGCCGGCGGACGATGTCGGCGGCATCTTGCGCGCTCAGGTACTGCGTGGCACAGGGGGTGGCCATGGCGTCCTCCGTGATCCCGTGAAGCCATGGGCCCAGTGTCACCCGCCCGCATGCCAATGACAATCGGCAGGAATGTGCTGTTTCGGCGGCCCGCTTGCCACCATGGCAGCGCCGGGTGTCAAATCGCCAGCATGGACGGCACCGACCAACAGCTGCTGGCCCTGCTGCGGCAGGACGCCCGCATGACCGTGGCCACCCTCGCGCACAAGCTCGGGGTGTCGCGGGGCACGGTGAGCAACCGCATCCGCAAGCTGGAGGATGCCGGTGTCATCGTCGGCTACACCGTGCGCCTGCGTCCGGACGCGCGCCCCAACGAGATCACGGCCTGGATGAGCATCGCGGTGGAAGGCAACGAAGCCCGCACCGTCATCGCCAGCCTGCTGGGCGAACCCGGTGTGGGCCGTCTGTGCGACACCAATGGCCGCTGGGACTTGCTGGCCGAGTTGCGCGCGGAAAACCTCGCGGAACTCTCCAAGGTGATGGAGCGGGTCCGGCTCATCCGTGGCATCAGCCACACCGAAACCAGCATCCACCTGGAGACCTACCGGCTGTCCTGAGCCGGGGGGCCTCACGTCGCGCGGCTCAGCGGCCGGCGTGGCCGGCTTGCTCGCTCTTGACGCGGGCCACTTCCTCGGCGAAAGCCGGGCTGTTGCGCAGGCGCTGGTACTCGGCGAAGGCCTTCTGGTACTCGCTGGTCTGCAGGCCGTATTCCTGGACATCGACGAAGCGGTCGACGCCGGCACGCTGCCACAGACGCAGGTCGGCGATGACTTCGGCGCGGCTCAGTTGCGAGCCAGACACGCCGGTGGCGGTGGTTTCGGCGTGGGCCTGGGGCAGGGCGGCGGCCAGCAGCAGCGAGGCGGTCAGGGACAGGGCGGCGGTGCGGGTGGTTTGCATGGTGTGATCCTTTCGTCAGAAGGGGCAGGGTTTGCCCGTGGATCACAGTGTGCGAGCCGGTCATCAATCATGCAAATTGATTGAAATGATGCGAAACATGCGCCGTGTCGATTGATTCGCAGCGAGAAGCGAAGGCTGCAAAGCAAAAAGCCACCCGAAGGTGGCTTTTGCTGAATTTGGCTCCCCGACCTGGGCTCGAACCAGGGACCTACGGATTAACAGTCCGGCGCTCTACCGACTGAGCTATCGGGGAATATGTCGGTTTCTGGTTTTTGTTGAGGCCTTGCGGCGTCGTCATCAACCAAGACCTCAACTATAGCATCTTTTGCGCGCCTGGATCAAGTTGCGCGCATTTTTGTGCGCTTCGCCACAGCGTGTCGGGCCGCTGCAACATGCCTCCCGCGGGGTCACGCCGTGGCCACATGGCCCGCGGTGCACACAGCATCTGCCGCACCGGCCACACCTGCCAAAGCACTCAGAAATCCAGCTGGGCCGAGAGCGTCACGGTGCGCGGCATCAGCGGGAAGAGGTAGGTGTGGCCACCGCTGGTCGAGGCCTCGCGCCAGGCCCGGATGCCGAACAGGTTGCTCACGCCGGCGCGCCAGGTCACGGTCTGGGCGGCGCCCACGGCCTGGGTGTGGCGCAGGCTCACATCGGTGCGCGTCCACGACGGCAGGCGCAGGGTGTTGGCTGCGTCCACCCAGCGGCGGCCCTCGTGGACCAGGTCCAGTTGCGCCACCAGGGGCAGCGGCGCCGTGAAGCTGCGGCTGAGCGAGGCCCGCAGCACGCTGTCGGGCACGTTGATGGGGCTTTGCCCGTTCACGCCGGCCTGGGCGCTGCCGCGGCGCGTGGCGTCCAGCAGCATGGCGCTGCCCCACAGGCCCCAGGCGCCTTGGCGGCCTTGCCAGCTGGCTTCCAGGCCTTGGTGGCGGGCGCTGCCGTCGATCACGTACTCGCCGTTGAGGTCGGTGTCCTGCGGGCGGGTGATGCGGAAGGCGTTGAGGCCCCACTGCACATGCCAGTCCTGCCACACCCCCTGGCCCTTGACGCCGACTTCGGTCTGCCGGCTCTTGCCGATGGGCAGGGGCGTGCCCTGGTTGGCGTAGCTGAAGAAGAAGGGCACGGAAACCAGCTCCACGCCTTCGCCCCAGCTGACATAGGCCTGTGTCTGCGGGGCGATGGTGTGGCCCAGCGCCACCCAGGGCGTCGTGACGCTGTCGTGCAGGCCGGTGCCGGTGCTGCCGTCGGTGGGGGTGAGGCTGCGCTGCAGGCGGGTGTGGCGCACGCCCAGCCAGGCGCGCGTGGCTTCGGTGAGCGTGAGGCTGTCGCGGGCGCTGAACTCGGTGGTCTGCTCCTTGCGCTGCAAGGCGGCGTAGCTCAGGTCAGGCGCGGGGGAGACCGGGGCGAAGTGGCCGCTGATGTTGCCGTCGCCCAGCGTGTCGTTGAAGGCGTAGTTGCCCACGCGGGTGGCGTGCAGGTTGCGCAGCACGCTGAACGCCAGTTCATGGCGCAGGCCTGCGGTGTCCAGGCGCCCATCGAGCTGGGCCAGCAGCGACTGGGTGGTGCGGCGCTCACCGTTGGAGCGGTAGTCGGTGAGCACGAAGCTGCCATCGTCGCAGTAGCGGTCATAGGCGCCCGAGCTGCGGCAGCCGTAGGGGAAGGCCGCGCGGTCGTCGGTCTTCAGGCGTTGCTCGCCGTAGGTCACGGTGCTGCGCCAGTCGGCGTTCAGGGCCTGGGTCCAGCGCAGCGTGGCGGTGTCACCGCGGAAGACCACGGGCTGCGTCCAGGGCTGGCGGTTGAGGTTGATGCCCGGGTCGATGTCGCGGGCCGAAGGCAGGCGGTCGCCCAGCAGGCTGAAGCCAGGGACGCTGGGCTGGCTGTGCGTGCTGTGCTCGAACTCGGCTTCCAGCTGGGTGCTGGGGGACAGCACCCAGTCGCCGGCCACGGCCAGCAGCTGGCGGCGGCCGCGGGTCTGGTCGATGTGCGTGCTCAGGCGCTCGGCCGCGGCGTTGATGCGCAGGCCAAAGGCTTGCGGCGACTGCGTCGGGCCGAAGCGCTCGCTCAGATCGATCGCACCGAGCACCGCCCCCGAGTCCTGCACGCTGAACAGGGCCGAGCGCACGCGGCCTTCCGGGCGCTTGACCAGGAGGTTGACCAGCCCGCCCGGCGAGCTGACGCCGGCCTGCATGCCGCTGGTGCCCTTGAACAGTTCCACGGCGGCCTTGTTGTCCAGCGCGATGCGGGTTTCGGCGTTGATGGGCAGGCCCTCGCGGCGCCAGTTGTAGGCGTTGCTCAGGGTGAAGCCGCGGATGCTCAGGGCGTCCCAGTAGCCCACGGCGTTGTACGAGTCCGTGGTGCTGGCGTCGAGCTTGGTGAGGTCGGCCAGGCGGCTGACCTGGGCGTTGTGCAGGGCCTCACGGCTGAAGGTGCTGGCCTGCACCGGGCTTTGCCAGGCAGGGAGCTCGCCCAGGCCGCTGATGCTGGCGCGGCCCTGGCGTTCGGCCGGGGCGGTGATGGTCAGGGTCGGCAGGCTGGCTTCGCCCGAGGACGATGTTGCGGTGGCGGGCGCAGGCGTGGGCGCAGGGGTGGATTGCGCGCGGGCAGGCGCCAGGGCCGAGGCGGCGGCACAAGCCAGGGCGGTGGGCACGAGGACGCCGCGGGCGGCAGCACGGGGCACAGAAGGATGCAAAGAACGGCGCATGCAAAAACTCCATCGCAGTGAGCGCACTCCCGCAGCGGGGAGGGGCTCGCGCAAGGAAGCGCGCGTTCTGGTCGGCTGCCTGTGGCAAGGCAGGTCGGCACGAGGGGGCGCATGTGCTTGGCATGTGCGTGCCCTCGTGCGTGTCGGCTGGCTTCCCTACGCGAGGATGATCTCGGTCAGGTTCGAAGGGACTCTCTCAGCGGACACCGTGCACCATGCGCACATGGCGTCGGGTCCGCACCCCTAGCAGGCAGCGATTGTACGCCCAGGGGGGCGCTGGCGGGCAGGCGGCGCCTCAGGCCTTGCCGGGGGCCACGCCCAGGCGCTCGTGGAGCACGGGGCTGGTGGTGGTGTAGAGCAGGTGCGAGGGCGCGTCGGGACGCAACGCCACGGCCAGCGCGTGGGCGGCCAGGGTGGCTTCATGGAAGCCGCACAGCAGCAGGCGTTTCTTGCCCACGTAGGTGTTGATGTCGCCCACCGCGTGCACGCGGGGCAGGCTGGTGGCGAAGGTGGCCGTGGACACGCTCACCTGCTTGCGCTCCAGCGCCATGCCCCAGGTGCTCAGCGGGCCGAGCCGGGGGCTCAGGCCCAGGCGCACCAGCAAGTGGTCCAGCGTCAGCGTGCGGGTCTGGCCATCGGCGCCCAGCAGTTGCAGGGCGTCGATGTGCCGACCCTCGCGACCGCCGGAGCCCGTCGGGGAGGCGGCCTGGCTGTCCGTGCGGCTTTCGGCCGATTGCGGCAGCCCGACCTCCAGTTGCACCTCGCCTTGCGCGATGAGCGCTCGCACGGCGGCTTCCAGCGCCGGTTCGGCCTGGAACACATCGCGGCGGTGCAGCAGGCTCAGGCGTGCGGGGCGGTGCGCTGCCACAGGCGTCTGCGTGATCGCCAGCACGGCCGACAAGGCCTCGTCACCGCCGCCGGCGACCACCAGGTGCTGGCCCGCCCAGGGCGGCGCCTGGTCGGCATCTTCCGGCAGGTGGTGGTGGACGTTGGCCGCACCTTCCAGTTCCGCCACGCCCAGCCCACGGGGCAGGAAGGCGCCGGCCCCGGCCGCGATCAGCACGGAGCGGGCGTGGAAAGAGAGACCCTTGTCGGTGTGCACCGTCCAGGCCCCGTCGGGGGAGGCCTCCAGCGCTTGCACGAGTTGGCCCAGGTGAAGGTGCTGATGCTGTGGCGCTGCACCGGGCAGCGCGGGCTGGGCCGCCAGGAAGGGCGCCGCCTGCTTCAGCAGCGATTGGGTCAGTTCACGGCCGGTGCACACGGGCACACCGGGCACGTCGTAGATGGGCTTGTCCGGGTAGAGGGCCATGCACTGGCCCCCCGCGAACGCAAGGGCATCCACCACCTCGACGCTCAGGCCCAGCAAGCCGAGCTGGAAGGCCTGGAACAGGCCGACCGGGCCCGCCCCGATGACCAGGGCGTCGGTGTGGACCATGGGCTCAGCGGGCCAGTTGGTCCAGCTTGCCGGTCTTGTCCTTCCACTCGTCGGCATCGGGCAGCGGCTCTTTGCGCTTGGTGATGCTGGGCCACTTCTTGGCCAGGTCGGCGTTGATCTGGATGTACTGCTGCTGGTTGCCGGGCACGTCCTCTTCGGGGACGATGGCGTTGACCGGGCACTCGGGGATGCACACGGCGCAGTCGATGCACTCGTCGGGGTCGATGACCAGGAAGTTCGGGCCTTCGCGGAAGCAGTCCACCGGGCACACGTCCACACAGTCCGTGTATTTGCAGCGGATGCAGGCTTCGGTGACGACGTGGGTCATGACGGGTCTCTTCTGTGATTCAAGGTTGGGGGATGCTTGCGCGGGATTTTACCGGGGGCTCAGGCTTCACCGGAGGGCGAGCCTTCTCCGCACAGGGCGATGTGGGTCAAAGGTTGGTCAGGAATGTCGGTGGCGCCGGCCCCGACGATGACCAGGGTGGGGCGGCCGGCGTGGATGGCGCTGGCTTCGTCCAGGGTGGCCACGGTGTGCACGGTGTGGCGCATGTCGGGCCAGCCGGCACGCGAGACCACGCTGACTTCGGTGTCGGCAGGCCAGCCGGCGTCCAGCAGGCCCCGGCTCAAGGGCGCAAGCTGGCGACCGGCCATGTAGAACACCTCGGTGTCTGCGCGCTGTCCCGGGCCCATGCCGCACTGCAGGTCTCCGGTGCGGGTCATTGCGGTGGTGAAGCTCACGCTGCGGCCGCTGCCACGGCGGGTCAGCGGGCGTTGCGTGGCCGCCGCGGCGGCCAGCGCCGAGGTCACGCCGGGCACCACTTCGCTGTCGATGCCGGCCTCGCGCAGCGCGTGCAGTTCTTCTTCCAGCCGGCCGAACAGGCTGGGGTCGCCGCCCTTGAGCCGCGCCACGATGGCGCCGGCGCCATGGGCTGCGCCGACCTCGCGCGCATGTGTCACCAGCAGGTGGTTGATGCGCGTCTGGCCGTTGAAATCGCTGCCTTCCTTGCCGGAAAAACCGCGCTTGCCCACGTCCACCCAGGCGGCCGAGGGCGCCATGTCGCGCAGGCTGGGATCGGCCAGGGCGTCGAAGAGCACGACCTTGGCCTGGGCCAGCAGCCGCGCGCCGCGCACCGTGATGAGGTCGGCCTCGCCCGGGCCCGCGCCGATGAAGACGATGCGGGCCGCAGAGGGGTTCACGGCGGCGGAAGCGTCGGCCATGGCGCTCACTTCACCAACAGGGCACCGGAGGTGCGGTTGGTGGTCGGGTCGACCACGATCAGCGCACCGCCCACGCGGTTGCTGGCGTAAGGCTCGACCGGCAGCGGCTGCTGGGTCTGGATCTGCACGCGGCCGATCTCGTTGACGGCCAGCTGCTGCGCCTCGGTGTCCTCCAGGGTGTGGATGTCCAGGCGGTGCTCGATGGCGGTGATGCGCGCCTGCACCCAGCGGTTGCCATGGCGCACCCAGTACTTGCGGCCGACCACGGCGGGTTCGGTGTCCAGCCAGGCCAGGGTGGCGGTGAAGCTGTCGGTGGGCTGGATGGAGCCAGGGGTGTGGATCCAGTCGCCGCGCGAGATGTCGACCTGACGGTCCAGCACGATGCCGGCCGACTGGCCTGCTTCGCATTGGTCCACGACCAGGGCCGCGTGGCGCACTTCGGCGACGATGGCGGTCTGGCCGCTGGGGAAGATCTGCACTTCGTCGCCAGCCTTGACCGCACCGTGGGCGATGCGGCCCCAGAACGAACGGTGCTGGTGGCCGGTGCCGGAGGCGGTGGCTTCGCCTTCACCGACGCTGTCGCGCGTCACGTACTGCACGGGGTGCAGCAGGGCGCCGTCATGGCGCTCGTCGCTGGCCGGCAGTTGCTCCAGCACCTGCAGCAGGGTGGGGCCCTGGTACCACGGCCAGTTGGCGCTGGGCGTGGTCACGTTGTCGCCGCGCAGGGCCGACACGGGGATCACGCCCTGGTTCACGATGCCCGCCTGCTCGGCAAAGGCTTCCAGCGAGGCCTTGACGTTGGCGAAGGCGAGTTCGGTGTCCTGCTCGATGGCGTCCAGCTTGTTGACGGCGAACACGATGTTGGGCACGCGCAGCAGGTGGGCCAGCAGGCTGTGGCGACGGGTCTGGGCCAGCAGGGGCACAGGCTGCGTCTTCCAGTCGATCTTGGTGATGTCGACCAGCACCACGGCCGCGTCAGAGCCGGCCGCAGCCGTCACCATGTTGCGGGTGTACTGTTCGTGGCCGGGGGCGTCGGCGATGATGAACTTGCGCGTCTTGGTGGCGAAGTAGCGGTAAGCCACGTCGATGGTGATGCCTTGCTCGCGCTCGGCTTCCAGACCATCGGTCAGCAGGGACAGGTCGATGGGCGCACCGGCGGCGCGCTTTTCCAGCGCATCCAGCTGGTCGGCCAGGATGGCGCGGCTGTCGAACAGCAGGCGGCCGATCAGGGTGCTCTTGCCGTCATCGACGCTGCCGGCGGTCAGGAAGCGCAGGGCCTTGTGGGCCAGTTCGTCGCTGGCTTCGCAGTGGCTCACGGTCGGGGTCACGGTGCTCATCAGAAATAGCCTTCCTTCTTGCGGCGCTCCATCGAGGCCTCGGACGTGCGGTCGTCCATGCGGGTGGCGCCACGTTCGCTCACGGTCACGTGCAGGGTCTCGGCGACGATGTCGGCCGGGTTGGCGGCATCGGACTCCACCGGGCAGGTGCAGGTCATGTCGCCCACGGTGCGGAAACGCACGTCCACCGTCTCGATGGTTTCGCCTTCCAGCGCCGGCGTGACTTCGGTCAATGGCACCAGCAGGCCCTTGCGGCGCATGACCTGGCGGGGGTGCTTGTAGTAGATGTTGGGCAGCGGGATGTTCTCGCGGGCGATGTAGAGCCACACGTCCAGCTCGGTCCAGTTCGAGATGGGGAAGGCGCGGAAGTGCTCGCCCGGCTTGATGCGGGTGTTGAACAGGCTCCACAGCTCGGGACGCTGCTCCTTGGGCTGCCACTGGCCGAAGCTGTCGCGGTGGCTGAAGATGCGCTCCTTGGCGCGGGCCTTCTCTTCGTCACGGCGGGCACCGCCGATCAGGCAGTCGAAGCGGTTGTCTTCGATGGCTTCGAGCAGGGTCACGGTCTGGTGGCCGTTGCGCGACTCCAGCGGGTGGGCCAGGCGCACGGTGCCGCGCTTGATGGAGTCTTCCATGTGCGCCACGATCAGGCGTTCGCCGATGTCGGCCACGCGTTTTTCGCGGAACTCGATCACTTCGGGGAAGTTGTGGCCGGTGTCCACGTGCACCAGCGGGAAGGGCAGTTTGCCTTCGAGCTTGCCCGTGGCCGGGTTCTTCATCTTGAAGGCCTTTTCGGCCAGCTGCAGCACCACGCAGGAGTCCTTGCCGCTGGAAAACAGCAGGCCCGGACGCTCGAAGGTGGCGGCCACTTCGCGCAGGATGAAGATCGCTTCTTCTTCCAGCGCATCCAGGTGGCGGTGATCCACATCCGCCAGCAGTTGGTTCACATCACTCATTGTGTTCTCGCTCTTGAATTCACTTGTGGACGTGCAGGCCGCATTCCTTGGCCTTTTCGTCTTCCCACCACCAGCGGCCGGCGCGGAAGTCCTCGCCCACGGCGATGGCGCGGGTGCAGGGCGCGCAGCCGATGCTGGGCATGAACTGGTCGTGCAGCGGGTTGTAGGGCACGTGGTTGACGGACACGTAGTGCCAGACATCGCCCCAGGTCCAGTCGATCATGGGGTTGAATTTGGCGCGGCCCTGGTCGTCCGATTCGCGCGCGGCCATGTCGCCACGGTTGTTCGATTGCTCGCGGCGCAGTCCGGTGATCCAGGCGCTGCGTTCGGCCAGCATGCGGCTCAAGGGTTCGAGCTTGCGGATGCCGCAGCAGGCCTTGCGCAGGTCGATGCTCTCGTACATGGCCTTCTCGCCGTTCTTCTGCACGAACGCGATCACGGCTTCGGCCACCGGCTTGTGCACCTCGACGTGGATGCCCGCGTCGGCGTAGTGCGTCTCGATGGTGCCGATCAGCGAGGCCGTCTCGGCATGCAGCATGCCGGTCTCCAGCGTGCCGATGGCGATCGGCAGCCGATGGCGGGCGATCAGGTCCGTCAGCACCATGTCTTCCACGCCCAGGCTGGTGGCCTGCACGACCTTGCCCGGGTGCTCGAAGGCCGCGGCCTTGAGCAGCTCCAGCGTGGCGTGCACCTTGTCGGCGTGATCGGCGCTGGGCTGGTTGTAGAGGGTGATGGCCGAGCCCGCGGGCGCGGGGCCGCCGAACAGGGACGACACCTCGTTGGAAGCAACATCGCTCATGGCGGCTCTCCTCAGGCGGCGCGGCCGAAGACGGGTTGGTGCTGCAGCACGTCGCCCTGGTAGTGGCCGCGCGCGGCAAAGAAGCCCAGCGTGCGCTCGGCCGTGGCGCGGTCCTGGTCACCGCGCAGCACCACGGCGTCGAAGCCGGTGCGCGCCAGCAGGGGCATCATGTCGACCAGCACGTCGCCGCTGGCACGCACCTCGCCGCCGAAGCGGTAGCGCGAGCGCAGGATGCGGGCCTGGCTGTAGGCGCGGCCATCGGTCCACTTGGGGAACTGCAGCACCACCAGGTCGAGCTTGCCGATGTCCTGCTCCAGCACCTCGATGTCGGCGTCATTGGGCAGGATCACGCCCACCGGCTTGTAGGCCTCGCTGCCCTTGGCAGGCCACTGCTCGCGCACGGCATGCCACTGGCCCAGGGTCAGCAGGCTGTGGGACTTGATGGGCGGGTGCGACATCGGGCCGTCTTCGCCGCCGACGGTGTGCCACTGGTCGTGAGGGGTGTCGATGAATTTCATGGTCATGCTGCCTTGGCCGAATCTTTGGCGGTCGTGCGGCGCACGGCATTGGCCGCGCTCTTGAACGGGTCGAGGCCCACGCGCTGCACGGTGTCGATGAACTTTTCGTTCGCGGCGCGTTGCGCGCGGTAGGTGTCGATCACGGCTTCGATCACATCGCTGACTTCGTCCGCGGCGAACGACGGGCCGATCACCTTGCCTGCCACGGGGGTGGGGGCGTGGTGGGAGCCGTCCGAGCCGCCCAGGGTGACCTGATACCACTCGGTGCCATCCTTGTCCACGCCCAGGATGCCGATGTGGCCGCTGTGGTGGTGGCCGCAGGAGTTGATGCAGCCGGAGATGTGCAGGTCGATCTCGCCGATGTCGTAGAGCTCGTCGAGGTCCTGGTAGCGCTCGATCAGCTCGTTGGCGATGGGGATGGAGCGCGCATTGGCCAGGGCGCAGAAGTCGCCGCCCGGGCAGGCGATCATGTCGCTCAGCAGGCCGATGTTGGCCGACGCCAGGGTGGCCGCCTTGGCCGCTTGCCACACGGCGAACAGCTCCTCTTCGCGCACGAAGGGCAGCAGGGCGTTCTGGTCGTGGGTCACGCGCAACTCGCCGCAGCTGAAGCGATCGGCGATGTCGGCGATGGCGTCCATCTGGACGTCGGTCACGTCACCCGGGGCCTGGCCCACGCGCTTGACGGACAGCTGCACGCACTTGTAGCCCTGCACCTTGTGGCCGGAGACATTGCGCTGCAGCCACTTGGCGAACTGCGCCTTGTCGGCGTCCGAGGCATCGGCGGGCAGGCCGTTGCCGGCGGCCACGTGGGCCTGCACCGACGGGGGATAAGCGAAGCCGGCGCTGACGCGGTCGAACTCGGCCTGCGGGATGAGGTGGGCGGCGCCATCGGCATCGCGCTCCAGGATGTTCTGGAACTCGGCGTTGACCTGGTCGAAGAACTTCTGGCCTTCGGCCTTCACCAGGATCTTGATGCGCGCCTTGTACATGTTGTCGCGGCGGCCGTAGCGGTTGTAGACCCGCACGATGGCCTCGATGTAGACCAGGATCTGCTGCCAGGGCACGAAGGCGTTGATCTCGGTGGCCGTGATCGGGGTGCGGCCCATGCCGCCGCCCACCAGCACGCGGAAGCCCACCTCGCCGGCCTCGTTCTTCAGCAGGTGCAGGCCGATGTCGTGCCAGGCCGTGGCCGCGCGGTCCTCCTTGGCGCCGTTGACGGCGATCTTGAACTTGCGCGGCAGGAAGGCGAACTCGGGGTGCAGGGTCGACCACTGGCGCAGCACCTCGCAGTAGGGGCGCGCGTCGATGACATCGTCCTCGGCCACGCCCACCATGGCATCGGCCGTGATGTTGCGGATGCAGTTGCCCGAGGTCTGGATGCCGTGCATGTTGACTTCGGCCAGCAGGTCCATCACGTTGGCGGCCTGGCTCAGCGGGATCCAGTTGTACTGGACGTTCTGGCGCGTGGTGAAGTGGGCATAGCCGCGGTCGAATTCGCGGGCGATGCGCGCCAGCTGGCGGATCTGTTTCGACGACATCTCGCCATAGGGCACGGCCACGCGCAGCATCGGGGCATGGCGCTGCACGTACCAGCCGTTCTGCAGGCGCAGGGGGCGGAAGTCGTCGTCGGCGAGCTTGCCGGCCAGGTTGCGCTCCAGCTGGTCGCGGAACTGTGCCGCGCGCTGGCGAACGAACTGTTTGTCGAAGTCGGTGTAGAGGTACATGGCGTCGGTCCCCGCGGTCAGGGCAGTCGGTCAGGGCTGTTACAGCGGCCGTCGGGCAGCCGCGGAGGTTTCAGGAAATCGCAGATTTCAGGCGGTCAGCAGCACTTTCTTGGCCGCCAGAACCAGGCACACGCACAGCGCAAAACGTGTGATTGTCTCAGGCAGGTGTTTGGTCATCTTCGCCCCCACCCAGATCCCGGGAATGGAGCCGATCAGCAGGGTGGCCAGCAGGTCCCAGCGGACGTTGCCCAGCGAGGCGTGGCCGATGCCCGCCACGATGGTCAGGGGCACGGCGTGGGCGATGTCGCTGCCCACCAGGCGCTTCATGTCCAGGCGGGGATAGAGCAGCAGGATCATGGTCGCGCCCAGGGCGCCGGCGCCGATCGAGCTCAGCGACACCAGCACGCCCAGGATGGCGCCGCACAGCACCGTCAGCGCCGGGCGGCGTTCGCGCGTCACCCAGCGCTCCAGCCAGATGCCGACGCGGTGCCACACGGGGCGGAAGGCCACGGTGATGGCCGTCAGCAGCAGGGCGATGCCCAGCGCGAAGGCCAGGGTGCTCTGGCCACTTTTGTGGATGCCGGCCACGTGCATGAACAGCATCGTCAGGATGGAGGCGGGGATGCTGCCCAGCAGCAGCTTTTTGACGATGTGGTAGTCCACGTGGCCTTCACGGTGGTGGGCCACCGAGCCCGACACCTTGGTCAGGCCGGCGAACCACAGGTCGGTGCCGATGGCCACGGCCTTGTCCAGCCCGAACACGGAGATCAGCAACGGGGTCATCAGCGAGCCGCCACCCACGCCGGTCAGGCCCACAATGGTGCCCACGCCCAGCCCGGCGCCAATCGCAGTCCAATCCATCAGCATGCTTCCTACAGTCCAGTGCGCGCGTCTGCTTCAGGCCAGCAGCGTGATGCAAACAGCCACCCCATGGTGACCGGCAGACGGCGAGAGGCTGAACTGTAAGAAACTCATATATAAATGAAAAGAATTTTTTCGGAAGTTGTTTATTTCTTTTGGAAATATAAGAGGAGGCCGTTGGCGGCCTGGACGCTCGCACTCGGCCTGGCGATCGGGGTGTCCGGCTGCTCGCTGATGCCGGGCGGCAGCCCCGAGCGCGCGACCACGCCGCCAGGCGGCACGGCCCCGGCGCCCAGCGTGGTGGTGGCGCCCAAGCCGGCGCCGCGTCCTCCCCGCGTCGGCCTGGCCCTGGGCGGCGGTGCGGCGCGCGGCTTCGCCCACATCGGTGTGCTGCAGGTGCTGGAAGAAAACGGCATCAAGCCCGACCTGGTCGTCGGCACCTCGGCCGGCAGCGTCGTGGCCACGCTCTACGCCGCGGGCAAGTCGCCGAGCGAGCTGGGCACCATGGCCATGGGCCTGGACGAGTCCAGCATCACCGACTGGGTCTTCCCGGGGCGCGCGCTGCTCAAGGGCGAGGCGCTGGCGAAGTTCGTGCGCAAGCAGGTGGGCGGCAAATCCATCGAGGCCATGCGCCTGCCCCTGGGCATCGTCGCCGCCGACCTCCAGAGCGGCCAGCCCATCCTGTTCCGCCGCGGCGACCCTGGCACGGCGGTGCGCGCCTCCAGCGCCGTGCCCGCGGTGTTCGAGCCGGTGAAGATCGAGGGACACGAGTACATCGATGGCGGGGCGGTGTCGCCGGTGCCGGTGCGTTTTGCCCGCCAGATGGGGGCCGATGTCGTCATCGCCGTCGACATCTCGGCCATCCCCGAAGGCCAGCCGACCAAGGGCGCCGTCGACATCCTGCTGCAGACCTTCAACATCATGGGCCACGCCATCAGCCAGCACGAGCTGGTCGATGCCGACGTGGTGGTGCGCCCCAAGTTGCAAGGGGTGGGCAGCGCCGAATTCAGCGCCCGACGCCTGTCCATCATGGCCGGGCGAGAAGCCATGCTGACGGTGCTGCCGCAGTTGCGCGAGCGCATCGCCAGCCGGACGCGCTGAAGGCGCCCGGCTCGGGGCAGGAACTCAGCGCGGCGTGCCGAAGGGGGCGCCGCTGAGCTTGTGCCCCGGCTGGACGCCTTTCTTCTTGAACCAGCCGGTGTTCATCTCCAGCACGTAGCGCACCGGCTGCGTGGAGCAGTGCGACGCCAGTGTCTGCGGCTTCATTTCGTCCAGGTTGACCACGGTGCCGTCGTCGGCGACGAAGGCCACGGCCAGGGGGATGAGCGTGTTCTTCATCCAGAAGCACTGCACGCCGGCGCGCTCGAAGACGAAAAGCATGCCCTCGTTGGCGCCCATGCTGGTGCGGTGCATCAGCCCGATGGCGTGCTCCTGCGGTGTCAGCGCGACCTCGACTTGCATGTTGTACATGCCGGCGCCCAGCGTGATGCGCGTCTGCAGGCGTTGCGGGCCGTCGGCGGCATCCCCGGCCCGTGCCGACAGGCACAGCGCCGACAGCGCGAGGGCGGCGAGCAGGGCGCGGGCCCGTCGGGTTTGGCTGACAATGTCAGGGTTTGCCATGGGTGTGTCTCGGTCCGAGTGATCCTTTGGCGCCGACTTTAGCAGTGAGCCGCATGCCTCCCGTCACCCCTACCGTGGCCCAGTCCGCCTCGGCGCCTGGCGCCTTGCCCGACGCCGTGCCCGGTGCCTTGCCCGAGCCCGGGACCCCGCTGCCGCCCTTGCCCGAGTTGTCGCCAGCCCAGGCCGCGGGCCTGGACGACCCCGACCTGCTGGCCCAGTGCGTGGTCGAGATCCCGCCGGGCAGCAGCCTGCGCCGCATCGGGCTGGGGCTGTCGGGCATGTACTGTGCGGCCTGCGCCATCGCCATCGAAGACGCCTTGCTGAAGGTGCCGGGCGTGCGCGAGGTGCAGGTGCAGGCGGCCTCGCAAAGGGCCCGCATCTTGGTCGATCCGGCGCAGGTGCGTCTGTCGACGCTGGTGTCTGCCGTCCAGCGCGTGGGTTACCGTGCCTGGCCCGATGCCGCGGCCCGCGCCGGCCACGAGCGCCTGCGCGAGCGCCGCGTGCTGGTCTGGCGCCTGGCGGTGGCGGCGTTCTGCATGATGCAGGTGATGATGATCGCGGTGCCGCAGTACGTGGCGGGCCCGGGCGAGATCCCCGCGGACATCTGGAACCTGATGAACTGGGCCAACTGGGTGCTCAGCCTGCCGGTGCTGCTGTTTTCCTGCGGGCCCTTCTTCACGGGGGCCTGGCGGGCCGCGCGACAGGGCCGCATCGCCATGGACACGCCCGTGGCCATCGGCATCGCTGCCACCTTCATCGTCAGCACCGGGGTGAGTTTCGGCGCCCAGGACGTCTTCGGTCACGAAGCCTATTTCGATTCGCTGACCATGTTCGTCACCTTCCTGCTGGCCGGACGCTGGCTGGAGAGCCGGGCCCGCGAGCGCGTCACCCAGTCGCTGGAAGCCCTGTGCGTGCGCCTGCCCGAGGCGGTCGAGCGGGCTGTCGATGACGTCGACGACGCTTTGCTGGGCTCGGTGGCCGTCGCCTCGGTGCCCTTGTCCTCCCTGCGCCACGGCGACCGCGTGCGCGTGGCCGTGGGCCAGGCCTTCCCGGCCGATGGCCTGATCCTGCTGGGGCAGACCGAGGTGGACGAGGCCCTGCTGACGGGCGAGTCCCGCGCCGTGCCCCGCGCGCCCGGCCAGACGGTGGTGGCTGGCAGCCTCAACCTGGGCGCACCGGTGTGGATGTCGGTGGAGCGCCTGGGCCCGGACACCCGCTACCAGCAGATCGTCTCCCTGGTGCACCAGGCCATGACGGAAAAGCCCGGCTGGATGCGTGCCGCCGACCGCATCGCCGGTCCCTTCCTTTGGGGCGTGCTGCTGCTCGCGGCGGGCGGCGCCATCGCCTGGCAATGGATCGACCCGTCGCGGTCGGTCTGGGTGGCCGTGTCCGTGCTGGTGGTGACCTGTCCGTGCGCGCTGTCGCTGGCCGCACCCTCGGCGCTGCTGTCGGCGGCGGGTGCCATGGCCAAGCGCGGTGTGCTGGTGCGCCGCCTGGACGCGCTGGAAGCCCTGGCCACCGTGCGCCAGGTCTATTTCGACAAGACCGGCACGCTCACCGAAGGGGCGCTCTCGGTCACTGGGCTGGTGCCAGGCAAGGTGGTCCAAGGCGGCGCGGGGCAGGGGGCCTGGCTGGCGCCCGGGGCGGCCTTGCCCGACGCGGTGGCCGCGCTGTGGCAGCAGGCCGTCTCGCTGGCCTCGCATTCCCAGCACCCGCTGTCGCGCTCGGTCGTGCAGGCCGCGCGCGACCTGGGGCAGGCCGTGTCACCCGGCCGCTGGCAGGACGTCCGTGAACTGGCCGGCAAAGGCGTGGTCGCGCTGGACGCCCAGGGCCTCAGCTGGCGCCTGGGCCGCAGCGACTGGGTGCTGGATCAGGCGCCGGCGCCCACCGATCCCGATGCGCCGCGCGTCTGGCTGGCTGCGCGCCAGGACGATCGGATCCTGCCTGACACCGTGCTGGGCCTGCGCATGGACGAGGTCTTCCGCGCCGAGGCCCTGCCGGCCGTGCAGCAGTTGCGAGCGCTGGGTTGCACGTCGGCACTGTTGTCCGGAGACCACGCCGAGCGCGTGCACGAGGCGGCCCGCCACCTGGGCACCGAGGTGGCCGGTGCACAGTCCAGCCCGGAAGACAAGCTGGCCGTGATTGCGGCGGCGCAACAACAGGGGCTGCACGTGGCCGTCGTGGGGGATGGCATCAACGATGCGCCCGTGCTGGCCCAGGCCGATGTCTCCGTGGCGCTGGACCAGGGCGCCGCACTGGCGCAATCGCAGGCCGACCTCATCGTCCTCAACGGCCGGCTGAGCGGTTTGCCGGAGGCCGTGTTGCACAGCCGACGTGCGATGCTTGTCGTGAGGCAAAACCTCGCATGGGCCGCGGTCTACAATTTCAGTTGCATTCCCCTTGCGCTGATGGGCTTGTTGCCGCCTTGGCTGGCAGGTTTGGGCATGGCCCTCAGTTCGCTGCTGGTCGTGCTGAACTCCCTTCGGCTCGGTGCCACATCATGGAAATCCTCTACGTCCTGATCCCTGTTTCGGTGCTGCTCGTGCTGGCCATCCTGGCCGTGCTGGGCTGGGCCATCCACAGCGGGCAGTTCGAGGACATCGATCAGGAGGCGCTGCGCATCCTGCAAGCAGGGGACCAGAATTCCCAGGACAACGTTGAGCGGCATCAAAAATGACTCATGGTTTGCCCTCACAATTCAGGCTGTAACATAGGAGAACAACAGATGGCAACCTCACAATCTGCCACCTACAACGACACCGTTGTCAGGCAGTTCGCCATTGCTGCGGTCGTTTGGGGCGTCGTCGGCATGACCGTCGGTGTCCTGATCGCATCGCAGCTGGCATGGCCCGAATTGAATTTCGGCATCCCCTGGCTGACCTACGGTCGGCTCCGTCCCTTGCACACCAACGCGGTGATCTTCGCCTTCGGCGGCTGTGCACTGTTCGCCACGTCTTACCACGTGGTTCAACGCACCTGCCAGACCCGTCTGTTCGCAGGCCCCCTGGCTTCCTTCACCTTCTGGGGCTGGCAGCTGGTCATCCTCCTGGCGGCCATCTCCCTGCCGCTGGGCTTCACCACCGGCAAGGAATACGCCGAGCTGGAGTGGCCCATCGACATCCTGATCGCCGTGGTGTGGGTTTCCTACGCCATCGTGTTCTTCGGCACGGTCGGCACCCGCAAGATCCGGCACATCTATGTGGCCAACTGGTTCTACGGCGCCTTCATCATCGCCGTGGCCCTGCTGCACATCGTCAACAGCGCTGAAATCCCTGTTTCGCTGACCAAGTCCTACTCGGCGTACGCAGGTGTTCAGGACGCCATGGTGCAATGGTGGTACGGCCACAATGCCGTGGGCTTCTTCCTGACCGCAGGCTTCCTGGGCATGATGTACTACTACATCCCCAAGCAGGCCGGCATGCCCGTGTACTCGTATCGCCTGTCGATCGTGCACTTCTGGGCCCTGATCTTCACCTACATGTGGGCGGGTCCTCACCACCTGCACTACACCGCGCTGCCTGACTGGACGCAATCGGTGGGCATGGTGTTCTCGCTGATCCTGCTGGCACCGTCCTGGGGCGGCATGATCAACGGCATCATGACCCTGTCGGGTGCCTGGTACAAGCTGCGCGACGACGCCATCCTGAAGTTCCTGATCGTGGCCCTGTCCTTCTACGGCATGTCCACCTTCGAAGGTCCGATGATGTCCATCAAGACCGTGAACTCGCTGTCGCACTACACCGACTGGACGGTCGGCCACGTGCACTCCGGCGCCCTGGGTTGGGTGGGCCTGATCTCCATGGGCTCGCTCTACTACCTGATCCCGCGCATGTTCGGTCGTCAGACGATGTACTCGGTGCAAGCCATCTCCCTGCACTTCTGGGCGGCCACCATCGGCATCGTGCTGTACATCGCCGCCATGTGGATTGCCGGCGTGATGCAGGGCCTGATGTGGCGTGCCGTGAACCCCGATGGCACCCTGGTCTACAGCTTTGTCGAGAGCGTGAAGGCAACCTATCCCTTCTACGTGATCCGTGTCGCGGGTGGCCTGCTCTACCTGGGCGGCATGATCCTGATGCTGTGGAACACCGTCATGACCGCGCTGTCCGGTCGTGCCGTGGCTGCGCCGATCCCGCAGCCGGTCCACGCCTGAGCCCGACAAGGAGAACAACACCATGGCTGACAACAACCACAAGCCTGCGCTCTTCTCCCACGAGAAGATCGAGACCAGCAACTTCCTGATGATCGTGCTGACGCTGATCGTCGTGTCCTTCGGCGCGCTGGTCGAAATCGTGCCGCTGTTCTTCCAGCACAGCACCACCCAACCGGTGGCGGGCCTCAAGCCCTACACCGCGCTGCAACTGGCCGGTCGTGACGTCTATGTGCGTGAGGGCTGCTACGGCTGCCACTCGCAGATGATCCGTCCCTTCCGCGCCGAGACCCTGCGTTACGGCCACTACTCCATGGCCGGCGAGTTCGTGTACGACCACCCCTTCCAGTGGGGCTCCAAGCGCACCGGTCCCGACCTGCAGCGCGTGGGCGGCAAGTACTCCGACGAATGGCACCGTGCTCACCTGAACAACCCGCGTGACGTGGTGCCCGAGTCGAACATGCCTGCCTACCCCTGGCTGGAAGCCGCCAAGGTGGACGCCGCTGGTCTGGCGCCCCGCATGAAGGCCCTGCGCACCGTGGGCGTGCCTTACACCGATGCGGAGATCCAGGCTTCGGCCGACGACGTCAAGGACAAGACCGAACTTGAGGCCGTCATCGCCTACCTGCAGGTGCTTGGCACCGCCGTGAAATAAGGAGCAGCGCACATGGACATCAACATCGTGAGAAGCATCTTCACCGTGGTGTGTCTGTGCGTTTTCGTGGGCATCGTTGTCTGGGCGTTCAAGCGCGGCAACAAGTCCCAGTTTGAAGAGGCGGGTCGCCTGCCTCTTTCCGAAGATTGACTGGAGGCTCAGACATGAGCGACTTCATTAACAATGGCTGGTCGTGGTATGTGATCGCGATCGTGGTGTTTGGCCTGGTGTACTGCGCCTTCGTGCTGATCGGCGCAGCCAAGCACAAGGTCGTCTATGACGCCCAGGGCAATGTGGACAAGACCACCGGTCACGTCTGGGACGCCGACCTGCGGGAGTTGAACAACCCGCTGCCGCGCTGGTGGCTGATGCTGTTCATCATCACCCTGGTGTTCGCCGTGGCGTATTTCAGCCTCTACCCCGGTCTGGGCGACAACCCCGGCAAGCTGGGCTGGACCTCCAGGGGCCAGCTCGAAACCGAGATGGCCAAGGCCAAGCTGGAGCAGGACAAGATCTTCGCCAAGTTCAAGAACGCCTCGATCGAAGACCTGTCCCGCGACGGCCAGGCCCACGCCATCGGTCAGCGCTTGTTCCTGAACAACTGCGCGGCTTGCCACGGCTCTGACGCCAAGGGCGCCAAGGGCTTCCCCAACCTGACCGACAACGACTGGATCCACGGTGGTTCGCCCGAGAAGATCGTGGAAACCATCACCCACGGTCGCAATGGCCAGATGCCCGTCATGGCCGCGGCCGTCGGCAGCCCCGAGGAAGTCCGCCAGGTGGCCAACTACGTGCTGAGCCTGTCGGGTTCGGGCCACAACTCCATCCTGGCTGAACTGGGCAAGGCCAAGTTCAAGCAGGTCTGCGCGGCCTGCCACGGTGCCGACGGCAAGGGCAACCAGGCCATCGGCGCGCCGAACCTGACCGACAAGATCTGGCTGCACGGCTGGGGCGAGGAGGCCATCGTGAACATGGTCAACAAGGGCAAGCTCAATGTCATGCCCGCCCAGAACGCCCGCCTGTCGGACGACCAGATCCGTCTGGTGGCCTCCTATGTCTGGGGCCTGTCCCACGCGACCCAGACGGCCCAGACCGAGGGCAAGGCCGCTCAGTGAGGTCCTGGCACCGAAGCGTGCCATCCGGCATCCGCTTGCTTTGGCGGGTTGATGTCGGTCAAAATCCAAAGTGAAACACGGGCTGCGGCAGGTGAGGGCGTGATACCCTAGGGGGTATACGGTCCACCTGCCGCAAGTCCATCCAAACACCATGAGCGAGTCCACCCCCCCCAGCCCTCCAGAACGGGTCATCCCCATCCAGTCCGCGCTCGTGCGGGAAGAGGTGGTTTCGCTCTACAAGAAGGGCGAGAAGATCTACGCCCGCGAAGTGCAGGGCTGGTTCACCAAGTGGCGCTGGGTGCTGGTGTGGCTGACGCAGATCGTCTTCTACCTCACCCCCTGGCTGCAGTGGAATGACCGCCAGGCCGTGCTGTTCGACCTGACGACGCGGCGCTTCTACATGTTCAACCTGGTCCTCTACCCGCAGGACTTCATCTACCTGACGGCCCTGCTGGTGATCTCGGCCTACGGCCTGTTCCTGTTCACGGCCGTGGCTGGTCGCCTGTGGTGCGGCTACGCCTGCCCGCAGTCGGTGTACACCGAGATGTTCATGTGGATCGAGCGCAAGATCGAAGGCGATCGCACCCGCCGCATGAAGCTGGACAAGGGCCCCTGGACCTTCGAGAAGGTCTGGCGCAAGACGGCCAAGCAGGCCGCCTGGATCGCCGTGGCACTGTGGACCGGCTACACCTTCGTGGGCTACTTCACCCCCATCCGTGTGCTGGCCGACGAGGTCCTGACCCTGAGCATGGGTCCGTGGGAGATCTTCTGGGTGTGCTTCTACGGCTTTGCCACTTACGGCAATGCCGGCTACATGCGCGAGCAGGTCTGCAAGTACATGTGCCCCTATGCGCGCTTCCAGAGCGCCATGTTCGACCGCGACACCCTGATCATCAGCTACGACGCCAAGCGCGGTGAGCCCCGCGGCTCGCGCAAGCGGGGGGCCGACGCCCAGGCGCTGGGGCAGGGCGACTGCATCGACTGCACCCTGTGCGTGCAGGTGTGCCCGACCGGCATCGACATCCGCAAAGGCCTCCAGTACGAGTGCATCGGCTGCGCAGCCTGCATCGACGTGTGCGACTCCGTCATGGACAAGGTGGGCTCACCCCGCGGGCTCATCCGCTACGCCACCCAGAACAGCATGGAAAACGGCTGGGGACGCAGTGAGATGTGGGCCCGCGTGGCACGTCCGCGCGTCCTGCTCTACACCGGCATCCTGGTGGCCGTGATGGTGGCCTTCGTCGCCAGCATCTACAGCCGTCCGCCCTTCCGGGTCGACATCCTGCGCGACCGTGGTGCCTTGGCCCGTGTGGTCGACGATGGCTATGTCGAGAACGTCTACCGCATCCAGATCATGAACGCCAGCGAGTCACGCCAGCGTTACCGGCTGGGCGTCGAGCAACTCAGCCAGGCCGTGGTCGATGGTGGGCAAGACATCGAACTGGGCCCGGCCGAAGCCCGCTGGCTGCCCGTGGCGGTGCGCGTGCCCCCCGAGGTCGCTGCGCGCATGGGCTCCGGCGCTCACGGCGTGACGCTGTTCGTCGAGCAACTGCGCCGCGGTGACCAGCCCCAGGTGGACGTCCGCGAAAAGACCACCTTCATGGTGCCGCGCTGACCCCGGGGCGCGACGCACCGACTGCAGAAAGAACTCCCTCATGTCCGAAGTTTCCGTCCCCGCCCAAGGCGGCCAGTCCGCACCCGTCAACACCCCATGGTGGCGCTTGCCCATCGTCTGGATGGTCATTGGCGGCCCGGCCATCGTGGTGGTGGCTTCCATCGTGACGGCCGGCATCGCCATCAAGCACGTCGACCCGGTGCTGGACACCTCCAAAGGCCAGGTCAAGGCGGTCAATGACATGCCGGCGATGAAGGTGCGCAACCACGCGGCCAACGCCGACGCCCAGGCCCCGGCCGACAAGTGACGCGCTGACGCGCCGAGAAGGTGCCTGATCGGATCGGGTCTACCCCTTGATTTGGGGGTAAGTCCTCGTTGAGAAGCCCTTGTGCAGGCGGAACATCCGGGATGTGTGCACTTGGCGTGCACGCAGTGGATGCAAGGAGAACCGCATGTCACGTCGCGCTCTGCACGTTGCACAGATCCTCTGGCCCGCCTTCCTCATGGCGGGGGTGCTGGAGATGGTGGTGTTTTCAGTCCTCGATCCGGCCCAACTCCATTTCGGGGCCTGGGTGCCGCCGAGCCAGGCCGTCTACAGCTTGGCTTTCCTCGTGTTCTGGGGCGTGCTGGCCCTGTCGGGCGCACTCAGCCACTTCATGATGCGCGACGATGCCCACGGCTCGCGGCATGCGCTTGCGCAGGGCCTGGTGGCGCGCCGCCACCGCCGGCAGGCCCGCCACGATGCGGGACTCGCGCACCACCGCACCTCTCCTCAGCACTGAGTCGCCGCCCGCGAAGGGCGGTTCTGAAAGGTGTTCCTGGCGAGGGTTCCCGTTCAGGCCGGCGCAGGCTGTCTGTTCAGCAGCGCACGCTGTTGACCAGCGCCCGCAGGCCCGCCTCGTCGGTGATGCGGATGTCGCGCTGCTTGACCTCCAGCAGGCCTTCGTCCTGGAACTTGGAGAAGGTGCGGCTGACGGTTTCCAGCTTCAGGCCGAGGTAGCTGCCGATCTCCTCGCGCGTCATGCGCAACACCAGCGCCGAGGCAGAGAAGCCGCGCGCATGCAGGCGCTGCGTCAGGTTGAGCAAGAAGGCGGCGAGCCGCTCTTCGGCCCGCATGCTGCCCAGCAGCAGCATCACGCCGTGGTCGCGCACGATCTCGCGGCTCATGATCTTGTGGAACTGGTGCTGCAGGTCGGAGAACTCGCGCGACAGGTCTTCCAGCTGGCCGTAGGGGATCACGCAGACCTGGGAATCCTCCAGCGCGATGGCGTCGCAGGCATGGCGGTCGGTGCTGATGCCGTCCAGGCCCAGCAACTCGCCGGCCATCTGAAAGCCTGTCACCTGGTCGCGGCCGTCTTCGGACGAAATGCGCGTCTTGAAAAAGCCGGTGCGCACGGCGTAGACCGACTTGAAGGGATCGCCCGTGTGGAAGAGGGCATCGCCACGCTTGATCGACTTGCGTGCGCCCACCAGCGAGTCCAGGTGCACCAGCTGAGGCTGGCTCAGGCCCACGGGCAAGCAGAGTTCACGCAGGTTGCAGCTGGAGCAGGCGACTTTGAAGGAATCGAGTTTCATGGCGCTGGGCATGGAAGCACGGCGTTCGCCGAGCGAGGCAGAAGGAGGGGTGGCCGGCTCGGTGACGGTGACTTCGGACATGGGCGCAGATTGGTTCAGCATGAGCAACCTCAACAGATGCGTCATTGTTGCTGGATTCAGTCCCGCGCCCTTGAGCCAGATCAACCCTCTCAGGTATGAGTTTGGCACAGTCCATCCAATGAGTGAACCCGTCTTGGGCCTGGCGCCCGCATTCCCGCAACCCGCGGCCCCGCCTGTGTCGCGGGAGGTGCTTGCCCGGCTGGACGTCAGCGGGCCGCGCTACACGTCCTACCCGACGGCCGACCGCTTCGTCGAGGCGTTCGGGCCCGAGCAATACCAGCAGGCCTTGCAGCAGCGGGGTCAGGGCGTGGGGGCACTCACCGGCAGTGCCAGCGCCTTGTCGCTGTACGTCCATGTGCCTTTCTGCGAGTCGGTCTGTTATTACTGCGCCTGCAACAAGGTCATCACCAAGCACCACGAGCGTGCGGTGGAGTACCTGGAGGCGCTGCGCCTGGAAGTCGACCGGGTCACCGCCGACCTCGGGCGCGGGCAGGCCGTGTCCCAACTGCACTTCGGTGGCGGCACGCCGACCTTCCTGAGCGACGACCAGCTTGAGGGGGTGCTGGCCCACCTTCAGACGGCCTTCCGCTTCGTGCCGGGCGGCGAGTACGCCATCGAGATCGACCCCCGCACCATCGACGCTGTGCGCCTCCAGCGCCTGGCCGCCATGGGCTTCAACCGCCTGAGCTTCGGCGTGCAGGACTTCGACCCGCAGGTCCAGCAGGCGGTGCACCGCATCCAGCCTCACGACCAGGTGGCGGCCCTGGTGGCAGCCGCGCGCGCCGAGGGCTTCGAGTCGCTCAACATGGACCTGATCTACGGCCTGCCCAAGCAGACGCTGGAGAGCTTCCGCACCACGCTGTCCCAGGTGGCGGCACTCAGGCCGGATCGCATCGCGCTGTACGCCTACGCCCACCTGCCGCAACGCTTCAAGCCGCAGCGGCGCATCGACGCCAGCGCCTTGCCGAGCGCCGACGACAAGGTCGCGATGCTGGCCATGGCCATCGAGGCATTTGGTGCGGCCGGCTACGACTACATCGGCATGGACCACTTCGCCTTGCGTCACGACAGCCTGGCCGTGGCCAAGCGCCAGGGGCGCCTGCACCGCAATTTCCAGGGCTACAGCACCCACCCCGATTGCGACATCATCGGCTTGGGCGTGTCGGCCATCGGTCGTGTCGGTGCCCATTACAGCCAGAACGCCAAGACCCTGGACGAGTACTACGATGCCCTGCACAGGGGCCAATTGCCCGTGGTTCGCGGCCTGACGCTCACGCGGGATGATCTGGTGCGTCGCGCGGTGATCATGGCCATCATGTGCCAGGGGCGTGTGGACTTCGAATCCATCGAGCTCGCCTACCTGGTGGATTTCCGGCAATACTTCGCCTCGGAAATGCGCCTGCTGGAGCCGCTCGTGGAGTCGGGGCTGGTGCAGATGGAGTCGGATGGCATCCGTGTCACCTCGCTGGGCTGGTATTTCGTGCGTGCGGTCGCCATGGTCTTTGACCGCCATCTCCAGACCGACAAGGCCGTCGAGCGCTTCTCCCGCATCATCTGATCCGACCTGGATCGGGCTCGCCTCCTGGGTGGGTTCCATGCCCGCAGGCTCACCATGCTGACCGGACTCCTGCTCACCGCCTTCCTGATGGGCCTGGGCGGCATGGCCCATTGCGCCGCGATGTGCGGTGTGGCCTGTGCCGCGGCTTTTCCGCGCGGCTTGCCTTCGGCCACGTGGCTGGGGCGCCTGCTGGGCTACGCCATCCTGGGCGCCATCGCGGCCCTCGGCGCCGGCGCCGTGTCCCGCTGGGGGCGCGAGGTGGCCATGCTCAAGCCCCTGTGGATCATGGCCCAGGTGGCGGTGGTGATGCTGGGTGTCTACCTGATGCTGCAGGGGCGCATGCCCGCGGCCCTTGACGGTGCGGGCCGCTCGGCCTACGACGGGTGGCGTGCGCATCTGGGCGCCTGGTCGGAGCGCCTGCCCGCGCCCGGGCGCAGCGTGTGGCGCCAGGCCTGGCCGCTGCTGGGGGGCATGGCCTGGGCCTTGCTGCCTTGTGGCCTGCTCTATGCCGCGCTGATGGTGGCCGCGCTGGCGCCGCACGCCTGGGGCGGCGCGGCGGTGATGCTGGCCTTCGCGGTGCCGAGTTCGGTGGGGGTGTGGGCCGCACCCTGGTTGCTGCGCCAGTTGCGCACCTCGCGGTTCGCGCGCCCTCGTCCCGCGGCCGATGCCTGGGAGCTCGCGGCGCCCCCGGTGGCTTCGCAGCCCGCTGCCGCCGTGCCGGTGATCTGGATGCAGCAGGCCGCCCAGGATGGCCGGCAGGGTGGGGCTGGAGCGGCCTTGGGCCGGCCTGCCGCGCCGTCAGGCTCGGCATCAGGCGCTGCACCGGCTGCCACGCCGGGGGGGCTGGCCACGCCCACCGCATCGCCGCTGCTCGATCCCCGCTGGGCTGTGCGCCTGGCCGGAGCCTGCATGGCCCTGCTGGGGGCGTGGGCGGTCTGGCACCAGTTGGTGGCCCAGTGGCAGGCCTGGTGCGCCTGAATGCGCCATCCACGCGGTGGAATCGGGGCGAAATGACCACGGACTCAGACAATCCCTGAGCCCCATGGCGCCCCTGATTCAGGGGCTCAAGTAGAATGAAGTCACGTTGCCGACATCCATGGCAATGTTTTCACGGACACGCCAAACGCGGAGACCACACTCATGTATCAGCACATCAAGGTGCCCGAAGGTGGGCAGAAGATCACGGTGAACCCGGACTTCTCCCTCAACGTTCCCAACAATCCCATCATCCCGTACATCGAGGGCGATGGCACCGGTTTCGACATCACGCCCGTGATGATCAAGGTGGTCGACGCGGCGGTTGAGAAGTCGTACGGCGGTCAGCGCAAGATCCACTGGATGGAGATTTACGCTGGCGAGAAGTCGACCCGCGTGTACGGCCCCGACGTCTGGCTGCCCGAAGAAACCCTGCAGGTTCTCAAGGACTACGTCGTTTCCATCAAGGGCCCCCTGACCACCCCAGTGGGTGGCGGCATCCGTTCGCTGAACGTCGCCCTGCGCCAGGAACTCGACCTGTACGTCTGCCTGCGCCCGGTGACCTACTTCAAGGGCGTGCCTTCCCCCGTGAAGGAGCCCGAAAAGATCGACATGGTGATCTTCCGCGAAAACTCGGAAGACATCTATGCCGGCATCGAATTCGAAGCCCAGAGCGACAAGGCCAAGAAGCTGATCAACTTCCTGCAGACCGAGTTCGGCGTCAAGAAGATCCGCTTCCCCGAAACCTCCGGCATCGGCATCAAGCCCGTGTCGAAGGAAGGCACCGAGCGCCTGATGCGCAAGGCCATCCAGTACGCCATCGACAACGACAAGCCCAGCGTCACCATCGTGCACAAGGGCAACATCATGAAGTTCACCGAAGGTGGCTTCCGTGACTGGTCGTACGCCCTGGCTCAGAAGGAGTTCGGCGCCGAGTTGATCGATGGTGGCCCGTGGTGCCGTTTCAAGAACCCGAAGACGGGCAAGGAAATCATCGTCAAGGACGCCATCGCCGACGCCTTCCTGCAGCAGATCCTGCTGCGTCCGGCCGAGTACAGCGTGATCGCCACGCTGAACCTCAACGGTGACTACATCTCCGACGCGCTGGCCGCCCAGGTCGGTGGCATTGGCATCGCCCCCGGCGCCAACCTGTCGGACAGCGTGGCCATGTTCGAAGCCACCCACGGCACGGCGCCGAAGTACGCAGGCAAGGACTACGTGAACCCCGGTTCCGAAATCCTGTCGGCCGAAATGATGCTGCGCCACATGGGCTGGACCGAAGCGGCTGACCTGATCATCAGCTCGATGGAGAAAGCCATCCTGAGCAAGAAGGTCACCTATGACTTCGCCCGTCTGCTGGATGGCGCCACCCAGGTGTCGTGCTCCGGTTTCGGCCAGGTGATGATCGACCACATGTGATCTCGACGGGGCCGGCCTGGCCGGCTCCCCGCACGCCGGTCGTCTTCGGCCGGGAGATCCAAAGCAAAAGCCCGCCTAGGCGGGCTTTTTCACGAGCGCATCCGGGGAGTGGATCCAGGGCGTGCTGCTGCGTCCTGGCTCCCAGGCTCGCTGGGGCTGTCAGTGTTCAGTGGTCAGTGGGGCAGGCTGTGTCCGGAGCCGGTGGTGTCGCGGAAGTGCAGGTCGCTGAGGGGATCGTCGTTGCCGGCGCCGTGCTCGATGTGGGCATCAGCACCTTCCGAGGACATCGGCTGGATGTTCTGAGCCAGCATCCCTTTGGGGCCAGCCACCAGGTCGTAGCGAACCTTGGAGCCTTGCTTCAGCGTGCGAAAGCCATCCATCTGGATGGCCGAGAAGTGCGCGAAGACATCGCCTCCGCCTTGATCGGGCTCGATGAAGCCAAAACCTTTGGCATCGTTGAACCATTTGACAGTGCCGGTGGCCATGCTGTCCCTCCTGTTAATTTATGCTCATTTTCTGCCCCGTCATCTGGGCTGTCAAGCCAGCTGGATGGGTGGGGATGCGCGCATTTGTGCGCAAGTGTTTCTGGTTTGTGCCGGCTTTCGCGCAAATAAGACACGCAAGGCGCGCTCAAGGGAGCGGCTCGAAAGCCCTCGCCGAGCATGGCCGGGGGGGGCGGGCAGGCGCCCGATGCGTCGCAGGACGGGCCGCAGGATGGGCTGGATGGCACGCTTCTGGCTCATGCCGCGCAGTCGCCTGAAAAGTGAGGCTGCCACCGTGAATTTCCTGACCTTGAAGATGACCGGGACACCCCAAGATGCTCAGACATGAGCCGGGCGCCTCTCTTAGAATCGTTCCATGACCAGACCCTTGCAACCCCTGCTCGCGGCCCAGCCGGGCGAGCCTGCCGAAGATGGGCAGGGCTCGACCGTGGCCGAGAAGGAGGAGCTGGCGCTGGAGCCGCCCAAGCTCTACCAGGTCGTCATGCTCAATGACGATTTCACCCCGATGGAATTTGTGGTCTTCGTCCTGCAGGAGCATTTCAGGCACGACATCGACACAGCCACGCAAATCATGCTCAAAATCCACCACGAAGGTCGTGGTGTGTGCGGGGTCTACACCAAAGACGTCGCGGCCACCAAGGTCGAACTCGTTCTTGCCGCCGCCCGCCAAGCCGGGCATCCCCTGCAGTGCATTCTGGAGACCGCATGATTGCGCAAGAGTTGGAAGTGAGTCTGCACATGGCCTTCGTCGAGGCCCGACAGCAGCGCCACGAGTTCATCACCGTGGAACACCTGCTGCTGGCCTTGATCGACAACCCTTCTGCTTCCGAGGTGTTGAAGGCCTGCGCCGCCAATCTGGATGAGCTGCGCAAGAACCTGGATCAGTTCGTGCGTGACAACACGCCGACCGTGGGTGGCACGGACGAGGTGGACACCCAGCCGACGCTGGGCTTCCAGCGCGTCATCCAGCGCGCCATCATGCATGTCCAGTCTTCGGGCAGCGGCAAGAAGGAAGTCACCGGTGCCAATGTGCTGGTGGCCATCTTCGGCGAGAAGGACTCGCACGCGGTCTACTACCTGCACCAGCAGGGCGTCACGCGCCTGGACGTGGTGAACTTCATTGCCCACGGCATCCGCAAGGCCGATCCGCCGGAGGCCGCCAAGCAATCGTCCGAGCAGAACCCGATCGAGCCGGAGAAGGAAGAGTCCGAAGGCAAGGCCTCGCCACTGGAGCAGTACACCCAGAACCTCAACCAGATGGCACGCGAGGGCAAGATCGACCCGCTCATCGGCCGCGACACCGAGGTCGAGCGCGTCATCCAGGTGCTGTGCCGCCGACGCAAGAACAACCCGCTGCTGGTGGGTGAAGCCGGTGTGGGCAAGACGGCGATTGCCGAGGGCCTGGCCTGGCGCATCACGCAAAACGATGTGCCCGAGGTGCTGGCCGATGCGGAGGTGTTCGCGCTGGACATGGGCGCCTTGCTGGCCGGCACCAAGTACCGCGGTGACTTCGAGCAGCGCCTGAAGGCCGTCATCAAGCAGCTCAAGGAGCAGCCGGGTGCCGTGCTGTTCATCGACGAGATCCACACCCTGATCGGTGCCGGCGCGGCGTCGGGCGGCACGCTGGACGCGTCCAACCTGCTCAAGCCCGCGCTGAGCTCGGGCCAGCTCAAGTGCATCGGTGCGACCACCTTCACCGAGTACCGTGGCATCTTCGAGAAGGATGCGGCGCTGTCGCGTCGTTTCCAGAAGGTCGAAGTGGCCGAGCCGTCGGTCGAGCAGACCATCGAGATCCTCAAGGGCCTGAAGTCGCGCTTCGAAGAGCACCACAGCGTGAAGTACGCGCTGGGCGCGTTGCAGGCGGCTGCCGAGCTGTCGGCCAAGTTCATCAACGACCGCCACCTGCCGGACAAGGCCATCGACGTGATCGACGAGGCCGGTGCCGCGCAGCGGATCCTGCCCAAGAGCAAGCAGAAGAAGACCATCACACGTGCAGAGGTGGAAGAGATCGTTGCCAAGATCGCGCGGGTGCCGTCCACCAGCGTGTCCAGCGACGACCGCGGCAAGCTCAAGACCCTGGACCGCGACCTCAAGAGCGTGGTGTTCGGTCAGGACAATGCCATCGACGCGCTGGCCTCGGCCATCAAGATGGCGCGCTCTGGTTTGGGCAAGCCGGACAAGCCGATCGGCTCCTTCCTGTTCAGCGGCCCCACCGGCGTCGGCAAGACCGAGGTGGCTCGTCAGCTGGCCTACATCCTGGGCATCGAGCTGATCCGCTTCGACATGTCCGAGTACATGGAGCGCCATGCGGTGAGCCGCCTGATCGGTGCGCCTCCGGGCTACGTGGGTTTCGACCAGGGCGGCCTGCTGACCGAGGCGGTGAGCAAGAAGCCGCACGCCGTGCTGCTGCTCGACGAAATCGAGAAGGCCCACCCGGACGTCTTCAACATCCTGCTGCAGGTCATGGACCACGGCACGCTGACGGACAACAACGGCCGCAAGGCCGACTTCCGCAACGTGCTGATCATCATGACCACGAACGCGGGCGCCGAGACGCTGCAGAAGTCGACCATCGGCTTCACCACGCAGCGCGAGGCGGGCGACGAGATGGCCGACATCAAGCGCCTGTTCACGCCCGAGTTCCGCAACCGCCTGGACGCCATCGTCGGCTTCAAGCCGCTGGACGAGGAGGTCATCCTGCGCGTGGTGGACAAGTTCCTGCTGCAGCTCGAAGGCCAGCTCGCCGAGAAGAAGGTCGAGGTCACCTTCACCGATGCGCTGCGTCGCCACTTGGCCAAGCGTGGCTTCGATCCGCTCATGGGCGCACGCCCGATGCAACGCCTCATCCAGGACACGATCCGCAAGGCCCTGGCCGACGAGTTGCTGTTCGGCAGCCTGGTCGATGGCGGTCGCCTGACGGTGGATGTGGCCGACAACGACAAGGGCGAGCCCGAGGTCAAGCTGGACATCCAGCCGAACAAGAAGGCCGACAAGGCCAAGCCGGAGGCGGCGACGGCCGAGTGAATGGCGAGGGATGTGCCGCGAGCTTGGGCCCCATGGCCTGAGCGGCGGCCTGCATGAAAAGGGTCTGCATGTGCAGGCCCTTTTTTTGTGCCGCCAAAGCGGTGGGTGCGCTTGGGCCGTGCCTTGTCAGGCCAGGTTCACGCGGCTGAAGCCCAAGGCCTGCCAGCGCAGGGCTTCGGCGCGCGGGGCGCCGTGGGGGTGTTCGAGGTTCTGGTCCAGATGCCAGTCGCTCAGGACGTGGCGGACGGCGCCGGCGAAGGGCTCGGTGGCCGGCTGGTGGGTGTGGCCGTGGATGAGCACGTCGGCCTGTGCGGCAAGCAGCCAGTCGCGGGCGCAGGCTTCGTCGACATCGGCGTAGCGGGTGCCTTCGTGGCGTGCGTGCTGCGTCTGTTGGTGGGCCTGGCTGGCTTCGCGCATCTGCCGGGCCTGGGCGAGCCGGGCGGCCAGCGGCTGGGCCAGGAAGGCCTGCTGCCAGGCGGGCTGGCGCACCTGGGCCCGAAAGCGCAGGTAGTCGGTGTCGGCCAGGCAGAGCTCGTCGCCATGCATCAGCAGGGCGCGCTGGCCGAAGGCCTCCAGCACGGACGGATCGTGCAGTGCGGTGGCGCCGCAGTCGGCCAGGAAGTCGCTGGACAGCAGGAAGTCCCGGTTGCCGACCATGATGAAGACGGGGCGGTGCCGGGCGGCATCGCGCAGCATGCGCAGGCATTCGGCTTCGCGGGGCTCGGCCCTCATGTCGTCGCCGACCCAGGCCTCGAACAGGTCGCCCAGGATGAAGAGGGCGTCTGCGGGCGTCTGCGAGAGGTAATCGGCCAGCGCCGCCGTGGTGCGGGGCAGGCCCTCGTGCAGGTGGATGTCGGAGATGAAATCAATGCACCGCCACGAGGGCGGCGCGGTGAGGGTGGGGGCGCCCGGGAAGGCGGGCTTCCCGGTGGGTCCGGGGCTCCCGCTGGCCGCCACGTGCATCAGACCTCGACGGCCTGGGTGATGACGACGTCTTCCAGCGGCACGTCATCGTGGAAGCCCTTGCGGCCGGTCTTGACCTTTTCGATGGCGTCGACCACTTCGGTGCCAGCGACCACCTTGCCGAACACGGCATAGCCCCAGCCTTGGGCGGTTTCCGCCTTGAAGTTCAGGAAGTCGTTGTGGGTGGCATTGATGAAGAACTGGGCCGATGCCGAGTGCGGCGCGCTGGTGCGGGCCATGGCGATGGTGTACTTGTCGTTCTTCAGGCCGTTGTTGGCCTCGTTCTGGATTTCGCCCTGGGTGGGCTTTTGCTTCATGCCAGGCTCGAAGCCGCCGCCCTGGACCATGAAGCCCTTGATGACGCGGTGGAACACCGTGCCGTTGTAGTGGCCGGCCTTCACGTAGTTCAGGAAGTTGGCCACGGTGACCGGGGCCTTGGCTTCGTCGAGTTCCAGGCGGATGACGCCAGCGGTGGTCTGCAGTTCAACGGTCTTGGTCATGGTTCACTTCTCGATGGTGGCTTGTTTGATGATGACGGGCTCGACGGGCACGTCCTGATGGAAGCCCTTGGAGCCGGTTCGGACCTTGCGGATCTTGTCGACGACGTCCATGCCTTCGACGACCTTGCCGAAGACAGCGTAGCCGTTGCCGTCCGGCGAGCGGGCGGCGTCCAGGAAGGCATTGTCCTTCACATTGACGAAGAACTGCGAGGTCGCGGAGTCAGGCACGTTGGTGCGGGCCATGGCGACGCTGCCGCGCACGTTGGTGAGGCCGTTGCGGCTTTCCAGCGGGATGGGGGCGCGGGTGGGCTTTTCCTTCATGTCGGGGGTCATGCCGCCGCCCTGGATCATGAAGCCGTCGATGACGCGGTGGAACACCGTGCCGTTGTAGTGGCCGGCCTTGACGTACTGCAGGAAGTTGTCGACCGTCTTGGGGGCCTTGGCGGCATCGAGCTGCAGCACGATGTCGCCCTGGTTGGTGCTCAGGCGCACGTTTTGCGCGTGGGCGACGGCGGCGCCCAGGGCCACGACGGTGGTGGCGGCGGCCACCATCAGCTTGCGAATCATCATCCGATCACTCCTTCGTAGAAGATTTTCCAGAGGCCACCTTCTTTGCCCCAGTATTGACGTTTCACGGCCCCGGTGCGTTGACCCTCGGCGATTTCGCCAAAAGTCACGACCAGGATGTCGCTTTTGTCGCGCCAGCCCAGGATGGACATGTCCTTGAGCTGGACCGGGCGGCCGCGGCTTTGGGTGAGGTCTTTCTCGACCAGCTGGCGCCACTGTGCCAGGTCTTTGCTGCCGTTGGCGAACTGGTGGGAGTAGAACGACATCAGGCGGTTGAGGTCGCCGCTGGCCCGCGCCACGCGCCAGCCTTCGATGAGGTTGTGCAGGCTGCGACGCTCCGGCTCCTTGAGGGCCGGGGGCACCCACTGCAGGCTCCGCGCGATCACCACGGGGGTGCTGCGCGGTTGCACGCGCTCGATGATGTCGCGCAGTTCCGGGTTGGCCAGGGCCACGCAGCCGTCGGTGCTGTGGGGGCTGCGCGCGTAGCTGTCGCTGGGGACGCCGTGCAGCCAGATGCCGCTGCCGGTGCGGCCTTGGCGACGATCGTACTCGTTGGGGTAGTTCAGGGGGAGGGCGCCGGCGCCGTAGAAGTCGGTCAGCTGGCGGGCGTCCAGCCGGCTGGTGATGAAGTACACGCCCAGCGGGGTGCGCTGGTCGCCTTCCGTGCTTTTCTCGAAGCCCAGGCGGCCGATGGAGGCGTAGTGGTCGGCCACGAGTTGCAAGCCGTTGGGGCCGTTCTCGAAGAGGTACAGGCGCGATCGGCTGGCGTCGACGGCGATGGCGTGGCGCGTGGTGGGGGGCACCTCGATGAACTGGGCAGGCAAGGTGCCGGCGGGCGGACGCTCCCGCAGGGCAGCCAGACGGCGGCCGGCTTCCTCTCGCAGCTGTTCCAGGCGCGCGGGCGCCTTGTCGGCCAGGTCGCCGGGGGCGTTGCCCATGGCTGGCAGGGCGCGGGTCTGGGCCAGCAGCAGGTCGCCGTAGACCAGTTGGGCCAGCTGGAAGTTGGGCACGTCGCGTGCCAGGGCCTGCGCCTGGTTCAGGGCCTGGCGCGACTGGCCTTTGCCGATGAGGCGGTAGACCTCCAGCAGGCGGGCTTCGGCCGGCGGGGATTGTCGCTGCAGCGGGGCTGCAGCATCGGTGCGTTCGGCGGACTTGCTGGCCGCGGGTGCGGCCCGCTCGGCGCGATCCACACGTTCGGCACGCGGGTGGATGGCCTTGGCAGCGAAGGCGTCCGCGTGGAGCAGGGCCCAGGCCAGCGCCAGTCCCTGTGCCAGTCGGGCGAGCAGGGCGTGGGGCCGAAGGGGGGTGCCGCCACCACCCTGGGGCAGCGGGCGGCCAGACATCGAACGGGTCATCAGGGTCAGGTTCAGGAGCCGGTGCTTTCCTTGACGATGACCCAGTTGCTGCCATGGCGCACCAGGTCCAGGCGCTTGCCGCTGCTCACGTTGAGGCTGTCGGCATGGTAGTCCTGACGGAATTGTGCCGTGGCCTTGTTGCCGTTGACGGTGACTTTGATGCCGGACACCTTCACCGAGATGTTGCGCTTGCCCATGATGCGGTCGCGGCGCTCCTGCTCCCAGGCCTTGCGGCTCTTGCCGCCGTTGAAGTCCTTGGCATAGGCGCCGATGTAGCCGTCCATGTCCTTGCGGCTCCAGGCCTCGGCCCAGGCGCGCACGGCGGCGGCCACGTCACGTTCACGGGCGCTGTCTTCGGCCTCGGCCTTGTCGGCCTTGTCGCTGGCCTTGCCGGCCTTGGCTTCCGTTGGGGCAGGGGCGGGGGCGGGTTTGGGGGCCGCAGCGGGAGCGGGTGCAGGTGCGGTCACCGGGGCCGGAGCCGGTTTGGGCGCAGCCGCGGGTGCGGGGGGCGGTGCGGGAGTGGGTGCGGGGGCCGGTGTGGGCGCAGGAGCGGTGGCGGTGTGCGTCGGCGCGGGGCTCGGCGAGGCCGCGGCTGCCACGATGCTGTTGCGCTCCTTGGGGAAGAGATCGCGGATCATGGCCAGCTTGGGCGCCACAGCCGAGCGGGTGTCGATCTGCAGGGCCTTGGAGTAGGCCTGGCTGGCGAGCTTGGCGTAGACGTCACCGAGGTTTTCGTAGGCGGTGGCGTAGCTGGGGTTGGTGCGGATGGCCATCTCCAGCGCGTTGCGGGCCTTGTCGTACTGGCCTTGCTGGGCGTAGAGCACGGCCAGGTTGTTGAACGGCTCGGGCAGTTCGGGGTAGTCCTCGGTCAGCTTGGTGAAGGCGGTGATGGCTTCGGGCGTGCGGCCGGCCTGCGACAGGCTGATGCCGCGCAGGAAACGCATCATCGGGTCGCGGGGCTTGCTGCCCAGGAACTGGTCGGCCTTCTGCAGGGCTTCGGCGTTCTTGCCGGCGGCCAGCAGCTTCTGCACATCACCCACTTCGTCGGCCCGTGCGCTCAAGGCGCTGAGCGACAGCGCGGCGACGGCAAGGCATTGGACGGCAAGGGACGTCAGGCGGAGTCCGAAGTGGGGCACAGCAGTCTGCATGGAGGTCGTGTCGGAGGGTTGTGATGCGGGCGTGGGCTCGGCGGTGGAGGATAGCAGTCCGACGGCCCCCGCAGGCTGCCTGCTCACCCTGATGCCGGGGTGGCCGGTATACTCGACAGATTGTATCTGAGCGATGTCTGGGCTTGCCCTGTGCATTCCCCCTGCATCGGCCAGAGGATCCGAGCGTGATGGCGCGCCGCCACGGCCTGTCTGCTTCTATTCCCTGATTCCTCTCCTGCTTCCCCCGTTCCCCTGTCGTGTGCCCATGAGTCTGCGCCTCTTCAACAGCCTGTCACGCCAGGTCGAGCCTTTCGTTTCGATGACGCCGGGTCAGGTGCGCATGTACGTGTGCGGCATGACCATTTATGACCTGTGCCACGTCGGCCACGCCCGCATGATGATGGCCTTCGACGTCGTGCAGCGCTGGCTCAAGGCCAGTGGTTACGCCGTCACCTACGTGCGCAACATCACCGACATCGACGACAAGATCATCCGCCGTGCGGTGGAGCGCGGCATCCCCATCCGCCAGCTGACCGACGAGATGACGCTGGCCATGCACCAGGACATCGCTGCGCTGGGCATCGAGCCGCCCACGCACGAGCCGCGCGCCACCGAGTACGTGGGCCAGATGCTCGACCTCATCGGCAAGCTGGAAGGCAAGGGCCTGGCCTACCGCGTCGCCAATGGCGATGTGAACTACGCCGTGCGCAAGTTCGAGGGCTACGGCAAGCTGTCGGGCAAGAGCCTGGACCAGCTGCGTGCCGGCGAGCGCGTGGCCGTGGACGACGGCAAGCAGGACCCGCTGGACTTCGTGCTGTGGAAGGCCGCCAAACCGGAAGAGCCGGCCGATGCCAAGTACGAATCGCCCTACGGTGCGGGTCGCCCGGGCTGGCACATCGAGTGCTCGGCCATGAGCTGTGCGCTGCTGGGTGAGCAGTTCGACATCCACGGCGGTGGGCTGGACCTGCAGTTCCCCCACCACGAAAACGAGATCGCGCAAAGCGAAGGCGCCAGCGGCAAGCGCTTCGTCAACTACTGGCTGCACAACGGCTTCGTGAACGTCGACAACGAGAAGATGTCGAAGTCGCTGGGCAACTTCTTCACCATCCGCGATGTGCTCAAGCACCACGACGGTGAAACGATGCGCTTTTTCATGCTGCGCACCCAGTACCGCAGCCCCTTCAATCACAGCGATGCCGGCCTGGACGACGCCCGCAATGGTTTGCGCCGCCTGTACACGGCGCTCGACAGCGTGGACCAGGCTGCCGTGGGCGAGGTTTCGCTGGCTGACATCGACTGGGCCCAGCCCCAGGCCGCGCGCTTCAAGGCCGCGATGGACGAGGACCTGAACACGCCCCTGGCGCTGGCCGTGCTGTTCGACCTGGCGGCCGAGCTCAACCGCAGCGGTTCGCTGGAAACGGCCCGCCTGCTCAAGGCCTTGGGCGGTGTCATCGGCATCCTGCAGCAGGCGCCCAAGGCCTACCTGCAAGGCGGCGCGGCCTCGGCCGGCGGCCTGGATGCCGCGGCCATCGAGGCCCTGATCGCTGCGCGCACCGAAGCCAAGAAGGCGCGCAATTTCGCCGAGTCCGACCGCATCCGCGACGCGCTGGCCGCGCAGGGCGTGGTGCTCAAGGACGGCCCGCAGGGCACGAGCTGGGTGAAGGCCTGATGGGCGGCTCCAAGTCAGCAGCACCCAAGCCCGCGGCGTCGACCACGACCGCGGCAGGGCTGGTCACGCCCGGCTACTGGGACGATGCCTGCAAGCACCTGAGCAAGCGCGACCGCGTCATGCGCAAGCTGATCGCCGACCACGGCTCGGCCCGCCTGGAAAGCCGTGGCGACGCCTTCACCACGCTGGCGCGCTCCATCGTCGGTCAGCAGATTTCCGTGAAGGCCGCGCAGTCGGTCTGGGAGCGGCTGCTGGGCGTGATGGGCCTGCCGACGGCCGATGGCGCCGACCGCGGCCCCTTGGGTGCGGCGCAACTGCTGGCCCGTGCGCCGGACGAGCTGCGCCAGGCCGGGCTGTCGACGCGCAAGGTCGAGTACCTGCTGGACCTGGCCCGTCACTTTGCCGAAGAACGTGTCCATGTGGCACAGTGGCACGGCATGGACGACGAGGCCATCATCGAGGAACTGGTGGACATCCGCGGCATCGGTCGCTGGACGGCCGAGATGTTCCTCATCTTTCACCTGATGCGGCCCAATGTGCTGCCGCTCGATGACCTCGGACTCATCAAAGGCATCAGCCTGAGCTACTTCAGTGGCGAGCCCGTCTCGCGTGCCGAGGCGCGCGACGTGGCCGAAGCCTGGTCGCCCTACCGCACGGTGGGCACCTGGTACCTGTGGCGCAGCCTCGACCCCCTTCCCGTGGCCTATTGAGTTGATGGCCGGGTGCGGGTCACAAGCCTGGAGCGCCCGGCGGCCACGCTGACACAAAGGAAACAAGCCATGAGCAAACGACACTTCCTCGAATTCGAACAGCCCATCGCGGAGCTCGAATCCAAGATCGAAGAACTGCGTTATGTGCAAAGCGAATCGGCGGTGGACATCTCCGAAGAGATCGACCGCCTGAGCAAGAAGAGCCAGCAGCTCACCAAGGACATCTACGCCACGCTGTCGCCGTGGCAGGTCACGCAGATCGCACGCCACCCGCAGCGCCCCTACACGCTGGACTACGTCAACGAGCTGTTCACCGATTTCCAGGAAATGCACGGCGACCGCCATTTCGCCGACGACCTGTCCATCGTCGGAGGCCTGGCGCGCTTCAATGGCCAGCCCTGCATGGTGTTGGGTCACCAGAAGGGCCGCGACACCAAGGAGCGCGCCGCACGCAACTTCGGCATGTCCCGCCCCGAGGGTTACCGCAAGGCCCTGCGCCTGATGGAAACCGCCGAGAAGTTCGGTCTGCCGGTCTTCACCTTCGTGGACACCCCTGGCGCCTATCCCGGCATCGGTGCCGAGGAGCGCAACCAGTCCGAGGCCATCGGCAAGAACATCTTCGAGATGGCCCGCCTGGAGGTGCCCATCATCACCACCATCATCGGTGAAGGTGGTTCGGGCGGCGCCCTGGCCATCAGCGTGGCCGACCAGGTGCTGATGATGCAGTACTCGGTGTACTCGGTGATCTCGCCGGAAGGCTGTGCGTCCATCCTGTGGAAGACTTCGGACAAGGCCTCGGATGCCGCCGAGGCCCTGGGCATCACGGCCCACCGCCTCAAGGCCCTGGGCCTGATCGACAAGATCGTGTCCGAGCCCGTGGGTGGCGCCCACCGCGACCACAAGCAGGCCGCGGCCAACCTCAAGCGTGCCCTGACCGATGCCTTCCGTCAGGTCAGCGACCTCAAGGTCCGGGACCTGCTGCAGCAGCGCTACGAGCGCCTGCAGGCCATGGGCCGCTTCAACGACACGACCGAGCACTGAGCGGCTCGCGTGTCCTGACCCCGGCGGGTGCCCATGCCCTGCGTGGCCGTGGCCTACAGCGGCGGACGGGATTCCACCGCCTTGCTGCATGCCGTCGCCTGTGCGGCCCGCGAGGCGGGGCTGGACGTCGCGGCCTTGCACGTGCACCACGGCCTGAGCGTTCACGCCGATGCCTGGCTGGACCATGCCCAGGCCACCTGTGACGCATGGGCGGCGCAAGGCCTGCCCGTGCGCCTGCTGTGGCGGCGCGTGGTGGTGCCGCGAGGCGCCGGCCTGAGCCTGGAAGCCGAGGCGCGGACCCTGCGTCACGCGGCCTTGCAGGACATGGCTGGCGAGGCGGAGGCCGACCTGCTGCTGCTCGCCCACCACCGGCGCGACCAGGCCGAAACCCTGTTGCTGCAGGCCCTGCGCGGCGGCGGTGTGGCGGGCCTGGCGGCGATGCCGCGCGACGATTGGCGTGGCGGTGTGCGCTGGGTGCGACCCTGGCTGGACCACCCGCGCGAAGCCATCGAAGCCTACGTGGCCCAGCATGGCCTGAGCCACGTTGACGACGAGAGCAACGGCGATCCGCGCTTTGCCCGCAACCGGCTGCGCCTGCTGGTGTGGCCGGCTTTGCTGGCGGCGTTTCCGCGGGCTGAAGCGGCGCTGGCGACCTCGGCCGAGCGATTGGCCGACGCCCTGGAGCCCCTGCGCGACTGGCAGGCCCAGGCCCTGGACGACTTGGCTTTGGCTGACGACCAGGCGGCGCTGGACGTGCCACGCTGGGCGGCCTGGTCGCCCGCGCGGCGGCGGGAGGCCTTGCGGCACTGGTATGCGCGGGCCAGCGGGCGGACCTTGCCCTCCAGTTGGGTGATGCGCCTGGCCGACGAGTTGCCGCACCGGCAGGCAGCGGCAGAAGCCGGCCAGGGTCCCGGCGCCGGGGTGTGGCCTGAACTGGGCCTGAGTTTCTACCGGGGGCGCTTGCGCTGGGCGTCCGGGCTGGGTGTGTGCGAGCCGCCCCCCCGAAGTCCGGCGGGCGATGCTGGCGAGGGCAGGGGCCTGCGGTCAGCACGCCTGGCCATCACCGGGCCTGGCGACTGGCCATTGCCGGCGTGGGGCGGTGTGCTGCGGGTCGAAGCTTGCACGCGCGCAGGCGTGGCGCCCGGGCGCCTGGCGGCCGCGTCGCTGGCCTGGCGCGCTGGCGGTGAGCAGTTCCAGTCCGGCCTGCTGCGCCCGCCCAGGGCGCTGAAGAAGCAGTTCCAGTCCCTGGGTGTGCCGGCCTGGGAGCGCAACGCGCCCCTGTTGTGGGACGGCGCGCAGCTGTTGTTCGTGCCCGGGCTGGGGGTGGACGCGCGGGCCTGGGCGCCCGAAGGACAGCCGCAGTGGGCCTTGTCCTGGCAGCGTCTCTCGACGGCCGTGTGACAGGCACGCTAAAATGCGGGGTTTGATCGCGCGCAGTCCTTCGGCCATCCGGAGGCGAGGGGCGGGGGGGTCCAGAAGACGCCTGCTGACACCCGTTGCGCGCGGTGGCTTCCAACAACATCTGACATGGCACTGATCGTTCACAAATACGGCGGCACGTCGATGGGCTCGACCGAGCGCATCCGCAACGTCGCCAAGCGTGTGGCCAAGTGGGTGCGGGCGGGTCATCAGCTCGTGGTCGTCCCCTCGGCCATGAGCGGCGAAACCAACCGCCTGCTCGGCCTGGCCAAGGAACTCTCCGATCGCCCGAACCCGCGCGAACTGGACATGATCGCCTCCACCGGAGAGCAGGTCTCGGTGGGCCTGCTGGCCATCGCCCTGCAGGCCGAAGGCGTGGACTCCGTCAGCTACGCGGGCTGGCAGGTGCCGGTCAAGACGGATTCGTCGTTCAGCAAGGCCCGCATCGAAAGCATCGACGATGCCCGCGTGCGCGCCGACCTGGCCGCTGGCAAGGTCGTGGTCATCACCGGCTTCCAGGGTGTGGACCCCCAAGGCCACATCACCACCCTGGGCCGTGGCGGCTCCGACACCTCGGCCGTGGCCGTGGCCGCTGCCATGAAGGCCGACGAGTGCCTGATCTACACCGACGTGGACGGCATCTACACGACCGACCCCCGCGTGGTGCCTGAGGCCCGCCGCATGAAGTCCATCAGCTTCGAAGAGATGCTGGAGATGGCTTCGCTGGGCTCCAAGGTGCTGCAGATCCGCTCGGTGGAGTTCGCCGGCAAGTACCGCGTGCCCACCCGTGTGCTGTCCAGCTTCACCCCCTGGGACATCGACCTGGAAGAAGAAGCCAGGTCGGGCACGCTCATCAGTTTTGAGGAAGACGAGAACATGGAACAAGCCGTTGTTTCCGGCATCGCGTTCAGCCGCGACGAAGCCAAGATCACCGTGGTCGGCGTGCCCGACACCCCCGGCATCGCCTACCAGATCCTGGGCATGGTGGCCGAGGCCAACATCGACGTGGACGTCATCATCCAGAACGTCTCGCACGATGGCAAGACCGACTTCTCCTTCACCGTGCCGCGCGGCGACTACGCCAGGACGCTGGAGCTGCTGCAAAAGGACGTGCAGGCCAAGCTGGGTGCCCGCGACATCGTCGGCGACCCCAAGATCTGCAAGGTCTCCATCGTCGGCATCGGCATGCGCAGCCATGTGGGCATCGCCTCGACGATGTTCAAGACGCTGTCCGACGAGGGCATCAACATCCAGATGATCACGACCAGCGAAATCAAGACCTCCGTCGTCATCGACGAGAAGTACATGGAACTGGCCGTGCGCGCGCTGCACAAGGCCTTCGGCCTGGACGAAGCCAAGGCTTGATCGCCTGAGCGTTTGGATTCGCCGTGCCGGCACGGCGTGTGTTTTGTTCAACACGCCGATGAGCTCAGGTTTTCTGGGCTAGAATCCGCGCTGTTGTTGGAGACGTGGCCGAGTGGTCGAAGGTACTCCCCTGCTAAGGGAGCATACGCCAAAAGCGTATCGAGGGTTCGAATCCCTCCGTCTCCGCCAAAACAAGAGCGCCCCTGATTCGTCAGGGGCGTTTTCTTTTGTCTGGATCAGATCATGTTCAAGAATCTCATCGTCTACCGCATCGGCGAGGGCTGGTCCGCATCCGCGCCGCAACTGGAGGCCGAGCTGGCCAAGGCCCGCTTCGTGCCTTGCGGGGCGACGCAGCAGAAGTCCGCGGGCTGGATCGAACCGCGTGGCGAGAAGCACGCCGCGATGGTCGAGGTGGTGGGCGGCCAGTGGGTGCTCAAGCTCATGAGCGAGCAGCGCGTGGTGCCCGGCTCGGTGGTCAAGCGCCGCACCGAGGAAATCGCCGAACAGATCGAGCAGCAGACCGGCCGCAAGCCGGGCAAGAAGCAGACGAAGGAGCTCAAGGAGCAGGCCCTGCTGGAGCTGCTGCCCATGGCCTTCACCAAGCAGGGCAGCACCTGGGTGTGGATCTCGCCCAAGGCGCGCCTGCTGGTGCTCGATTGCGGCAGCCAGGCCCGTGCCGACGAGGTCGTCACCTTGCTGGTCAAGGCGCTGGATGGCCTCTCGCTGAGCCTGATCCAGACCGAGATGTCGCCGGCCGTGGCCATGTCGCACTGGCTGGGCACGGGCGAGCCGCCTTACCAGTTCAGCATCGACCGCGAGTGCGAGCTGAAGTCACCCGACGAGATGAAGTCGGTGGTGCGCTATGCCCGCCACCCGCTGGACACCGACGAGGTCAAGCAGCACATCCAGGCCGGCAAGGTGCCCACGCGCGTGGCCATGACCTGGCGTGACCGGCTGTCCTTCGTGCTGACCGAAGCCTTGCAGCTCAAGAAGCTGGCCTTCCAGGACGTGGTGTTCGAGGGCGAGGCCTCGAAGTCGGCGGGCAGCAAGACCGACAAGGCCGAGGCCTTCGAGGCCGACGTGGCCATCTCCACCGGCGAGCTGGTCCAGATGATCCCGGACTTGCTGGAGGCGCTGGGCGGCGAGTCGCTGACGATGGCCTCGGCGGGCACGCTCCAGCCGGCGGTCAAGTCGGCGGCTGTCCCTGCGGCCGCGACGCCTGCCAGTGCCGGATCTGCTGCACCACCCAAGGCCCCGCATCCAGTGGCAGATCATGCCCCGCCGTGGGATGCCTGATCAGCGGGGCGCCCCAGCTGGCGGCCAGCACCTGTGAACAGCTGGGGTGCACCAGCCGGTCGCCTTCGCCATTGAGCAGCAGCACCGGCGCGGGGGGCAAGCCTCGCGGTGCCTGGTAGCGCGCGGCGGCCCACAGCTGCCGCAGGCCGTTGGCGGTGGCCACGGGGTGGGCGGCACGCAGCGCCATCCAGTGGTGCAGCAGCGCGGCCACGTCGAAGGAGGCGCTGCCGCCAGGGTGGCGGGTCGTCATCTGCAGGATGGCGCGCTCCCAGGCCGCGGCAGGTGCGCCTGTCAGCAGCAGGCGCAGGATGGTCGGGTAGTGGCAGGGCTGCAGCCGCCGCCAGAACGGGCTGTGCGGCTTCAGGCTGGTGTTGATGAGCACCGCGTCCAGCACGTCCTGCGGGTGGCGGTGCATCCATTCCACCGTGACCATGGCACCCAGCGACATCGCCACCACATGGCAGGGGCCGGGCACATCCAGCCCGCGCAACTGCTGGCGCAGGGCCTCGACCATGCCGGCCACCGTGGCCGGGCTGCGTGACTGCCACAGGCGGCCGTTGCCTGGCAGGTCGGGCGTGATCACCTGGCTGCCAGGGGGCAGGGCGGCTTGCAGCAGGGCGGGGAAGTCACCCCAATGGCCTTGCTCGCGGGTCAGGCCGCGCAGCAGCACCCAGGTGGCAGGCCGCGGCGGGCTCATGCAGGCACGGAGGCGCGGGGCGGGCGCGGCAGCTCGGGGTACCAGCGCGCACGGGCCTGGCGTTCGTGCAGGGCGCGCTCGGCGGGCTCGGGCACCCAGCGCAGGTGGCTGGCGGCTGCGCGGCCCATGAAGTCCAGCAGGGCCATGTGCCGGCGCAGCACGCGCTGCTGGCGGTGCGCGATCAGCGGGTTGAAGATGCCGTGGCGGGTGAAGAGCTGGCGCGGGTTCTTCTTCACCCAGATCCAGGAGCCCATCTCCAGCGTCCAGGGCAGGAAGGTGTGCTGCGGGTGGCGCTCACGGCACTGCAGGTAGAGGTGGTCCCACAGGTCGCCATGGGTGAGGTACTGCAGGCTTTGCGGCTCGAAGACGTAGTTGTGGTGCGCGTGCGTCTGGCTGAAGACGCGGTGCAGGGCGTGGATCTCGGCCAGGTGGTGCAGGGGCTGTGCCGTGTAGGCGAAGGGGAACCAGACGCGGTCCTTGACGCCGAAGCCGGAGTGGCAGTCGATGGCCACGCTGAAGCTGCTGCTGAACAGCTCTTTGTGGACGACCTCGTACAGGGCCTGTGCCTCGTCCTGCATGGGTTGGCCCTCCTGGCCGCGGTACCAGGGCAGGGCAGGGCTCAGGCGCTGGCCGCCCAGCAGGAAGGGCACGTGTTCTTCGGCGCACAGCGGCGCGTTGCGCATCAGGTCGACGCCGTGCGGGTTGGCGCGGGTGCCCAGCCACATGCCGCCCGGGTTGACCGCCGGCATGAAGACCATGCGCACGCTGGCGAGCTGGTGGTGCAGCACGCTGTCCCACTTGAGGCGCTGCACCAGGCTGCCCAGGTAGGCGATGACGACCTCCGAGCCGATGCGCTCCAGCCCGTGCACACCGCCGAAGTAGCCGATGGCCGGCGCATCGGGCGAGGGGTTGCCCATCGCGATGGACAGCAGGTCGAAGTGGTGCTTGCCAGCGGCCACCTTGCCCAGGGTGCGCACGCGCAGGTGTTCGCCGCCCATCTCGATCAGCCGGTGCAGCTCGTCCAGTTCAGGCAGGGATGCGCGTTCGGTCACGTTGGCGTCCACAGGGGCAGGTTGTCGACAAGGTAGCGTCACAGGATGTCAGGCTGGCGACAGATGGGGGTGGGCATCCGTCACGGATCTGTCATGCCTTGCGCCTAGTGTGACAACTTTGCACACCCTCAAGGCCCACAGATGCCACGGATTCGCGCCGGTCATGCGGCTTTCAGGTTCGCCGCCCTCAGCCTGGCCCTGCTCACGGGGCTGAGCGAATGCGTGGCGCTGTGGCGTGCCCGCATGCGCTCGCGTCTGCCATCGCGTCTGCGCCTCTTGCCGCGCTGAGCCCACCCCGCGCCTCGGTCACAATGGCGGGATGACCGACGCCGCTCCCTCCCTCATCATCTACAGCCCCGCGGGCATCGTGCCTGCCGCTGCGCCCGTGCGCAAGGCCGCCCGCCGTCTCAAGGCGCTGGGCTTTGCCCCCGAGGTGGACGCCTCGGCCCTGACCCGGCACCAGCGTTTTGCCGGCGACGATGCCACCCGCCTGGCCGCCCTCCACCGTGTTGCCGAAGCCGCACCCCGGGTGGCCCTGGCCACGCGCGGCGGCTACGGCCTCACGCGCCTGCTCGACCAGGTCGATTGGGCCTTGCTGGCCCGCAGTGTCGAACGCGGCACCGCCTGGGTGGGCTACAGCGATGTCACCGCGCTGCAACTGGCGGCCCTGGCCCATGGCGCGGCCGGTCCCGCGCAGCCAGGCGAAGGGGTGAGCGCGGGCTTCTGGGCTGGCCCCATGGCCTGCGACGATTTCGGCCGTGCCGACGCCCCCGAGGGCGGTGACGATGTGACCCAGGATTGCTTTGTCGAGGCCGTCACCGGTGAACTGGAGGCTGTGGGCTTCCGCACCGAGCAGGGCTTCGACGGTGTGGAGGTGTCGGGCCGCCTGTGGGGGGGCAACCTGGCCGTGGTGCAGGCCCTGCTGGGCACGCCGCATTGGCCCAAGGTGCGCAACGGCATCCTCTTCCTGGAAGACGTCAACGAGCACCCCTACCGCATCGAGCGCGCGCTGCTGCAACTGCACCAGGCCGGCGTGCTGGCGCAGCAGAAGGCCGTGGTGCTGGGCGCTTTCACCGAGTACCGCAAGTCGCCCCTGGACCGTGGCTACACGCTCAAAACTGCCATTGCCCACCTGCGCGGCCTGTGCCCCACGCCCATCCTCACGGGCCTGCCTTTCGGCCACGTGCCCACCAAGGTGTGCCTGCCCATCGGGCGCAAGGTCACGCTGTCGGTGCAGGGGCGCGATGCGTTCATGCTCTGGTAACCTGCAGCACGCGGTTGCAACAACACGTGGGATCACGGAGCAAGGATTGGGCATGCGCCTCGGGGTGAGTTGGAGGAGATGGGCCGACTGGGGCAGGGTGCTGGCCGCTGGTGGCATGGCGGTGTGGTCGGCTGCCACATCGGCCCTGCTGGCGACCGCTTTGACCGCCATGTGTGCCAGCCCCGCGTGGGCCGCCCATGCCTATGCCCAGTTCGGCGACATCAGGTACCCGGCGGGCTTCGACCACTTCGACTACGTCAACCCGAAGGCGCCCAAGGGCGGCAACTTCTCGCTGGTGGCGCCCACCCAGGCCAGCAGCTTCGACAAGTACAACCCGTTCACGCTCAAGGGCACGCCGCCGCCGGGGCTGGAAACCCTGGTCTTCGACACCTTGCTGGTGGGCAACTTCGATGAGCCGGCGACCGCCTATGGCCTGCTTGCAGAAGACGTGAGCGTGGCGCCGGACGGCCTGTCCGTGACCTTCCGTCTCCACCCCAGGGCGCGCTTCCACAATGGCGACCCCGTGCTGGCCGCCGACGTCAAGCATTCCTACGACATGCTGGTGAGCAAGCAGGCCGCGCCCCAGTACCCGGCCTTCTTCTCGGCCGTGAGCAGGGTGGTGGTGCTGGGCGAGCGCAGCATCCGCTTCGAGTTCCGCCAGCCTGATGCCGAGTTGCCGCTGCTGGTGGGCAAGTTGCCGGTGTTCAGCCGCAAATGGGGTGTGGTCGGTGGCCGTGCCAAACCCTTCGACCAGATCGTCTCGGAGTACCCCGTCGCCTCCGGGCCCTACCGCATCGGCAAGGTCACCTTCGGGCGAGACATCACCTACGAGCGCGACAAGGGCTACTGGGCGGCCGACCTGAACGTGCGCCGCGGCCAGTTCAACTTCGACCGCATCACCTACCGCATGTACTCGGACAACGTCACCGCCTTCGAGGGCTTCAAGGCCGGCGAGTTCGATTTCATCGAGTCCTACATCTCCAAGGACTGGGTGCGCCAGTACCGGGGCCGCAAGTTCGATTCGGGCGAGCTCATCAAGGCCACGCTGCCGCACCGCAACTCGGCCAACTTCCAGGGCTTCATCTTCAACACCCGCCTGGACAAGTTCAAGGATGCCCGCGTGCGCCGCGCCATCGGCCTGGCCCTGGACTTCGAGTGGATGAACCGCCAGCTCTTCTATGGCATCTACAAGCGCGTGGGCAGCTACTTCACCAACTCGGAGTACGAGGCCAAGGGCCTGCCCGATGCGGCCGAGCTGGCCCTGCTGACGCCGTTGCGCGACAAGCTGGCACCCGAGGTGCTGACGCAGCCGGTGCCCGTGCCGCCCACGACCACGCCGCCCGGCTCGCTGCGCGACAACCTGCGCCTGGCCCGTGACCTGCTGGCCCAGGCCGGCTGGACCTTGAAAGATGGCCAGCTGCGCAACGCCCAGGGCGAGCGCCTGACCATCGAGTTCCTGGACAACTCGCCCAGCATGGGTCGCGTGGTGACGCCGCTGTTGCGCAACCTGGAGAAGCTGGGCATCGCGGCCAACTACCGCGTGGTCGATTACGCCGTGTACGAAAAGCGCGTCAAGCGCTACGAGTTCGAGATGATGAGCCTGGCCCTGCCCGGCCGCATGGTGCCGGGCTCCGAGTTGCGCCAGTTCTACCACTCGTCGCTTGCCAACGTCGAGGGCGCCGACAACCTCAATGGCGTGAGCGACCCGGCGGTGGACGCGCTCATCGAGAAGGTCTCTGCGGCCAAGACCCGGCCCGAGCTGGCCACGGCCGTGCGGGCGCTGGACCGCGTGCTGCGACACAGCTACTACGCCGTGCCGCATTGGTACTCGGGCACATTCCGCATCGCTTACCGCGGGGGGCGCTTCGTGCTGCCCGAGACGCCGAGTTTCTACCGGCCCGAGCAATGGGCCCTGAGCTGCTGGTGGAGTCGCTGACATGTGGGTGTACATCCTCAAGCGCGTGCTGTTGATGGTGCCGACCCTGCTGGGCGTGCTGCTGCTGACCTTCGCGGTCATCCAGTTCGTGCCCGGGGGGCCGGTGGAGCAGGTGATGTCGCAGCTCAGCAACCGCACCAGCGGTGGCGAGCGGGCCGGCCCGGATGCCAGCTACCGTGGCCGCCAGGGCGTGGACCCGGCGCAGGTCGAGGAGCTCAAGAAGCTCTACGGCTTCGACAAGCCTGCGCCGGAGCGCTTCTGGTCGATGCTGACGTCCTACGCACGCTTCGACCTGGGCGAGAGCTTCGTGCACCACAAGTCGGTGTGGGCGCTCATCCAGGAGAAGTTGCCGGTGTCGATCAGCCTGGGGCTGTGGACCTTCGTGCTGAGCTACCTGGTCTCCGTGCCCCTGGGCATTGCCAAGGCCGTGCGGGCGGGCTCCCGTTTCGATGCGGTCACCAGCCTCGTGGTGCTGGTGGGCTACGCCATTCCCGGCTTCGTGCTGGGCGTGGCCTTGCTGGTGCTGTTCGGCGGTGGCAGCTTCCTGCAGTGGTTCCCCCTGCGCGGCCTGACGTCGCCGAACTGGGATGAACTGAGCTGGGCAGCCAAGGTCACCGACTACCTCTGGCACATCACCTTGCCCGTGACGGCCAGCGTGCTGGGCAGCTTCGCCGTGGTCACCATGCTGACCAAGAACGCCTTCCTCGACGAGATCCGCAAGCAGTACGTGCTGACCGCCCGGGCCAAGGGCCTGGACGAGCGCAAGGTGCTGTGGAAGCACGTCATGCGCAATGCCCTCATCCCGCTGGTGACGGGCTTCCCTTCGGCCTTCATCGGGGCCTTCTTCACAGGCTCGTTGCTCATCGAGACGCTGTTCTCGCTCGATGGCCTGGGCCTCTTGAGCTACGAATCCGTCATGCGCCGCGACTACCCCGTGGTGCTGGGCACGCTCTACCTCTTCACCCTCATCGGCCTGGTGACCAAGCTGGTCAGTGACCTGTGCTATGTCTGGGTGGATCCGCGCGTCAAGCTGGATGGATGAGCCGACACATGCCTGAGCTGAGCCCCATGATGTCCGTGTCGCCGTCGCCATCCCGCCGCGCCTGGCAGCGCTTCCGCCAGCACCGGCTGGGCTACTGGAGCCTGATCGTGTTCTCGGTGGTGGTGCTGCTGAGCCTGTGCGCCGAGCTGGTCTCCAACGACAAGCCGCTGATCGCGCGCTACGAGGGCCGCTGGTATGTGCCCATCGTCGAGAACGTGCCCGAGACCGTCTTCGGTGGCGATTTCGACTCGCCCACCGACTACCTCGACCCCTTCATCCAGCGCCAGTTCGAGCGGCCCGGCAACTTCGCCCTCTACCCGCTCAACCGCGCTCACCACCGCACCATCAACTACTTCGCCAGGTCGCCCAACCCGGCGGCCCCCTCGGCCGACAACTGGCTGGGCACCGACGACCGCGGGCGTGACGTGCTGGCGCGCCTGCTCTACGGCTTCCGCGTGTCGGTGCTGTTCGGGCTGGCGCTCACGGTGATCGGGGTGGTGATCGGCGTGCTGACCGGCGCGGTGCAAGGTTTCTACGGCGGGCGCACCGACCTGCTGTTCCAGCGTTTCATCGAGATCTGGAACTCCATGCCGGAGCTCTACCTGCTGATCATCTTCTCCGCGGTGTTCACGCCCAGCATCTGGCTGCTGCTCCTGCTGCTGAGCCTGTTTGGCTGGATCGGCCTGTCCGACTACGTGCGCGCCGAGTTCCTGCGCAACCGCCAGCTCGACCACGTGCGCGCGGCGCGGGCCATGGGCCTGAGCAACTGGCAGATCATCCGCCGCCACATCCTGCCCAACAGCATGACGCCGGTGGTGACCTTCCTGCCTTTCCGCATGAGCGCGGCCATCCTGGCCTTGACCTCGCTGGACTTCCTGGGCCTGGGCGTGCCGCTGGACACCCCCAGCCTCGGCGAGATGCTGTTCCAGGGCAAGAACAACCTCGACGCGTGGTGGATTTCGCTGTCGACCTTCGCGGTGCTGGTGTTCTCGCTGCTGCTGCTGACCTTCATGGGCGATGCCCTGCGTGATGCGCTGGACCCGCGCAAGGAGGATGTCCGATGAGTGCCTCCCAGCCTTTGCTGGACGTCCGAGACCTGCGCATCGCCTTTGGGGACCGCGAGGTGGTCCATGGCGTCAACCTCAGCCTGGCGGCGGGCGAGAAGCTGGCCCTGGTGGGCGAGTCCGGCTCGGGCAAATCCATCACCGCCATGAGCCTGTTGCGCCTGGTGGGCGATGCGCGCGTCAGCGGGCAGGCCCTCTTCCACGTGCCGGACGCGCAGGGGGGGCAGGAGGCTGGCCCGCGGGACCTGCTGACGCTGCCCGAGCGCGAGTTGCGCGGCGTGCGTGGCCGCGACATCGCCGTCATCTTCCAGGAGCCGATGACGGCACTCAACCCGCTGTTTCCCATCGGTGACCAGATCGCCGAGGTCATCGAGCTGCACCAGGCGGTGCCGCGCGCCCAGGCCTGGGAGCGCGCTGTGGCCCTGCTGGCCACCACCGGCATCCCAGAGCCCGAGCGGCGCGCGCGCAGCTACCCGCACCAGCTCTCCGGCGGACAACGCCAGCGCGCCATGATCGCCATGGCCCTGGCCTGCCAGCCCAAGGTCCTCCTGGCCGATGAGCCCACCACGGCCCTGGACGTGAGCTTGCGCGGCCAGGTGCTGGGCCTGCTGGGTGACTTGCAGCGCAGCCATGGCATGGCCGTGCTGATGATCACCCACGACCTGCACCTGGTGCGCCGTTTCGCCGACCGCGTGGCGGTGATGGAGCACGGTGTCATCGTCGAAACCGGGCCGGTGGCCGAGGTCTTTGCCAAGCCGCAGCACGCTTACACGCGCAAGCTGCTGGACAGCCGCCCGCGCCGTGACCCGCAGCCCTTGCCCGAGACCCAGGCGCCGCCGGTGATCTCCGCGCGGGGCTTGCGCGTGCGCTACCCGGTGCCGCGACCGGGCCTGGCGGGCTGGTTCCGCGCGGGGCGGTTCGATGCGGTCAAGGATGTGTCCTTCGACGTGCCTGCGGGCCGCACGCTCGGGGTGATCGGCGAATCCGGCTCGGGCAAATCGACCCTGGCGCTGGCCACCCTGGGGCTGCAGGCGTGCGAGGGCGAGCTGTCGGTGGCCGGCGGGCGTTGGCGCTTCCAGGCCGCGGCCGACCGGCCTTTGCGCCGCGCCGTGCAGGTCGTCTTCCAGGACCCGTTCTCCTCGCTGTCACCGCGCATGACGGTCGAAGAAATCGTCGCGGAGGGGCTGGAGATCCACCAGCCCGAGCTGACGTCGGCACAGCGCCAGGCGCGTGTGCGCGCCGTGCTCGACGAGGTGGGCCTGAGCGAGGCGCAGTTTCCGGGGCTGCTGCAACGCTACCCGCACGCGTTCTCGGGCGGGCAGCGCCAGCGCCTGGCCCTGGCGCGCGCCCTGGTGCTGGAGCCGCAGGTGCTGGTGCTCGACGAGCCGACCAGCGCGCTGGACGTGACCATCCAGAAGCAGATCCTGACTTTGTTGCAGCGCCTGCAGCGCGAGCGCGGCTTGAGTTTCCTGCTCATCACGCACGATGTGGAGGTCGTCGCGGCGATGGCGCACGAGGTCATCGTGATGAAGTCCGGCGAGATCGTCGAGCACGGGCCCGCAGCGCAGGTGCTGGGCGCGCCGGCGCACGCCTACACGCAAGGCCTGATCGCCGCCAGCCTGGTGACCGAGCCCTGGGCCTGAGCGCGTCAGATGCCCATCTTGCCCAGGCGGTCCATCAGCTCGCGCAAGGTGCCCACCAGGTAGGGGTGCTCGGTCTCCAGCCGCGCTTCCAGCGTCCGGGCCAACTCGTTGATGTCTGCTTGTTCGCCCGTGGCTGGGGCGGCGGTCGCCGTTGAGGCCTCGCTGCCTTCTGCCAGCAGCCGGTGGATGTCCTGATCAAGGGCCTGCAAGGCTTGCTTGAGCGAGGCATCCACCTGGGGGGCGGCCGAGAGCTCGGCGTGCAGGCGCTCCAGCAGCGCGCTCAGTTCCTGACGGTTCATGGAAACGGTTCTCCTTGTCGGACCATTCTGCCAAGTCCCCGTCGGGATGCAAGCCAGCGGGGCCGGTGTGTGTGGCGGATGTGACCCACCTCACGGCTGGGGCCCTGTCCACCGTGCCCACAGCGTGCGCCGATGGTCGCCTCAAGCCCGGGCCTGCAGCACGCCGCCCTGCATGTCGCCGCGGTGCTGGTCGTAGAGCCGCCGCACCCAGGCCATGGCCGGGCGCTCGGCCCAGGCGGCCAGGGCGCCGCGCATGCCCTCCTGGTAGGCTGGATCGCCATAGACCGGGTGCTGGCGCGGGCAGGCCAGCGGGGCCAGCAGGGACGCGGCGGTGATGTCGGCCACGGTGAGCGCCTCGCCCACCAGGTGGCGGCGGCCATCGGCGATTTCGCGGTCCAGCCACTCCACCGCCAGGCGGATGCGGTCCTCGGCCAGGGCCACGCGCGCCGGGTTGATCGCCAGCTTGCGGCGGAAGGCCCAGCGCAACACCGGGTAGCCCAGGCGGATGGCCGTGGCCTGCCAGGGCGGGGCATGGTCGGTCCACAGCTTGACGATGTGCGCGTCCGACACGCCGAAGCTGTGCGCGTACAGGTAACGGGCCACGTCCTTGCCGATGGCGTCGAAACGCTGTTCGACCTCGCGCAAGGCGGCCTCGTGCTCGCAAGGCATCAGGGGCAGGGGGCCGCGCTCCTGCTGCAGCCAGCGCAGGATGCGGGGGCTGTCCTGGATGGCTTGCGTGTCCGAGCGCACGATGGGCAGCGTGGTCTGGCCGCGCCCGCTCATGCGCAGGGCCGGGGCGATGTGGAAAGCCGGGCTGAGGCAGACCTCGCGGTAGGGGATGCCGCTGGCGTCCAGCGTCCAGCGGATCTTCTCGCTGTAGTGCGACATGGCGAAGGTGTAGAGCGTCAGGGGCGTGGGGCGCTTCATGGTGGGCAGCGGTGGACATCGGTGGGCCGGGGCAGGGCGCAGAACATGAACGCATGAACACGCCCGGGCTGGTGATTGTTCGCAAGCGAGCGCACCCGCGCCATTGTCGTCAATGACATCTTTGAGGCCGATGTGGTCAAATCGGTCGGATGCATGCCCTCCCGTCCGCCGCCCCGTGGGTGCACCGCGTGGCCGTCATCCTCTGCCCCCAGCACAGCCTGGGCAGCCTGGGCCTGGTGCTGGACGTGTTCCGCATGGCCAACCAGTTGCCGGGCGGGCACCGCTTCGAGTTGCTGCGTCTCAGCGAGGACGGGCGGCCGCTGGCGCATCCCGACGGGGTGCTGGCGGTCGATGGCGGGCCCGAACGCCTGCAGGAGGCCGACCTGGTGGTGATCCCCTCGCTGTGGACGGCCGGGCCTGCCGCGGTCGCCAGCCACCCGCGGGTCATCGAGGCTTTGCGGACCCTGCCTGCCGCCATCCGGGTGGCCACGCTGTGCTCCGGCGTGTACCTGCTGGCGGCGACGGGGCGCCTGGACGGGCGGGCCGCCACCACCCACTGGGCGCTGGCCGAGGATCTGCAGCGGCGCCACCCCGAGGTGCAGGTGGATGCCGAGCGCAACCTCGTCCAGAACGAGGCGCTGCTGTGTTCGGGGGGCTCCTTGGCCGGGGTGGATGCCTGCCTGCGCGCCGTGCAGTCCCTGACCGACCGCGACACCGCGCGGGCCCTGGCCCGCCTGCTGGTCACGCCGCTGGAGCGGGGGCCGCAGACGCTGTACATGCCGCCGCCAGGCTGGCGCCGCCATGCCGATGCGGACATCCGCCGCCTGCAGGACCGCCTGGAGGCCGACATCGCCGCCCCCCTGTCGCTGCAGGCCCTGGCCGAGGCCATCCACGTGAGCGCGCGCACCTTGCAGCGCCGCTTCCTGGCCGCCACCGGGACCACGCCGCTGCGCTACCAGCAGGCCCTGCGCCTGGCCCGCGCCCAGGCCTTGCTGGAAGCGGCGCGCCTGCCGGTGGCCGAGGTGGCCGAGGCCGTGGGTTACGCCGACCGCGTGGCCTTTGGGCGGCTGTTCAAGCGGCACACCGGCCTGACGCCCGCGGCCTGGCGGCAGCGCCACCAGCCCCGTGCCTGAGTTGCGGGCGTACTGCGGGCCTGGCGTGCGGGCATGAAAAAAGGGCCCGGAGGCCCTGGGTGGTGGAGACCGATCGGGTCAGCCTCGGGGCGAGCCCCGTTGGCGCCGATGTCCGGTCGATCGGTCCGCCATCACTCGGCGATGTCGCCCACGCCACCCATGACGTGGCTGAAGCCGCCGTCCACGTAGGTGATCTCGGAGGTCACGCCCGCGGCCAGGTCGGACAGCATGAAGGCGGCCACATTGCCGACGTCCTCGATGGTGACGTTGCGGCGCAGCGGCGCGTTCTGCTCGACCACGCTGAGGATCTTGCCGAAGCCCTTGATGCCCGAGGCGGCCAGCGTCTTGATCGGGCCGGCCGAGATGCCGTTGACGCGGATGCCCTTGGGGCCCAGGCTGGCGGCGGTGTAGCGCACGCTGGCTTCCAGCGAGGCCTTGGCCAGGCCCATGGTGTTGTAGGCCGGCACGATGCGGTCGGCGCCCAGGTAGGACAGCGTCAGCAGCGCGGCCTGCGGGTTCAGGTAGGGCAGGGCCGCCTTGGCCATGGCCGGGAAGCTGTAGGCCGAGATGTCGTGGGCGATGCGGAAGCCCTCGCGCGACAGGCCTTCCAGGAAGTCCCCGGCGATGGCCTCGCGCGGGGCGAAACCGATGGAGTGCACGAAGCCGTCGAAGGTGGGCCAGGCCTTGGCCAGATCGGCGAACATGGCGGCGATCTGCTCGTCGCTGCTGACGTCGCAGTCAAAGATCAGTTCGGAATTGAATTCCTTGGCGAACTCGGTGATCCGGTCCTTGAAGCGCTCGCCCACGTAGCTGAAGGCGAGTTCGGCACCTTCGCGCTGGCATGCTTTGGCGATGCCGTAGGCGATGGAACGGTTGGACAGCAGGCCCGTGATCAACAGGCGTTTGCCGGCGAGAAATCCCATGGGGTCTCCAGATGAGGTCATTAACCAGCGGCGGATTTTCGCACGGACACGGCCCCTGCACAGAATTTCGGGCACAAGCCTTGCTGCGGCGCGCGCATCGGGGTAAAATGTGAGATTGGCTGCTTTTGGTGGTGCCTGTCGTGTCTGAGTTGGTTGAGCGTGGCTTTGAGAGCTTGCTTGGCCCCAGGTGCGTTGGGACGCCTCGGAGGCGGTTCGTCTCGTGTGTGTCACCTGTGCGTGGCGCCGGGCCGGGTTTGATCCGGCGTGCGGTGCGGCGTGCGGGCCGAATGGGCGGATCACTCCAGCCCTTTTTTTTTGCTTGACTCTCTTTTTGGACGCCTCTGGATCGGATGACCTGGCTGAATGTCGTTGAAACCACCGTGACCGGTCTGGGTTACGAGCTTGTGGACTGCGAGCGCAGTTCGCACGGGTTGCTGCGCGTCTACATCGACCGCCTGCCCGATGGCGCCTACGACCTGCCCGGGGACCTGGTCACCGTGGACGATTGCGAAAAGGTCACCCGGCAGCTGCAATACGCCCTGGAGACGGTCGACGCCGACTACAGCCGCCTGGAAGTGTCCTCGCCCGGCGTGGACCGCCCGCTGAAGACGCCCGCGCATTTCGCGCGCTTCCTGGGTGAGCAGGTCGAGATCTCGTTGAAGGCCCCGTTCAAGGGCCGCAAGAAATACAGCGGCGTGCTGTGCACGTCGCAAGACGGTGACGAAGCCGCCATGGCCGCAGGCCAGGCCTGGGGCCTGGTGCTCAAGCCGGCCGATGCCGACAAGCCGCTGTCCAAGACAGCCGCCAAGAAGCTGGCCAAAGATCAAGCCGCGGGCATCGCTGCACCGCAGGATGTGTATGAAGTTTTAGGTTTCACGCTCGATGAAATCCGCGAGGCCCGTCTGGTGCCGGAAGTGAGTTTCAAGGGTCGTGTGCGCCGGGCGGCAACCCCGGCAGACGTTGCCGTCGATGAGGCGCAAGAACTCGGAGGTCAGAACAAATGAATCGTGAACTGTTGATGCTGGTGGACGCCATCTCCCGAGAGAAGAGCGTGGACCGTGACGTGGTGTTCGGCGCCGTCGAATCCGCCCTGGCCTCTGCCACCAAGAAGCTCTACCAGGGCGAGGTCGACATCCGTGTGTCGATCGACCGTGACAGCGGCGTCTACGAGACCTTCCGCCGCTGGCTGGTCGTGCCCGACGAGGCCGGCCTGCAGAACCCGGAAGCCGAAGAAATCCTGTCCGACGCCATCGACCGCATCGCCGACATCGAGGTGGGCGACTACATCGAAGAGTCCATCGAGTCCGTGCCCATCGGCCGCATCGGTGCGCAGGCCGCCAAGCAGGTCATCCTGCAGAAGATCCGCGACGCCGAGCGCGAGCAGCTGCTCAACGACTTCCTGTCGCGCGGCGAGAAGGTCTTCGTGGGCACCGTCAAGCGCCTGGACAAGGGCGACATCATCGTCGAGTCCGGCCGCGTCGAAGGCCGCCTCAAGCGCGGCGAGATGATCCCCAAGGAAAACCTGCGCTCGGGCGACCGCGTGCGCGCTTTCATCCTCGGCGTGGACCCGACCCAGCGCGGCCCCCAGATCATGCTGTCGCGCTCGTCGCCCGACTTCATGGTCGAGCTGTTCCGCCAGGAAGTGCCCGAGATCGAGCAAGGCCTGCTGGAGATCAAGAGCTGCGCCCGTGACAGCGGCTCGCGCGCCAAGATCGCCGTGCTGTCGCACGACAAGCGCGTCGACCCCATCGGCACCTGCGTGGGTGTGCGCGGTTCGCGCGTCACCGCCGTGACCAACGAGCTCGCCGGCGAGCGCGTGGACATCGTGCTGTGGTCGGAAGACCCCGCCCAGTTCGTGATCGGCGCGCTGGCCCCGGCCAACGTGCAGTCCATCTTCGTGGACGAAGAAAAGCACGCCATGGACGTGGTGGTCGACGAGGAGAACCTCGCCATCGCCATCGGCCGCGGCGGCCAGAACGTGCGCCTGGCCTCGGACCTGACCGGCTGGCGCATCAACATCATGACGGCCGAGGAATCGGCCCAGAAACAGGCGGTCGAGTCCGACTCCATCCGCAAGCTCTTCGTCGAGAAGCTCGACGTGGACGAGGAAGTCGCCGACATCCTGATCGCCGAAGGTTTCACCAGCCTGGAAGAAGTGGCCTATGTGCCGCTGCAGGAAATGCTGGAGATCGAATCCTTCGACGAAGACACGGTCAACGAACTGCGCACCCGTGCCAAGGACGCGTTGCTGACCATGGAAATTGCCAAGGAAGAAGAGGTCGAAGCCCTGTCGGAAAGCCTCAAGGGGCTGGATGGCCTGACGCCGGAGCTGATCGCCAGCCTGGCCGATGCCGGCATCCACACCCGTGACGACCTGGCCGACCTCGCTGTGGACGAGCTGACCGAGATCACAGGTGTGACCGAGGATCAGGCGCGCGCGCTCATCATCAAGGCCCGCGAACACTGGTTTGCCTGAACCCTGCCAGAACCCGCCCGACCACCGCATCGACACCATTCACGCAAGCTCAATCGCAAGGATCTACACAATGGCCGTGACCACCGTCGCACAATTCGCCGCGGAGCTCAATCGCCCGGCTGCGACACTGCTGGAGCAGCTCCAGTCTGCGGGCGTGCCCAAGTCGGCGCCCGAAGACGTGCTGACGGAGGCCGACAAGGAGCGTCTGCTCGATCACCTGCGTTCGTCCCACGGCTCCGCCGGGGCGGACCGCAAGAAGATCACGCTGACCCGCAAGTCGACCACCGAAATCAAGCAGGCAGACGCATCCGGCAAGGCCCGCACCATCCAGGTCGAGGTCAAGAAAAAGCGTGTGTTCGTCAAGCGCGATGAGTCGGGCGCCGAAGAGGTGAGCCCCGCCGAGATCGAACTCGCCCGCCGCGAGGAAGAAGCCCGTGCCCAGGCCGAGGCGCTGCGCCTGCAGGAAGAGCAGCTGGCCGAAGCCCGCCGCCAGCGTGAAGAGCAGGAGCGTGCCGAGCGCGAAGCCCGCGAGGCCGCCGCCGCCGAGGCCCGTGCCCGTGAAGAGGCTGCCGCCGCCGAAGCCGCCGCCCGCGAGGCCGCTGCCCGTGAGCAGGCTGCAGCCGCGCCGGCCAGCGAGGCTGCGAGCGACGCCGCCGCCCAGGCTGCCGAGAAGGAAGCCGCTGCCGCCAAGCGCGCCGCTGCCCAGGAAGCCGCCCGCGCCGAGGCCGCTGCCCTGACGGCCGCCGCCCAGCGCGCCGCCCGCGGTGGCGTGCTCAAGGCCGCCTCCGAGAAGCCCGCCGCCGAGCCGGTGGTCGAGGCCGCGGCCCCGGCCGCACAGGCCGCTGCTGCGCCCGCCCCCGCGCCGGCCCCCGCCGAAGCTCCGAAGGCACCCGCCGTGCGCGTGGTCAAGGCCGCCGACATCGAGGCCGAAGAGCAAAAGCGTGCCGCCGACCTGGCCAACCGCCGCAAGGCCGCCGAGGCCGAGGCCGCCGCCATCCGCGCGATGATGAACGCGCCCAAGAAGGTGCTGACGGCCAAGAAGCCCGAAGAAGCCAAGCCGGCCGACGCCGCGGGCATCAAGGGCACCATCCACAAGCCCAAGGGCGCTCCGGGCGCCACGGCGGCTCCGGGCAGCACGGCCGCCAAGCCGGGCGACAAGAAGTCGATCAAGTCCGAAAAGCTCTCGTCGAGCTGGGCTGGTGACGAGAAGAAGCGCGGCGCGCCTGCCGGCAAGGGCCGCAGCGATGGCCCGTCTACCGGTCGCAGCAACAGCTGGAAGGCCCCGGGTGGCCGTGGCGGTCGCCGTGGTGACCGTGGCGAGAGCCAGTCCACTTTCGTGGCGCCGACCGAGCCGCAGATCATCGAGGTCCACATCCCCGAAACCATCTCTGTGGCCGACCTGGCTCACAAGATGTCGGTGAAGGCCTCCGAGGTCATCAAGCAGATGATGAAGCTCGGCCAGATGGTCACCATCAACCAGCAGCTGGACCAGGAAACCGCCATGATCGTGGTGGAAGAAATGGGCCACAAGGCGTTCGCCGCCAAGCTGGACGACCCCGATGCCTTCCTCGAGGAAGAACATGCCGAACAGACGGCCGAGGCCTTCCCGCGTGCTCCCGTGGTCACCGTCATGGGCCACGTCGACCACGGCAAGACCTCGCTGCTCGACTACATCCGCACCTCGCGCGTGGCAGCGGGCGAAGCCGGCGGCATCACGCAGCACATCGGTGCTTACCACGTGGACACCCCGCGCGGCATGATCACCTTCCTGGACACCCCGGGTCACGAGGCCTTCACGGCCATGCGTGCCCGCGGTGCCAAGGCCACCGACATCGTCATCCTGGTGGTGGCGGCCGACGACGGCGTCATGCCGCAGACGAAGGAAGCCATCCACCACGCGAAGGCGGCTGGCGTGCCCATCGTGGTCGCCATCAACAAGATCGACAAGCCCGGCGCCAGCACCGAACGCGTGACGCAGGAACTCGTCGGCGAAGAAGTGGTGCCGGAAGCCTACGGTGGTGACGCGCCGTTCTGCCCGGTGTCGGCCAAGACCGGCCAGGGCATCGACGAGCTGCTGGAAAACGTGCTGCTGCAAGCCGAAGTGCTGGAGCTGAAGGCGCCCAAGGAATCCATGGCCAAGGGCCTGGTGATCGAAGCGCGTCTGGACAAGGGCCGCGGCCCCGTGGCGACCGTGCTGGTGCAGTCCGGCACGCTCAAGCGCGGCGACGTGGTGCTGGCCGGTGCCTCGTATGGCCGTGTGCGCGCCATGCTGGACGAAGACGGCAAGCCGGCCACCGAGGCGGGCCCGTCCATCCCCGTGGAAATCCAGGGCCTGACCGAGGTGCCGTCCGCCGGCGACGAGTTCATGGTGCTGGGCGACGAGCGCCGTGCCCGTGAAATCGCCACCTTCCGCCAAGGCAAGTACCGCGACGTGAAGCTGGCCAAGCAGCAGGCCGCCAAGCTGGAAACCATGTTCGAGCAGATGGGCCAGGGCGCCGACGTCCAGACCCTGCCGCTGATCATCAAGGCCGACGTGCAAGGTTCGCAGGAAGCGCTGGCCGCTTCGCTGCTCAAGCTGTCGACCAGCGAGGTCAAGGTGCAGATCGTGCACGCGGCCGTGGGCGGCATCTCCGAGTCGGACGTCAACCTGGCGATCGCCTCGAAGGCCGTGGTCATCGGCTTCAACACCCGTGCGGACGCCAACGCCCGCAAGGTGGCCGAGCACAACGGTGTGGACCTGCGCTACTACAACATCATCTATGACGCCGTGGACGATGTGAAGGCGGCCATGTCCGGCATGCTGGCGCCCGAGCAGCGCGAGGAAGTCATCGGCTCGGCGGAGATCCGCCAGGTCTTCGTGGCCTCGAAGATCGGCACCATCGCGGGTTGCATGGTCACCGATGGCGTGGTGCGCCGCAGCGCCAAGCTGCGCCTGCTGCGCGAGAACGTGGTCATCTACACCGGCGAGCTCGAAGGCCTCAAGCGCTTCAAGGACGACGTCAAGGAAGTCAAGGAAGGCTTCGAGTGCGGTCTCAACATCAAGGGCTACAACGACATCAAGGAAGGCGACGTCCTGGAGTTCTTCGAAATCAAGGAAGTGGCCCGCACGCTGTAAACCACAGCGGCTGCCCCCGTCCCAGGGCCTGTGCCAGGCCCTGCCCGAACCCCCGCCTGAACCCCAGGCGGGGTTTGTGCTTCGGGGCACCCTTCATGAGCTGACGACACCATGCGCCACAAACGTTCCACTCCCAACCGCAGCAACCGCGTCGCCGACCAGATCCAGCGCGATGTGGCCGAGCTCATCCGCGAGCTCAAGGACCCGCGCATCGGCATGGTCACCATCCAGAGCGTCGAGGTCACGCCGGACTACGCCCACGCCAAGGTGTTCTTCTCGCTGCTCATCGGTGACCCCGCCGAATGCGAGGCCGCCCTGAACGAGGCCGCGGGTTTCCTGCGCAACAGCCTGTTCAAGCGCCTGCAGATCCACACCGTGCCGACGCTGCATTTCCACTTCGACCGCACCACCGAGCGTGCGGCCGAGCTCAGCGCCCTGATCAACCGCGCCGTCGCGGACAAGGCCAAGGACGCGGACGAAGCCGGCCCGGAGGCAAGCAAGCCGTGAGCGCATCACCGGTTCAGCGCATGGACGAAGCACAGGCGGTCGACCGGGTCGACGCGCCAGCGCCGTCGCGCGCTGGCCATGCCGGTGCGCGCGTGCCTGGGGCGCCGCGTCCGCCGCGTCTGCCTCGCCGCCACCTGCACGGCGTCATCCTGCTGGACAAGCCGCTGGGGCTTTCCAGCAACGACGCCTTGCAGAAGGTCAAGCGCCTGCTGCGCGCCGAAAAGGCCGGCCACACCGGCACACTGGATCCGCTGGCCACCGGCCTGCTGCCGCTGTGCTTTGGCGCGGCCACGAAGTTTTCCCAGGTGTCGCTGGACGCCGACAAGCGCTACACCGCGACCCTGAAGCTGGGCCAGACCACCGCCAGCGGCGATGCCGAGGGCGAGGTGCTGCGCACCCGCGAGGTCGTGCCCGAGATGCGGGCGCCTGAGCGCCTGCGCGCGGCCTGCGACGCTTTCACCGGCGAGATCGAGCAGGTGCCGCCCATGCACTCGGCGCTCAAGCACCAGGGCAGGGCGCTGTACGAGTACGCCCGCGAGGGCGTGGAGGTCGAGCGCGCGCCACGCCGCGTGACGATTCACGGCATTGACATCCTGAGCGTGCAAGGTGACGTGCTGGAGATCGACGTGCGTTGCAGCAAGGGCACCTACATCCGCACCCTGGCGCAGGACATCGGCGAGCACCTGGGCTGTGGCGCCCACCTGATCGGCCTGCGGCGCACCGGCAGCGGTGGCGTGGGCCTGCACGGCGCCGTGACGCTGGAGGCGCTGCAAGCCATGAGCGAGGCCGAACGCGATGCCCTCCTGCTGCCTGCCGACGTGCTGCTGTCCGACTGGCCGGACGTGGTGCTGAGCGAGGCCGATGCCGGCCGCTTCCTCAGTGGCATGCGCCGCCGCCTGACCCTGCCCGATGCCCCGCTGGTGCGGGTCTATGGCCCGCTGCCGTCGCCGACGGCCGCACCCGAACGCCGCGTGCTGCTGGGCAGCGCGCACATCCAGGCCGGTGAGCTCATCCCCACCCGCCTGCTCAGCCCCCTGGAAGTGCAGGGCATGCTGAGCCAGGCTGCCGTGCCTGACCAACCGATTTGATTTCAGACGAGTGAGATTCCCATGAGCACCCCCATCCGCAACATCGCGATCATCGCCCACGTGGACCATGGCAAGACGACCATGGTGGACCAACTGCTGCGCCAGTCCGGCACCTTCGCCGACCATGAAAAGGTCGTCGACACGGTGATGGACAACAACGCCATCGAGCGCGAGCGCGGCATCACCATCCTGGCCAAGAACTGCGCCGTGAGCTGGGAAGGCACGCACATCAACATCGTCGACACCCCGGGCCACGCGGACTTCGGCGGTGAAGTCGAGCGCGCCCTGTCCATGGTGGACGGCGTGGTGCTGCTGATCGACGCGCAGGAAGGCCCGATGCCGCAGACGCGCTTCGTGACCAAGAAGGCGCTGGCCCTGGGCCTCAAGCCCATCGTCGTGGTCAACAAGGTCGACAAGCCCGGTGCCAAGCCGGAAGCCGTCATCAACGCCGCCTTCGACCTGTTCGACAAGCTGGGCGCCACCGACGAGCAGCTGGACTTCCCCGTGGTCTATGCCTCGGGCATCAACGGCTGGACCTCGCTGGAAGAGGGCGAGCCCGGCGCGCAATGGGGCCCCGACATGTCGGCCCTGTTCAACACCATCCTCAAGCACGTGCCGCCGCAAAAGGGTGACCCGGCTGCGCCGCTGCAGCTGCAGATCTCCGCGCTGGACTACTCCACCTTCGTGGGCCGCATCGGCGTCGGCCGCATCAGCCAGGGCACCATCAAGCCGGGCATGGACGTGGTCGTGATGGAAGGCCCGTCCTCGGAAGGTGGCAAGACCGTCAAGGGCCGCATCAACCAGGTGCTGACCTTCCAGGGCCTGGACCGCGTGCAGGTCACCGATGCCGGCCCGGGCAACATCGTGCTGATCAACGGCATCGAGGACATCGGCATCGGCGTGACCGTGACCGACCCGGCCAACCCGCAGCCGCTGCCCATGCTGAAGGTCGACGAGCCGACGTTGACCATGAACTTCTGCGTGAACACCTCGCCGCTGGCCGGCCGTGAAGGCAAGTTCGTGACCAGCCGCCAGATCTGGGACCGCCTGCAAAAGGAGCTGCAGCACAACGTGGCCCTGCGCGTGAAGGAAACCGACGAGGACGGCATCTTCGAGGTGTGCGGCCGGGGCGAACTGCACCTGACCATCCTGTTGGAAAACATGCGCCGCGAGGGCTACGAGCTGGCCGTCTCCAAGCCGCGCGTGATGTTCAAGGACATCGACGGCGTGAAGTCCGAGCCGATGGAGCTGGTGACCGCCGACGTCGAGGAAATCCACCAGGGTGGCGTGATGCAGGCCCTGGGCCTGCGCAAGGGCGAGATGCTGAACATGGAGCCGGACGGCCATGGCCGCGTGCGCCTGGAATACCGCATCCCCGCCCGCGGCCTGATCGGCTTCAGCAACGAGTTCCTGAATCTGACGCGTGGCTCGGGCCTGATCTCGTCGATCTTCGACGGCTACGAAGCGCACAAGGGCGAGATTGGCGGGCGCAAGAACGGCGTGCTGATCTCCATGGACGACGGTGAAATCTTCACCTACGCCCTGGGCAAGCTGGACGACCGCGGCCGCATGTTCGTCAAGGCCAACGACCCGGTGTACGAAGGCATGATCGTCGGCATCCACAGCCGCGAAAACGACCTGGTGGTCAACGCCACCCGCACCAAGCAGCTGACCAACTTCCGCGTCTCGGGCAAGGAAGATGCGATCAAGATCACGCCGCCGATCGACCTGACGCTGGAGTACGGCGTGGACTTCATCGACGACGACGAGCTGGTCGAGATCACGCCCAAGAGCATCCGCCTGCGCAAGCGCCACCTGAAGGAGCACGACCGCAAGCGTGCCGAGCGCGAAGCCAAGGCCTGATCCCGGGCGCCGACCGGCGCAGACCGGTTTAGGATGTGGGGCTGCCTCCGCGAGGGGGTGGCCCTCTTTTTTTGCAGGAGCAGTTGCCGGTATGCAAGGTCCGATTCTGACGGAGGTGGTCGGCGGTCTGGGTGTCGTCACCCTGAACCGCCCCCGTGCCCTGAACGCGCTCAACCTGGAGATGGTGCGCGAGCTGACCGCCGTGTTGCGCGGCTGGTCGCACGATCCGGCGGTGCACGCGGTGCTGCTGCGAGGGTCAGCCCGCGAGGCGGTCGAAGGCAAGCAGCCGGTCACGCACTTCTGCGCGGGCGGGGACATCCGCTTCATGCACGATGCCGCACTGGCGGGGGATGCCGCGGTCGAGGACTTCTTCACCGAAGAGTACGCGCTGGACCACCTCATCCACGCCTACCCCAAGCCCACCATCGCCTGGCTGCAGGGCGTGACCATGGGCGGCGGCATGGGCCTGGCCCAGGGCTGCAAGCTGCGCGTGGCCACCGAGACGCTGCGCATGGCCATGCCCGAGACACGCATCGGCCTGTTCCCGGACGTGGGCGGTGGCCACTTCCTGTCGCGCTGTGCCGGTGCCATCGGCGAGTACCTGGGCATCGTCGGGCCGCACCTGCACGTGAGCGATGCGCTGGCCGTGGGCCTGGCCGATGTGGCGGCCCGGGGCGATGCGCTGGCGCCTTTCCTGAGTGGCTTGCGCGAGCGTCCCGAGCACGGCGGCGAGGCCATCGTGGCGCGCCTGCGTGTCCACGTCGACCAGCACGCGCTGACGGAGTTGCCCGCCGCCACGGTGACCGCGCACGTCGAGGCCATCCAGCGGCATTTCAGCCTGCACACGCTGCAGGACATCGTCGCCTCGCTGGCACACGACCACAGCGCCTGGGCGCGCGAGACCTTGCAGCAGATGGCCGGGCATTCGCCGCTGATGATGGCCGTGACGCTGGAGCAGGTGCGCCGCGCGCGCAGCATGCCGCTGGCCGAGGTCTTCCGCATGGAGCGCACGATGGTGCGGCACTGCTTCCAGCTGCGCCGCGGCGCAGACAGCGAGACCATCGAGGGGGTGCGCGCGCTGGTGGTGGACAAGGACCATGCGCCGAGGTGGCGGCCGGCCCGCGTCGAGGACGTGCGTCAGGACGAGGTGGAGGCCTTCTTCGGCCAGGTCTGGCCGTTGTGGGCGCACCCGCTGCGGGACCTGTGAGCCCTTGGGCGCACCTGCTGCCTCAGGGCGGCGTCCAGGCCAGGCAGGCGGAGTGAGGCTCAGGCAGCGGCAGAGACAGGTCGCACCAGTGGACCCCCTGTGCCGCGTCGATCTGGTGGCCGTGGCCGAGCTGCCAGCGCCCCTGTGCGGGCGCGTCAGCCAGACCGACACAGACCTGCTCTGGCGGGATGTCCAGGCCCACGCCGACGGCCTTGAGGCAGGCCTCCTTGCGGGTCCAGGCGGCATGCAGGGCCCGGGCCTGGTCCGCCACGGGCAAACGGGCCCAGGCGGTGCTTTCCTGCGGATGGAAGATGCTGCCGGCGAGGTCCGCCATGTCGTGCCAGGGGTGGTGGATTTCCAGATCCACGCCCAGCGCCCGTGCGGGGTGGACGGCCACCAGCGCCCAGGCGTCGCTGTGCGACAGGTTGAACTGCAGCCTGTGCCCTGGCAGGTGCGGCTTGCCATGGGCATCGGTCTGCCAGGGCAGCACGTCGGGCGCACAGCCGAGCAGTTCGCCCAGCAGGGTGCGCAGCGCCGCGTGCGCGGCCATGTAGCGCCGGGCGTCGCGGGCCTGGGCAAAGCGCTGGGCCCGCTGCGATTCCTGCGGGCTCAGGCAGGCCAGGGTCTCGGGGCTGAGGGCCTGCTGGTCGTCAGGAAGGCGGATCAGCCAGACCTGCGCCTGGGCCAGAGGCTCCAGTCGGGGCCAGCTGGCCCGGGCGCGGTGGACGTCCCACATCAGGGCAGGGCACGGAAGTACAGGCCGCTGTAGGTGTCGAAGTTGTCCTCGTCGCAGCCCAGCGAGGAGAAGCTGCGCTCGGGGACATCCCAGGCGTCCACGAGCGCGTAGCCCTGGGCCTCGACGGCCCGGATGAAGGCCTGGCGGTTGAACACATGGTGCGGCACGTAGGCGCCGTGGCCGATGTTCTGGGTGGAGACAAAGGCGGGCGCCTCGCTCAAGGGCAGCTTGTTGAGCAGGATGTGGCGGGGCTTGCGTGCGCAGCGGGCCAGCAGCGCGGGGAGGTCCTGGGCCTCCATGAACTCCAGCACGCCGGCGGCCAGCCAGATGCCGCTGTCCAGCCACTCGGGCGGCCAGGCATCGGAGAAGGACAAGGCCGTGGCCTGTCGCTGCTGTGCCAGCGCACGACCCTGGGCGATGAAGGCGCTGAGCTCCTGGACGCGCCATTGCAGCGCCTCGGGGTAGCGCAGGTAGCGCTGGTAGGCGTAGTACTGGTTGCCGATGGAGCCGCCGATGTCGAGGACGGTGTCGCTGCCTTGGGCAAAGGCTTCGCGCAGCCAGAACAGCACCGGGTAGTCGAAAGACCAGATCCGCTGGGAGCGTTCATGGACGTACTCGTCGGTGAACCGATCGTGGCTGAACTCGGGCGACGGGGGCAGCCAGGCGCGTGCCTGCGCGAAGCTGCTGAAATGGCCGCTGTGATGGCCACGGCCCCGTGGCGAGAGGTATTTGCGGATGGCGCGTTGGCGCAGCCAGCTTCGGATCAGGGGCAGTCGTTTGATGTGGGCCAGTGGCATGGTCGATCCGGCTGCTCGCGGGAGGTCATGGGCAGCAGATAAGATACACCGAACGCGTTGCAGAATGGTCCGCACCGAGGACAGCAAGGACGCGCATGCGGGGGGGCAGGACGTCGTGAAATGGGTTTTCATCCTGGTGCCGGCACTGTTGCTGGGCGCCGTCCTGGCCATCCTGCTGAAGCCCGATGAGCGCGTGCGCCTGGCGTTGCAGCCGCCCGCCCACAGCCAGGCCCTGCGCTTTGCCGTGCTGGGGGATTCGGACAGCCACGCCTACCACGACGAGCTGAATTTTGGCCGCTGGCCCGAGGCCCGCGGGGGGGCGCTGCGCCAGCGCAGCTGGCAATGGACAGAGGTGCTGGCCCACCTGCGCGCAGAACAGCTGGACCCCGGCCCCTGGGGCGTCTGGGGCACGCGCTACCGGCGCCTGGCGTCCTTGCGCGACGCACTGGGGCTGGACGGACGTTTTCCGGCCAAGCAGGACCACCGCTTCAACCTGGCTTACTCCGGTGCCGTGTGCGCCGACCTCACCGAACGCCCCCAGAACCAGACGGCGCGCTTGCTGGCCATGATGCAGGAAGAGCCCGACCGCTGGCGGCAAGGCGTGGTGCTGGTGCGCATTGGCACGAACGATTTCGGCGGACAGGAGAGCCTGGAGGCCTTGTCGCGCGATGCCGCCGACCCCCAGGTGCTTGCGCGCATCGACGGGTGCGTGCAGCACATCGGGCGGTCGGTGCAATCGGTGCGCTCGGCCTGGCCGCAGGTGCGCATCGTGCTGGTGGGCATCTTCAACAACGCGGAGTGGGAGCGGTTCCACGCGCACTGGCAGTCCCCGCAGGCCCTGGCCCGCATCCAGCAGGGCCTGGCCCGCTTCGACGAAGGCTTGAAGGCCATCGCACGGCAGGACGCGAACATGGCCTTTTTCGACGACCAGGCCTGGTTTGCCGCGCGATGGGGATCGCGCCTGACCACGGGGCTTCCTGTCTACAGCACGGTGCGGTTCGGCCGGCACTTCGAGGTGAGCAACACCGGCGGTGACGAGCCCCGGCACGCCACGCTGAAAGACGGCCACGCCGGCACCGTCTGGAACGCTTTGTGGGCCCAGGAACTGGTGGCCTTGCTCAACCAGCGCTTCGCTCTGGCCATCCCGCCCCTGGGCACCGAGGAGCTGGTGCGCTTCGTGGACCCGGACGGCCGCTTCGGCATGCAGTGAGCCGGGGCGCCTCGCTGGCCGACGCCTCAGTCGCCGAAGCCCCGCAGCCGCAGGTAGCCATGCCACAGGCGGGACTTGAGCGCATCCTGCCAGGCCGATGAGCCCACCTTGCCCGGCGCCATGCCCACGCGCCGCAGCTGTTTGCGCAGGACGTGGTTGCAGGACAGCGCATCGCGCCAGCGGATGCTTTCGCGGGTGTTGAAGATGATGGACATGGAGATGGAGACATCGCCGGGGCCATTGCGCACGTGGTGTCCCGCCACAAAGGGGATGTGGAGCGCTTCGCCCGGGCTGAACTCGAACGCCGTCGACAGCCCGTCGATCTGCGGCGACCAGGGCAGCTTGGTGTTCTGGCGGACCACATAGGCTTCGCGGTCGGCCTGGGAGACCACGCGGTCGTCCCAGGGCAGGGCGACGGTGACGGTCTTGCTGCCGCGGAACTGCATCAGGAAGGTCGAGTAGCGGTCGATGTGGAAAGGGGTGACGCTGTTGGGCGAGGCGATGAAGAGGTAGAGCTGCGCGCCCACGGGCATGTCGCCCACGCCGCGCGCCTTCATGAGGGCCGAGACCTCGCCGCACAGCCCCTTGTAGAGGTCCTGGAAAGACGGGTCGACCTCGGGGGAGCGCACCATGATGTAGGCGTCGGTGGTGCGGATGGACTCGATGGTTTCTTCCAGCGAGCGGTCCCTGGGCTTCTTGCGGAAGGTGGACTCGAAGTCCGCCTCCACGTCCAGCAGGCCTTTCGAATACATCACCTGCTGCTGCGGCAGGGTGGGCAGGACGCGCGCGAGGTTGTCCAGGGACAGGGCGGGATGCCCCAGCAGCTTGTGGTGGAACTTGAACGGCTGGCGGTCCAGCAGTTCGCTCTGGAGGTCGTCGGCAAAGCAGGAGGTCATGGTGGCGATGCGTCAGGCGAGGTTGGAGGCGAAGCGGGTGACCGAGTCGATCAGGCGGCGTTGTGCGTGCAGGGTGGATGCCGTGTGGTCCACGTCGGACAGCAGGTCGCAGGCCACCGTGGCAACGGCGCCGTGATCCTTGAAGGCATCCCGCCACTGGCTGGCGTGGTTGTAGCGCCAGAACATGCCCCCCGAGTACACGAGCTGCAGGCGCACCTGCCTGTCGATCAGCGTCTGGATGCGCTGTGCGAACTCGGCCTTGGACGGCGTGGGATAGGCGTTGTCGGTGAGCAGGGCGGGCTCGTCCCTGCGTGCGCTCTGGCGCAGGCGGGATGTCAGCAGCGGCAGCAGCCGCCTGGCCCAGCGGCTCACGGTGCCGGCGAGGTCCAGCTGCAGCTGGCGGCGGGCGCGCACCCACAGCGTGCGGGGGGTGGGGTAGGCATGGGTGTCCATGAGCCACAGGGCCTTGAGGCGCTCATCGCCGATGGCCGCGGCGATGCCGTGGTGGGCGCCCGAGCAGATGCCCGCCAGCGCAAATTGCCGGGCGGCCGTGACCCGCTGCAGGTGGTCCATCGCGGCGCTCAGGTCGCAGACGGCCTGCTGCTCGAACGACAGCGGGGTTTCGCTGGCCTGGCTGTCGCCCTGGCCCGACAGGTCGATGCGCAGGACCAGGAAGCCCTGCTGGGCCAGTTCGCGGGCCAGTTTGACGTTGATGCGGTGCGGCCCCATGCGCTGGATCACGCCGGCATTGAGCAGCAGGATGGCCGTGGCGCGCGGCTGCCCGGCGGGCTGGCTGAGCGTGCCGACCAGGCGATTGCCGGGGCCGAAGGTCAGGATGTGCTCGTTCATGCCGTCTGTCCGAGTGCGGCGGAGGTCAGCAGGCGCAGCAACTCCGGTGGCGCGAGGGCCGCCCCCCCGGCTTCTTCCTGGTGCCAGGCGGTGCGGGTCTGGGTGGGCTGGTGCTGCCAGGCCACGCCGCGGGCCCGCAACCGGCTGGCCAGCTGCAGGGTGAGCTCATCTTGCTGCGTGCCGATGTGGATGCAGGTGTCGGCGCAGGCCGCAAGCACTTGCTCGACCGTGAGGGCCTGCAGTTGCCGCAGCCATTCCGCGCTGACGCCGAAACCCAGGACTTCGTCTTTCAGCTCGGTGGAGGGGCGCTGGCGCTGGATGAACGGGTCGAAGGTGTGCTGGGCGTGGGCTTCACCCAGCTCACGCAGGTGGGATGCCCCGTCGAGCACGGGCTCCCACAGGACGATGCGCTGGGGCGCGGCGCGGCCTTGGGCAGAGGCCAGCATGGCCAGGGTGGCGCCGAGGCGGCAGCCCAGCCAGGTGGTTTCCTGCGCGCGCGTGCGGCGGCCGAGTTCTTCGTGGGCCATCAGGAGGTCATCGCGCCAGCGCGTCAGTGAGCCCTCGGTGTCGGTGCCTGCCGATTCGCCGCTGCCGAGGTAGTCGAAACGCATCACATGGACGCCCTGGCGGGCAAGCTGCTCGGCCAGGAGCCGGTACAGCAGGTGGGTGCGGACGGCCTCCTGCCCGAAAGGCGGGCACAGGAGGACCTGCCGTGGGCTGCGGAGCGCGGGGGCCGGCGGGTGGTACACCCCGTAGAGGCGCTGCTCTGCGGGACCGAAAAAGAAAGGTGTCATCTGCAAGCCACTGCGAAAAGGCGGTCTGTGCCCATGTCATCGGCCCAGCCATCGACCGAGCCAGCCGCCACGCGAGGGCGGCTGTGGCGTGCGTGTCGGCACATCGGGGGAGGGGGCTTCGGCCGCTTGCGCGGCTGGCGCGGCGGCCAGTTGCCCCAGGGTTTCGAAAATCAGGCGGCGGACGTGGAGCGTCAGGCCGGTGCGCCGCTTGATCTCGGTGACCGCGCGCATCGCCAGCAGCGAATGGCCGCCCAGGTTGAAGAAGTTGTCGTCCAGGCCGACGTCCTGGGTGTCGAGCAACTCCTGCCAGACCTCGGCCATGGCTTTCTCCTCGGGTGTGACCGGGCTGCGCCGGGCGGCTTGGCTGGCCGGTGGGCTGCTGGCAGCGGCTTCCGATGGGCGGGGCAGCGCGCCGCGATCCACCTTGCCGTTGGGCAGGCGGGGCAAGGCGTCCAGCAGCACGATGTGCTGAGGCAGCATGTGGTCGGGCAGGTCCCGGGCCAGCTGCGACTTCAGCTCTTGCAGTGCAGGCGTGGCCTGTCGATCGCGAGGCACGCCATAGGCCACCAGGCGGACATCGCCCGGCTGGTCCTCGCGCGTCACCACCACGGCCTGGCCGATCGCCGGGATGGCCAGCAGCGCGGCCTCGATTTCACCGAGCTCGATGCGGTGGCCGCGGACCTTGACCTGGTGGTCCAGGCGTCCCAGGTGCTCCAGTTCGCCGTCTGGGCACCAGCGCGCCAGGTCGCCGGTGCGGTAGAGGCGAGCCTCGGGGCGCGACTGGAAGGTGTCGCGCACGAAGCGTTCGGCCGTGAGCTCGGGGCGGTACAGGTAGCCCGAGCTCACGCCCTCGCCGCCGATGCAGAGCTCACCGGGCGTGCCCACCGGGCAGGGGTGGCCGTGCTCGTCCAGGATGTGGACCTGGGTGTTGGCGATGGGGCGGCCGATCCGCATGCCGCCATCGGTCTGAGCGACGCGCCAGCAGGTCGACCAGACCGTGGTTTCGGTCGGGCCGTACATGTTCCAGACGGCGTCGCAGCGGGCCATCAGATCGCTGGCCAGCCGGGCCGAGAGGGTCTCGCCGCCGACCAGGGCCGTGAAGCCGGGACGGCCTTGCCAGCCGGCATCGATCAGGGCGTGCCAGGTGCTGGGCGTGGCCTGCATGACGTCGATGCCGTCTTCGATGAGGGCCTTGAGCAGGAAGGGGTCGCGGGTGTCTTCGCTGCGGCACAGCACGATTTCCGCGCCGACCAGCAGCGGCAGGAACAACTCCAGCACGGAGATGTCGAAGCTCAGCGTGGTGACGGCGAGCAGGCGCTGATGCGCTTGCAGACCCGGCTGGCGGGCCATGCTGCGCAGGAAGTTCACCACGGCACCGTGCGGAACCACCACCCCCTTGGGCTTGCCCGTGGAGCCCGAGGTGTAGATCACGTAGGCCGGGTCGTTCAGGGAGGCATCGGCCTGCGGGGCGGGGGGCAGCGGCGTGGCGGGCTGCTGCTGCAGGAGGGCGTCGTCGAGGTCGGTCAGCAGGGTCTTGTCACGTGGCCAGCGCAGCGCCTGCATGGCGTCGGCGCGGCTGATCACCCAGGCCAGGCGGGCGTCTTCGGCCATGTAGGCCAGGCGCTCGCCCGGGTAGGCCGGGTCCAGCGGCACGTAGGCGGCGCCGGTCAGCAGCACGCCCAGCAGGCTGGTCAGCAGGTCCGGACAGCGGGGCATGCACACACCGACCAGGTCACCGCGGCCCAGGCCCTGTGCGCGCAGTTGGTGGGCGATCTGGTGGGCCCGTGCCCACACCTCGGCGTGCGACAGCGGGCGTTCGCCTGACTGGCTCAGGGCGATGTCGCTGCCCTGGCTGTGCGCGGCCTGCCGCAGCAGGTCCACGATGCTGGCACGCGTCGGCCAGGGACTGGCGGTGTCGTTCCATTGCTTCAGCGCCTGCACTTCGCGGGGGCACTGTACCGAGACGCTGAGCAGCCGGGTCTCCGACAGGCTGGCCAGGCGTTGCAGCAGGTCGGAGAGGCGCTCGGCGAAGAGCTGGACGGTGGGCTGGCCGAGGATGGCGGTGTCGTAGCTGAAGGTGAATTCGATGTCGTCTGGCGTTTCGACGCACCACAGCGCCAGGTCCTGGGCCGCGCCGACCATGGGGAGGTCGTGCCGCAGATGCTGCACATTGCCCCAGGTCGACGAGCGCTCGCGGGCGTCCTGGTAGGAGAACAGCGCCTGGTACAGGGTCGAGCGGCTGGTGTCGCGGGGCGGGCGCAGGGTCCGCACCAGGTGGTCCAGGGGCACGTCGGGATGCGACAGGGCCTCGATCACATGGCGCTGGACATGCGCGAACCACTCGCCGACGGTGAGGTCGTCGCGGGGGCGCAGTCGCACGGGCAAGGTGTTGACGAAGAAGCCGATCAGCGATTCGAGCTCGGGGTGGTCGCGGCCCCGCACGGGGGTGCCGATCACCAGGTCGTCCTGCCCGGTGAGCTTGTGCAGCAACAGACCGAAGGCGCCCAGCAGGGTGGTGAACAGGGTGCGGCCCTCGCTTTGTGCCGCAGCCCTCAGCATCCGGGTGGTCTGGGGGTCGAGGCGGAACACCAGCGAGGCCCCCTCGCCGGACATCACGGCGGGCCTGGCGTGGTCGAGGGGCAGGGCCAGCGGCGCCGGCAGCGGGCTCAGCTGCCCTTGCCAGAAGGCGGTCTGCCGCTGGAGTGCCTCGCCGCTCATCCACTGGTTGTGCCAGGCGGCGAAGTCGCCGTGGCTGACAGGCAGGGGAGGCAGCGCAGCCGGTCGGCCGGCCAGGGCAGCGGCATACAGCTCGCTGAGCTCGTCGTTGAGGATCTGGAAGGACCAGCCGTCCCAGACCAGGTGGTGCACGAGCAGGAACAGCACGTGGTCCTGGTCCGCCAGCTTGAACAGGCGGATGGCGAAGAGGGGGCCGTGCTCCAGGTCGAAGGGCGTGTGCGAGAGCGCGTTGAGGCGCGTGCGCAGGGTGGCCTCGCGCGCGTCTGCGGGCAGTGCGCTGAGGTCTTCCAGCGGCAGGAGGGCGGTCTCCAGCCGGGGCAGGATGCGCTGGCGGTCACCGGAGGGCGTGCGCTCGATCACCGTCCGCAGGGCCGACTGCCGCGCCACCAGTTGCTGCCAGGCCTGGCTCAGGGCCTCGGCGTTCAGGGGGCCGACCAGGCGGTGGGCCGAAGGGATGTGGTGGGCCACGCTGTGCGGCGTGAGGTTCTCCAGGTACCAGACGCGTTGCTGCATCTGCGACAGCGGCGCGGTGTCCTGCTCGGCGCGGTGCGGGACGACCAGGGCCGTGCTGGCCGGCCGGGCGGGCGCCGTCTCGGCCTGGCCGCCGAGTGCCTGGGCCAGCTGTCGCGGCGTGGGGTTGTCGAAGATGGCGTGCACGCTCACCGATTTCCCGGTGCGCGTGCGGATCTGGGTCACCGCCCGCATCACCAGCAGGGAGTGGCCGCCGCGGTCGAAGAAGTTGTCGTCCAGCCCGAACTGGGGCAGCCCCAGCAGGCCTCGCCAGACCTCGGCGATCGTGTCTTCCAGGCTGGCGGATGCCGCCGCCGGTGCCGCTGCAGTTGGTGCGGAGGCTGATGCGGGGGGGGATGCCGAGGCCGGTGCCGCCGCGGCGGGGGCGGGCAGCGAGCCTGGCGAGAAGTCGTAGCCAGACAGCGGCCGATCGGGGTCGGTCACGAAGTCGCGCAGGAGCTGCTCCAGGCTCCGGGCGAAATGGGCCACCGAGCTGGTTTCCAGCACATCCGCGTTGAAGGTGAAGACGAACTCGATGTGGTTGCGCGTTTCGACGCACCACAGCGCCAGGTCCTGCGCGGCGCCGAGCATGGGCGTGGGCATGCGCTGGTGGTCGACGTTGCCCCAGCGGGTGGTGCGCTCGCGCACGTCCTGGTAGGAGAAGCTGACCTGGTGGATGGGCGGGCGGCTGCGGTCGCGCGGCACCTGCATCTCATGGACCAGGTGGTCGAAAGGCACGTCCGGGTAGGAGAAGGCATCGACCACCATGCGGTGCACCGCGCGGAGCCAGTCGTCCAGGGCCATGTCCGGGCGCGGCCGCATGCGCAGCGGCAGCATGTTGACGAAGAAGCCCATCAGGTGCTCCAGCGCGGGCTGCTCGCGGCCACGCACGGGCGTGCCGATGACGAAGTCGTCCTGGTGACTGACCCTGTGCAAGGCCAGGGCGTAGGCTGCCAGCAAGGTGATGTAGAGCGTGCGGCCGTGCTGCTGGGCCTGGGCACGCAGCGCGTCGGTGACGTCCTTGGCCAGGTTGAACTGGAAGGAGCCGCCTCGGCCGGACATCACGGCAGGGCGCGGGTGGTCGATCGGGAATGCCAGCGGCGGGGGCAGGGGCGTGAGCTGCTCGCGCCAGTAGCCGAGCTGGCGCTGCAACTCGGGACCGGTCATCCACTCGTTGTGCCAGGCCGCGAAGTCGCCGTAGCTCACGGTCAGTGGCGGCAGCCTCGGCGGGCGGTTTTCCAGGCAGGCGCTGTAGAGCTCGGGCAGGTCGACGTACAGCAGGTCGAAGGACCACGCATCCCAGATCAGGTGGTGTGCCTGGAACAGCAGGCCATGTTCTTCCGCGGAGAGGCGGAACAGCCTGGCGGTGAAGAGCGGGCCTTGTTCGAGCTCATAGGGCGTTTCCACCAGCTCGGCAATGACCTTGTTCATCGCGGCCTTGCGGTCGTCGGGCGGCAGGTGGCTGAAGTCGTCGAAGGGGATCAGGCTGAAGGGCAGCTCGGGCAGGACGCGTTGCACGTCGCCCTGCGGGCCACGCTCGATCACCGTGCGCAGCACGCTCTGGCGCTGGATCAGCAATTGCCAGGCCCGGTTGAAGGCGTCGACATCCAGCGGGCCGAGCAGGCGGTGTCCGGTCGGAATGCTGTGGACCACGGTGCCCGGCGTGAGGTTCTCCAGGAACCAGACACGCTCCTGCATCTGCGACAGCGGCGCGGTGGACTGATCGGCCCGGATGGGGATCGTGTCGGCCGCGGAGGGGCTGGGCGCTGCGCTGCGGGCCTGCTGCGCGTTCATCTGCCACAAGGCCTGACCCAGCTGGCGCGGGGTGGGGTTGTCGAAGATCAGGCGCAGGCCGGGCCGCTGGCCCAGTGCCTTGGCCAGCAGCGCCGACAGCTTGGCGGCCATCAGCGAGTGGCCGCCTTGCTCGAAGAAATGCTCGGTCTCGCCCAGGCGCTCGCGCCCGAGCAACTGGCCCATTTCGCGGGCCACCGTGTCGATGGCCTGTGCAGCGGGGCCGGACGCCGCGGTGGCAGCGGCCGCAGGGGGGGCCGCCTGCGCTGCCACGGCGACGGCTGGCGCCGCCACGCTGGCGGCGGGCAGCGGCAGGGCCTTGCGATCGACCTTGTTGTTGGGCAGCAGGGGCAGCGAGGGCAGTGCCAGCACGGTGCGGGGCACCATGTAGTCGGGCAAGGTCTGGCGCAAGGCCGTGCGCAGCGCCGCCGTGTCCAGGGCTGCACCCGCCGAAGGCACCACGTAGCCGATCAGGGCCATGTCTCCTGGCGTGATGTCGCAGGCCACGACCACGGCACGGGAGACGCCCGCCTGCTTTTCGAGCTGGGCCTCGATCTCGCCGAGTTCGATGCGGTAGCCGCGGATCTTGACCTGGAAGTCCATGCGGCCCAGGTGCTCGATCTGGCCGTCTTCCCGCCAGCGGCCCAGGTCGCCCGTCCGGTAGACGCGCTGGCCTGCGCGGGGGCCCCAGGGCAGCGTCACGAAGCGCTCGGCCGTGAGGTCCTCGCGCCCGTGGTAGCCCAGGGCGACGCCGTCGCCGCCGATGCAGATCTCGCCTTCTGCCCCGACGGGCAGGGCCTGCAGGGCCTCGTCCAGGATCCAGACCTGGGTGTTGTCGATCGGTCGGCCGATGCAGATCCTGGCGGCAGGGTCGGTCACGTGCGACAGCGTGGACCAGACGGTGGTTTCCGTCGGGCCGTACATGTTCCAGACATCGCAACCCTTGGCCAGCAGTGCGCCGGCCAGCGCGGCGGGCAGAGGCTCGCCTCCCACCAGGGCGCGGAAGCCTTTCGGTGCCTGCCAGCCAGCGTCCAGCAGGAGGTGCCAGGTGGTGGGGGTGGCCTGCATGACGGTGGCGCCTTGCTGGGCGGCCAGGGCCATCAGGGCTTCGCCATCCATGGCCTGGTCACGCGTGGCCAGCACCACGGTGCCGCCGGCGCACAGCGGCAGCAGCAATTCCAGGACGGCGATGTCGAAGCTCAGCGTGGTGACGGCCAGCAGGCGATCGGAGGCTTGCAGTCCGGGCTCACGCAGCATCGATGCCAGGAAGTTGCACACCGCGCGGTGGGGCACGGCCACGCCCTTCGGCCGGCCGGTCGAGCCCGAGGTGTAGATCACGTAGGCCGGGGCTTGTGCGTCGCCGTGGAGCGGCAGCGGGGCATCGCTGAAGGCTTCGAGCCGGGCTGCATCGCGGTCCAGCTGCAACTGCATGGCCTGGGGCAGGCCGCTGGCGTCGGCGCAGGAGGAGTGGGTGACGATGCGGGTCAGGCCGGCGTCTTCGGCCATCATCTTCAGGCGCTCGGTCGGGAAGCCCGGGTCCATCGGGACGTAGGCCGCGCCGGTCTTGAGCACGCCCAGCAGCGCCGGCAGGAGATGGCGGCCGCGGGGCAGGCTGATGCCGACCCGCTGGCCGGGGCCGACGCCTGAGTCCTGCAGCAGGCGCGCGATCCGGTTGGACTGCGACTCCAGTTGCCGGTAGCTGAGGCTGCCTTCGTGGGTCACGACGGCCGTGGCGGCGGGCGACCGGTCCGCCTGTCGCGACAACCAGGCTTCCACCCGGGCGGGGGTCTCCAGCGTCCGGTCGGTCTGGTTCCAGCTCAGCAGGCGAGCGTCCAGCGCGGCCTCTGCCGGCGGTGCCAGGTGCGCCATCAGGCGGTCCACCAGTTGCTGGGCCCGCTGGGTGCTGAGGTGCTCGGTGCTGTGGTGCAGGTCGAGCGTGAGTGCGTCGGCCTGTTCGTAGAAATTGAAGAACACCTCGCCGAGCAGCCCGCGCTTGCGGCCCTCGTGCATGGCCGCCTCCAGGGGCGCCCAGCCCGACAGGTCGACCTTGGGGTTGAGGTTGAAGTACACCGACGTGAGGGCCGGCCGGCTGCCCTCGGCCTGCAAACCGAGCGCACGTGCGGCTGTGCCCTGGGTCATCAGGGGGTGCTCCATCGCGTCCATGAGCGCGGACTTGATGCGGCGCACCTGGTCCTCGGCAGCTTCGCCCTCGGTCAGCTGAAGGCGCAGCGGGAGATCGAGCACGCCATCGGCCAGCAAGGGGCCATGGCGTTCCAGGCTCTGGGCGGCATAGGGGATGCTGACGACGAAGTCACGCTGGCCGCTGTCGTGTGCGATCAGTTCGGCCACGCCATGCAGCAGCCATTGGAACAAGGTGGCTTCATGGGCCCTGGCCAGCTCTTTGAGGCGGGCCAGACGCGCGCCGTCGAGGCGACCCCGCACCGTGTCTGCCGCGAAGGTGCGTGGACCGCTCGGCACCTTGTCGCCCAGCGCGACCGGCGCTGGCAGGTTCTGCAGGGTCTGCTTCCAGTACGCGAGGCTGTCTCGTCCTTCGGCGCTGTCGAAGCGCTTGTGCTCGGCCTCGGCGAACCGCAGCGGCGAGGCCGCGGCCGGCCATCGCGGGGCCTGGCCCTGGCTGCGGGCCTGGTAGGCCTGGGCCAGTTCGGCATTGAACACGCTGGAGGCCCAGCCATCGAAGACCAGGTGGCTGGCCACGACGTGCACCACCACGCGGCCATCGGCCAGCGTGAGGATGCTGGCGCGCGCCAGCGGGGCCTGGTCCAGCGGGAAGTCGGTGGCGCTGGCCTGCCATGCGTGCTGCTCCAGGGCCTGGTCGCCATCGGGCCAGGTCCGCAGGTCGACCTCCGAGATGGGCACCTGGACGTCCGGGTGGAGGATCTGTCGGGGCTGGTCCAGCTCGAAGCTCAGCTTGAACGCCTCGTGGCGTTGCAGCACGTCCTGCAGTGCCTGCTTGAGCGCAGCGACATCGACCCGGCCTTTCAGGGTCACGCAGAAGGACTCGTTGAGGGCCAGGCGCGCAGCCGGATCGTAGATCGCCGCCAGCCACCGTTCGGTCTGGCCCGGTGCCAGGGCCGAGGCAGCGTTTGCCCCGATCGCCGTGGGTGCGGGGGGCGCCAGGCCCTCCCGCGGGGCGATCAGCCCTTGCGCCATCAGCTCATCGAGCGCGCCGATGAAGGTGTCGGCGACGAGGGTGCAATCCGCATCCGTCATGGCCTCGGTCACGAAGTGGCCGAACTGCTCGTACAGGTGCAGGCCGCGCAAGCGCGCCAGGTAGTAGAACAGGCTGACGTGGCGGGTGTTGTCGTCCCACTGCAGGCGCCACAGCGAGGCGCAGTGCACGGCCTTGACCGGGGCGTGGCGGGCAGTGAACGCCGCGTTGATCCGGTCGACCATGCGCTGGGTGCGCGCATTGACGCTGTCGTACAGGGCGCGGCCGCCTTGCTTGAGGTGCCGCAGCGTGGCGCGGGCCGCGGCCAGGGCCAGCGGGTGGCGCACGAAGGTGCCTGCGAAGTAGGTGACACCCGCTTCCGGGTAAGAGTCGTCGCCATACTGCCAGTGACCGCCGTCCAGGGCGTCCAGCCACCGGCTGCCACCGGCGATGGCCGCGAAGGGCAGCCCGCCACCGATGATCTTGCCGTAGGTGGCGATGTCGGCGCGCACGCCGTAGAACTCCTGTGCGCCGCCTGGGGCCACGCGGAAGCCGGTGACCACCTCGTCGAAGATCAGCGCTGCGCCGCCTTGCGTGGCGATCTCGCGCAGCTGCTGGACGAAGGCCCTGGGCTGCAGCGTCGGGTACTTGTTCTGGATCGGCTCGATCATGATGGCCGCCAGCTCGTGGGCGCACTGGCGCAGCACCTCCAGCGACTCGGGGCTGTCGTAGTCGAGCACGAGGATGTTCTCGACCGCGTTGGCCAGGATGCCCGGTGCAGCCGACAGCGAGCGCAGCTGCCTGGTGCCGCGCACGATGACCTCGTCGAAGATGCCGTGGTAGCTGTTGTTGAAGATGGCGATCTTCTTGCGGCCCGTGACCGTGCGGGCGATGCGCATGGCGCCCATCACCGCTTCGGAGCCCGTGTTGCAGAAGGCCACGCGCTCCATGCCGGTGATGTCGGCGATGAGCTGGGCCACCTCGGCGGCCATCGGGTGCTGCGGGCCGACCTCGATGCCGCGCTGCAACTGCTCGGCGATGGCCTGCGTGACGTCGGCGGGCTTGTAGCCCAGGAAGTTGGCGCCGAAGCACGACAGCAGGTCGATGTACGCGTTGCCGTCGATGTCCCACACGCGTGCGCCTTCGGACCGGTCGACCACGATGGGGTAGACCAGGTCCTTCCACAGTGGGTTGAAGCCGGTGACCACGCGCGGGTCGGCCATCACCTTGCGGTGCTGCTGGCTGAAGGCCTTGGACCGGCCAGTGCGCGCGTTGTAGCGGCGGATGAAATCATCGATCCACTGCTGCTGTGCGGGCGTGACGTCGTTGTGCGCGTTCAGCACGATGCGCGCGGACGCGCCAAAGGGCTTTTCCACCAGGGCGTTCTTGCCCGGTTGCTCGGCGCTGGCCGCGGCCGCGGCGGTGTCGGGCGCGGGGTGGATCACCGCCGAAGGGCAGGTCGCAGCCGGCAGGGCCTGGGCGGGCGTGTGTGTCTGCGGTTGAGCCTGCGCCTGCGCCTGCGTCGCTGGCAGCGACAGGTTCTGCCCGGAGAGCAAGGCCAGCTGCTGCGACATCAGCTGCATCTGCTGCCGGATCATCTGCTGCAAGATGCCGCCAGCGTCCATGCCTTGCGCGGCCTGAAGCGGCTGCAGGGCGAGCGTCGACGTGGCTGCCGATGCCGTCGGTGGTGTGGTCGGTGCTGCGGGCGCGAACTTGTCGGCGGGCAACTGGCTGTCGAAGAAGCTCGCCAGCTTGGCCAGGGTGTCGAGGTCTTCGAGCAGGCGGCGGAAGCGCAGCTTGATGCCGAAAGACTGCTCGAAGGCCAGCGTGGCCTGGGTGAGCGAGAGGGAGTCCAGGCCCTGGTCCACGAAAGTGGCGTCGCGCTGGACTGATTCGGCGGGCAGGCCGGCCACATCGCTGAGGATGCGGGCGATTTCTTGCTCGATGCGGGGCAGTCTGTTCATGGCAGGCGGCTGAGTTTGAGCGATGGTTGCGTGCGACAGGGGGTGGGTCGCGGACGAGGTCAACGGCATGAGGGTTGCCGGAACACTGCGGGTGAACCAGTGGACCTCGCGCAGGAAGGGGTAGGTCGGCAGCGCCAGACGCGGGCTGCGTGCCGGCACGGGCCAGGCGATGTCGGCGCCCAGTGACCACAGCTGGCCCAGGGCCTGCAGCGCGTGGCGGCTCGGGTCGGTGCTGCCTTGCGCGGCTTGCTGGGCCGACATCAGCAGCGGCACCACGGCCGGGGCCGGCGCACCCGTGGCGCGGTGCTGTCGCACCAGGGCGGTCAGCGCCTGGCCCGGCCCGACTTCGATGAAGAGTGGCTGTCCGCCGCTGGACTCGCCCTGGGGGGCCTGCTCGGCCAGCACGGCACGGCTGAAGGCCACCGGCGCGCGCACCTGGCGTGCCCAGTAGGCCGGGGCGGTGGCTTCTTCGGCGCGCAGCGGTGCGCCGCTGATGCAGGAGTAGAGCCTGGGCTGGGACGCCTGCGGGCCCTGAGGCATCTGCAGCCGGGCCTGGGCCAGCGCGGCTTCGACACGCGGCAGGGCGCCGTCCATCGCAGCGCTGTGGAAGGCGTGGGAGACCTTCAGGCGGGTCACCCCGATGTCGCGGGCTTCCAGCAGGCCGGCCAGTTGCTCGATCTCGGCGTGCGGGCCCGCCACCACCGTGAGCTGGGGGGCGTTGAGCGCGGCGATGTCCACCCCCTGTGGCAGCAGGGGCTGGAGCGTGCCGACATCGGTGCGCACGGCCAGCATGGCACCGCCGGGCTGCTCGAACATGGCCTGGCCGCGGGCGATGACGGCGCGCATGGCGTCGCCCACCGACATCACGCCGGCATGGCAGGCCGCGGCGTACTCACCGATGCTGTGGCCGATCATGGCCTGCGGCCGCAGGCCCAGGCTGTCCAGCCAGGCCGCCAGCGCACAGGAGACGGCGAACAGCGCCGGTTGCGCGTGGCGGGTCTCGGCCAGGGTCGCGGCAGCCTGTGCGTCGTCGGCGCGGGCCTGCGTCAGCAACTGCCGCAGCGTCTGGGCCAATTCGGCCGGGGCCGCGTCCAGGCAGGCCTCGAAGGCCTCGCGGAAGGCGGGCAAGGCCTCGCACAGGCCGCGGGCCATGCCCGGGTGCTGCGAGCCCTGGCCGGGAAAGAGGAAGACCAGGCGCGGCGCGCGCAGGACGGTGGCGTTGCCCTGAGCCGGACGCAGGGATTGCAGGGCCGCGATGGCCTCGGCATGGTTGGCGGCCACGACCGTGGCGCGCAGGGGCATGGCCAGGCGGCCGCGCATCAGCGTGGCGGCGACTGCGCTCAGCGGTTGTTCGGGGTGGCGCTGCAGGTGCAGGGCCAGGTCTTGCGCGCGCTGCTGCAGGGCCTGCGGGTGCCGCGCCGACAGGGGCAGGAGTTGCAGCACCGCGGCGTCCTGGGACGCGGCAGGGACGGCGGCGGCCGGCGCTTCTTCCAGGATGACGTGGGCGTTGGTGCCCCCCACGCCGAAGGAGCTCACGGCCGCGCGGCGCGGTGCCTGGCCGCGCGGCCAGGGCTGTGCCTGTGCGCTGACGTGGAATGGCGTGCTGGCGAAATCGATCTGTGGGTTGGGCTGGCTGAAGTGCAGGGTGCCCGGCACACATTCGCGGTGCAGCGACAGGGTGGCCTTGATCAGGCCCAGCACGCCGGCGGCCGCCACCAGGTGCCCCACATGCCCCTTGATGGAGCCCAGCAGGCAGTAGCCGGTGTCGCGGGTGTCGCCCGACCAGGCGCGGCTGAGGGCCGCCACCTCGATGGGGTCGCCCAGGGCCGTGCCCGTGCCGTGGGCCTCGACGTAGCCGATGCTGCGTGCGTTGACCTGCGCGTGCGCCAGGGCCATGCGGATGGCCTGGGCCTGGCCGGCCACGCTGGGTGCGGTGAAGCTGGCCTTGTCGCCGCCGTCGTTGTTCAGGCCCACGCCGGAGATCACGCCGTAGATGGTGTCGCCGTCGGCCTGGGCCTGCGACAGGCGCTTGAGCACCACCACGCCGCCGCCACTGCCGAACACCGTGCCCGAGGCCTGCGCATCGAAGGGCCGGCAGCGGCCATCGGCCGACTCCATGCCGCCTTCGACGTGCAGGTAGCCGCCGGCCTGGGGCACCTGCACGGTCACACCGCCGGCCAGCGCCACCTCGCACTGGCCCTGGGCGAGGGCGTGCCAGGCGTGGGCGATGGCCACCAGGGAGGTCGAGCACGCCGAGTGGATGGCCACGGCCGGGCCGTGGAAGTCCAGGCGGTGCGCGGCCCGCGTGGCCACGTAGTCCTTCTCGTTGGCCAGCATGGCCGTGAACTCGCCGGCCTGCGCGATCAGGGCGGGGTCTTCGGCGCGCATGGCCGGCAGGTAGGCGTTGTTGGCCGTGCCGGCATAGACGCCGATGCGCTCAGGCGTGCGGCTGGGGTCGATGCCGGCGTGCTCCAGCGCGGTCCAGCACAGCTCCAGGAACAGGCGCTGCTGCGGGTCCATCAAGCGGGCTTCCCGCGCGGAGATGCCGAAGAAGCCGGCGTCGAAGCAGTCGGCGTTGTCCAGCACCCCGCGGGCCGCGACGAAGTTCGGCTGTCGCCACAGGGCTTCGGGAACGCTGGGGTCGAGCTCCTCGGGACGGAAGCGGCGGATGGCTTCCTTGCCGCGCAGCAGGTTGTCCCAGAAGGTGTCGATGTCGCTGGCATCGTCGACGCGCAGCGCCATGCCCACGATGGCCATGCCTTCGTGCGGGTGGCCGCCCGCGGGGACGGGCCGGGCCTGAGGGCCTGCGCTTGTGGCGGTGTGGGCCGCGTCAGCGTCGTCCGCACTCGCCAGGGCCGTCAGGCCCGCCACGCTCGGGCGGTCGTAGACATCGGCCACGCTCAACCGGATGCCGGCTTCCTTCATGCGGGCCACGAAGCGCATGACCAGCAGGGAGCGCGCGCCCAGGTCGAACAAGCGGGCCTCATCGTCCAGCTGGGGCAGGCCCAGCAGCTCCTGCCAGGTGGCGCGGATGCGGGTGCGCACGTCCGTGTGCCCGCTGGCAGCCGCCTGGGGCGACACCGCGGGCAGGCCGCGCCGGTCGATCTTGCCGCTGGGGGTGGTGGGCAGGCGCGCCAGCACCGCGAAGCGCACCGGGATCATGTACTCCGGCAGGCGCTCGCGCAGCCACTGACGCCACTCGGCCACGGGGGGCTGGACGGCACCGATGCCCGGTCGCAGCACCACGTGGGCGGTCAGCACGCGGCTGCCATCGGGGTCCCGCGGCGCGGTCACGACGGCGTCCTGCAGGCTCGGGTGGGCCATCAGGGCCAGTTCGATGTCGCCGGGCTCGATGCGGAAACCGTCCACCTTGAGTTGCTGGTCGGCGCGGCCCAGGTAGCTGAGGACGCCGTCGGCGCCTTGCCGCACGAGGTCGCCCGTGACGTACCAGCGACCAGCCTGGCCCGGGGCTTGGGCATTGGCATTGGCGTCGGCGTCGGTGAGGAAGCGCTCGGCGCTGAGGTCGGCGCGGCCCAGGTAGCCCTCGGCCAGGCAGTCGCCGCCGAGCAGCAACTCGCCGGACTGACCGCTCCCGGTGCGGGTGTTGCCCGCGTCGTTCGTGTCGTTCGCGTGTGGGGGCGGCGGCGCAACCTCCGACGCAACGTCCGACGCAACCGCCTCCCCGCCGTCCTCATCGCGCAGCGGGCGCAGCCGCACGGCCACATGGGGCAGGGGGCGCCCGATGGGCGGGATCTGCGGCCAGGCTTGCGGCGGGCCCGACAGCTCGTGGGCGGTGACCACGTGGCTCTCGGTGGGGCCGTAGTGGTTGTGCAGCACGGCGCCGGTCTGGCGGGCGAACAGGGCGCGGATGTCCGGTGTGATCTGCAGCTGCTCTCCCGCGCTGACGACGTCGCCCAGCACCAGGGCCGGTCCGTGGCCAGCGTCCGCGTCCGCCTGGGCCAGCATCTGCAGGGCCACGTAAGGCAGGTAGAGCCGGGACACCTGCTGCTCGGCCAGGGCCTGGTGCAGGCGGGCCGGGTCGCGGCGCACCTCGTCTGCCACCAGCACCAGCGTGCCGCCGGTGGCCAGCGTCGAGACGATTTCCTGGAAATGCACGTCGAACGACAGTGGCGCGAACTGCAGGGTGCGCGCGGCCTGGCCCAGGCGGGGGTGCGCCACGTGCCAGCCGATCAGGTGGTCCAGCGGGGTGCAGCCCATGGCCACGCCCTTGGGGCGTCCCGTCGAGCCCGAGGTGAACAGCACGTAGGCCAGGTCGCCGTTGTCGGCGTGGGGGCGCGGGCCTGCGGGGGCAGGGCAGGCCAGCGTCGGCACATCGCCCACCAGGCCTTGCAAGGCCTGCAGCGCATCGGCCTCGCCCACGACGGCGCGGACCTGGGCGTCCCGCAGCATGGCCTGCAGCCGCTCGGCGGGGTAGCTCAGGTCCAGGGGCACATAGGCCAGGCCGTGCTCCAGCGCGGCGAGGATGGACACCACCGTGTCCGCGCTGCGGGTGGCGGCGATGCCCAGGCGCTGTCCTGGCAGCAAACCGGCGGCGGCCCAGGCCTGGCGGCGCTGTGCCACCCGCTGGGCCAGCACGCGGTAGGTCCAGCGCACGCCCAGCCCTTCGAGGGCGATGGCCTCGGGCAGGCGTTCGGCGGTGCGCGTCAGGGTCTGGCGGACGGGCCAGGCAGCCGCAGGGACGGGTGAAGAGGATGCGGGCATGCCTGGCAGAGGGTGAACTTGGACCATGTCAGCGCCCCCGCATCCCGAGCGCCAGGCTGGGTCGAGTGCAGGCCCACCGCGAAGGCAGGATGGGTGACAATTCCATGTTCATTTCGTCCTGTTTTTGCGAACCTTGATGGGTTCTGGCCGTTTTTGTCAAATCAGCGGGTCAGCGCTGCGGCCTCATGCATTCTGAGAATATGTGCGGATTGCACATTAATCGGTCTGCATTCCCTCTTGGTTTTCTTTGGATGATTGTGGAGATGGTAACCGCCTGTTTCAGCCCCTGATTTGAAGGGTTGCGGTATTTTCCCGGTGCTTGTGGCGGCCCGTCTTCAGCTTGTCGTCCGCTCGATTTTCGATATTCCCTGTGTGTGGTGGCCGTGTCTCCTGTTTTGAATCCCCAAGCCTTGTCTCCCTGGCGTGCCTGCGTTGCCCCGATGCTGGACTGGACCGACAGGCATTGCCGCTACTTCCACCGGTTGCTGAGCCCGCAGGCGCGGCTCTACACGGAGATGCTGACCACCGGTGCCATCATCCACGGAGGCATGCACCGCTTCCTTGATTTTGATCCAGCCGAGCACCCGGTGGCACTGCAACTTGGGGGGAGCGAGCCGGCCGACCTGGCCGAGTGCGCACGCCTGGCGCAACGCTGGGGGTATGACGAGGTCAACCTCAATTGCGGCTGCCCCAGCGAGCGTGTGCAGCGCGGCGCCTTCGGTGCCTGCCTGATGAACGAGGCCAGCCTGGTGGCCGACTGTGTCAAGGCCATGATCGATGCCGTCGGGGGGGACCCGACCCTGCCGATCACCGTCAAGCACCGCATCGGCATCGATCAGAACGAATCCTACGATTTCGTGCGGGATTTTGTCGGCACGGTGGCCGACGTGGGCTGCCAGGTTTTCATCGTCCACGCGCGCAATGCCTGGCTCAAGGGCCTGAGCCCCAAGGAGAACCGCGAGATCCCGCCCTTGCGCCACGAGGTGGTGCACCGCCTCAAGCGCGATTTCCCGCACCTGACCATCGTGCTCAATGGCGGGCTGGCCGACAACGCCGCCTGCCTGGCGCAACTGCAGCCCTCGGCCGTGCTCGACGACGTCACGCTGGACGGCGTGATGGTCGGGCGCGCGGCCTACCACACGCCCTGGATGCTGTCCGACTGGGACGAGCTGTTCTTCGGCGCCGCCCCGCGCGCCCAGCCGCTGACCCGCGAGGCCGCGGAGGCCGCCATGGTCGCCTACGTCGAGCGCGAGATGGCCCGCACGGCCGGCTGGGCGCATGGCGAGGTGCGCTGGCCGCAGGTCATCCGCCACATCCTGGGGCTCTACAACGGCCTGCCGGGCGCGCGCCGCTGGCGCCAGGTGTGGTCGGACCACACCCTCAAGCACGAGCGCCCCAGCGAGGTCATGCGCCTGGCCCACCAGCGGCCGCCGCGCCGCCCGCAAGAGGCGGTGCCGCCGGCGTGAGGCCTTGGCACGGCCCTCGCTTGCCCGCGGGTGCGCCATGTGGCGCTGACCTATCATGCCGCCATGACCGCCACGCACCTCCCTGCCGCTCCCCACGTTGCGCCCAGCACCGCCGCCCTGGCCGCCATCCCGCCGGCGCGCATCCCCGCCCTGTTGCAGGCCATGCCCAAGGCCGAGCTGCACCTGCACATCGAGGGTTCGCTGGAGCCTGAGCGCATCTTCGCGCTGGCCCAGCGCAATGGCGTGCAGCTGGCCTATCCCAGCGTGGAAGCGCTGCGTGCGGCCTACGCCTTCACGGACCTGCAGAGCTTCCTGGACATCTACTACGCCGGGGCGTCCGTGCTGCTCACCGAGCAGGACTTCCACGACATGGCCTGGGACTACCTGCTCAAGGCCCGGGCCGAGCACGTGGTGCACGTCGAGATGTTCTTCGACCCGCAGACCCACACCGCACGCGGCGTGCCCTTCGAGGTGGTGGTCCGCGGCCTGAAGTCGGCCTGCGACCGCGCCGAGCGCGAGCTGGGCGTGAGCGCCGCGCTGATCATGTGCTTCCTGCGCCACCTGAGCGAGGAAGACGCGCTCCAGACGCTGGACTCGGCCTTGCCCTTCCGTGACCTGTTCATCGGCGTGGGGCTGGATTCCAGCGAGCGCGGCCACCCGCCGGAGAAGTTCGCCCGGGTGTTCGCGCGCTGCCGCGAGCTGGGCCTGCACCTGGTGGCCCATGCGGGTGAAGAGGGCCCGCCGGCCTACATCGAGAGCGCCCTGGACGTGCTGCACGTCGAGCGCATCGACCACGGCGTGCGTTGCGTGGAAGACCCCGCCCTGGTGGCCCGCCTGGCGCGCGAGGGCGTGCCGCTGACGGTCTGCCCGCTGTCCAACGTCAAGCTCTGCGTGTTCGCCAGCCTGGGAGCGCACAACCTGGGCTCGCTGCTGCAGGCGGGGCTGAAGGTCACCCTCAACTCGGACGACCCGGCCTATTTCGGCGGCTACGTCAACCAGAACTACCTGGAGACCTTCGCGGCCCTCGGCCTGGATGCGGCCGCGGCCTACACCCTGGCGCGCAACAGCCTGGAAGCCAGCTTCGCCAGCGAGGCGCACAAGGCGGCCTGGGTGGCCCGGCTCAACGCGGTGTTTGCCGAGGCCATCGCCGCGGGGTGAGCCTCGGGCAGGGCCACGGCCCGCCCGACCGGGTCAGCGCAGCGGCACGTCGGCCAGCGCCTGCACGCCCGCGCCAAAGCCGTAGGCGTCCATGGCCAGGTGGCCGTGGGTGACGCTGCCGTGCAGGCGGACGGCCTGGGCCGGCCAGGGCTGCTCGGCCTCGCACGCGGCGCCGGCCGCGAAATAGAAGGGCAGCCAGTGCTCGTCCGTGGGGTGCATGGCCTCGGCGTGCGGCGCCAGGCGGCGGTAGTTCAGCAGCTCGGGCCAGTGCGCGCCTTCGCTTTGCTGGTGCACCCAGGTGCGGAACGCGGCGCAATCGGGCTCTTCGGGCGCATCCACCTCGGTGGGCCGGGTGAAAAAACGGCGCAGGTTGTGCGTCAGGCTGCCCGAGCCGATGACCAGCACCCCCTGGGCGCGCAGGCTGCGCAGCGCCCGTCCTTGGGCAAACACCTGCGCCGGCGTGGCCTGCGGCGTCAGCGACAGCGGCACCACCGGCACATCGCCCTGCGGGTAGATGTGCAGCAGCGGCGTCCAGATGCCGTGGTCCAGGCCGCCTTGCTCGGTCCATTGGGCGGCGATGCCGGCTTGCTGCAACAGGCCGACGACGTCGCGGGCCAGGGCCGGATCGCCCGCGGCGTCGTAGCGCAGTTCGTACAAGGCCGCCGGGAAGCCGCCGAAGTCGTGGATGGCCTGGTGGCGCTCGGCGCCCAGCGCGAAGGGCGCGCGCGTGGCGGTGTGCGGTGACATCGCCAGGATGGCGCGGGGCCGGCCGAACAACGCGTCGATGCGGGCCGCCAGTCCCTGCATGTACAGGCCGGCTTCGCGCGGATCGATGGCGATCATCGGCGAGCCATGCGACAGGAACAAGGTGGGCAGGAGGGTGGGGGCAGGGGACGTCATCCGGTGAGTGTGCGCGAAAGCTGCGATCATGTGGGCCGTCTCTTGCTCCGGCCTTGCAGTCCCTGTGCCCATGTCGGCTCCCTCCCGCTCCTCCGTGCCCTCCGTGTCCGCCTGGCGCTGGGCCTTGACCCAGACCCGGCGCGACCTGCGGGCCGGCAGCATGCGTTTCCTGCTGGTCGCGGTGGTGCTGGCCGTGGCGGCCCTGTGCTCCGTGGCCTTCTTCGCCGACCGCATCGAGCGTGGCCTCAGCCGGGATGCGGCCCAATTGCTCGGCGGCGACGCCGTCGTGGTGGCCGACCTGCCGCTGCCGCCCGATTTCGCTTCCCGTGCGGCGGCGCAGGGCCTGCGCGTGGCCCAGACCATCGCCTTCGTCAGCATGGCGCGTGCGCCCGACGAGCTGGGCGGCGACGCCCGCCTGGCCGCGATCAAGGCGATCAGCCCCAACCACCCGCTGCGCGGCCGCATCACCCTGGGCCGCCTCGGGGCGGATGGCCGCGTCGAGCCCACCGGGCCGGGCGCCCTGGGCGGCCCGCCTGCAGGCCACGCCTGGGTGGACCCGGGCCTGCTGCTGTCGCTCAACCTGCGGGTGGGAGACCGCCTCTGGCTGGGCGATGCCGCCTTCGTCATCGACGCCGTCATCGCGACCGAGCCAGACCGTGGCGCGGGCTTCATGAACTTCTCGCCGCGGGTGATGATCCGGGAGGCCGACCTGGCCGCCACCCTGCTGATCCAGCCGGCCAGCCGCGCCACTTACCGCTTGCTCGTGGCCGGCTCGGACCCAGCCTCGGGCGATGTGGCCCGCGCGGACGCGCAGGCCCTGGCGCGGTTCGTCGCCGACAGCCAACGCCGCGTCAGGGAGTTGCGCGGCGTGCGCGTGGAGACGCTGGAGCAGGGCCGTCCTGAAATGCGTGCCACCCTGGACCGCGCGGGCCTGTTCCTGCGCCTGGTGGCCTTGCTGGCGGCCTTGCTCTCGGCGGTGGCCGTGGCCCTGGTGTCGCGCGACTTTGCCCAGCGCCGCCTCGACGACTGCGCCTTGCTGCGCGTGCTCGGCGTGTCCCAGCGCACCATGGCCTGGGCCTATGCCCTGCAATTCCTGCTCATCGGGCTGCTGGCCAGCGGCCTGGGCCTGGCCTTGGGCTGGGCCTTCCACCTGGTGTTCGTGCAACTGCTGTCGGGCCTGGTGGGCGTGGCGCTGCCGGCGGCCGGCCTGCAACCCATCGCGCTGGGCCTGGGCGTGGGCGCCTTGCTGACCCTGGGCTTCGGTCTGCCGCCGGTGTTGCAGCTGGCGCGGGTGCCGCCCTTGCGCGTGCTGCGCCGTGACCTCGGGGCGGTGCGTCCGCTGTCGGTGGGCATGGCGGTGCTGGGCTCGGCGGCGCTGCTGGGCCTGCTGATGGCGGTGGCACGGGACATCAAGCTCGGTGCCATCGCGCTGGGTGGCTTTGCCGCGGCCCTGCTGGCCTTCGCGCTGCTGGGCGGGCTGGCGGTGCAGGCCCTGCGTGGCCTGGGCCACCGCCTGGCCGGGCGCATGCCGACCTGGTGGACGCTGGGCGTGCGCCAGCTCACGGCCGAGCCAGGCCACACCATCGTGCAGGTGTGCGCGTTGGGCGTGGGGCTGCTGGCGCTGATGCTGCTGGTGCTCATCCGCACCGACCTGATCGCCAGCTGGCGCGCGGCCACGCCGCCCGACGCGCCGGACCGCTTCGTCATCAACATCCAGCCCGACCAGGTGGCGGATTTCCAGCGCACCCTGAAGCGGGCCGGCGTGCATGATTTCGACTGGTACCCCATGGCCCGCGCGCGCCTGGTGGCCATCAACGGACGCACGGTGCACCCGCAGGACTACACGGAAGAGCGCGCGCAGCGCCTGCTGGACCGCGAATTCAATCTCAGCCACGCGGCCCAGGCGCCAGGTCACAACGAGGTCGTGGCCGGTCGCTTCCAGCCGGAAGAGCCGGGCGCCTACAGCGTCGAGGAAGGCCTGGCCAAGACCCTGGGCCTGAAGCTGGGCGACCGCCTGCGCTTCGACATGGCCGGGCGCATGGAGGAGGGCCGCATCACCAGCTTGCGCAAGGTGGACTGGTCGTCCATGCACGTCAATTTCTTCGTGATCGCGCCCTCGGGGAAGATGCCCGAGTGGCCCGTGACCTACATCACCGCCTTCCGCATGCCTGCGAGGGCCCGGCTGGAGCGGCAGCTGCTGCAGGAGTTCCCCAACGTGACGGTGGTGGACGTGTCGGCCACGCTGGCGCAACTGCAGTCGGTGCTGACGCAGGTGATCACGGCGGTGGAGTTCCTCTTCGTGTTCACCCTGGCCGCCGGCCTGATCGTGCTGATGGCCGGCTTGATGACCTCGCGGGAGCGGCGCGCGCGCGAGTGGGCGGTGCTGCGCTCCATGGGCGCCACCCAGCGCCTGCTGGCGCAGGTGCAGCGCTTCGAGCTGATCTGTCTTGGGGCTTTGGCCGGCACCCTGGCCGCGCTGGCGGCACTGGGGGTGGGTTGGGCGCTGTCGTCCAGGGTCTTCGATTTCCCCTGGCAGCCGCCGCTGTGGTGGCCCCTGCTGGGCGCCGTCGTGGGGGCCGTGCTGGCCTGGGCGGCCGGCTGGTGGAGCTTGCGTGGCGTGCTGGGGCGGCCCGTGGCGCTGACCTTGCGTCGCGCCGATTGAGCCCGGGACGCCCCGGACGCCTCGGCTGGGCGGGGTGGCCTCAGGCCGCGGCCAGGCTGTTGATCAGGCCCATCTCGGCACTGCCCATCAGGGACTCGATGTCCATCAGGATCAGCAGGCGCTCGCTGACGTTGGCGATGCCGGTGATGTAGGTCGTGTCGACGACCGAGGAACTCATTTCCGGCGCAGGCTGGATCATCTGCTCGGACAGCTGCATCACGTCGCTGACCGAGTCCACCACGGCGCCCACCACGCGGCCCTTGACGTTGAGCACGATGACGACGGTGAAGCTGTCGATGTCGGACTGGCCGTCGGCCTTCACGCAGTTGAACTTCACGCGCAGGTCGACGATGGGGACGATCACGCCGCGCAGGTTGACCACGCCCTTAAGGTAGGACGGCGCGTTGGCGATCTTGGTCGGCTGCTCGTAGGAGCGGATTTCCTGCACCTTCAGGATGTCGATGCCGTACTCTTCCGAACCCAGGCGGAACGTGAGGTATTCACGGCCTGCAGGCACGTGGCGGACCTGGCGGGTGCTGGTCTGGCGGATGCCCTGGCCAGGGATCGGTGCGGCAGCGTCGGCGCGCGCAGGCGTGGCGGTCTGGGGGGCGACGGCTTGCATGGTGTCCATGTCGGTCCTCTGTGGGGTGGGTGAGCGGGTCACAAGGTGTGTCTCACGTCCCATATCGGCAGGCCGCCCGAAAAACTGAAGGGCCACCCGCTGTGCTGCGGTGTGGCCCCGGAAGTGGTCTGAGCACCGGCGCGCAGCCGGCCCCGGACAGGGTCAGACGTTGAACAGGAAGTTCAGCACGTCGCCGTCCTTGACGATGTATTCCTTGCCTTCGGCGCGCATCTTGCCGGCATCCTTGGCACCGGCTTCGCCCTTGTACTGGATGAAATCGTCGAAGGCGATGGTCTGGGCGCGGATGAAGCCACGCTCGAAGTCGGTGTGGATCACGCCCGCGGCCTGCGGGGCGGTGGCGCCGATCGGCACCGTCCAGGCGCGCACTTCCTTGACGCCCGCGGTGAAGTAGGTCTGCAGGCCCAGCAGCTTGAAGCCTGCGCGGATCAGGCGGTTCAGGCCGGGTTCGTCCTGGCCCATCTCGGCCAGGAACATGGTGCGGTCATCGTCGTCCATCTCGGCCAGTTCGGCTTCGGTCTTGGCGCAGATGGCCACGACTTCGCCCTTCTGGGCGGCGGCGTATTCCTTCAGGCGGTCCAGGAAGGGGTTGTTCTCGAAGCCGGTTTCCGACACGTTGCCCACGAACATGGCCGGCTTGGCCGTGATCAGGCACAGGGGCTTGAGGATGGCCAGCTCTTCCTTGCTGAAGTCGATGGAGCGCACCGGCTTGGCCTGGTCGAGGGCGGCCTGGCACTTCTCCAGCACCTTCACCAGGGCGGCAGCTTCCTTGTCGTTGCCCGAGCGCGCCGCCTTGTTGTAGCGGTGCAGGGCCTTTTCCACCGTGCCCAGGTCGGCCAGGCACAGCTCGGTCTGGATGACTTCGATGTCGGCGATGGGGTCGACCTTGCCGGCCACGTGGATCACGTTGTCGTCCTCGAAGCAGCGCACCACGTTGACGATGGCGTCGGTTTCGCGGATGTGGCTGAGGAACTGGTTGCCCAGGCCTTCGCCTTGCGATGCACCGGCCACCAGGCCGGCGATGTCGACGAACTCGACGATGGCCGGCACCACGCGTTCCGGCTGGACGATCTCGGAGAGCTGCTTGAGGCGCGGGTCCGGCACTTCGACCACGCCCACATTGGGCTCGATGGTGCAGAAGGGGTAGTTTTCAGCCGCGATGCCGGCCTTGGTCAGGGCGTTGAAGAGGGTGGACTTGCCGACGTTGGGCAGGCCCACGATGCCGCATTGGAGGCTCATGGAAATTCCTTGTGATTCGCTGCCCCGCGTTCCTGCCGTGCATGTCGTCAAGGACTTCATGGGAACACTGGCCGGGGTGTCAGCCCCCGATTGTAATGAGCGTCTTCAGTCCCGTCCGGCCAAGGCGTCGTCGAGGGCCAGGCGGGCGGCCTCGAAGTCGAAGGACTCGATGCTGCGGCTCAGGGACTGGAAGCCGGCCGCGGGCAGGGCGCCCTGGCAGTGCGCACCGATGTCCCGCCACATCACGTAGGCCTGCATGTCGTTGCGGGCCAGGGCCTGGCGCAGCCGCTGCAGCGCCTCCAGCAACTGGGGCGACAGCGTCCGGGGCGAGCGACCTGCCTCGGCCGCCTGCGCCGTGTGGGGGGCCGCGGCCAGGATGTGGCGGGCGTGGGCGACCACGGGGCCCATGGCTTGGGCGAGGGCGTCGAGCCCGGTGGCCAGGCGCTCAGGGGCGGTTTCACCGCCCAGCAGCATCGCTTCCAGGGCCGTGGCTGGCGCCAGCAGCGTGCCCATGCCCAGCGTGGCCGCCACCGCCTTGAGCGAGTGGGCGATGCGGCGGCATGCTTCCCAGCGACCCTCGTGCGCAGCCTGGGCCATCCGGTCGGCGTCCTGGCCGTGGTGGTCCAGGAACAGGCCCAGCAGGCGCTGGTAGCGGTCCATCCTTGCACCGACGTGGGACAGGCCGACGCCCAGGTCGATGACGCCCTGCGGTGGCGCCAGTGCGTCCTGGGGCCGGGCGGGTGCCGAGGGCGCGGGCGCTGCCGCTTCCCCCAGCCAGCGCGACAGCGCCACCATCAGCATGTCCGGCTCGACGGGCTTGGCCACGAAGCCGTTCATGCCGGCCTCCTCGCAGCGCACACGGTCTTCGGTGAAAGCGTTGGCGGTCATGGCCACGATGGGCAGCGTCGCCGCCTTGGGCAACTGGCGGATGTGGCGGGTGGCCGTCAGGCCGTCCATGATGGGCATCTGCATGTCCATCAGCACCAGGTCGTGGTCCTGGGTGGCGACCAGGTCGATGGCTTCCTGGCCGTTGCGGGCCAGGTCCACCAGCAGGCCGAAGCCCTGCAGGATCTCGCAGACCACTTCCTGGTTGATGACGTTGTCCTCGACCACCAGCACGCGGGCCTGTTCGCGCAGCTTCAGCGCCGTCGTCTGGGGGCGTGGCAGCTTGCTGCGGTCGCCTGGCTTGAGCGTGGCGGTGAACCAGAAGCAACTGCCCTTGCCGGGCGTGCTGTCCACGCCGGTGTCGCCACCCATCAGCCGGGCCAGCTTGCGCGACAGGGCCAGGCCCAGGCCCGTGCCGCCGTACTTGCGCGTGGTCGAGGCTTCGGCTTGCTCGAAGGCGCTGAACAGGCGGGCCATGTGCTCGGGGCTGATGCCGATGCCCGTGTCCTCGACCTCGAAGCGCAGCTCGATGGCGTCGCTGTGCTGCGCCAGCAGGCGTGCGCGCAGCACGACGCCGCCTTCGTGCGTGAACTTGAAGGCGTTGCTGAGGTAGTTGATGAGGATCTGGCCCAGGCGCAGCGGGTCGCCCGCCACCGGCAGGTCGCAAAGGCGCGGGTCGATGTCCGTCGTCAGCGTGATGCCCTTGGCCACCGAGCGGTCGTTCATCATGCTGAAGACGTGGTCGATGGTGGCCGGCACCAGGAAGACGTGCTGGTCGAGTTGCAGGTGCTCGGCCTCGATCTTGGAGAGGTCGAGGATGTCGTTGATGACGCCCAGCAGGTGCTTGCCCGACAGCACGATCTTGTCGACCTTGCCCCGGCTGGCCGGGTCGGTCATCTGCGGCTTGAGCAGGTGGGCGAAGCCGATGATGGCGTTGAGCGGCGTGCGGATCTCGTGGCTCATGTTGGCCAGGAAGGTGCTCTTGGCCAGGTTGGCGGCCTCGGCCGCGCGCATGGCGTGCTCCAGTGCCACCGTGCGCGTGCGCACCAGCTCTTCCAGGTGCAGGCGGTGTTGCGCCAACTCCTCTTCGGTCTGGCGCTTTTCGCTGATGTCCCGCGCGATCTGGGACGCACCGACGATCACGCCGTGGCCGTCGTAGATCGGCGAGATGGTGGCCGACACGAAGATGCGCCGCCCGTCCTTGCGCACCCGCTCGGTCTCGAAGTGCTCGACGCGCTCGCCATGGCGGATGTGCGACAGGATCTGGGGCTCCTCGCCCTGCAGGTCCGGGGGCATGAGCATCAGCATGGGCTGGCCGACGGCCTCCTCGGCGGTGTAGCCGAAGGTTTTCTCGGCCCCGGGGTTCCAGCTCAGGATGACGCCGTCCAGGGACTTGCTGATGATGGCGTCGTCCGAGGAGCGCACGATCTGCTCGTACTGCATGCGCTGCTGCTCCAGGCGCTTGCGCTCGGAAATGTCGGTCCAGACCACGTGGATGATGGGGTGCTCGCCAAACTGGATCAGCGTGAGCATGACTTCGGCGGTGAACAGCACCCCGTCGGCGCGGCGATGCACCCAGTCGAAGCGCGCCTTGCCGTGGGCCATGACCTGCGCCACCATCTCGGCGGCCTGCGCCTGGGAGGGGCGCCCGCAAGGCTGGGTCGGTGGCGAGAAGTGGGCCGCGTTCTGGCCCACCACCTCGTCGGCCGAGCTGCAGTGCAGCAGGTCCAGGGAGGCCTGGTTGACGTCGATGAAGCGACCGCCCTCGACCAGCAGCTGGGGTTGCGCAGACTCCTTGAAGAGGCGGCGGAAGCGCTCCTCGCTCTGGCGGATGCGCTCGTCGGCCTCGCGTTCGGCCGTCTCGTCGCGCCAGGTCTGCAGCAGGTAGGTCTGGTCCTCGATCGTCAGCCATCCCATGCTGACATGCAGGTGCACGGTGCGGCCGTCCGGGCGCTGCATCACCGTGTCGCGCTGGTGGCGCTGGTCATGGCGGTGCGCGTGGATCAGGGCCATCAGGTCGTCTTCGTCCAACCCGGCGCGGATGTCGGGCAGCCGCATGTCGGCCAGCGCTGCGCGGCTGTGTCCCAGCAGCGCGCAGGCGGCATCGTTGAACTCGACGAACCCCAGTGTCTGGACATCGATCAGGACGATGCCGTCGCTGGACTGCGCCGCCACCGCCGAGAAAATCTGTTCGCGTCGGCGTGCCTGCGACAACTCCTGACGGCGGCGCAGCACGCTGGTGAGGCGCTCGCACACGCCGGCCAGCAGCACGGACTTCTCGTCGTGGACGCAGGGGTCGCCGCGCAGGCACCACACGCGGATCCAGCCTGGCGCCTGCGGGTCTCCAAAGGGCAGGAGCGTGGGCTCGGCCACGGCCGCATCGCCGTGTTGGCAGCCCAGCGTCTGCCCCTGCCAGACGATGTCGACCCGGTGCTCCCCGCTGTCGTGCCAGGCCTTGCCCAGGCAGTCGGCCACGTCCGCGAACATGCGCGTCAGCGGCACGTCGGTGGGCTCGGTCAGGCGCAGCACCTCGCTCATGCAGGCGCTCTCGGCCACCCGCTCCTGCAGCGCCTGGCGCGCCCGGGTCTCCGCGGTGATGTCGCGCGCCACGCCCAGCACGCCCAGCAACTGGCCCCGGGCGTCGCGCACGGCGGTCTTGCTGGTGCGGTAGAGGCCGCGGTAGGAGCCGTCCTTGGCGCTCAGCCACTCCTCGAACACATGGGGCGTGTGCGCATGCGCTGCGCGCAGGTCGTCGCTGCGGAAGATGTCGGCCTGGGCCTTGCCGACGAGCGCTTCATCGGTCTGGCCGATCACCTGCGCCTCGGGCAGGCCGCACAAGGGCTCGAAGCCCGGGTTGCAGAACATGTAGACGCCGTCCGGGTTCTTCATCCAGACCAGGTCGGGCAGGGCGTGCAGCAGGGTGCGCAGCTGGGCGCGCTCGGCCTGGATGGCCCGCAGCTGGGTGCGGTGGCCGTGGCGCAACTGCCGGATCTGGCGGCGTTGGTCGCCCCACAGCAGCAGCAGGGCCAGCACGCACACGACGGACACCGCCAGCGAATCGATCAGCCAGGGGTGATCGTGCAGGAGCTCGGCGGCGATCTCCGCGCCCGGGCGCCGCATGCAACCCGGCAGGCCCACGCAGGCGAGGATGGCAGCCAGCCACGTCGGCAGGCGGTTCGGCAATCCCATCACGGCAGCTCCGTCAGTGCATGCATTCAGGCTGCGATGCAGCCTGATCGGCAAAGCGCTCGGCCACGGCGGCGAAGGCCTCGCGCTGGCGCAGGTAGGCATCCACGACCGCGGGGTCGAAATGGCTGCCGCGGCCTTGCAGGAGGATGGCCTCGGCATCGGCCAGGGGCATCGGCACCTTGTAGCTGCGCGCGCTGATGAGGGCGTCGAACACATCGGCCAGCGCCATCATCCGTGCGGGCAGCGGGATGGCCTCGCCCTGCAGGCCGCTGGGGTAGCCGCTGCCATCCCAGCGCTCGTGGTGGTGGCGGGCGATGTCGATGGCCGTGCGCAGGAAGGCCACGGCCTCGGGGTCGCGGTCCTGGCCGATGGCCCGGGCGATGGCCTCGGCGCCGATCTGCGAGTGGGTCTTCATGACCTCCCACTCCCGCGGCGTCAGCTTGCCGGGCTTGCGCAGGATGTGGTCCGGGATGCCCACCTTGCCGATGTCGTGCAGGGGCGCGGCCTTGGCATAGGCCTCGATGGCGGCCGGCGGCAGTTGCTCCGCGTAGCCGGGCTGGCGGGCCAGGTCTTCGGCCAGCAGGCGCACATAGGCCTGGGTGCGCAGGATGTGGTTGCCCGTGTCGTTGTCGCGCGCTTCGGCCAGGCTGGCCAGGGCGCGCAGGGCCACGTCCTGCACCTGGCGGTACTGCGCCACGCGGTGCGAGACCTCGCTCTCCAGCACCTTGTTGTGGTCGCGCAGCAGGTCGCGGGCGGCCTTGCTCTGCAGGTGCGCGCGCACCCGCGCCTTGACGATGGCGGGGCGCACCGGCTTGGTGATGTAGTCCTCGGCACCCAGGCTCAGGCCCAGGGTCTCGTCTTCCGTGTCGCTCAGGGCGGACACGAAGATCACCGGGATGTCGCGCGTGTTGACGTCGGCCTTCAGGCGGCGCAGCACCGTGTAGCCGTCCATGTCCGGCATCATGATGTCGAGCAGGATCAGGTCGGGGCGGGGTTCGAGGTGGGCCAGCTCCAGCGCCCGCTGGCCGCCATTGGCCACCCGGACCTGGTGCTCGGCCATCAGGCATTCGCCGATCACGGCGAGGTTCTCCGGGGTGTCGTCCACCACCAGGATGACGCGTCGGTCCTGCGTGCGCCCCAGCGGGGCTTGCGCGTCGTTCGGGAACTGATCCATGTCTGCTGCGGGATGTCGCAAATCTGAAAATGCTGATCAATCTGAATGTAACAGTCGCGTTACAGATTGAGGCGGGGGCTGGGCATGAATCGCGCGATATCGCCACTAATGCGCACCCCGCGCGACAGCATGGCGGGTGCAAAACCTGGAGTCTGACGTGTTTTGTTCAGTGCTTGCAAACCATTGCATGACAGCCGCCGAACGTGCGCCGGGATGGCTTGCGTCAAGCACATCGCCATCGCCTCTTGCCCCGACACGAAAGCCGGTTAGATTAGCGGGCTGATCCCCATGGCCCCTGTGGCTGAACGATGAGCAATCCCCTGCATCCTTCCCGCCCGGCAACTGGCCGCGCGGATGTCTGCGTCAGCGGCTCTGGCGCGGTGGCCATGAGCCTGGCCCTGGCCCTGTCGGCCGAAGGTTTTTCCGTGGCCTGGGCGCGGGCCGAGGCCTTCTCCGCCCCCCGCTCGACCGATGTGCGCACCTACGCGCTCAACGCCCGCGCCATCGACCTGCTGACCCGCCTGCGCGTGTGGCCGGCCCTGCGCGAGTGGTCGGCGCCCGTGTTCGACATGCAGATCCGTGGCGACGACGGCGGCGCCATGCACTTTTCCGCGTGGCAGCAGCACCTCACCGAGCTGGCCTGGATCGTCGATGCCGGCGCCCTGGAGCGCCTGCTCAGCGAGGCCCTGCGCTTTGCCCCCCGTGTGGAGGTGGTGCCCGCGCTGCAGGCCGGACAGCCGGGCGTGCCTGCCGATTTGCTGGCCATCTGCGAAGGCAAGCATTCCGACACCCGCCGCGCGCTGGGCGTGTCCTTCGACCGCCAGGAATACGGCCACTGGGGCGTGGCCGCCCGCCTGCGTGCCAGCCGGCCCCACCAGGGCGTGGCGCGGCAGTGGTTCCGCTCGCCGGACGTGCTGGCCCTGCTGCCCTTCAACCAGCCGGAGCCGGACGCCTCCTACGGCCTCGTGTGGTCGGTGCCCCAGCCCCGCGCCCAGGAGCTGCTGGCGATGTCGTCGGCCGATGTCGAGGCGGCCCTGAGCGAAGCCATCGCGCAATCGCAACCCGAGGCGCTGGCGCAGCTGGGCGAGTTGCACCTGGCCTCCGAGGTGGCTTCCTGGCCGCTGGCCCTGGCCCAGGCCGACCGCTGGAGCGGCCCGGGCTGGGTGCTGCTGGGCGACGCGGCCCACCAGATGCACCCACTGGCCGGGCAGGGCCTCAACCTGGGCCTGGCCGATGTCGACACCCTGGTGGCGGTGCTGCGCGAAGCCCGTGCGCAGGAGCCCTGGCGCACCGCCGGCGACGAGCGCGTGCTGCGCCGCTACGCCCGCCGCCGCGAATGGCCCACCCGCAGCATGGCCCAGCTCACCGATGGCATGCTGCAGTTGTTTGCCGACCCGCGCGGGCCTTTGAAGTCCCTGCGCAACGGCGGCATGAGCCTGGTCGAGCGCCTCGGCCCGATCAAAACCTGGCTGGTGGGGCGGGCCCTGGACGCCTGAGCCCCGGCCACGATCACTTCACACATCCTGGAACCCGCATGAAACCCATTGTCAAAGGCTTGCTGACCGCAGGGCTCTGTCTGAGCCTGCTGGGCATGGCCGATGCCCAGTCGGGCGAGCTGCCTGCCGCACAGCTGGCCGCCATCAAGCAAAAGCTGGCGCAGCGTGTGCCGGACCTGCCGCCCATCGAGTCCGCCCGCACCACCCCGGTCAGCGGCCTCGTCGAGCTCAGGGCGGGCAGCCATGTTTTCTACGCCGATGCCACCGGTGACCACCTCATCGAAGGCCACATGATCGAGACGCGCACCCAGCGCAACCTCACCGAGGAGCGCCTCGACGAGATCAACCGCGTCGATGTGGCGGCTTTGCCCACCAAGGACGCCATCGTCTGGAAGGCCGGCACGGGCAAGCGCCGCCTGGTGGTCTTCTCCGACCCCAACTGCGGCTATTGCAAGCAACTGGAGCGCGAGATCCAGAAGCTCAAGGACGTGACGGTGCACACCTACCTGATCGGCATCCTGGGCGAGGACTCCCGCGTCAAGGTCGACAACATCTGGTGCGCCCGCGACCGCACCCAGACCTGGCTGGACTGGATGCTGCAAGGCAACACCCCGCCCAAGGCCATGGGGCTGTGCGGCTCGCCCGGACAGCGCAACCTGGCGCTGGCGCAGAAGCTGCGTGTCAATGGCACGCCGGCCATCTTCTTCGACGATGGCAGCCGCCTGCCGGGCGCGGCCAATGCGGCCACCCTGGAGCAGCGCCTGGCCAAGGCCAGCAGCAAGGCCGGCAGCTGAGCGTCACTTGCCCGCGGGGGCGGTGCCTGCTGGCTGGGCACTGTCGCCGGGGGCTTGCTGCGGGGCGCGGTCCATCTGCATGTCCATGAAGACCTCGTCGTTCATCTTGATGTAGATGCGCACGGGCAGGTACTGCAGGCCCGGCGCGAACCACACATCGGCGGGCAGGGCGCCGCCGTCCGTGACCGCCTTGCGTGGGCGCACGTGCACCACCGGCACATTGCCGATGGGGGTGCGCACCATGTCGTTGCCCACCACCTCGAAGGTCAGTTGCTCCAGCTTGCGCTGGGTCACCACGTTCATGTCGAAGCTGTTGCCGGGCTTGAGCAGCTCGGGGTTGAGCGTGAAACGGTAAGCCAGCTGGATCATGAAACTGGCCGGGTCCTGCACGTCGGCCGGGCGCGGGTAGCGCTTGCCGTCGGGGTGCGTGACCTCGTCCTCGTCCATCTTGACCAGCCGCGGCGCCGAGGTCTTGACCAGCAGGCGGTTGATGTTCTCGTACAGGCTGGGGTGCAGCCCCTGGGGCTGGATTTCGCCTTCGCTGGTCAGGCGCCACGAACCCAGCGGGGCGAAGCTGGGGCCCACGCTGGCGTCGATGTGGACCTGGTAGCGGCTGTCCTTGCGCACCCATTCCACCGAGGCCTGGCCCGAGATCGGGCCGCGGAAATAGCCCTCCATCTTGAAGCTGACCTTGGTGGCCACCGGCCAGACGAAGGCGCGGCCGCTGTTGGGACCGCTGGCGCCCATGCTGGGGATGCTGGCCGCGGCCAGGGCCGGCTTGGCCGCGTCGGCGCCCGATGCGGCGGCGGCCGACGTAGCGGCTGACGTTGCGGCCTGGGTCGGCTGAGCCGCGTCCGCCGCGCTGGCCGCATCGGCCACGACCTCGGGCTGGGACGCCGCTTCGTCGGGCTGCGAGGCGGCCTGCGCCACCTTGGGCGGCTTGGGCTTGCGGCGCGGTGCGGTGGCGGCCTGGGTGGCTGCCATGGCTTGCACCACGGCCGGGGCTGGCGGCGCTGTGGGCGGCTCGCTGAGGCGGATCTCGCTGACGTAAGTGGCCTCCATGCGCTTGATGCTGGCATCGGACGGCTTGAGGCCCTGCATCTCGTGCAGCACGGCCCCGGTCAGCAGGACGTGGGCGAGCACGACCAGCACCACCAGTGCGGCGACCATGCCGGCGCGAGGCGAATGCACGGCAGGCTCCGTCATCGCATGCCCAGCCAGGCTGTGCTGCGCGCGCCCATGGCCGGCTCGGAGATCGGGTCCAGCTTCGCCAGCGCGACCACATCGCCCGCGCAGCCCTGGCTGCCGTTGTCAGGGGCGGCGGGGGGCTTCAGCGTCAGCGTCAGCAGGCGCTGGTCGCGGCAGACCAGCAGCGGCTGGGCGCGTTGGGCGTCGTGCCATTGCGCGAGCTCGTCGATGCGGTGCAGGCGCCAGCCGTCCAGGGCCAGGCACTCGTCGCCGGCGCTCAGTCCTGCGGCCTCGGCCGCACCGCCGCGCATCACGGCCTGCACCTTCAGCACGCCCTGGGCCTCGGACAGGCGCACGCCCAGGCGTTGCGGCAGGGGCGCGGCCTTGCTCATCCATTGCACCCCGTGGGCGGCCAGCAGGGCTTGCAGAGGCAGCTCCTCGCAGCCTTCGGTCCAGCGGTGCAGCAAGCTGGCCCAATCCGGGGCTTTGACGCCCACCTCGCGCAGCGCCGCGCAGTCGGGCCCTGCGCCCGCGACCTGGCCCAGGGCCTGCGCCACATCGGCCTCGGTGATGGGGCGGCGCAAGGCCCACAGCGCTTTCATGACGCCGTCCAGGCTGGGCTGGCCGGCCTCGGTGGAGGGCATCAGGCGCAGGCTCAGGTCCAGCGCCAGGCCCACCAGCGCGCCCTTGGTGTAGTAGCTCACCGTGGCGTTGGCGGTGTTCTCGTCCGGGCGGTAGTAGCGCGTCCAGGCGTCGAAGCTGGCCTGGCCCACGCTGTAGCTCAGGCGGCCGGGCGTGGTGCGCACCTGGTTGATGGCCTTGCCCAGCAGCTTCAGGTAGGTGGCCGTGTCGATCAGGCCGGTGCGCAGCAGGAACTGGTCGTCGTAGTAGGACGTGAAACCCTCGAAGAACCACAGCATGCGGGTGTGGTTCTCCCGGCTCAGGTCATAGGGCGCAAAGGCCACGGGCTTGAGCCGCTTGACGTTCCAGGTGTGGAAATACTCGTGGCTGATGAGGCCCAGCAGCGTCTGGTAGGCCTCGGTCGGCAGCGGGCGACCGGTGCGAGGCAGGTCCTTGCGGCTGCAGATCAGGGCCGTGCTCTGGCGGTGCTCCAGCCCGCCGTAGCCGTCTTCCACGGCGTTGAGCATGAAGACGTAGTGGTCGAAGTCGGGCTTGCGGCGGCCATGCCAGAACTGGATCTGCGCTTCGCAGATGCGGCGGGTGTCGGCCAGCAGGCGCTCGCCGTCGAGGTCCGCGGTGGCGCCCGAGACGACGAACTCGTGGCGCACCCCGCGCACGGTGAACTCGCCACGCCAGAACGTGCCCATTGCCACGGGGTGGTCGATCAGCGCGTCGTGGTCGGGGGCCTCGTACACGCCCACGCCTTGTGCGTTGACCTTGACCGCGGGCAGGGCCGTGGCGACCTGCCAGCCGCGGGGCAGACCGGCCAGCGTCACACGCTGCGGCTGGTCCTCGAAGCCCTCGGCTTGCAGGAAGAGGCTGGTGCCGTTGAAGAAGCCGCGCTGCGCGTCCAGGAAGGCCGCACGCACCGAGGTGTCGAAGGCGTAGACCTCGTAGCGCACCGTCAGGGCGCCGCGGCCTTCGGTCTCGACCTCCCAGCTGGCCTTGTCCAGCGGGGTGACGCGGCATGCCCGGTCGCCCTGGTGGGCGCTCAGCGGGGACAGGTGCCGCGCGAATTCGCGCACCAGGTAGCTGCCGGGGATCCACACCGGCAGGTGCAGGCGCTGGCGTGCGGCAGGCCGGGCCACGCGCATCGTGACCTGGAAACGGTGGCTGTGAACGTCGGCCACCTCAATGCGGAATTCGATCATGCAGGCAGTCTCGGGGAAACGGGGGCGGCGGGAGGTCGGCAGGCCATCAGATCTGGGCAGCCGCCAGGAAGCAACTCAGGCTGGCCACGACCGTGAGGCGAAAGCGCAGGGTCAGCCACCCGGACACGCCCAGCTCCAGGTAGTGCTTGCGGTCCAGCAGGTAGCAGGCGATCAGCAGCGCCCCCATCACCACCAGGCCGGCGTGCGGCGGCATCATCAGCGCGACCCAGGCGGCCGAGGCAAAAGCCAGGCCCGTCCACAAGGCGCGGCGCTGATAGCCCGGCGACAGCGGGCCGGCTTCGGAGCTGCCCATGATGAGGCCCCAGCGCATGCCGCCCAGGAAGGCCACGATCAGGGCGCCGTAGCTGGTCAGGGCGCGGACCACGAAGGCGAAAGGTTCATCGTCGATGCGGCCCACCAGCAGCCACACGAACAGCGTGCCGGCCACGAAGGGCAGCAGCCCCGCATAGCCCAGGCGCAGGGCCAGTTCGCTGGGTTCGGGGTGTCGTGCGGCGGAAGGTACGGCGTGGTGGGCGGTCATGGAGGCGTTGGTGTGGGCGGGTGCACGGTCGTCGCGCAGCCGTGATTGTGTCAAGAACTGATGTCAGCTCGCGAGGAAGGAGAAAACCGCCGGCACATCGGTGGGCAAGGCCAGCGTCCGATCGCGCCAGCGCGCCACCGTGTCGCTGTGGCTGAAACCCTGCGCCAGCGTCAGCCCGCAACTCACGCTCAGCCAGGTCTGCGGCTGCAGGTGGGCCACCAGCGCCTGCCACAGCGCGGGGTTGCGGTAGGGCGTCTCGATCACGAGCTGGGTCTGCTGCGCCTTGCGCGATTGCTGCTCCAGTTCGCGCAGGCGTTGTGCCCGCTGGCTGCCATCCACCGGCAGGTAGCCCACGAAGGCAAAGCTCTGGCCCTGCAGGCCGCTGGCGGCCAGTGCCAGCACCAGCGAGCTCGGCCCCGACAGCGGCAGCACCTGCAGGCCCAGCTGGTGGGCGGCACGCACCACGGCGGCACCCGGGTCGGCCACGCCGGGCAAGCCGGCCTCGGACATCAGCCCGACGTCATGGCCCTGCACGGCCGGCGCCAGCAACGTGGCCAGTTCGCGGGCCGCGGTGGTCGCATCCGGCTTGCCGCCACCCTTTGGAGGGCGAGGCAGTTCGGCGATGTGCTGGGCTTGCAGCGGCGCGGCCAGCGGCTCGATCTCACCGACCCGCTTGAGGAAGGCCCGGGTGGTCTTGGCGTTCTCGGCCACCCAGTGTGTCAGTCCGGCGGCCGCGCGGATCGCCCCCAGCGGCAGCACCTCGCGCAGGTCGGGCGCGGGCGCCTCGCCGCTCACGCAACCCAGGTCCAGGGTGTTGGGGATGAGCAGCAGCCGGCCGGGGCGCGGGGCTGCGGGAGCGTTGCTGGGGTCGGGCATGGGGCGAGTCCGGGGCGGTCGGGAAGAGGTGGGAACAGGTGGAAAAGGGAGGGATGCGTGCTGCCCTCAGGCCTCGGCGATCTGGCGGTGCGCGGCCAGCACGTCCAGTCCGGCCTGGCGCAGCAGTTGCGTCGTCAGGATCAGGGGCAGCCCGATCAGCGAGCTCGGATCGTCCGAGCCGATGCGCGCCAGCAGGCTGATGCCCAGACCTTCGCACTTGGCGCTGCCGGCGCAGTCATAGGGCTGCTCCAGTCGCAGGTAGGTGTCGATGTCCTCGTCGCTCAGGTCGCGGAAGGTCACCGCCACGCTGTCGATGCCGCACTCGGCAAAGCCCGTGAGAGGGCGTTGCACGCACACGGCGGTGTGGAACTGCACGGTGCGGCCGCGCATGGCACGCAACTGGGCCACCGCGCGCTCGTGGGAGCCGGGCTTGCCCAGGGGCTGCCCATCGAGGTCGGCGACCTGGTCGGAGCCGATCACGACGATGTCGCCGGGGCCGTCAGCCTGCGCGCCTTGGCTCAGGGCCGCCTCGCTCGACAGGGATGCGGCCACCGCCTGCGCCTTGGCCTGGGCCAGCCGCCAGGCGAGGTCGCGAGGCGGCTCCGCAGGCCGCGGGGACTCGTCCACCTGCGGCGCCGCACAGCTGAAAGGCAGGCCCAGGCGGGACAGCAACTCGCGGCGGTAGGTCGATGTCGACGCCAGCACCAGGCGGGGCAGGGCAGGGCGGTGGGGGGCGGTCGGTGGGAGGCTGGCGCGCATCCCCGCATTGTCTCCGGCTTCAGGGCTTCTCTGCCCCCGGGCGGCACCATCTCGGCATCCGCAACGGCGGCGCCGATCCCACCCGCAACCCCCGGCCACAGGGCGGGGCCACTACACTGGCGGCATGAAACCGCGCAGTTTTGCCCCCGAAAAGCTCGACATCCAGGCCTTCATCGACGCTGGCGCCCACCTTGAAGGCGAGGTGCCCGTGTCGGCGCTGGCACGCGTGGCCGCCGGCCTGATGCCGGGGCTGGACGCCAGCAGCCTGCCACCGGTGCGCTGGTCGGCCCAGGGTCGGCTGGTGCCGCAGCGCGTGGGTGGGCCGCAGTTGTGGCTGGACCTGCAGGCGCAGGCCGAGCTGGAGTGGGAGTGCCAGCGCTGCCTGCACGGCGTGCGCGAGCCCCTGGCCTTCGACCGCCAGATCCGTTTTGCCCGCGACGAGGCCGAGGCCGCCCGCCTGGACGCCGAGTCCGACGACGACGTGCTGGCCCTGGCCCGCCACCTCAACCTGCTGGCGTTGATCGAAGACGAGCTCATCATGGCCCAGCCCCTGGTGCCGCGCCACGATGTCTGTCCCACCGACGTGGTCGCGATCATGTCTGATGAGCGCGAAACCCCCGTGCCCGGCGCGTCCGAGCCGGCTGCGGCCGCTGCAGATCCCGCATCGCCTGCGCCGGCCGGCGAGAAACCCCATCCTTTCGCCGCCCTGGCCGCGCTGAAGAAGCCGGCCAAGGAGTGAGCAGCGGGAAACTGTCCGATTGAGTTTCTCTTGATTTTGGTGCTAGAATCGCGAGTTTTCCGGATGTGTGACAGCTGAGCGTGCGGTTTTTGCAGGCTGCCGAGGTCGAGTCCGGTTCCATTTCTCGCAACCCTGATTGACGCTCACCGCAGCCAGTGGCTGGCGATGCGCGCCGCAGGACCGCAGCTTGGGCTGCGTGACCTGCACCTCACTGGCAAGATTGCCCCGGAGTCCAACATGGCCGTTCAGCAAAACAAGAAGTCGCCTTCCAAGCGTGGCATGCACCGCTCGCACAACGCCCTGGTCACCCCCGGCACCGCCGTGGAATCCACCACCGGCGAAGTGCACCTGCGTCACCACATCAGCCCCACCGGCTTCTACCGTGGCCGCAAGGTCGTGAAGACCAAGGCTGACGCCTCCTGATCCAAGACTGACACTGGCCGAGGGCTGGGTCCGTGCAAACGGGCCGCCTCCCGGCCAGCCGATGTGCCACTGGGGCTGGACAACCCGTTCACATGGGTTTGCCGGCCCTTGTCTTTTGCCGATGCCCGCATCGGTCCACCGCAGTTCCTTGCCCATGACACTTGCCGCTCCCAGCCAGACCCATCCCTCCCAGGACGCGCCTTCGGCCGCAGGTGCCGATCGCCAGGCGGAGCGCGACGTCCTGTCGCCGGTCCGCATCGCTGTGGACTGCATGGGTGGTGACCACGGCCCGTCGGTGACCCTGCCGGCCTGCCGCGCCTTCCTGGAGGCGCATCCCGAGGCCGAGCTGCTGCTGGTGGGTCAACCCGAGGTGCTGGCGCCCGCGCGCGAGTGGCCGCGCTGCCGCATCGTCGAGGCCAGCGAGGTCGTCACCATGGACGACCCGGTCGAAGTCGCCCTGCGCAAGAAGAAGGATTCTTCCATGCGCGTGGCCATCAGCCAGGTCAAGGCCTCGGCCGATGTCCCGGCTGCTGCGCACGCCTGCGTCTCGGCCGGCAACACCGGCGCCCTGATGGCGCTGGCTCGCTACCTGCTCAAGACCGTCGAGGGCATCGATCGCCCGGCGCTGGCCACCGTCATGCCCAACCAGAACGACGGTTTCACCACCGTCCTCGACCTGGGTGCCAACGTGGACTGCACCGCAGAGCACCTGCTGCAATTCGCCGTCATGGGCTCGGCCCTGGTGTCGGCGGTGGATGGCAAGGCCTCGCCCAGCGTGGGCCTGCTGAACATCGGCGAAGAGGTCATCAAGGGCAGCGGAGTCATCAAACAGGCCGGCGAATTGCTGCGCCAGGCCCATGAGCGGGGCCTGATCCGCTTCCATGGCAACGTCGAAGGCAACGACATTTTCAAGGGCACCTCCGACATCGTGGTCTGTGACGGCTTCGTCGGCAACGTCGCACTGAAGACCGCCGAGGGCCTTGCGGGCATGTTCGCGTCCTTCATCAAGCAAGAGTTCACGCGCAACATCTTCACCAAACTGGCGGCTTTGGTCGCCATGCCGGTGCTAAGTCGCTTCAAAAGGCGTGTGGACCACCGCCGCTACAGTGGTGCGGCCCTGCTCGGATTGAGGGGCCTGGTGTTCAAAAGTCATGGATCTTCGGACAGCCTGGCTTTTGAAGTCGCCCTGAATCGCGCTTATGATGCGGCCCGTCATCGACTGCTGGACCGGGTTCACGACCAGATCGCAGCCACCCTCGTCAGCTTGCCCACCGCGGCAGAGTCGGCGGCGGTGGCGGATGTGGGACAAGCGGCCTGATCCCCTTTTCAATGTCAGACAGACAGACGGACCCACACTCCACCCCCAGCGCAGGCACCACGCCCCACCCGGCATCCGCCTCGCACCAAGCGCCTCACAAAGGCACGACGCAAGTCAGGTTTTCGCGCATCGCCGGCACCGGCAGCTTCCTGCCCCCTCGACGGGTGAGCAACGGGGAGCTGGTGGAGCGGCTGGCACGTGACGGCATCGAAACGTCCGACGAATGGATCGTCGAACGCACCGGCATCCGTGCGCGGCACTTCGCTGACCCCGATGTGACCTCCAGCCAGCTCGGGCTCGAGGCCTGCAAGCGGGCGCTCGACGCGGCCGGGCTGCAGCCCAGCGACATCGACCTCATCGTCTGCGCGACGTCGACGCCGGACATGGTCTTCCCGTCGACGGCCTGCATGATCCAGCGCGACCTGGGCATCCATGGCTGCCCGGCCTTCGACGTCCAGGCGGTCTGTTCCGGCTTCATCTACGCCCTCACGGTGGCCGATGCCTTGATCCGCACGGGCACGGCCCGCCGCGCCCTGGTCGTCGGTGCCGAGGTGTTCTCCCGCCTGCTCGACTTCAAGGACCGCACCACCTGCGTGCTGTTCGGCGATGGCGCCGGTGCCGTGGTGCTGGAAGCGTCCGACAAGCCCGGCATCGTGGCCTCCTGCATGCATGCCGACGGCCGCCACGTGGGCCTGCTCAATGTGCCGGGCCACGTCTCGGGTGGTCAGGTGCTGGGCGACGCCACCATCAAGATGGATGGACAATCCGTGTTCAAGCTCGCCGTGGGCGTGCTGGACAAGGCCGCTCACGAGGTGCTGGATGCCGCAGGCCGCCAGCCCGGCTGCATCGACTGGCTGATCCCGCACCAGGCCAACCTGCGCATCATGCAGGGCACGGCCAAGAAGCTGAAGCTGCCGCTGGACAAGATCGTGGTCACGGTCGACCAGCATGGCAACACCTCGGCGGCCTCCATCCCCCTGGCCCTGGACCATGGCGTCCGTTCGGGCCAGGTCCGGCGCGGCCAGACCCTGATGCTCGAAGGCGTCGGCGGTGGCTTCACCTGGGGTGCGGTGCTGGTGGACTATTGAGTTTTGAACACCACAACAAAGGACGACACACCATGAGCGCCTCCTTGAACAACCTGGCTTTCGTGTTCCCCGGCCAGGGCTCCCAGGCCGTGGGCATGCTCGACGCCTGGGGCGACCACGCCGCCGTGCGCGACACCCTGGCCGAGGCCTCCGATGCCCTGGGTGAAGACATCGCCAGGCTGATCGCCCAGGGCCCCAAGGAGGCCCTGGACCTGACCACCAACACCCAGCCCGTCATGCTGACCGCCGGTGTGGCCTGCTGGCGCGCCTGGCTGGCCGAAACCGGGCTGCGTCCCGCGGCCGTGGCCGGCCACTCGCTGGGCGAATACTCTGCCCTGGTGGCCGCGGGTGCGCTGTCGCTGAAGGACGCGCTGCCCCTGGTGCGCTTCCGCGCCCAGGCCATGCAGGAGGCCGTGCCCGTCGGCGCGGGCGGCATGGCCGCCATCCTGGGCCTCGACGCCGAGGCCGTGAAGGCCGGTTGCGCCCAGGCGGCCGCCGAGTCCGGCCAGGCAGTGGAAGCCGTCAACTTCAACGACCCCAAGCAGACCGTGATCGCCGGCACCAAGGCCGGTGTCGAGAAGGCCTGCGAGGTGCTCAAGGCCGCCGGTGCCAAGCGCGCGTTGTCGCTGCCGGTGTCCGCGCCTTTCCACAGCAGCCTGATGAAGCCTGCGGCAGAGCGCCTGCGTGAGAAACTGGCCGCCACCGCCTTCGCCGCGCCGCAGATCGCCGTGGTCAACAACATCGATGTGGCCGTCACGGCGGATGCCGATGCCATCCGCGACGCCCTCTACCGCCAGGCCTTCGGTCCGGTGCGCTGGGTGGAAACCATCCAGGCCCTCAAGGCCCGCGGCCACAGCCACATCATCGAGTGCGGCCCAGGCAAGGTGCTGTCGGGCATGGTCAAGCGCATCGACGCCGAACTGGTCAGCGCCACCGTTTTCGATCCGGCCTCGCTGGCCGAAGCCAAGGCCCTGCTGGTCTGAGCGCCAACGCACTTCACGGACACACACCATGAGCATTGAATTCCAAGGACAAGTCGCGCTGGTCACCGGCGCCAGCCGCGGCATCGGCCGTGCCATCGCCGTGGCCCTGGCCCAGCGTGGCCTGAAGGTCATCGGCACGGCCACCAGCGAGTCCGGCGCGCAGGCCATCTCCGAAGGCCTGTCGGCCTATCCCGGCTGCAAGGGCATCGTGCTGAACGTGACCGACGCCGCCGCATCGGACGCCGCCATCGACGCCATCGTCAAGGAGCATGGCGCCCTGCACGTGCTGGTCAACAACGCGGGCATCACCCGCGACAACCTGGCCATGCGCATGAAGGACGAAGACTGGGATGCCGTCATCGACACCAACCTCAAGTCCGTCTTCCGCCTCAGCCGCGCCGTCATGCGCCCCATGATGAAGCAACGCCACGGCCGCATCGTCAACATCACCTCGGTGGTGGGCGCCAGCGGCAACCCGGGCCAGGCCAACTACGCCGCCGCCAAGGCCGGTGTGGCCGGCATGACCCGCGCGCTGGCCCGCGAGCTGGGCAGCCGCAACGTCACCGTCAACTGCGTGGCCCCCGGCTTCATCGACACCGACATGACCAAGGCGCTGTCCGAGGAACAGCAGGGCGCGCTCAAGAGCCAGATCCCGCTGGGTCGCCTGGGTCAACCCGAAGACATTGCCGAGGCCGTGGCCTTTCTGGCCTCGCCCCAAGCCGCTTACATCACTGGCGTGGAATTGCACGTCAACGGCGGCATGTTCATGAACTGAGTTTGAGATCTTGCAGGGGAATCTCAATTTCGTTTGGCCGTCAGCATAATGACACGCTGAACCAGTAAAATCCCCGGTTTGTTTGCAACCCCTCCTGGAGGAGTCATGAGCGATATCGAAGCACGCGTCAAGAAGATCATTGCAGAGCAACTCGGCGTGGCCGAGTCTGAAGTCAGCGCCGAAAAGGCTTTTGTGGCCGACCTGGGTGCCGACTCCCTCGACACCGTCGAGCTGGTGATGGCCCTCGAAGACGAGTTCGGCATCGAAATCCCCGACGAAGAGGCAGAGAAGATCACCACCGTGCAGCTGGCGATCGACTACGCCAAGGCCCACGTCAAGGCCTGATCGAGACTGCGCAAAGTCCCAAGGCCCTTCGGGGCCTTGTTTGCGTGGCGTTCAATTTTTTGCATAGGCAAGCATGACCCGTCGTCGCGTCGTCATCACAGGCCTGGGGCTGGTCACGCCTCTGGGCACCCAAGTGCAGGACTCCTGGGACAACCTCGTCGCAGGCCGCTCCGGCATCCAGACCATCACGAAATTTGACGCTTCGGCGTTCGCCTGCCAGTTCGCTGGCGAAGTCAAGGGCTTCAACATCGAGGATTACATCCCCGCCAAGGAAGCCCGGCACATGGACACCTTCATCCATTACGGGCTGGCCGCGAGCATGCAGGCCATCCGTGATGCGGGCCTGCCCACGGGCGATGCCCTGACCCCCGAGCTGGCCGAGCGCATCGGCGTGATGGTCGGCTCCGGCATCGGCGGTCTGCCCATGATCGAGCAGACCCACAAGGACTACACAGAGCGCGGCCCGCGTCGCATCTCGCCGTTCTTCGTGCCGGCCTCGATCATCAACATGATCTCGGGCCACGTCTCGATCTACAACGGCTTCAGCGGCCCCAACCTGTCGGTCGTGACGGCCTGCACCACCGGCCTGCACGCCATCGGCCTGGCCGCGCGCCTGATCGAATCCGGCGATGCCGACGTCATGGTCGCCGGCGGTTCCGAGGCCACCGTGTCGCCCCTGGGCGTCGGTGGTTTTGCCGCCTCGCGCGCCCTGTCGACCCGCAACGACGATCCGGCCACGGCCTCGCGCCCCTTCGACAAGGACCGCGACGGCTTCGTGCTGGGCGAGGGTGCCGGCGTCATGGTGCTGGAGTCGCTGGAAAGCGCCCAGGCCCGTGGCGCGAAGATCTACGCCGAGCTGGCCGGCTTCGGCATGAGCGGCGACGCTTACCACATGACCGCGCCCAGCGTGGACGGCCCCAAGCGCTCGATGCTCAATGCCCTGCGCAACGCAGGCCTGAACACGGACCAGGTGCAGTACCTCAACGCGCATGGCACCTCCACGCCGCTGGGCGACGCCAACGAGACCAACGCCATCAAGCTGGCTTTCGGCGACGACGCCCGCAAGCTGGTGGTCAACTCGACCAAGTCCATGACCGGCCACCTGCTGGGCGGCGCGGGCGGCATCGAGTCGGTCTTCACGGTGCTGGCCATCCACCATCAGATCTCGCCGCCCACGATCAACATCTTCAACCAGGACCCCGACTGCGACCTGGACTACTGCGCCAACACGGCGCGCGAGATGAAGATCGACGCCGCGCTGAAGAACAACTTCGGCTTCGGCGGCACCAACGGCTCGCTGGTCTTCAAGCGCTTCTGAGCGCGGCGGGCCACAGTTTCCCGTGGCCCGCACATCTTCCCCGCCCCCGTCCCGCCGGCTCCAGCTGGCCCCGCTCTTGCGCCCGGCGCAATGGCCGCTGCAGACCTCGCTGGCCGCGCACGCGGGGCTGCGAGGCCTGGGCCATCTGGCGGTGCTGGCCAGTGCGCTGGTCGCCTGGCTGTGGGCCTTGGCCGCCTGGCGTGCCGTCTGGCCTTTGGCCCTGGCGGTGGCCTGGAGCTGGCACCTCGTGCAGGTCTGGCGCCGCTGGCACCGTCCCACCCAGGCGCTGCTGCTGCAATGGCGAACGTCACCCGCCTTGGGGTGGCACGTCCCGCTGTGGGGAGACACCCCCGTCACGGTCCGCTGCGTGTGGGACGGGCAAGGCGTCCTGTTGCTGCGGCTGTCCCGGCCGGACGCCGGTGGCCAGGCCTGGGCCTGGGCCTGGACGCTGGACAACGGTGACCGCGAGGCGCACCAGCTGCGCACGCTGCTCTACCTCCCTGTGGTCGAGGGGTGAGCCCGCCCGTGGCGCGCCGGCTGGCGTGATCTGCGAAGCGCCCGTGGCATGATCCCGGCGTGAACCACCCAACATCGCACGGGGCCCGCCCGACGGCCTCTTTCCACCGCTGCCCGTTGGAGCTGCCGTGATGCAGAAAGACCAGGACGACGCTTCTGGTGTGCAGCGACCCGAGCTGACGCCGGCGCCGGGCATCGGTGTGCCTTTGGGCGAGCCGACCACCGCGGGCGTGGACGACGTGGATGCCGAACTCGTGGCGCGTGTCCAGCGGGGGGATCAGCGGGCCTTCGAGATGCTGGTCGTGATGTACCAGCGCCGCATCGAGCGCCTGATCGCGCGCATGGTCCGCGATGTGGACCTGGTCGAGGACATCGCCCAGGAAACCTTCATCCGTGCCTACCGGGCCCTGCCAGGCTTCCGCGGCGAGAGCGCCTTCTACACCTGGCTCTACCGCATCGCCGTGAACACCGCCAAGAAGGCGATGATCGGGCTGCGCCGTGATCCGCTGCTGACCGAGGCGGCACTGGGAGGTGCGTCCGACGACGAGGACGACGCCCTGGCCGTGGACCGCGACCTCAGCGATGGCGAAACCCCGGAGTCCGTGCTGGCCAGCCGCCAGGTGGCCGAGGCCGTCAATGCCGCGGTGGCCGCGCTGTCGGAGGACCTGCGCCAGGCCATCACCCTGCGCGAGATCGAGGGCATGAGCTACGAGGAAATCGCCGAACTGATGCACTGCCCGATCGGCACGGTGCGTTCCCGCATTTTCCGCGCCCGCGAAGCGATTGCGGCGCGTTTGCGCCCCTTGCTGGACACCCGCGAGGGGGAGCGGTGGTGAGGCGCTCCCAGGGTGCGCTCCCTGGGCGTGGCCCTTTTTGTGTGTGCCATGTGCGCCAAGGGTGGGAACTTTTGCTTCTCAGGCCGATCCATCCAGGGCGGTGCCGCGGATGCGGCTGCGCGCAACTTCAGTGACAGGAGTGTCGACACATGTCTGAGATCCTTTCGGCCCTGAGCGACGGCCAGGCCACCCCGGAAGAAGCCGCCCGGGCCACTGCCGCGTGGCGGGACGATCCTCAGGCGCGTGCCACATGGCACCGCTACCAACTCATCGGCGATGCCCTGCGTTCGCCCGAGCTGCTCCAGGCCTCTGACGGCGCGGCCTTCCTGCAAGGCTTCCGCGCCCGCCTGGCCCAGGAGCCGGTGGTTCTGGCGCCCCAGCAGTTGCATGCGCCCGATGTGTCGGCGGTGCGTCATGGTGCGGTCCTGGAAGCCGCCCCGGTGCTCAAGCGCCGCCCCTGGACCGGGCCGGCCGCCGTGGCCGCCAGTTTCCTGCTGCTGGTGGGCCTGATGGCCTCCAACCTGGGTGGCGTGGGTGGAGGTGCCTCGGACGGCCGCGATGGCGTGCTGGCCCTGAGCCCGGTGTCGTCATGGCAAGGCGCGGAGGCGGGCCTGGTGGCCTCGTCGCTGGGGGCCTCGGGGCGTGCGCGCCTGGAGTCGACCCAGGGCATGGGTGCCTCCTTCGACAACACCGACCAGACCGAGGGCGTGCTCATCCGGGACCCCCGCGTGGAGCCCGTGCTGAGCCTGCAGCGCCCCATGGTGATCGACCCGCCGGGCGCGAGCTTCTCCTCGACGGGCCCGGAGCCCGGCCTGTTGCGTCAGGTGGGCTATTCGGCGCCCTGACCGAGGGGGCGCCAGCCCCTTGAAATCCGGGCACCCGCCCCCCAATTCGCCGCGGTGGCGTCGGCGCTTGCCGCGGCGAGCCCATGGTGGGGGAAGGGGAGGCTCCCAGCGACTGTCGGCACGGTTTACCGAGTTTTACCTGCCGAAAGCTGTTGGGGAGTGAACCGTCGTCGCACCATGCGACTCCGACGTTACATCCGTGCCGGCATGAGCATCTGAGACATCCGTCGTGGTGTTTTCACAGTGCCTGCTGCAACATCGCTGTTTTCCCTTGTCACTTCGCCAAAGAGGTCCATGCCCATGTCGTCTCCCGTGACTGCTGCTCCCATGCCGTCTGTGATCCGTCGCACCCTGGTTGTGGGTGCCGTGGTGTCGGCCGTCGGGTTGGTGCTCAGTTCCAGCCTGTTCCCGCACGCCTCCCAGGCCCAGCCGGCCGCTGCCGTGGCTGCGACTGCGCCCGCTGCGGTCGTGCCGCCGCCAGCGACGCCGCCCGCCAGCAACGCGCCCCTGCTCGTCAAAGGCTTGCCCGATTTCACCGAGCTGGTCGAGAAGGTCGGCCCCTCGGTGGTCAGCATCCGCACCACGCAGCGCGTGGCCGAGGAAGCTGGCGAGGGCGACGAGGCCGACGCCCAGATGCGCGAGTTCTTCAAGCGCTTCTTCGGCGTGCCCATGCCGGAGCAGCGTCGCGGCACGCCCGGTGCCCCGAACGCGCCCAAGCGCGGCAGCGAGCAGGGCGAGGAGCGCCCCCGCGGCGTGGGCTCGGGCTTCATCCTCAGTGGCGATGGCTACGTCATGACCAACGCCCACGTGGTGGATGGCGCCGACGAGGTCTACGTCAACCTGACCGACAAGCGCGAGTTCAAGGCCAAGGTGGTGGGCGCCGACAAGCGCACCGACGTTGCCGTGCTCAAGATCGAGGCCAAGGGCCTGCCTGCGGTGTCCGTCGGCGAAGTCAGCCGCCTCAGGGTGGGCGAATGGGTCATGGCCATCGGCACGCCCTTCGGCCTGGAAAACACCGTGACGGCCGGCATCGTCAGTGCCAAGGCGCGCGACACCGGCGAAGAGATCCGCTTCATCCAGACCGACGTGGCCGTCAACCCCGGCAACTCCGGCGGCCCGCTGATCAACATGCGCGGCGAGGTGGTGGGCATCAACTCGCAGATCCTCAGCCGCTCGGGCGGCTTCATGGGCATCTCGCTGTCCATCCCCATCGACGATGCCGTGAAGGTGGCCGACCAGCTGCGTGCGGGTGGCAAGGTCATCCGTGGCCGCATCGGCGTGTCCATCGGCCCGGTCTCCAAGGACGTGGCCGAGTCCATCGGCCTGGGCAAGGCGCAGGGCGCGATGGTCAATGGCGTCGAGCCGGGCACGCCGGCCGACAAGGCGGGCATCGAGGCGGGCGACATCATCACCCAGTTCAATGGCCAGGTCATCGACAAGGCGGCGGATCTGCCGCGCCTGGTGGCCGCCACCAAGCCGGGCACCAGGAGCACCCTGAAGGTGTTCCGCCGGGGCGCCTACAAGGACCTGAGCGTGACGGTGGGTGAGTTGGACGCGCCCAGGGCCAAGGCCGAAGGGGCGGACGCGGCACCGAAGGCGGTGTCGAGCGCGGCGCTGGGCCTCAAGGTCTCGGACCTGAGCGCGGCCCAGAAGCGCGAGTTGCGCCAGAGCGGCGGCGTGCTGGTGGACGAGGCCCAGGGGCCGGCCGCCCGTGCCGGCCTGCGCGCGGGCGACATCATCCTGGCGGTGGCCAATGTGCAGATCGCCTCGGGCAAGGAGTTCGAGTCGGTGCTCGCCAAGGTGGAAAAGGGCCGCGCGGTGAGTGTGCTGGTGCGCCGCGGCGAATGGGCGCAGTACGCGGTGATCCGCCCGGCGCAGTGAGCGTGCGCAGGCTCGGGTAAATCCTGAGCAGTTTGAGGGGTTGTTGAGGTGTCTCGGCAACCCCTTTGTCTTGGCGCCCGCTGTTGATAACTCGCTTGACGTGCGGGGAAGCGACCGAGAATCTGGCTACAATCGCACCCGGCCATCCCTGCGAAAGACCCTCGAAAATGGGTCAGAGTTGCTCACAAACGCTTGTTGAAAAGCTGTGCATAACTCATGTGGAGGCCGCGCAACGCCACCCCCGCTCACCGGCAAACAGCCTGTCTTGAGGGCTCCTTCTGTACAATGGAGGTCCAACAAGCAGTTGCCATACGTTTTTGTTGGAAGGCGCGTCACTCCTTTGGACGTGCCTTTTTTTTATGAACCACATCCGTAATTTCTCGATCATTGCGCACATCGACCATGGCAAGTCCACGCTGGCCGATCGCATCATTCAGCGTTGTGGTGGCCTGAGCGACCGTGAGATGGAAGCCCAGGTGCTGGACTCGATGGACATCGAGAAAGAGCGCGGCATCACCATCAAGGCGCAGACCGCCGCGCTGCAGTACAAGGCCAGGGACGGCCAGACCTACAACCTCAACCTGATCGACACCCCGGGCCACGTGGACTTCTCGTATGAAGTCAGCCGCTCGCTGTCGGCCTGTGAGGGGGCGCTGCTGGTGGTGGATGCCAGCCAGGGCGTCGAAGCCCAGACCGTGGCCAACTGCTACACCGCGCTCGACCTGGGCGTCGAAGTGATCCCCGTCCTCAACAAGATGGACCTGCCGCAGGCCGACCCCGAGCGTGCCAAGGCGGAGATCGAGGACGTCATCGGCATCGACGCCACCGACGGCATCCCGTGCTCGGCCAAGACCGGCATGGGCATCGACGAGATCCTGGAAGCCGTGGTGGCCAAGATGCCGCCGCCCAAGGGCAACCCGGACGGCCCGCTGCGCGCCATGATCATCGACGCCTGGTTCGACAACTACGTCGGCGTGGTGATGCTGGTGCGCGTGGTGGACGGCGTGCTCAAGAAGGGCGAGCGCATCCGCATGATGGCCACCAACACGGTGTACCCGGCCGAGCACCTGGGCGTCTTCACGCCCAAGTCGACGCCGCGCGACGAGCTGCGTGCCGGCGAGGTGGGTTTCATCATCGCGGGCATCAAGGAGCTGGCGGCCGCCAAGGTGGGCGACACCGTCACGCTGGAAAAGAAGCTGCCCAACAACGCCGGCCCGGCCACCGAGGCCCTGCCTGGCTTCAAGGAAATCCAGCCGCAGGTGTTCGCGGGCCTGTACCCGACCGAAGCCAGCGAGTACGACCAGCTGCGCGATGCGCTGGAAAAGCTCAAGCTCAACGACAGCTCGCTGCGCTACGAGCCGGAAGTCTCGCAGGCGCTGGGCTTCGGCTTCCGATGCGGCTTCCTGGGCCTGCTGCACATGGAGATCGTGCAGGAGCGCCTGGAGCGCGAGTTCGACCAGGACCTCATCACGACCGCACCCAGCGTGGTCTACCAGGTCGAGCTCAACGGGGGCGAAGTCATCGAGGTGGAGAACCCCTCGAAGATGCCCGAGGTGGCGCGCATCAACGAGATCCGCGAGCCCATCGTCACCGTGCACCTGTACATGCCGCAGGACTACGTCGGTCCGGTCATGACGCTGGCCAACCAGAAGCGCGGCGTGCAGATGAACATGGCCTACCACGGCCGCCAGGTCATGCTGACCTACGAGATGCCGCTGGCCGAGATCGTGCTGGACTTCTTCGACAAGCTGAAGTCGGTGTCGCGCGGTTATGCCTCCATGGACTACGAGTTCCTGGAGTACCGCGCCTCGGACGTGGTCAAGGTGGACCTGATGATCAACGGCGACCGCGTCGATGCGTTGTCGATCATCGTGCACCGCGCGCAAAGCCAGTACCGTGGCCGCGCCGTGGCCGCCAAGATGCGCGAGCAGATCCCGCGCCAGATGTACGACGTGGCCATCCAGGCGGCCATCGGCGGCAACATCATCGCCCGCGAGAACATCAAGGCCTTGCGCAAGAACGTGCTGGCAAAATGCTATGGCGGCGACATCACCCGCAAGAAGAAGCTGCTTGAAAAGCAGAAGGCGGGCAAGAAGCGCATGAAGCAGGTGGGCTCGGTCGAGGTGCCTCAAGAAGCATTCCTGGCCATCCTGCAAGTCGATGACTGACACCCTGGAAGATTGATGAGTCTGATCACTGCTCTGTTTTATGCGGCCCTGGCCGTGTACCTGGGAGGCTGGTACACCGGTCAATGGCACGGCAACTTCTCTTTGCTGTTGTTCGTGATGTCGGTGGTCACGCTGCTGTATTGGCTGGCCGAGCGCTACAAGTTCCGCCCCGAGCGCGAGGCCGCGGCAGCCAAGCTGGTGCAGGACGACCAGTCGCGCCGCGCGACCCTGGCCTTGCGCGGCATCGACCAGGTGGACGGCAACGTCATCATCGCGCGCGACAAGCTGCTGATGCAGCCCTGGTGGCTGGACTGGACCGCCGGTCTGTTCCCGGTGATCTGCGCGGTCTTCCTGATGCGCTCCTTCCTGTTCGAGCCGTTCAAGATCCCCTCGGGTTCGATGATCCCGACGCTGCTGGTGGGCGACCTCATCCTGGTCAACAAGTTCCACTACGGCATCCGCCTGCCGGTGATCAACAAGAAGGTCTTCGACAACCACGACCCCGAGCGTGGCGATGTGGTGGTGTTCCGCTACCCGGTCAACCCGGACCTGGACTACATCAAGCGCGTCATCGGGGTGCCCGGCGACACGGTGGCCTACCTGAACAAGCGCCTGCTGATCAATGGCACGCCCATCGAGCAGACGCCGCTGGCCGAGTATTACGACGCCGACAGCCTGCGCTATTCCTTCCAGTTCAGCGAGCAGCTGATGGGCCACGAACACCGCATCCTGGTCGACAAGGACCGCCCGCCCTTCGTGCCGCCGCAGGCCATCGAGGACTTTCCCCTGAAGGACAACTGTCGCTACAGTGGCGAAGGCGTGGTCTGCAAGGTGCCACCCGGACACTATTTCGTGATGGGCGACAACCGCGACAATTCCCAGGACTCGCGCTTCTGGGGCTTCGTGCCCGACCAGAACCTGGTGGGCAGGGCTTTCGTCATCTGGATGAATTTCAGTGACGTCAAGCGCATTGGCCGTTTCCACTGAACGAGGACCGACACGATGAACCGGATGCCCCGTCAAGCCCGTGCTCAGCAGGGCTTCACCTTGATCGGACTGCTGTTCTGGGCGGTGATCATCTGCTCGCTGGCCCTGCTGGTGATGAAGGTGGCGCCCGCGGTGTCGGAGTACCGCACCATCCAGGGCATGGTCAACAAGGCCGCACGCGAAGGCGGCTCGACCGTGGCGGAGATCCGCGCGGCCTACGACCGCTACATCCAGATCGAGTATGGCGTCGAGGCCATCAAGTCCGGGCGTGAGCTGGACATCTCCAAGGAAAACGACAAGGTGGTGATCCGATTCGCGTACGACAAGGAGATCCCGCTGGTCGATCCGGTCTTCCTGGTCATCAAGTTCAAGGGCGAGTCGAAGTGAAACCGTCCCCCGCCGAGGCGGTGGCTTCGGCGCTGGGGTCGCCGGCCATGGACCTGCGCACCTTGCAGCAGGGCCTGGGCCATGAGTTTGCCCAGCCGGGCTTGCTGCAGCGTGCGCTGACGCACAAGAGCTTCTGTCAGGACCATTACGAGCGCCTGGAGTTCCTGGGCGACGCGGTGCTGGACCTGGGCATTTCCGACCTGCTCTACACGCGGTTCGCGCAAAGTGCCGAAGGGGATCTCACCCGGGTGCGTGCCCACCTGGTGCGCCAGGACATGCTGCACCGGCTGGCCGTGCAGTTGGGCTTGCCCGCCGTGTTGCGCCTGAGCGAGGGCGAGGCCAAGGGCGGTGGCGCGCAGCGTCCGTCCATCCTGGCCGATGCGCTGGAGGCCATCATCGGGGCCGTCTACCTGGATGCCGGCTTCGACGCCGCGCGTGCGCTGGTCGTGCGCCTGTTCGAGCCGGTGCTGGCCGAAACCCGGCAGGAGAGCTGGAGCAAGGACGCCAAGACCGCCTTGCAGGAATGGCTGCAGGCGCGCAAGATGCCCGTGCCGACCTACCGCATCGATGCCACCCGCGGCAAGGCGCACGAGCAGGTGTTCGTGGTGGCGTGCGAGATGCCTGACCTGGGCTTGTCGTTCCTGGGCGAAGGCCTGTCGCGCCGAGCCGCCGAGCAGGTGGCCGCCCAGGTGGCGCTGGAGCGCGTGGAGGCACTGAGCCCTGCCGACCTCAAGGCCGCCCGGCCCGCCGCGGCCAGCGTGCCTGCCCCGACTGTGGTGGTGCGCAAGGCGCGTGCCCCCAAATTGTCGTGAACCGACGTCCCCGAACCGATTTCCCCGAACCGTCCGATCCCATGCCCAAGTCCCCCGCCGATGACGTGAACCCCTCGCTCGACCAGATGCTGGCCAGGCTGTCCATGGCCCGCAGCGGCGAAGGCGAGGGTGGGGCGGCGGTGCCTGCCTCGCAGCAGCGCTGTGGCCTCATCGCCATCGTCGGGCGGCCCAATGTCGGCAAGTCCACGCTGCTCAATGCGCTGGTGGGGCAGAAGGTGTCGATCACCTCGCGCAAGGCCCAGACCACGCGACACCGCATCACCGGCATCTGCACCGAAGGCGACACGCAGTTCGTGTTTGTCGACACGCCCGGTTTCCAGACCCGCCACACCGTGCGGGGCACGGCGGCGCTCAACCGCAACCTGAACAAGACCGTGCAGGCCACGCTGTCGGATGTGGCGGTGGTGCTCTTCCTGGTGGAAGCCGGCCGTTTCGGCCCGGACGATGCCCAGGTGCTGGCCCTGCTGCCCAAGGACCGCCCGGTGCTGCTGGTGGCCAACAAGCTCGACCTGGTGCATCGCCGCGAGGACCTCTTCCCCTGGCTGCAGGCCATGCAGGAGCGCCACCCCTTCGCAGAGTTCGTGCCGCTGTCGGCCAAGAAGGAAGACGACACCCGCCGGCTGCTGGACATCGTGCGGCCCTACCTGCCCGAGCAGGCCTGGTGGTACGACCCCGAGGCCCTGACCGACCGCACCGACCGTTTCCTGGCCAGCGAGATCATCCGCGAGAAGCTGTTCCGGCTCACCGGCGATGAGCTGCCCTACACCTCGACGGTGGTCATCGACCAGTACACCGACGAGCCGCCTCCGCCCGGCAAGCCCAAGGCCACCGGCCTGGTGCGCATTGCCGCGACCATCATCGTCGAGCGCGAGCAGCACAAGGGCATGGTGATTGGCGACAAGGGCGAGCGCCTCAAGCGCATCGGCACCGAGGCGCGCACCGAGCTGGAGCGCCTGCTGGGCCAGAAGGTGTTCCTGGAGGTCTGGGTGAAGGTGCGCTCCGGCTGGGCCGACGACGATGCCCGCCTGCGCACCTACGGCTACGAGTGAGGCGCTGAGGGCAGGTGGCCAAGTTGCTTGCGAGGTCCACCACGAAGGCCCCTGCGCGGGCCGCGTCTGCGCGTGCGACGTCGCTGGCCTATGTGCTGCACAGCCATGACTGGAGCGAGTCCAGCCTGATCCTGGAGCTGTTCTGCCGCGAACAGGGCAAGGTGCTGGCCGTGGCCAAGGGCGCCAAGCGGCCTTACTCGCAGTTGCGGCCGGTGCTGATGCCTTTCCAGCGCATCCAGGTGGCGTTCGGGGCCAAGCGCGCCGACGAGGCCGAGGTCTGGCTGTTGCGCCATGCCGAATGGGCGGGAGGGCCGGCCTGGCCGGGCGGCGCGGCCTTGCTGCCGGCCTTCTACCTCAACGAGCTGTTGATGCGCCTGCTGGCGCGCCACGACCCGCACCCCGAGTTGTTCGATGCCTATGCCGATGCCCTGCAGGGCCTGACGCAACCCGCGCTGCTCACCGCCGCGCTGCGCGCGTTCGAGCTGGTGCTGTTGCGGCAGCTGGGCCATTTGCCTGACCTGTCGCAGGACACGGTGGATGCGTCGGCGGTGCGGCCGGGGCAGGGCCACACTCTGCACCCGGAGTTGGGCGTGCGGACCTCCCCCTGGCTGGTGGATGCCAACGAGCCCGGGGCGCGCGGCGATGGGCCGGTGCAGCTGGACGGTGGCGTGCTGCTGGCACTGGAGCAAGCCCTCTCGCGACCCGTGGGCGATGGGCGGTCTGTCGTGCCGGGCCTGATGGCGGCCTGCGTCACCGCGGGGGGGCTGGCCATGAACGACCTCAAGGCGGTCACGCGCACGCTCCTTCACTATCATCTGGGATCGCACACGCTGCGCACGCGCCAGCTCATGATCGAACTTCAGCAACCATGACACCTTTCGGCCTCCAACTCACCGCCAACGATGCGCCCTTGCTGGGCGTCAACATCGACCACGTCGCCACGGTGCGCAACGCGCGCGGCGGCCGCTTCCCCGACCCGGTGGCTGCGGCGGTGCTGGCGGTGGAGGCCGGCGCCGACATCATCACCTTCCACCTGCGCGAGGACCGCCGCCACATCCGCGACGACGACGTGGCCCGCCTCAAGGCGGCCGTGCATGCGCCGCTGAACTTCGAGGCGGCCGTCACCGACGAGATGCTGGACATCATCGAGCGCACCGCGCCGGCCCACGTCTGCCTGGTGCCGGAGCGCCGTCAGGAGGTCACCACCGAAGGCGGGCTGGATGTCGTCGGGCAGTTCGGCCGTGTGCAGGAGGCCTGCCAGCGTCTGGCGGCGGCGGGCTGCCGGGTGTCGCTGTTCATCGGCGCGGACCTGGCTCAGATCGATGCGGCAGCCAAGGCGGGTGCGCCCTGCGTGGAGCTGCACACCGGCGCCCTGGCCAATGCCTGGTGGGATGGCGATGCGGCAGCCTTGCAGGCAGAGCTGTCGCGCTTGCAGGCAGGCTTGCGCCACGCCGCCAGCCTGGGCTTGCGCACCCACGCCGGCCACGGGCTGGCGCTGTGCCAGCCGGAGGCCCAAGGCCGCGATGCGCCCAGCAGCACCGCCCTGGTGGCCGCCCTGCCCGAAGTGCAGGAGCTGCACATCGGCCACGCCTTGATCGGCCACGCCGTGTTCGTGGGCCTGCGCCAGGCCGTCGCCGACTTCCAGGCCGAGGCCGTGCGCGCCCGCCAGGCAGGGCGCGCATGATCGTCGGCATCGGCACGGACCTCTGCGACATCCGCCGCATCCAGGAGGCTCTGGACCGCCGCGGTGCGCGTTTTGCCGAGAAGGTGCTGGGCGAGCAGGAGCTGGCCGTCTGGCGGGCCCGCAGCGCCCGCGCGCCCCTGCGAGGCCTGCGCTTCCTGGCCACGCGTTTCGCGGCCAAGGAGGCGTTTTCCAAAGCCATCGGCCTGGGCATCCACTGGCCCATGGCCTGGCGTGCCTGTGAGATCCTCAACGCGCCCAGCGGCCAGCCCCGCATCGTGCTGGGCGGTGAGCTGGCGCCATGGTTCGCCGAGCGCCACTGGCGCGCGCACGTCACCGTCACCGACGAGGGCGATTTCGCCCAGGCCTTCGTGGTGGTGGAAACCGACCCGTTTGCGCTGGCGCCCTGACGTTGCCCCCCGATGTTCCTTGATCGACCCTGACTTCCACCGGACCCCGCGAGCCTGCAGACCATGCCCACGCCTCACCACAACGACACCCTCCAGCACGCACCCGTGGTGCTCGACATCGCCGGCCTGAGCCTCGGTGACGACGACCGCCGCCGCCTGGCCCACCCGCTGACGGGCGGCCTGATCCTGTTCGCGCGCAACTGGCAAAGCCGTGCGCAACTCACCGCGCTGTGCACCGAGATCAAGGCCATCCGCCCGGATGTGCTGATCTGCGTCGACCACGAAGGCGGCCGCGTGCAGCGCTTCAAGACCGATGGCTTCACCCACGTGCCGGCCATGCGCCGCCTGGGCGAGATGTGGATGAAGGACGGCAAGGCCGGCGAGGGCAGTGGTGCGATGGCCGCCACCGATGCCGCCACGGCCTGCGGCTACGTGCTGGCCAGCGAGTTGCGTGCCTGCGGTGTCGACCTGACGTTCACGCCGGTGCTCGACCTCGACTGGGGGGAAAGCAGCGTCATCGGCGACCGCGCCTTCCACAGCGATGCCCGTGTGGCCACGGTGCTGGCCAAGAGCGTGATGCACGGCCTGCTGCTGGCCGGCATGGCCAACTGCGGCAAGCACTTCCCCGGCCACGGTTTCGTCAAGGCCGATTCGCACACCGACATCCCCGTGGACAAGCGCAGCCTCAAGGCCATCCTGGCCGACGACGCCAAGCCCTACGAGTGGCTGAGCACCTCGCTGACCAGCGTGATGCCCGCCCACGTCATCTACCCCAAGGTCGATGCGGCCCCGGCTGGTTTCTCGGCGCGGTGGTTGCAGGACATCCTGCGCGGGCAACTCGGCTTCACCGGCGCCATCTTCAGCGATGACCTCAGCATGGAAGGCGCCAGCGTGGCCGGCAGCCACACCCAGGGCGCCATCGCCGCGCTCAACGCGGGCTGCGACATGGTGCTGCTGTGCAACCAGTCGCTCGACGGTGGCGCGCCCGTGGACGCCCTGCTCGATGGCCTGCAGGCGGCCTTGCAGCGCGGTGATTGGTCGGCCAGTGCCGACAGCGAGGCCCGTCGCCTGGACCTGCTGCCGCAGACTGCCCCGCTGACCTGGGACGAGCTGATGCACCAGCCCCAGTACCAGCAGGCGCTGTCGCGTCTGCCGCGTTGATGCCGATGCGCCCCACGCCGACGCATTGAGCGCCGCTCAGGGCGTGCCGCTGCGGTAGAGCAACTCGATCAGCCCCTGGTTGCGCTCCAGCACGACCTTGCGCTTGACCTTCAGCGTCGGGGTCAGCTCCCCCGTGGCCACGCTGAGTGACTGCGGCAGCACCGCGAACTTGCGCACCTGGGCCACGCGGGCCTGGCTGGCGTTGACGTGGTCCACATCGGCCTGCAGGGCCTGCAGCACCTGCGGGTGTTCGTGCAGGCGGCCATCGTCGGCGATGCCATGGTGGCTGGCGAAGGAAGCCAGCGCCACCGGGTCCAGCGTCAGCAGCGCCGTCAGGTAGTTGCGGCCGTCGCCGCAGACCACCGCGTGCTCGACGAGGTGGGCGTCCATCAAGGCCGTCTCGATGTTGGCCGGCGAGATGTTCTTGCCGCCCGAGGTGATGATCAGGTCTTTCTTGCGCCCGGTGATGTAGACGAAGCCGTCCTCGTCGATGTGGCCCAGGTCGCCCGTGCGCAGCCAGCCCTCGGTGAAGCTGTCGCTCGTGGCCTGGGGCGAGCCCATGTAGCACTGGAAGACGTGCGGGCCGCGCACCAGCAGCTCGCCGTCCTCGGCCACGGTGATCTCGGTGCCGGGCAAGGGCTTGCCCACCGAGCCCACCCGGGTGCTGCCAGGCAGCGACAGGGTGGAGGGGCCGGTCACCTCGGACTGGCCGTAGAGTTCGCGCACGACCACGTCCAGCCCGGCGAAGAAGCGCAGCTTCTCGGGCGCGATGGGGGCCGCGCCCGAGCTCAGCAGGCGCGCCTGGTCGAGGCCCAGTGCCACCTTGATCTTGCGGTGGATGAGGCGTTGTGCCAGGGCCTTCTGCAGCGTCAGCCAGGGGCCGGCAGGCAAGCCGGCCTGGTCCAGGCGATGCCAGCGCTGCCCCACCGACAAAGCCCAGCGGGCCAGCACGGCCTTCAGGCCGGACGCGTCTTCCAGCTTGGCTTCGATGGCCGACTGCATCTTCTCCCAGACCCGCGGCACGCCGAAGAAGATGGTCGGTCGCACCTCCTTGAGGTGCTCGCCCAGCTCGTCCATGCTGCGCGCGTAGTACACGCCAAAGCCCGAGTGGATCTGGTTGTGCATCGAGCCCATCTGCTCGGCGATGTGCGCCAGCGGCAGGTAGGACAGCAGCCGGTCGTGCTCATCGACATCGAAGAGCTGGCGCATGGTGTGCGCCGTCCACCACAGGTTGCCCTGGCTGAGCGCCACCGCCTTGGCCGGCCCCGTGGTGCCCGAGGTGTAGATGAGGGTGCCGATGTCGGAGGGGCCCAGGGCCGCGAGGCGCCGCTCCAGTTGCGGCGCCAGCAGCGTGCCCTGCGGTGCCTGACCGAGCGCCAGGAAGGACGCCCAGGACATGACCGGCTTGCGGGCCTGCGCCTGCTCGGCGCCGCGCAGCATGACGAGGGCCTTCAGGTGGGGCAGGGCGTCCTCGCAGGCCTCCAGCGCCTGCAGCCGGGCCGGCTCATCGACCAGCAGCACACTGGCCTTGCTGTGGTTGAGGATGTAGCCGATGTCCTGGGGCGAGCTCGTCCAGTAGATGCCGGCGGGTGTGGCACCGATGGCCATCGTCGCGAAGGCCATGATGGCCCACTGCGGGTTGTTGAAGCTGAGGATGGCGACGGCGTCGCCGCGGGACACGCCCAGGCTGATCAAGGCACACGCGGCCTCGCGCACCTGCCGGGCGTAGTCCTGCCAGGAGGTGGCTTGCCAGCCCGCATCCGTGCGCTCGAAGTAGGCCGGGTGCGTGCCCAGGCGCTCTGCCGTCTGCAGCAGCAAGGCCGGGGGAGGGATGAATCCGGCCAGGGCGGCTGCCGGTGCGGGGGATGCGGCGGTGTCCGGGCTTGCCGGCACGGCGTGAAGGTGAGCGGTGGCCAAGGTCCCTCCTGAGTTTGTCAGGATTACAGACCTTTGTGACGTTAACGTCAATCAGTCGCCGTTCAGGTTAAACCCTTGGGAGGCATCCGAGCGTCGGGTTGGCCAGTGCGCCCGTGTCGCGCTGCCTCGGGCCACGCCAGTACCAGTACATGACCTTGAAGAAGTAGCGCAAGAGTCGGGGCGAGGTGGGCGGCGCGCTGCGCCAGAACGACGGCGACAGCAGGGTCTTCAACATCGTCAGGCCCCGCCGCTGGTAGGCCAGCTGCAGCAGGGGCTTGGGAAAGACGTGGCCTTCCCAGCCATCGGCAGGCGCGTGGCAGACCTCCGGCTCGCGTCCCGCGAGGGTGTCCACCAGGGGGGCGAACATCGGCACGCCCGCCGCCAGGGCCGCGGTGATCGACCCCCAGGGGCGCGGGTTGATCTCAAGGAACCAGAACGTCCCCTTGGCGTCGCGGATGAAGTCGGCCTGCATGTAGCCCGTCCACTGGAGCGCAGCGCCCATGTCTGCCAGGGCCTGCACCAGGGCCGGCGGGTGTTCGTGGCGGATGCGGGTGGCCGCGCCCAGGCCTGCGGGGTGCTGCTCAACGATCTCGTAGCTGTGCAGGTGGGTGAGGGTGCCCTGGTGGAAGAAGCCGCCGCAAGCCCAGTTGCGCCCGGCCACGTGGCACTGCAGCAGCGTGTCCTTGTCCTTCAGGGCGAGGAGCCCGTCTTGCAGGGCCTGCGCGTCTTCGCAGATCACCACCTGGCTGCCACCGTCGCCTTGCTCGCCCTTGAGCACGACGGGGTAGCCCAGCTGCTGCGCCGTGTCCAGCGCCTCCAGGCGGCCTTGCACGGTCTCCCACTGCGGCACCGGGATGCCCAGCTGCGCCGCGAAACCGGCCATGGCGGATTTGCGCTGCAGCATCGCCAGCGTCGGGGCCGTGACACGGGGGAACAACTTGTCGCTGTGATCCAGGGTCCGATGGCAGGACAGCAGCGAGGCTTCGTCCAGCGGCAGGATCCAGCGGGTGTCGGGATCCCGCTCGCGCTGGCGGATCAGTTCGGACAGCATGCGCTCGTCGCCCGCGTTGACGTGGTGAACCGTCAGCCATCCGGCAAACTCCTTGGGCTGCTCGCCTTCCGTCAGGATGCTCGTCTGCCAGCCCGCTTCGTGCAGGGCCTGGGCGATGTAGAGGTTCTGCGGCCAGTCGAGCCGGCCGATCAGGGTCACGCCAGGGGGGCGGTGGGGGCAAATGGCCATGAACGTGCAGTGGAAGTGATGCGAAGGGCAGCGTTCATGGCGGCACGCGGGCTGCAAGACAACTGCATCCTGCCATTACGGCAGAAGATGGTGCGGGGATGCGCCATGACGAGCGAAATCTGGCCGCGACCGTGACTTCGTGCCCAAAGGCCAGGCACCCGCCCGGGGGCGCAGGCATGGCCCTGGCGAGCCCATGAAAAAACCCGGCCGAAGCCGGGCTTGTGAGGGCGCGTGCCGCCGGGACGGCCGCACGGCGCAGGCGGGTCAGGCCTGGTGCTCGAAGGGCAGGGTGACCTGGCTGAGGTCCTTGCGGGTCTCCACCAGGATCAGCGGGCCCTCGTCCAGCACCACGACGGGCTTGCGCACACGCGGCACGTGCACCGGCTGGGGCTCGTTGGCGATGGCTTGCTGCACCTGGCGGATCTTCTCGGCGTCCGAGTTCACCCACTGCAGGCCAGCCGACTGCGCGATGGCTGCCAGCTCGTCCATGGGCAGCACGAACGGCGCGGGGGCAGCGACGGGAGCGACCGTCGGCGCGGCGACGGGCTCGGCGCGCGGTGCCTCGGGCGCACCGCCAGCGGGCACGTCGGTGGCGGCGGCCACAGAGCGGGTTTCTGCGCGGGCTTCAGTGGGGGTTTCGGTGAGGTTGTCTGCACGGGTCTCGGCGAGCCTGGCCGCGGCGGCCACGGGCAGCGGGGCGCCCGCGAGGACGTCCGACAGCACATTGGTTTCAGCCTCGGTCAGGGAGGACGGCGGGGTGGCCTCTGCGGCGCTGGTCTCCACGTCCTGTGCTTGCTCATCGCGCACCTCGCGCTCATCGCGGCGTTCGCCACGGCGGTTGCGGCCTCGGCCCCCGCGGCGGCGGCCTTCCTGAGCTTCGCCCTGGCCTTCGCCCTGTGCCTCGCCGGCGTCCACGCCTTCCTGGGCCTGGAGGTCGGTGCCGAGCAGGGCTTCGTCCTGGCCCACGTCGCCGTTGGCGGCGTTCTGGCCTTCTTCGCGCTCACCGCGACCACGGCCACCACGGCGGCGACGGCGGCCACCTTCGCGCTCGCCCTCGGCCGCAGGTGCCGTCAGGCCGGCTGCACCGCCTTCCGTGGCGGCCAGGCCCAGGGCCTGGGCTTCGGCGGCGATGGCTTCGCGGTTGATGACCGGGCGCTCGCCCTGCTCACCACCGCGGCCACGGCCACCACGGCCACCGCGGCCGCCTTCGCGCGGCGTTTGCTGGGCATCACCTTCCGGACGGTCTTCGCGCGGGCCCTGGCGACGGCCTTGGCGGGCTTCGCCCTTGTCGTTGCGCTCAGTTCGGTCACCGCGTTCACCGCGTTCGCCACGCTCGCCTCGGCCACCACGGCGTTGGCCATCGCGGCGGCCACGGCCTTTGTCGTCCTTGGCCGTGTCGGCAGCAGGCGCGGCCACGGGCTCGGCGGCGGCCGGCGCCGGTGCGGCGCTGTCCGTCATGCCGAACAGGCGCTTGAGCCAGCCCATGAAGCCACCGCCAGCGGTCGCTGCAGCGGCGGGCGCCCGGGTGCCGGCTTGCACCGGGGCGGGCAGGCTGGCTGCGGGCGCGGCGGTGATCACCGGCTCGTCCTTCGGGAGGGCCACGGGCGCCGGCTGGTCGGGCAGCACGCCCTTGATCACCGGCTCCTGCTTGGGCTTGGCGCTCTTCTCGCGGCGGGTGATGCCCACCTCGTCGTCCGGCTCCTCGATCATCGTGTAGCTGGCCTGGATGTTTTCCAGACGCGGGTCGTCGTGACGCAGACGCTCCAGCTTGTAGTTCGGGGTTTCGAGGTGCTTGTTGGGCACCAGCAGCACGGTCACGCGCTGCTTGAGCTCGATCTTGGTGATCTCGGTGCGCTTCTCATTGAGCAGGAAGGAGGTCACTTCCACCGGCACCTGCACGTGCACGGCCGAGGTGTTGTCCTTCATGGACTCTTCCTGGATGATGCGCAGGATCTGCAGCGCCGACGATTCGGTGTCGCGGATGTGGCCGGTGCCATTGCAGCGCGGGCAGGTGATGTGCGAGCCTTCGCTCAGGGCAGGGCGCAGGCGCTGGCGCGACATCTCCAGCAGGCCGAACTTGCTGATGGAGCTGAACTGCACGCGGGCACGGTCGAAGCGCAGGGCGTCGCGCAGACGCTGCTCGACCTCGCGGCGGTTCTTGTTGTCCTCCATGTCGATGAAGTCCATGACGATCAGGCCACCCAGGTCGCGCAGGCGCATCTGGCGGGCGATTTCGTCGGCCGCTTCCAGATTGGTGCGGAAGGCGGTTTCCTCGATGTCGCTGCCGCGGGTGGCGCGCGCCGAGTTCACGTCCACGGCCACCAGGGCTTCGGTGTGGTCGATCACGATGGCGCCGCCGGAGGGCAGGTTCACGGTGCGGCTGAAGGCCGTCTCGATCTGGTGCTCGATCTGGAAGCGCGAGAACAGGGCCGCGTCGTCGCGATAGCGCTTCACGCGATTGGACTGGTCCGGCATCACGTGCAGCATGAACTGCTTGGCCTGCTCGTAGATGTCGTCGGTGTCGATGAGGATCTCACCGATGTCCGAGGTGAAGTAGTCGCGGATGGCGCGGATGACCAGCGACGACTCCTGGTAGATCAGGTAGGCGCCCTTGCCGGCGGACGAGGCCTCGTCGATGGCCGTCCACAGCTTGAGCATGTAGTTCAGGTCCCACTGCAGCTCGGCGGCGGTGCGGCCGATGCCGGCGGTGCGGGCGATCAGGCTCATGCCCTTGGGGTATTCGAGCTGGTCCATCGCCTCCTTGAGCTCTTCGCGCTCATCGCCCTCGATGCGGCGGCTCACGCCACCGCCACGCGGGTTGTTGGGCATCAGGACCAGGTAGCGGCCGGCCAGCGACACGAAGGTCGTCAGGGCCGCGCCCTTGTTGCCGCGCTCTTCCTTTTCGACCTGGACGAGCAATTCCTGCCCTTCCTTGATCACGTCCTGGATGCGGGCGGAGCGGACTTCCACGCCTTCCTTGAAATACTGGCGCGAGATTTCCTTGAAGGGCAGGAAACCGTGGCGCTCTTCGCCGTAATCGACGAAGCAGGCCTCCAGGGACGGCTCGACGCGGGTGACGACGGCCTTGTAGATATTGCCCTTGCGTTGCTCGCGACCTTCGATTTCGGTTTCGAAATCGAGCAGTTTCTGTCCGTCAACGATGGCCAGGCGCCGTTCTTCGGGCTGCGTGGCATTGATCAGCATGCGCTTCATGGGTTCTCCTCGTAGCAATCGGAGGCCGTCCGGGGATGGCACCGGACACGCCTCCACAAGCCCCAGGCCTTGCGACCCGAGGCTGCTCGATGCACGAGCAACGACGCTGAACCGAGAAGGAATTGCCTAGGACGTCAGGCCCGCGAGAGGCGGGATGAGGTCAGGGGCGCGCGTGTCAGGCGAGAACACGGGTGTTGCGACAGCCGGACACGGCCCGACGCCACGGCACCTCATGGGTGCGTGTGCGGAACGTGGGGAGGGGGCTGGCGGGCAGGCCGCATGCCGCCGCGGACACGCATGCAGACAGGGCACCGAGCGCCATCATGGGCGCGTCGGCCTGCGTGCAGGCGGTGTGGGCGAAATGCAGGACAAGCCGGGACACGTGTGCTTCACTTGACACAGGTTTCAGCCCAAACGCTTTCCGCTGGAATGCAAATTGCGGACTGCGCTCAACGCTGAAACCCAACAACCTTGAATCGTGGTTCGATCGACGTTGGCTCTGACAGGTGCCAGCGCCGGCAAGGGCACGCCTTGGGTGACCTTCTCCGGGCGCAGACCACTGCTGCATTGCCATCACATGTTGGCGGGGCTCCCCGCCTGGCCTTGTCGTGTGTGTTCACGCGGCAGTGCATCGCTAAAATGTGCACTGGTACGGACATGGGGTTGCGGGCAACGGGCTCTGGCGCCTTTCCGAACGCTCGGAGCACTTCCGCACACAACCACACAAAAATACACACAACGTGGCTCAACCCATTATAGGTGCGAAATCCGCATCACGCCGATCGGGCTTGCCCGCAAAAAAGACCGGTTCGCGCGGCCCGTCTTCCGCGAAGGCGTCCGCCCCGGCTGCACCCAAGGGGGCACCTGGCGTGGCGACCCCATCCGTGGCCCCGGCCGCGGTCCCGTCGGCGACCCACCCGGTGGCCGCACCCGCGGTGCAGCGCCTGGTCATCGACGAGGGCAGCGCCGACCAGCGCCTGGACAACTTCCTCATCAAGGTGCTCAAGGGTGCGCCCAAGCCCCTGGTCTACCGGATCATCCGCAGCGGCGAGGTGCGGGTGAACAAGGGGCGCGCCTCGGCCGACACCCGCCTGGCGCTGGGTGACGAGGTGCGCGTGCCGCCTTTGCGCCTGACGGAAAAATCCGCCGAGGAAGAGGCGGCCGTGCCCGCGCGCGAGTTCCCCGTCATCTACGAAGACGAGGTCATGCTGGTCATCGACAAGCCGGCCGGCGTGGCTGTGCACGGCGGCAGCGGCGTGAGCTTTGGCGTGATCGAGCAACTGCGCCGGGCACGACCGCAGGCCCGTTTCCTGGAACTGGTGCACCGTCTGGACAAGGACACCTCCGGCGTGCTGGTGATCGCCAAGAAGCGCAGCGCGCTGACCGCCTTGCAGGACGTTTTCCGCCACCGCCAGGCCCACAAGACCTACGCCGCCCTGGTCAGCGGTGCCTGGCCTCAGCGCAAGAAGGTCATCGACGTGGCCCTGCACAAATTCCTCAGCGCGGACGGGGAGCGCCGCGTCAAGGCGGTGCCCGACGATGCCGACGAGGGTCGCCGCTCCATCTCCGTGGTGCACGTGGTGCAGCGCTTCGCGGCCTTTTCCCTGCTCGACGTGACCATCAAGACAGGCCGCACCCACCAGATCCGCGTGCACCTGTCGCACGAAGGACACGGCATCGTGGGTGACGACAAGTACGGCGACTTCGCGCTCAACAAGGCACTGGCCCGGCCTGCCGGCGACGCGGCCGTGCCCGGGGTGGACCGCCAACGCCTGCCCCAGGGCCGCTTCGAGCGGATGTTCCTGCACGCGCGCTACCTGCGCCTGGCCCACCCGGTCAGCGGGCAAGAACTCACCTTCGAGGCGCCGCTGCCCGAGGACTGCCGCGGCCTGCTGGCGGCCCTGGCCCCGGCGGTGTCACACGGCTCGCAGTAGAGTGGGGCCCTGTCCGATCCCCTGCCTGCACACCACGCCATGACCGACACCGGCCTGCGCCCGCGCGCCTACGACCTCATCGTCTTCGACTGGGACGGCACGCTCTACGACTCCACCGCCCTGATCGTGGGCTGCATCCAGGCCGCGTGCGCGGACCTGGGCCTGCCCGTGCCCCCGCGCGAATCGGCGGCCTACGTCATCGGCCTGGGCCTGCACGACGCCCTGGCCCACGTGGCGCCCACCCTGTCGCCCGAGCGCGTGCCCGAGCTGGGCCTGCGTTACCGCCACCATTACTTCGCCCGCCAGCACGAACTCAGCCTGTTCCAGGGCGTGCTGCCCATGCTGCAGACGCTCAAGGCGCGCAACCACTGGCTGGCCGTGGCCACGGGCAAGTCCCGGGTGGGGCTCGACGAGGCGCTGGCCCACGTCGAGCTGCAGGGCGTGTTCGACGGCAGCCGCACCGCCGATGAAACCGTCTCCAAGCCGCACCCGCGCATGTTGCTGGAGCTGATGCGCGAGTTCGGTGCCGAGCCCGAGCGCACGCTGATGATCGGCGACACCACCCACGACCTGCAGCTGGCGCTCAATGCCGGCGCCCACAGCGTGGCCGTGAGCTATGGCGCCCACGAGCCTGCGGCCTTCGGCGAGTTCCCCACGCGCTTCGTCGCGCACTCGACGCCCGAGCTGCACGACTGGCTGTCCCGCCATGCCTGAACCCTCCCTCGAAGCGCAGCCCTTGTGCGCCTCCGCGGACCTCGTCGAGCGTGGCGATGCCGTGCTCTTCGACGTGGTGGAATTTGGCCGCACCGTGCAGGCCTTCGCCCTGCGCTTCGACGACGTCGCCGTGGCCTACCTGAACCGCTGCGCCCATGTGCCGGCCGAGATGGACTGGCAGCCCGGCAAGTTCTGGGACATGGACCAGCGCTTCATCATCTGCTCGGTGCACGGCGCGCTCTACGACCCCCCTCAGGGCCTGTGCGTGGGCGGCCCCTGCGTGGGCGCACGCCTGCAAGCCATCCAACTCAGGGAGGAGGGCGGGCACGTGTATTGGTATCCTAGCGAACGCTTCCAACCTGCCTCCAACCCGTCTTCCGACCTGACAGAACCCGCTCATGAGCATCGCTGACGCTTCTTCGCCCGACGCCACGCCGCAGGCACAGTCCGCCCTGTTGCAGGAACTGGCCCGTGTCTACCTGGACGAGCAGCGCCGCCAGCGCCGCTGGCGCACCTTCTGGCGTCTGGTCTGGCTGGGCATCGCCGTCAGCTTCGTGTGGGCGACCTGGCAGTCGGTGCCGGCCGCGCACACCCCGGTGACGCCGCACACGGCCCTGGTCGAGGTGCGCGGTGAAATCGGCTCGGACACCCCCGCCAGCGCCGACAACCTCATGACGGCCATGCGCAGCGCCTTCGAGGACGCGGGCGCCCAGGCCGTCGTGCTGCGCATCAACTCGCCCGGCGGCAGCCCGGTGCAGGCCGGCATGGTCAACGACGAGGTGCGGCGCCTCAAGGCCCTGCACAAGAAGAAGGTCTATGCCATCTGCGAGGAAATGTGCGCCTCGGCGGCCTACTACATCGCCGTGTCGGCCGACCAGATCTTCGTCGACAAGGCTTCCATCGTCGGCTCCATCGGGGTACTGATGGACGGTTTCGGTTTCGTGGGCACCATGGAAAAGCTCGGCGTGGAGCGCCGCCTGCTGACGGCCGGCAGCAACAAGGCCATGCTCGACCCCTTCTCGCCGCTGAACCCTCAGCACGAGACTTACGCCCGCGCCATGCTGGAGCAGATCCACCAGCAGTTCATCCAGGTGGTGCGCCAGGGGCGCGGCAAGGCCCTCAAGGAGACCCCGGACACCTTCTCCGGCCTGTTCTGGAATGGCGAGCAGGCCATCCAGCAGGGCCTGGCCGACAAGCTCGGCAGCCTCGATCAGGTCGCCCGCGACGTGGTCAAGGCCGAGGACATCGTCGATTACACCGAGAAGGAAAACCTGGCCGAGCGGCTGGCCAAGCGATTTGGTGCGGCCATCGGTGCCGGTGCGGTGCAGGCCATGCGCAGCACGGTCAGCATCCACTGAGCCTGGCTGCGACGGCGCCATCCAGGCGCCAGCAGGCTCACTGATCCAGTCCCTGGATGAGCCTGAGGGCTGCGTCCGGCGAGAGGTTGAGCAGCCGCCCCACATCGGCGGCATCGTCGGGCAGGGCGGCCAGCGCGTGCGGGACGTCCCAGCCATGCTGGGTGTGGCGGGCCACGCGCACGCCGAGCATCACCGAGCGCACGGTGGGGTCGTGGGCGTTGCGGTCGTCGGTGCAGCGGATGAGCAGGTCGGGCAGCTGCCAGCGGTGCATCAACTCCTGAGCCAGCGGGCCCAGCTCGATGCCCAGCACCTTGCGCTGCACGTCGGCCGAGCGGCGCGTGTGATCGGCCCTGAGCCGCTCAGCGATGTCCAGCGCCAGCGCGGGAGCGTGGCACCACAACAGCATCTCGGCGAAATCGTGGAGGAGGGCGGCTTCCTGGATGACCAGCACATCCTGGTCCTGCCGCTTGAGCGCAAAGCCCGTGGCGAAATGGGCGGCGCGGCGGGCGCGTGAGATCACGCGATGGAGGCCATCGAGGCACTCGGGGCAGTCTGCCAGGCGCTCTTCGATCGGAACCATGCCGGCGAAGGCGGTGAAAAAGGGCTCGATGCCCTGCATCACGATGGCGCCCACCAGGGTTTCCGGGGGCTCGATGCTGAGGCGGGTGCAGTAGCGCGAGACATGCACCAGCACCTTGAGCGTCATCAGCGGGTCGTGGGCGAGGGCCTCGGCCAGGGTGTGGGCGTCGACCGTGCCGCGCGCTTCTTCGATGGCCTGCAATTGCGCCACCTCGGCCACGGACGTGGCCGGCACGGGGATGTCGGCATCACAGAATGCGTCGGCCCAGGCGGACAGCGATGGCAGAGGCTGTTGGATCATGGCGCGCGCAAGAAGGCGTCTGCGGGGATGCCCTCAGCGTACGCCAGGCACGCCGCTGGGCATGCGCTGGTTAACGCGTGAATCCGGCCCCATTTCCAGGGCCGGCCGGGATCATTGCGCGCGCAGCAAGTCGTCCTTGAGGCTGCCGTCGACCGGGCTGTGGCCGAGCCAGATCTTCAGCAGGGCGCCGTAAAAGTCCTCGCCGGGGATGTCGGCCCCCTTCTGGGCGCCGTCCACGAGCGTGCGGGTGCCGCTGCCGGGCTGGAAGTTCAGCTGGATCGAGGTGCCCTTCTTGACGGTGCCAAAGCCCAGCATGGTGCTGCGGATGGTGTCGAGGCGGGACTGGAACCTGGCGACGTCGGCATCCGAGTTGTTCTTGCGGAAACCCTTGACCATGGCATCGGCGAAATCTTCACCGGTCAGCTCGCGCAGCAACACGATCTGCACGCTCTTGGGGCCGGACATGTCGAGGATGGCGGGCACCGAGGCCTCGCGTCGGGGCAGGTACAGACCGGCGGCATAGACGTCGATGATGACCTTCACGCGGGCTCCGGCGCCGTTGAGCTGCAGGGCCTGGCCTGCCACCGTGCTGGTGTCGGCGAACTTGACGCCGCGCACGTCGCGGGCGGCCCAGGCGGGGGTGGAAGCAAGGCTGGCGCTGGCGATCAGCAGCAGCGACAGGCGGCGGATGAAGGAAGTCATGCAGGCTCCATGGATCGGTCAATGTGGCGTGCGGGAACATATCGTGAAATTCGCGTGATGGCCGTCCCGCAGCGTGGGAATGCGAGCCAAATGCATGGCTTTGTGAGCCAGGGGTGTGGCGCGAAACCATCAATTCTTGCAGCAGAATGGCGAACCTTGCTTATTCGGGGCGGTTTTGCGCCCGGCTCAGACATGTCTCTCCTGGTCATTGACATCGGCAACACCCGCTTGAAGTGGGGCCTGTATGCCGGTTCGGCGCCCGGCGCTGCCTTGCTGGCCCATGGGGCCGTGGTCCTGGAAGACATCGACTACCTCTGGCACCTCTACTGGAAGAACCTGCCCGAGAAGCCCTCGGCGGTGCTGGGTTGCGTGGTGGCTGGCGAAGCCATCAAGCGGCGTGTCGAGGAGCAACTGGCCGAAGGCTGGGGGCTGAACGCACGCTGGGTGTCGGCCAGCGCGCAGGCCGGTGGCGTCAGCAACGGCTACGAGCACCCGCAGCGCCTGGGTGCCGACCGCTGGGCGGCCATCATCGGGGCGCGTCAGCGTGCGCTGCAGCAAGCCCCCGAGGCCCCTCCGCCGGTGCTGGCCGTGATGGTGGGCACCGCCGTGACGGTGGACGCGGTGGACGCGAGCGGGCATTTCCTGGGCGGGCTGATCCTGCCGGGCTTTGGTCTGATGTACCGGGCACTGGAAAGCGGCACGGCGGGCCTGAAAGTGCCCACCGGCGAGGTGCGCGACTTCCCGACCAACACCAGCGATGCGCTGATGAGCGGTGGCACCGATGCCATCGCCGGTGCGATCGAGCGCACCTTGCGCCGCCTGCGCTTGCGCACGGGCCGCGAGCCCTTGCTGATCATGTCGGGGGGGGCGGTGTCGCGTCTGGCGCACCTGGAGGAGCTTCAGGCCACCGTGGCCGAGAACCTCATCTTCGAAGGCCTGCTGACCCTGGCTGATGCGGGCGCACTCGTCGGCGCATCCGCCAGCGCATCCCCGAGCGCATTCACACCATCTGCAACTTGACGGTGGCGTGCTCGTTGATGCCCATCGCGCCGAAGAACAGCGCCACGAGCCGGTGCGGGTTGATGAACTGCACCTGACGGTTCTCCGCGCGGCGGGCCAGCACCCAGTTGAGCAGGTCGCCGGCCGCGATGAAGTCCACCCGCAGCAGGTGGCGGCAGTCGATGTCCAGCGAGATGCTGGCGCCCAGCTGTTCGTCCAGCTTCTGGAGCGTCTGGCCGATGTCGCCCACCAGCTGGCCGGAGAGGTCCAGCGAGGCGATCTGCACGAATTCGACGTCCTGCTGGACCTGTGACTCCACGAAACTGGTGGTGATCTCGCTGACGTGAGACAGGGGCCCGGCCTGGGTGGCGATGGGTTCGTCCTGCTGGCGCACCGAGCAGGCGCTGGGCTCCCACGAGGGCGGCGAGCGCTCGTAGGTGACGCAGTAGTCGATGGCGACCTCGTCGAAGGCCACCGGCTGGTTGACCAGGCGCAGCACGTCCAGGCGCAGCATCCAGTGCGCCGGGTCGGCGTCCCGGTTGCCCGTGGGCGTGGCTTCTTCCAGCAGGTTCAGCAGGTGGCTGGTGCCGGCCCAGTGCAGCGACATGGGCTCGCGCGCCCAGGACTGCAGCAGCTGGCTGAACTGGTGTGCGCCTTCGGGCGTGATGCGGCGCAGCGCCGAGAAATCCAGCTGCCAGGGGCGGGAGAGCTGCAGCAGCGTCACCCGCAGTTGGGCCAGGGCATCCGGGTCGAGCACGGAGGGGGCCATCCAGCCCGGCTGGGCCAGGGGCGGCTCCATGATCTCGGTGGGCGGGCCGCTGGCGTCCGACGCGTCCGCGGTGGGAGCGGGCACCTCGGCCTGCTTGCCGGTCGCCGCCCCCTTGCGGGCGAGGAATTCGGCCACCTTGCGCGGCAGCGAATGCCACTGCGGCGCGGAGACGCCGAACTGCTGGGCGTAGACGACGGCCAGCTGGTCGAACTTCTGGGGGAGGTCCAGCGCGCGGTAGAGGTCGAAGAGCACCAGCCAGGTGTCCGGGTGCTGGTGGCGCGACGCGCCGGGCCGCACCAGCGCCATCAGGCACTCTTCGCACTGGTCGAAGTCGGCGTTGGCGAAGGCGATGACGGCTTCGTCCAGTTCCGGGTCATGGGCCATCTCGGTGACCTGCACGCCAAAACCGGTGGTGGGTGGCCGTGGCGGCGCAGCCTGGTCGCTGCGGCCTGGTGTGCCTGCGGGCATGTCGCGGGCAGCGTCGCGCGCGGCCGGCGGTGGCGTGGGCTCATCGTCCAGCGTGGGGGCCAGCGCCAGGGTGGCCGGGCTGGTGACCGTGCTGCCGATGGTGCCGGGGGCGGTGAGGGCCAGGTCCACCATGCCGCCGGGCACGGTCGGCAGCGCGCCGGACTGCGAAGGCACGGCCGCAGGGCGCAGGCCCTGTCCGACCATCTGCAGCTCGATCTCGTCGATCTTGGCCTTGACGGTGCTGTCTGAGCGGGCGCCGCTGTGCGGGCGGGAGTCGGGGTCGAGGTTGGACGGGCTGCCCAGCAACAGGGCCTGATCCGGGTTCAGGCCTTCGCGGCGGATCTTGCGCAGCATGTCGAGCTCGCGCTTGCGCACGAAGTCGTTGCGCCGCTTGCGCTCGATCATCGCCTTGATCTCGGTCTTGGCGTATTCGCTCTCGCCGGTGTCCGAGTTGGGTGCGTCGAGCTCCGCCCAATCCGTGGTCGGATTGGCGACGAAGCGCGCGACCTTGCGCAGGAAACTGCCGGTGTCCTTGCTCATGACCTGGGGCTCAATCCCCGAACATCTTCTGCTTGAGTTCGCGACGCTGCTGGGCTTCCAGCGACAGGGTGGCGGTGGGGCGAGCCAGCAGGCGGCCCAGACCGATGGGTTCGCCGGTTTCGTCGCAGAAGCCGTACTCGCCGGAATCGATGCGCACCAGCGCCTGGGAGATCTTCTTGAGCAGCTTGCGCTCGCGGTCGCGGGTGCGCAGCTCCAGGGCGTGCTCTTCCTCGATGGTGGCACGGTCGGCCGGGTCGGGGACGATGGAGGTGTCCTCGCGCAGGTGCTCGGTGGTTTCGCCGGCGTTGGACAACAGGTCCTCCTTCTGCGTTTCCAGTTGGCCGCGGAAGAAATCCAGCTGCTTGTCGTTCATGTACTCGGAGTCCGGCATGGCCAGGAGCTCGGCCTCGCTCAGGTCCCGTCCGGCTTTGTTTTTCCAGGCGTTGGCGAGTTTGGGATCAACCTTGGTGGCGGTGGAAGGCATGTTGTCTGCTGCGGTACTGATTTTCTTGGGAGACGGTCGCGGGGACGCCGGGGCGGCCGTGACGTCAGCTTCGGCCTTTGTGGCGTCGGCTTGAGCGGAAAAGGCCGCAGAAGCGGTCTTGCTGGACGGTTTGGCCGCAGGTTTGGCGGCAGAAGGCGGTGTTGCGGGGGCGGCAGGTCGGGGAGATGAGGCCTTGCGCGCCGGCGCGGCAGCAGCGTCGCTCACCTTGTCCGCGGCTTTGCCGGCCCGTGCGGGCTTGGCTGCGGCCGAGGTCGCTGCCGTTTTCGACGATGCGGCGGTGGGTTTCGTCACTGGATCCTCCTTCCCAAAATGCGTGATCCAAGGATGCGGGCACGATCGGCAAGGCGGATGACCCGTGTCAGGCCACCCCCTTGTTCACATTCGGAACCGCCCCCCGGCCGGTTTTTTGGCTGGCCAGGAAGCGCGAGGATTGTAGCCATGCTTCAAGGCGGTTCTCATCAGACTATCCCTCGGATGCGACATCAGGGGGTGGATCAGGCCAGGCACTGGTCCAGGCCGGCCTGGAAGAGGTCCTGCGGCAGCTCGATGCCGATGAAGACCAGTTTGCTGACCTTGGTTTCGCCGGCGGCCCATTTCGGGCCCATGTCGCTGCCCATGAGCTGGTGCACGCCCTGGAAGACCACCTTGCGGTCCATGCCCTTGACGTGCAGCACCCCCTTGTAGCGCAGCATGCGGGGGCCGTAGATCTGCACCATCGAGCCCAGGAAGTCTTCGAGCTTGGTGGCATCGAAGGGCTTGGCCGACTTGTACACGAAGGATTTGACGTCGTCGTCGTGGGCGTGGTGGTGCGGGTGGTCGCAGTGCTCGCCGTGGTCGTGGCCGCACTCGGGGCCGTGCTGGTGGCCGTGATCGTGTTTGTGGCCATGGCCGTGACCGTGGTTGTCTTCCTTGAGGAAGTCCGGGTCGATGTCGAGCTTGGCGTTGAGGTTGAAGCCCTTGAGGTCGAACACCTCCTTGAGCGGCACTTCGCCGAAATGCACGCGTTTTTGCTGCGCGCGCGGGTTCATGTGCTTGATGCGGTGGGCCAGGGCATCGGCCTCGTCGCCCGACACCAGGTCGGTCTTGCTCATGAAGATCAGGTCGGCGAAACCCACCTGGCGGCGCGCTTCCTGGCGGGCGTCGAGCTGCTGGTTGCCGTGCTTGGCGTCCACCAGGGTGACGATGGCGTCGAGCAGGTAGCTCTCGGCGATCTCGTCGTCCATGAAAAAGGTCTGGGCCACGGGGCCCGGGTCGGCCACGCCGGTGGTCTCGATGACCACGCGCTCGAAATTCAGGGCGCCGGCCTTCTTCTGCTTGACCAGATCGGCCAGGGTTTCGCGCAGGTCCTCGCGGATGGTGCAGCACACGCAGCCGTTGCTCATCTGGACGATGTGCTCTTCGGTGTCGGCCACAAGGATGTCGTTGTCGATGTTTTCTTCACCGAATTCGTTTTCGATGACGGCGATCTTCTGGCCGTGGGCTTCGGTGAGCAGGCGCTTGAGCAGCGTGGTCTTGCCGCTGCCGAGAAAACCGGTGAGGATGGTGACGGGGATGAGGCTCATGGTGCGAGTGTAGCCCCGTCGGGGCGCCAGGCCCACACATGGTCAGGGAACTGTCGCAGGCATGGGGTATTCTTGCAGCTCGTCAACAAAGACACCCCCGCCGTGTCCGATTCCGTTCCCAGTCGACCCCCCAGGGCCGACCGCTCTTCAGAGCGCACCACCGATCGCCACGCCGAGCGTCCCCACGGGTCGTCCCGGCGCGAGCGTGACCCCCGCAGCCTGTTCGTGCGCCTGATCGAGTTCCTCTCGCCCGGGCCCGACTCGACCGCCGAGCTCATCGAAACCCTGGCCGATGCCGAGCACCGCGAGCTGATCGAGCCCGAATCCCGGGTCATGCTCGAAGGCGTGATCCGCATGGCGAGCATGAGCGCCGGCGACGTCATGGTGGCCGTGCGCCGCATGGACATGCTGGACATCGACGCCCCCTACGAAGAGCTGTTGGCCACCGTGATCAACACCGGCCATTCGCGTTTCCCGGTGTTCGAGGGCGGCCGCGACAACATCATCGGCGTCCTGCTGGCCAAGGACCTGCTCAAGCTGCAGCGTTCGCCCGAGCTGAACCTGCGCACCTTGCTGCGTGCGCCATTCTTCGTGCCCGAGTCCAAGGGCCTCAACGAGTTGCTGCGCGAGTTCCGCGCCCACCGCAGCCACCTGGCGATCGCCATCGACGAGTTCGGCAAGACCGCCGGGCTGATCACCATCGAGGACGTGCTGGAAGAGATCGTCGGCGAGATCGAAGACGAGTTCGACGACGACGACGGCCAGTCCAGCATCTTCACCCTGGCCGATGGCAGCCAGCGCGTGGCCGGCGACACCCTGATCGCCGATGTGAACGAGGCCTTCCAGGTGCAGTTGCCCGAAGAGGATTTCGACACCATCGGCGGCCTGGTGGCCCACGAGCTGGGGCGCGTGCCGCGCCGGGGTGAATCGCTGGAGCTGGGCGGCTTGCGCTTTGCCGTGATGCTGGCGCGGGGGGGCTCCGTGCGCTGGTTCAAGGTCACGCCGGTGCGTCACGCCGCGGGCGGCGCCGAGCAGGGTTGAGCCTGCCGATGCGCTGGCTGCCACGCGCCTGGGGCGCAGCACACGGGTGGGCGCTGGCCGCAGGGACGGTGCATGCGCTGGCGCTGTCTCCCTGGGCCGCGAGCGCACATCCCCTGCTGCCTGCCTTGATACAGACGCTGGCCCTGTGGGGGTTGCTGCGCCTCTTGCTGAAGGCGCCCACGCCGGGGCAGGGCGCCCAAGGGGCCTGGTTGTACGGCACGGCCTGGCTGGTGGGCGCCACGGGCTGGATCTACGTCAGCCTGCACCGCTACGGCGGCCTGCCTGCGTGGATGTCCGCTGCGGCCGTGCTGCTGCTGGCCGCGACGCTGTCGGGCTACCTGGCGCTGCTGGGTGGGGCCTGGGTGCGCTGGCGCCGTCGCATCTGGTGGCGTGATGCGCTCTTGTTTGCCGGCCTGTGGCTGCTGGCCGAGTTGGCGCGGGCGCTGATCTTCACCGGCTTCCCCTGGGGGGCGAGCGGCTATGGCCTCATCGACAGCCCGCTGGACCGGCTGGCGCCCTGGCTGGGGGTGTACGGCCTGGGCGCGGTGTGGGCGCTGGCCGTGGCGGGCGTGGCCTTGGGCGAACGCCGTTGGCAGGCGTGGCTGCCGGCCGCGGCGCTGTTGGCCGGTCTGGCCGTGCTGCCAGGCGCGCGTTTCACCCAGGCCAGCGGAACGCCCCTGAGCGTGGACCTGCTGCAAAGCAACGTGCCGCAGGACGAGAAATTCAGCGCCGAGCGGCAGGTGGGGATGCTGGTGTGGCACGCCTTGCAGCTGCGCGAGGCCCGGGCCGACCTGGTGATGGCCCCGGAAACCGCCATCCCGCTGCTGCCTGAGCAACTGCCCGAGGGCTATTGGGAGGCGCTGCTGGCGCTGTTCGGTCCAGGGGCTGAGCGCGCAGCGCTGATCGGCGTGCCGCTGGGCAGCCTGGCGCAGGGCTACAGCAATTCCGTCGTGGGACTGAAGGCCGGACAAGCCGAGCCCTACCGCTACGACAAGCACCACCTCGTGCCGTTCGGCGAATTCATCCCCCTGGGCTTTCACTGGTTCGTGGCCATGATGAACATGCCGCTGGGCGATTTCAGCCGTGGCCCGCTGGCGGCGCCATCCTTCGAGGTGCGGGGCCAGCGCATCGCGCCCAACATCTGCTACGAGGATTTGTTCGGCGAGGAGATCGCGGCACGTTTTGCCGACCCCCGCCAGGCGCCGACCGTCCTGGCCAACGTCAGCAACCTGGCCTGGTTCGGCGACACGGTGGCCATTGCCCAGCACCTGCAGATCGCACGGATGCGCTCGCTCGAATTCCAGGTGCCCAGCATCCGCGCCACCAACACGGGGGCCACGGTGGTCATCGACGCGTTCGGGCGCGTCACGCACCGCCTGCCCACGCAGACCCGCGGGGTGCTGCATGCCCAGGTGCAGGGCTTTGCCGGGCAGACGCCGTTCGCGTGGTGGGCCGGCCGCTTCGGGCTGTGGCCCCTGGTGGCGCTGGGGGGGCTGCTCGTGCTGGCCGGCGCGAGGTGGCGCGGGCCGCCGCCAACGGTCGCATCCATTCACTAGAATCCAGGGTTTGCTGCGCCCAGGGCGTGGCCCTCCCGTCCAACCAGGTTTGACCATGCTGACCTTCCAGCAACTGATCCTCCGACTGCAAAGCTACTGGGATGCCCAAGGCTGCGCGCTGCTGCAACCCTATGACATGGAGGTCGGCGCCGGCACCAGCCACACCGCCACCTTCCTGCGCGCCCTGGGCCCCGAGCCCTGGAAGGCCGCCTACGTCCAGCCCAGCCGCCGCCCCAAGGACGGTCGCTACGGCGAGAACCCCAACCGCCTGCAGCACTACTACCAGTACCAGGTGGTGCTCAAGCCGGCGCCGGCCAACATCCTGGAGCTCTACCTGGGTTCGCTGGAGGCCGTGGGCTTCGACCTCAAGAAGAACGACATCCGCTTCGTCGAGGACGACTGGGAGAACCCCACGCTGGGCGCCTGGGGCCTGGGCTGGGAGGTCTGGCTCAATGGCATGGAGGTGACGCAGTTCACCTATTTCCAGCAGGTCGGCGGCATCGACTGCAAGCCCATCACCGGCGAAATCACCTACGGCCTGGAGCGCCTGGCCATGTACCTGCAGGGCGTCGAGAACGTCTATGACCTGGTCTACGCGCCGGGCATCAAGTACGGTGACGTCTTCCACCAGAACGAGGTCGAGCAGTCGACCTACAACTTCGAGCACAGCAACGTCGAGTTCCTGCTGGGTGCCTTTGGCAGCCACGAATCCCAGGCGCAGTACCTGATGCAGCAGCAACTGGCCCTGCCGGCTTACGAGCAGGTGCTCAAGGCCGCGCACACCTTCAACCTGCTGGACGCCCGTGGCGCCATCTCGGTGACCGAGCGCGCCGCCTACATCGGTCGCATCCGCAACCTGGCGCGCGCCGTCGCGGCCAGCTACCTCGACAGCCGCGCCCGCCTGGGCTTCCCCATGGCGCCCAAGGCCTGGGCCGATGAAATCATCGAACAACTGAACCACAAGAAGGCGGCCTGAAAGCATGTCCACGTCCCGCACCGCCAACCTGCTGGTTGAACTGTTCGTCGAAGAGCTGCCTCCGAAGGCGCTGAAAAAACTGGGCGAGTCCTTCGCCACCGTGCTGGCCGACGGCCTCAAGGCCCAGGGCCTGGCTGCCGCCGATGCCGTCGTCACGCCCTATGCCTCGCCGCGCCGCCTGGCGGTGCACGTCACTGGCGTGGCCGACAAGGCCGCCGACCAGCCCGTGCAGCACAAGCTGATGCCCGTGGCCGTGGGCCTGAACGCCGAGGGCCAGGCCACGCCGGCGCTGCTCAAGAAGCTGGGTTCGCTGGGCCTGGGGGCCGAGGCCGTGGCGCAGCTCAAGAAGCAGCCCGATGGCAAGGCCGAAGCCCTGTTCCTGGACACCGTCAAGCCCGGTGCCGAGCTGGCATCCGGTCTGCAAAAAGCCCTGGAAGAGGCGCTGGCCAGGCTGCCCATCCCCAAGGTCATGACCTACCAGCTGCAAGAAGGCGAGGGCGAAGGCTTCCAGCCCGGCTGGACCAGCGTGAACTTCGTGCGCCCGGCCCATGGCCTGGTGGCGCTGCATGGCGAGCAGGTCGTGCCCGTCTCGGTGCTGGGGCTGAAGGCCGGGCGTGACACCCACGGCCACCGTTTCGAGGCCAAGGTCTCGCCGGTGGTGCTGCGCGATGCCGACAGCTACGCGGCGCAACTGGCCGAAGAGGGCGCCGTGATCGCCAGCTTCGATGCCCGCCGTGCCGAGATCGTCGCGCAACTGGCCGCCGCCGCGGGGCGTGCCGGCCACCACCTCCAGCCCATCGACGACGAGGCCCTGCTCGACGAGGTCACGGCCCTGGTGGAGCGTCCCAATGTGCTGATCGGGCGCTTCGAGGAGGCCTTCCTGGCCGTGCCGCAGGAGTGCCTGATCCTGACCATGAAGGCCAACCAGAAGTACTTCCCGCTGCTGGACGCCACCCCCGGCAAGGATGGCAAGTTGACCCACCAGTTCCTGGTGGTGAGCAACATCCACCCGGCCGACCCCAGCGCCATCATCGGCGGCAACGAGCGCGTGGTGCGTCCGCGCCTGTCGGATGCCAAGTTCTTCTTCGAGCAGGACCGCAAGAAAACCCTGGCGTCGCGCGTGCCGGGCCTGGCCAAGGTGGTCTACCACAACAAGCTGGGCACCCAGGGTGAGCGCTCCGAGCGCGTGCGCGCCATCGCACACGCCATCGTCAAGCAGCTCAGCCTGCACACTTTGCCCTACACGGTCGACGACAAGGACCACTTCGAGGTGCTGGACAGCAAGGCCCAGGAAGCCGCGCTGCTGGCCAAGACCGACCTGCTGACCGACATGGTCGGCGAGTTCCCCGAGCTGCAGGGCATCATGGGCGGCTACTACGCCCGCCACGAAGGCCTGCGCGACGGCGTGGCCATCGCCATCGAGGACCACTACAAGCCCCGCTTTGCCGGCGACAGCCTGCCGCGCAACCACACCGGCACCGTCGTGGCCCTGGCCGACAAGCTCGAAACCCTGGTCGGCCTGTTCGGCATCGGCCAGCTGCCCACGGGCGACAAGGACCCCTTCGCGCTGCGCCGCCACGCCCTGGGCGTGATCCGCATCCTCACCGAGAAGGACCTGCCGCTGTCCCTGCCCGAGTTGCTGGACGCCGCGGCCGAGCCCTTCGGCGAGCTGATCCAGAATCCGACGGATGCCCTGCTGGGCTTCTTCTCGGACCGCCTGGCCGTGTCGCTGCGCGAGCAGGGCTACAGCGCCCAGGAAGTCGATGCCGTGCTGGCCCTGCAGCCCACCCGCCTGGGTGACGTGCCGCGCCGTCTGGCGGCGGTGCGTGCCTTCGCGGCCCTGCCCGAGGCCGAGGCCCTGGCCGCGGCCAACAAGCGCGTGAGCAACATCCTCAAGAAGGTCGAAGGCGAGGTCGAGGCCCAGGTGGACGCCGCGCTGTTCAAGGAACCGGCCGAAGGCGCCCTGTACGAGGCGCTGCAGGCGGTTGTGCCAAATGCCCAGGCGGCGTTCGAGCAGGGGGACTACACTGCATCCCTGCAGGCCCTGGCTGTGCTGCGGGCCCCGGTGGACGCGTTTTTCGATGGCGTCATGGTCAATGCCGACGATGCCGCGCTGAAGGCCAACCGCCTGGGGCTGCTGGCCACCCTCCATGCGGCGATGAACCGCGTGGCTGACATTTCCCGACTGGCGGCCTGAGGTGCTTTCCCGACCCCATCACCCCGGAGAGGCGATGAAGCTCGTCATCCTCGACCGCGACGGCACGATCAACCACGAACGCGAGGACTACATCAAGTCCAGCGACGAGTGGGTGCCGCTGCCCGGGGCGCTGGAGGCCATCGCTCGGCTCAACCACGCCGGCTGGCACGTGGTGGTGGCGACCAACCAGTCGGGCATCGGCCGCGGCCTGTTCGACATGGTCGCGCTCAATGCCATGCACGCCAAGATGAACCAGTTGCTGGCGCGCGTGGGTGGCCGCATCGAGGCGGTGTTTTTCTGCCCGCACACGCCGGAAGACCACTGCACCTGCCGCAAGCCCCTGCCGGGCCTGTTCCAGATGATCGGGCAGCGCTTTGGCTGTGCCCTCGAGGGCGTGCCCATGGTCGGGGACCTGCCGCGGGACGTGCTGGCCGCGCAGTCGGTGGGCTGTGAGCCGCACCTGGTGCGCACCGGCCAGGCCGCCACCATGAGCGAGGCCGAGTTGCTCGATCTGCGCCAGCGCGTGCCCGACCTGACCATCCACCCCGACCTGTCGGCATTCGCCGATTTCATCGTGCTGCGCGAGCGTCGCAGCCATGGCGAAGACGAACCTGTGGCCACCCACATGGGCGAGTTCGGGGAGCTGACTTGAGCCAGGGCCCCGTCCTGCAATTCAGCCTGTGGGCCGATGACGACGGGGCCACCCCTGTCGCCGGGGCCTTGGCCGATGCAGCCGGGGCGAGCATGCCCGCCAACCTGGCATCGGACGCCCGCGCCAGCGTCCCCGAGGCGGCCTTGCTGGGCAGCCTGCCGGTGTTCCGCCATCCCCGCAGCGACCGCGAAATCCGCCTGGGCAAGGCCCTGGTGGGCTACGAGTGCAAGCGCGTGCGGCGGCGCAGCATCGGCATGGTGGTCAGCGACGAGGGCCTGTCGGTGCGTGCGCCGACCTGGGTGTCCTGGGTGGACATCGAACAGGCGCTGCGCAGCAAGGAGCGTTGGATCTGCGCCAAGCTGCTCGACCAGCGCGAACGCGCCCGCAAGCGGGTCTCCGCGCAGATCGACTGGCGCGCCGGCTGCCAGTTTCCTTACCTGGGAGAGGCGGTCACCGTCGTGCTGGACGCCACGCTGACCGGCGCGCGCTTCCAGCCCGCCTCGCTGGACGCCGCACCGTGCCGCCACACCCTGCGCCTGGGCCTGCCGCACCAGGCCGACCCCGACCAGATCCGTGACGCCGTCCAGGCCTGGATGCAGCGCCAGGCCCGCGAGCTGTTTGCCCTGCGCGTGCAGCATTTTGCGTTGCAGCTGGGCGTCGAGGTCAAGCGCATCGGCCTGTCGTCGGCGCGCACCCGCTGGGGCAGTGCCAGCGCCGATGGCTCCATCCGCCTGCACTGGCGCCTCATGCACTTCAGCCACAGCATCATCGACTACGTGGTGGCCCACGAGCTGGCCCACCTGCGCGAGATGAACCACAGCCCGCGTTTCTGGGACGTGGTGCGCTCGGTGCTGCCCGAGTTCGATGCCGCGCGCGATCAGCTGCGCCGCGTCGTCATCCCGGACTGAAGCGCCAGACGCCTTCCTCGTCCATCTCCCGCTTCAGCGCGCCCTGGTGCCACAGGTGGTTGAGGTGCGCCACCGACTCGCCCATGGCGAAGGTCGTCTGGTGCAGGTCGAGCTGGCGCTTGAACAGCACCGGCAGCATCTCCGCGGCCGATGACGGCTTGAGCGCGCAGGCGGCCAGCACTTCTTCGAGGCGCTCGGCGTGGTGGTCGTGCAGCTGCTGGATGCGCGCGTGGATGCCGGTGAAAGGCAGGCCGTGCGAGGGCAGGGCGAGGGTGTCGTCGGGCAGGGTGCGCATGCGGTCCAGCGAGGCCAGGAACAGGCCCAGCGCGTCGGATTCGGGCTCCAGGTCGAGCACGCTGACGTTGGTCGAGATCTTGGGCAGCAGCATGTCGCCCGAGATCAGCAGGCCGTCGCGCTCGTTGAACAGGGCGATGTGCTCCGGGCTGTGGCCGTGTCCTGCCAGGCAGCGCCAGTCGCGCTCGCCGATGCGCAGCGTCATGCCATCCATCAGGCGCCGGTAGGCGTGCGGCACTTCGGGCACCAGGGCCGAGTAATAGCCGGTGCGGGCTCGGATCTTGGCCACGTCGTCTGCCTGGCGCAGGCCATGGCTCATGAAGAAGGCGGCCGCACGGTCGCCGCCAAAGCCGGTGGTGGACTGGCAGGCCAGTTGCGCGGCGAAGTGGTCGGCGGCGCTCATCCACAGCCGCGCGGGTTGCTGCGGTGCGCTGAACTGGTCGATCAGCCATTGCGCATTGCCCACATGGTCGGGGTGCATGTGCGTGACCACCATGCGGCCCAGCGGGCGGGTGGCCAGCGAACCGGCAAACAGCGTCTGCCAGGCCGACCGGATGGCCTCGGTGGCCACGCCTGCGTCCACCAGCGTCCAGGTGGCTTGCGTGCCCAGGCCGTCGGCGTCGTGGTCGTCCAGCACCCACAGGTTGATGTGGTTGAGCGCGAACGGCATGGGCATGCGCACCCAGTGCAGGCCGCGGCGCAGCATGAGTTGCTCGCCGAGGGCGGGCAGGGTGTCGCCCCAGGGGTAGGACACGGTGGTGGTGCTGGCCTCGGTGGTGGGGGCGATCTGGGTCATGCGGGTGGCTCCGGACGGCAAACCGGACATGGGAATGTCAAGAGCAGCCATTGTGCCTGCGCCAGGAATCCGGGCCAGCGGGCTCAGCCTTGTCTACACTGGAGGGCATGACCCTCTCCCACCTCTTCGACAGCAACCGTGCCTGGGCGCGCGACATCGAGCAGCGCATCCCCGGTTTCTTCACCCGCCTGCAAAAGCAGCAGACGCCCGATTACCTCTGGATCGGTTGCGCCGACAGCCGCGTGCCGGCCAATGAAATCTGCGGCCTGTTGCCCGGCGAGATGTTCGTGCACCGCAATGTGGCCAACGTGGTGGTGCACACCGACCTGAATTGCCTGTCGGTGATGGAGTTCGCCATCGATTCGCTCAAGGTCAAGCACATCATGGTCGTGGGCCATTACGGCTGCAGCGGCGTGCATGCCGCGATGAACGATGTGCGCATCGGCCTGGCCGACAACTGGCTGCGCCATGTGCAGGACGTGCGCAACCAGCACCGCGACTGGCTCTACAGCCTGCCCGATGGCACCGTGCGCCACGACGCCCTGTGCGAGCTCAATGTGCTGGTGCAGTGCAGCCATGTGTGCGAGACCACCGTGGTCCACGACGCCTGGGCGCGTGGGCAGCAGGTCATGGTGCACGGCTGGGTGTATGGCCTCAACAATGGCCTCATCAAGGACCTGCGCATGTCGGTGGCGTCCACGGAAGACGTCCAGCCCGCCTTCGAGCGCGCGCTGGACGATCTCAAGCAGCGTTACGCACACCACATCCAGCCCGCGCAAGCAGCGCGGACACCCGCCGCAACACAGGCCCAAGCATGACGATGTTTCCCCAGCAGCTCACGGACACGCGGGTCTTCGAGATCGCGCGGGCCCTGCTCGATGGCTTCGACCGCCACTACAAGATCTTTTCGGAGACCAGCGCACAGGCCAAGCGGCGCTTCGAAGAGGCCGAGTGGCACGGCCAGCAGACCGCGCAGCGCGCCCGCATCGAGTTCTACGACCTGCGGGTGGAAGAAGCCATCGAGCGGCTCGACAAGGATTTCGGCGCCAGCACCCTGCCCATGGAGGTCTGGCACCAGATCAAGCTGTTCTACATCGGCCTGCTGACGGGCCACAAGCAGCCCGAGCTGGCCGAAACCTTCTTCAACTCGGTCACCATCAAGATCCTGCACCGCAAGTACTACCGCAACGACTTCATCTTCGTGCGCCCGGCGGTGTCGACCGAGTACATCGACGACGAGGACGAGGGCTCCGGCGCCACCTTCCGCGCCTATTACCCCACGCGCGACAACCTGCGCGAGATGCTCAAGACCATCGTCCAGAGCTACGAGCTGGCGCTGCCCTTCGATGACCTGGACCGCGACATCGGCTTCGTCTTCGAGGCGCTGCTGGAGCAGGTGGGCAATGTCCGCCTGCGCACCAACTTCCAGATCCAGGTGCTGTCGTCCCTGTTCTTCCGCAACAAGGGCGCCTACATCGTGGGCAAGGTGGTCAACGGCTTCCGCAGCCTGCCGTTCGCCATCCCCATCCTGCACAACTCCAAGAGCCGGCTCTACATCGACGCCGCCTTGTTTGGCGAGGACGACCTGCTGGCCCTGTTCAGCTTCGCGCGGGCCTACTTCATGGTCTACATGCCCGTGCCTTCGGCCTATGTGCAGTTCCTGCGCACGCTGATGCCGCGCAAGCCCCGTGGCGAGCTCTACAGCGCCATCGGCCTGCAAAAGCACGGCAAGAACCTGTTCTACCGCGACTTCCTCTTCCACCTGCGCCACTCCAGCGACAAGTTCCGCATCGCGCCGGGCATCAAGGGCATGGTCATGCTGGTGTTCGACCTGCCGTCCTACCCCTTCGTCTTCAAGGTCATCAAGGACTACTTCCCGCCGCAGAAGGAGACCACGCGCGAAGGCATCATGGGCAAGTACCAGCTCGTCAAGCAGCACGACCGCGTGGGCCGCATGGCCGACTCGCTGGAGTTCACCAACGTGGCCTTTCCGCGCCACCGCTTCGACGACGAGCTGATCGCCGAGCTGGAGAAGTTCGCCCCCAGCGTGATGGAGCAGGACGAGGACGGCCAGGTGCTGATCCTCAAGCACCTCTACATCGAGCGGCGCATGATCCCGCTGAACATCTACATCCAGGAAGCCTCGGGCGAGTCGCTGGAGCATGCCGTCATCGAGTACGGCAACGCCCTCAAGGACCTGGTGGCTGCCAACATCTTCCCCGGCGACATGCTGTGGAAGAACTTCGGTGTCACGCGCAACGGCAAGGTCGTGTTCTACGACTACGACGAGATCGAGTACGTCACCGACTGCAATTTCCGCAAGGTGCCCACGCCGCGCAACGAGGAAGACGAGATGTCCGGCGAGGTCTGGTACTCGGTGGGGCCGCACGATGTCTTCCCCGAGACCTTCGGTCCCTTCCTGCTGGGCGACCCGCGCGTGCGCGCGATCTTCATGAAGCACCATGCCGACCTGCTGGAGGCCGACTTCTGGCAGCAGCACAAGGAGCGCATCCAGGCGGGCTATGTGCACGACGTCTTCCCCTATGACCGCGGGCGGCGCTTCGTGCACAAGATCCAGTCGGCGCTGCAGCCCTCGGCCGAAGTGGCGCCGGTGGAAGAGCCGGTGGACGTGCAGCAACTCGGCCCCCGGGTGCACGACCAGGGCACGCTGAGCGGCTTCAGCAGCGGTTCGGCCGGCAGCGGCGACTGAGGGCAGGGCCCGCGCACCATGACAAAGGGCCCCCGCAGGGGCCCTTTTCTCTGTGCATCAGCCGGCTGCTGCCGCCGGAGGGGTCACCAGAACTGGTACCAGGGCTTGGGTGCCTTGGCCGGGCTGCGTGCCGCGGCGATCTCGTCGCCCAGGAAGCGGCTGTCGGGGAAGCTTTGCTTGAGCACGCGCAGGGCATCGTCACGCAGCGGCGCCAGGCCGAGCTTGTCGTAGCTCTGCGCCATGATGTAGAGGCCCTCCTCTATGGCAGGCGACTGGCGGTAATCCTTCACCGCCTGCTGCGCGCGGTTGGCCGCAGCCAGGTAGGCGCCGCGGCGCAGGTAGTAACGCGCCACGTGCACTTCGCCGGCGGCCAGCGAGTTGACGATGTGGTTCATGCGCAGGCGGGCATCTTCGGCGTACTTCGAGGTCGGGAAGCGCTCGACCACGTTCTTGAAGGACTCGTAGGCATCGCGCGAGGCCTGCTGGTCACGCTCGGAGAGGTCCTGGTTGGCCACGCGGCCGAACAGGCCGAGGTTTTCGTTGAAGTTGATCAGGCCCTGCAGGTAATAGACGTAGTCCATCGCGGGGCTGGTCGGGTGCAGGCGGATGAAGCGGTCGAGCTTGGCCAGGGCCTGGGCCTTTTCACCGGTGCGGAAGTAGGCGTAGGCCAGATCGATCTGGGCCTGCTGCGACAGCAGGGTGCCGGACGCACGCGATTCGACCTTTTCCAGCTTCTTGACGGCGGTTTCGTAGTTGCCTTCGGCCGCGTCGTCCTTGGCGTCTGCGTACAATTTGTCCGGCGCGATGTTGGCGAACTCGTCTTTCGGCGTGGTGCCGCAAGCCGCCAGCGCGACGCTCAGGAACAGGGCCAGCCAGCCGGCGTGCATGCCGGGCCGCGAGCCACGGAAGGTGGTCTTCAGCAATTTCACGTTGTGTTGGGGGCGTTGTGGCTGCGGAGGGCTCCGCCGGCCTGGGCGCCATTCAGCGTCAGAGCCCACAGTATAGAAGCCAGATCGACCCAGATCGTCCCCCCCGATGTCCGAACGCCCCCCGAAACACCCTCAGGTGCCCGCGCCCCTGGACAGCCCCGAAGACCTGAGCGACGAGTTGCTGGACGAGGAGGGCGGCGAGTCCTTCGATGGCGTGCCGGGTGCGCCCTCGGTCGTGGCGGCGTCCCGCTGCGAATCGCTGCAGGTGCCTGTGGCGGCGCATGGCCAGCGCCTCGATGCCTTCCTGGGGGCGCAGATCACGGCGTACTCGCGCAGCCACCTCAAGTCCCTGATCGAGGCGGGTTGCGTCAGCGTGTCAGGTCAGGTGGTGAGCACGCCTTCGCGCAAGGTGGCGCAGGGGCAGCAAATCGAGGTGCAGTTGCGGCCCACGGCGCAGAGCCTGGCCTTCGTGGCCGAGCCCATGGCGCTGCCCATCGTGTTCGAGGACGCGCACCTGCTGGTGATCGACAAGCCGGCCGGCCTGGTCGTCCACCCCGCCGCGGGCAACTGGCAAGGCACCCTGATGAACGGGCTGCTGGCCCACCATGCCGGGGCGTCGGCGCTGCCGCGGGCCGGCATCGTGCACCGGCTCGACAAGGACACCAGCGGCCTGATGGTGGTGGGCAAGACGCTGGAGGCCGTGACGGCGCTCAGCCGCGCCATCGCCGCGCGCGAGGTCACCCGCCAGTACCTGGCCCTGGTGCATGGCCTGGTCGACGAGGCCTTTTCGGTGAGCACGCCCATCGGCCGGGATCCTGTCACGCGGGTGCGCATGGCCGTCGTGGCCTCGGGCAAGCCGGCGCGGACCGATGTGCGCTGCTTGCTGACCGGCGACTGGGGCGAGGGCGGGGCGCCACCGTCGCCGAAGCGCGCACCGCAGTCTGGCGCTCAACCGGGGAGGCGTGCGTTCAGCGGCGTCTTGTGCACCCTGCACACCGGGCGGACCCACCAGATCCGGGTGCACCTGAGCAGCCGCAAGCACCCCCTGGTGGCAGACGCCCTGTACGGCGGGGCGCCGGCGCTGGGCATGCGGCGCCAGGCCCTGCATGCGGCGCGGCTGTCGTTCCTGCACCCTGTCAATGGCGAGCCTCTGGCCTTCCAGGCCGCCTTGCCTGCCGACATGGCGCAAGCCTGGGCGGCCCTGGAGGAGGGGGCCACATGGCATGCGCAAACTGGTGTATAGTGTTTACGTGATTTGGCCCAGCGCCTTGTGCACGACGCATTGCGGAGCAATGCCCGCGTGGCACCCGTGGCCGGCCCTGAAGCAGGTGGCGCGGAACGCCGCCTGAATGTCGCCTCCCCAGTGAGGCCCCTCCACACTGTCCAGTTTGAACGCCTCTTGGCTGCCTTGCGGCTGAGCACAACGTTGGTGCGCCAGCGCTGCATGGCGTCGCGCCGCACTGCGTCTTGCTGACCGATGCGGCGCCCGCTCATTTCCGACGCGATGGAAGTTCTTGAACCCCAGGATGCTGCGCGCATCCTCGAAGCCGCCTTGCTGTGCTCGTCTCAGCCGATGTCGGTGAGGGAGATGCGCCAGTTGTTTGACGACACCGTCTCGGCCGACACGGTGCGCGCCATGCTGGCCCAGATCCAGGCGCAGTGGCAGGGCAAGGGCGTGACGCTGACCGAGGTGGCTTCGGGCTGGCGTTTCCAGACGCGCCCCGAGGTGCAGGTCCACCTGGACCGGCTGCACCCTGAAAAGCCACCCCGTTATTCGCGGGCCACGCTGGAGACCCTGGCCATCATCGCCTACAAGCAGCCGGTCACGCGCGGCGACATCGAAGACATCCGCGGCGTGACGGTGAGTTCCAACATCGTCAAGCAGCTGGAAGACCGTGGTTGGGTCGAAGTCATCGGCCACCGTGATGCGCCGGGGCGTCCGGCCCTGTTCGCCACCACGCGGCAATTCCTCGATGACCTGGGCCTGGCCTCGCTGTCGCAACTGCCCACGCTGGACGGGATGCCGGTGGGGCAGGCGCTGCTGCCCGGGCTGGAGGCCGAGCCGGCCCTGGCCGACGAGGCCCATGGTGCCTTGTCAGAGGCTGTGGCGCGCCCCGAGGCGCCCGCTGGGCAAGCCGCTGAGCAAGCCGACTTGGTCGGTCCTGCCAACGACATCGCGGTCGACCTCAGCGCCCCGCCTGTCGCCGAACATGAACCTGCCGCCGACACCGCGGCCCCCACCGAACCTGGCGAGGCCGAGCCGGACACCGAACCCGATCTGTCCGCGTCCGATCCGCCCGCCCCCTCTGTTTCCGACCCCTCCGCTCCATGACCACCGATTCCGCGCCCATGCAAGACCCTCAGGACCAAGTGCCTGCTGCCGAACCTCAAGCCGAGGCGGCAGCCAAGCCCAAGCGCACCCGCCGCCCCAAGGCCGTTGAAGCGGTCGAGGTGCCTGCCGACGTGACCGCGGCATCTGCCAGGGAGACGACCGCTCCTGCGGCAGAGCCGGCGGCACCCGCCGCCAAGCGCGCGCCCCGTCGCCGCAAGGTGGAGGCTGAGCCGCTGGCCGCCGATGTGGTGGCCGAGCCGGTGGCCGAGGCCGATGCCGCGACCGACGCTGTGGCGCCTGCCGTGCCCGCCAAGAAGGCCCCGCGCCGCAAGGCCCCGGCACGCGCGGTGGTGGAGGATGCCCCTGCCGAGGCCGCCGCCGAGGCGCCTGCGCAGGCTGGGGTCGCGGAGGTGTCGGGCAACGCCCCCGCTGCGGTGGCGGACGCTGACGCGGGTGCCGCCGAACCTTCCGAGGGGGCTGCGGCCACCGGGGACGATCAGGGTGAATTCCGAGGCACGCGCCGCGCTGCGCTGGCGCAGCAGCAGGCCTCGGAGGTGTTTGCCGAGTTGCTGTCGGGCGATTTCGACAAGGCCCACGAAGAAGAAAGCGAAGAAGAAGCCGCCGCCGAGCCGTCCGGCCCCTACAAGCGGGTGCTGCGTCCCGAGCCGGATGCGCCCAAGCTGCAGAAGGTGCTGGCCCAGGCGGGCGTCGGTTCGCGCCGCGACATCGAGCAGATGATCGAAGACGGCCGCATCGAGGTCAACGACCAGGTGGCCCACATCGGTCAGCGCATCTCGCATGGCGACCGCGTCAAGGTTGCAGGCAAGCCCATCAAGGTGCGCATCGCCCCGCCGGCGGCCCGCATCCTGGCCTACCACAAGCCGGTGGGCGAGGTGGTCACCCACGACGACCCGCAAGGCCGCCCGACCGTCTTCCGCCGCCTGCCGCGTCTGCAGAATGGCAAGTGGATGTCGGTCGGTCGCCTCGACCTCAACACCGAGGGCCTGCTGCTGTTCACCAACTCGGGCGAGCTGGCCAACCAGCTGATGCACCCGCGCTTCGGCGTGGAGCGCGAGTACGCCGTGCGTGTGCTGGGTTCGCTGGACGAAGCCTCCCGCGAGCGTCTGCTTTCCGGCGTCGAGATCGAAGGCCAGTCGGCCCATTTCATCTCGATCAGCAACGGCCTGGGCGAGGGCGTGAACCAGTGGTACCGCGTGGTCATCACCGAAGGCCGCAACCGCGAAGTCCGCAAGCTGTTCGATGCCGTCGGCCTGACGGTCAACCGCCTCATCCGGGTGCGCTACGGCGCCATCGTCCTGCCGCGCGGCCTGCGCCGTGGCGTGTGGGTCGAACTGGGCGAGTCCGATGTGCGCGCCGTCAAGTCGCTGGCCGGCATGGACCGCCAGGATGGCGACCAGCAGGGCCGCGGCAAGGGGGGCAAGCACAAGCAGCAGGGTGGCCAGCGCGGTCAGCAGGGGCAACACGGGCAACAGGGCCAGCAAGGCGGTCAACAAGGTGGCCAGCAGGGCAACCCGCAGGGCCGCGGCGGCCAGGGCCAGCAGGGCAAGCAGGGGCGTGGCGCTCAGGGTGGCCAGGGTGGTCATCAGGGCGGCAGGCCCCAGCACGGTGGCCAGGGCGGCCAGCGCGGCCAGCAGCAAGGCCAGGGTCAGCGCCATGAGCGTGCCAATGAGCGCACCCATGAACGCGCCAATGAGCGCTCCCAGATGCCTCAGGGTGCCCGCGACATGGACGACGATTTCGACCACATCGGCCCCATCCCCAACCCGCTGGAGCAGACCTTCGACAAGCGCTTCGTCAAGGGCTCCAAGCGCATCACCTCCGGCTTCGGTCGTCCGGACCAGGACCATGGCCGTGACGGTGGCGGTGGCGGTGGCAAGCAAAAGGGCCCCAAGCAGCCCGACCCCATGCAGACCTCGGTGGGCTACATCGGTGCCGACGCCTTCTTTGGCGGCGGTCGCTCGGGTGGCAACCGCCGGGGTGGCGGTGGTGGCGGCGGCGGCGGTGGTCGCGGCCGACGTTGATCAGCCACATTCGAACGATACAATCGCAGGTTTTGTCAATATCGCTGCCCAGGAGAAAACATGGCCATCGAACGCACCCTCTCGATCATCAAGCCCGACGCCGTTGCCAAGAACGTCATCGGCCAAATCGTTGCCCGCTTTGAAGGCGCCGGCCTGAAGGTCGCCGCTGCCAAGCTGGTGCAACTGTCGCGCGCCGAAGCCGAACAGTTCTACGCTGTCCACGCTGCCCGTCCTTTCTTCAAGGACCTGGTGGACTTCATGGTGTCCGGCCCCGTCTTCGTGCAAGTGCTGGAAGGTGAAGGCGCCATCGCCAAGAACCGTGACCTGATGGGCGCCACCGACCCCAAGAAGGCTGCCCCCGGCACCATCCGCGCCGACTTCGCCGAGTCGATCGACGCCAACGCCGTGCACGGCTCCGACGCTGCCGAAACCGCTGCCGTCGAAGTGGCCTTCTTCTTCCCCGGCCTGAACGTCTACAGCCGCTGATCGGCTGCTGCCTGCCGCCGTCCGGTCTGAAGTCCCAGGAGCCAAGCTTTCATGAGCGCTGCAGTCAACCTGCTGGATTTCGACCTCGACGGCCTGGCCGGCTACTGCGAACAACTGGGTGAAAAGCGCTTCCGCGCCACCCAGCTGTTCCGCTGGATCCATCAGAAAGGTGCTTCTGACTTCGATCAGATGACCGACCTGGCCAAGTCCCTGCGCAGCAAGCTGCAGGGCGTGGCCGACATCAAGCCCCTGAGCGTCATCAGCGAGCACGTGTCCTCGGATGGCACGATCAAATGGCTGTTCGACGTGGGACAGGGCAACGCTGTCGAAAGCGTCTACATCCCCGAAGACGACCGCGGCACGCTGTGCGTGTCCTCGCAGGCCGGTTGTGCCGTGGGTTGCCGCTTCTGTTCGACGGGCCACCAGGGCTTCAGCCGCAACCTCAGCACCGGCGAGATCATCGCTCAGCTCTGGCATGCCGAACACGCCTTGCGCAAGCGCCTCAACACCTCCGAGCGCGTCATCAGCAACGTCGTGATGATGGGCATGGGCGAGCCGCTGCAGAACTACAACGCGCTGGTGCCCGCGCTGCGCACCATGCTGGACGACCACGGCTACGGCCTGTCGCGCCGCCGCGTGACGGTGTCGACCTCCGGTGTCGTGCCCATGATCGAGCGCCTGCAGCAGGACTGCCCGGTGGCGCTGGCCGTGTCGCTGCACGCGCCCAACGACGCCCTGCGTGACCAGTTGGTGCCGATCAACCGCAAGTACCCCATCGATGAGTTGCTCAACGCCTGCCAGGCCTACCTGCAAGCGGCGCCGCGCGACTTCATCACCTTCGAATACTGCATGCTTGACGGCGTCAACGACACCGACGAGCACGCCCGTCAGTTGATCGCCCTGGTGCGCAACCGCATCCATTGCAAGTTCAACCTGATCCCTTTCAACCCCTTCCCGGCGTCGGGGCTGCACCGCTCGCCCAACGAGCGGGTGCAGGCCTTCGCGCGCATCCTGGCCGATGCCGGCATCGTCACCACCGTGCGCAAGACGCGCGGCGATGACATCGACGCCGCCTGCGGCCAGTTGGCCGGCGAGGTGCAGGACCGCACCCGGGCGGAAGAGCGCATGTTGCGCCAGCCCATCGTCGTGCACCCCGCACCGGCCCGCAAGGCGCATGAGCAGTGAGTGCCCGGCGCCCGTGGGCGCATCCGCCTCTACACTGATTGCCCGAATAGGAGATTGCTGCATGAGGATGCGATCCGTGAGCTTCGCGCTGGCCGCGTCTGGCTTCAGCTTGAGCCTGCTTGGCTGTGCCGGTGCGCCCGGCCAGCCGCGCTCGACCGCAGCCGTGACCGCGGCCCAGGGCGACATCGCCACCGCCTCCGACGAGAGCGAGGTCCGCCGCCGCGCCCGCATCCGTCTGGAGCTGGCCTCCACGTACTACGCGCAGGGCCAGTACAACACGGCGCTGGACGAGCTCAAGCAGGCCGTGACCATCGACCCGACGCTGCCGGCCGCGCACGAGATGCGCGCCCTGATCTACGACGCGATGGGCGATGCCGAGCGTGCCGACGCCAGCTTCCGCCAGGCGCTGTCGCTGGACCCGGGCAATGGCAGCGTGCTGCACAACCACGCGTGGTCGCTGTGCCGCCGCGGCCAGTACGCTGCGGCCGATGCCTTGTTCGATCGCGCAGCAGCCTTGCCGCAGTCGATGTCGACGGCCAAGACCCTGCTGGCGCGCGGCGTGTGCCAGATCCGCGCAGGCCTGTACCCGGAAGGGGAGAAGTCCCTGCTGAAGTCGTATGAAATCGACCCCGCCAGTCCGGCCACGGCTTACAACCTGGCGGCGGTGCTGATGCGCCAGGGGGAACTGGAGCGAGCGCGTTTTTACGCGCGGCGCATCAACAACGTGCCTGAGCAGGTCACTGCGGAGTCCCTGTGGCTGGCCATCCGCATCGAGCACCGCCTGGGCAATTTCGCAGGACGCGATGAGCTGGCGACGCAATTGCGCCGCCGCTTCACGGGCAGCCGCGAGGCCACCGCGCTTGAACTGGGACGCTACGATGAGTGACACGTCGCCGATCCAACTGAACACGCCGGAATCCGGCAACCGCAATGCGGGCGACATGCTGCGCCTGGCGCGCGAATCCCAGGGCCTGACCCTGGAGGCCCTGGCCATGGTGCTCAAGGTCACGCCGGCCAAGCTGGCCGCGCTGGAAGAAGGGCGCCTGGACCAATTGCCCGATGCGAACTTCGCGCGGGCCCTGGCCCAGACGGTCTGCCGCTACCTGAAGGTCGATACCGCACCCGTGCTGGCTGCCTTGCCTGCGGCGCGCCCCAGCCCGCTGGGGGGTGACAAGGAGCCGCTCAACCAGCCCTTCAAGGAAACGCGGCTGGCACCGCAGATGTTCGAGCGCGATGGCGGGGTGGACCTGTCTGCGCTGCTGAGCTTCAAGTGGCTGGCGCCGCTGGCGTTGCTGCTGGCGGCCGCCCTGGTTTACCTGCTGCCCGAGTCGGTGGAGTTGCCGGCCTGGTTGCAGCGCTCTGCGGTTGCGCCGGCGGCCGATGCCGCATCCGCCGCGGCCTCGGCTGCTTCCGACGCGCTGGCCGAGCCCGTCGTCGGTGTGGCCATGGGTGAAGCCTCGGTGGCGCAGGCCGCGTCCGAGCCGCTGTTCGGTGCCTCGGCCTCCCTGGATGCCGCTTCGGCCGTGGCGTCGGCCCCGATCGCGCTGCAGGCAGCCGCACCGGCTTCTCCTGCGCAGCCTGCCGTCACCGCCGTGGTGGCGACCGCGGTGAGCGCGTCTGCTGCGCTCTCTGCCAGCCGCATCACGGAAGAGCCCAACGCGGGCGCGGTGGTGCTGCGCGTCACCCAGGACGCCTGGATGGAAGTGATCGACGGTGGCGGCACCAAGCGCCTGTCCCGCCTGGTCAAGGCCGGCGAAACCCTGTCCATGGGGGGCGTGCCGCCGTGGAACCTGCGCATCGGCAACGTCAGCGGCGTCGAAGTCACCCTGCGTGGCCAGCCCGTCGACCTGGCGCCCCACAACCGCAACAACATCGCGCGGCTGGAGCTGAAATGACGCTGGCGAACTGCACCTTCATTTCTCCGGCCAGCCCGGCCGCACGCCGCTCGCGCCAGGCCCGCGTGGTCTGGGGCTCGCGTGTGGTCACCATCGGTGGCGATGCGCCTGTGCGCGTGCAGTCCATGACCAACACCGACACGGTGGACGTCATCGGCACGGCCATCCAGGTCAAGGAATTGGCCTTGGCCGGCTCCGAACTGGTGCGCATCACTGTCAACACGCCCGAAGCCGCCGAGGCCGTGCCGCACATCCGCGAGCAGCTCGACCGCATGGGCATCGACGTGCCGCTGGTGGGCGATTTCCACTACAACGGCCACCGCTTGCTGACCGACCACCCGGCCTGCGCCGAAGCCCTGTCGAAGTACCGCATCAACCCCGGCAACGTGGGCAAGGGCGACAAGAAGGACCGCCAGTTCGCGCAGATGATCGAAGCCGCCATGCGTTTCGACAAGCCTGTGCGCATCGGCGTCAACTGGGGCAGCCTCGACCAGGAGCTGCTCGCCTCGATGATGGACGAGAACGCCCGCAGCGCCGATCCGTGGGACGCGCAGCAGGTCATGTACCAGGCCCTCATCAGCTCCGCTCTGCAGTCGGCCGAGTTCGCCCGCGAGCTGGGCATGGCGCCCGAGCAGATCATCCTGTCGTGCAAGGTCAGCGGCGTGCAGGACCTCATCAGCGTCTACCGCGGCCTGGCCGCGCGCTGCGACTACCCGCTGCACCTGGGCCTGACCGAAGCCGGCATGGGCGCCAAGGGCACGGTGGCCTCGGCCGCGGCCCTGTCCATCCTGCTGCAGGAAGGCATTGGCGACACCATCCGCGTGTCGCTCACGCCGCAGCCGGGCGAGGCCCGCACGCAGGAAGTCGTGGTGGCGCTCGAAATCCTGCAGGCCCTGGGTCTGCGCCATTTCGTGCCCAGCGTCACCGCCTGCCCGGGCTGTGGCCGCACCACCAGCACCACTTTCCAGGAACTGGCCAAGCAGATCGATGACCACCTGCGCGCGCAGATGCCCGTCTGGCGCGAGCAATACCCCGGCGTCGAGAACATGAAGGTGGCCGTGATGGGCTGCATCGTCAACGGCCCGGGCGAGAGCAAGCACGCCGACATCGGCATCAGCCTGCCGGGCAATGGCGAGGCGCCTGCCGCCCCCGTGTTCATCGACGGCGAAAAGGCCCTGACCCTGCGTGGCGAGCGCATCGCCGAAGAGTTCCAGCAACTCGTGCAGGACTACATCGAGCGCCGTTATGGCGCCGCCGCAGCGGCCCGTGGCGTCTGAGCCCCCAGCCTGCGCATCCACAAGAACAACATCTCCCGAATTTTCCCCATGGCCGAACAGCTCAAAGCCATCAAAGGCATGAACGACATCCTGCCGCCGGACTCGGCGCGCTGGGAGTGGCTCGAAGACAAGGTCCGTGCGCTGATGCGCCGCTACGGCTACCTCAACATGCGCACGCCCATCGTCGAGCCCACGGCCCTGTTCGTGCGCGGCCTGGGCGAGGTCACCGACATCGTCGAGAAGGAGATGTACTCGTTCGAGGACAGCCTCAACGGCGACAAGCTGACCCTGCGCCCCGAAGGCACGGCCGGTGCGGTGCGCGCCATCAACGAGCACAGCTTCCTGTACGAAGGCGGCAAGCGCCTGTACTACATCGGCCCGATGTTCCGCCACGAGCGCCCGCAAAAAGGCCGCTACCGCCAGTTCCACCAGGTGGGCGCCGAAGTGCTGGGCTTTGCCGGCCCGGACGTCGATGCCGAGTTGATCCTGATGACGGCTTCGCTGTGGTGCGACCTCGGTCTGAGCGTGGGCGACGACGTCCAGTTGCAGCTCAACAGCCTCGGCCAGCCCGAAGAGCGCCAGGCCCACCGCGAGGCCTTGATCGCCCACCTGGAGGCCCATGCCGAGCTGCTGGACGACGAGGCCAGGCGCCGCCTGCACAGCAACCCGCTGCGCATCCTCGACACCAAGAACCCGGCCATGCAGCCGGTGGTCGAAGCCGCGCCCAAGCTCATCGATTTCCTCGGCGAGGCCTCGCTGGCGCACTTCAACGCCGTGCGCGCCGTGCTGGACGCTGCGGGCCTGCCCTACGAGGTCAACCCGCGTCTGGTGCGCGGCATGGACTATTACAACCTGACCGTGTTCGAGTGGGTCACCACGCGCCTGGGCTCACAGGGCACGGTGTGCGGTGGTGGCCGCTACGACGGCCTGATCGAGCAACTCGGCGGCAAGCCCAACCCCGCGGTCGGCTGGGGCCTGGGCATGGAGCGCCTGCTGCTCTTGCTGGAAGAGGTCGGCCAGTTGCCGGGCCCGGCGCAGCCCGATGCCTTCGCCGTGGTCTTCCCCGGCGTGCCCCTGCCCACGGTCATGGTGGCGCTCGAAGCCTTGCGCGCCCAAGGCGTCAGCGTCGTGCTGAACCCGGCTGGCAAGGACGGCCCGGCCAGCCCCAAGTCCCAGTTCAAGAAGGCCGATGCCAGTGGCGCGCGCTTCGCCCTGGTGTTCGGCCCGGACGAGATCGCTCGGGGCGAGGTGGCCCTCAAGCCCTTGCGCGACGGGGGCGAACAACAGATCCGGCCACTGGTGGACATCGCCCATTGGGCCGCCAGCCTGCTGCCGCGCTGAACGCGCCTCGCCGCGCCTTGCAGCCCGGTCATAATCCCCAGATCCAACCCCCTGACACACCATGGCGACCTACGACCTCGAACAGCAGGAGCAACTTGACCAGGTCAAGCACTTCTGGAAGCAATACGGCAACCTGATCACCTGGGTGCTGGTGCTGGCCCTGGGTGCCTACGCCGCCTGGACGGGCTACCAGTACTGGCAGCAAAAGCGCGCCATCGCCGCCAGCGGCCTCTACGAAGAACTGGACCGCGCCGCGGTCAGCGGCAATGCCGACCGCGTCCTGCAGATCTTCACTGACCTCAAGGACAACTACGCCGGCACCGCGCTGGCAGAGCAGGGCGCCTTGCTGACCGCCAAGGTCGTGGCCGTCAGCAAGGCCGACCAGGCCCGCGCCACGCTGCAATGGCTGGCCGACAACGGCAAGAACGCCAGCCTGGCCGCGGTGGCCCGCCTGCGTCTGGCCGGCATGCAGATGGATGCCAGGCAGTTCGACGAGGCCCTCAAGACCCTGGGGGCCGACGCGCCCGAAGATTTCAAGGCCCTGGTGGAAGACCGCCGCGGCGACATCTACCTGGCGCAAGGCAAGAAGGACGAAGCGATCAAGGCCTACCAGGCCGCCTGGGACAAGCTCGATGCCACCGTCGACTACCGCCGTTTCGTCGAAGGCAAGCTGACCGCGCTGGGCCAGGCGCCCGCACCGGCCCCCCAGCCGCAAGGTTCGTCGGGCGAGGCCAGGACCGCCCCCTGACCCGCGCCTTGACGCCCTCACGACGCCGGCCCGACGCCCCTTTGCCGCCATGACCCTCACCTCCCTGAACCGCATGAACGAGACCACCCGCGCGATCCGCATCCCCCACATGGCCCGCCTGTGCGTCCTGGGTGTGAGCCTGGCCCTGGGCCTGTCCGCATGCGGCTCCAGCAAGCTCAAGCCTGCGCCGCTGGAATCCCTCAGCAGCTCGGCACGCATCGCGCCGGCCTGGTCGGTTCGCGTCGGCAATGCCGCCCCGACCTTCGCCCTGTCCACGACCGACGAGGCCGTGACCGTGGCCAGCACCGACGGCAACATCGTGTCGCTGGACATCCGCAGCGGCCGTGAGCGCTGGCGTGCCCAGGCCCGCACCGAGCTGTCGGCGGCGGTGGGCTCGGACGGCCGTTACGCCGCCGTGGTGGCCGCCAGCAACGAGCTGATGGTGTTCGACCAGGGCAAGCTGCTGTGGAGCGAGCGTCAGCCCGGCCGCGTGCTGACCGCCCCTGTGGTCGCCGGCGAGCGTGTGTTCGTGGAAGCCGTGGACCGCAGCGTGCGCGCCTACGACGCCCTCGACGGCCGCTACCTGTGGGTCTACCAGCGCCCGGGCACCGAGCCCCTGGCCCTGGCCACGCGCAGCGTGATCGAACCCTTCCGTGACACCCTCCTGGTGGGGCAGGGCAACCGCCTGGTGGGCCTGGACCCGCTCAAGGGCACGCCCCGCTTCGATGTCAGCGTGGGCACGCCGCGTGGCACCAACGAGGTCGAGCGACTGGCCGACCTGATCGGCCCGCTGGCCCGTGTCGATGACGAAGCCTGCGTGCGCGCCTTCCAGTTCTCCGTGGCCTGTCTGGAGCTCAACCGCGGCAGCGTGCGCTGGAGCCGCCCGCAAGCCGGCACGCAAGCCGTGGCCGCCAACCTGCAGATGGTGGTGGGCGCCGATGGCACCGACCGCCTCAGCGCCTGGAAGAGCGACAACGGTGACGCCCTCTGGCGCATCGACCGTTTCGCCAACCGCGGTCTGAGCGCTCCGGCCTTCTGGGGTGAGCGCATCGCCGTGGCGGACGCCGACGGCTACCTGCACATCCTGGCCCAGGCCGATGGCCGCACCCTCGCACGCGCCGAGCTCGACGCGCCCCTGGCCGGCGCGCCGAAGGTGGTCGGTGGCACGCTGCTGCTGGTCACCCGCCGAGGCACGGTGTACGCTTTCCGCGGCAACTGAGTGCCGGATGCGCCCGCCGCGGTGCCCTCACCGGCGCTGCGGCTTGCGCATGCCTGTTTTTGCATACCCGGCGCTGGTCCCAGCGCCCCACGATCCCCCGTGGATCACCAGCCCCTGACGCCATGAAACCTGTCATTGCACTGGTCGGACGACCCAACGTCGGCAAGTCGACCCTGTTCAATCGACTCACCAAGAGCCGCGACGCCATCGTCGCCGACTTCGCCGGCCTCACCCGCGACCGCCACTACGGTGAAGGCCGCCTGGGTTCGCACGCCTTCATCGCCATCGACACCGGCGGCTTCGAGCCCGAGTGCAAGTCCGGCATCTTCAAGGAGATGGCCAAGCAGACCCGCCAGGCCGTCGCCGAGGCCGACGCCGTGATCTTCGTGGTCGATGCGCGCAATGGCCTGTCCGCCCAGGACCACGACATCGGCAAGTACCTGCGCACCGCCAACAAGAAGGTGCTGCTGGTGGCCAACAAGGCCGAAGGCATGCTGGGTGCACCGCAACTGGCCGAGTTCTACGAGCTCGGTCTCGGCGAGCCCCTGGCCGTGTCGGCCGCCCACGGACAGGGCATCCGCGACATGATCGAGCTGGCGCTGGAAGACTTCATCGACCCGGATGCCGACGAGGACGAGGCGCCCGATGCAGACCGGCCCATCCGCCTGGCCGTGGCCGGTCGCCCCAACGTGGGCAAGTCCACGCTGATCAACACCTGGCTGGGCGAAGAGCGCCTGGTGGCCTTCGACATGCCGGGCACCACCCGCGACGCCATCAGCGTGCCTTTCGAGCGGGACGGCAAGAAGTTCGAGCTGATCGACACCGCCGGCCTGCGCCGCAAGGGCAAGGTCTTCGAAGCCATCGAGAAGTTCTCGGTGGTCAAGACCCTGCAAGCCATCTCGGACGCCAACGTCGTGCTGCTGCTGGTCGATGCCACCCAGGGCGTGACCGAACAGGACGCCCACATCGCCGGTTTCGTGCTGGAGTCGGGCCGCGCCGTGGTGATCGCCGTCAACAAATGGGACGCCATCGACAGCTACCAGCGCGAGATGCTGCAGCGCTCCATCGAGCACCGCCTGTCCTTCCTGAAGTTCGCGCCCGTGCTCTACATCTCGGCCATCAAGCGCCAGGGCCTGGGCCCGGTGTGGAAGGCCATCGCCGATGCCTATGCGTCTGCCAACCGCAAGATGCCCACGCCGGTGCTCACCCGCCTGCTGGCCGAAGCGGTGCAGTTCCAGCAGCCCAAGCGCGCCGGCTCCTTCCGGCCCAAGCTGCGCTATGCCCACCAGGGCGGCATGAACCCGCCGGTCATCGTCATCCACGGCAACTCGCTGGAGCACGTCACCGACGCCTACAAGCGCTTCCTGGAAAGCCGTTTCCGCGAGCACTTCAAGCTCTCCGGCACGCCGCTGCGCATCGAGATGAAGTCCTCGCAGAACCCCTTCACAGACAAAGAGTGAGGGGCTTTGACCGGGCGTGTCACCTTGTCACAAAGGTGAAAGACCCAGGCCTTACGCCAGCCGACTAGGACTGTGTTAAGGTGGGCACTCCAACACCGTCGTACCGTTTTCTTTTACAACACGGAGCATATCGTGAGCAACAAAGGGCAACTCCTACAAGACCCCTTCCTGAACCTTCTTCGCCGTGAGCACGTGCCTGTGTCGATCTACCTGGTCAACGGCATCAAGCTCCAGGGCCACATCGAGTCCTTCGATCAATACGTGGTCCTGCTGCGCAACACCGTCACGCAAATGGTCTACAAGCACGCCATCTCCACCGTCGTGCCCGGCCGCGCAGTGAACTTCCACACCAACGAGGGCGAAGAGGGCTGATTGGCAGCCGCCGTCCCGACGCATCGCTTCTTCCCGCTCCCTTGACACCCGCTTCTCCCGACGCTTTTTCCGACGCCCCTCGCGGGGCACCACAGGGCGCCAACCCGGGCGCAGCCCCTGGTTTGCTGGCGCCGGGAGACCCGCGGGTCGTCCTGGTCGGGGTCGATTTCGGCCCCGGCTCCTCCTTCGATCCCACGCTGGACGAACTGGCCTTGCTCGCCGAGTCGGCGGGGGATGCGCCCGTGGCCAAGGTCACGGCCAAGCGCAAAGCGCCTGATGCGGCGCTGTTCGTCGGCTCCGGCAAGGCCGACGAGATCAAATCCATCGTCACCCTCTACCAGGCCCATGGCGTGATCTTCGATCAGGCCTTGTCGCCGGCCCAGCAGCGCAACCTGGAGCGCCACCTGGGCGTGGAGGTGCTCGACCGCACCGGCCTCATCCTCGAAATCTTCGGCGCCCGTGCACGCAGCCACGAAGGCAAGCTGCAGGTCGAACTGGCGCGCCTGCAGTACCTGTCGTCGCGCCTGGTGCGCCGCTGGTCCCACCTGGAGCGCCAGCGCGGCGGTGTCGGTCACCGAGGCGGCCCTGGCGAAACCCAGATCGAGCTGGACCGCCGCATGATCGACATCAAAATCAAGTCGCTCAAGGAACGGCTGGCCAAGGTCAAACGCCAGCGCAACACGCAGCGGCGCTCGCGCGAGCGCACCGACACCTTCCGCGTCTCCCTGGTGGGCTACACCAACGCCGGCAAGTCCACGCTGTTCAACGCCCTGACCAAGGCCGGCACCTACGCGGCCAACCAGCTCTTTGCCACCTTGGACACCACCACCCGCCAGATGTTCCTGGCCCAGGCGCAGCGCAGCGTGACGCTGTCCGACACCGTCGGCTTCATCCGCGACCTGCCGCACACCCTGGTCGAGTCGTTCGAGGCCACGCTGCAGGAAGCCGCTGAAGCGGATGTGCTGCTGCATGTGGTGGACGCCGCCAGCCCGGTGCTGCACGAGCAGATCGACGAGGTCCTGCGCGTGCTCGACACCATCGGTGCGGGGCAGCTGCCGCAGGTGCTGGTGTTCAACAAGTGCGATGCCCTGCCCGAACACCAGCAGCCGCGCCACAGCCGGGACGTCTACGAGCTGCCCTCGGGCCGCCGCTGCACCCGTGTCTTCGTCAGTGCACTGACAGGGCAGGGGCTCGATGTGTTGCGCGAGGTGCTCGCGGAAGCGGCCGTCCGCGGCCTGGACGCGGATTCGGGCGCACATCGGCCCGTGGATCCGCGATTCGACATGCACAATGCGCTCGATGGCGAGGTGGCTGACGAAGCCGGCCTGGCCCCCCGTACAGATTCCTCCATCCGATCATGACCATGCCTTCTCTGGATGCGGGCCCGTCGCCCGATGCCCGTGTGTCCACGGTCCCTCACCGCCTGAGCCGGATGGCCTCGGCCGCTGCGGCCTTGCTGCACGGCGCGGGCCTGCGCGCCAGCTGGCGCGTGGCGCGTGCCCTGTCCCTGCCGGTGATGCACAACGACCGCCACGACGGCCCGCCCGACCTCGACGAGCTCTGGAAAGACTTCAACCGCAAGCTCAGCGGCCTGTTCGCAGGCAAGGGCGGCGGTGACACCGGCAATGGCCCGGGCGGCAACATCACGCCTGACCCGACCGGTGCGGGCATCGGTGCCGGCCTGGTCATCGGCCTGGTCGCGCTGGTCTGGCTGGGCAGCGGCTTCTTCATCGTGCAGGAAGGCCAGCAGGCCGCGGTGATGTCCTTCGGGCGCTTCAGCCACACGGTCGATGCCGGTTTCCAGTGGCGCGCGCCTTACCCCTTCCAGAGCCACGAGATCGTCAACCTGACGCAGTTGCGCTCGGTCGAGGTCGGCAGCAACTCGGTGATGCAGGCCACCGGTCTGCGCGACTCGTCCATGCTCACGCGCGACGAGAACATCGTCGACATCCGCTTCACGGTGCAGTACCGCCTGTCGGACGCCCGCCAGTACCTGTTCGAGAACCGCAACCCTGACGAGGCCGTGCAGCAGGCTGCGGAGTCGGCGGTGCGCGAGATCGTCGGCAGCAGCACCATGGACTCGGTGCTCTACGAGCAACGCGACGCCATCGCCGAAAAGCTGATCGGCTCGATCCAGTCCCAGCTCAAGAAGCTCAAGGCCGGCGTGGTCGTCACCAACGTCAACGTGCAGAGCGTGCAGGCCCCCGAGCAGGTGCAGGCCGCCTTCGACGATGCCTTCAAGGCCGGCGCCGACCGCGAGCGCCTGAAGAACGAAGGCCAGGCCTATGCCAACGAGGTGATCCCCAAGGCCCAGGGCACGGCCGCGCGCTTGCGCGAAGAGGCTGCGGGTTATGCCGCCCGCGTGGTGGCCCAGGCCGAGGGCGATGCCCAGCGCTTCAAGGCCGTGCTGGTCGAGTACCAGAAGGCGCCTGCCGTCACGCGTGACCGCCTCTACATCGACACCATGCAGCAGGTCTACAGCAACGTCACCAAGGTGATGGTGGATTCGCGCCAGGGCTCGAACCTGCTCTACCTGCCGCTGGACAAGCTGATCCAGCAGAGCAATGCGTCCGGTCTGCCTGCGGCTGCGCCCGTGCCTGCGACCAGCAGCAGCCAGCCCGCCGAGCCCTCGGCCCCGCTGGGCAGCGGCAATGCCCCGGATTCGCGCTCGCGCGATGGCCTGCGTTCGCGTGAACGCGACGTCCGCTGAGCCGGCCCGAGACGCACACGCAAGGAACCTGACATGAACCGCATTGGCATCATCCTGGCCGGCGTCCTGCTGGCCTTCATCCTGGCGGCATCGACCCTGTTCGTGGTCGATCAGCGCCAGTTCGCCGTGGTCTACGCCCTGGGCGAGATCAAGGAAGTCGTCGCCGAGCCTGGCCTGAAGTTCAAGCTGCCCGCGCCGCTGCAGAACGTGGTCTTCCTCGACCGCCGCATCCAGACCCTGGACAGCCCCGAGTCCCGCCCCATCTTCACCGCCGAGAAAAAGAGCCTGGTCATCGACTGGCTGGTGAAGTGGCGCGTGGTCAATCCCAAGCAGTTCATCCGCAACAGCGGCGTGGACATCCGCAACATCGAAAACAAGCTCTCGCCCATCGTGCAGGCCGCGGTCAACGAGGAAGTCACCAAGCGCACCGTGGCAGCCATGCTCTCGGCCGAGCGCGAGAAGGTGGTGCAGGGCGTCATCAAGCGTCTGGCCGATGACGCGCAGTCCTTCGGCATCGAGGTGGTGGACGTGCGCATCAAGCGCGTGGACTTCTCGGCCAACATCACCGAGTCGGTCTACCGCCGCATGGAGTCCGAGCGCAAGCGCGTGGCCAACGAGTTGCGCTCCACCGGTGGTGCCGAGAGCGAAAAGATCCGCGCCGACGCCGACCGCCAGCGCGAAATCATCGTCGCCGAAGCCTACCGCGATGCACAGAAGGTCAAGGGCGAGGGCGATGCCAAGGCCTCGGCGCTGTACGGCGAGTCCTTCGGCCGTGACCCGCAGTTCGCCCAGTTCTACCGCAGCCTGGAGGCCTACCGCGCCACCTTCCGCAGCAAGTCGGACGTGATGGTGCTGGACCCCGGCAGCGAGTTCTTCAAGACGCTGCGCAACGGTGGCGCCGGTGCTGGCGCTGCTGGCAAGAAGTGAGCAGGCTGATCGCGCATGTCTGATGCGATCTGGATGGCGCTGGCCCTGCTGCTGGTGCTGGAAGGCCTGATGCCGGCCCTCAACCCCGGGGGCTGGCGGCGCATGTTCGAGCAGTTGCTGCAGCTGTCGGACCACCAGATCCGCACCTTCGGCCTGGCCAGCATGGTGCTGGGCCTGCTGCTGCTGTGGTGGTTGCAGGGCGGCTGAAAAGAGGGCGTCGGCACGTTTCGGATGTGTTTCTGTCGCCGTGAGCCGGTAGAATCTCGTTTTTAACCCCCTCACGGTTTCTTATGTCGTCTGCTTGGCTGTTGCCAGAGCACATTGCCGATGTCTTGCCCTCGCAGGCCCGTCGGCTGGAAGAGTTGCGCCGCGTCTGGCTGGACGTTGCCCGCACCTACGGCTTCGAGCTGGTGATGCCGCCCCTGCTGGAGCACCTGGAATCGCTCCTGTCGGGCACGGGCCACGCCCTCGACCTCAAGACCTTCAAGCTCGTGGACCAGCTCAGTGGCCGCAGCCTGGGTGTGCGCGCGGACGCCACGCCCCAGGTCGCGCGCATCGACGCCCACCTGCTCAACCGCCAGGGCGTGACCCGGCTGTGCTACTGCGGCCCGGTGCTGCACACCCGCCCGGCCAGCCCCCACGCCAGCCGCGAGCCGCTGCAGCTGGGCGCAGAGATCTACGGACACGCCGGGCTGGAAGCCGACCTCGAAGCCGCCGAGCTGGCCCTGGACGGCCTGCAAGCCAGCGGTTTTGCCGGCGCTGCCTCGTCGGCCGAGCTGGTCATGGACCTGGCCGATGTGCGCCTGGTGCGCGGCATGCTGGCCGGCCTGGGCGTGTCTGACCTGCTGAACGCCGAGCACCAGGCCGAGCACGATGCCCTGATCGCGGCCCTGTCGGCCAAGGACGTGGGCACGCTGCGCCAGTTGGCTGCGCAAGGCCGTCTGGCCGCGGTGCCTCGGGCCGAAGCCGTGCTGGTCGGGCTGACCCGCTGCTACGGCGGTGACGAGGCCCTGGCCCAGGCGCGCGAGGTCCTGCCCGCGCATCCGCTGGTGGATGCCGCCCTGGCCGACCTGGCCTGGCTGGCGGCCAACCTGCGCGGCAGCCGCCCTGGCGTGCAGGTCGGCTTCGACCTGTCCGACCTCAGCGGCTACGCTTACTACAGCGGCACGCGCTTTGCCGTCTACGGCGCGGGCCACCCCGACGCCCTGGTGCGTGGTGGCCGCTACGACGAGGTGGGGGCCGTGTTCGGCCGCCGCCGTCCGGCCGTCGGCTTCAGCCTGGACCTCAAGGTGCTGGGCGATGTCCTGAACGGCCATGACCGCGCCCAGGTGCGCGCCGCCATCCGTGCCCCCTGGGGCGAGGATGCCGCCTTGCGCCAGGCGGTGCGCGACTTGAGAGGGCAGGGCCACACCGTGGTCTGCGTGCTGCCCGGACACGAACACGACGTCCAGGAATTCGACTGCGACCGCGAACTGGCGCTGGTCGACGGACGTTGGTCGGTGCGCTCGCTCTGAGCGGGCCCATCCCATTTGAGACAGAGGAATCTGCCATGCAAAGCATTTCCGCGTCGGCCCGTGCCGACTCCACTTCTGACGTGGCCACGGCCCGCAACGTCGTCGTCGTCGGCACCCAATGGGGTGACGAAGGCAAGGGCAAGGTCGTCGACTGGCTGACCGACCACGCCGCCGCCGTCGTGCGCTTTCAGGGCGGCCACAACGCCGGCCACACCCTGGTCATCAACGGCAAGAAAACGGCCCTGCAGCTGATCCCCTCCGGCATCATGCGCGAGGGCGTGGCCTGCTACATCGGCAACGGCGTGGTGGTCGACCCGACCCACCTGCTGAGCGAAATCGAGCGCCTGGAAGCCGCCGGCCTGAACGTGCGTTCGCGCCTGTTCATCAGCGAGTCCTGCCCGCTGATCCTGCCCTTCCACGTCGAGGTGGACAAGGCCCGCGAAGCCCTGCGCGAGACCAGCGGTTCCGGCAAGATCGGCACCACCGGCAAGGGCATCGGCCCGGCCTACGAAGACAAGGTGGCCCGCCGCGCCCTGCGCGTGCAGGACCTCAAGCACCCCGAGCGTTTCGCCAAGAAGCTGGCCGAGCTGCTGGAGCTGCACAACTTCGCGCTGGCCGGCTACCTCAAGGGCCAGCCCCTTGAATTCCAGCCCATCTACGACGCCGCCATGAAGGCAGCCGAGCAGATCCTGCCCATGCTGGCCGACGTCGGCGTGCGCATCCAGGCCCACACCGTGGCCGGTGGTTCGGTGCTGTTCGAAGGTGCGCAAGGCACGCTGCTGGACATCGACCACGGCACCTATCCTTACGTCACGTCGTCGAACTGCGTGGCCGGCAACGCCGCCGCGGGCTCGGGCGTGGGACCCGACAAGCTGCACTACATCCTGGGCATCACCAAGGCCTACACCACCCGCGTGGGCAGCGGCCCGTTCCCCACCGAGCTGGACTGGGACACCCCGGGCACCGTCGGCCATCACCTCTCCACCGTGGGCCAGGAGCGTGGCACCGTGACCGGTCGCGCCCGCCGCTGTGGCTGGCTGGACGCCGCCGCCCTCAAGCGCTCGGTGCTGATCAACGGCATCTCCGGCATCTGCCTGACCAAGCTGGACGTGCTCGACGGCCTGAGCGAAATCAAGGTCTGCACCGGCTACAAGCTGCGTGGCGAAACCATCGACATCCTGCCGCTGGACGCCGATGACATCGTGGCCTGCGAGCCCATCTACGCCACCTTCCCCGGCTGGGAAGGCACGACCTTCGGCCTGACCACCTGGGAGCAATTGCCCGCGAACGCGCGCGCCTACCTGGAGTGCGTGCAGAGCCTGATTGGCGCGCCCATCGACATGGTCTCGACCGGCCCCGACCGCGACCACACCATCCTGCTGCGCCACCCCTACAAGGGCTGAATCGCTCATCTGACGAGGAAGTAACCATGCTCACAGACGACGGCAAGCACCTGTACGTGTCCTGGGATGAGTACCACCACCTCATCGAGCGGCTGGCGCTGCAGGTGCACGATTCGAGCTGGGAGTTCGATCAGATCCTGTGCCTGGCCCGCGGTGGCATGCGCCCCGGTGACATGCTGTCGCGCATCTTCGACCGCCCGCTGGGCATCATGTCGACCTCGTCGTACCGCGACGACGGCGGCACCCTGCAGGGGCGGCTGGACATGGCCCAGTACATCACCATGCCCAAGGGCCAGTTGGCCGGGCGGGTGCTGCTGGTCGATGACCTGGCCGACTCGGGCGTGACCCTGCGTGCCGTGGTGGACCGCCTGCGCGCCATGCCGGCCATCGTGGAGCTGCGCTCGGCGGTGATCTGGGTGAAGGGGGTGTCGAGCTATGCGCCCGACTACCACGTCGAGACCTTGCCCACGAGCCCCTGGATCCACCAGCCTTTCGAGGAATACGACGCCTTGCGTCCGGAGGCGCTGCGCAAGCGCCATCCGCTGTGAGTCGGCGTGGCAGAGCAGGGGGCCTTCGGGCCCCTTTTTCATGGGTGATCGCGGAGGCATCGGCCGGGGCGGCTTGGGTGGCTTGGGCGCCCGAGGCGCGCACAAAGTGACTCGGGAAACGTGGCTCTGGCAAAGTGCGTGGCCCAAAGCGAAAAGCCGTCTGATTGCTCAGACGGCTTCTTGCATTTGGTGCCCAGGAGAGGACTCGAACCTCCACGGAGTTACCCGCTAGTACCTGAAACTAGTGCGTCTACCAATTCCGCCACCTGGGCAGGTACTGATTGATCGGTTGCTGTGCTGCGAAGAACATCTGCAACGAATCAAGACTGACAGTCTAGCACGAAAAATCCTGTTTTGTCCAGATCGCGTCGGTCTGTGCGTGTCGGTGGTGGCCTTGTGACAATCACGCGACAGTTGCTGTTGATCCGGGGGCAGGGAGCCTGCGGGGGAGGGGTGGCGAGGCGGTGCGGCTTGCGATCGGCGCAGCGAGGCGTCCGCCATGGTGTACCCTGAGTGCAGCAAACCGTCGTTCCATGGCCGCTGCCGCTGTCACTGCGCCTGTCGCATCTTTCACACCCATGTCCGCACCCATGTCCGCACCCATGTCCGCACGCGTGCCCGTGTTGGCGCGCCAGGCCCCGGGCCCGGCTTGGGCCTGCCGGTGTGGAGAAGGGCAGGGCGCTTGCCGGTTCAGACAAAGGTTCAGACAAAGGTTCAGCCAAAGAAAAAGCCGCTTGGCGTTGAACCAAGCGGCTTTTCAGATGGTGCCCAGGAGAGGACTCGAACCTCCACGGAGTTACCCGCTAGTACCTGAAACTAGTGCGTCTACCAATTCCGCCACCTGGGCAGGTACTTGTTTGCTTTCAGCTGCAACGCAATAAATTTGTTGCTGCATCAGCGAAGACATAAATTCTAGCATCAAAATTCAGTACATGACAACACCCACCCCCACTTTTGTGAATCTGATGAGCGAAGTCACCGGCACGGTGCAAGGGCACCGCGATGGCCACGGCTTCGTGCTGGCGGATGAGGGCGACATCAGCATCTACCTGCCGCCGCAGGAGATGCGCGCCGTCATGCACCGCGACCGCATCAAGGTTCGGGTGGTGCGCTTCGATCGCAAGGGGCGCCCTGAAGGCCTCGTGCTGGAGATCGTCGAGCGCCGCAAGACGCCCATCATCGGGCGGCTGCTGCACGAAGGCGGCGCCTGGCTGGTGGCGCCGGAAGACCGCCGCTTCGGCCAGGACATCCTCATCCCGGGCAAGGCCACCGCGGGCGCCGAGCCGGGGCAGGTGGTCTCGGTCGAGTTGACCGAGGCGCCTTCGCTGACGGCCCAGCCCATCGGCAAGGTCGTCGAGGTGCTGGGTGGCATCGACGACCCGGGCATGGAGATCGAGATCGCCGTGCGCAAGTACGAGGTGCCGCACCGCTTCCGTGACGAGGTGCTGGCCCAGGCGGCCAAGCTGCCCGAGAAGGTGCGCGCGATCGACAAGAAGGGCCGCATCGACCTGAGCGACGTGCCGCTGGTGACCATCGACGGCGAAGACGCCCGCGACTTCGACGATGCGGTCTACTGCCAGCCCGCGAGCATCGGCCGCAGCAAGGCGCCCAATGCCTGGCGCCTGATCGTGGCCATTGCCGACGTGAGCCACTACGTCAAGCCGGGCGAGCCGCTGGACAGCGATGCCTACGAGCGCGCGACCTCGGTGTACTTCCCGCGGCGTGTGATCCCGATGCTGCCGGAGAAGCTCTCCAACGGCCTGTGTTCGCTCAACCCCGAGGTGGAACGCCTGTCCATGGTCTGCGACATGCTGGTCACGGCAGAGGGCGAGTTGCATGCCTACCAGTTCTACCCGGCGGTCATCAATTCGCACGCCCGCCTGACCTACACCGAGGTGGCCGCCATCCTGGGCAACACGCGCGGCCCCGAGGCGCAGCGCCGTGGCGAGCTGGTGCCGCACCTGCTGCACCTGCACGAGGTTTACCGCGCGCTGCTGAAGGCGCGCTCCAGCCGCGGCGCGGTGGACTTCGAAACCACCGAGACGCAGATCGTCTGCGACGACAACGGCCGCATCGCCAAGATCGTGCCGCGCGTGCGCACCGATGCGCACCGCCTGATCGAGGAATGCATGCTGGCCGCCAACGTGTGCTCGGCCGACTTCATCATGCGGGCCAAGCACCCCTCGCTCTACCGCGTGCACGAAGGGCCCACGCCGGAAAAGCGCAGCCTGCTGAAAAACTACCTGAAGGCGCTGGGGCTGGGCTTGGGCATCGGCGAAGAGCCCACGCCGGGTGAGTTCCAGGCCATCGCGCAAGCGACCAAGGATCGCCCGGACGCGATGCAGATCCACACCATGCTGCTGCGCTCCATGCAGCAGGCCATCTACACGCCGGCCAACAGCGGGCACTTCGGTCTGGCTTACGAGGCCTACACCCACTTCACCAGCCCGATCCGCCGCTATCCGGATTTGCTGGTGCACCGCGTCATCAAGGCCTTGCTGGGCAGTGGGCGCTACAACCTGATCCTGCCGGCCAACATCGTGTCGTCGGTGGGCAACCTCAAGCGCAAGCCTGGCGGCGGCAAGGGCGCGCTCGCCAAGGGCCTGCCCGCGGCGCCGACCAAGGCGTCGGCACGCATCAAGCTGCCGCCTGCCGAGACGGCGGCCTGGGAGACGGCGGGCATCCATTGCAGCGCCAACGAGCGCCGCGCCGACGAGGCTTCGCGCGACGTGGAGGCCTGGCTGAAGTGCATGTTCATGCGCGAGCGCCTGGGCGAGGAGTACGGTGGCACGGTCAGTGCGGCGACGTCCTTCGGCTTGTTCGTGCAGCTGGACGGCCTGTACGTCGAGGGCCTCATCCACATCACCGAACTCGGCGGCGAGTACTACCGGTTTGACGAGGCCCGCCAGGAGCTGCGCGGCGAGCGCAGCGGCGTGCGTTACGGCGTGGGCACCCGCGTGCGTGTGCAGGTCAGCCGCGTCGACCTGGATGCCCGCAAGATCGATTTCCGCCTGGTGCGCGAAGGTGCCGAGGCGCGTCCTGCCGCCAGCGTGCGCCGCAAGGGCCGGCAGGCGGACCCGGGCGGCGAAGTGTCCGCCCAGGACGAGCTGGCCGACATCCGCGAGCTGGACCGGGAGGTCAAGCGCGGCGGCAAGGGTGGCAAGTCCGCGGGCAAAACGCGTGAGCGTGTCTCCGTGGCCGCCACCGTCGGCGCCGGCCGAGGTGCCAAAGCGGCTGGCAAGAAGGCGGCGCGAGCACGGTCTGGCAGCAAGCGCTGACCACCGTCAGGGCTGCTCCTGGACGCGTGTCCGGGGCAGCCTGATTTTCCATGCTAGAATTCGAGAGTTTTCCCGAAACTGCCGGCAGGTCGCCAGTGGCTCAGGCCGCTGCGGCATTGACGTCAGGCAGGTCGGGGAAGCCTGAGAAAGCCTGTTGGGCGGCTTCGGCCGCTTTTGTTTGATCGAGAAACGCGAATCGCGGCATTCCAAGGTGCTGCCCGGGCTGTTTTGGTGCCAGGGCGGTTTCAGCCGGATTCAAGACTCAACCTCTGGAGCTACACAATGACTGTGTCCATGCGCGACATGCTGGAAGCCGGTGTCCATTTCGGTCACCAAACCCGCTTCTGGAACCCCAAGATGGCCCCGTACATCTTCGGCCATCGCAACAAGATCCACATCATCAACCTTGAGAAGACTCAGCCTGCGTTCGAAGACGCCCTGAAGTTCATCAAGCAGCTGTCGGCCCGCCGCGGCACCGTGATGATGATCGGCACCAAGCGCCAGGCCCGCGACGTGATCGCCCTGGAAGCCGAACGCGCTGGCGTGCCCTTCGTGAACCAGCGCTGGCTGGGCGGCATGCTGACCAACTTCAAGACCGTCAAGGGTTCGCTGAAGAAGCTCAAGGACATGCAAGTCCAGGTCGAAGCCGGCCTGGACAACCTGAAGAAGAAGGAAGGCCTGCTGTTCCAACGCGAGCTGGCCAAGCTGGAAAAGGACATCGGCGGCATCCAGGACATGGGTGCGCTGCCTGACGCCCTGTTCGTCATCGACGTCGGCTACCACAAGATCGCCATCGCCGAAGCCAAGAAGCTGGGCATCCCCGTGATCGGCGTGGTCGACACCAACCACTCGCCCGACGGCATCGACTACGTGATCCCCGGCAACGACGACTCCTCCAAGGCTGTCGCCCTGTACGCCAAGGCCGTGGCTGACGCCATCCTGGAAGGCAAGGCCAACGCCGTGAACGAAGTCGTGGCCGCTGCTGCCGAAGGCGACGAGTTCGTGGAAGTCAACGAAGACGCTGCCTGAAGCGACTTCACCCAGACCAAAGGGGCTGAATTCAGCCCCTTTTTTTCAGCAAAAGTGTGTGTGAGGCGGTGATGACACCGCCGATGAACCGAACGGAGAAAGATATGGCTGCTATCACCGCCAGCATGGTTGCCGACCTGCGCGCCAAGACCGACGCCCCGATGATGGAGTGCAAGAAGGCCCTGACCGAGGCCGATGGCGACATGGCCAAGGCCGAAGAGATCCTGCGCGTCAAGCTGGGCAGCAAGGCCTCCAAGGCCGCTTCCCGCGTGACCGCCGAAGGCGTGGTGTCCGCTGCCGTGGACGGCTCGACCGGCGCCCTGGTCGAAATCAACTGCGAAACCGACTTCGTCTCCAAGAACGAATCCTTCCTGGCTTTCGCCAAGTCGGTGGCCGAGCTGATCGCCAAGAACAACCCCGCTGACGTCGCCGCCGTGGGCGAGCTGCCGCTGTCGCAAGACGGCTTCGGCCCCACCGTGGAAGAAGTCCGCAAGGGCCTGATCGGCAAGATCGGCGAGAACATGTCCATCCGCCGCTTCAAGCGCTACGCTGACGGCGGCAAGCTGGCCGCCTACCTGCACGGCGCCCGCATCGGCGTGATCGTCGAGTTCGACGGTGATGCCACCGCCGCCAAGGACGTGGCCATGCACATCGCTGCCATGAAGCCCGTGTCGCTGTCGTCGGCCGACGTGCCTGCCTCGCTGATCGAAGTCGAGCGCAGCGTGGCCACCGCCAAGGCCGCCGAATCGGGCAAGCCCGCCGACATCGCCACCAAGATGATCGAAGGCGCCATCCAGAAGTACCTGAAGGAAGTCTCGCTGCTGAACCAGGTCTTCGTGAAGGCTGCCGACGGCAAGCAGACCGTCGAGGCTTACCTGAAGTCGGCCAACACCACGGCCAAGTCCTTCACCATGTTCGTGGTGGGCGAAGGCATCGAGAAGAAGCAGGATGACTTTGCCGCCGAGGTGGCTGCCACGGTGGCAGCGGCCAAGGGTCAGTAAAGTCAAGCAAAACTCAAAGGGGGCTTCGGCCCCCTTCTGAATGGCGCCGGGCAAGGGGCTGGACATGCGTTACAGTCCTTGCGCTTGGCGCCTTTTCGGCGACGACGTACGCCACCACAGAATCGAACCCGCCTAGGACGCTCCGCTCATGCCCGCTTACAAGCGCATCCTCCTGAAACTCTCCGGTGAAGCCCTGATGGGCGACGATGCCTATGGCATCAACCGCGCGACCATCGTGCGCATGGTCAAGGAGATCCAGGAAGTGACCGAGCTGGGCATCCAGGTGGCCGTGGTCATCGGCGGCGGCAACATCTTCCGTGGCGTGGCTGGCGGCTCGGTCGGCATGGACCGCGCCACCGCCGACTACATGGGCATGCTGGCCACCGTGATGAACTCGCTGGCCCTGGCCGACACCATGCGCCAGGAAGGCATGACCGCGCGCGTCATGTCGGCCATCAGCATCGACCAGGTGGTCGAGCCCTATGTGCGCCCCAAGGCGCTGCAATACCTCGAAGAAGGCAAGGTGGTGGTGTTCGCCGCCGGCACCGGCAATCCCTTCTTCACCACCGACACGGCCGCTGCCCTGCGTGGCGCCGAGATCGGTGCAGAGATCATGCTCAAGGCCACCAAGGTGGATGGCGTGTACACGGCCGACCCCAAGAAGGACCCGTCGGCCACCCGTTACGCCAGCATCACCTTCGACGAGGCCCTGATCAAGAACCTGCAGGTCCTGGACGCCACGGCGTTCGCACTGTGCCGCGATCAGAACCTGCCATTGAAGGTGTTCTCCATCTTCAAGCCCGGCGCGCTCAAGCGCGTTGTGCTGGGTGAGGACGAAGGCACGCTGGTGCACGTCTGAGCGCCTGCGGCCCTCTGTCCTCCTGTTTCCTGTCCCACGCGTGGGTGAGCCTGCATCGCACCGCGCACGGAGCTTTCCATGAGCATCGCTGACATCAAGAAGAACGCCGAGCACAAAATGCTCAAGACCATCGAGGCTTTCAAGAACGAGCTGGCCAAGGTCCGCACCGGCCGCGCTCACCCTGGCATCCTCGACCAGGTCCAGATCGACTACTACGGTTCGCTGGTGCCGATCAGCCAGGTGGCCAACGTGTCCCTGATGGACGCGCGCACCATCAGCGTGCAGCCCTGGGAAAAGGGCATGGGCGCCAAGATCGAAAAGGCCATCCGCGAGTCCGACCTGGGCCTCAACCCTGCGACCCAGGGCGACCTGATCCGCGTGCCGATGCCGCCGCTGACCGAAGAGCGCCGCAAGGAGCTGACCAAGGTCGTCAAGGGCGAGGGCGAAGATGCCAAGGTGGCCGTGCGCAACCTGCGCCGCGACGCCAACGAGCAGGCCAAGAAGCTGCTCAAGGACAAGGAAATCACCGAAGACGAGGACCGCCGCTCGCAGGACGACGTCCAGAAGCTGACGGACAAGTTCATCGCCGAGATCGACAAGCTGGTCCTGGCCAAGGACGCCGAGATCATGGCCGTCTGAGCGTGTCACCTCGGTCCAGGGCAGATGGCGCACCCGGTGCGCGGCTGCCTGGCCGATGGGCTCACACTCTCGGGGCGGCGTGACCGCCTCGCGCTTTTTGGGCGCCTGCATCCCTCCCGCTCGACAGCCCCCACCGCTTCCACGCACCGAACGCCGATGGCCGCTTCCCCCATGCCGGACCCGACCCCTCGCCACATCGCCATCGTCATGGACGGCAATGGCCGCTGGGCCCGCAAGCGCTTCATGCCCCGCGGGGTGGGGCACAAGGCGGGTGTCGACGCGCTGGTCAAGGTGGTGCAGGCCGCTGCAGACCGGGGCGTCGGCTTCCTGACGGTGTTCGCGTTTTCCTCGGAGAACTGGAAACGGCCCGAGGAAGAGGTGTCCGGCCTGATGAGCCTGCTGCTGGTGGCCTTGTCCAAGCACCTGGTGCGGCTGAAGGCCGATGGCGTGCGCATCCGCATCGTGGGCGACCTCGACCAGGTCTCGGACAAGGTGCGCAGCGCTTTGCTGGATGCGCAGTCGGCCACGGTGGGCAACAGCCGGCTGGTGCTGACCGTGGCGTTCAACTACGGTGGCCGCTGGGACATCGTGCAGGCCTGCCGCCAGGCCATGGCCGCCGGCCTGGCCCCTGAGCAGCTCACCGAGGCCGAACTGTCGCGCTTCATGGCGATGGCTTACGCGCCGGACCCCGACCTGTTCATCCGCACCGGTGGCGAGGTGCGCCTGTCCAATTTCCTGCTGTGGCAAAGTGCTTATGCCGAGCTGATGTTCACCGACTGCCTCTGGCCGGATTTCGACGCGGCCGAGCTGGACCGCGCCATCGCGGAGTTCGGTCGCCGCGAACGCCGTTTTGGCGATGTGGGCAGCTCGGGCGAGGGCGAAGGCGCCATCGGCGCGGGCGAAGATGCCAGCCCGCAGCCCCCCCATTGCGAGGACTGAGATGCTCAAGCAACGCGTGATCACGGCCCTGATCCTGGTGGCCATCCTGTTGCCGACCTTGCTGGCCGAGGCCGCGTGGCCCTTTGCCCTGCTGACCCTGGTGTTCATCTCCGCCGCGGGCTGGGAATGGTCCCGCCTGAACGAGGCGCCCGGCGCCCGGGCCGTGCTGCAGGGGGCGGCGGTGGCCGGCGCCTGCGTGTACGTGGCCCATGTGTTCCATCTGCCGCTGTGGGGGGCGTTGTCGGGTGCGGTTGCGCCGCACGTCCATGCGCCCGGGCATGCGCTGGTCGGCTTCATCGTGCCGGCCGAGGTGTGGCTGGCTGCGACAGCGCTGTGGGTGGCGGGTGGTGCGGTGGCCTTGCGCTGGGGCCCGACCCACTGGCTGGAACTGCCGCGGGACCTGCGCCGCTTGCTGGGCCTGGCCTTGCTGGTGCTGGCCTGGATGGCCCTGGTCGAGAGCAAGGCGCAGGGCCTGAACTACCTCCTGTCGGTGTTCTGCCTGGTCTGGGCTGCGGACATCGGTGCCTACTTTGGCGGGCGGGCTTTCGGCCGGCGCAAGCTGGCGCCCGGCATCAGCCCAGGCAAGAGCTGGGAGGGCGTGGTCGCCGGCATGCTGGCCGTCTTGCTGCTGGCCGCGGGCTGGCTGGTGGCCGACCAGCAACTCGGTGTGGATGCGCCGAGCCTCTACAGCCGCCTGCAGTGGGGGCTGGGCACGCCTGGCATGGTGCTGGCGCTGGTGGCGCTGGCCGGCCTGAGCGTGGTGGGGGACTTGTTCGAGTCCCTGATCAAGCGCCAGGCCGGTGCGAAGGACAGCAGCCAGCTGCTGCCTGGCCATGGCGGCGTGCTCGACCGCATCGATGCCCTCCTGCCGGTGCTGCCGGTGTCCCTTGCCCTGATGTCGCTCTGCCATGGCTGACCGCACCTTCTCGACCGCGGCTGACGCGGCAGGCCCCCTGCAGCGCGTCTGCATCCTCGGGGCGACGGGCTCCATCGGCACGAACACGCTGGACGTGATCTCGCGCCATCCCGGGCGCTTCGAGGTCTTTGCGCTCAGCGGCGCCAGCCGCGTGCCCGAGTTGCTGGCGCAGTGCCTGCGGTGGCGCCCGCGCTTTGCCGTCATGCCCGATGCCGCCCGCGCTGCCGAGTTGCGCGAGCAGGTGAGGGCGGCTGGCCTGCCCACCGAGGTGCTGGCAGGCGAGCAGGCCTTGTGCGACATCGCCGCGCACCCGGAGGTGGACGTCGTCATGGGCGCCATCGTGGGGGCCGCAGGCCTGTCGCCCTGCCTGGCCGCAGCACGCGCCGGCAAGCGACTGCTGCTGGCCAACAAGGAAGCGCTGGTGGTCGGCGGTGGCCTGTTCATGCAGGCCGTGGCCGATGGCGGCGCCACCCTGGTGCCCATCGACAGCGAGCACTCGGCCATCTTCCAGTGCCTGCCCGAAGACCCGGCGACCTGGCACCAGCGCGTGGACCACATCGTCCTGACGGCCTCGGGCGGCCCGTTCCGTGAGCGCGACCCCGCGACCTTCGCCAGCATCACGCCCGATCAGGCCTGCGCCCATCCCAACTGGGTCATGGGGCGCAAGATCTCGGTCGATTCGGCCACGATGATGAACAAGGCGCTCGAAGTCATCGAGGCGCGCTGGCTGTTCGGCCTGGCGCCGCGCCAGATCAAGGTGGTGCTGCACCCGCAGAGCATCGTCCACTCGATGGTGGTCTGCCGCGACCGTTCCGTGCTGGCGCAGCTGGGCACGCCGGACATGCGGGTGCCGATCGCCTATGGGCTGTCCTGGCCGCAACGCATCGAATCGGGTGCCGATCTGCTCGATTTCACCCAGCTCAAGGCGCTGACCTTCGAGTCCCCCGATGCGCGCCGCTACCCCGGTCTGCAACTGGCCTGGGAGACGCTGGAGGCCCCGCCTGGTCACACCTGCGTGCTCAACGCGGCCAACGAGGTCGCGGTCGAGGCCTTCCTGCAGGGCAGCATCCGCTTCGACCAGATCCACCACGTCAACGCGCAGACCCTGTCGGACTGTCAGGTGCCTGCGGGCACGGCAGAATCCGTGGACGGTCTGCTGGCGCTGGACGCCGAGGCCCGCCGTGTGGCACAAGCGGTCACGCAAGGCATCCAGCAAGGTGTGGCGCAGTCCCACGCGGGCTGAGACCGGACGCCCCAGTCTCAGCCCTGGTCCGAAGGAGAAACAAGATGGCCATGACCCTGATCGCATTCCTCGTGACCATCGGCCTGCTCGTGCTCATCCACGAGTACGGTCACTACCGCGCCGCGGTCGCCTGCGATGTCAAGGTGCTGCGCTTCTCGCTGGGCTTCGGGCGCGTGCTGTGGTCGCGCACCCAGGGCGAGACCGAGTTCGTGGTCTCGGCGCTGCCCCTGGGCGGCTACGTCAAGATGCTCGATGAGCGCGAAGGGCTGGTCGACGCCCGCGAGCAGCACCGCGCCTTCAACCGCAAGCCGCTGCGCCAGCGCGCCTTCATCGTGGCGGCGGGGCCGCTGGCCAACCTGCTGCTGGCGGTGGTGCTCTATGCCTGCGTCAACTGGGCGGGCGTGCAGGAAGTGCGGCCCTGGCTGGCACAGCCGCGCGCCGACAGCATGGCCGTGCGGGCGGGCCTGGCCTCGCGTGACGAGGTGCTGGCCCTGCGCCAGATGGACGCCCAGGACTGGACGCCGGTGCGCTCCATGACCGAGCTGCAGTGGCTGTTCACCCGCGCAGCGGTGAAGGCGCAGGATGTGCAACTCCAGGTGGCGGCGCGCGCCACCGACAGTGCCGCCTCGGGGCCGCAGCGCACGCTGACCCTGCCGCTGTCCTCCGTGCCGGCGTCCGAGGTCGATGGCGGCCTGCTGGAGCGCCTGGGTTTCGTGGGGCCTTACTCGGAGCCGCTGGTGGCGCAACTGGTGCCTGGCGGCCCGGCCGACAAGGGCGGCCTGCGCACGGGCGACCGCGTCCTGTTCATCAATGGCCAGGCCGTCCAGGATGCCGGCCAGCTGCGCCAGGCCATCCGCGACAGTGCCATCCAGGGCAAGCCCCAGCCGCTGTTGCTGCGCATCGAGCGCGCCGGGCGCGTGCAGGAGCTGACGCTGCAGCCGGTGATGAAGGATGTCCAGGGCAAGATGCTGCCACGCATCGACGCCGGTCTGGGCGGCGCGGTGGCCATGGTCGAGGTGCGCTATGGCCTCATCGAAGGCTTCACGCGGGCCCTCGACAAGACCTGGGAAGTGTCCGTGCTCAGCCTGGACATGCTGGGCAAGATGCTGGTGGGCCAGGCCTCGATCAAGAACCTCAGCGGCCCGATCACCATCGCCGATTACGCCGGTCGTTCGGCGCAACTCGGCTGGGTGTACTACGTCGGTTTCCTGGCGCTGGTCAGCGTCAGCCTGGGGGTGCTGAACCTGCTGCCGCTGCCCGTCCTCGATGGCGGACACCTCATGTATTATCTTTTTGAAAGTGTCACGGGCCGGCCGGTCTCCGATCGCTGGCTTGAACGTCTGCAGCGGGGTGGGGTGGCCATCATGTTGTTGATGATGTCCCTGGCCCTGTACAACGACCTGGCGCGCCTTCTGGGCCCGCAATGATCTTTCACATGCACATCCCTTCCATGAACGTTCGCCTCAAGCCGACCTTGCTTGCCGCCTTGCTGGCGTCCTCCGTGTTCCAGTCTGCATGGGCGGTCGAGCCCTTCGTCCTCAAGGACATCCGCGTGGAAGGCCTGCAGCGTGCCGACGCGGGCACCGTGTTCGCGTCCCTGCCTTTCCGCGTGGGCGACACCTACACCGATGACAAGGGCGCCGCCGGCCTGCGCGCGCTGTTCGCCACCGGCCTGTTCAAGGACGTGCGCATCGAGATCGATGGCAGCGTCGTGATCCTGGTCGTCGAAGAGCGTCCGACGATTGCCCGCGTCGAATTCGTCGGCACCAAGGAGTTCGACAAGGACGCGCTGGTCAAGGCGCTCAAAGACGTCGGCATCAGCGAGGGCCAGCCCTTCGACCGCGCCCTGGCCGACCGCGCCGAGCAGGAACTCAAGCGCCAGTACCTCACCCGCAGCCTCTATGGCGCCGAGGTCGTCACCACCATCACGCCGGCCGAGCGCAACCGCGTCAACGTGACCTTCACCGTCAGCGAAGGCGAAGTCACCAAGATCAAGAGCATCCGCATCACCGGCAACAAGGCTTTCTCGGAAAGCACGCTGCTGGGCCAGATGGACCTGACCACCGGCGGCTGGCTGACCTGGTACACCAAGTCCGACCAGTACGCCCGCTCCAAGCTCAATGCCGACCTGGAGACGCTGAAGTCCTACTACCTCAACCGGGGCTACCTGGAGTTCAAGATCGAGTCGGCGCAGGTCGCCATCTCGCCGGACAAGCAGGACATCTCCCTGGTCATCAACGTCATCGAAGGGCCGCTGTACACGGTCACCGGCGTCAAGCTCGATGGCGACTACCTGGGCAAGGATGCCACCTTCCGCAAGCTGATCGCCATCAAGGTGGGCGAGCCTTACCAGGCCGACACCGTGGCCGCCACCAACAAGGCCTTCACCGACCGCTTCGCGACCTACGGCTATGCCTTCGCCCGCGTCGATGCCCGTCCGGAACTGAACCGCGAGAAAGGCCAGGCTGTCATCACCCTGGTGGCGCAGCCGCAGCGCCGCGTCTACGTGCGCCGGGTCAATGTGGCCGGCAACTCGCGCACCCGCGACGAGGTCATCCGCCGCGAGTTCCGCCAGTTCGAATCGGCCTGGTACGACGGCCAGAAGATCAAGCTGTCGCGTGACCGCGTGGACCGCCTGGGCTATTTCAAGAACGTCAGCATCGACACCGCGGAGGTGCCGGGCACCGTCGACCAGGTGGACCTGACCATCACCGTCGAGGAAAAGCCCACCGGCAACCTGATGCTGGGTGCGGGTTTCTCGTCGGCAGAAAAGCTGACGCTGTCGGCTTCGATCAAGCAGGACAACGTCTTCGGCACCGGCAACTACCTGGGCGTCGAGGTCAACACCGGCAAGTACAACCGCACCCTGGTGCTGAGCACGGTCGACCCGTACTTCACCGATGCGGGCGTCTCGCGCTCCTACGACGTGTTCTTCCGCACGACCCGCCCGCTCAACACCCAGGGCGGCGACTACCGCATCCAGACCGCGGGTGGCGCCATCCGCTTCGGCGTGCCTTTCACCGAGTTCGACACCGTGTTCTTCGGCCTGGGCGCCGAGTCCACGGCGATCAAGGGCACCTCGGGCCTGCCGGTGAGCTACCGCCTGTTCCGCGAGAACTTCGGCAATTCGGTGGTGTCCGTGCCGGTGACGGTGGGCTGGGCGCGCGATTCGCGTGACAGCACCCTCGCGCCCTCGGCCGGCCGTTACCTGCGCGTCAACCTGGAAAACGGCATCCTGGGCGACACCCGCTACCTGCGCAGCGATTTGCAGGCTCAGCAGTACTTCCGCCTGGCCAAGGCCTACACGCTGGGCTTCAACGGCGAGTTCGGCTATGGCCGCGGCCTGCAGGGCAAGCCCTACCCGGTGTTCAAGAACTTCTACGGCGGTGGCCTGGGTTCGGTGCGTGGCTTCGAGCAGAACTCGCTCGGCCCGGTGGACATCGAAGGCGCCTACATCGGCGGCAACAAGCGCCTGAACCTCAATGCCGAGTTGTACGTGCCGTTCCCTGGCGCGGGCAACGACCGCACCCTGCGCCTGTTCGGCTACCTGGATGCCGGCAACGTCTGGGGCGAGCACGACGTCATGAAGTTCCGCGACCTGCGCGCTTCCGTGGGCGTGGGGGTGAGCTGGATCTCGCCCGTCGGCCCGCTCAAGCTCAGCTACGGCAAGCCGGTGAAGTCCTTCGATCAAGATAAAATCCAGTCTCTTCAGTTCCAGATCGGCACGGCTTTCTGACCATGACTTCGATGCACAAGACCCTGGTGGCCGTGGCCCTGCTGGCAAGCGCGCTGGCCGCGCAAGCCCAGGAAATCAAGATCGGCTTCGTCAACCTGGACCGCGTGCTGCGTGACGCGTCCGCGGCCAAAGCCGCCCAGGCCAAGCTGGAGGGCGAGTTCTCCCGCCGCGAGAAGGACCTCAATGACGGTGAGAACCGCCTGAAGAACGCCTCCGAGCGCCTGGAAAAGGACGCGGCCACGCTCAGCGAGTCCGAGCGGGTGCGCCGCCAGCGCGACCTGGTCGAGCAGGACCGCGACCTGCAGCGCAAGCGCCGCGAGTTCCAGGAGGACCTCAACCAGCGCAAGAACGAAGAGCTGTCTTCCGTGCTGGACCGCGCCAACCGGGTGGTCAAGCAGATCTTCGATCAGGAGAAATTCGACCTGATCGTGCAGGAGGCCGTGTTCGCGAGCTCCCGCGTGGACATCACGGACAAGGTCATCAAGGCCATGAATGCCGGGTCCGGCAAGTGACGACGGCAAGTGATCGCCCAGTGACCACCGGACATGCCCATCCTGCTTCCCTCCATGCCCCGACGTTGACCGTCACGCTGGGGCAGGTGGTGGCCGCCCTGGCGCAAGCCGAGCACGGGGGCCTGAGCGCCGAGTTGCGTGGCGACGCCACCACCGCCATCCTGCGCATCGGACCGCTGGAGACCGCCCAGGCCGGAACGCTCTCCTTCCTGGCCAACCCGAAGTACCGCAGCCAGCTGGCCGGCACGCAGGCCTCCTGCGTCATCCTCAGCCCCGCGGTGCTGGACGACGCGGCCGCATCGCCGGCGGGTGTCGCCGCCTGCATCGTCACGGCCGACCCCTATCGCTATTTCGCGGCGCTGACGCGCTGGTGGGGCGCCCAGGTGCGTCCGCGCCCGGCGGCCGGCGTCCACCCCAGCGCCGTGGTCTCGCCCGAGGCCGTGATCGGGGAGGGCGTGAGCATCGGCCCCCTGGCCGTCGTGGAGGCGGGGGCCGTCATCGGCGACCGTGCCATCATCGGCGCGCAATGCAGCGTCGGCGAGCGCGCCCGCATCGGTGCCGACACCCGCCTGGCCCCCCAGGTGGTCGTCGGCTTCGACTGCGTGGTCGGTGCGCGCTGCATCTTCCACAGTGGCGTGGTCATTGGCGCCGATGGCTTCGGCTTCGCCCCGCACCAGGGCCGCTGGGAAAAGATCGAACAGCTCGGTGCCGTGCGCATCGGCGATGACGTCGAACTCGGCGCCAACACCTGCGTGGACCGCGGTGCGCTCGACGACACCGTCATCGACCATGGTGTCAAGCTCGACAACCTCGTGCAGATCGCGCACAACGTGCACATCGGCGAGCACACGGCCATGGCCGGCTGCGTCGGCGTGGCCGGCAGCGCCCGCATCGGCAAGCACTGCACGGTGGGCGGCGCCGGCATGATCCTCGGACACCTCACGCTGGCAGACCATGTCCATGTGTCTTCCGGCACCCTGATTTCGCGGTCCATCCACAAGCCGGGCCAGTACAGCGGCGTTTTTCCGTTCGAAGAGAACGCCAGCTGGGAGAAAAACGCCGCCACGCTGCGGCAACTCCATGCCCTGCGCGACCGCATCCGCACCCTTGAAAAGCAAGTGAAAAGCTCATGATGGACATCCACAAGATCCTCGAGAAACTCCCGCACCGCTACCCCTTCCTGCTGGTGGACCGCGTGCTGGAGCTCGAAACCAACAAGCGCATCCGTGCGCTGAAGAACGTCTCCATCAACGAGCCTTTCTTCCCTGGTCACTTCCCCCACCGCCCGGTGATGCCGGGCGTGCTCATGCTCGAAGCCCTGGCCCAGGCCGCGGCCCTGCTGGCGTTCGAAAGCACGGGCGATGGCCACGCAGACGACAGCGTCATCTACTTCGCCGGCATCGACGCTGCCCGCTTCAAGCGCCCGGTGGAGCCGGGTGACCAGCTGATCCTGGAAGTCACCCTCGACCGCGTCAAGAGCGGCATCTACAAGTTCACGGCACAAGGTCTGGTGGATGGCGAACTCGCTGTCTCGGCCGAGCTGATGTGCACCAAGCGCAAGGTGAGCTGAGCGGCGATGGCGAGCATCCACCCGAGCGCCATCGTTGACCCGCAGGCCCGCCTGGCCGACTCGGTGAGCGTCGGCCCCTATGCCGTGATCGGCCCGAACGTCGAGATCGGCGAGGGCACGACGGTGGGCGCGCACACGGTCATCGAAGGCCACACCACCATCGGTCGCGACAACCGCATCTTCCAGTTCGCCTCGCTGGGCGCCGACCCGCAGGACAAGAAGTACGCGGGCGAGCCCACGCGCCTGGTCATCGGCAACGGCAACACCATCCGCGAGTTCACGACCTTCAACACCGGCACGGTGCAGGACAAGGGCATCACGCAGATTGGCGATGACAACTGGATCATGGCCTATGTCCACGTGGCCCACGACTGCGTCATCGGCAGCCACAACGTGATCGCCAACTCGGTGCAGTTCGCCGGCCACGTCACGGTGGGCGACTTCACCCTGATCGGTGGCATCAGCGGCATCCACCAGTTCGTGCGCATCGGCGACTTCGCCATGCTGGGCTTCCAGACCCGGCTGTCGCAGGACCTGCCGCCTTTCGTGGTCGCTGCGGGCAACCCCGCCGAGGCCCAGAACGTGCACCAGGAGGGCCCGCGCCGCCGTGGCTACAGCCCCGAGCGCCTGAGCCTGCTCAAGCAGATGTACAAGCTGCTCTACCGCAAGGGCCTGACCCTGGCCGCGTCGGTCGAGGAAATCACCGCGCTGAAGGCCTCGCCGGAAGCCGCGGCCGAAGGCGCGCAAGGCGACATCGACAAGATGCTGGCCTTCCTGGCCGACGCCCAGCGCGGCATCGTGCGCTGACGGAGCCTGCGTGAGCCTGTCTGCGCCCCGCATCGGCATGGTGGCCGGTGAGACGTCCGGCGACCTGCTGGCCGGCCTGCTGCTGGGCGGCATGAAGTCGCGCTGGCCGCAACTGACCGCGCAAGGCATCGGCGGGCCGAGGATGGCCGCCCAGGGCTTCGAGGCCTGGTGGCCCCACGAGAAGCTCGCGGTGCACGGCTTCAACATGGAGGTGCTGCGGCGCTTTCGTGAGATCTGGACCATCCGCCGACGCCTGGGCGACCGCCTGCTGGCCGAGCGTCCGGACGTCTTCATCGGCGTCGATGCGCCCGACTTCAACCTGGGCCTGGAAGCCCGCTTGAAGGCCGAAGGCGTCAAGACCATGCACTTCGTCAGCCCCTCGATCTGGGCCTGGCGGGGCGGGCGCATCCACAAGATCCACCGCTCGGTGGACCACATGCTCTGCCTCTTTCCCTTCGAGCCGGAGATCTACCAGCGCGCGGGCATCGCCGCCAGCTTCGTCGGCCACCCGTTGGCCGACACCATCCCGCTGGAGGTGCCGCGCGCGGCGGCGCGCCAGGCGCTGGGCTTCGACGAAGCCACGCCCCTGGTGGCCGTGCTGCCAGGCAGCCGCCGCGGCGAGATCCGCCACATCGCGCCCGTCTTCCTGCAGACCGTGGCCAGGCTGAGCCAGCAGCGCCCGGACCTGCGCTTCGTGCTGCCCGTGGTGCCCGGCCTGCGCGAGCTGGTCGAGCCCATGGTGCGCGAACATGCGCCCGATGCGCCTTTGACCCTGCTCGACGGCCGCTCGCACGAGGCCCTGGCCGCCTGCGACGTGACCCTGATTGCCAGCGGCACGGCCACGCTGGAAGCGGCCCTGTTCAAGCGCCCCATGGTGATCGCCTACCAGCTCAGCCCCATGAGCTGGCAGATCATGAAGCGCATGGGCTACCTGCCCTGGGTGGGGCTGCCCAACATCCTGGCGCGCGATTTCGTCGTGCCCGAACGCCTGCAGCACGACGCCAACCCGGCCCAGCTGGCCGCCGATGTGCTGGCCTGGCTGGACGACCCGGCACGCAGCGCCAGCGTGCAGCAGCGCTTCCTCGACATGCACCACAGCCTGCGGCGCGACACCGCCCGGGCCGCGACCGATGCCATCGCCCAAGTCCTCGAAACGCGCTGAAGCGGGCGCCAAGGCTGCGGCGAGTTCGCCTCTGGCCGCCGACCTGCAGCTCGATCTGCTGTGCCCCGTCGCGCCTGTCGGTCTGCTGGCCGGGGTGGACGAGGCGGGACGCGGGCCTTTGGCGGGCCCGGTGGTGGCTGCCGCCGTCATCCTCGACGAGTTGCAGCCGATTGCCGGTCTGGCGGATTCCAAGAAGCTCAGCGCCCGCCAACGCGAGGCCCTGTTCGACGAGATCCGCGCCAAGGCCCTGTGCTGCAGCATCGCCCTGGCCACGGTCGAAGAAATCGACCAACTCAACATCCTGCATGCCACCATGCTGGCCATGCGCCGTGCGGTGGAGGGCTTGCGCCTCAAGCCGGCGCTCGTGCAGGTGGATGGCAACCGCGTGCCGCCGCTGTCGGTGCCGGCCCAGGCCATCGTCAAGGGCGATGCCAAGGTGCAGGCCATCTCGGCGGCATCCATCCTGGCCAAGGTGCACCGCGATCGCCTCTGCGATGCATTGCACCAGGCCCATCCGCAGTACGGCTTCGACGGCCACAAGGGCTACCCCACGGCCGACCACATCGCGGCCTTGCGCCAGCACGGCGTCACGCCCCATCACCGCCGCAGCTTCGGCCCGGTCAAGGTCGCCCTGGGGCTGGCGCCGGACCCGACGCTGCTCACGCGCCGCACCTGAACGCCGCCTGCCAGAACATCCGGCCCCGATCCCCGCAGCCCCCATGCCCACCGTCCAGTCCATCACCTCGCGGGACAACCCGCTGATCCAGCGCCTGCGCCGCCTGGCCCAGGAGCCTGTGGCCTACCGCAAGCAGGGTGAGGTCTGGCTGGAGGGCGACCACCTGTGCTCGGCCTGCCTGTCGCGCCAGGTGCCGGTGCCGGTGGCCGTGGTCGCCGACAGCGCCTGGATCGGCGAGCACGGCAGCGCTTCGGGTGAGGACGCGCGCGCCGCCCTGGCCAGCCGCCTGGCGCGTGCCGCCGACAAGGTGGTGGTGGTGCCCGAGGCCCTGTGGCATGCCTTCACGGGCCTGGAGTCGCCAGCGCGCATCGGCTTCCTGCTGCCGTTGGAGGGCCTCAAAAGGCAAGGTGGTGGCGCCCCTGATGCAGGCGGCCTGCCGGGCATCCTCCCCCAGGCCCGCAGCGTGGTGCTGGACCGGCTGCAGGATGCCGGCAACGTCGGCAGCATCCTGCGCAGCGCGGCGGCCCTCGGCGCGCAACAGGTGCTGGCCCTCAAGGGCACGGCCGGGTTGTGGAGCCCCAAGGTGCTGCGTGCCGGCATGGGTGCGCACTTCGCGCTGCACCTGGTCGAGCAGCTGGATGCGGCCGACCTGAGCGCCTTGCAGGTGCCGCTGGTGGCCACCAGCTCGCACACCGAGCACGTGGTCTCGAACGTGGCATTGCCCGAGCCCTGCGCCTGGGTCATGGGCCACGAAGGGCAGGGCGTCAGCGAGGCCCTGCAGGCACGCTGCACGCTGACCGTCACCATCCCTCAGCCGGGCGGCGAAGAGTCCTTGAACGTCGCCGCGGCCACCGCCATCTGCCTGTACGAGTCGCTGCGCCAACGCAGCTGACCAGATTCCCGCATGGCGGAATTTGCCGGGCTGTTTCCTGGCGCGTTTTGTCCTAATATGTGACACATGCCGTGTCGGTTGACCCGCGGCGCTTTTCCCAAGGAGGACACATGGATCGTTCCCTCAAACCCCTGGATGTGGTTTACAGCGGCTCGCTGGGCTCGTCTCGCCAGCGCGTGCTGCGCAACACCTACGCCTTGCTCGCCCTGTCCATGCTGCCCACGGTGCTGGGTGCCTGGGTTGGCGTGAGCTTCGGCTTCAGCCTGCTGCCAGGCAGCCCGTTGATCGGCGCCTTGCTGTTCCTGGGCATCGCCTTCGCGTTCTTCTACGGCATCGAAAAGACCAAGCACAGCGGCACAGGCGTGCTGCTCCTGCTGGGCTTCACCTTCTTCATGGGCCTGATGCTGTCGCGCCTGCTGGGCTTTGCCCTGGGCCTGGCCAATGGCGCCCAGCTCATCGCGCTGGCCTTCGGGGGCACGGCCGCGGTGTTCGTGGGCATGGCCACCGTGGCCAGCACCATGAAGCGCGACATCTCCGGCCTGGGCAAGTGGCTGTTCATGGGCGTGATCGTCCTGATCCTGGCCGGTCTGGCCAACATCTGGCTGCAATTGCCCGCGCTGATGCTGGCCATCTCCACCATGGCGGTGCTGATCTTCTCGGCCTTCATCCTCTACGACCTCAAGCGTGTCATCGACGGTGGTGAGACCAACTACGTCAGCGCCACGCTGGCCGTCTACCTCGACGTCTACAACGTCTTCACCTCGCTGCTGCAGCTGCTGATGGCCTTGGGCGGCGCCGGCGACGACTGAGCGCCAGCGGCCCCTGGCTCAGTACTCGTCCCCGCCGTAGCTGCCGGGGGCGAGGTTCTCGAAGCGCGTGTTGGCCTTCAGGAAGGCCAGGTGCATGCTGCCCACCGGGCCGTTACGCTGTTTGCCGATGATGATCTCGGCCACACCCGGGATCTTCGATTCCTTGTTGTAGTACTCGTCCCGGTAGATGAACATGATGACGTCGGCGTCCTGCTCGATGGCGCCGGACTCCCGCAGGTCGGACATCATGGGGCGCTTGTCAGGCCGGGTTTCGACCGAGCGGTTGAGCTGTGACAGCGCGATCACCGGACACTGCAGCTCCTTGGCCAGCGCCTTCAGGCCCCGCGAGATTTCACCGATCACCGTGGCGCGGTTTTCCTCGTTGCCACCCGAGCCGCTCATCAGCTGCAGGTAGTCGATGATGATCAGGCCCAGCGTGCCACCGAACTGGCGCGCCAGGCGGCGGGCACGGGCGCGCAACTCGTTGGGCGACAGGCCCGGTGTCTCGTCGATGAAGACGTGGGCGTGGCGCAGCTTCTCCACGGTCTCGCTCAGGCGGCTCCACTCGTCGTCGGACAGCCGCCCGGTGCGCAGGTTCTGCTGGTTGATGCGGCCGATCGAGCCGACCATCCGCAGGGCCAATTGCGAGGCGCCCATTTCCATCGAGAACACCGCCACCGGCAGGCCCTCGTTGACGGCCACGTTCTCGCCGATGTTCAGCGCGAAGGCGGTCTTGCCCATCGAGGGGCGGGCTGCCAGGATGATGAGGTCGCCCTTTTGCAGGCCGGCCGTCATCTTGTCCAGGTCGATGAACCCGGTGCGCACGCCGGTGACGTCTTCCGAGCCGTTGTCGGCCAGCTCCTGCACGCGGTCGAGCAGGTCGACCACCAGGCCGTCCATGGCGAAGAAGCCCTGCTTGTTGCGGCTGCCTTCCTCGCCGATCTTCATGATCTTGGCTTCGGCCTCGTCGAGGATGTCCGACACCGTCTTGCCCTGCGGGCTGAAGGCGTTGGTGGCGATCTCGTCGGAGGCCGTCACCAGCTTGCGCAGCACCGCACGCTCGCGCACGATTTCGGCGTAGCGGCGCATGTTGGCCGCGCTGGGCACCGACTGTGCCAGGTTGTTCAGGTAGGTCAGGCCGCCCACGTCGTTGGCCTTGCCCTGCATCTGCAATTGCTCGAACACCGTGATGACGTCGGCCGGCTTGGAGGCCGAGACCAACTGCTGGATGGCCATGAAGATGAGCTGGTGCTCGTGGCGGTAGAAGTCGCTGTCGGAGAGCAGGTCGGCCGCGCGGTCCCAGGCGCTGTTGTCCAGCAGCAGGCCCCCCAGCACGCTTTGCTCGGCCTCGATGGAGTGCGGCGGCACGCGCAGGCGAGCGATCTCGTCGCTGGCAGGGGCGTCGCCGGGGTTCTTGAAAGAGGAGGGGGTGGGGAAGACTGCGGCCATGGGACGATGATACGGTCGGCGGGGGGCGGGGCCTGTGGACAAGTCTGTGGGCAGGCTTGGGAAATTCGGGGGAAATGCAGGGGACTTCCTGGGGACGGCGGTGGACAAGTCGCACCGCGGCCCCGGCCCGTCCAGAAACGACAAAGCCGGCTTGCGCCGGCTCTGGTGCGTGGGCCGCCGCAGCGACCCGGGCGAAAAGACAGACCCGAAGATCAGTCGGTCTCGCCTTGCACGTTGACGGTGACGTCCACCACCACGTCGGTGTGCAGGGACACCGACACGGCGAACTCGCCCACGGTCTTCAGCGGGCCGTTGGGCAGGCGAACCTGCTGCTTGGCCACGTCGAACCCGGCGGCCTTCAGGGCGTCGGCGATGTCGTGGTTGGTGACGGAGCCGAACAGGCGGCCGTCCACGCCAGCCTTCTGGCTGACGGTCACGGTCTTGCCGTTGAGCTTCTCGCCCACGGCTTGTGCAGAGGCCAGCTTCTCGGCGGAAGCCTTCTCCAGCTCGGCGCGGCGGGCTTCGAATTCAGCCACGGCCTTTTCGGTGGCGCGGCGGGCCTGGCCGGTGGGGATCAGGAAGTTACGGGCGTAGCCGTCCTTGACCTTGACCACATCACCCAGGTTGCCCAGGTTGGCGACTTTTTCGAGGAGGATGATTTGCATGCGAGTTCTCCTTGTGCCTTAGACGCGGTGTTGGTCGCTGTAAGGCAGCAGGGCCAGGAAGCGGGCGCGCTTGATGGCGGTGGTCAGCTGACGCTGGTAGATCGCGCGGGTGCCGGTCAGGCGAGCGGGGATGATCTTGCCGTTTTCAGCGATGAAATCGCGCAGGGTGTCGACGTCCTTGTAGTCGATCTGTTCGACACCAGCGACGGTGAAGCGGCAGAAGCGCTTGCGGCGGAACAGCAGGGACTGCGTGTTGCGCTTGCCCTTGCGGTCTTTGGAGAACTTGCCGTTCTTGGAGCGGGGAGCAACCATGTTGACCTCTCAAATATCCGTTGAATGTGTTTGAACGATGTCGGTGAGTTCGGTGATGTGCAGCAGCACGCCTTTGCCGTGACGCGGAGCCCCCAGAAAGCCAGCGAGCCCGAAGGCTTCGCCGATGGCCTGCTTGTTCAGCCGATCTGCGATCGGGCCGATGGCCACGGCCTTGATGTCCAGCTTGACCTTGCGGCTTTGCTGGTTCTCGCTCACCGTGGATTCGTGTTGAAGCACGAGGTCCAGGGCGGGCAGGCCGGCGGGGGTGTATCTGAGCGACTTGCGTTCGATGATCTGGGCGGACAGCAGAACCTGGTTCATGCCGGGGAATCCGCGCTCAAGCCATCTGACGCAGAGGGGGGCACAGGCGGGTGCGACCTGGCAGCCTTGCGGCTGTCATCAGGCAGCAGCTTGCTCCTGCTGGGCCTTGCGGGCCTCTTCACGCTCAACCTGCTTCATCATCACGGAAGGAGAGGTCTCGGCCTTGTCCTTCTGCACGGTCAGGTGACGCAGCACGGCGTCGTTGAACTTGAAGCCGGTTTCGATCTCAGCCAGGATTTCCTTGGTGATCTCGACGTTCAGGCACAGGTAGTGGGCCTTGGCCAGCTTGTTGATCTGGTAAGCCAGCTGACGGCGGCCCCAGTCTTCAACGCGGTGCACCTGGCCACCGTTGGTGGTGATCAGGGTCTTGTAGCGCTCCAGCATGGCCGGAACTTGTTCGCTTTGATCCGGGTGGATCAGCACGACGATTTCGTAGTGACGCATGGTGACTCCTTGTGGATTCCCCGTCGTCCGGGCCAGCAAGCGGATGCTTGGGCGGGCCCCGACCCCGGGAGGGAAGCCGTCGCGAAGCGTCAAACCCGCGTACGGCAAGGCCTGTTTTTGCAAACAGGAAATGGAAAACCCAGGACTATAGCAGGTTTTCAGTCGCCTGGGTGCTCTGTCTGCCAGCCGTCTTGCACGGCGCGCGACCAGGCCTGGAGGAAATCCGACTGCGTGACGATGCCCACCAGCTTGCGGCCTTCGCCCACGATGGGGATGTGGTGGTGGCCGTCTTCGGTGAACAGGGGCAGGAGGTCCATGAGCGGGCGCTGGGCGCTGGCCACCCGCACCTGGCGCGTCATGATCTGGCCAACCACTTCGGCCTTGTCCGAGCTGATGCCGGGGGGGGCGCGCAGGAGGTGCCTCAGGCGAGAGGCCATGGCCTCGTGCGAGTCCACGCCGGCATGCCGAAGGAAGTCGGCCCGGGTGACGATGCCCACCAAGTGCTGGTACTGGTCGACCACGGGCAGGGCCTTGATGCGGTGGCGGTTGAGCAGCGCCCAGGCTTCCTGCAGCGGCGTGCCGAACTGCACCGTGATGAGCTCGCGCGACATGATGGTGTCGCAGCGCAACTCACTGAGGCGGCGCCGATAGGCCAGGCGCTCGGTTTCATGCAGCAGGGCTTCGAGGTCATCGCGGCTGACGTCGAGCACCTGGTTGTAGCGGCGCAGGACCTCGCCGAGGTCGTCGGGCGCGCGCGCTGCGCCGGCGCCCGCCGGCTTCGGTGGCAGGCTGGCACCTTGCGGATGGGGGTAGCGCCGCCCGGTGAGGCTGTTGTAGGCGGCACCCGCCAGCACCAGCAGCACGGAGTTGGCCAGCACGGGAAAGATCGGGAAGCGCCAGGTGGCGGCGTGGGTGAGCACGGCCGTCAGCGCCACCGCGCCGCCGGGCGGGTGCAGGCTGCGCGTGCCCAGCATGGCGGCAACCGCCAGGCAGACCGCCGCGGGGCCGGCCACCAGCGGATCCAGTCCCGTGCTGGCCAACGCCATGCCCACCAGGGCGGACACCGTGTTGCCAGCGACCACGGCCCAGGGTTGGGCCATGGGGCCGGCAGGCACCGCAAAGACCAGCACGGCCGATGCGCCCAACGGCGCGATCATCCAGGGGCTGGCGGGCAGCAGGGTGCCCAGCTGGCGGCACAGCGCCCCCATGAACACCAGCCCGAGCAGTGCGCCGATGGCAGCGCGCAGCCGCTCGCGCGGGCTGGCCAGCACCGGGGCGGGCCACAGCAGCTCGCGCCAGCGTGCGTGCCAGGCGAGGGGGCGGGTGGGGCTGCGGTGGCCGGTGTCGGTGGGCATGAGGGCGCTTGGGCCGACGCCCCCTTGCACCTGGTGTCAGGCTGCGTCAGCCCTTGGCGGCCAGGCGCTGCCAGGTGTCGACCACGGTGTCCGGGTTCAGCGAGATGGACACGATGCCTTCGTCGGCCAGCCATTCGGCGAAGTCCGGGTGATCCGAAGGGCCCTGGCCGCAGATGCCGATGTACTTGCCGTGGGCACGGCAGGCGGCGATGGCGCGCGAGATCATGGCCTTGACGGCGGGGTCGCGCTCGTCGAAGTCATGGGCCAGCAGCTCCAGGCCGGAGTCGCGGTCCAGGCCCAGGGTCAGCTGGGTCAGGTCGTTGGAGCCAATCGACATGCCATCGAAGAACTCCAGGAACTGCTCGGCCAGGATGGCGTTGGAAGGCACTTCGCACATCATGATGACGCGCAGACCGTCCTTGCCACCCTTGGCTTCGCGCACCAGGCCATGGTCGGCCAGCATGCCGGTGACGCGCTCGGCCTGCTTGAGGGTGCGCACGAAGGGCACCATGATCTCGACGTTGGTCAGGCCCATGTCGTTGCGCACGCGCTTGAGCGCTTCGCATTCCATGGCGAAGGCCTCGCCGAACTCGGAGCTGATGTAGCGCGAGGCGCCACGGAAGCCCAGCATCGGGTTTTCTTCTTCCGGCTCGTAGCGCGAACCGCCGATCAGCTTCTTGTACTCGTTGGACTTGAAGTCCGACAGGCGCACGATGACCGGCTTGGGCCAGAAGGCCGCGGCGATGGTGGCGATGCCTTCGGCCAGCTTGTCCACGTAGAAGGCGCGCGGCGAGGCGTGGCCACGGGCCACCGATTCGACGGCCTTTTTCAGGTCGGAGTCGATGTTCGGATAGTCGAGGATGGCCTTGGGGTGGACGCCGATGTTGTTGTTGATGATGAACTCGAGGCGGGCCAGGCCGACGCCGCTGTTGGGCATCTGGGCGAAGTCGAAGGCCAGCTGCGGGTTGCCGACGTTCATCATGATCTTCAGGCCGATGTGGGGCATTTCGCCACGGGTCACCTCGGTGATCTCGGTCTCCAGCAGGCCTTCGTAGATGTAGCCGGTGTCGCCTTCGGAGCAGGCCACGGTGACGAGCGTGCCATCGCTCAGGCGCTCGGTGGCGTTGCCGCAACCGACCACGGCCGGGATGCCCAGTTCACGCGCGATGATGGCGGCGTGGCAGGTGCGGCCGCCGCGGTTCGTCACGATGGCGCTGGCGCGCTTCATGACGGGCTCCCAGTTGGGGTCGGTCATGTCGGTGACGAGGATGTCGCCGGGCTGGACGGTGTCCATCTCGGAGATGGAGTGCACCACGCGCACGGGGCCGGTGCCGATCTTCTGGCCGATCGCGCGGCCTTCGGCCAGGATGGTGCCGGTGCCCTTGAGCTTGTAGCGCTGCTCGGCCTTGCCTTGCTGCTGGCTCTTCACGGTCTCCGGGCGGGCCTGCAGGATGTAGAGCTGGCCGTCGGTGCCGTCCTTGCCCCATTCGATGTCCATCGGGCGGCCGTAGTGCTGCTCGATGATCATGGCGTAGCGGGCGAGCTCGGTCACGTCCTCGTTGGTCAGGCTGTAGCGGTTGCGGGCCTCGACGGTGGTGTCCACGGTGCGCACCAGCTTGCCGCTGGCGGCCTTTTCCTCGGCGCTGGCGAACTCCATCTTGATCAGCTTGGAGCCCAGGTTGCGGCGGATGACGGCCTGCTTGCCGGCCTTGAGGGCGGGCTTGTGCACGTAGAACTCGTCGGGGTTGACCGCGCCTTGCACGACGGTTTCGCCCAGGCCGTAGCTGGAGGTGATGAAGACGACGTCGGAGAAGCCGGATTCGGTGTCGATGGTGAACATCACGCCGGCGGCGCCGAGGTCGGAGCGCACCATGCGTTGCACGCCGGCCGACAGCGCCACGACGTCGTGGGCGAAGCCCTTGTGGACGCGGTAGGAGATGGCGCGGTCGTTGTAGAGCGAGGCGAACACTTCCTTCATCTTGTGCAGGACGTCTTCGATGCCCACCACGTTCAGGAAGGTTTCCTGCTGGCCGGCGAACGAGGCGTCGGGCAGGTCTTCGGCGGTGGCCGAGGAGCGCACGGCGAACGAGGCCTGCAGGTTGCTGCCGGCCAGCGTGGCGAAGGCGCCGCGGATGGCCTGCTCCAGGTCGGCGGGGAAGGGCTGGGCTTCGACCCAGCCACGGATTTCGGCGCCGGCCTGGGCCAGGGCGCGCACGTCTTCGGTGTCCAGCGTGGCCAGGCGCTGGCTGATGCGGTCGGCCAGGCCGTCGTGCTTGAGGAATTCGCGGAAGGCGTGGGCGGTGGTGGCGAAGCCGGTGGGCACGCGCACGCCGTCAGGGCCGGTGGGCAGCTGGGAGATCATCTCGCCCAGCGAGGCGTTCTTGCCGCCGACGACTTCCACGTCGGACATGCGCAGTTGCTCGAAGGGCACGACCAGGGCGGTCGGCTCAAAGCGTTCAGACATACAAAAGCTCCAGGATGGTGAAAAAAACCTTGGGCGTCCGGGGGGCCTGGATGGGCGCGCGCCGCCTGGCGATGTTCTGATTGTTCTGGGAGCCAGGCAGCCGGGACACGGCCTTCGCGGACTGCAGTTGAGTGGATTGTAGGGTCAGGCCTATGATCCGGTTTGATTCCCGCCGCAATCCACCCGTCACATGGAGGGTGTGGCGTGAACACCGCACAGCGTCGTCCACCTCTCACCACATCCTTCATGTCTGATCGCAGCGTCTTTTTCGTCTCCGATGGCACGGGCATCACCGCCGAAACCATGGGCAACTCCATCCTGGCGCAGTTCGCCATCAAGCCGCGGCACATCCGCCGCCCCTTCATCGACACGGTCGACAAGGCGTTCCAGGTGGTGCGTGAGATCAACGCCGCCTGCGAGCGCGAGGGCAAGAAGGCCATCGTGTTCACCACCCTGGCCAATGACGAGGTGCTGGACATCCTGAAAGCCTGCCAGGGCAAGGTCTTCGACGTGATCAAGACCTTCGTGGAGCCACTGGAAGAAGAGTTCAACATGAAGTCCAACCACCGGGTGGGCCGCTTCAGCGACCCCAGCGTGGACCGCGAGTACAACAACCGCATCGACGCCATCCACTTCGCGCTGGAGCATGACGATGGCCAGTCTTCCCGCAATCTGGAATCGGCCGATGTGGTGCTGGTGGGCGTCAGCCGCAGCGGCAAGACGCCGACCTCGCTGTACCTGGCGATGCAGCATGGCATCAAGGCGGCGAACGTGCCGCTGATCCCGGAGGACTTCGACCGCGGCTTCCTGCCCTCGATGCTCAAGCCCTACAAGAAGAAGTGCTTCGGCCTGACGATCGACGCCGAGCGCCTCAGCCAGATCCGCAATGAGCGCCGCCCCAACAGCCGCTACGCCAGCCTGGAGAACTGCCGCGCCGAGGTCAGCTCCGCCGAGGCCATGATGCGCCGCGAGGGCATCGCCTGGCTGTCATCGACGCACAAGTCGATTGAGGAGATCGCCACGACCATCCTGCGCGACATCCGGCCGGACCGGCTGATTTACTGAGCCCAGGACGTCGAGCCCGCCGGGCAGGGTGTCGCCCGGTCCGGGGTGGGCGTGGTCGCGCAGCGCGTCCAGGAACTGGCTCAGGCAGGCCGAGAGCTCGTCGGCGCTGGCCTGGCTGCCCGGGAGTTGCTGGCGCGCCTGGTCCTGGGTGGCCGCGCCCAGGCGTGCCAGGTTGGGCGCGCGCAGGTTGAGGGCGGTGCCCTTGATTTCGTGGGCGATCTTGGCCAGGGCGGCGATGTCACCCAGGGCGCGGGCGCGGTCCAGCTCGGCGAGCACACCGGGCAATGACTGCAGCGCCACGTCGACCAGGCGGTCGAACAGGGCGGTTTGTCCCTGGAAATGGCGACGCATGGCGTCCCAGTCGGAGTCCGGCTCGGGCAGTGTCCCTGGCATGGTGTGTGTCTGTGTGTCGTTCTCGGTGTCGGCCGGCCGGCGGGAGTGCCGGCGGATGACTTCGACGAGTGTATCCAGCAGATAGGGCTTGGTCACGTACTCGCGCATGCCGACGTCCTCGGCCTGCTGCCGCGCCTGGCTGAAGGCATGGGCGGTCAGACCGACGATGGGCAGCTGCGGGTCCAGGCGCAGCAACTCGCGGGTGGCCTCGTAGCCATCCATCACGGGCATCTGGATGTCGCACAGCACGATGTCGATGGCGTCGGTGCCCAGCTTGCGGGCCAGTGCGACGGCCTGGGCGCCGTCGAAGGCGAACTGCACCTGGGCGCCTTCGCCTTCGAGCATCTCGGCCAGGATGAGGCGGTTCACCGGGTTGTCCTCGGCGGCCAGGATGCGCAGGCCGGGCAGCCTGTGGCGGGTCGAGCCCTTGCTGCGGGTCGGCGGGTGCTGCAAGGCGTTGAGCAGCCGCAAGGGGCTGAGCGGGCCGGCCACGATGGCCGCGTGCTCGTGCAGCCGCACGCCGGAGGGGCACAGCGGGGTGGACGGCGCCACGCGCACCGAGATGAGCACGTGCCGTCCCTCGTCGAGCCAGCGGTTGATGCGGTCGGTGTCGAGGTGGGGCAAGAGCAGTTCGTGGACGACCAGCACGTCCCCGGGGCCCAGGCGGGCGGGCAGGGCGTCCGAGGTCTGCGAGGGACAGTGGCGGGCGGCCAGGGACTGCTGCAGCCGGGCCTGCCTGGCCGGCGGAAAGCCGATCAGCCACACCTTGCCCAGGCTGCGGAAGTCCGCGGACTCGGCCTGGTTCAGCGGCACATGCACCGTGAAGCAGCTGCCTTGCCCAGGCGTGCTGCGCACGTCGATGCGCCCGTGCATGAGTTGCGCCAGGCGTTTGCAGATGGCCAGGCCCAGGCCCGTGCCGCCCTGGCGTCGCGCACCGCCGGTGGCTTGCACGAAGGGCTGGAAGAGCTGTCCGATCTGGCGCGGATCGATGCCGATGCCGGTGTCGCGCACCTCGACCACGAGTTCGCCGTCCAGGAAGTCCAGGCAGATGCAGACCTCGCCTTGTTCGGTGAACTTGATGGCATTGGCCACCAGGTTCACCAGGATCTGCGCCAGCCGGGTGGCGTCGCCCACCGCGCCCTGGGGCACCCGCGGGCTTTCCGTCAGCAGCAGGTGCAGGCCCTTGGCTTCGGCCCGCAGGGCGGTCATGGCCACGACGTGTTCGAGCACCTGAGCGATCCGCATGGGGTTGGCCTGCAGTTGCATTTTGCCGGCTTCGATCTTGGAGAAATCGAGCACGTCGTTGATCAGCTCCAGCAGGTGCTGGCCCGAGCTCAGGATTTGCTGGAAGGTGCGCGCGCTGGGGGTGCCGGCGGTGTCGCGGGCGCCGATCTGGGCCAGGCCGAACATGGCGTTCAGGGGCGTGCGCAACTCGTGGCTGATGTTGGCCAGGAACTCCGATTTGGCCTCGCTGGCCGCACGGGCCTGGCGTTCGGCCAGCGTCACCTGGGTGACGTCGAAGACCATGACGAGGAAGCCGCGGACCTCGCCATGGTCGATGTCGGGCAGGTAGTGGGTCTCGCTGATGCGCACCTTGCCGGGCTGGCCGGGCACGGGGATGTCGCGCATGAAGCGCTGGCGTTCGCCGCGCAGGGCCGCGTCCATGAGGGGGCGGTTGAGCGCGTAGAGATCGGGGCCCAGCACATCCCGGACGTGGTGGCCGCGGATGTCTTCGGCCGAGACGCCGAACCACTCCAGGTAGGAACGGTTGGCGAAGCGGTTGTGCAGGCGCTTGTCCCAGTAGCCGACCAGGCCTGGCACGCCATCGAGGATGGTCTGCAGCAGCCTTTGCTGGTCATCGAGGGCCTGGGTGCGCTCGTGCACGCGCTCGGCCAGCGCGTTGTTGAGGTCCTGCAGCGCCTGCTCGGACCGCTTGCGCTGCGTGATGTCCATCACGATGCCGACGAAGGTCTGGGCCAGCGGGCTCTGAGGCCCGGCAGGTTGGCCGCGGCTGAGGATCCAGCGCACCGGGCCGAACTGCGGGTTGGTGCGCCATTCGAGCTCGAAGGGCAGGCCCCGGCCGGCGGCCTGCATCGCGCTGCGGGTGGCGCGCTCCCGGTCGTCGGGATGGACGCTGAGTTGCCAGTTTTCGAAGCTGGGCGTGTGCGTGGTGCGATCGAGGCCGTAGAGGCCCCAGACCTCGTCGGACCAGCGGTTGCGGTGGCTGGCCACGTCCCACTCCCACAGGCCCGCGCGCGCCGCGCTCAAGGCCAGGGCCATGCCCTGCGCCGACGGCAGCAGCCGTCCGCTCTGGGGGTCTTGCGCACCTGCTGAGCCCATGCAGCCTCCCGCAAACGGCCAGGCGGCAAGTGCCTGGCCGAGACGTGAAGAACGAGGCCCGATGTCCACTCCGCACGGCTGGCGCCTGGATGGCTGAGCCCGACCGACAACGCAGATCAGTTCAGCACAGGAAATAACCCCTGTACAAGATGAGGATATCTGAAATTCCTGCGGGCGGGCAGTTTTTCGCGCTTGGCGGCCAGGTCAGCGCCAGGCTTCGACCGGCAGGCAGGAGCAGAACAGGTTGCGGTCGCCGTGCACGTTGTCCACGCGGCCCACCGGCGACCAGTACTTGTTGAGCTTCAGGCTGGCCACAGGGTAGGCGGCGGCCTCGCGGCTGTAGGCGTGCGTCCACTCGGTGGCCAGCAGGCTGGCAGCGGTGTGCGGCGCGTTCTTCAGCGGGTTGTCGTCCTGCGGCAGGCGGCCTTGCTCGACGGCGCGGATTTCCTCGCGGATGGCGATCATGGCGTCGCAGAAGCGGTCCAGTTCGAACTGGGATTCGCTCTCGGTGGGCTCGACCATGAGGGTGCCGGCCACGGGGAAGCTCAGCGTGGGTGCGTGGAAGCCGTAGTCGATGAGGCGCTTGGCCACGTCTTCGGCGGAGACGCCGCTGCTGTCCTTCAGGGGGCGCAGGTCGAGGATGCACTCGTGGGCCACGCCGCCGCCCTTGACGGTGCTGCTGCCACCGCTGAAGTGGATGTCGTAGTGGTCGGCCAGGCGGGCGGCCACGTAGTTGGCGTTGAGGATGGCCACTTCGGTGGCGGCCTTCAGGCCCTCGGCACCCATCATGCGGACGTACATCCAGCTGATGGGCAGCACGGCGGCGTTGCCCAGCGGTGCGGCCGACACGGCGCCCACTTGCGACGCGCTGCCGATGCCGGCCGAGCGGTGTGCGGGCAGGAAGGGCACGAGGTCTTCGACCACGCAGACGGGGCCGACGCCGGGGCCGCCACCGCCGTGGGGGATGCAGAAGGTCTTGTGCAGGTTGAGGTGGCTGACATCGCCGCCGAACTGGCCCGGTGCGGCCAGGCCGACCAGGGCGTTCATGTTGGCGCCGTCCACGTAGACGCGGCCGCCGTGCTGGTGCACCAGGGCGCAGAGCTCGGTGACGCGGGTCTCGAAGACGCCGTAGGTGGACGGGTAGGTGATCATCACCGCGGCCAGGTTGGCGCTGTGCTGCTCGCACTTGGCGCGCAGGTCGTCCAGGTCCACGTTGCCCTGGGCGTCGCACTGGGTGACCACCACTTTCATGCCGACCATCTGGGCGCTGGCCGGGTTGGTGCCGTGGGCGCTTTCGGGGATCAGGCAGATGTTGCGGTGGGTGTCGCCGCGGGACGCGTGCCAGGCCTGGATGGCCAGCAGGCCGGCGTACTCGCCTTGCGATCCGGCATTGGGCTGCAGGCTGATGCCGGCGTAGCCCGTGGCCTGGGACAGCCAGGCGCACAGCTGCTCATTGAGCTGCTCGTAGCCCTTGAGCTGCTCACGCGGCGCGAACGGGTGGATGTGGGCGAACTCCGGCCAGGTGATGGGGATCATCTCGCTGGTCGCGTTGAGCTTCATGGTGCACGAGCCCAGCGGGATCATGCTGCGGTCCAGCGCCAGGTCCTTGTCGGACAGGGCGCGGATGTAGCGCAGCATCTCCGTCTCGGAGTGGTGGGTGTTGAAGACCGGGTGGGTCAGGAAGGCGCTGGTGCGGCGCAGGCCCTCGGGCAGACCGAGGGTGGCGCTGGCGGCCAAGGTGTCCACCGCGGGCACCGGCTTGCCTTGTGCCAGGGCCTGGGCGAACACGGCCAGCAGGTCGGCCAGGTCGGCACGGGTGGTGGTTTCGTCCAGGGAGACGCTCACGCTGTCCTCGCTGGCCAGGCGCAGGTTGATGCCACGGGCCACGGCGGCAGCCAGCACGGCATCGCGGCCGGCGGTGTCACCGCAGAGCACCTGCACGGTGTCGAACCAGGTGCTGTGCACGGTCTGGCAACCCAGCTGCTTCAGGCCCGCGGCCAGGATGCTGGCGTAAGCGGTCACGCGCTGGGCGATGCGCTTGAGGCCCTCGGGGCCGTGGTAGACGGCGTACATGCTGGCGATGACCGCCGGCAGCACCTGGGCCGTGCAGATGTTGGAGGTGGCCTTTTCGCGGCGGATGTGCTGCTCGCGGGTCTGCAGGGCCAGGCGGTAGGCCGGGTTGCCGTGGCTGTCCACGCTGACGCCCACCAGGCGGCCGGGCAGGGAGCGCTTGAACTCGTCCTTGGTGGCCAGGTAGGCGGCGTGGGGGCCGCCATTGCCCATGGGCATGCCGAAGCGCTGGGTGGTGCCGCAGGCGATGTCGGCGCCGAGTTCGCCGGGCGACTTCAGCAGGGTCAGGGCCAGCAGGTCGGCCGCGACGATGGCCAGGGCACCCTTGGCGTGCAGCGCGTCGATCAGCGGCTGCAGCTCACGCACCTGGCCGTTGACGCCGGGGTACTGCATCAGCGCGGCGAAGCAGTCGTTGGTTTGCAGGTGTTCGGCCAGCTGCGCGGCATGGACCACATCGACGGTGATGCCCAGCGGCTTGGCGCGGGTCTGCACCACTTCCAGCGTCTGCGGGAAGACGTCGTGGCAGACCACGAAACGCTGCGACCTGGACTTGCCCACGCGGGCGGCCAGGGTCATGGCCTCGGCGGCGGCGGTGGCTTCGTCCAGCATGGAGGCGTTGGCGATCGCCATGCCGGTCAGGTCGGTGACCATGGTCTGGAAGTTGACCAGGGCCTCCATGCGGCCTTGCGAGATCTCGGCCTGGTAGGGCGTGTAGGCCGTGTACCAGGCGGGGTTCTCCAGGATGTTGCGCAGGATGACGCCGGGGATGAGCGTGCCGTAATAGCCCTGGCCGATGCAGTTGCGCATCAGGCGGTTGCCCTGGGCGATGGCCTTGAGCTCGGCCAGGGCCTGGGCTTCGGTCAGCGGGGCGGGCAGGTCCATCGGCGCATTGCGGCGGATGCTGTCGGGCACGATGGCCTGCATCAGCGCTTCGCGCGAGGCCACGCCGATGACGCTGAGCATGTGCGCCTGTTCGGCCTCCCAGGGGCCCAGGTGGCGGGCGTGGAATTCGGTCGCGTTTTCCAGCTGGGACAGCGGGGCCAGGGAGGTCAGGGCGGCGTGGGTCATGGCGTTCGGCATCAAGGCGGGGGGCAGGCAGGGCGAAGGAGCGGCAGGTGCGACGGGCTCAGGGCCGCACCCGCGGGGGCTGCGTCAGCGCAGCGCTCAGGCGTTCTTCAGCAGGTCGTCGTAGGCGGTCTTGTCCAGCAGGGCATCGAGCTCGGCCGGGTTGGACAGCTTGACCTTGAAGAACCAGCCCGTGCCGGTGGGGTCGGTGTTGGCCAGGGCCGGGTCGTCGCGCAGGGCTTCGTTGACGGCCACGATCTCGCCGTTGACGGGCATGTAGACGTCGGCGGCGGCCTTGACGGACTCGACCACGCCGGCCACGTCCTTGGCGGCCAGGGTGGCGCCCACGGCGGGCAGGTCCACGAAGACCACGTCGCCCAGGGCGTCTTGTGCGTGGTGGGTGATGCCGACGGTGGCGGTGCCGTCAGCTTCGATCTGCAGCCATTCGTGGTCGGGCGTGTACTTGATGGTCATGGTGAACGTCCTTGGAAAGTTGGGATGCTTGGGATTCGATGGAGCCGAACGGGCGTGATTCTCGCTCAGCGGTCCGGCGGTTGGGCAGCTCAGCCGCGGTGGTAGCGGTTGGGCACGAAGGGCAGGGCGGTGACGGTCATGGCCACGCGCTTGTCGCGCACCAGCGCGAACACCCCGGTGCCCAGCGCGGCGTGGGCGGCATCGACATAGGCCAGGGCCACGGGCTGGTTGATGCTGGGGCCCAGCGAGCCGCTGGTGACGCGGCCGATGGCCTCGCCCGCGGCGTTGACCACCTGGGCGCCTTCGCGCACGGGCATGCGCTCGGTGCTGATCAGGCCGACGCGCTTGCGGGACGCGCCACCTTGCGCCAGTTGTGCGTCGATGACCTCGGCTCCGGGGTAGCCACCGGCACGCGCTCCCCCGGCGCGGCGCACCTTCTGGATCGCCCAGGTCAGCGCGCCCTCCACGGGCGTGGTCTCGGTGTCGATGTCGTGGCCGTAGAGGCACAGGCCGGCTTCCAGGCGCAGGGTGTCGCGCGCACCCAGGCCGATGGGCTTGACCTCGGGCTGGGCCAGCAGGGCGCGGGCCAGTTGCTCGGCCTGGGCGGCGGGCACGGAGATCTCGAAGCCGTCTTCGCCGGTGTAGCCGGAGCGGGTCACGAAGCAGTCGATGCCGTCCAGCGCGAAGTGGCCGCCGGTCATGAACACCAGCTTTTGCACCTCGGGGTTGAGGCGGGCCAGCGCGGTCACGGCCTGAGGGCCTTGCAGGGCCAGCAGGGCCTGTTCGGGCAGGGGCTGCACGGTGCAGCGGCCGCCGAGGTGCTGTTGCAGGTGGGCGATGTCCTGGGCCTTGCAGGCGGCGTTGACCACGACGAAGAGGTCATCGGCGCGGCGCGTGACCATCAGGTCGTCGAGGATGCCGCCCTGGGCGTTGGTGAACAAGGCGTAGCGCTGCTTGAAGGGCGCGAGGTCGACGATGTCCACCGGCACCAGGGTCTCCAGGGCGGCCGCGGCGTCCGCGCCCTTGAGCAGCACCTGGCCCATGTGCGAGACGTCGAACAGGCCGGCGGCGGCGCGGGTGTGGCGGTGCTCGGCGAGGATGCCCGTGGCGTACTGCACGGGCATGTCGTAGCCCCCGAAGGGCACCATCTTGGCGCCGAGTTCGATGTGCAGGGCGTGCAGCGGGGTGGTCAGCAGGGGCGTGGCGTGGTCGGACATGGCGATGGCCGGCTCTCAGGCCGGGAGGGCAGGGTGAAGATCGGTTCAGACAGCCTTCGCGCTCGCGGGCCTGAACCCACGGGGCGTGAAACCTGACGAACTTCCGCTTGCCCTCGCTGTCCGCTTTACCTGAGAGATTGGCCCCTCGCCGCGTGTGTGACGCCGCGTTGGAGGCTTGCCCCTTCGGTGGCCCGGCTCGCGCGGCGGGCTGATGCCGCTGGCGCCTCCAGGCTCTCTCCAGTGAGGATCACGGCCGCTTGAGCGGCTGTGTTTGCCAGTCCTTTTGCCTGAGCGTTCGGATGGGGTTGAACCGCACCCTGCGCCTTCGGCGGCCGGCCATCGCAGTCCATGGGGACATGGTGCGAGCCGACGCTCTCCTGACAAGCGCGCAGTGTAACGCAGCGAGGCCGCTTCGTGTCAGCTTCGTGACATGGTGTGGGCGAGCGGCCGCGCCCGGGCCCTTGCACCATGAAAAAAGCCACCCGGAGGTGGCTTTGCAGGGAGGTGAAGGCGCGCCTCACTTCATCAGCAGGTTCGGCAGCCACAGCGACAGCGGCGGGTAGTAGGTCACCAGCACCAGGAAGCCCAGCATGGTCAGCAGCCACGGCCACACGGCCACCGTCAACTCGGTGATGCCCATCTTCGTGATGCCCGAGGCCACGTACAGGTTCAGGCCCACCGGCGGGTGGCACATGCCGACCTCCATGTTCACCACGATCAGGATGCCGAAGTGCACCGGGTCGATGCCCAGCTTCATGGCCACCGGGAACAGGATGGGCGCCATGATCAGCACGATGGACGAGGGCTCCATGAAGTTGCCGGCCACCAGCAGCAGGATGTTGACCACCAGCAGGAAGGCGATCGGCCCCAGGCCCATGCCCACCAGCCAGTCGGCCAGCGCCTGCGGGATGTTCTCGTTGGCCAGCACGAAGCTGAACAGCACCGCGTTGGTGATGATGTAGAGCAGCATCGCGCTCATGTTGGCCGAGCCCAGCAGCACGCGCGGCACGTCCTTGATGCGCATGTCCTTGTAGACGAAGACGGCGATGACGAAGGCGTAGACGGCGCTCATGGCGGCGGCTTCGGTCGGGGTGAACAGGCCGGTGTAGATGCCGCCCATCACGATGACGATGAGCAGCAGGCCCCAGATCGATTCACGCAGCGCTTTGAACCGCTGGGCCATCGTGGCCTTGGGCATGCGCGGGTAGCCGAACTTGCGGGCGCGCCACCAGGCCGTGAAGCCCAGCAGGAAGGCCAGCAGCAGGCCCGGCACCACGCCGGCCATGAACAGCGCGCCCACCGAGGTGTTGGTGGAGACCGAGTACATCACCATCACGATGGACGGCGGGATCAGGATGCCCAGGGCGCCCGAGGTGGTGATGATGCCGGCGCCGAACTTGTTCGGGAAGCCCGCCTTGACCATGGCCGGCAGCAGGATCGAGCCGATGGCCACCACGGTGGCCGGCGAGGAGCCCGACACCGCCGCGAACAGCGCACAGGCCATCACCCCGGCCAGCCCCAGGCCACCGTGCCAGTGGCCGACCATGCTGGTGGCGAAGTTGATCATGCGCTTGGCCACGCCGCCGTGCGTCAGGAAGTTGCCGGCCAGGATGAAGAAGGGGATCGCCATGATCTCGAACTTCTCGATGCCGGTGAACAGCTTGAGCGCCACCGACTCGACGGGCACGTCCGTGAACCCGAAGATGAAGGTGAGCACCGTGAGGCCCAGCGAGATGGAGATCGGCATGCCGGTGAGCATGAGCACCAGCAGCAGGGTGAAGATGATGATTCCGCTCATGGGGTGTCCTTTCAGGCCTTGCCCGCCTGGGGTGCGGCGTCTTGTTCTTCGTCCAGGCCCTCGACGTGGCCGTGGTCGTGGTGGGGCAATTCACCCGTGCGCAGGAAGTTCCAGGCCACCTGCAGGAAGCGGAAGCACATCAGCGAGGAGCCCAGCGGGATCGCCAGGTAGATGACCCAGGTGGGCCACTCCAGGTCGGGCGTGATGGGGCCTTCGATCAAGGCGCTCACGTCCAGACCGAGGGCGTGGTGGAAGGCGTAGTCCGCGCCGTTGTGCCACACGAAGCGCGCGCCCATGGTGGCGATGGCGCCGGTGAACAGCGCACCTGCCAGCAGGCCGAACAGCACGAACTTCTTGCGGTTGTGCGGCGCCAGCTGGTTGATGAGCACGTCCACGCCGACGTGGATGCCGGTGCGCACGCCATAGGCCGCGCCGAATTTGGCCATCCAGACGAACAGGTAGATGGTGGCTTCCTGGGCCCAGGCGAGGTCCAGGCTCAGCAGCCAGTTCTGCAGGGGGGTGTCGAAGCCGACCAGGTAGCGGTGCAGCACCGAGACGAAGATGATGAGGGTGGCCGCGCCCATGAAGGACGCGATCAGCCACTCTTCCAGGTGATCGAGCCATTTCATGGGGCTCTCCTTGGATGAGGTGGGAGGAAGTGAGCGAAGGCCCACGGCAGGGCGTGGGCGGGCGGTGCCGTCACATCTTGGTGGGGTCGAAGCTCGTGACCTTGTAGATTTCGTCCAGCGTTTCCTGGCCGATGCGCGAGGACATCTGCTTGTGCACCGGCACCATGGCCTTCTTGAGCAGGAAGCGCTCACCGATGGTGGGCTTGTAGATCACGGTCTTGCCCGAGGCCTTGACCTTCTCCAGCGCGTCCTCGTTGTCCTTCTTGGCCACGTCGTTGGCGACCTGGGTGGACTCGGCCATGGCCTTGGTCAGCGCGGCGCGGATGTCGGCGGGCAGGCCGTCCCAGAACTTCTTGTTGACCACCACCGCGTAGCCCAGGTAGCCGTGGTTGGTGATGCTCAGGTGCTTCTGCACCTCGTGCATCTTCTGGGTGTAGAGGTTGGAGGGCGGGTTCTCGGTGCCATCGACCACGCCGGTCTGCAGGGCCTGGTAGGTTTCGGAGAAGGCCAGCACCTGGGGCAGGGCGCCGACCGAGCGCATCTGGGCGTCCAGCACCTTGGAGGACTGGATGCGCATCTTCAGGCCCTTGTAGTCCTCAGGCGTTTTCAGCGGCTTGTTGGCCGACATCACCTTGAAGCCGTTGTCCCAGAAGGCCAGGCCGGTGATGCCGCGCGACTCCAGCTTCTTGAGCAGCTTGGCGCCCACGGCCCCTTGCGTGACGGCGTGCAGGTCGGTGTAGTCGTCGAAGATGAAGGGCAGATCGAAGGCCTCGAACTCCTTCACGCCCAGCGGCGCGAACTTGGACAGCGAGGGCGCCAGCATCTGCACGGAGCCCAGCTGCAGGGCTTCCATCTCTTCCTTGTCCTTGTAGAGCTGGCTGTTGGGGTAGACCTCGACCTTGACCTTGCCCTTGGTGAGTTCGCCGGCGCGCTTGGCGAAGAACTCGGCGGCCTTGCCCTTGGGCGTGTCGATGGCCACCACGTGGCTGAACTTGATCACGATGGGGCTCTGGGCAAAGGCGGCCGGTGCCAGCGCCAGCGTGGCGACGGCGGTGGCCGTGAGGGCCAGCAGGTTGCGGCGAACGGAACGGGGGCTCTGCGTGAAGGACATGGGACGGTCTCCGTTGTGTGGGGATGTGAAGATTCTTTGCCGGGGCCGGCCTGTGGGGCCATTGTGGGGATCCACATTCCGCGCGCTGGAAGGCCCTGGGGTGCAGCGATCGGCCTACACTGAAACGGCTTCGGCCGCGTGTTTACCCTGGGTCGGCCCCGCCTCCATCCCGAACCCGCCCTCCAGACCTCTCTCCAAGCCGTGAACCCCCGCGTCAGCGTTCCGCCCCGTCCCGCCTTGTCGGTGCCGCCGCAGCCCCGGTTGCGCCTGTTCGGCTCGCGCTTCGGTGCCTTGCGCACGCTGTGGGCCTGGCCGCTGGTGCTGTCGCTGCTGGTGGTGCTGGGGGTGATGTACTGGCTGCGTGTCCAGGAGCTCAACGACCTGGAGGTGCAGCGCGCGGCGATGATCTCCGATGCGCTGTCGCTGGAGGCCCAGCTCACCCACCGGCTCGACGGCGAGCTGACCAGCCTGCGCCTGCTGGCCGATGCCATCGACGCGGGCAGGGTGCAGCCGGCGCAGTTCGCCGCCCACCCGCTGGTGCTCGACGGGCTGCGGCGGTTCTGGGTCAGCGTGACCTGGCTGGGCGAGGCCGGGCGCATCATGGCTCACCTGCCCGACGCCAGCCTGCCGGCCAACGACCTGGCCCGCCGCATCGGCGACGACGGCGGGCTGGCCGGGCACCTGTCGGTGTCGCTGCACGGCCAGGGCGAGCACCCGGCCGGGCTGCTGGTGGCGCGCTACTCGGCCGCGGGCCTGCTGCGCCAGAAGGTGCCCTGGTGGCTGGCCAGCAAGTACGACATCCGCCTGGTGGACGACGCCGACGCGGTGATCGCCGCGACCGTCGAGGGGCAGCGCGACCCGCGCCAGGCCTGGTACCGCGTGGGCCTGGGGCCGACCTTGCCCAATGCCTGGCTGGAGCTGGCCGCGCGCGACCGCGTCACCCCCTGGTGGCGCACCTTGCCGATGGCCTTGATGGGCGGCTTCCTGGGCCTGATCGCCCTGGCCTCGGTGATGCTGCGCAGGCAGATGCGCAGCGTGTCGCGCGCCGAGGAGGCCTGGCGCACCGAAGCGGCCTGGCGCACCGCCATGGAGGACTCGCTGGCCGTGGGCATCCGGGCGCGCGACCTCGAAGGCCGCCTGGTCTACGTCAACAAGACCATGGCCGACATGGTGGGCCGCCAGCCCGAGGAGCTGGTGGGCCTGCTGCCCCCCATGCCCTACTGGGTGCCCGAGGAGCTGGACCAGAGCATGACGCGCCACCTGCGCAACATGGCCGGCAAGGCGCCGCGGGGCGGCTACGAGTCGCGCTGGCAGCACCGCGACGGCCGCATCGTCGAGGTCATGGTCTACGAGGCGCCGCTGGTCGATGCCCAGGGCGTGCAGATCGGCTGGATGGCCTCGGTGGTGGACATCACCGAGCGCAAGCACCTCGAAGAGCGCGAACGCCGCCAGATGGAGGCCATGGCCCACCATGCCCGCCTGACCATGCTGGGCGAGGTGGCCTCGACGCTGGCGCACGAGCTCAACCAGCCCCTGTCGGCGATCGCCAGCTACAACGCCGGCGTGCTCAATGCCCTGTCGGGGCGGGGCGACGTGCCCGAGCCCGTGCTCAAGGCCCTGCAGCGCCAGGGCGAACAGGCCGGGGCGGCCGCCCGCATCGTCAAGCGCATCCGCGACTTCCTCACCCGCCGCGAGCCCCAGCGCGAGCGCTGCGACGTGCACACCGTCATCGCCTCGGCCCTGAACCTGCTCAAGCGCGACATCGAGCGCCACCAGGTCGAGATCGTCCACGTGCCGGACGCCCCCGACGCCCCCGTGCCGCAGGTCCTCGCCGACGTCGTGCTCATCGAGCAGGTGGTGGCCAACCTGGTGCGCAACGCCTGCGAGGCCCTGTCCGGCCAGCCGCAACCGCGGCGGGTCTGGCTCACGGTGGCGGCGGGCGCGCCGGGCTTCGTGCGCGTGACGGTGCGCGACAACGGGCCGGGCCTGGGCGGCCAGACGGTCGACACCCTGTGCGAGCCCTTCTTCACCACCAAGAGCGAGGGCATGGGCATGGGCCTGGCCATCTGCCGCTCCATCGTCGAGCTGCACTACGGCGCGCTGGACGCCCAGGATGCGCCGGGGGGCGGGGCGGTGTTCTCGTTCAACCTGCCGGTCTGGACGCAGGCCCACGAAGGGGAGATGACGACATGACGACGGTCTACCTGGTCGATGACGAAGCCGTGGTGCGCGATGCCCTGGCCTTCCTGCTGGGCTCGCGCGGGCTGACCGTGCAGGCCTTCGACAGCGGCCCGGCGCTGCTGGAGGCCCTGGATGCGCTGGGGGGGGCGGCACCAGCCCGTGCGCGGCGTGTTCGTGCTGGACGTGCGCATGGCGCCCATGTCCGGGCTGCAGTTGCACGAAGCCCTGCTCGGCCTGGGTCTGCGCAACCCGGTGCTCTTCCTGAGCGGGCACGGCGACATCCCGATGGTCGTGGAGGCCTTGAAGAAGGGCGCTTTCGACTTCCTGGAAAAGCCGTACAGCGACAACACCCTGGTCGACCGCATCGCGCAGGCCCTGGCCGTGGAGGCCGCCTCGGTGGCCGACAACGCCGCCGCCGTGGAGCGCCAGGCCCGCCTGGCCAGCCTGAGCGAGCGCGAACGCGAGGTCATGCAGCGCGTGGCCGCGGGCAAGCTCAACAAGGTGATCGCCGACGAGCTGCACATCGCCGTGCGCACGGTGGAGGTGCACCGCGCCCGGGTTTTCGGCAAGCTGGGCGTGAAGTCTGCCGCGGAGCTGGCCGGCTGGCTCGCGTCGGCTTGACGCAACAGGCCTCGGGCGTCATGAAGTTTTGTTAATTTCGAGGGCATGCGCCATGCCTTTGCCCTCGTCCTGTCCTTGTCCCTGCTGATGAGCGCCTGCGGCCCCCGCGGCCTGGTGCGCTCCGAGCTGGCCGGCGCCCGCCAGGAAGGCCCGCGCAAGGTGCTGGTGGTGCCGGCGGACTTCGTCATCACCGAAGTCACCTTCGGCAAGACCGAAGAGCGCGTCGTGGCCGCCGAGCGCCAGGCCTCGCGCGTGCTGGCCGGGCAGATCCGCACGCTGGCGCAGCGGGAGGCCCAACGTGCCGCTGAACGCAAGGCCGAGGGCAAGGCCGGCCAGGACACCGCCTTCACGCTGCTCGACTTCGAAGCCCTGTCCGAGGAAGAGCAGGACGACGTGCTGCAGCACCGCGCCCTGTTCGCCACCATGGTGGGGCAGCTCCTGCTGGTCAAGGAAGATGCCGTCGACGTGTGGGCCTCCAAGGCGCGCTACTTCGACTACACGCTGGGCACCGGCCTGAAGGAGCTGGCCCAGACCCACGGCGCCGACACCGCCATCTTCATCGTCGGCAAGGACAAGGTGCGCAGCACCTCGCGCAAGGTGCTCGACACCCTGGCCTCGGTGCTGCCCATCGGCGAGTCGCTGAGCTCGCAGCCCGCCGCCGTGGCGCTGGGCGTGGTGGACCTGCACACCGGCCACGTGCTGATGTTCGACAGCGAGATGGTCAAGCGCAAGGCCCTGACCGACGACGACGACGTGCGCGCCATGGGCGAAGCCGTGCTGACCGACTTCCGCCGCGCGCTGGCGGCCAGGGCATCCCGGCGATGACCCCGCCGACGCTCCACCGGTTCACGCGGGTGCTCGCCCGCGCCGTGCTGTGCGCGCTCGCCCTGGGCGCGGTGGCGCTGCCTGCCCAGGCCTTTTTCTACGAACCCTTCACCGACGCCGCCGAGCTGCGCCCCCACGACGAGCTGGAGCAGCGCGTCTGGGACGAGGCCGACACCCTGCGCAGCCAGTGGGTGCGTGGCCGCCCCGGCGCGGCCCTGGAGGCCGCCCAGCGCGCGGTGCGGGCGTCGGTCAGCCGCCACTGGCCGGAGCTGGCGCCGCGCCTGCGCGTCTTCGTGATCGACAACGCCGACGTGCTGGCCCTGTCCAGCGCCAATGGCGACGTCATCCTGAGCACCGGCATGCTGATGCGCCTGGACTCGGACGAGGAGCTGCAGGTCATCCTCTGCCGCGAGATCGCCCACGTCATGCAGCGCCACGCCGTGCGCTCGGTGCATGTGGCGCGGCTGGGCGCGGGCGCCAACGTGATCTTCGAGTCGGCCATGAACGCCTCGTCCTTCATGGGCACCATGGGCGCGCTGGCCTCTTTCCAGGTCACGCCGGACATGCTGGTGGCCGGCGGCAAGGCCCTCATCCAGGCCCAGCTGGGCAAGCTCAAGGACAGCATGGCCGACAGCTTCGTGCGCAGCGTCTCGGCCGGTGCTTTCGACGCGATGGTGAAAAGCTCGCTGTTCGGCTACTCCGAGTCGCTGGAGCGCGAGGCCGATGACTTCGCCCTGGCAGCCATGCGCCAGCGCTTCGGCAACGTGCAGGCCTTCGAGCGCGTGGCGCAGCGCCTGCTGGACGAGGCCCAGGCCGACGAAAAGAAGTTCTCGTCCTTCTACGCCAACGAAGAGCGCCTGGCGCGCCGGCTCAAGGCCGCCCAGGCGCACGCTCAGGTGCTGTCACAGGCATCTTCGCAGGCACTTGCCGAGGCACCTTCTGCGCCAGCCTCTCAGGCTGAAGCCCAGGCTCCGCTTCAGCCGCAGCCGCAGCCTCAGCCAGCCCCCGACGCGGACGAGCCCAGCGTGGCGGTGGTGATGGTGGTGGCCACGACCTCGCAGTCCTACCTCCAGGCCCTGACGCCCCTGACCCTGCGCGTGCTGGAGACCGAGCTGGAGCTGGGCCGCCTGGGCCGCACCATGCGCAACATCGAGCGCCCGCGCGAGCTGGCGCCCCTGCCGCCGCAGGCCAAGGCCGTGCTGGCCGAAGCCTGCGTGGCCCGCGCCGATGCCGCGTCCACCGACAAGGGCGAAGCCCTGGCCCGCGAGCTGCTGGCCCTGCAACCCGACAACGCCCGCATGCTCAAGCTGCTGGGCCTGCAGGCCCTCAAGCGCGGCCAGGCCGCCGATGCCCGCCAGTGGCTGCAACGGGCCCGCGAGCATGCCGCCTCCGACGACGAGCGCGGCTTCATCGACCAGTACCTGCGCCGCGCCGAGAAGATCGCCGCGGCCCCGAAGGCGCCCTGACCCCCTTGACCACTGATCCGCCGGCCCCATGACGCTTGCCCTTCGACGCCGCCTCGGTCAGCTGACCGCCCTGACGACCCTGGTGCTGGCCTGCAGCGCCTGCGCGCCCACCTGGCAGAACGTGCGCAAGCAGGAGGCCTTCAAGGGCCCCTCGCGCGCCTACGTGGCCATGCTGCCCGAGGACTGGAAGCGCGCCCCGACCGACAGCGACGTGCTGCTCATCACCCGCGACGGCCTGTTCCTGCAGCAGATCAGCGTCACCCGCCACCGCCTGGACGAGGCCTTCGCCGGCACCCCGGTGACGCCCGAGACCCTGCCGGCCGAGCTGGCCGCGCTGCAGTTCAAGCAGTTCCGCCTGGAAGAGCCCGAGCTGGCGCGCTACACCAAGGACGAAGGCAAGGGCGTGCTGGCGCTGTTCCCCGTGGCCCAGGGCAAGCCCCTGCCGGGCACGACGGAGCGTGTGGCCATGCGCGCGGTGCAGGTCGACGGCCGCGACGCCTTCCGCCTGGACACCAGCAGCCGCAACGGCTGGGGCCTGGAGTACGTGAGCCAGTCGGTGGGCTTCGTGCACGAGGGCGAGTACTGGCTGGTGCGCTACCTGGCGCCCAGGCTGCACTACGCCCAGCGCGACCAGGCCACCTTCGACGGCTTCCTGGCCCAGCTCAAGCTCAAGCCCAAGTGCTTCCTGTTTTGCGGCGACTGAACTGCGGGGGCTGAGGCGGCTCAGTCCACCCGGCCGCGCAGCGCCTTGACCTCGCTGCGCTGGCGCTTGGCCTCCACGCGGCGGCGCTGGGAAGCGCGCGTGGGCTGGGTGGGGCGGCGCACCGGGGCCACGGTGGCCACGCTGTCGACCAACTCCTGCAGGCGTTGCAGGGCCTCGCTGCGGTTCATGTCCTGGCTGCGGTGCGTCTGCGCCTTGAGCACCACCACGCCCTTGGCGGTGATGCGGCGGTCGTTGAGGCACAGCAGGCGCGCCTGGATGTCTTCCGGCAGGGACGAGGCGCGGATGTCGAAGCGCAGGTGGATGGCGCTGGACACCTTGTTGACGTTCTGGCCACCGGCGCCCTGGGCGCGCACGGCGGTGATTTCGACCTCGTCTTCGCGGATGGTGGGGGCGCTGGCGGCGTGGGACATGGTGGGCGCATTGTGCATGGCCGGGCCGGGCGTGCGGTGCGCCACGCCTTCTGACGCATCGCTTGGGTTCCGACGTGGCATCGGTGCCGCCTGGCGGGGCAGCGTTGCCGCAAAAAGCGGCAGCGTTGCCACTTCACGGGGCATGCCTGTCGCGAAAAGCGCGTCCGCAGGCGCGAGGCGACGCTTGCGAAGCGTCGGCCAGGGCGTCATGCGCCCCGAAAAGGGGCACGCATGCCGCCGGGAGGGGGAACGGTGCCGCTTTTTGCGGCAGGGGTGGGGGTTTTTGTGGCAACGCAGCCGCTTGGCCAGATGTCGCCGCTAGGCCGCCAGCAAGTCGGCCAGCGCGTCTTCCAGCCGGGGGTGCTGGAAGCTGAAGCCACTGTCCAGGATGCGCCGCGCCTGCGTGCGCTGCCCGCCGAGCAGCAACACCGACATCTCGCCCAAGGCCATGCGCAGGGCCCAGGCGGGCGCGGGCAGCACGGCGGGACGGTGCAGTGCGCGTGCGAGGGCCTGGGTGAAGTCGGCGTTGCGCACTGGCTCGGGCGCGCATGCGTTGTAGGCGCCACTGGCCGTGCGCTGGTGAAGCAGGTGGTCGATCAGCCGCACCTGGTCGTCCAGGTGGATCCAGGGCATCCATTGCCGGCCGCTGCCCAGCCGCCCGCCCAGGCCCAGGCTGAAGGGCAGGCGCAGACGGCCCAGCATGCCCCCGGAGGCGCTCAGCACGGGCGCGGTGCGCACCAGGACGACGCGCAGGCCATGGTCGCGCGCGCGCTCGGCGGCCTGCTCCCAGGCCACGCAGAGGCGGCTGCCGAAATCCTGCAGTCCAGGCGGGGCGGATTCGTCCAGCACACGCTCGCCGCCATCCCCGTACCAGCCCACGGCCGAGCCGGAGACCAGCACCGACGGTGGTTGTGCTTGCCGGCCGATCCAGTCCACCAGCTGGTGGGTCAGTTGCACCCGGCTGGCCTGAAGCAGTTCACGGCGCGACGCTGTCCACGGCCGGTCGGCAATCGGTGCGCCGGCCAGGTTCACCACCGCGTCGACCGGCGTGGCCGCAGAGAGGGCTTGCAGCGAGGCAACACCCTGGGCGCCGCAACACAGGCTGGGCACCAGCGCCGCCTGGCGGCTCCAGACGATGAGTTCGTGGCCTTGGCGCTGCCAGTGTCGGCAGAGGGCCCGACCGATGAGGCCGGTTCCTCCGGTCAGCAAGATGCGCATGTGGGGTTCTCCTTGTGGGGCGGGGACATCGTCACGTGGGGTCACCAGGGCAGGGGCTGCCCGTCGTGGGACCACAGTTGGCCGCTGTGCTCGGGGCGCAGCCCATCGAGCACGTGCAGCAGGGCGGCGACGGCCTGTGTGGGCGCGCGCTTGGTGCGTGCATCGCCGAATGGCTCGGACAGGGGGGATGCGACCGTGCCAGGGTGCAAGGCGGCCAGCACGGCCTGGGGATGGCTGCGGCCCAGCTCGATGGCGGCGGTCTTGACCAGCATGTTCAAGGCGGCCTTGGCCGCGCGGTAGCTGTACCAGCCACCCAGGCGGTTGTCCGAGATGCTGCCCACCTTGGCCGAGAGCACCGCCACCAGGCTGCGCTCTTGCCGCGCAAGCAAGGGCGTGAAGTGGGCCAGCACCATGGCCGGTCCGATGGCATTGACGTTGAAGCTGGCCTGCATGTGGGCGGGGTCGAGCTGCGTCAGGCGCTTCTCGGGCAGGCCGCTGGCCCCGTGCAGCATGCCGGTGGCCACCACCAGCAGGTGACAGGGACCGTGCTGGCGCGCGGTCTCTGCCGCACGTGCCACGCTGTCCATGTCGTTGAAGTCCACCCCGGGTGTGCTCTGGCGGGACAAGGCGAGGACGTGCGCACAGTGCCGGTCGGACCTCAGCGCCTCGGTGAAGGCCGCACCGAGCGCCCCGCTGGCACCCACCACGATGGCCCGAAAGCCTGGGGGAAGCGAGGGCAGGGGGGTGCTCATGGGTCCTTCTCCGGGAAATGCGAACCCGGGGATTGTCCCCACACACACGATGCCCTTGCATGGCTTGCGGTTGTTGCCTGCGGGGGCGCGTGCGCCGTGTTCCCCGCCCCGCCCCGCCTTTTTGCGATCGGCCTGCATCCGCGCGTGCAGGCCCTGCGTAAGGGGAAAGGCGCGCGCAAACCACACAACCACATCGACGGAGAAGCACATGCGTCACACCTTTCACCCGCTTGGCCGTTTCGCACTGAGCGTGATCGCTTTGGCCATCGGTTCACTCAGCGCAGGCGGCGTGCTGGCCTCCAGCCACCGCGAAGCCCCGTTCATCACCACCTCGCCGAAGGTGGATGGCACCGACTTCTACATGTTCAACAGCTACGAGTCGGGCCGCGATGGCTACGTCACGCTGATCGCGAACTACCAGCCGCTGCAGGATGCTTACGGCGGGCCGAACTATTTCAAGATGGACCCGAACGCGCTGTACGAGATCCACATCGACAACAACGGCGATGCCATCGAAGACCTGACCTTCCAGGTGCGCTTCAACAATGCCCTGGCCAACAGCGGCCGCGGCATCGAGATCCCCGTGGGACCTCCCGGCAACACGGCGAGCGTCGCCATCCCGCTGACGCAGGCGGGGGCGGTCGGCAGCGTGTCCGACGCCAACCTCAACGTGGCCGAGACCTACTCCGTGAAAGTGGTGCGCGGCGACCGCCGCAAGGGCGGCGTGTCGGTCGTGACCAAGGCCGGCGGCAGCGCCGTGTTCGAAAAGCCGGTGGACTACATCGGTGACAAGACGCTGGGCAATGCAGGCGCTTACGAGACCTACGCTCAGCGTCACATCCACACCATCACCATCCCCGGCTGCAGCATGCCCGGCAAGGTCTTCGTGGGGCAGCGCCAGGAGGGCTTTGCCGTCAACCTGGGGCCCATCTTCGATCTGGTCAATGCCACGCCGGCGCAGATCCTGGACCCAGCCAACATCAACGCTTTCGCGGCCAAGTCCATCCAGGACAAGAACGTGACGGCGATCGCCCTGGAGGTGCACAAAAGCTGCCTGACCAGTGGCAGCGAGCCAGTGATCGGGGCCTGGAGCACGGCCAGCATGCGTCAGGCACGCCTGCTCAATGGCATGCCCTCGGCTGGCCATCAGACGGCCAGCACCGAGGGTGGCGCATGGACACAGGTGTCCCGGCTGGGCAACCCGCTGGTCAACGAGGTCGTCATCGGCCTGCGCGACAAGGACCGCTTCAATGCGTCCAAGCCGAAGGACGACGTCCAGTTCGCCACTTACGTGACCAACCCGACCTTGCCCAACCTGCTGGGCTTGGTGCTGGCCGGGGACGCCAGCGCCTTGGCCCCCACCAACTTCCCTCGCACCGACCTGGTGGCCACCTTCCTCACGGGCATCAGCGGCCTGAACCGGCCCGCCAACCTCAGCGCGCCTTCGGAGATGCTGCGCCTGAACACCGCCATCCCAGCTGTGCCGGTGGCCAGCCAGAACCGCTTGGGCGCGGCCGGGGCCATCCTGGCGGCGGGTTCGGTGGGCGCTGCCACCGACCTGGCGGGCTTCCCCAACGGCCGGCGGCCCAAAGACGACGTGGTGGACATCGCCCTGGTGGCCACCATCGGCGGTCTGTGTGCCATCAACGATGTGATCGACAGCACCTCTCACAACGGCCTGGGCTTGAACGCCGTGGTCGTGCCGAAGGTGGGCACCTTGACGTCGACGTGCAACCTGGGCGCATTGTCGACGCTGGCCAGGTCGGCGGATCACGGCGCCCTGCCCAATGCCGCCAATGTGCACGATGGGGTGGACCAGGCGCAAGTGCCTTTCCTGGAGCGATTCCCCTACCTGAACACGCCCAACTCCGGCTCCAGCCCGGTGCAGCGCTGAAGGAGAGCGACCATGCACAAGCACTTGTTCGGCATCCTGCCTTGGCTGTGGGGCGCGCCCCTGGTGCTGTCCCTGGCAGGCTGTGGCGGAGGTGGTGATGCGGCTCGGCCGGCGGTGACCGCCACCGATGTGACGGCGCTCGTGCCCACCGAGGCCAGCACGTCTGCCCAGGCGGCGACGGCGTACGTCGCTGCACTGGCCGCCACGCCCAGCGCCCAGACGGACACCCTGGAGCCTGTGGCCGCGCCTCAGGTGCTGGCCGCAGACGACACGGCAGAGCCGTCCTGAACGCTGTGGCACACGCTGGCTGGAGGGCATGCCGGCACCTGCGCCGACTGTGTGGCGCCGGGTTGGGCCTTGCCGTTGCGATGGCGCCGGCCTTGGCGGCCATCCCCACCACCCCGACGCGCGACGACGAGGTGGTGGAGGTGCTGCGCAGCCGCGTCGAAGGGGCAGAAGAACAGCGTTGGCGCGCGCTGCGCCAGCAAGCCCGCGGGCAGCCTGACAACCTGGACCTGGCCCTGCGCGTGGCGCAGCAGGCCCTGGTTTGGTCCAGGCGGGATGGCGACCCGCGCTGGCTGGGGCAGGTCCAGGCCGCACTGCAGCCGTGGTGGGCGCAGGCCAACCCGCCGACCCAGGTGCAACTGCTGCGTGCCACCGTGAAGCAAAGCCTCCATGACTTCGATGGCGCGCGCACGGATCTGCACCGGCTGCTGCAACGTCAGCCGGACCTGGCCCAGGCCTGGTTGCTGCTGTCGTCGGTGGAAAGTGTGACGGGCCATCCGGGGCAGGCGCTGCAGGCCTGTCGCCGCGTGCGCGCTGCCGGGGCCGACTGGCACGGACGCGTCTGCGAGCAGGAACAGGCGGCCCTGGGCGGTGTGTCGGCAGGAGCGCGCCAGGCGCAGGCGGCCAAGGCGCTGGATGAACTGGCCAGCCAGGCCCAGGTGGCGCAACTGCCGGCCGTGCGCATCGTGCAAGCCGAGTTGGCTGAGCGACGCGGCGAGACGGTGGTTGCACGTTTGTACTACCAGGATCTCATGGCCCTGAGTCCGGACGCTTACGCCCTGGGGGCCTGCGCTGATTTCCTGCTCGACCAGGGGGATGCAGACGGCGTGATCGCCCTGCTGAAGGACCGTCAGCGCAACGATGGGCTGCTGCTGCGTCTGGCCTTGGCTTACCAGCTCAAGCGCGCTCCGGAGCAGGCCCTGGCGGTGAGGGCGTTGCAGGCCCGTTTCGCTGCGGCCCGTGAACGCGGTGACCGGGTGCACCTGCGTGAGGAGGCGCGGTTCACGCTGCACTTGCTGCGTCAGCCGCAACGCGCGCTGAAGCTGGCGCAGGACAACTGGCGGGTGCAGAAAGAGCCTGCCGACGCGCGCCTGCTGCTGGAGGCCGCCCAGCGGCTGGGACGCCAGGACCTCATCGACGACGTCATTGCCTTCATCGCCCAGGCGGGCTGGCAGGACGTGCGACTGAAAGGCTGGCTGTGAGCAGCACAGGGTGCCTGCGGCTGGCGAGGCGTCTGGTCTGGGGTGTGGTGGGGTGTCTGGCTTGGCTGCTCGGGCCCGCCAGCGCCTGGGCCCACAAGCCCAGCGACAGTTACCTCACGCTCGACCTGCAGCATGGCGGTCGCGTCACCGTGCGCTGGGACATCGCTTTGCGCGACCTGGACAGCGAGCTGGCGCTCGACGATGACGGCGATGGGCGCCTGACTTGGGCAGAGGTGCGGCGGCGCTGGCGCGACATCCAGACCTATGCCCAGCCTCACCTGGCCTTGAGGGTGGGGGAGCGTGCTTGCGAGAGCGTGCCCGATGCGCCATCGAATGCCAGCGGGCCGGGCCAGTTGGTGGCCCACACGGATGGCCGGTACGCCGTCCTGACCTGGGCGCTCCAGTGCCCCACCGGCGAGGGTGCGGAGGCGGTGCAGGTGGATTACCGTCTGTTTGCCGTGACCGATCCCACGCACCGGGGCATCTTGCGCTGGTGCCACAGCGGTGGGGCGCAGGCCGCAGGTGGAGGTCTCCTGGTCTTGGGCGCGCAGCGGCCCGAAGCAGAGGTGCCATGGCGCATCGCACCTCCGACATGGGCCAGCACACCGGCGGCCGGCGCGAGCGACACCGCGGCGCCGACCTCGCCGGAGGGCCCCGCCCCCCGGACCTTCGCGGCCTTCGTGGGGGAGGGCATGCGCCACATCGCCCAGGGCGCCGATCACGTCCTGTTCCTGCTGACGCTGGTGCTGGTGGCAGTGTGGTTCCGGCCTGCGGGGCGGCTGTCGCGCAGGCCCCTCGCGGCCTGGTCCCCGCGCGCGCGGTGGGGCTCGGCCCTGCGCGAAGGGGGCAAGCTGGTCACGGCCTTCACCCTGGCCCACTCCGTCACCTTGTCGCTGGCGGTGATGGGTGTGCTGGCACCGCCGTCGCAGTGGGTGGAGTCGCTCATCGCACTCAGTGTGCTGCTGGCGGCGCTCGACAATCTGTGGCCATGGATCCCCGGTCCGCGCTGGCTGGTGGTGTTCGGCTTCGGCCTGGTCCACGGCTTCGGCTTTGCGGGGGCGCTGCAGGACCTGTCTGTCAGCGGCGGCGACCTGGTGGCGCCACTGCTGGGCTTCAACGTCGGCGTCGAACTGGGGCAACTGGCCATCGTGGGCATCGCCCTGCCGCTGGCCTGCCTGTTGCGCCACAGCGTGGCGTACCGTTGGCTGGCGGTGGGGGGCGGGTCCGTCGCCATCGCGTCCATCGCCGCCATCTGGCTCATCGAGCGCGCCTTCAACGTGGTGCTGTGAGGCGCGGGGTGTGGCTCCGGGATCCACATGCCGACGCATCCTGGGACGGGCAAGGAGATCATCGCCCCCTCCAGGGGAGAGGAAGGCGCACCCGCCGCCCCTTCATTGCCTGCGTTGTCGTGCTGGGCCGCGCGCCGGGCGAGACAGGCTCACCGGGTGGGCTCACAACTGCAGGTTGCCCACCGAGATGATGGGCCCGGTGGGCGCGCCGGATGGCGAGCCGCCTGGCGGCTCGACGCTCACAGCGAACGCCGCGGTGTCTGTCAGCAAACGGGCGCGAACCACCGTCGTTGCCTGGGTGGGGGACACGACCCCGAGCGAACGGGGTGCCCCCTTGGCGGGCACGGCCCACAACTCCAGGGCCTTGTTCAAGGCAACGGTCTGAACGCCATTCAAGGGCTTGAGGACCAGGGTGCGGCCGTCACCACTGACGCTGGCCACGAACGAGGCGGGTTGCTGGGCGTCCGTGCCCGGGCCCGCCTGCGCCGACATCACGACCACCACCGGCGCCTGGAGCGGGGCGGGCTGCAGCCAACCCACGCTCAGCCAGACCGCCGTGGCTGTTGCGAGTGCCGTCGCACCCTGCCACAGCGCCAGGCCCTGCCACCAGCGGGTTCGGTGATGTCGCACAGGGCCGGTCGCAGCGCTGGCGATGGCCTGCCGTTCGCCGAACAGGCGCCGCTGGACCTTCTCCCAGACTTCTGCCGAGGGCTGGACGGCTGGCGCGGCGTTGGACAACTGGAGCAGGCGCCGCTCCCAGTCTGTCGTGGCCCGACGCAAGGCGGGGTGTGCAGGCAGCAAGGACTCGAAACGCCTGCGGGCGGGGCCATGCAGTGTGCCGAGCACATATTCGGCGGCCAACCTGTCGGCCATGTCGGGGCGGCTGTAATCCATCTCAGTTCATGGCCAAGGAGGCCCGCTCCAGGCAGTTTTTCAAACCTTGCAGGGCGCGCCTCACCCAGCTCTTCACCGTGCCCAGCGGCTGGCCCATTTTTTCGGCGACTTCCACGTGTGTCAGGCCTTCGAAATAGGCCAGTGCCAAGCTGCGCTGCTGGTCGCCGCTCAGGTGCGCCATGCAGTTCCTGAGCGCGCGCTCTTCACTGGCTTGTGCCAGCAGGTCCATCGGTCCCGGCGCCTCCGATGGCACGTGGGCCAGCAGGTCGGTCTCATCTTCTTCCTCTCCGACCGACTGGTAACGGCTGACGGTCGAGGGCTCCGACTGGCGTCGACGCAAGCTGTCGATGGCTCGGTTGCGAGCCACGCTGCCCAGCCAGGTGCTTGCCTGGCTCAAGCCCGGGTTGAAGCTCGGCGCAGCGCGCCAGATGTTGACGTACGCCTCTTGAAGCACGTCCTCGGCCAGGGTGCGGTCCGCCTGGATGCGCAGGATCACGCCCAGCAGGTGTGCGCAGGTCTCCTTGTAGAGCGCTTCGAACGCCACGCGGTCACCCAGGGCCACGCGGGACAGCAGGTCGGCAAGCCGTTGTTGGCGCTCACTGGAAAAAGATGCTTGACCCATGGGATGCAGATGGATTGGCGTGGTTCGGCGGCATGGCCGGGCTTTCGCAAGCAAGGCCATGCCCCGGCAGCAGACTCACTTCGGCATCAGCACGGTGTCCACGACGTTGATGACGCCATTGCTTTGGTACACGTCATAGGTGCTGATGTTGGCAACGTGGCCCGCCTCGTCCTTGATCTGGATGTTGCTGGGGCCGTTGTGCATGAACCGGAGCTTGCCACCGCTGGCGGTCTTGAGTTCGGCCGTGCCGCCACCTTGCTGGATGGCAGCGTTCAGCGCTTTCATGTCGTACGTGCCTGGCACCACATGGTAGGTGAGCACCTTGGCCAGGGCGGCCTTGTTTTCCGGCTTCAGCAGCCCGTCCACCGTGCCCGCAGGCAAGGCGGCAAAGGCTGCGTTGGTCGGGGCAAAGACGGTGAAGGGGCCTTTGCCCTTGAGCGTCTCGACCAGACCGGCGGCCTTCACTGCCGCCACCAGGGTGGTGTGGTCAACCGAGTTCACGGCGTTGTCGATGATGTCCTTGCTGGGAAACATCGCCTGCCCACCGACATTCACGGTGTTTTCCGCATGCACGGTGGCCGCGGTCAAAGCCAGCGAGAGGATCAAGGTTTTGGTCATGTTGTTCATGGGGATGACTCCTTGGCGTTGAAACAGAACTGCCATGTTCCTTACGCACCGGGCGCCGATTCGGATGCCTCTTCTGGTTGAAAAATGCACACGCCAACGAAAAATGCCGGTGCGTGCGCCCACAGCGCACCCGTGCCCATGCCGCATGCGATGCCAGTGACGGTGCTGTGCCGAAAGTGCGCCGTCAGTCCCCCGCTGCATCGTCTGCCGCCCTGGCACCCGCATTGGGCGACATGGCCCCGTCCGGGCGCCAGAAACCGTCGGTCACGCCCAGGGTCTTGCCCATGAAGTAACGCACGGCCAGGCTGCGGACCATGGCCTCGTGGCCCGCAGCGATGAGGGCGTCAATGTCCTGCTCGGGCAGCTTCAGCCGCGTGGGGATGGCGTTGAGCGCCTGCGCGCGCTCAGGCGCCAGGTCGCCGAAGGACAGCCGGGTCACGGTGAACTGAACGTCGTCGCAGCGCCAGCCGGGCTGCTGCGCGCGGATGCGGCCTTGCTCGTCGTCGGGCAGCTTGCAACGGTAGCGGATGGTGTCTTCCTGCCAGCGGCGGATCATCTGCACGAAGCTGTCGTAGCTCAGGCGCACATTGGTGTCGATGGCCGCGTCGATGGCGGCCATGGCCAGGTCGACGCCGCTGGGACCATCCAGGTCCTGGTTCAAGTTGCCCGAGGGTTGCTGCCCGCCGTCGACCACCACAAAGAGCAGGTTGCGGATGCGGATGGCATCGCGCTCCGACCAGGGCGCATGGGGCGTGCCCATCAGCAGGTGGGATTGCTGGATGCTGCTGAGGCCGAAGTTGTCGCTCAGGCCGCCGTCGACGAGCTTGACGTAGCGGCCCGTGCTCAGGTCGCGGAAGTCCTGCAATGTCTGCAGCAGGGAGTGGGCCAGCATCGACTCGCCGAAAGCCAGGCCGTAGCTGTCCACCCAGTCGGGCAAGGGGGCGTGGCAGCGCTCGGGGTGTTTCTCCAGCACGACCGGGGTGAAGACGATGGGCACGGCCATCGAGGCCGCGACGGCTTCCGAGACGGGGACGCTGGAGAGGTCGCTGCACAGCGCGTCGAAGGCCCGCTGGTGGAAGGGGAAGGCGATGCGCTGGCGCAGGTTGGTGGCGTTGATCCACACGACGGGGCGCCCCTGGCGGCTCATCTGGGCGAAGGTGGCGCCCTTGAACACCGACTGCTCAAGCCAGGTGGGCAGCGTGCTGCGGTCGTTGAGGCCGCCCGACAGCAGGCGCCAGATGTTGCGGGGGTTGAGCAGGCTGGTGCGCAGCGTGCCCTCGCTGTCGCCCAGCAGGGCCACGCGGCGGAACTCGGGCAGGCCGGCCTTGCCATGCAGACCGTAGTAGGCCGCGGTCATGGAGCCACCCGACACGCTGGTGATGAAGCGCACCTGGTCCAGCAGGGTGCCGCCCTCGCCATTGGGCAGGGTGCCCAGGCCTTGCAAGGCGCCCAGGGAGAAGGCGGCCGCGCGGGCGCCGCCCCCGGAAAACGACAGCATCACCGAGTTCTCGACCAGCGTGCCGGCAGGGTCGAGGGCGGAGGCTGGCGCTGGCGGTGACCCAGAGGGCGATGCAGAGGGCGGCGGGTCAGGCTGGCCGCGGTTGTGCGGCGCGCCCTCGACGCCCCCTGCGCAGGCCGTGAGCAGGAGGGCGGTCAGGAAGACCGCGAGGCGCCCCCGGAGGTGCATGGCGCTCAGGCCGGGAAGAGCTTGTTGGCGGTTTCCGCGATCAGCCGGCCCTGGTGGCGTGCGCCCTCCAACTCGATGGCGCTGGGCTGGCGCTGCCCCTGGCCACCGGCGATGGTGGTGGCACCGTAGGGGCTGCCGCCGACGATCTCGTCCAGCGTCATCTGGCCTTGGTGGCTGTAGGGCAGGCCCACGATGGTCATGCCGAAGTGCAGCAGGTTGGTGATGATGGAGAACAGCGTGACTTCCTGCCCGCCGTGCTGTGTGGCCGTGGAGGTGAACGCCCCGCCGACCTTGCCGTGGAGGGCGCCGCGGGCCCACAGGCCGCCGGCCTGGTCGAGGAAGCTGGCCATCTGGGCGGGCATGCGGCCAAAGCGCGTCGGCGCGCCCACGATGATGGCGTCGTAGTGTTCGAGCTCGGCCACGGTCGCCACCGGGGCGGCCTGGTCCAGCTTGAAATGCGCGGACTTGGCGATCTCGGCGGGCACGGTTTCCGGCACGCGTTTGATGTCGACGGTGGCGCCGGCAGCGCGCGCGCCTTCGGCCACGGCCTGCGCCATGGTTTCGAGGTGACCGTAGGTGGAGTAGTAGAGGACGAGGACTTTGGACATGAAAGCTCCTTCAGGATGGGGACGCCACGATGCAGCCCTTGCCGCTGTGCAAGCCTGCCCTGGCCATTCTGCGCATTGGCGGGGGATCCGGCTACAGGCCATTTGTCGGGTGCGTTGAAATCCACTGAACCCCGGTTGCCGGCGCCTTGGTCGCCACCGCCAGCCGATTTGCCGGACAATCTCGCCCCATGAGCAGCGAAAACACCTCCACCAGCGGCACCGCAGCGGCCGCCGGCCCCGCCCCCAAGATCGGTTTCGTCTCCCTTGGGTGCCCGAAGGCCTTGACCGACTCCGAACTGATCCTGACCCAGCTGCGCGCCGAGGGCTACGAAACCAGCAAGACCTTCGCTGGCGCCGACCTGGTCATCGTCAACACCTGCGGCTTCATCGACGACGCCGTCAAGGAAAGCCTGGACACCATCGGCGAGGCCCTGGCCGAAAACGGCAAAGTGATCGTCACCGGTTGCCTGGGCGCCAAAGCGGGTGCGGATGCGGGCAGCAACCTGGTGAAGGACGTGCACCCCAGCGTGCTGGCCGTCACCGGCCCCCATGCCACGCAGGAGGTGATGGACGCCGTGCACCTGCATGTGCCCAAGCCCCACGACCCCTTCATCGACCTGGTGCCCGAGGCGCGTGGCGTGGCTGGCATCAAGCTCACGCCCAGGCACTTCGCCTACCTGAAGATCAGCGAGGGCTGCAACCACCGCTGCAGCTTCTGCATCATCCCCAGCATGCGCGGCGATCTGGTCTCGCGCCCCATCGGGGAGGTGCTCAACGAAGCCCGCGCGCTGTTCGAGTCTGGCGTGAAGGAGCTGCTGGTCATCAGCCAGGACACCAGCGCCTACGGCGTGGACGTCAAGTACGTGACGGGTTTCTGGGACGGCAAGCCGGTCAAGACCCGCATGCTCGACCTCGTGGCCCAACTCGGAGAACTGGCCAAGGCCCACGGCGCCTGGGTGCGCCTGCACTACGTCTACCCCTACCCGCACGTGGACGACGTCATCCCGCTGATGGCCGAAGGCCTGGTGCTGCCTTACCTGGACGTGCCCTTCCAGCACGCCCACCCCGACGTGCTCAAGCGCATGAAGCGCCCGGCCAATGGCGAGAAGAACCTCGACCGCCTGCGCCGCTGGCGCGAGATCTGCCCGGAGATCGTGGTGCGCTCGACCTTCATCGCCGGCTTCCCCGGTGAAACCGAGGCCGAGTTCGCCCACCTGCTGGACTTCCTGAAGGAAGCCGAGATCGACCGCGCCGGCTGCTTCGCCTACTCGCCCATCGACGGCGCGCCGGCCAACGAGCTGCCCGGCGCCTTGCCCGACGAGGTCCGCGAAGAGCGCCGCGCCCGCTTCATGGAAGTGGCCGAGGCCGTGTCGATCGCCAAGCTGCAGCGCCGTGTGGGCGCGACCATGCAGGTGCTGGTGGACAGCGCCCCGGCCCTGGGCCGCAAGGGCGGTGTGGGCCGCACCTACGCCGATGCGCCCGAGATCGACGGCACCGTGCGCCTGCTGCCGCCCGAGAAGGCCAGCAAGACGCTGAAGGTGGGCGAGTTCACGCGCACCCGCATCGTGGCCGTCGAAGGCCATGACCTGATCGGCATGCCGATCTGAAGAGGAGGGTGGGGATGTCGTCGCGCAGCCAGCCACGCAGTCTCAGCGAGGCCGCCACCGACCTCATCCACCACCCCTACGAGGCCCCCGGCGGTTTCCGCTCGGTCCAGCCGGGCGTGTTCAAGGCCTCCACCGTCGTCTTCGAAGACACGGCCGCGCTGCGCAGCCGTGAGTGGAAGGACAAGAGCGGCTACACCTACGGCCTGCACGGCACGCCCACCACCTTCGTGCTGGAAGAGCGCCTGGCCACGCTGGAAGGCGGCTTGCAGACGCTGCTGGCGCCCTCGGGCCTGGCCGCCATCGCCCTGGTCGGCATGGCCCTGCTGAAGGCGGGTGACGAGCTGCTGCTGCCCGACAACGTCTACGGACCCAGCCGCGACTTCGCACGCCACGAGCTGGCGCAGTGGGGCATCGTCACGGTGTTCTATGACCCGCTGGACGCGGCCTCGCTGGCCAGCGCCCTCAGCCCGCGCACCAAGCTGGTCTGGCTGGAAGCAGCGGGCTCCGTCACGCTGGAGTTCCCTGACCTGGGCGGCCTGCTGCGCGTGCTGCGCGAGCACCCGGACGTGGTCGTGGCGCTGGACAACACCTGGGGCGCGGGCCTGGCCTTCAACCCCTTCGAGCTGGGCGTGGTGGCACCTGCCGTGCGCGGCGACACCCGCGGCGTGGACATCTCCGTGCATGCCCTGACCAAATACCCCTCGGGCGGTGGCGATGTGCTGATGGGCGCGGTCCTCACGCGCGACGAGGGCCTGCACCTGCGCCTCAAGCTCACCCACATGCGCCTGGGGCTGGGCGTGGGCCTCAACGACGTCGAGCTGCTGCTGCGCGGCCTGCCGAGCATGGCCCTGCGCTATGCCGCGCACGACGCATCGACCCGGCAGATCGCCGCCTGGCTGCAAGGCCGCCCCGAGCTGGCCCGCGTGCTGCACCCGGCGCTGCCAGGCTCGCCCGGCCATGCGCATTGGCAGGCGCACTGCACGGCGGCGGCGGGGCTGGTGTCGATGGTGTTCGACGGGGGGCGCTTCTCGTCGGCCCAGGTGGACGGCTTCGTGGACGCCCTGCGGGTGTTCAAGATCGGCTATTCCTGGGGCGGGCCGCTCAGCCTGGTCATGCCCTATGGCCTCCAGGGCATGCGCCGCTTTGGCGCCCTGGCCGGGCAGGGCGGCACGCTGGTGCGCCTGGCCATCGGCCTGGAGGACACGGGTGCCTTGATCGCCGACCTGGACCAGGCCTTCGCGGCACTGCGCTGAGGCGCTTGGGCCGATGGGGCAGGGCGCTCAGTCCTTGCCCGCCGAGGAGACCTTGTGCCGCATCAGGCGGCCCTTTTCGCGCTCCCAGTCGCGGTCCTTGATGGTGTTGCGCTTGTCGTGCTCGGCCTTGCCCTTGGCCAAGGCGATCTCCGCCTTCACGCGGCCGTCCTTCCAGTGCAGGTTCAGCGGCACGAGGGTGTAGCCCTTTTGCTCGGTCTTGCCGACCAGGCGGCGTATCTGCTCGCGGTGCATCAGCAGTTTCTTGATGCGGTCGGCGTCCGGGCGGACATGGGTGGACGCCGAGCGCAGCGCGTTGATGCGCAGGCCGATCAGGAACAACTCGCCGTTCTTGATGACCACGTAGCCGTCGGTCATCTGCACCTGGCCCTCGCGGATGGCCTTGACCTCCCAGCCCTCCAGCACGACGCCCGCCTCGAAGCGTTCCTCGATGTGGTAATTGAAAAGGGCTTTGCGGTTTTCTGCGATGGACATGGGCGATGGGGTCAAAGGAGACAAGGCATCGCCCGCAGGCGTCCTTAAAATACCGACATTCTATGAAGCACGTGCACAAGTCCGTCTTGCTCTGGTACTCACCCCGTGAAATGTACGGGCTGGTGACCGGGATTCAAGACTATCCACAGTTCCTGCCCTGGTGCGAGCGCGCCGACGTCCTGCAGACGCACGACGACGGGGTCACGGCCCGGCTGCACATCGCGTTTGCCGGCGTGCACCAGGCCTTCACCACACGCAACGTCCAGATGCCCGGCCACAGCGTGGTCATGAGCCTGATCGACGGGCCGTTCTCCAGGCTGGAGGGCACCTGGCGCTTCCTGCCGCTGAACAAGCCGGGGCAGCCGCCCGTGGAGGGCCACGACCCGATCGACGCGCCCGCGTGCAAGGTCGAGTTCTCGCTGCACTACGCGTTCGCCAGCAAGACCTTGTCGCTGGTGGTCAGCCCGGTGTTCGACCGCATCGCCAACACCTTCGTCGAGGCCTTCGTCAAGCGCGCGGAGCAGGTCCATGGCCCACGCTGAAGGCCCGGACACCCGCGGCGGCACCATCGAGGTGGACGTGGCCGTGGGCGTGGCCCCTCGGGATGTCCGCGTGCAGCGCCTGCGTGTGCCCGTGGGCAGCACGGTGCGCGATGCCTTGCGGGCCAGCGGCTGGCTGAACCAGCTGTCCGACCTCAGCGAGGACACCCTGGCTTCGGGGCAGTGGTCGGTGGGCGTGTGGGGACGGCGTGAGCGTCCCGGCCATGTGCTGCGCGAGCGCGACCGCATCGAGGTCGTGCGGGGCCTGCTGGTGGACCCGAAAGAGGCGCGCCGCGTGCGCTACCGAGCCCAGGGGGAGAAGCTGCCGCGGGGCATCCACCGGCCCCCATCGGGGGTGCCCCGGCAGCGGGGCTGAACGCCCGGGGCCTGGCTGCCGGGCGTGGGCCGGGCGGCCTCACTTGCCGCAGTTGGACTGGATGGCTTCCTGGGTGCGCTGCAGTTCTTCGGCGCGGGTCTGGTCGTCGAGGAACTCGCGTTCACCCTTGGCATTGGTGCGGGCGATGCGCATGCCGTCCTTGAGCGAGCGCTCGTAGCTGCGGGCACGGTCGCAGTTCTCGGCGCGGACCTTGGCTTGCTTCTCGTCCTCGACCTTCTGGCGGGCCTGCTTCTCTTCGTCGGCCTTCTTGCGCTTGGCGTCCAGTTCGGCGTCGATGGCCTTGGCCGATGCACCGGGGGCCGCGGGCGCGCTGGCTGCCGAGGCCGCGTCCACAGGGCGCACCACGGCCCGTGCGGTGGGCGTCGGGCGGCTGAGGATGGCGCTTTCGGGCGTCCCGGCCGGCGGCGGTCGGTCGCTGTACTGGATGGCGCCGCTGGCGTCGCGCCACTTCCATTGCACGCCTGCGAGGGCGCTCGACGAGGCCAGGGCCAGCATCACCAGGCCTGCGCACGCCAGGCCGCTCACGGCGGGGGTCGGGATTTTCATGTCGTGCAGTGTAGCGGCGGCGGTTTGACGGGATGCAGCAGAAATCGCGCATTCCTCCTCGGGATCCCCGGGCGGCGAGGGGGCCGCGGCTGTGCGTATAATCCGCTTTTGCGTCTGGAGCCCGTTCATGCGCCTGCTTGGTAAAGCCCTCACGTTCGACGACGTGTTGTTGGTGCCCGCATATTCTCAGGTGTTGCCCCGCGACACCTCGCTGGCCACCCGTCTGTCCCGCAACATCCAACTGAATCTGCCGCTGGTGTCCGCCGCCATGGACACGGTCACAGAGTCTCGCCTGGCGATCGCCATCGCGCAGGAGGGTGGCATCGGGATCATCCACAAGAACCTCAGCCCGAAGCAGCAGGCCGCCGAAGTGGCCCGCGTCAAGCGCTACGAATCGGGCGTGCTGCGTGACCCCATCACGATCTCTTCGGGCGTCAAGGTCCGCGACGTGATCGAGCTGTCCCGCCAGCATGGCATCTCCGGCTTCCCGGTGGTCGATGAAGGCAAGGTGGTCGGCATCGTGACCGGCCGTGACCTGCGCTTCGAAACCCGCCTGGACGCCCCGGTGCGCGAGATCATGACCCCGCGCGAGCGCCTGATCACCGTCAAGGACGGCGCCAGCCTGGCCGAGGCCAAGTCGCTGATGCACAAGCACAAGCTGGAGCGCGTGCTGATGGTCAGCGATGCCTTCGAGCTGCGCGGCGTCTTCACCGTCAAGGACATCACCAAGCAGACCACCTTCCCCAACGCCGCCCGCGATGCCCACGGCAAGCTGCGCGTCGGCGCGGCCGTCGGCGTGGGTGAGGGCACCGAAGAGCGCGTCGAGTTGCTGGTCAAGGCCGGCGTGGACGCCCTGGTGGTGGACACCGCGCACGGCCACAGCCACGGCGTGATCGAGCGCGTGCGCTGGGTCAAGAAGAACTTCCCGCAGGTCGACGTCATCGGCGGCAACATCGCCACCGGCGCCGCCGCCCTGGCCCTGGTCGAGGCCGGCGCCGACGGCGTCAAGGTCGGCATCGGCCCTGGCTCCATCTGCACCACCCGCATCGTCGCTGGCGTGGGCGTGCCCCAGATCATGGCCATCGACAACGTGGCCACGGCGCTGCAAGGCACCGACGTGCCGCTGATCGCCGACGGCGGCATCCGCTACTCGGGCGACATCGCCAAGGCCATCGCCGCCGGTGCCAGCACCGTGATGATGGGCGGCATGTTCGCCGGCACGGAAGAAGCGCCGGGCGAAGTGATCCTGTACCAGGGCCGCAGCTACAAGGGCTACCGCGGCATGGGCTCGATCGGCGCCATGAAGGACGGCTCGGCCGACCGCTACTTCCAGGAAAACGACGAGACCACCAACCCGAACGCCGACAAGCTGGTGCCCGAAGGCATCGAAGGCCGCGTGCCCTACAAGGGCTCCGTGCTGACGATCCTGTACCAGATGGCCGGTGGGCTGCGTGCCTCCATGGGCTACTGCGGTTGCGGCACCATCGAAGAGATGCGCAACAAGGCCGAGTTCGTCGAGATCACCGCCGCGGGCATCCGCGAGAGCCACGTCCACGACGTGCAGATCACCAAGGAAGCGCCGAACTACCGCATGGAGTGATTCCAGCGGCATCCCAGCGCGTGCGACACCGGCTTCGGCCGGTGCCGTTTTTTCAGGCCAGCAAGACCGACCCGCGTCCGACCGCAGATGGTTTCGTTCCGCAGCCGCCAGGCGGCCATGCCCTTCATCATGATCACGGTGCTGCTCGACATGATGTCGATCGGCATCATCGCGCCTGTGCTGCCCAAGCTGATCGGCACCTTCATGGCCTCGGGGGCGGACACCTCGGTAGGCTACGGCCTGGCGCAGGCCGCCTTCGCCATCGCACAGTTTTTCAGCGCACCGCTGCTGGGAGCGCTGTCCGACCGGCATGGCCGCCGCCCCGTGTTGCTGCTGGGCCTGTTCGGCATGGCCGTCAACTTCTTCGTCACGGCCCTGGCCACCGAGTTCTGGATGCTGCTGGCCGTGCGCGTGATGGGCGGCGCGGTCTGCGCCAACATCGCCGTGGCCAACGCCTATGTGGCCGACATCACCCAGCCCCAGCACCGTGCCCGCAACTACGGGATGCTGGGGGCGATGTTCGGCGTGGGCTTCATCCTGGGGCCCGTCATGGGCGGCATCCTGGGCGACCACAACGTCCACTGGCCTTTCTTCCTGGCTGGCACGCTGACGCTGCTGAACTGCGTCTACGGCTACTTCGTGCTGCCCGAGTCGCTGCCGTCGGACAAGCGCCGCGACTTCACCCTGGCCCGCGCCAACCCCTTTGCCGCGCTGGCCCGGCTGCGTGAGCTCAAGGGCGTCGAGGTGCTGCTGTGGGTGATGGGCCTGTCCATCCTGGCCCAGTTCTGCCTGCACACCAGCTGGTTCCTCTACACCGAGTTCAAGTTCGGCTGGACGCCCAAGGACAACGGCCTGTCGCTGTTCGCCGTGGGCATGATGGCCGTGCTGGTGCAAGGCGGTCTGCTGCGCCAGTTCCAGAAGTTCATGCCGACCGAGCGCCTGGTGCGCATCGGCCTGGTGTCGTCCACCCTCGCGTTTGCGGCCTGGGGCGCCGTCTCCGAGGGCTGGATGATGTACGTGGTCATCGTGGCCAATGTGTTTGGCTACATGGTCCAGCCCGGTCTGCAGAGCCTGGTGGCCAACGCCGTCGACCCGACCCGCCAGGGCGAGAGCATGGGCGCGGTGTCGTCCATCAACAGCGTGGCGGCGGTGCTGGGGCCCTTGCTGGGCTCGCCGCTGCTGGCCACCGTCAGCCACCACCCGCACGGCGACTGGCGCATCGGCGCGCCGTTCTACCTGTGCGCGGCCATCCAGGCCGTCGCCGCCTGGCTGGGCTTGCGCCACCTCCAGCGCTCTGGCAGCTTGCGCACCGAAACCGCTGCGACCTGAGCGCTTCACCTGAACGCCTCACCTGAACGCCCCCACGATCCCGCCCCTCACCGAGACCGCACCATGCACGACAAGATCCTCATCCTCGATTTCGGCTCCCAGGTCACCCAGCTGATCGCCCGTCGCGTGCGCGAGGCCCATGTGTACTGCGAGATCCACCCCAACGACGTGTCGGACGAGTTCATCCAGTCCTTCGCGCCCAAGGGCATCATCCTGTCGGGCAGCCACGCCTCCACCTACGAGGATCACCAGCTGCGCGCTCCGCAGGCCGTGTGGGATGCGGGCGTGCCGGTGCTGGGCATCTGCTATGGCATGCAGACCATGGCCGTGCAACTCGGCGGCGAGGTGAGCTGGTCCGACACCCGCGAGTTCGGCTACGCCGAGGTGCGTGCCCATGGCCACACGAAGCTGCTGGACGGCATCGCCGACTTCACCAGTTCGGAAGGCCACGGCATGCTCAAGGTCTGGATGAGCCATGGCGACAAGGTCACGAAGCTGCCCGAGGGCTTCCAGCTGATGGCGTCCACGCCCAGCTGCCCGATCGCCGGCATGGCCAATGAAGCCAAGGGCTACTACGCCGTGCAGTTCCACCCCGAGGTCACGCACACCGTGCAGGGCCAGGCCATGCTGACGCGCTTCGTGCGCGACATCGCCGGCTGCCAGGGGGACTGGATCATGGGCGACTACATCGAAGAAGCGGTGGCCCGGATCCGCGAGCAGGTGGGCGACGAGGAGGTCATCCTCGGCCTGTCGGGCGGCGTGGACTCGTCGGTGGCTGCCGCGCTGATCCACCGCGCCATCGGCGACCAGCTGACCTGCGTGTTCGTCGACCACGGCCTGCTGCGCCTCAACGAAGGCGACATGGTGATGGACATGTTCGCGGGCAAGCTGCACGCCAAGGTGATCCGCGTCGATGCCGCGGATCTGTTCCTGGGCGAGCTGGCCGGCGAGAGCGACCCCGAGAAGAAGCGCAAGATCATCGGCCGCCTGTTCGTGGACGTGTTCAAGGCCGAGGCCGAGAAGCTCAAGGCCAGCGGCCAGGGCCACAAGGGTGCGACCTTCCTGGCGCAAGGCACCATCTACCCCGACGTGGTGGAGTCCGGTGGCACCAAGACCAAGAAGGCCACGACCATCAAGAGCCACCACAACGTCGGCGGCCTGCCGGAGCAACTCGGCCTGAAGCTGCTGGAGCCCTTGCGCGAGCTCTTCAAGGACGAGGTGCGAGAACTGGGCGTGGCCCTGGGCCTGCCGCACGACATGGTCTACCGCCACCCCTTCCCGGGCCCGGGCCTGGGTGTGCGCATCCTGGGCGAGGTGAAGAAGGAATACGCCGAGTTGCTGCGCCGTGCCGATGCCATCTTCATCGAAGAGCTGCGCAAGACCATCGACCCGGCCACCGGCAAGAGCTGGTACGACCTGACCAGCCAGGCCTTCACCGTCTTCCTGCCCGTCAAGAGCGTGGGCGTGATGGGCGACGGCCGCACCTACGAGTACGTGGTCTCGCTGCGCGCCGTGGAAACCAGCGACTTCATGACCGCCGACTCGGCCGAGCTGCCTTACGCCCTGCTCAAGAAGGTGTCGAGTCGCATCATCAACGAGGTGCGTGGCATCAACCGCGTGGCCTACGATGTGAGCTCCAAGCCGCCTGCCACGATCGAGTGGGAGTGATCGATGGGGCACGGTGGGAAGTCGGTGCCCAATCCGCCGAGCCGTGAGCGCTGAACCAGCAACGTACTGGTAAAACGATGACGACGTACCGAAGGGAGATCGATGGGCTGAGGGCGCTGGCCGTCCTGCCTGTCATTTTGTTCCACGCCGGATTCCGATCCTTCTCAGGAGGGTTTGTCGGGGTGGATGTGTTTTTCGTCATCAGTGGCTACCTGATCACGTCCATCCTCATGGAAGAGATTCAGGACGGGCGATTCAGCCTGCTTCAGTTCTACGAACGGAGAGCCAGGAGAATTCTTCCAGCCCTGGTGACGGTGATCGTCGCCAGCACGGCAGTGGCCGTTGCGCTGCTGGATCCCGAGCCTTTGCGAGAGTACGGTCAGAGTCTGGTTTCCGTGTCGGTGTCCGCATCGAACATCTACTTCTGGTTGAAGTCGGGGTATTTTGACGCGGATTCCGAACTCAAACCGATGCTTCACACGTGGAGCCTGGCTGTGGAAGAACAGTACTACCTGTTGTTCCCGTTGTTCTTGCGCTTCGCGTGGGGCAAGGGCCGGGCGAAGGCTTTCTGGTTGATCGCTGGTGTGGCGCTCGCGAGCTTGGCGCTCAGCGAGTGGGGGTGGCGGACCTGGCCCATGGCCAACTTCTACCTGGCGTTTTCAAGGGGCTGGGAGTTGCTGGTCGGGGGCATGGCTGCTTTCATCGTCCAACGCCGTGGGGTGAGAAAAAACAACCTGCTGTCGCTGCTGGGGTTGGCGGCGATCGTTTTTGCGATGTTCGCATACGACCAGAGCACACCTTTCCCCAGCCTTTACGCCGTGGTACCCGTGGTGGGGGTGCTGCTGCTGGTGCTGTTCGCCAGTGCGGATTCCTGGGGCGCAAAGATGCTCGGGGCCCGGTGGCTGGTGGGTGTCGGCCTGATCAGTTACAGCGCCTATCTGTGGCACCAGCCGATCTTTGCTTTCATCCGTTATCACGGCAACAGGCTCAGCCTGGGCCTGGGGCTGCCGCTTGTGGAGCCATCGACGGCAACCATGGGGGGAGCCGTGCTGCTGTCCTTGGCCTTGGCTGGCCTGTCCTGGCGCTTTGTCGAGCAACCGTTCAGGCGCAGGGGGCCTCTTGCCTCTGAGAGGCGTTGGTGGACGTGGCAGGTGCAATCCGTGCTCGTGCTGGTGCTGGCGTGCGTCGCGGGACTGGTCCTGCTGGCATGTTCGCGACAGCCCGCCTTGCCCGGGGTGACGCTGAGCAAGACCTGGTCTGAAGATGTCAAGTTGCATGAATGCCATCTGCAGGATGACATCGAGTCAAGGTTCGCTTCCGATTGCTTCTCAACGGACAGGAACGTGCTGCTTTGGGGGGACAGCCACGGCGCATCTCTGGCAATCGGATTGCGAGCTGCCTTGTCGAAGCGTGGGGGGGGCCTTACCCAGCTGACCCAAAGCGGATGTGGACCCTTGCTGGGGTTGGAGGACTCCCGCCAGCGGGTGGCGTCCTGCAACGCCACCAATGAGCAGATCTTGGCGCACATCGCGGCCATACCTTACCGCCTGGTGGTGCTGCATGCGGCTTGGCTGCATGAGCACTACCCGTTGTCGGAGTTGGAGATCCAGGGCAAGGTCGGCGAGGTGGTTCAGCAGATTCGGAAAGTCAGCCCTGGGACCGAGGTGCTTGTCATCGGCGCGCTGCCTCGATGGCGCTTCGGTCCGCTGGGCAAGTCGGTTGATTTGGCTGATGGTCGCTTCCTGTTCTCCCAACAGGCCACGCTCCTAGCTTCGGTGAATGCTGCGGTCGAAGGTGGTGCGAAGGCAGCCGGCGCACGGTTTGTGGACCCTGCAAAGGCGTTGTGTCCCAGGTGGCGCCAGGACGGGCGTTGTATCCTCGCGCTTCGTGACGGAGGCCATGAAACTGCCGAGTACGCGTACATCGATGCCGGGCATCTTTCCCGATCCGCTTCCACGTGGTTGGCCGAGTGGCTGATCGATTCGGCGTGGTTGGGATCGCCATTAAATCCTTGAGTGCGCAGGACATGGTTGATCCGAGGATGAGCAGATGGCCATGAGTCGACAACTCTCACTGGACGGTTTCGCCGAGCCGCCCGCCCGACGCAGCAGCCTGTTCTTCGCGCTCAGGCCTGACGCGGCCGCCGCCGCCCGCGCCGAGGCCCTGGCCCAGCAGCTCGCGCCTCAGGCCGGCGTGAGCGCGAGGGCGGATCGCACGGCGCGTTTCCACGTCACCTTGTTCCACGTCGGGCATTTCGTGGGGGACATCCCCGCAGTGACGCTGGCCATGGCGCGCCAGACCGCGCAAGCCTTGCAGGCCGCACCGTTCGAGGTGCGCTTCGACCGCGTCGCCACGTTCTCTGGCAAGCCGGGCAACCTGCCGCTGGTGCTGCGCGGCGCGGAGCCTTGCGAAGGCCTGATGCGTTTCCAGGCCCGCCTGGACGATGCCCTGCTGCGGGCCGGCCTGTGCCATGGCGAGCGCCATGCCCAGTTCACGCCGCACCTGACCCTGCTTTATGCTCGCCATGCCGTGCCCGAGCAAGCGATCGAGCCGATCGCGTGGCAGGCCGATCGGCTGGTGCTGTACCGCAGCCTGATCGGTGAGGGGCGCTACATCGAAGAAGGCCTCTGGCCGCTGGAGCCATCGCGCCCATGAATGACGCCGACCGCATCGCCCAAGCCGACGAACACGCCATGCGCATCGCCCTGGACCAGGCGCAGAACGCCTGGCTGGCTGGCGAGGTGCCGGTGGGGGCGGTCATCATGCGGGCGGGGCAGGTGATTGCCACGGGCTACAACCGCCCGATCACCACGCACGACCCCACAGCGCACGCCGAGATCGTGGCCTTGCGCCATGCCTCCCAGCTGCTCGCGAACTACCGCTTGCCCGAGTGCGAGCTCTACGTGACCCTGGAGCCCTGCGCCATGTGCGCGATGGCCTTGATGCATGCGCGCTTCAAGCGGGTGGTCTTCGCCGCGCCCGACCCGAAGACGGGTGTGGCCGGCTCGGTGCTGGACCTGTTCGGCAACCGCCAGCTCAACCACCACACCCGGATCGTCGGCGGCGTGCTGGCCGAGCCAGCCAGCGCCATGCTCAAGCAGTTCTTTGCCGAGCGCCGCGCCCAGATCAAGGTCCAGCGCGATGCCCGTCAGGCAGCGGCCTCTCGCCAGGCCTTGCACGGACTGGATGTCATCGAGCCTGAGGTGGCGCACGAGCCTTTGCCGCTGCCGCAGGTCATCGACGGAGAGCCCGGCCCCCAAGTGGGCTGACAGCGTGTCGTGAGGCCCCGAGGCCGGCAGACGGCCTCAACGCCTGCGCCGCCGCGCCCGCGGGTGGGGCGTCAGGACAGGCTTGGGAGGCAGGCCCAGCGCCTGTCGTGCCAGGGCGTCGGCCTGGCCGTTGCGGTGTCGCGGCACCCAGCGCACGCAGAAGTCGTCCAGCCGCCATGCCAGCGCGCGGGCCTCGTCCACCCAGGCCTGCAGGGCCACGGGCAGGGCCGGAGGCGGCTGACCGGCGCCGTCCTGACTCAGGTGAGCGTTCAGGTGATCGCGCACCTGGGTGCTGTCGGTGTGCAGCCGCAGGGCCCGCGCACCGAGGGCCAGCGCCTCGCGCAGCGTGGCCACGGTGGCGCGCCATTCCGCCTCGTTGTTGCAGCCGCTGCCGCTCAGGCGCTGTGACAGGTGGTGCACCGCGCCCGTCGGCGAGACCAGCACGGCGCCCAGGGCCATGGCGCCCGGGTTGGGCCAGGCCCCGCCATCGCAGTGCGCCACCCAGGTGGGCGCGTCGGCATCGGTGTGGCCATCGACCGGGCCAAGAAAAAAGGAGCCCGAAGGCTCCTCAGTGCGCGCAGGCATCACATGCCGGCGTAGTTCGGGCCGCCGCCGCCTTCCGGCGTGATCCAGACGATGTTCTGGGTCGGGTCCTTGATGTCGCAGGTCTTGCAGTGCACGCAGTTCTGGGCATTGATGACCAGCTTGTCCTGGTTGTCGTCGGTCTTGACGAACTCGTACACACCGGCCGGACAGTAGCGCGACTCGGGGCCGGCGTACTTGGCCAGGTTGGTCTGCACGGGCACCGACGCGTCCTTCAGCGTCAGGTGGGCCGGCTGGTGCTCGTTGTGGTTGGTGTTGGAGACGAACACCGAGCTCAGGCGGTCGAAGGTGATCTTGCCGTCCGGCTTCGGGTAGTCGATCCTGGCGCACTCGGCCGCGGGCTTCAGGCGGGTGTGGTCGGCCTCGGTGCGGTGGATGGTCCAGGGCGCTTCCTTGATGCCCAGCTTGGGCAGCAGCCAGTGCTCGATGCCGGTCATCAGCATGCCGACGTACATGCCCTTCTTGAACCACTGCTTGAAGTTCTTGGCGGTGTTGAGCTCTTCCTTCAGCCAGCTCTTGTCGAAGGAGGCGGCGTAGGCGCTCAGCTCGTCGTTCTGGCGACCGGCTTCCAGGGCGTCGAAGATGGCTTCGGCGCACAGCATGCCGGTCTTCATGGCGGCGTGCGAGCCCTTGATGCGGGCGGCGTTCAGGAAGCCGGCGTCACAGCCGACCAGCGCACCACCGGGGAACACGAACTTGGGCAGCGACAGGATGCCGCCGGCCGTGATGGCGCGGGCGCCGTAGGACAGGCGCTTGGCACCTTCGAGCAGCGGCTTGATGCTGGGGTGGGTCTTCCAGCGCTGCATTTCTTCGAACGGGCTCAGCCAGGGGTTCTGGTAGTCCAGGCCCGTCACGAAGCCCAGGGTGACCTTGTTGTCTTCCAGGTGGTAGAGGAAGCCGCCACCGTAGGTCTGGGTGTCCATCGGCCAGCCAGCGGTGTGGACCACCAGGCCGGGCTTGGCCTTGGCCGGGTCGATTTCCCACAGTTCCTTGATGCCGATGGCGTAGCTTTGCGGGTCCTTGCCCTCGTCGAGCTTGAACTTGGCGATCAGTTGCTTGCCCAGGTGGCCGCGGGCGCCTTCGGCGAAGATGGTGTACTTGCCCAGCAGCTCCATGCCCAGCTGGAAGTCGCCGGTGGGCTCGCCCGACTTGTCGATGCCCATGTTGCCGGTGGCCACGCCCTTGACGGAGCCGTCGTCGTTGTAGAGCACTTCGGCGGCCGCGAAGCCGGGGAAGATTTCCACGCCCAGGGCCTCGGCCTGCTGGCCCAGCCAGCGGGTCACATTGCCCAGGCTGATGACGTAGTTGCCGTGGTTGTGGAAGTTGGCGGGGATGAGGGCCTGCGGCGTGGCGGTGGCGCCGGTCTCGCTCAGCACCAGCACTTCGTCGGCGGTGACGGGCTGGTTCAGCGGGGCGCCCAGCTCCTTCCAGTTGGGGAAGAGCTCGTTCATCGAGATCGGGTCCATCACGGCGCCCGACAGGATGTGCGCGCCGGGCTCGGAGCCCTTTTCCAGCACGACGACGTTGATCTCTTTGCCGGCCTTCTCGGCCAGTTGCTTCAGGCGGATGGCGGTGGACAGGCCAGCGGGGCCGGCGCCGACGATGACGACGTCGTATTCCATCGACTCGCGGGGGCCAAACTGCTCAAGGATTTCCTGGGGCGTCATCGTGTTGTTCCTTCTGTCCGGACAAGCAAAGGTGGACGGTGTTTTGGGTTCAAGGTCGCGATTCTAAGGGCAGAGTGTCGTCGGATTCTGCACAAAAAAGCACGACCGTTCGAAAATCCGTGGCAAGCTCGCGGGAACACGACATGACAGCTTGCGCAAGGACGGCGCCACAGCGCGCCGTGCTATGGTTTGCCGACTGAAAGAGGAGCACCCGAATGAGTTACACCCTGGACCTTTCCGGCCGCGTGGCCCTGATCACTGGCGCCTCCAGCGGCCTGGGCAAGCAGTTCGCCTTGACGCTGGCACAGGCCGGTGCCGCCGTCGTGCTGGCCGGTCGCCGTGTCGAGTTGCTCAAGACGCTGCGCTCCGAGATCGAGGCCGAGGGCGGCGATGCCCACGTGGTGGGCCTGGACGTCACCGATGTCAACAGCATCCGCTCGGCCGTGGCCCATGCGGAAACCGAAGTCGGCCCCATCGACATCCTGATCAACAACTCGGGCGTGAGCACGACCGAGCGCCTGGTCGATGTCACCGAGGAGAGCTACGACTTCGTCTTCGACACCAACACGCGCGGTGCCTTCTTCGTGGCCCAGGAAGTGGCCAAGCGCATGCTGGCGCGCGCCAAGGGCTCGGCACCCGGCACCTACACCGGTGGGCGCATCGTCAACATCGCGTCGGCCGCGGGCCTGCGCACGCTGCCGCAGATCGGTGTGTACTGCATGAGCAAGGCCGCCGTCATCCACATGACCAAGGTGATGGCCGCCGAGTGGGGCCGCTTCGGCATCACCACCAACGCGGTGTGCCCGGGCTACATCGACACGGAAATCAACCACCACTGGACCACCGAATCGGGCCAGAAGCTGGTGAACATGTTGCCGCGCAAGCGCGTGGGCACGCCCAAGGACCTGGACGCCTTGCTGGTGATGCTGTGCTCGGCGCAGAGCGACTTCATCAATGGCGCCGTCATTTCGGCCGACGATGGCATGGCCGCGGCCTGATGGCGGACGGCTGACCGCACCCCGTGACTTGAAATGGCTGGCCCCAGCCGCATCTGTGCGGCATCGCGCGCCCGCGCTTCTCACCGTCTCTGAGCCATGCGCCTCGACATCCCTGAGCACAAGATCCTGGTCCACCAGCTGGAGTTGCCCATCCTGTGGGGCGACATGGACGCCCTGGGCCACATCAACAACACCGTGTACTTCCGCTACATGGAGCAGGCCCGCGTGAGCTGGATCCAGGCCATCAGCGGGTCGGTGGTCGGGGCTGGCGAAGGCCCGGTCATCGCCAACGCCTTCTTCAACTTCTACCGGCCGCTGGTGTTCCCCGGCACCGTGGTCATCAAGCTGCATGTGGCCGACCCGGGCCGCACCAGCATCGACACCTTCGTGACCGTGGAGCGCAGCGACGAACCCGGCGCCCCTTGCGCCGCGGGCGGGGCCACGCTGGTGTGGGTCAACCAGGCCACGGGGCGGCCCACGCCGCTGCCCGAAGCCTTCCGCGCCTTGAAGGCGCCCACACCGGCCCTGCCCGGTGGCGAGGCGCCGCCGGCCCTGCCGGGCAAGTGATTCGCGACCTTGGCTGTCAAGTCGGGACATGACCTGATGCAGGGGGCCACGGCGGGGCCATGGCGCTGCAAACTGGGGCCACAAGGCCCCATTTTTCGCTTCTGGCGCTGGATTTTCGGCGTGGCATCGGTGTACGCTGTGCCACGCTGCAGCGCAACATGGTGGGCGCTGCCATCGCGTTTCCCCTGAGCGTTCCCCTCTGAGCCAAGGAGTGATTGGATGAACAAGGTCTGTCCCGACGCCGCCAGCGCGCTGGCTGGGATTGTGAAAGATGGCCAACTGCTCGCCGTGGGCGGCTTTGGCCTGTGCGGCATCCCCGAAGCCCTGATCGATGCGCTGCAAGCCAGCGGCGTCAAGGACCTGACGGTGGTCTCCAACAACGCCGGGGTCGATGGTTTCGGCCTGGGCAAGTTGCTCAACACGCGCCAGATCAAGAAGATGATCTCCAGCTACGTGGGCGAGAACAAGGAGTTCGAGCGCCAGTACCTGGCTGGCGAGCTGGAGCTGGAATTCACGCCGCAAGGCACGCTGGCCGAGAAGCTGCGTGCCGGTGGCGCGGGCATCCCGGCCTTCTTCACCAAGACGGGCGTGGGCACCATCGTGGCCGAGGGCAAGGAGACCCGCGAGTTCGATGGCGAGGTCTACGTCATGGAGCGCGCCCTGGTGCCCGACGTGGCCCTGGTCAAGGCCTGGAAGGCCGACAAGAGCGGCAACCTGGTGTTCCGCCGCACGGCGCGCAATTTCAACCCGGCCGCGGCCATGGCCGGCAAGCTCACGGTGGTCGAGGTCGAGGAGATCGTCGAGACCGGCTCCCTGGACCCCGACGCCATCCACCTGCCTGGCATCTACGTGCACCGCATCGTGCTCAACGCCACGCCCGAGAAGCGCATCGAGAAGCGCACCACCCAACAGAATCCGAAGGGAGCCTGACCCATGCCCTGGACCCATGACGAAATGGCGGCCCGCGCAGCCAAGGAACTGGAAGACGGCTTCTACGTGAACCTGGGCATCGGCCTGCCCACGCTGGTGGCCAACCACGTCAGCCCGGACATCGACGTCTGGCTGCAGTCCGAGAACGGCATGCTGGGCATCGGCCCCTTTCCCGACGAAGACGAGGTCGATGCCGACCTGATCAATGCCGGCAAGCAGACGGTGACGGTGCTGCCGGGCTCGTCCATCTTCGGCAGCCACGAGAGTTTTGCCATGATCCGCGGCGGCAAGATCAACCTGTCCATCCTGGGCGCCATGCAGGTGTCCGAGCAGGGCGACCTGGCCAACTGGATGATCCCGGGCAAGATGGTCAAGGGCATGGGCGGGGCCATGGACCTGGTGGCGGGCGTCAAGCGCGTGGTCGTGCTCATGGAGCACGCGGCCAAGAACGGCGAGCACAAGCTGCTGCAGAAGTGCACGCTGCCGCTGACCGGCCTGGGCGTGGTCGACCGCATCATCACCGAGCTGTGCGTGCTGGACGTGACGCCCGATGGCTTCAGGTGCGTGGAGCTGGCGCCGGGCGTGACGCCCGATGAAATCCGCGCCAAGACCGGCGCCCACGTGCACCTGTCGCACCTGGAGGGCTGAGGCCCGACCCCCGGCGCTCGTCAGCGAGCACCGCTGGAGGCCACCTTCGGGTGGCCTTTTGCTTTTCCCGTCTGCCAGCGCCGCCTGGCGCTCTGAGAGAATCGCCCGCATGAACTGGATGCTCCTTGCCCTGCTGGCCCTGGTGGCCGCCAACCTCGTGCTGCTGGTCTGGCTGATCCGCCGGCCTGCGGCCAACCCGGACGACGCCCTGGCCATGCTGGCCCAGGACCTCAAGGCCCACACCGATGCCCGCCAGCAGCAGGCCGCGCGCGATGTCGAGCGCGAGTTGCGCGATGTGCGCGACGAACTGCAGCGCAGCGCCAGCGGCACGCGCCAGGAGCTGGGGCAGAACCTGGGCCAGGCCATCGGCCTCTTCCAGCAGACCGTGCTGGGCCAGCAAGGCGACGCCACGCGCACGCAAAACGAACAGCTCGACAGCTTCCGCGTGCAGCTGTCGGCCATGCAGCAAGGCCTGACCGATGCGCTGCGCGACAGCAGCCACCAGGCGGGACTGCAGTCTGCGGCGCTGCGCGAGGCCCAGGCCCAGTCGCTGGCCCGCTTCACCGAGGCCCAGGAGGCCGCGCTCAAGCGCCTGTCCGATGCCATGGGCGAGCAGCTGCGCAGCCTGTCCGAGGCCAATGACCGGCGCCTGGGCGAGGTCCGCACCACGGTGGAGACCCGCCTGCAAGCCCTGCAGGCCGACAACGAGAAGAAGCTGGAGCAGATGCGCCAGACCGTGGACGAGAAGCTCCATGCCACGCTGGAAGCCCGCCTGGGCGAGAGCTTCAAGCAGGTGGCCGATCGCCTGGAGCAGGTCCACAAGGGCCTGGGCGAGATGCAGCGCCTGGCCAGCGATGTGGGCTCGCTCAACCGCGTGCTCAGCAACGTCAAGACGCGCGGCATCTTCGGCGAGGTGCAGCTGGCCGGCCTGCTGGAGCAGGTCTTCACACCGGAGCAGTACGCCGTCAACGTCGAGACCGTGCCGGGCAGCGGCGCGCGCGTGGAGTTCGCCATCCGCCTGCCGGGCCGCAGCGACACCGAGCAGCCCCTGTGGCTGCCCATCGACGCGAAGTTCCCGCGCGAGGACTACGAGCGCCTGCTCGAAGCCCAGGACAAGGCCGATGTGGCGGCCGTGGAGACCGCGGCCAAGGCCATCGAACAACGCCTGAGGCTGGAGGCGCGCACCATCCGCGACAAGTACCTGGCGCCGCCGCACACGGCCGACTTCGCCATCCTTTTCGTGCCCACCGAGGGGCTCTATGCCGAGGCCTTGCGCCGCCCGGGCCTGGTCGAGGCCCTGCAGCGCGAGTGCCGTGTCATGCTGGCGGGCCCCACGACCCTGCTGGCCACGCTCAACAGCCTGCAGATGGGCTTCCGCACCCTGGCGCTGGAGAAGCGTTCGACCGAGGTCTGGCAGGTGCTCGGCGCGGTCAAGACCGAGTTCGGCAAGTTCGGCGAGGTGCTGGTCAAGACGCGCAAGAAGCTCGACGAGGCCAGCAACACCATCTCGTCCATCGAGACACGCACCCGCGTCATGGGGCGCGCGCTCAAGCAGGTCGAGGCCTTGCCCGACACCCAGGCCCAGGTCTTGCTGCCGGGCGAGGGCGCGGATGGGGCAGATGGGGCGGACGCAGCAGCGGCCGAGGACGAGCGCCTGCTCTGACCCGGGTGGCTCAGGGCGGGCCCGCTCGGATCAGCTCTGCGCGCCCAGCGCCTTGGCGCGTTCCTGCCGCTGGCGCAGCGCCTCGGCGGAAGGTTGCTGGCTGCCCTGCGTGGGCCAGCCTTGCAGGTGGCGCGTGACGATGTCGCGCAAGGCCCGCACCCAGTCCAGCCGGTCGTTGAGGCAGGGGATGAAGTGGAAGGCCTGGCCGCCGTGCTCCAGGAAGGTCTTGCGGCCCTCGATGGCGATCTCCTCCAGCGTCTCGATGCAGTCCGACACGAAGGCCGGGCAGACCACGTCCACCCGCTTCGTGCCGGCCTGGGCCAGCGCCTGCAAGGTGGGCTCGGTGTAGGGCTGCAGCCACTTGGCCTTGCCGAAGCGGCTCTGGAAGGTCACCACGTACTGAGCGGGGGTGAGGCCCAGGGCCTCGGCCAGCAAGCGGCCGGTCACCAGGCACTCGCAGTGGTAGGGGTCGCCCAGCAGCAGGGTGCGGTGGGGCATGCCGTGGAAGCTCATCACCAGCTTGTCGGGGCGGCCTTCGCGGGCCCAGTGCTCGCGCACGCTGGCTGCCAGCGCGGCGATGTAGCCCGGGTCGTCGTGGAAGTGGTTGACGTGGCGCAGCTCGGGCAGCAGGCGGGTGCGCTGGCCCCAGCTGAAGACCTCGTCCATCACGCTGGCCGTGGTCGCGCCCGAGTACTGCGGGTACAGCGGCACCACGAGCACGCGGCTCACGCCTTCGGCCTTGAAGGCATCGAGCTGGCTGGCCACGCTGGGCTGTCCATAGCGCATGGCGTGGCGCACCCGCAGGTCGTGGCCCTGCTCGCCGAGGAAGCCGGTCAGCAGGGTGGTCTGCTTTTCTGTCCAGACCCGCAATGGCGAGCCCTGCGGCGTCCAGATGCTGGCGTACTTGGCCGCCGACTTGGCCGGGCGCACGCGCAGGATGATGCCGTGCAGGATGAACCACCAGACGGCCCGGGGGATCTCGACCACGCGCGGGTCCCAGAGGAACTGACCGAGGTAGCGGCGCAGGGCAGGGGCGGTGGGGGCCTCAGGGGTGCCGAGGTTGACCAGCAGGACCCCGGTGCGGGGCAGCTGACCGTGCTGGAAGGCGGGTTCTTTGGCGAAGCTCATGGGGCCGCATTGTCGGCCACGCGGTCGATGGTTTGCGCCAGCCGGTTCAATTCGGCGGTCACGACTTCGATGTCGATGGGCTTGGTCCAGTAGCCATGGAAGCCCGCGACCTTGGCGCGGTCGAGGTCTTCGGGCATGGCATCGGCAGAGCACATGAAGGCCGGCGCATCGGCCAGGCCGGGCAGCTGCCGCATGGCCCCCAGCACTTCGAAGCCGGACATGCCGGGCAAGTGGGCGTCCAGCACGAGGACGTGGGGCGGCTGCTCGCGCGCCATCTCCAGGGCGATGTCGCCATCTTCGGCGATCTCCAGGGCGATGTGCTCGTACGGGCGCAGGGCCTCGGCAAACAGCAGGGCGTTGATGCGGTTGTCCTCGACATAGAGAACGCGCAGGGGAGGTGGCTGCCCGGCGCCTGCCGCGGGCACGGGCGATGATGGCTGTGCAAGCGCCGCAGCGGGTGCCGACGTTGCCGTCGAGGGCGCGATGGAAGGCGCGGCAGGGGATGGCTGCACCAGGCGCAGGGGCCAGTCGGTGGCGGCCGCCTCGCCCTGGGTGGCGGCCAGCGGTGTCGACAGGGCCTGCGCACACGGCAAGGTGATGCTCACCCGGGTCCCTGTCCCGGGGTGACTGTCAATCTCCATGTGTCCTCCCATGGATTCAATCAGCGACCGGGTGATGATAAGGCCCAGCCCGGTGCCCTCGACGCTGGAGGTCTCCCGCCCCAGCCGCTCGAAGGGTTGATAGAGGCGGGCGAGTTGCTCGGGCGTCATGCCCATGCCGGTGTCCTGCAGGCTCAGGCGCACCGTGTCGTTGTCCTGCCGTTCGGCCCGCACCACCACCGCGCCGCCATGGCGGTTGTACTTGATGGCGTTGGAGCCCACGTTCATGAGCACCTGGCGCAGGCGCTGGCGATCGGCCAGCACGGCCGAGTCCGGGTCGATGTAGGAGCTCATGGAGATCTCCCGCTGCTCGGCCATGGGCAGCAGCATGGACAGGCACTGCACCAGCTCGTCTTCCAGGGTGATGGGCTCCAGGCGCAGGTTGAGCACGCCCGCTTCCACCTGCTGCAGGTCCAGCACGTCGTTGACCAGGCCGGAGAGGTGGCGGCCCGCATGCAGGATCTGCTCGATGTAGTTGCGCAGCGGGCTGTCGGTGCCGCCCTGGCCCAGTTGCAGGCGCATCAGCTGGGCAAAGCCGGTGATGGCGTTGAGCGGCGTGCGGATCTCGTGGCTCATGCGCGAGAGGAACTCGCTCTTGGCGGCGCTGGCGGCCTCGGCCGTTTCGCGTTCGCGCTGGTCCTGCTCGGCCTGCTTGAGCACGGAGATGTCGGAGTGCGTGCCCACCACGCGCAGGGCCCTGCCTTCGCGCGAGCGGCTCACCACCTTGCCGCGCGACAGGATGTGCAGGTAATGCCCCTGGCGGTGGCGCAGGCGGAACTCGACTTGCTGCACGCCCACGCCTTCGGTGACGAAGCGCATGGTGCTGTGCACCACGGCGTCGCGGTCGTCGGGGTGCACGCGCATGAAATACTCCTCCGGCGTGTCCGTGATCTCGTGGTCCTCGTAGCCCAGCATCTGCTTCCAGCGCGTGGAGTAGTACATGCAGCCACTGGGCAGATCCCAGTCCCACACGCCATCGCCTGCGCCTTCGAGCGCGAACTTCCAGCGCTCTTCGCTCAGCGCGAGGTCCTGCACGGTCAGGCGTTCGCGGGTGATGTCGCGGAAGGTTGCCATGGCGGCGAAGGGCGCGGTGTCGCGGTCGACGCGGATCACGTTGGCCGACATCTGCAGCCAGACGATCTCGTGGTCGGCGCGGCGGGCCGGCACCACGCGGTCGACGACGCGCTGCCCCGTGCGCATCGCTTCCATCAGTGGCCAGCGCTCTGCCGGCAGGGCCGCGACCAGGTCGTCGTCGAGCAGCTCGAAACCCTGGCTGACGTGCTCGGGCAGGGCCGAGGCGTCGGTGGGCAGGCCCAGGATGCGCGATGCCGCCGGGTTGAGCGCCACCACGTGCCCTTCGAGGTCGATGATGATGAGGCCGTCGCTGATGGCGGCCGCGACCGAGCGGTAGAGCTCCTCGCTGACGCGCAGCTTGTCGGCCGCGATCTTGCGATCGGTGATGTCGGTGGTGAGGTAGAGCACCTGGCCGGCCGGCATGGGCGTGGCGCGGGCCTCGAAGTGGCGCAGCACGCCATCGCGGTTGTGCAGGTCGTAGCTGATGGTCTGTGGCTGGCCGCTGCTGCGTGCCTGGCGCACGGCATCGCGCTGCACGGTGGCGACGTCGTCGGGCAGGTGGAAGCCCACGGGCTGGCCCAGCAGTTGCGGCAACTCGCCCATCAGCTGGGGGTGGTCCATGTGGCCATCGACGTAGCGGTCCTGGGCATCGATGACGAACCACAGGTCGGGCAGGGCGCGCAACACGGCGCTGAGGCGGGCCTCGCTGTCGTGCAGGGCCTGCTGCTGGGTGCGCAGCAGTTCGGCGTTTTCGCGCGTCTGCGTCACATCGGTGGCGAAGTGGACCGTGTTGCCGTCGTCCAGGGTCTCGTCGCGCACCAGCAGCCAGCGGTCCTTGAAGCGGACTTCGCGGGCCTGGTCCAGGCGGTGGAGGTTCAGGCGCCAGTCGAGGAACTCGTCCTCGCGCCCGATCGCCTCGGGGTAGCAGCCCGCCTGGATGAGGCGGCGCACCACATCCGCCCAGCAGGGGCTGGCCGGGTCGAAGGCGTCGCCCACGGCTTTTCGCCACTCGCGGTTGGAGAGCACCACCCGGCCGTCCTGGTCGGTGATCATCACGCTCATGTGGAAGGTCTCGATGGCCTTGCGCAGGAGCTGGTCGGCGCGCCGCGCAGCCTGTTCGGCAGCGAGCTGCAGGGTGATGTTGCGGCTCGCGCCCCGGTAGCCCCTGAAGACGCCGCGGCTGTCGAAGACGGGCATGCCGCTGACGCTGACGGTGATGCGCCCGAGCGGCGTGTCGCGCTCGGCGATCATGTCCTGGAAGGGCTCGTGGCGGGCGCGGGCCTGCAGGTAACGCTCCCAGCTGGCGCGGGTGTCGTCGTCACGCGGGGTGATCACCTGGGTGACTTTCAGGCCGACCTCGGAGGACGGGTCCATGCCGGTGTGCTGCAGCAGCCCGCCCGAGGCCCAGGTCAGCTGGCTGTTGTCGTCGGTTTCCCAGAGCCAGTCGCTGCCTGCCAGGCTGGCCCCGAGCACGCGTTCTTCGCTGCGGCGAGCGCGTCGGGCCCGCAGGATGCCCTCGATGATTTCGCCCGCCGCGGTGGCGACGTCGCCGAGCCGGGCCAGGTCCTGGTCGGTCCAGTCGCGGGGATGGGGGGCGAAGGCGCACACGGCGCCCAGCGCCTGCCCCTCGACCAGCAGGGGCACCCCCGCGCAGGCCACCCAGCCCTGCATGGACGGGGCATGGGCCAGGTGCTGGAGCCGCGGGTCCTGGCGCCACTCGCGTGCGCGCAGAGGCTGGTGCTCCTCGACCAGCGCGGCCGCAGGCGAGTCGCCGCGTGCGGTGTCGCACACATCCAGGCCGGTGGCGGCCAGGGCGCAGGCATCGCGCTCACCGACGAGGTGGATGGCCGCACCCGGCACGCCCAGGGTCTGGACCAGGAGGCGGGTCAGGGCATGGAAGGCGGCAGCGCCTTCGGCGCCGGGCAAATGGGTGCTCTGGAGCAGCGCCAGGCGCTCCGATTCATCCTGGTGGGCAGCGGTCGGGGTCATGCAAAAGGCCGTCTTGGCAACTCGCCGTGTCGTGCAATGTAGCTCAGCCAATGGAGGGCGGCGCCCCTCACTCGCATTGAGGTTGCGTGTCCGAGAAGCTCAGCACATCGAAACGGATCTGCGTGCTGGTCGGGTCGGTCGGCGGCGCGCCCAGGCTGATGACGCCGCTGCCGTGCAGGGTGCAGGTGCCCCGGCGCAGCGTCAGCGCCTGGTCGTCGCCATCGAAGCGGATGTGCGTGCCGTTGTAGCTGAGGTCGCTGAGGTAAATGTGCCCGCTGTGGGACTCGATGCGGGCGTGCGAGCGCGACACCCGTGAATCGCTCACGCAAAACGAGGCTTGCGGGCTGCGGCCCAGCACCAGCGGCATGTTCGACGTCGAGAACACGCGCTCCGTGCCCAGCCAGTTCAGGCGGATGCCGTCGGGCATGTCGGTTTCCTGCCCGTCCATGATGACGGTCGACAGGGTGTCGCCAAAGCGGCGCGCCTCCATGCGCAGCACGGGCACGGGGTCCTTGCGGCCGCGCAGGTGCAGCTTGTCGATGCTGCGAAAGCGCTCCTGCTGGTCGGAGGGCAACTGCCGCAACAACGGACCGGTGGTCAGGGTTTCGTGGTCGCCGGCGAGGTCGAGCAGGCGTGCCGCCACGTTGACGGCGTCGCCGAAGCAGTCGCCATCGACTTCGACCATCTCGCCCCACGCGATCGCGACCTTCAACCGGATGGCGCCGTGGCGGGGCAGGAGCTGGCTGATGGGGGCCAGGCGCTCCAGGGCATCGTGCAGGCTGGCGGCAGCCTCGACCGCCGGCTCGGCATGGTCGAACACCGCCATCAGGCCATCGCCCAGCGTCTTGACCACGCGCCCGCCGCCCTTGGCGATGATCTGCCCGAGCAAAGACAGGCTCTGGGTCACGACCCTGGCGGCCTCGCTGTTGCCGAGCTTCAGATAGAGCGCCGTGCTGCCGCGCAGGTCGGCAAACAGGATGGCGCACTCCTTGGTGATCCCCATGGCGCGATGTCTTGAGCGGGTTCCGGTTCAGTGACGGGTCAGAAAAAACCCGGCGCGAGGCCGGGTCTGCGGGTGGCCAATCAGAGATTGTCCAGGTAGGTGCGCAACTTGTCCGAGCGCGACGGGTGCTTGAGCTTGCGGATGGCCTTGGCTTCGATCTGGCGGATGCGCTCGCGGGTGACGTCGAACTGCTTGCCGACTTCTTCCAGCGTGTGGTCCGTCGACATCTCGATGCCGAAGCGCATGCGCAGCACCTTGGCTTCGCGCGGGGTCAGCGAGTCGAGGATGTCCTTGACCACATCGCGCAGACCGGCCTGCATGGCAGCCTCGATCGGAGCGGTGTTGTTGGTGTCCTCGATGAAGTCGCCCAGGTGGCTGTCGTCGTCGTCCCCGATGGGCGTTTCCATCGAGATCGGCTCCTTGGCGATCTTCATGATCTTGCGGACCTTGTCCTCCGGCATCTCCATCTTGGCGGCCAGCGTCGGGGCATCGGGCTCGAAGCCGAATTCCTGCAGGTGCTGGCGCGAGATGCGGTTCATCTTGTTGATCGTCTCGATCATGTGAACCGGGATGCGGATGGTGCGGGCCTGGTCGGCGATCGAGCGGGTGATGGCCTGGCGGATCCACCACGTCGCGTAGGTCGAGAACTTGTAGCCGCGGCGGTATTCGAACTTGTCCACCGCCTTCATCAGGCCGATGTTGCCTTCCTGGATCAGGTCGAGGAACTGCAGGCCGCGGTTGGTGTACTTCTTGGCGATCGAGATGACGAGGCGCAGGTTGGCCTCGATCATTTCCTTCTTGGCATCGCGCGAGGCCTTTTCGCCCTCGTTCATGCGCTTGTTGATCGACTTCAGGTCCTCGATGGGCACGACGGCCTTGGCCTGCAGGTCGATCAGCTTTTGCTGCAGTTCCTGGATGGCGGGCAGGCTGCGGCCCATGACGGCGCTGTAAGGCTTGCCGGCTTGCGCTTCCTTGACGGCCCATTCCAGGTTGAGGATGTTGGGCGGGAAGGTCTTGATGAACTGGTCCTGCGGCATGCCGCAGCGGTCCACCACGATCTTGCGCAGCTCGCGCTCGTAGCGGCGCACGTCATCGACCTGCGAGCGCAGCACGTCGCACAGGCGCTCGATGGTCTTGACCGTGAAGCGGATGGTCATCAGCTCCTGGCTGATGGCTTCCTGGGCCTTGTTGTAGGGCGCGGACTTGTAGCCGTCCTTCTCGAAGGACTTGGCCATCTTGTCGAAGTTGGCGCGCAGGGCGTCGAACTTCTCCATGGCCTGGGCCTTCATCTCTTCGAGCTTCTTGGTCAGGGCCTTGGAGCCGCCGTTGCCGTCGTCGTCCTCTTCCTCGTCGAACTCGTCGAAGTCTTCCTCGGCCACGTAGTCGTCGGCCTCGTCCGCGGCCACGAAGCCATCCACGACCTCGGAGATGGTCATCTCGGAGGCGCGGATCTTGTCGGACAGCGACAGGATCTCGGCGATGGTGGTGGGCGAGGCCGAGATGGCCAGCATCATGGCCTGCAGGCCGCCTTCGATGCGCTTGGCGATTTCGATTTCGCCTTCGCGGGTCAGCAGCTCGACGGTGCCCATTTCACGCATGTACATGCGCACCGGGTCGGTCGTGCGGCCGAATTCCGAGTCCACGGTGGACAGGGCGGCTTCCGCCTCTTCTTCGGCTTCTTCCTCGGTGGCGGTGCTGGTGGCCGAGTTGGTCAGCAGCAGCGTGGCGGCGTCAGGCGCCTGCTCGTACACGGCCACGCCCATGTCGTTCAACATGGAAATGATGGCCTCGAGGATTTCGTTTTCGACCAGCTTTTCGGGCAGGTGGTCGTTGATTTCCTGGTGGGTCAGGAAACCACGGGTCTTGCCCATCTTGATGAGGGTCTTGAGCTCCTGGCGGCGCTTGTTGACTTCCTCTTCGGTCAGGGTGGTGTCGTCGATGCCGAATTCGCGCATCAGGGCGCGCTCCTTGGCGCGAGACACCTTCATGCGCAGGGGCTTGGCCTTGGGCTTGTCTTCGCCGGCCTCTTCGACTTCGGCGTCGCCGGTTTCCAGGTCGCCTTCGATCTCGGCCTCGATGTCGCCCACGTCGTCTTCGTCAAAGGAAGCCTTGGGAGCGGTCTTGGCGGCCGTCTTGGCTGCGGCCGTGGTGGCCTTGGGCTTGCGGCCGCGCTTCTTGGGCTCGGCTGCGGCTTCAGCGACGGTGGATTCGACTTCCGCGGCCTTGGAGGCGCGCGCCTTGGAGGGCTTCTTCTCGTTGGCGTCGGCTGCGTCGGCAGCTGCGGCGGTCTTCACACCGGGCTTGGCGGCTTTTTTCGCGGTCATGCACTTCCTCTGTTGGGTGCGGGGTCGGGTGCGGAAATCATCCGAAAAGGCTCATCCGAAAAGGGGCCATGGCATGCGCTGCTGGCAACCCGGTCGCTGGCGTGTGGCGTGCTCGGGGCACGTGGCGCGCTGTGGCGCTGCGGACGCAGGGACGTGGTGCACAGGCCATTCGCAAAACTGCTGGCCCGGCGGCGGCATGGCAATGGAACCTCGGAGAACCCTCCATTATCGCGCAACTGTCGGCGCTTGTTGGTGCGCCTTCGCCAAATTCACGAATTGAGCGCCATGGGGCCTGTCCATCGCGTTGGTTCATGGCGCATGGCATTGTGCCCATCCTTCAGCCAGAAATGGGGCGCTCCTGGCTGATTTCAAGTTTGAGGTCCCGGGTCAGCCGGAAGAGTTCCAGCTTGCGCGCCTCGGCGGCGTCGGACAGCTCGCCGGACTGCAGCAGCAAGTCGAGCTCCTCGCGCAGGGCGTCGAGTTCCAGCGGCCGCACCAGCTTGAGCAGGTCGGCCAGCGGGTCGGGCAGGGCCTCCATGCCGTGCAGGCGCTCGATGCGCTGGGCCAGTTCAGGCAGGCCGCGGTCGGGTGCGGTTTTCATCTGGCCGAAGAGCGCCTCTGCCGGCAGGGCGCCCTGGTCGAGCAGCAGGCGGTCCAGCCAGCGGAAAAAGCCGCCGTAAGGCTCGGCCTGGTCGCACAGCAGGTCGTGGGCGGAGGCGGGCAGGTGTTCCCAGGCGCCGCTGTGGGCCACCAACACCCAGACGACGCGGTCCAGCGGGGTGGTGGCGCGTGGCAGCGGACGGCGTTCGGGCACGCGCCCGCGGCTTTGCCAGCGGCCGCCCTGGCCCTGCCATTTGCCCTTGCCTTGCCATGGGCCTTGCGATGCGCCGGAGGGCTTCCAGCCGGTGCCCGCGTACGGGTCCGTGCCCCGGGCGCTTTCGGGCTCCCAGAAGGGCTCGAACGATGTGCCTGACGATGCGCCGTGAACATCGCCATGGATGTCGCCACCATCGGGCTCGAAGGTCGGGATGTCGTCCGGCCCCGGGAAGCCGCCATCGGCATGGTCTGCGCGCCCTCCGGGACGCCGCCCCTGGACGCGCTCGCCGCTGCGTTCATTGCCGCGCTCGCCGCTGCGCTCGCCCGACTGCTGCCGTTGTCGCTCTGAGAGGCGCTCCTCAAGCCGCCGCCGCACTTCTTCGGGGGCCGAGCGCGCCAGCTGGGCCAGGTCGTCGGCAATCAGGCCGCGCAGTGCGCCCTCGGGCAGTTGCGCGATCAGCGGGATGGCCTGGGTCAGCAGACGGGCACGGCCTTCGGCGCTGTCGAGGTCGCACTCGGCGCTGGCGTGCTCCAGCAACTGGCGCGACAGCGGCACGGCCTTCTTCACGCAGGCTTCGAAGGCTTCGGGGCCATGCTCGCGGATGTAGCTGTCCGGGTCGTGCTCGGCCGGCAGGAAGAGGAAGCTCAGGCGGCGCGTGTCGGTGGCAAAGGGCAGGGCGGCTTCCAGGGCGCGACCTGCCGCCCGGCGGCCAGCGGCATCGCCATCGAAGCTGAACACGATGTGCTCGGTGAAGCGGAAGAGCTTTTGCACGTGCTCGTGCGAGCAGGCCGTGCCCAGCGTGGCCACCGCGTTGCCGAAGCCCCATTGCGCCAGCGCCACCACGTCCATGTAGCCCTCGGTGACGATGGCATAGCCCTTGTTGCGCAAGGCGGCGCGGCCTTCGAACAGGCCATAAAGCTCGCGCCCCTTGACGAAGACCGGTGTCTCCGGCGAGTTGAGGTACTTGGGCTCGCCCTTGTCCAGCACCCGCCCGCCAAAGCCGATGACCTCGCCTTGCGGGTTGCGAATCGGGAACATGATGCGGTCGCGGAAGCGGTCGTAGCGCTTGCCGTCCGTCTCGCCCGCGGCGGGCTCCTGCGCGATGACCAGGCCCGACTCGACCAGCAGCGGCTCGCTGTAGTCGGGGAAGGCGCTGGCCAGGCCGCGCCAGCTGTCCGGGGCGTAGCCCAGCGCGAACTGCGCGGCGATCTCCCCCGTCAGGCCGCGGCCCTTGAGGTAGGCCACGGCGCGCGGGGACTTCTTGAGCTGCTGCTTCCAGTGCCTGGCCGCCTGGGCCATGACGTCGGTGAGCGCCAGTTGTCTGGCTTTGGCCTGCTTCTGGCGCTCGCGCTCCTCGGGGCGCAGGTTGTCGTCGGGCACGGGCATGCCCTGCATCTGCGCCAGGTCCTTGACGGCATCGACAAAGCCCATGCCGCCGTATTCCATCAGGAAGCCCACCGCGTTGCCATGCACCCCGCAGCCGAAGCAGTGGTAGGTCTGCCGGCTGGGGCTGACGATGAAGGAGGGCGACTTTTCGCCGTGGAAGGGGCACAGGCCCTTGAAGTTGATGCCCGCCTTTTTCAGCGTGACGTACTTGCCCACGACATCGGCGATGTCGGTGCGGGCCAGCAGGTCCTGGATGAACGACGGTGGGATCACGGCGGGTGGCGCTCGGGCGCGCGCGGGATGCGCAGGCCTCAAGAATAAAACAGCCCCGGCGCGCGGTGGCGGCGGGGCCGTGAGAGGGGAGCGGCAGGCGCTCTTGTGGGTGCGCTGGCCTCAGGCCAGGGCGGCAACGGCAGCGGAGGTGATGTCGTCGACCGAGCCCACGCCGCTGATCTTGCGGTATTGCGGAGCGGCGGTGTCGCCGGTGGCAGCCCACTGGCCGTAGTAGTCCACCAGGGGACGGGTCTGCTGGTGGTAGACGTCCAGGCGCTTGCGCACGGTGTCTTCCTGATCGTCGTCGCGCTGGATCAGGTCTTCACCGGTGGCATCGTCCTTGCCGGCGACCTTGGGCGGATTGAAGACAACGTGGTAGGTGCGGCCCGAGGCCACGTGCACGCGGCGGCCGCTCATGCGCTCGATGATGGCGCTGTCGGGCACGTCGATCTCCAGCACGAAGTCGATCTTCACGCCGGCGGCCTTCATGGCCTCGGCTTGCGGGATGGTGCGGGGGAAACCGTCGAACAGGAAACCATTGGCGCAGTCGGCCTGGGCGATGCGCTCCTTGACCAGACCGATGATGATGTCGTCGCTGACCAGACCGCCCGCGTCCATCACCTTCTTGGCGGCCAGGCCCAGCTCGGTGCCGGCCTTGACGGCGGCGCGCAGCATGTCGCCGGTGGAGATCTGGGGGATGCCAAATTTCTGGCAGAGGAAAGCGGCTTGGGTGCCCTTGCCGGCGCCAGGTGCGCCCAACAGGATGAGTCTCATGGTTGTCCTTGGTATCCGGTGATGCCCAGCGGGTAGCCGGGCGTACAACTGCGGGAGGATAGCATGCACCTCCCTCCTCGGAGCATGGGTATGCCCCAGCGTGGTGCAATGTGACCGTGACGCGAGATCAATCGCGCCGCCGCGATGATCGCACACCGAACAGCTCAATCCGCGGCGAGGATGCGACGAACGCGCTCCAGATCTTCCCGGGTGTCCACCCCGGCGCCAGGCGCCTCTGCTGCGGTGTGCACGGCGATGCGCTCGCCGTGCCAGAGCACGCGCAACTGCTCCAGCGACTCCACCACCTCCAGCGGGCTGATGGCCAGTTGCGGGAAGCGCTTGAGGAAGCCGGCGCGGTAGCCATAGATGCCGATGTGGCGCATCGGCGTGCCTGCGCCCGATGCCGGCGTGGCCGGTGCGGGGCCATCGCGCCACCAGGGGATGGGTGCGCGCGAGAAATACAGCGCCCGGCCGTGCACATCGGTCACGACCTTGACCACGTTCGGGTTGGCGAAGTCGGTGGCGCTGTCGATGGCGTGCGCCGCGGTGCTCATGACGCAGTCGTTGCGCGCATCGAGCACCTCGGCACAGGCGTCGATGAGCGCCGGGTCGATCAGGGGCTCGTCACCCTGCACATTGACGATGCGGTCCTGGCCATCGAGGCCCAGCAGCGTGCAGGCTTCGGCCAGGCGGTCGCTGCCGGTGGGGTGGTCGGCGCGGGTCATCACGGCTTGCACGCCGTGTTGCTGGCAGGCTTGCAGGATGCGGTCGTTGTCGGTGGCCACGACCACGCGCGTGGCCTGGCTCAGCGCGGCGCGGCGGGCCACGCGCACGACCATGGGCAGGCCGGCGATGTCGGCCAGCGGCTTGTCGGGCAGCCGGGTCGAGGCCAGCCGCGCCGGGATCAGCACGGTGAAGCCCATCTCAGGCTTCGCTTTCTTCGCCGGCGTCCGCGGTCGCGTCCAGGGAGACGGCTTCGTTTTCCAGCATCACGGGGATGCCGTCTCGGATCGGGAAGCCCAGGCGGTCTGCATTGCAGACCAGCAGATCGCCCTTGGCGTGGTGAGGCGCGCGTTGCAGCGGGCCCTTGCAGACGGGGCAGACCAGCAGATCGATCAGTCGGGTGTCCATGGCGTGTCGGAGGTCGGTTCGGTGGGGCTGGCGGCCTGGGGCGGTGCCAGCACGGCGTGCAATGCGGAGTCCAGTGCCTGCCAGAAGGCGGGCTCAGGGTGGAAGTCTAAGACCGAGACCCACACCCGCGTGCCCGGGCGCTCCCGCTGGATGCGCTCCGGGTGCAGCTTGATGGCGTCTTTCTCGGTGACGATGACATCGCCGACCTCGGCAGGCCAGGGCAGGGCGGCGAAATCGGCGTGGTCGGGCAGGGGGCAGCCGTGCACCTGCCAGCCCTGGGCGCGCAGGGCCTGGAAGAAGCGCTCCGGGTGCGCGATGCCTGCCAGCGCCCAGGCACCGGGGGTGTGCTCCGGCAAGGGCGGCGGGGTCTCGCTGCGACCCGCCCACCAGTCTTGCAGCGCCTGGAGCGGGCCCAGCCGGCGTTGCCCCAGGTGACCGGGCAGCGGCGTGCTGGGGGCAGCGGCGTTGTAGAGCACGATGGGCGCGACCTTCACGCCCGGGCCCGCGGCGGTGCGCAACGGTTCGCGCAGCGGGCCGGCGGGCAGCAGCCAGCCATTGCCCGCGCCGCGTTCGTCGAACACGACCACTTCGACATCGCGTTGCAACGCCAGGTGCTGCAGGCCGTCGTCGCAGACCAGGATGTCGATCTCGGGATGGCTGTCGAGCAGCGCGCGTCCGGAAACGACACGGCGGGGGCCGATCATGACGGGCACGCCCGTGCGCCGGTGGATCAGCGCTGGTTCGTCGCCGGTGTCCTGCGCGCCGAGCGAGGCGGCGCTGAGCGCATCCAGGAGGCGTGGCGATGGCGCTTCGATGTGGACGCCATAGCCGCGGCTGAGCACGCCGGGGCGGTGGCCCTGGGCCTGCAGGTGCTGCAGGATGGCGATGGTGGCCGGCGTCTTGCCCGCGCCCCCGGCGATGCGGTTGCCCACCACCAGCACGGGCACGGACAGGCGCTGCGAGGCCATCCAGCCCCGGGCACTGGCCAGGCGCCGCAAGGCCACGATGGCCAGCATCAGCCAGGACAACGGCCACAGCGCGCAGGCCAGCGGCCCGCGGCCCAGCCAGGCGCGCTGCAGGTGAGAGGCCAATGAACTCACTGGCCCGACGAGGTCGCGGGCGTGGCGGTCGAGCCGCTTTGCCCCTGGGTGGCGAAGGTCAGTTGCGTGAGCCCGACGCGCCGCGCGGCGTCCATGACGTTGATGACGCTCTGGTGCGTGGCAGACGCGTCGGCGCGCACCACCACGACCACATCGCGGGCGGTGCCGGCCTCGGCGTTCAGGCCGGCGGCGATCGCCTCGACGTTGCGGCCGTCCAGCACGCGCTGGTTGACCATGTAGCGGCCGTCCGCCGACACCAGCACCTGCAGCTCCTTGGGACGGGCAGACGCCGCTTGCGCATTGGCCGCGGGCAGGTTGATCTTGAGCTCGGTCAGGCGCGAGTAGGTGGTGGTCAGCATCAGGAAGATGAGCACCACCAGCAGCACGTCGATGAAGGGGATCAGGTTGATCTCGGGCTCTTCCGGCGCGTGGTGCTTGCGAAAATTCATCGTCATGGCAGACGTCTCCGGCGCGGTGCGTGGTCAGGCTCAGCGGCGCGCGCCGCCGATGCGCAGGATGTGCGGCACCATGCGCTCGGCCGATTGCTCCAGCGCCAGCGTGTAGCCCTCGATGCGGGCACGGAAGTGCCGGTAGGCGATCAGCGAGGGGATGGCCACGATCAGGCCGAAGGCCGTGTTGTAGAGCGCCACCGAGATGCCATGGGCCAGCTCCGTCGGGTTGGCGCCGGCCATGCCTTGCGCGCCCGAGGCGCCGAAGATCTCGATCATGCCGATGACGGTGCCCAGCAGGCCCAGCAGCGGCGCGGCGCTGGCGATGGTGCCCAGCGCGCTGAGGTTGCGCTCCAGGCGGTGGACGGCATCCCGGCCGGCGGACTCGAAGGCCCCGCGCAGGTTGGGTTCGGTGATGCGGGGCTCGGCGCTGGCTGCGCGCAGGCCCTGCGCGAGCACCAGGCCGAGGATGGAGTTGTCGGCCAGCTTGTTGAGCGTGTCGGCCGGGGGCAGGGAGGTGCGCGTCACGGACATCACCTCATCGACCAGCCGGGGCGGCGCCACGCGGCTTTCCCGCAGGCTGAGGAAGCGCTCGATCACCAGGGCGAGGGCCACGATGGAACACAGCACCAGCGGCACGATGGGCCAGCCTGCAGCTTGTAAGATGGACAGCAAATCGGACTCCCTGAAAGGCACCCACCCTGCGCGCCAGCCACCGTGGCCCAGGGTCGAAACAGCGTGTGATTATGGGCCTGTTATGCCTGCGCGCCGTCCCGGGGAGCCCCGCGGCACGTGTCCATCTGCAACGGCCTGGCAGGATCGATCAACGGATGCCGATGCATGTGCGCCAGTCTTCCACCGATCCTGTGGATAACTTTGTGGGTAAGCCCTGCGCGCCGGCCCGCATGCCGCATCAGCAATGGGTCCGCTTCACATTGCTGAAAATTTGAGCATCACTTTTTCCTTTGAAATCAATCACTTATGCGGATATTAAGGCTCCATGACAGTGTTGCCTGGTCTGGGATGCACGTTGACCGATCTTGTGGACTTGTCGTGAGGGGCTGGGCGTGGTAAGCGGCTTTCGCGGTGCAGCAGAGGGGGCGATCGGCGCCCGGGTCTGGGGCGTGGGGGCGCTGGTGCAGGCCGTGGGTGACACCCTGGCGGCGCGTTTCGGGACCTGCGTGGTGCGCGGCGAGCTCAGCGGCTTCACCCGGGCGGCCAGTGGCCATGGCTACTTCACGCTCAAGGACGAGCACGGCCAGGCGGGCATCCGTTGCGCGATGTTCCGCCGGGCGCTGTCCCAGGTCGACTTCGCACCGGCCGAGGGGATGCTGGTCGAGGCCCGCGGGCAGCTGGCCGTCTACGAAGCCCGCGGAGAGCTGCAGCTGGTGGTCGAGGGGCTGCAGCGTGCCGGGGCCGGCGCGCTGTACGAGCAGTTCCTGCGGCTGAAGGCCAGGCTGGCGGCCGAGGGCCTGTTCGACGAGGCCCGCAAGCGCGCCATCCCCGGCTATCCGCGGCGCGTGGCCCTCATCACCTCGCCGCAGGCCGCCGCCTTGCGGGACGTGCTCACGGCCCTGGCCCGCCGCGCGCCGCACGTCGAGGTGGTGTTGCTGCCGTGCGCCGTGCAGGGCGCCGAGGCGCCGCCGCAGATCGTGCAGGCGCTGACCAGCCTGGCGCTGGCCCACCACGGCGGCGTGCGCTTCGATGCCGCCGTGCTGTGCCGCGGCGGTGGCTCCCTGGAAGACCTCTGGGCCTTCAACGACGAACGCGTGGTGCGCGCCATCGTCGGCTGTCCTGTGCCCCTGGTCTGCGGCGTGGGACACGAGACGGACGTGACGCTGTCGGACTTTGCCGCGGACCTGCGCGCGCCCACCCCGACCGCCGCCGCCGAGCTGGTGGCGCGCGACCGTGGCGCAGCCCTGGCCGAGCTGGCGGCCCATGCGCGCCACCTGCACCACCGCGTCCACCTGCGTCTGGACAACCTCGCCCAACGGCAAGACAGCGTGGCCTTGCGCCTGGCGCGGCCGGGGCAGGTGCTTGGCCAGCATCGGCAGCGCCTGGCCTTGCTGGGGCACCGCTTGCCAGCGGCCACCCGTGTCTCGGTCGAGCAGGCCGGCCGCGATGTGCCGCAGTGGCAAGCCCGGCTGCAGCGCGCCGCCGACGCCCAGCTCGGGCGCCAGCAACAGGTGCTGGCCCACCTGGCCACGCGCCTGCAGGCCCTGGACCCGCAGCGCGTGCTGGAGCGCGGTTACGCCCGACTCAGCGACGCGCAAGGGCAGCCGCTGAGCAGCGTGTCGCAAGCCCATGCCGGACAGGATGTGCAGGCCGTCCTGGCCGATGGCGTGTTGCGCATGCGCGTCACGGCGACGCCCGGGCCGAGCGGCGGAGGCTGAGCGCGTGGCCTGACGGTGAGGCCCGGACGTGGGGCGGGCCTGTCTCGCCTTTGCCGCACAAGACCTGCCTTCGCCGCGGACATCTCCACGCGCCGGGCCGCGGCAGCACGCCTCTTGCCTACAATCGGCCGACCTGTTCCCCAACCCATCCCCACCACGGAACTGCAAGGAAAGCACCATGGCACACACCCTTCCTCCTCTGCCGTACGCCCAGGACGCCCTGGCGCCGCACCTGTCGAAGGAAACCTTCGAGTACCACTACGGCAAGCACCATCAGGCTTACGTCACCAACCTGAACAACCTGATCCCGGGCACCGAGTTCGAAAACCTGTCCCTGGAAGACACCGTCAAGAAGTCCAGCGGTGGCATCTACAACAACGCCGCCCAGATCTGGAACCACACCTTCTTCTGGAGCTGCATGAAGCCCCATGGCGGCGGTGCCCCGACCGGCGCGCTGGCCGATGCCATCAACGCCAAGTTCGGCAGCTTCGACGCTTTCAAGGAAGCCTTCACCAAGTCCGCCGTGGGCAACTTCGGCTCGGGCTGGACCTTCCTGGTCAAGAAGGCCGATGGCTCCGTGGACATCGCCAACTTCGGCCCGGCCGGCACCCCGCTGACCACCGGCGACAAGGCCCTGCTGACCATCGACGTGTGGGAACACGCCTACTACATCGACTACCGCAATGCCCGTCCCAAGTTCGTCGAGGTCTTCCTGAACTCGCTGGTCAACTGGGACTTCGCCGCCGCGAACTTCGCCTGACACAGCGATCCTGTGTCTGTGCGGCAGGGAGGGGCCAGTCTCGTGCGGCCGCTCACAAAGCCGCTCACCGCAACTCACAAAGCCGGGTTCATCCCGGCTTTTTTCATGCGTGCAAGGCATCCCTTCGTGCTTATCCCGGGTTTACGCGAGATTTGCATGGGGGCCTGAGCAAACCTTCTGCAACGGTGCTACAGTGGCGTCGGTTTCAAAAAAGAGCCCTTCCCGTCGCCCTTGCTGGATCTCTGTTTCTCGGCAGTCAGCAAGGCGGGTCGCAATCCGCCAACCGGTCAAGCCGTGTCGCGGAAGGTTGTCCAACCAGCCAACATCTCCGGAAACCGGAGAGTGAGGTGAGCGAAAATGATGCAGCAGTTCAGGTCGAACTCGTACCTGTTCGGGGGCAATGCCCCATACGTCGAAGAGTTGTACGAGGCCTATCTCGACAACCCCGGTTCCGTGCCAGACAACTGGCGTTCCTACTTCGACGCCCTCCAGAACGTCCCTGCCGTCGATGGCTCCGATCACCGCGATGTGGCCCATGCCCCCGTGGTCGAGTCGTTCGCTCAACGCGCGAAGGCCAACGCCTTCATGGTCAAGACCAGCTCGGCCGACCTCAACGTCGCGCGCAAGCAGGTTCACGTTCAGTCCCTGATCGCTGCCTATCGCTTCCTCGGCTCCCGCTGGGCCGACCTCGACCCCCTCAAGCGCCAGGAGCGCTCCAAGATCCCCGAGCTGGAACCGTCCTTCTACGACTTCACCGAGTCGGACATGGACATCACCTTCTCGGCGACCAACACCTATTTCACCAAGGCCGAACACATGACCCTGCGCGAGATCGTGCAGGCCTTGCGTGAGACGTACTGCGGCAGCATCGGCGCCGAGTACATGCACATCACCGACCCCAGTGAAAAGCGCTGGTGGCAGGAACGCCTGGAGTCCATCCGCTCCAAGCCGACCTTCAGCGCCGAGAAGAAGAAGCACATTCTCGAGCGACTGACTGCCGCAGAAGGTCTGGAGCGATTCCTCCACACCAAGTACGTTGGCCAGAAGCGCTTTTCGCTGGAAGGCGGTGAATCCTTCATCGCATCCATGGACGAACTCATCCAGCGCGCCGGTGAAAAGGGCGTGCAGGAAATCGTCATCGGCATGGCCCACCGCGGCCGCCTGAACGTCCTGGTCAACACCCTGGGCAAGCAGCCCGCCGAGCTGTTCTCCGAGTTCGAGCACACCGCGCCCGAGAACCTGCCGGCCGGCGACGTGAAGTACCACCAGGGCTTCTCGTCCGACGTCTCCACCCCTGGCGGCCCGGTCCACCTGTCGCTGTCCTTCAACCCCTCGCACCTGGAAATCGTCAACCCGGTGATCGAAGGTTCGGTCAAGGCCCGCATGGACCGCCGTGGCGACGTCAAGGGCTCGCAAGTGCTGCCCGTGCAGGTGCACGGTGACGCGGCCTTCGCCGGCCAGGGCGTCGTGATGGAAACGCTGGCACTGGCCCAGACCCGTGGTTACTACACGGGCGGCACGGTGCACATCGTCATCAACAACCAGATCGGCTTCACCACCTCCGACCCGCGCGACACCCGCTCGACGCTGTACTGCTCGGACGTGGTCAAGATGATCGAAGCCCCGGTGCTGCACGTCAACGGCGACGACCCCGAAGCCGTCGTGCTGGCCACCCAGCTGGCCCTGGACTACCGCCAGGAGTTCAGCAAGGACGTCGTGGTCGACATCGTGTGTTTCCGCAAGCTCGGCCACAACGAGCAGGACACGCCGTCCATGACCCAGCCGCTGATGTACAAGAAGATCGGCCAGCACCCCGGCACCCGCAAGGTGTACGGTGACCGCCTGGTCGGTGGCGGCTCCCTGACGGCCGAGGTGCCCGACCAGCTGGTCAAGGAATACCGCGCCGCGATGGAAGCCGGCAAGCACACGGTCGACCCGGTGCTGACCAACTTCAAGAGCAAGTACGCCGTCGACTGGACCCCCTTCCTGAACAAGAAGTGGACCGACTCCGCCGACACGGCCCTGCCGCTGGCCGAGTTCCGTCGCCTGGCCGAGCGCATCACCACGGTCCCGGCCAACTTCAAGCCTCACCCGCTGGTGCAGAAGGTCATCGACGACCGCGCAGCCATGGGCCGTGGCGAGATGAACATCGACTGGGGCATGGGCGAGCACATGGCGTTTGCCTCGCTGGTGGCTTCGGGCTACCCGGTGCGCCTGTCCGGTGAGGACTGCGGCCGCGGCACGTTCACGCACCGCCACTCGGTGCTGCACGACCAGAACCGCGAGAAGTTCGACGAAGGCACCTACGTGCCGCTGCAGCACATCGGTGAGAACCAGGCCCCGTTCGTCGTCATCGACTCGATCCTGTCCGAAGAGGCCGTGCTGGGCTTCGAGTACGGCTATGCCGGCTCCGACCCGAACAGCCTGGTCATCTGGGAAGCCCAGTTCGGCGACTTCGCCAACGGCGCCCAGGTCGTGATCGACCAGTTCATCGCCTCGGGCGAAGTGAAGTGGGGCCGCGCCAACGGCCTGACCATGATGCTGCCGCACGGCTACGAAGGCCAGGGCCCCGAGCACAGCTCGGCCCGCCTGGAGCGCTTCATGCAGCTGGCTGCCGACAACAACATGCAGATCGTGCAGCCGACCTCGGCCTCGCAGATCTTCCACGTGTTGCGTCGCCAGATGGTGCGCATGTTCCGCAAGCCGCTGGTCATCATGACGCCGAAGTCGCTGCTGCGTAACAAGGACGCGACCTCGCCGCTGACCGAGTTCACCCGTGGCGAGTTCCGCACCGTGATCGGCGAGGTGGACGACACCATCGACGCATCGAAGGTCAAGCGCGTGATCTGCTGCTCGGGCAAGGTCTACTACGACCTGGTCAAGAAGCGTGCCGAGAAGAAGGCGACCGACGTGGCCATCCTGCGCGTCGAGCAGCTGTACCCCTTCCCGCACAAGGCATTTGCCGCCGAGGTCAAGAAGTACCCCAACCTCGCCGAGCTGGTGTGGTGCCAGGACGAGCCCCAGAACCAGGGCGCCTGGTTCTTCGTGCAGCACTACATCCACGAGAACATGGCCGACGGTCAGAAGCTGGGCTACGCGGGCCGTCCCGCCTCCGCTTCGCCGGCGGTGGGTTATGCCCACCTGCACCAGGACCAGCAGAAAGCCCTGCTGGACCAGGCCTTCGCCAAGCTCAAGGGCTTCGTCCTCACCAAGTAAAAGTCATTGCGGACACTCCGTGTCGCGGTGACTGGGCACACGCGTCAGGCACACACAGCCTGACGCACGCCCGGTGAGCGAAGCGCAGTGCCGATGGAGAAACACATCATGGCAATCGTTGACGTCAAGGTTCCCCAACTCTCTGAATCCGTGGCCGAAGCCACGCTGCTTCAATGGAAGAAGCGCCCCGGTGAAGCTGTCGCCGCGGACGAAATCCTCATCGAGATCGAGACCGACAAGGTCGTGCTGGAAGTGCCGGCCCCGGCCGCTGGCGTGATCGCCCAGCTGGTCAAGAACGATGGCGACACCGTCGTGAGCGACGAAATCATCGCTCGCATCGACACCGAAGGCTCCGCCGCGGTCAGCCCGCTGGAAGTCAAGGCCGTGCCGGCCCCGGCTGCAGCCGCACCTGCGGCAGCCGCTGCCGTCGGTGGCAGCAAGGCCGACGTGGCCATGCCCGCCGCCGCCAAGCTGCTGGCCGACAATGGCCTGAGCACCGCCCAGGTGGCCGGCTCCGGCAAGGACGGCCGCGTGACCAAGGGCGATGTGCTGGCCGCTGTGGCCGGTGGTGCCAAGGCCGCTGCGCCTGCCGCCCCCGCCATCCCGACCGGCGTGCCGACCACCGCGCTGCCCGCGGTCCAGGCCCCGAGCGGCCCGAGCAGCCTGGGCGAGCGCCCCGAGCAGCGCGTGCCGATGAGCCGCCTGCGTGCCCGCGTGGCCGAGCGCCTGCTCCAGTCGCAAGCCACCAACGCCATCCTGACCACGTTCAACGAAGTGAACATGGCCCCGGTGATGGAGATCCGCAAGAAGTTCCAGGAAAAGTTCGAGAAGGAACACGGCGTCAAGCTGGGCTTCATGAGCTTCTTCGTCAAGGCTGCGGTGCACGCCCTGAAGAAGTACCCGGTGATCAACGCCTCGGTCGATGGCAACGACATCGTCTACCACGGCTACTTCGACATCGGCATCGCCGTCGGTTCGCCGCGCGGTCTGGTGGTGCCGATCCTGCGCAACGCCGACCAGATGAGCTTTGCCGACATCGAAAAGAAGATTGCCGAGTTCGGCGCCAAGGCGCGCGACGGCAAGCTGGGCATCGAGGAGATGACCGGTGGTACCTTCTCCATTTCCAATGGTGGTGTGTTCGGCTCCATGCTGTCCACCCCCATCATCAACCCGCCGCAAAGTGCGATCCTGGGCGTGCACGCGACCAAGGACCGTGCCGTGGTGGAGAACGGCCAGATCGTGATCCGTCCGATCAACTACCTGGCCATGAGCTACGACCACCGCATCATCGACGGCCGCGAAGCCGTGCTGGGCCTGGTGGCGATGAAGGAAGCGCTGGAAGACCCGGCCCGCCTGCTGCTGGATCTGTAAATCTGCCCACGGTCCTGCTGCGCGCCCCGATCTTGACCTTGCGATGTTGGCCGTACCCATGTACGGCTGCCGATTCTGGCAAATTCGTCAGGCCAACGTCGGGCCGCTCGCGACGGACCGTGAACAGGTTTAAACCGACTGTTGTCGTTCCCGCCTGAGCGGGAACGACGGACTAAAGGATTTCTCCATGAGCAAAGAATTTGACGTGCTGGTGATCGGCGCCGGCCCCGGCGGTTACATTGCCGCCATCCGCGCTGGTCAGCTGGGCCTGAACGTGGCCTGCTGCGAAGACAACCCCTATGACGATCCGAAGGGCGAACCCCGCCTGGGCGGCACCTGCCTGAACGTCGGCT
>JADFIG010000015.1 GCA_022566735.1 Pseudomonadota bacterium
GGGCCTCGAGATGGGCCTCCGGGAGCTCGCCACGCTGCCTGGCGTCGTGCGCATCGAAGCGCTGGACGGCCAGGGCCGTCTGCGCGTCGGCCTGTCGGTCTCGGCCGACCGCCGCGTGCAGGCCAGTGAGCAGCCGGCGCCCGATCAGGTCGGGCTGGACATGGCCTGGGCGCCGATCGGGCCCGGCGGCCGCGACGGCAGCATCGGCATCGCCGTGACGCCCCAGCAGGAGCTGCTCAACCTGGATGCGCTGCGCATGGACAGCGTGGTGGCCATCGGCCTGAGCGGTCTGCTGAGCATCCTGGGCGCATCGCTGCTGATGGCCTGGACTCTGGCGCCGCTGCAGCGCGTGGCGGCGTTCTCGCGCCGGCTGGTGCGCGACCCGGTGGCGCGCCTGGACACGCATGCCGGCAGCCATGAGGTCAGCGAGCTGGCCCATGCGCTGAACGAGGCGGCCCAGGCCCTGCAGGAACAGCATGCGGCGCTGGACTCCGGCGACCGCCACACCCAGGGCATCCTCGGCGCCGTGCCCGATGCACTGCTCGGCGTGGACGCGCGCGGACGCATCCTCAGTGCCTCGCCCGCCGTCGCCAGCATCTTCGGCCGCGAGCCTCAGGACCTGATCGGGCACAACCTGGCCGAACTGCTGCCCGAGCTGGACGGCGACGAGATGGCCCGGCGCACCCGCGAGGGCCTGTACATGCGCGCCAGCGGCACCCATCTGGCCCGCTTTTCGTGCGAAGCGCTGCGCCATGGCGGCACGCCGTTTCCGGCCGAGGTGTCGCTGGCCCGGCTCGACCCGCTGCCGGACGACGCCGACGCCGGCCTGCGCTATGTCTGCGCGGTGCGCGACATGACCGACCAGCGCATGCTCGACGCGATGCTCAACCTCTATGTGCGCGCGCTCGAGTGCAGCAGCAACGGCGTCATCATTGCCGACCTCGGGTTGCCCGGCCAGCCCATCATCTACGCCAATGCCGCCTTCGGCCGCATCACCGGCTTTGACCGGCACCAGATCATCGGCCGCGGCTGCAACATGCTGCTGGGCGAAGACCTCGACCAGCCCGAGAGCCGCGCGCTGGACGATGCCATCGCCGCCGGGCGCAGTGCCACCGTGGTGCTGCGCCACTACCGTGCCGACGGCAGCCTGTTCTTCGACGAGGTGTCGGTCGCGCCGGTGCTGGACGAAATGGGAGAGCCCCAGCACTACGTCTACATCCTCAATGACGTGACCGAACGCGAACGCGCCCGCCTCGCGATCGCCGAGCGCAATGCGCGACTCAACGCCGTCTTCGACCTCAGCCCCGACGGCTTCGTCGTGTTCGACCGCGAAGGCCAGCTCGTCTATGCCAACCAGGCCTTCCTCGCGATGACCGGGCTGAGCGGCCAGGTGCTGGCCGAAGGCCTGAGCCTGGCCGAGTTCGATCTGCGCCTGGCCAGCTCCTGCGCCCCGGAGGCGCCCTATCCGCCGACCCATCTGGCCGCAGACGCCAGCCAGCGGGTCGAACTGCTGCAACTGGCCAAGCCGGGGGCGCGCGTGCTGACAAGGCTGACCCGCCACAACGCCGGCGGCCAGGGCGAGTCCATCCTCTACTTCCGCGATGTCACCCACGAGACCGAGGTGGACCGCATGAAGAGCGAATTCCTGACCACGGCCGCCCACGAGCTGCGCACCCCCATGGTCAGCGTGTTCGGCTTCACCGAACTGCTGCTTCAGCGGCCGGTGCCCGAGGGCCGCCGTCGCGATGTGCTGGAGACCATCCATCGCCAGGCCTCGCTGCTGATCACGATGATCAACGACCTGCTGGACCTGGCGCGCATTGAGTCCCGCCAGGGCCGCGACCTGCGCCGTGAGAGCGTGCCGCTGGGCGAGCTGGTGCGTGACACCGTGGCGCGCATGACCGGCGCCCTCTCCGGCCACGAGCTGCGCGTCGAGCTGCAGGCCGCCCACGCGATGGCCGCGCTCTGGGCCGACGCCACCAAGACCTCGCAGGCGCTGACCAATGTGCTGTCCAACGCGATCAAGTACTCGCGCCCCGGCACCGTGGTTCGCGTGTCCAGCCTGGAGCGCGAGGGCCGCTTGGGCATCGTCGTCAGCGACCAGGGCATCGGCATGACGACGGCGCAGCTCGCGCGCATCTTCGAGCGCTTCTACCGTGCCGACCCCAGCGGAAACATCCCGGGCACCGGCCTGGGCATGAGCCTGGTCAAGGAGATCATGGAGCAGCAGCAGGGCGAGGTCGAGATCCGCAGCGAGGCCGGTATCGGCACCGCCGTCACGCTGTGGCTGCCGCTTGCGGCAAGCGCCGCTGGCGCGCAGGCCGCGCTGCCCGCCCCGGCGGGCGGGTAGGCGCCCCCCCAAGGCGCCAATCGAGACGCGGCGCTGGCGCCACGGTGACAGCCTGCGGGCCCGGCCGCGGCACAGAATCGGGAGCACCGATCCCTCCCGAAAGCCTCATGAGCACACGCGCCCGCCTCACCCGCATGGACGAGAGCACCCGCGAGGACTGGGCTCTGATCGTGCCCGAGGCGATGCAGATGGCACGCGGCCTGCCCGACCGCGTGCTCGCCCATCTGCGCCTGCTGGATGGCGATTTCGGCGGCTTCCTGGTCGACCGCCTGACCCACAGCCTGCAGGCCGCCACCCTCGCGCATGCGGACGGCCGCGACGAGGAATATGTCTGCTGCGCGCTGCTGCACGACATTGGCGACACCCTGGGCAGCTACAACCACCCGGACATCGCCGCGGCCATCCTCAAGCCCTTCGTGAGCGAGGCCAACCTCTGGATGGTGCAGCACCATGGCATCTTCCAGGGCCACAACTTCTTCCACCACATCGGCCTGGACCGCGACATGCGCGAGCAGTTCCGCGGCCACCCGCACTTCGAGCGCACGGCCGAGTTCATCGAACGCTACGACAACCCGGCCTTCGACCCGGCGGGCGAGGCCCTGCCACTGGCCGAGTTCGAGCCCATGTTGCGCCGCGTGATGGCTGCGCCGCGGCAGTCGGTCTACAAGGCGGCGATGGCGCAGGACGAGGCCGGCAACCAGGGCCCCGTCAGCGCAGCACCTCGGCCTGCTTGAGCAGCGAGGCGACGTGCTCGACGATGGCCTGGCGGCACTGCGGCTTGTTGTCCGACACGGTGGCCTGCTTGGCGTAGCAGGAGGTGAAGTCCGACTTGAACTTGGCCTGCATCAAGGCGCTGTAGAGGCGTTGCTCCGGGGCCTCGCCTTGCAGCACGGTCAGGTGCCAGGTGCGCCCGCTGATGCCGCTGCGCGAGGAATGGACGAGGGACTTCAGGCTCATGATGACGACGTGGCCGCGGCCCGCGAAGGGCTTGAGGTCCGGCTCCGGGGCCGTGCTGTGCGCGACGGTGAAGGTCACCCCGGGCCAGCGGGATGACAGCTCGGTCTGCAAGGCCTCGCCGAAGCGGGTGTATTCGAGGAAGGGCGGGTACTCGGCCTGGTCGGGCGCGAACGGGCGCGAGGTCCACTCCATGCGGGAGTCCAGCACGATCACCATGTCGCTGGCCGGGCGGGGCGCCGTCGGGCGCGTGGGCCGGGTGACGTCGTAGGTGTAGGGCGGTGCGATCTGGGCGCAGCCTGCGGTCAGCAGCAGGGCGGCGGCGCCGAGCAGGGCGCTCAGGCAACGGTGCCATGGACTCATCGTGTCTCCTCCTTGTGTGGGTTGTTGTCCGAGGGGGCTCGGGCCGGACATGGTAAGGGGACTCTGTGGCAAGCGTGTGGCAAACACGCGGTGGACGCGGCCCTGGGCTCAGTGCCCCGCCATCTTCGCCGTCACCCAGTGGTTGAGCCAGCCGGGTGAGAGCTTGGAGAGCAGCGCGAAGCACTTCGTCTGCAGGCCCACGTGCGTGTGCAGCGGCAGGCGGCGCGGGGCGCGGCGGGCGAGATCCCACACGGTGCGCGCGACGTCGTCGGCGCTCAGGCGCACGCCCAGCATCTTCACCGTCTTCATGCGGCTGACGTCGTCACGGACCATGGCGGTGTCGACGAACAGGGGCAGCACGTCGACCACGCGGATGCCCTGGCTGCGCCACTCGATGTCCAGCGCCTCGGTCAGGCTGCGCACGGCCGCCTTCGTGGCCGAGTAGCTGGCCAGTTCGGGCTGGCCGTGCAGGGCCGAGGCCGAGCACATGTTGATGACGCGGCTGCCCGGCGTGGCGCGCAACAAAGCGTGTGCGGCATGGCAGCCGTTGATGACGCCCTTGAGGTTGACGTCCACCACGAGGTGGTGCCGGGCCAGCTCGGCCTGCTCGAAGGGCCGCGTGACGGACACGCCGGCGTTGTTGAAGAGCACGTCCAGGCGGCCGCCCGAGGCGCGGGCGAAGTCCTGCAGCGCGGCCTGCCAGTCACCCGCTTGCACCACGTCCAGCCGCCCGGCGATGCCGTGCTGGGCGCACAGGCGCTGGCGCTGGGCCTCGACGGCATCGGCATCCAGGTCGTAGAGACCGACGAACCAGCCGGCACGCGCGAAGCGCTCGGCCACGGCCAGGCCGATGCCCGCGGCAGCGCCGGTGACGAGGATGGCGGGGCGGGGGGTGGCTTGACGAGGGGTTGCGCGCATGTGCGGGCTCCTCAGGCGATCAAGTGGTCGTGTGGCTTGAACGCCTTGGCCATCTGGCGGAAGGTGAAGCTGAAGCCGGGGAACATGGCGATGACGTGGCCGCTCTTGCTCTTGTACCAACTGGTGCAACCGCCCGATTGCCACACCGTCTGCTTCATCTCGCGGTGGATCATGGTGGTGTAGTCGGCCTCGGCCTGCGGCTTGACCTCGATGGCTTTGGCGCCTTGCTTCTGCACGGCGGAGATGGCGCGGCGGATGTACTCCATCTGCGCCTCGATCACGAAGATGGCCGAGGTGTGGCCGATGCCCGTGTTCGGGCCCGTGACGATGAAGAAGTTGGGGAAGCCCGGCATCGCCGTGCCCAGGTAGGCCCGCGGGAATTCGGCCCAGACGTCCCGCACCGAGCGGCCGCCCTTGCCGACCACGGGGTAGGAGATCACGCCGTCGGTGGCGTCGTAGCCGGTCGAGTAGACGATCAGGTCCAGGTCGATCTGCTGACCCTTGGCGGTGAGGATGCCGCGCGCGTTGATCTCGGCGATGCCATCGTCCTTCGGGTGCAGTTGCACATTGGGGCGGCACAGCGCGGGGTAGAGCGTGCTGGACAGGATGATGCGCTTGCAGCCGATGGTGTAGTCGGGCGTGACGGCTTGGCGGAGGGCCGGGTCGCTGATCTGCCTGGCGATGTGCTTGAGCGCGGCCTGCTGGGCCACCACGTTGAGCATCTTCTTGGAGTACTTGAAGCCGATCACGCGGCTTTCCAGCGCCCAGTAGATGGCGGTGCGCAGGGCCTTGTAGATGAGCTTGTTGCCCAGCAGCGCGCGTTCGAGCTTCGAGAACACGTGGTCGGGGCGGGGCAGCACCCAGTGCGGCGTGCGCTGGAAGACGTGGAGTTCCTTGACCTCGGGCGCGATGGCCGGGATGACCTGGGCCGCGCTGGCACCGCTGCCGATGATGGCCACGCGCTTGCCCTTGTGGTCGTAGCTGTGCTGCCAGTCGTTGGTGTGGAAGGTCTGGCCCTCGAAGGTGTCGCGGCCCTTGAAGTGGGGGATGACGGGCGTGCTCAGCGGGCCGGAGGCGTTGACGAGGAACTTGGCGGCCAGCGTTTCGCCGCCTTCCAGCAGCACCTGCCAGGTCTGCGTGGCTTCGTCCCACTGCACCTTCGTGACGTTGGCGTTGAGCTTGGTTTTTTCACGCAGGCCGTGCTTGGCCAGCACGTGGTTGGTGTACTCCACCAGCTCGTCCTGCTCGGCGAACATCTGCGACCACCGGTAGGGCTCGAACGAGAGCGAGTACAGCGGCGACTGCACATCGACCGCCGCACCGGGGTAGCTGTTCTGGCTCCAGGTGCCGCCCATCCAGGCGCGGCGTTCCAGGATGAGGAAGTCCTCGATGCCGATGCGGCGCAGGTTGATGGCCGCGGCCTGACCGCCGAAGCCGCTGCCGATGATGATCGCGGTGAACTGCTGCATGGAAGAGGCGCTGTCGGCGCAAAGTGAAGATGTGTGTCATCAGTTTACAAGTGAGGATGAATGTCGTCAAATCGGGGAATGACCTCATCTCCTCCCAGCCTTGCAGCGGAGCGCCTGGACCCCGCGCGCCCGGATCCGGGCCGCTCGGATCCGGGCCGATCCTATGGCGGCGTCACCCAGGCCGAGCGCACGGCCCGGCGGCGCGCGAGCTTCCTCGACGCCGGCCTGCAGGTGTTTGGCAGCACCGGTTTCCGCACGGCCACGGTGCGGCAGCTGTGCCGCGAGGCGGGGTTGACCGACCGCTACTTCTACGAGTCCTTCGCGTCGATCGAGGACCTGCTGGTGGCCGTGTACGAGCGCGAATTCGACCACCTGCAGCAGGTGGTGCTGGCCACGTTGGCGGGCGATGCCGCGCAACAAGACCCCATGGCGGCGGTCGACCAGGCCTTGAAGGCCCTGTTCGAGATGGCCTCCGAGCCCCGCGTGGCGCGGGTGTGCTGGCTGGAGGTGCTGGGGGTGAGCGCCCGCGTGGACGGCGTCTACACCCGCAACATCGAGCGCTTCGCGGCCCTGGTGGTGGCCTTCGCCCGGCAGCGGCTGGGCGCGATCACGCTCAGCGAGCCCGAGTCGCGCATGCTGGGCATCGCCCTGATCGGCGCGGTCAGCCAGCCGGTGACGCACTGGCTGCTGGGCGGCTACCAGGAAGACCGCGCGACCATGGTGGCGGCCACGTCGCGGGTGTTCCGTGGCGTGATCCTGGGCCTCAGTGGCTGATCATCCAGGGCCGCTTGCCGGGGAAGCTCTTGCTGCCGTTGGCGGCCGTGTGGGTGGCCTTGCTCAGTGGACTGCCGCGGCCCGAGCAGCACCCGCAGCCCGAGGGGTGGCGCAACCGTGCATAGGCGCCCGGGTCCTTCGAGGACATGGGCGCGTGGCGCGCGGCCTCGTTGCGGTCCATGGCAAGGCGTGTGTCGCGGCCGACGCAGGCCAGGCGCGGGGCGCTGACGAACACGCGCGGCGAGGCGCTGCCGCAATCGGGACAGGTGGCGGGGTCGTTGCGCTCGGCCAGGCTGCGGAAGGCGTCGAAGCCCCCGCAGTCCGGGCACGCATAGTCGTAGGTGGGCATGCGAGGGCTCCTTCGTCAGTGGGCCGAGGTCATTTGACGATGTCGTGCGAGATCGGCAGGTCGATGCTGCCGTCGAGCATCTTCACCGGGCCGGCGGCCGTGGGGTTGATGTCGAACTCGAAGATCTCGGTGGGCAGCCACAGGGTGGCGCAGGCGTTGGGGATGTCGACCACGCCGCTGATGTGGCCCTGCACCGGCGCCGTGCCCAGCAGGGAATAGGCCTGCGCGCCGGAGTAGCCGAACTTCTTGAGGTACTCGATGGCGTTCAGACAGGCCTGGCGGTAGGCCACGTGCACGTCCAGGTAGTGCTGCTTGCCTTGCTCGTCCACCGAGATGCCTTCGAAAATCAGGTAGTCCTTGTAGTTGGGCGTGATCGGGCTGGGCTTGAAGATCGGGTTCTTGATGCCGTACTTGGCCATGCCGCCCTTGATGACGTTGACGCGCATGTGCACCCAGCCGGCCATCTCGATGGCGCCGCAGAAGGTGATCTCGCCGTCGCCCTGGCTGAAGTGCAGGTCGCCCACCGACAGGCCGGCACCCTCGACGTAGACCGGGAAGAAGACCTTGGAGCCGCGCGAGAGGTCCTTGATGTCGCAGTTGCCGCCGTGCTCGCGCGGCGGCACGGTGCGCGCACCTTCGGCAGCGATCTTGTCTTTGAGCTCGCCCGTGGCCTTGCCGGCGTGGGCCGTCCTGGCGAAGGGCGGGTTGGCCAGCGGGGGCACGCGGTCGGGCTGGGTGGCAATGAAGTCCACCTCACGCTCGTTCCACGTGGCCAGCATCCTGGGGTCGGGCAGGCAGCCGATCAGGCCGGGGTGGATGAGGCCGGCGAACTCGACACCGGGGATGTGGCGGCTCTTGGTGAACATGCCGTTGAAGTCCCAGATGGACTTCTGCGCATGCGGGAAGTGCTCGGTCAGGAAGCCGCCGCCGTTGGTCTTGCTGAAGAAGCCGTTGAAGCCCCACAGGCTGTCGTCGCGGGCGCCGATGTCCAGCAGGTCCACCACCAGCAGGTCGCCGGGCTCGCAGCCCTTGACGCCGATCGGGCCGGACAGGAAGTGCACGGTGGTCAGGTCGACGTCGCGCACGTCGTCGGCGCTGTCGTCGTTCTGGATGGCCCCGCCGGTCCAGTCGTAGGTTTCGAGGATGAAGTCGTCGCCCGGGTTGACCCAGGTGGCGATCGGGATGTCCGGGTGCCAGCGGTTGTGCACCATCGGGTTGTCGTACGGGGATTCCTGGAGGTCGACTTTGATCAGGGTTTCAGGCATGGCACACCTCGTTGTGTGAAAGGAAAGCGGATGCGGATCAGACGGACAGGTAGGCTTTGATGCGCTCGGCATCGGTGTCGGCGCGGGTGGTCTCGTGCACCAGGCGGCCCCCTTCGATGACGAAGAGGCGGTCGGCCACGTCCATCGCGAAGCTCAGCACCTGCTCGCTGACGACGATGGTGATTTCGCGCAGCTTTCGGATCTCGTTGAGCGCCTTGGCGATGTCCTTGATGATGGAAGGCTGGATGCCCTCGGTGGGCTCGTCGAGCAGCAGCACCTTGGGGTCGGTGACCAGGGCCCGCGCGATGGCGAGCTGCTGTTGCTGGCCGCCCGAGAGGTTGCCGCCCTTGCGGTGCTTCATGTCGAAGAGCACGGGGAAGAGCGCGTAGATGTCCTCGGGGATCTTCTTGCTCTTGCTGTTTTCCAGGCCGGTCTGGATGTTCTCTTCCACCGTCAGGGTGGGGAAGATCATGCGGCCCTGCGGCACGTAGGCGATGCCCTTGGCCACACGCTTGTAGCTCTCGTCACGCACGACATTGCTGCCGGCCACGTTGATCTCTCCGGCCTTGCTAGGCAGCACACCCATCAGGCTCTTGAACAGCGTGGTCTTGCCCATGCCGTTGCGGCCCATGATGGCCACGGTCTCGTTCTTGTGAGCCTCGAACGAGATGCCGTGCAGGGCTTCGCTCTGGCCATAGCTCACGTACAGGTCCTTGACTTGCAGCATTGCGTTGCTCCTTTCAGTGCCCCAAATAGACATCGATGACCTTGGGATCGCTCTGGACCTGGTCCATCGTCCCTTCGGCGAGGATCTTTCCCTGGTGCATCACGGTCACCTTCGAGGCGATCTGCTTGACGAAGTCCATGTCGTGCTCGATGACGATCATCGAGCGACCCTTGCAGATGCGCTTGAGCAGGTCGGCGGTGAGCTCGCGCTCCTTGGCGCTCATGCCGGCGATCGGCTCGTCGAGCATCAGCAGCTCGGGCTCTTGCATCAGCAGCATGCCGATCTCCAGCCACTGCTTCTGGCCGTGGCTGAGCAGGCCGGCTTCGGTGTCGAGCTTGTCCGCCAGGCCGATCTCCTCGGCCACGACCTGCACGCGGGCCTTGACCTCGTCGCTGCACTTGAAGCCCAGCGCCCCGAACACGGAGCGGCCTTCGGGGAAGGACACCTCCAGGTTCTGGAAGACGCTGAGGTTCTCGTAGATGGACGGGGTCTGGAACTTGCGGCCCACGCCGGAGCGCACGATGGCGTGCTCGGACTTGCGGGTCAGCTCCTGTTCCTTGAACTGGATGCTGCCGTTGCTGGCCTTGGTCTTGCCACAGATGAGGTCGAGCAGGGTGGTCTTGCCGGCGCCGTTGGGGCCGATGATCACGCGCAGCTCGTTCTTGTCGACGTAGAGGTTGAGCTTGTCGATCGCCTTGAAGCCGTCGAAGGACACGGTCAGGTCTTCGATGTAGAGCACGAACTCTTTGTGCGGGGTGACGGTGGTGGCATTCATGGGATGCTCCTGGAGGGTGGCTCGTGTTCAGGCTTGCTGGCCGCTGATGCCCGCGGGCAGGTCCTTGCCCTGGCTCGGCGGCAGCACCGCGGGGTAGATGGCCTGGGCGGTGCGGATGCGCTCGGCCTGGGCCTGGCGATCGGCCTGGCGCCGGGCCCACCAGGGCTTGATCTTCTGTTCCCACAGGCCGGCCAGGCCGTCGGGGAAGGCCATGGTCACGCCGATGAACAGCGCGGCCATCAGGAAGAGCCACAGGTCGGGCGCCGACTCCGAGAAGTAGGTCTTGCCGAAGTTCACCAGCAGCGCGCCGTAGATGGCGCCCACCAGGCTCATGCGGCCGCCCACCGCGGCGAAGATCACCATCTCGATGGAGGGCACGATGCCGACGAAGGACGGCGACATGAAGCCCACCTGCAGCGTGAACATGGCGCCACCGATGGCCGACAGGCCGGCCGCCAGGCAGAAGGCGAAGACCTTGAACATGGCCACGTCGTAGCCCGAGAAGCGCACGCGGTCTTCCTTGTCACGCATGGCCAGCAGCAGGGTGCCCAGCTTGGACTTCTGCACCCAGCGGCACAGCAGCACCGAACCCAGCAGCAGCGCGCAGCACACGTGGTACAGGACGAGGCGGTGGCCGTCGGTGCGGATGTCCCAGCCCAGCAGCGTCTTCAGGTCGGTGATGCCGTTGACGCCGCCGGTGTAGCCCTGCTGGCCGATGATCAGCACCGTCAGCACCAGGGCCACGGCCTGGGTGATGATGGCGAAGTACACCCCGCCCACACGCCGCTTGAACATCGCAAAGCTGACGATGAAGGCCAGCAGCATGGGCACCAGCACCACCGCGACCACGGCCACCGGGAAGCTCTTGAACGGCACCCACCAGAAGGGCAGTTCGGTGAGCTGGTTCCAGTCCATGAAGTCGGGGATGCCCGGTGTGGACTGGATCTGGGTGCTGACGGGGTCGGAGGCCTCCAGCTTGAGGAACATGGCCATCATGTAGCCGCCCAGGCCGAAGAACACGCCCTGGCCGAGGCTGAGGATGCCGGCATGGCCCCACAGCATCACCAGGCCGAGCGCCACGAAGGCGTAGGTCAGGTACTTGCCCACCAGGTTGAGTCGGAAGGTGTCCAGCCCGAGCGGGAACACCACCAGCAGCACCAGGGCCAGCAGCAGGAAGCTGCCGAGCTGTTGCTGTTTGAGCCAGTCTTGGATCTTGTTCATGCGATTGCTCCTAGGGTTCCGGGAAGGCTTCAGCGACGCACCTTGGAGGCGAACAGGCCTTGCGGGCGCAGCATCAGGATCGTGATCACGGCCATCAGCGTCAGCACCTTGGCGTTGGAGCCGCTCATGAAGAACTCGGAGATGGACTGCGTCTGCGCGATGCCGAAGGCCGAGGCCACGGTGCCCAGCAGGCTGCCGGCGCCGCCGAAGGTCACGACCAGGAAGCTGTCGACGATGTAGAGCGAGCCGCTGGTGGGGCCGGTGGAGCCGATGGTGGTGAAGGCCGCACCCGCCACGCCGGCGATGCCGCAACCGATGGCAAACGTCAGCCGGTCCGTCTGCTTGGTGTTGATGCCGATGGCGTTGGCCATCACGCGGTTGCTGACGGTGGCACGCACCCGCAGGCCCCAGCGCGCCTTGTAGAGCGCCAGCAGCAGGAAGGCGGTGACCACGGCGGTCAGGCCCATCACGAACAGGCCGTTGATGGGGATGTCCAGGCCTTCGGCCGGCGCCCACGAGCCCATCAGCCAGTCAGGCAGGGTGGGGCTGACTTCCTTGGGGCCGAAGGTGGAACGGAACACCTGCTGCAGGCCCAGGCTCAGGCCCCAGGTGGCCAGCAGGGTGTCCAGCGGGCGTTTGTAGAGGTGCCGGATCAGCGCCCATTCGGTCAGCCAGCCGGCCGCGAAGGCGATGAGGAAGGCCGCCACGATGGCCACGGGGAAGTACAGCTGCACCAGGCCGGGCGCGTACTTCTCGGTCAGCGTCGAGCCCAGGTAGATGGTGTAGGCGCCGATGGTCATGAACTCGCCGTGGGCCATGTTGATCACGCCCATCTGGCCAAAGATCACCGCCAGGCCCAGGCCCATCAGCAGCAGCACGGAAAACAGGCTCAGGCCGGCGAAGCCTTGCATGAGCCCGATGTTGAGCATGTCTGTGAATGTCATCGTTCACCTCGTTCGTCGGGCATCTGGAAAAAGCCTGCGCGGCCCGGCCAGGCCAGTCGAGGACGGGCCGCTGCAGGAAGCGGCCGGTTCCCGCCAGCCGCACGCTCAAACTGGCGTGGTTATTGGTAACCCTTGGGGAAGGGGTTGGGCTCGATCAGCTCGGGCGACTCGGACACCACCTTGAAGGTGCCGTCGGTCTGGCCTTGTGCGATGCGCGACTTGCTCCACAGGTGGTGGTTGGCGTGCAGCTTCACGTAGCCCTCGGGCGCCGTCTTCAGCTCGATGCCGGGCGAAGCCGCCACGACCTTGTCCACGTCGAAGCTGCCGGCCTTCTCGACCGCGGCCTTCCACAGCCAGGGGCCGAGGTAGCCGGCCTGGGTCACGTCGCCGATCACGGCCTTGGGGCCGTAGGCCTTCTTGAACGCGGCCACGAAGGCCTTGTTGTTGGCGTTGTCCAGCGACTGGAAGTACTTCATCGAGCTGTAGAAGCCGGCGAAGTTCTCGCCACCCACGCCCAGCATTTCGTCCTCGGTCACCGACAGGGTCAGCAGGAACTGCTTGGCGCCCGTGATGCCGGCAGCCTTGAGCTGCTTGTAGAAGGCCACGTTGGAGCCACCCACCACGGCCGCGAAGATGCAGTCGGGCTTGGCCACCTTGATCTTGTTGATCAGGGAGTTGAAGTTGGTGTGGCCCAGCGGGTAGTACTCCTCGCCCACGACCTTGCCCAGCTTGCCCACCGACTCGATGTGCTTGCGCGCGATCTTCATCGAGGTGCGCGGCCAGATGTAGTCGGAGCCGACCAGGAAGAAGGTCTTGGCCTTCTTCTCCTTGGCACCCCAGTCCAGGCTGTAGATGATCTGTTGCGTGGCTTCCTGGCCGGTGTAGATCACGTTCTTGGACTGCTCCAGGCCTTCGTAGAAGGTCGGGTAGTACAGCAGGCCGTTTTCTTTCTCGAAGATGGGCAGCACGGCCTTGCGCGAGGCGGAGGTCCAGCAGCCGAAGACGCAGGCGACCTTGTCGTTGACCAGCAGCTTCTTGGACTTCTCGGCGAAGGTCGGCCAGTCGGAGGCGCCGTCTTCCTTGATGACCTTGATCTTGCGGCCCAGCACGCCGCCCATGGCGTTGATCTGGTCGATGGCGAGCTGTTCGGCCTGGATGGAGCCGGTCTCGGAGATCGCCATGGTGCCGGTGGCCGAGTGCAGCTGGCCGACGATCACTTCCGTGTCGGTCACGGCCAGCTTGGTGGTGTTGACGGCCGCGGTCGGCGGCGGGGCGGCGTGGCCGGCGCGGGGCAGGGCGCCCAGGCCGGCGACGCCAGCCATGCCGGCCATGGGCAGTGCGCCCAGGCCTTGCAGCAGGCGGCGGCGGTTCAGGGACAGATCGTCATCGTGGTTCGACATGGACAGGACTCCTTGCACAAGAGTGGGGCTGAGGGGACGTCGTGCCGCTTCCTGGTGCATGGCCTGGTGGGGCCCTGCGCCGTTCCAAGCGGCCATGACCCACACGGTACGCAGGCAAGGGTCTTCCCTGAATACGTCAATTGACGTAGAGCCCGGGCTGGATCGCTTCTTGCTGACCTGTCGGGCTGTGTGTTTTTGCGGAGCCCTGCCCGTGGCTGTCGCCCGACAGAAGATCTTTCGCATCCGTCGCGAGTACAACGCCTGGGTCGCCAACGAGACCCTGGAGGACTACGCGCTGCGCTACACGCCGCGCTCCTTCCGCAAATGGAGCGAGATGCGTGTGGCCAACACGGCCTTCGGGGCGGTGTCCTTCCTGGCGCTGGAGGCCATCGGTGGCGCCATCGCGCTCAACCACGGCTTCACCAATGCGCTGTGGGCCATCCTGGTGGCCGGGCTCATCATCTTCCTCACCAGCCTGCCCATCAGCATCCATGCGGCCCGCCATGGCCTGGACATGGACCTGCTCACCCGCGGGGCGGGCTTTGGCTACCTGGGCTCGACGCTGACCTCGCTGATCTACGCCAGCTTCACCTTCATCTTCTTCGCGCTGGAGGCGGCCATCATGGCGCTGGGCCTGCAGATGCTGCTGGGCTGGCCGCTGCCGCTGTGCCATGTGCTGTCCTCGCTGGTCATCATCCCGCTGGTCACGCACGGCATCACGCTGATCTCGCGGCTGCAGATGTGGACGCAGCCGCTGTGGCTGCTGCTGTGGGTGGCGCCCTTCATCGCGGTGGCGTGGCACCAGCCCGAGGCGTACCTGGACTTCACCGCGATGGCCGGGCGGCTGTCGGGCGACAGTGGCTTTTCGTGGGCGGGCTTCGGCATGGCGACCACGGTGGTGTTGTCGCTCATCTTGCAGGTGGGCGAGCAGGTCGACTTCCTGCGCTTCCTGCCCGAGAAGACCCCCGCCAACCGCGTGCGCTGGTGGACGGCGGTGCTGGTGGCCGGCCCGGGCTGGGTGGTGCCGGGCATGCTCAAGATGCTGGCCGGGGCCTTCCTGGCCTACCTGGCCATGCAGCGTGGGGTGGACGTTTCGCACGCGACGGAGCCCACGCAGATGTACCTGGCCGGCTTCAGCGAGGTGTTCCACATGCCGGCCTGGGCACTCGGCGCGACGGTGCTGTTCGTGGTGGTCTCGCAGGTCAAGATCAACGTCACCAATGCCTATGCGGGCTCGCTGGCCTGGTCCAATTTCTTCGCGCGCCTGACGCACAGCCACCCGGGGCGGGTGGTGTGGCTGGTCTTCAACGTGCTGATCGCCGTGCTGCTGATGACGCTGGGTGTGTTCGAGGCGCTGGAGCGCGTGCTGGGCATCTACAGCAACGTGGCCATCGCCTGGGTCGGGGCGCTGGTGGCCGACCTGGCCATCAACAAGCCGCTGGGCTGGTCGCCCCAGGGCATCGAGTTCAAGCGCGCCCACCTCTACGACATCAACCCGGTGGGCCTGGGCGCGACCTTGCTGGCCGCGGTGGTGGCCGTGGTGGCGCATGCCGGCCTGTTCGGCGAGGCCTGGGTGCCCTGGGCGCCGTTCATGGCGCTGGGGCTGGCCCTGCTGAGCTCCCCGCTGCTGGCCTGGGCCACGAAGGGACGCTACTACCTGGCGCGGCGCCCGCAGCGGCTGTGGAGCGCGGGCCAGATGGTGCGCTGCTGCGTTTGCGAGAACCCCTTCGAGGCCGAGGACATGGCCAGCTGCCCGGCCTACGAGGCGCCAATCTGCTCGCTGTGCTGCACGCTGGAGTCGCGCTGCCACGACCGCTGCAAGAGCCGCTCGCGGGCGGCCGAGCAGGTCTCGGATGTGCTCACGGCGGTGCTGCCGGCGCGGCTGTCGCGGCGCATCAACTTCAGCGTCGGGCACTTCCTGGTGGTGTTCCTGTCGATGGCGGCCTTGCTGGCCTTCGTGCTCGGCGCCGTCTACCACCAGGAGGGCGTGGGGCCGGCCGGTGTGCTGGACGGGCCCTTTGTCAAGGTCTACGCGCTGTTGCTGCTGGCCGCGGCCGTGTGCGCGTGGTGGATCGTGCTGGCCTCGGAGAGCCGGCGCATGGCGCAAGACGAGTCCAACCGCCAGAACCAGCTGCTGCAGCAGGAAATCGACGCCCACCGCCGCACCGACGCGGCCTTGCAGCGCGCCAAGGAGCTGGCCGAAGCCGCCAACCAGGCCAAGACACGCTACGTGGCCGGCATGACGCACGAGCTGCGCACGCCCCTGACCAGCATCATGGGCTATGCCCAGATCCTGCTGAAGGACGAGCCCGAGGACAGCGCCCGCCGCCGCCCGCTCACCACCATCCAGCGCAGCGGCGAGCACCTCATCGGCCTGATCGATGGCCTGCTGGACCTGGCGCGCATCGAAGCCGGTCGCCTGCGCCTGGACGCCGCCCCGTTGCCCTTGCACGATTTCCTCGACGAGGTCGTGCGCATGGTCCAGCCGCAGGCCGAGGCCAAGGGCCTGGACTTCCGCCTGGAGACCCGCGGCCGCGTGCCCGCCTGGGTGCAGGCCGACGCCCCGCGCCTGCGCCAGATCCTGCTCAACCTGTGCAGCAACGCCGTGCGCTTCACCGAGCACGGCCACATCACGCTGCGCCTGGACGCCCGCCGCGAGGTGCTGCGCTTCGAGCTCATCGACACCGGCATCGGCATCGCGCCGCAGGACCTGGAGCGCATCTTCCTGCCCTTCGAGCGCGGCAGCGCAGGCCGGCGCAGCCGCGAACCCGGCACCGGCCTGGGCCTGACCATCACCCACCTGCTCAGCGAGCTGATGGGCGGCGAGCTCACGGTGCGCAGCGTCATGGGCGAGGGCAGCACCTTCAGCGTGCGGCTGTACCTGCGCGAGGTGTCGGCGCCCGAGCCGGCGAGCTCGGCATCGCCGCCAGGCCCCGGCGCGGCCGTGCCGCCCCTGGCGCGCCTGCGGCCCGTCACCGGCTACGCGGGGCCGCGGCGCACCCTGCTGGTCGTCGATGACCAGCCCCTGCACCGCCAGTTGCTGGCGGGCCTGCTGCTGCCCCTGGGCTTCGTGGTGCGCGAGGCCGCCAGCGGCAGCGAGGCCCTGGAGAGCGTGCGCGAGGCCCGCCCCGACGCCGTGCTGCTGGACATCAGCATGGACGACATGGACGGTTGGCACACGGCGCGGGCCTTGCGCCAGGCCGGCTTCTCGCAAATGCCCATCGTCCTGGTGTCGGCCAACGTGTTCGAGAACCGCCCCGAGAACCTCGCCGAGGCGCAGTGCCAGGCCTTCGTGGCCAAGCCCGTGCGCGAGTCCGACCTGCTGGCGGCCCTGGGGCAGCACCTGGGCGTGGCCTGGCTGACCGAGGCCCCGCAGGCCACCCGTGCCGCTGAAATCCCTGAAATCCCTGCACCCCCCATCGCCGCCGAGCGCGCCCCCTCGCTGCCGACGGATGCCGTCTGGGAGCTCCACCGCCTGGCGCGCCAAGGCCATGTGCGGGCCCTGCGCCAGGCGCTGCAGGAATGGGCGAAGGCCGCGCCCGGGCACGCCGCCGAGTGGCAGCTGCTGGGCCGGCTGGTGGACGACTTCGAGCTGGACGCCCTGCTGGCGCGCCTGGCCCCTCAACTGACGGAGGACATGGCCGATGAACCTCGACCTTGACCCCACCCCGACGCACCAGGGCACGGTGCTGGTGGTGGACGACGCGCCCGACACCCTGCGCATGCTGTGCGATGCGCTGGCCGCCGAGGGCTACACCGTGCTCGTGGCCCGCGACGGCATGCAGGCCCTGGCGCGCCTGGACGTGGTCCTGCCCGATGCCATCCTGCTCGATGGCGTCATGCCCGGCCTCAGCGGCTTCGAAACCTGCCAGCGCATCAAGGCCCATCCGCAAGGGCAGGGCGTGCCGGTGATCTTCATGACCGGCCTGTCGGAAACCGCCGACATCGTGGCCGGCTTCGAGGCCGGTGGCGTGGACTACGTGGTCAAGCCCCTGCGCATCGAGGAGGTGCTGGCGCGGCTCAACACCCACGTGCGCAACGCCCGCGCCGCCCGCGAGGCCCAGGCGGCCGTGCAGCGCGCCAGCCAGGCGTCCGCGGCGACGGCCTCGGCCGAGCGGCTCAGCCACGCGGCCCTGACCCCGCGCGAGACCGAGGTGCTGACCTGGCTGGCCCGCGGCAAGACCAACCGCGACATCGCCGAGATCCTGGGCATGAGCCACCGCACCGTCAACAAGCACCTGGAGCACATCTTCGAGAAGCTCGGCGTCGAGACCCGCGCCGCCGCGGCCGCGCTGGCCAGCCGCTGCATCGTGGTCTGAGGTGGCGATGAGGCGGTGTTGGGCGCGCGCAAACCCTGAGCTTGCGGGCTGGATGCGGCGATGTCTGTGCGTTAGGCTTGGCGCCGGGGTGGCGAACTCTCCCCGGAGTCCATGCAGCCACAGGAGCAGTACATGGCGTCAACGCACTCGGCAGACCCGCAGGCCGCCCTGCATGCCGGGACGGTTTCTTACCAGCGGTTCAGCGAACTGATCTTCGTGTCGGTCGTCGCTCACTACGGCTTTGCCGTGGTGTACGGCCTGCTGCTGGGGCAGGCGCTCATCGCCATGGCCATGGCCGTGCCTGCCACCCTGGTGCTGGCCCTGTTCCCGCTGGTGCGCAGCCCGCTGGCCGCGCGCTGGTTCCGCCCCGTCAGCCACGTCTGCGTCTTCATCAATTTCCTGGGCATCAACCTGGCCCTGCTGTGGATGGGGCTGGGCGCGGGCACCAGCGTGTGGTGGCTGGTGTGGTGGCCGCTGTTCATCGCCCTGGTGGTGGGCGCCAGCGACGGCCTGGCCTGGCTGGCGCTGACCCTGCTGGCCGCTGCGCTGCACTGGGCCAACGACTCGGCGGGCTGGGTGCCGCCGATGATGGGTTCGCAGGACAACCCGCTGTGGCTCCACCAGATCGGCTTCCTGGCGATCGGGGTGGGCTTCGGCGCCGTGGCGCGCCGGGCCCATGACCGCTATGCCGCCCAGGGCGCCGTCCAGCATCGCACCATCCAGCAGCAAAACGAAGCCCTGTTGGCCCGCGCGCGCAGCCTGGAGGGCACGCTGGAGGCCCTGCAGCAGGCCAACCTCGACCGCACCCGCCTGTTCGCGCAGATCAGCCACGAGGTCCGCAACCCGCTCAACGGCCTGCTGGGCTTCACGCAGCTGCTGAGCCGCTCGCCGCTCACCGAGCACCAGCGCAACCACGTCGAGCAGGTCAGCCGTTGCGGCACCGCCATCCACAAGATCATCGGGGACATGCTCGATTTCTCCCGCCTGGAGGCCAACCCCAGTGCGCTGGAGGTGCGCGCCTTCGACGCCCAGCAGGTGGCCCGCGAGGTGGTCGAGATGCTGTCCTCGGTGGCGCAGCAAAAGGGCGTGCCCATCGTGCTGGAGTGCCCGCCGCGGCTGGAGGCCGTGGGCGACGCCTTGCGCGTGCAGCAGGTGCTGCTCAACCTGCTGGGCAACGCCTTGAAGTTCACCAGCCAGGGGCAGGTCACGGTGCGTTGCAAGGCCGTGCCCACGGCCACCGGCCAGGCGGCCCTGCACGTCGAGGTGCAGGACTCGGGCATCGGCATCCCTGCCGAGTCGGTGGCGCAGCTCTTCCAGCCTTTCAGCCCCGTCAGCGAAAAGACCATCCGCCAGTACGGCGGCACCGGCCTGGGCCTGGCCATCTGCAAGCGCCTGGTCGACATGATGCAGGGCCAGATCGGCGTGCGAAGCCAGCCCGGCCAGGGCAGCTGCTTCTGGTTCCAGGTGCCCCTGCATGGCGAGGGGCTGACCGCCTTGCCGTCAGCGGCCTGAGGCCGCCCGGGCGCTGGCGCTTCAGCCGCCCCAGCGCACCTGGGCGGCACCCTCGCGGTGACGCACCACGCCGTCTTCGGTGTCCAGCGCGCCTTCCACCAGCCAGCGCACGGCCTGCGGGTAGATCACGTGCTCCTGCGCCAGCACCCGCGTGGACAGGTCCTGGGCCGTGTCGCCAGCCAGCAGGGGCACCGCCGCCTGCAGCACGATGGGGCCGTGGTCCAGCGCCGGGGTGACGAAGTGCACCGTGGCGCCGGCCAGCTTGCAGCCTGCCTCGATGGCGCGCTCGTGCGTGTGCAGGCCCGGGAAGGCCGGCAGCAACGAGGGGTGGATGTTGAGCATGCGGCCCTCGAAGTGGCGCACAAAGCCCTCGGTGAGGATGCGCATGAAGCCCGCCAGCACCACCACGTCCGGCGAAAAACCGTCGATCACCCGGGCCAGCTCGGCGTCGAAGGCCTCGCGGCTGGGGAAGGCCTTGTGGTCCACCACCGCCGTGGCGATGCCCTGGGCGGCGGCGAACTGCAGACCTTCAGCCGAGGCCTTGTTGCTGACGACGGCCGCGATGCGGGCAGGCCAGCCTTCGCGCTGGCAGGCGTGCACGATGGCTTCCATGTTGGAGCCCCGGCCGCTGATGAGGATGACGATGGATTTCATGGTGAGCTGCCGATTTTACCGGCGCGCCTAAAATCGCGGGATGAACCAGCGCGTCCTCACCGGCATCACCACCACCGGCACCCCCCACCTCGGCAACTACGTCGGCGCCATCCGCCCGGCCATCGCGGCCAGCCGCGAGCCCGGCGTCGAGAGCTTCTTCTTCCTGGCCGACTACCACGCCCTCATCAAGTGCGATGACCCGGCGCGCATCGCCCGCTCGCGCCTGGAGATCGCCGCCACCTGGCTGGCCGCCGGCCTGGACACCGACCGCGTCACCTTCTACCGCCAGAGCGACATCCCCGAAATCACCGAGCTCAACTGGCTGCTGACCTGCGTGACGGCCAAGGGCCAGATGAACCGGGCCCACGCCTACAAGGCCTCGGTCGATGCCAACGAGGCCAAGGGCCAGGAGCCCGACGACGGCGTCACCATGGGCCTGTTCTGCTACCCCATCCTGATGGCCGCCGACATCCTCATGTTCAACGCCCACCGCGTGCCCGTGGGCCGCGACCAGGTGCAGCACATCGAGATGGCGCGCGACGTGGCCCAGCGCTTCAACCACCTCTATGGCGCAGGCAAAGAGCTGTTCGCGCTGCCCGAGGCCGAGATCGAAGACAGCGTGGCCACCTTGCCCGGCCTGGACGGCCGCAAGATGAGCAAGAGCTACGACAACACCGTGCCCCTGTTCGAAGGCGGCGCCAAGGGCCTGAAGGACGCCATCGCCCGCGTGGTGACCGACTCGCGCCTGCCCGGCGAGCCCAAGGACCCGGAGGCCGCCCACCTCGTCACCCTGCACGACGCGTTTGCCGACGCCGCCACCCGCGAGGCCTTCCGCCGCGACCTCGTCGCCGGCCTGGGCTGGGGCGATGCCAAGCAGCGCGTGGTCGACCTCATCGAAGCCCACGTGGGCCCCATGCGCGCCCACTACGCCGAGCTGATGGCCCACCCCGAGCGCATCGAGGAGGTGCTGCAAGCCGGTGCCGCCAAGGCCCGCCGCACCGCCACCCCCTTCCTGGCCGAACTCCGCCAGGCCGTGGGCCTGCGCCAGATGGTGGCCGTGGTCCCGCCCGCCGTGCAGGCTGCCGCTGACAAGAGCGCCACGCCGCTCATCAAGCAGTACCGCGAAGCCGACGGCCTGTTCTACTTCAAGCTGACCGACGCGCACAACCACCTGCTGCTGCAAAGCACCGGCCTGGCCGATGGCCGCGAGGCCGGCAACTGGGTCAAGCGCCTGAAGACCGAAGGCGATGCCGCCCTGGCCGAGGCCCCGGTGGCGCGTGCCGAAGGCGTGAGCGCCGAGGCCGTGTCGCAGGCGCTGGCCGCCCTGGTCGAGGCCACCCGCCTTGCCGAGGCCGAGAAAGCTGCGAAAGCCGAGAGAGCCGAGAGAGCCGAGAAAGCGGCCACGGCCCCCAAGGCCTGATGCCGAGCCTGGACCCCGCATCGCATCGCAATCCCATGGCCGGCATCCACATCACCGACATCGAATCCGCCATCAACTGGTGGCGCGATCGCACGCCCTCGCCGGACGGCATCAGCCTGGCCCCCGAGGTCAAGAAGCTCGCCGAGGTCTACGCCCTCATGGTCTACCACCACGAGCAGCTGTGCGACGAAGACACCATGCCGCGCGCCGCCTACCAGGCCTGGCTGCAGTGGTACGGCACCACGCCCGACACGCCCTGCATCGCGATCTGCTCGACCAGCCAGGGCGACGACCTCTGCAAAGGCTGCGGCCGCACCTTCGACGAGGTCCAGCTGTGGCCCGAGATGAGCCCGGCCGAAAAGCGCAGCACCTGGCGGCGCATCACCCTCGAATCCAGCGCCTGGCGCTTCAACCGGTATGCGGAGCGTGCCGCGGAACGCACGGCAGCGCGCGAGGGCGACGAGACCGCGCCACCCGCCGAGGCCGGCCCAGCCACCCCGCCGACGCCCTGAGCCTGGCTCAGTCCTTGGCCGCCTTTACCGGGAAGGCCTTGATCGGGCGGTGTGCGCCGCGGAAGTTCTCGCGGGCCAGCTTGCCCTCCAGTGCCGGCATCTCGAAGGGCTGCTCGGGCACGGCCTGGTCGGGCAGGTGGTCCAGCAGGTGGCGGATCAGCGTCAGGCGGCCCAGGCGCTGGTCGTTGAAGTCCACCAGCGTCCAGGGCGCGTGGTCCGTGTGCGTGACCTTGAGCATGGCGTTGCGTGCCTTGCCGTACTCGGCGTACTTGGTGCGCGCCACCACGTCCACCGGCGACAGCTTCCAGCGCTTGAGCGGGTCCACCACGCGCTCGGCAAAGCGCGCTTCCTGCTCGGCCTGGTCCACCGTCAGCCAGTACTTGAACAGCAGCATGCCGTCGTTGGCCAGGGACAGCTCGAACATCGGTGCCTCGCGCAGGAAGCGCTCGTACTCCTCGCTGGTGCAAAAGCCCATGACGTGTTCCACGCCGGCGCGGTTGTACCAGCTGCGGTCGAACAGGGCGACGTGGCCGCCCGCTGGCAGGTGCGGCACATAGCGCTGGAAATACCACTGCGTGCGCTCGGTGTCCGAGGGCTTGGGCAGGGCCACCACCTCGCAGCGGCGCGGGTCCAGCGCGCTGGCGATGGCGTGGATGACCCCGCTCTTGCCCGCCGTGTCACGGCCCTCGAAGATCACCAGCAGGCGCTTGTTGGTGTGGGCCAGCCAGCGCGAAACCTGCATCAACTCCAGCAGCATGGGCTCCAGCGCCGCCTCGTAGTCCTTGCGGCTGAGTTTGGGGAGCAGCCGTGCCTTGTCCTTCGTGCCGCCGTTGCCGTTCTTGCCCATGGTGCGTCTCGCCTTCTGCCTTGTGGTTCCTGACCAGCCTGTGGCGCGGGAGCCCAGGCGCTGCCCGACACGATACCGCGAAGCCGTCGCCTCGATAGAATCCGGGGATGACCGACGCCACCGATCCGACCTCTCCCGCCAAGCCCTCCAACTTCCTGCGCGGCATCATCGACCGCGACCTGGAGCAGGGCACCTACGCCAGCCGCCGCTGGGCCGGCTCGCCGGGCGACGCCGCCCACCATGCCGCCGGTGAGCCCGACCCGGCCAAGATCCGCACCCGTTTCCCGCCCGAGCCCAACGGCTACCTGCACGTGGGCCACGCCAAGAGCATCTGCCTGAACTTCGGCCTGGCGCGCGACTACGGCGGCGTCTGCCACATGCGCTTCGACGACACCAACCCCGAGAAGGAAGAGAAGGAGTACGTCGACGCCATCCTGGATGCGGTCAAGTGGCTGGGGTTCGGCTGGGACGCATCGTTCAAGGGGCAGACGCAAAGCCACCTGTTCTACGCCAGCAACTACTTCGACTTCATGTACCGCGCCGCCGAGGCGCTGGTCACGGCCGGCCTGGCCTACGTCGACGAGCAAAGCCCGGAAGAGATGCGCGCCAACCGCGGCGACTTCTCCACCCCCGGCACCGACAGCCCCTTCCGCAGCCGCACCCCGGCCGAGAACCTCGCCCGTTTCCGCGAGATGCGCGACGGCAAGCTGGCCGATGGCGCCGCCGTGCTGCGCGCCAGGATCGACATGGCCAGCCCCAACATCAACCTGCGGGACCCGGCCATCTACCGCATCCGCCGCGCCACCCACCACAACACGGGCGACGCCTGGTGCATCTACCCGATGTACACCTTCGCCCACCCCATCGAAGACGCGCTGGAGCAGATCACCCACTCCATCTGCACGCTCGAATTCGAAGACCAGCGCCCCTTCTACGACTGGTTGCTCGACCGCCTGGCCGAGCTCGGCCTGCTGGCCCAACCCACGCCCAGGCAGTACGAGTTCGCCCGCCTGAACCTGACCTACGTCATCACCTCCAAGCGCAAGCTCAAACAACTGGTCGATGAAGGCGTGGTGTCCGGCTGGGACGACCCGCGCATGCCCACCATCGTCGGCCTGCGCCGCCGCGGCTACACGCCCGAGGCCATCCAGCTGTTTTGCGAGCGCATCGGCGTGACCAAGTCCGACAGCTGGATCGACTACAGCACCCTGGACATCGCCCTGCGCGACGACCTCGAAAACAAGGCCCACCGTGGCATGGCCGTGCTCGACCCCGTCAAGCTGGTGCTGACCAACTGGGCCGAGGTGTTCGCCGATCAGGGCGGCGCCAGCCACCTGGAGCCTTGCGCGCTGCCGGCCTTGCCGCATCCCGCGGAGGGCACCGAGTCGCCCGTGCGCCACCTCACGCTGGGCAAGGACGTCTGGATCGAGCGCGAGGACTTCGAGGAAGTGCCGCCCAAGGGCTACAAGCGCCTCTTCCCCGGCAACAAGGTGCGCCTGAAGGGCGGCTACGTCATCGAGTGCACCGGCTGCACCAAGGACGCCGACGGCCGCGTCACCGAGGTGCAGGCCACCGTCGTGCCCGACACCAAGAGCGGCACGCCCGGCGCGGACAGCGTCAAGGTCAAGGCCGCCATCACCTGGGTGGGCGCGGCCGACGGCGTCGAAGCCGAAGTGCGCCTCTACGACCGCCTCTTCACCGACCCGCAGCCCGACGCTGGCGGCAAGGACTTCAAGGCCAGCCTCAATCCGGACAGCTTCAAGGTGATCAAGGCCTACGTCGAGCCCTCGCTGGCCCAGGCCCGCCCCGACCAGAAGTTCCAGTTCGAGCGCTTCGGCTACTTCGTGGCCGACCGCCACGACCACGCCGCAGGCCAGCCGGTGTTCAACAAGATCACCGGCTTGAAGGACGGCAACTGGAAGTGATGCGCGCGCTGCGCGCTACCATGGCCCTGGTGTGAGACTCGCAGGGCACGTCCCTGAACGCCAATGCACAAAGCAGGGACCGTGGTTCGCTGGGAGGCGGACCGAGGCTTCGGCTTCATCCGCAGTCCGCACACCGATGCGGACGTGTTCTTCCATGTGCGCGACTTCCGCGGCCCGGGGCGGCCGCAGCCCGGCATGGCCGTCCGCTACGAGGAAATCCACGTGGGCGGCAAGGGGCCCAGGGCGATGGCGGTGTCGGCGGTGCAGCCCACCGAGCAGCGGCGCCAGACCGCGGATGCACCTGGGCGCCTGGATGCACGTGCTGATGCACGCTCCGGTGTGCGCTCCAACGCACGTCCAGGCCCCCGTCGTGCCGCGCCCAGCGATCCGTGGTTGGGGCCTGTGCTGCTGGCCGCGGTGGTCTGGGCCCTGGCGCTGGCGTGGGCGACGGCCTCAGGACGCATCCCGCGCTGGGCCGTGCCAGCCTGGATCGCCTTGAACCTGTGGACCTTCGCCGCCTATTGGCGGGACAAGTGGGCGGCGCAGCGGGGCCAGTGGCGCACGCCGGAAAACACCTTGCACCTGTGGAGCCTGCTGGGCGGCTGGCCCATGGCCCGCATGGCGCAGCAGGTGCTGCGGCACAAATCGGCCAAGGCCGATTTCCAGCGGGCCTACTGGCTGACCGTCACCCTCCATGTGGCGGCGGTCACGGGCTGGGTTGCGCTCAGCGTGCGAACTGGTTTGCCTTGACGATGTGCTGCTTGAAGCCGAAGACGTTCTCGTCCTTGGCGTTCACGCTCACCTCGACCCAGTGCACGTACTGCGCACCGAAGTTTTCCACGCGGGTCACGTTCTCCAGCACCTGCACGCCGTTGCTGGCGGTGGCCGCGCTGACCGGCTTGTCGACGCGGAAGTAGTGGCTGTCGCCATGGGCGATGACCACGGGCTTGCCGAAAGCGATGGCGCGCTGCGTGATCTTGCCGATGATGGCGTTGAAGCCCTTGCGCTCCGCGCTGGTGGCGGCCAGCTCGAAAGCCGGATTGGCCTGCATGGCCAGCAGCACGCCGGCGGCCTGGGTGCGCACGGCCTCGTCGAAGACGCGGTCGATCCAGGCCAGGGCGGCCGCCTCGCGGGCGTTCACCTCGGCGATGCGGTCGGCGCGCGGGGTGGCGGCGGTGTCGGCGGGGTCGATCTGGTTCCAGGGGGCCAGGTTGTTGTTGCTGCCGACCACGTGCACGGTGCCCAGCACGGCGCCACCGAAGTGCCACAGGGTGTTCTCGACGTAGGTCTCGAAGCCGGCGTCACGGGCCTGGGTGGTCACGCGGGCCTTGCGGCCGCCGGTGGTCACGCCGGGCTCGGGGAAGAAGACCTGGCGCAGGTGGGCCAGGCGCTCGGTCGGCAGGTAGTTGCCGTTGTTGGTGCGGTGGCAGTCGGTCCACTCGTTGTCGCCGGGGGTGTAGACCAGCGGCATCTCGAAGCGCTGCAGCTGCTGGAAGCGGCGCTGGATGAGCTCGTCGTCGCAGCGCTCGCTGCCGGCCTTGATGTCGCCGGTGTGCAGCACGAAGCGCACGTGCGGGCGGGCGTTGATGTCGTCGATGACGCGGTCGAACTGGGGTTCGGTGGCCACGCCGTAGGGCACGTCGCCGATCAGGGCGAAGGAGCCTTGCTGGGCGAAGGCGTGGGCGTGGGCCTGGTCCGCGCCGTGGCGCTCGGACTTGTCGCTGGCGCAGGCCGGCAGGCTCAGGCCGATCAGGGCGACCAGGGTCAGTTGACGGGCGATCTGGCGCAGGGCGTAAGGCATGGGGGTCTCCTCGACACGCGGGCAGACCGCCTGCCCGCAAGCCCTTGAGGCTAGCCAGGGTGTGTGCATCGCCGATGTCGGCGGGCCAGTTCCGTTTGGCTCCTGCCGCCCAGGGCCGTGGCTGGCGGGTGGCGGTGGCAGGCATGGTGTCTGCGGACACCGCGGGGCGGCGTGCAAGAAACGGCGAGGTCTGACATGATGCGCGGCGGGCCTCGGCGCGGGGCCCTCTCATCGCAAGCCAGGCAGCCCAGGAGCCCACCATGACCCAGATTTCCGTCAACGGCGTCCAGCGACAGGTCGATGCCGCTCCCGACACCCCGCTGCTGTGGGTGCTGCGTGACGAGCTGCAGCTGACCGGCACCAAATACGGCTGCGGCGCGGGCCTGTGCGGCGCCTGCACTGTCCACATCGACGGCCAGGCCACGCGTTCCTGCCTGACGCCGGTGTCGGCCGTGGGCCAGCGCAAGGTCACCACCATCGAGGCCGTCGACCAGGGGGCCTCCGCCCGCGTGGGCAAGGCCGTGCAGGCCGCCTGGCAGAAGCTGGACGTGGCGCAGTGCGGCTACTGCCAGTCGGGCCAGATCATGAGCGCGGTCAACCTGCTCAGCCGCAACCGCAAGCCCACGGACGCCGACATCGACGCGGCCATGGGCGGCAACGTCTGCCGCTGTGCCACCTACGTCCGCATCCGCGCGGCCATCCACGAAGCCGCCAAGGCGCTGGCCTGAACGCCGCCCGCAGGAGAACCGCCATGAACACCCGCATTGACAACTTCAGCGCCCCGGTCAGCGACAACCCCAGCCGCCGCCGCTTCCTGGGCAGCTCCGCCGGCCTCAGCCTGGGCCTGACCTTGGGATTCCGGCTGGGTGGGGATGCGCACGCCGCGTCGCCCAAGGCTGTGGCCGCAGCCGCCGCCAGCACAGGCACCGGTCCGGCCTTCGAGCCCAACGCCTTCCTGCGCATCGGCACGGACAACACCGTCACCGTGCTGTCCAAGCACCTGGAGATGGGGCAGGGCACCTACAGCGGCCTGGCCACCCTGGCTGCCGAGGAGCTGGACGCGGCCTGGTCGCAGGTGCGCGTCGAAGGCGCTCCGGCCGACGCCCGCCGCTACAACAACCTGCTGTGGGGCGCGGCCCAGGGCACGGGCGGCAGCACCGCCATGGCCAACTCCTGGGAGCAGATGCGCCAGGCCGGGGCCTCGGCGCGCGCCATGCTGGTGTCGGCCGCGGCACGCCGCTGGTCGGTGCCCGCCGCAGAACTCAGCGTGCGCGAAGGCGTGGTGCTGCATGCCGCATCGAAGCGCCAGGCCACGTTCGGTGAGCTGGCCGAAGCCGCCGGCGCCGAGGCCGTGCCCGCCAGCGTCGCGCTCAAGGACCCGAAAGACTTCCGCCTGATCGGCAAGGTCGCGCCCCGCAAGGACGCCGCCGACAAGGCCAACGGCCGCGCCCAGTTCACGCAAGACGTTCACCTGCCCGGCATGCTGGTGGCCGTGGTGGCCCACCCGCCGCGTTTCGGCGGCAAGGTCAAGTCGTTTGACGCGAGCCAGGCCAAGGCCGTCAAGGGCGTGGTCGACGTGGTCGCCATCCCCACCGGCGTGGCCGTGCTGGCCCGCGACACCTGGAGCGCCAAGAAGGGCCGCGATGCCCTGGTGGTCGAGTGGGATGACAGTGCGGCCTTCAAGCTGGGCAGCGATGCCATCCTGGCGAAGTACCGCGCGCTGGCCGCCACGCCGGGCCTGATCGCCCGCAAGGACGGCCAGGCCGACGCCGTGCTGGCCCAGGCCCCGGCCAGCGGTGCGGGCCGCGTCATCCGTGCCAGCGTCGACTTCCCCTTCCTGGCCCATGCCGCCATGGAGCCCATGAACTGCGTGGTGCAGCGCACCGAGGCCGGCTGCGAGGTCTGGAACGGCGAGCAGATGCACACCGGTGACCAGTTCGCCCTGGCCAAGCTCTTCGGCATCGCCCCCGAGCAGGTCACCATCCACACCCTGTACGCGGGCGGCAGCTTCGGTCGCCGCGCCAGCAAGGACGCCGACTACGTCCGCGAGGCCGCCAGCATCGTCCAGGCCTCGGGCACCAAGGCACCCGTCAAGATGGTCTGGCTGCGCGAGGACGACATGAAGGCCGGCTACTACCGCCCCATGTTCCACCACCAGCTCGAAGCCACCTTGACGCCTCAGGGCGGCATCTCGGCCTGGCGCCACCGCCTGGTGGGGCAGTCGATCATCGCGGGCTCGCCTTTCGAGTCGGTGATGGTCAAGGACGGCATCGACGTGGTCTCGGTGGAGGGGGCGTCCACGCTGCCCTACGCCATCCCGAACCTGCAGGTCGAGCTGCACACGCCGAAGGACATCGGCGTGCCGGTGCTGTGGTGGCGCTCGGTGGGCTCGACCCACACAGCCTACGCCACGGAAACCTTCCTCGATGTGCTGGCCGCCGAGGCCAGGCAGGACCCGGTCGCCTGGCGCCTGAGGATGCTCGACAAGCACCCGCGCCATGCCGCCGTGCTGGCCCTGGTGGCCGACAAGGCCGGCTGGTCCAGGCCCCTGGCCAAGGGCAGGAAGGGCGAGCGACGTGGCCGCGGCGTGGCCCTGCACGAGTCCTTCGGCACGGTGGTGGCCCAGGTGGCCGAAGTCACCGTGGCGCGCGACGGCAGCTTCCACGTCGACCGTGTCGTGGCGGCGGTGGACTGCGGCGTGGCCATCAACCCGGACAACATCCGCGCCCAGGTCGAGGGTTCGGTGGGCTTCGCGCTGTCGGCGGCGCTGCACGGCGAAATCACCCTGAAGGATGGCGTGGTCGAGCAGGGCAACTTCGGCGAGTACGCGCCCATCCGCATCCAGGAGATGCCCAAGGTGGAGGTGCACATCGTGCCGTCGGCCAGCAAGCCCTCGGGCATCGGCGAGCCGGCCGTGCCGCCCGTGGCCCCGGCGGTCGCCAATGCCCTGGCCGCGGCCACGGGCCGGCGCGCCTGGCGCCTGCCCCTGCAGACCGAGCAGTTCAAGGCCTGAGCCATGCACAGCCAGGACCGACAGGTGCTGCAGGCCCTGCTGGGCTGGGCTGCGCAGGGACACCGTGCGGCGCTGGTCACGGTGGTGCGCACCTGGGGCTCGGCGCCGCGGCCGCCAGGCGCCTGGATGGCCTTGCGCGACGATGGCCTGGTGCAGGGCTCGGTGTCCGGCGGCTGCATCGAGGACGACCTCATCGCCCGCATGCGCGCCGGTGAATTCACCGGCACGCCCGTGCTGCAGCGCTATGGCGTGACGCAGGACGAGGCCGCCCGCTTCGGCCTGCCTTGCGGTGGCACGCTGGAGTTGCTGGTCGAGCCGACGCCGGACGTGCCGAGCCTGCGCCGGCTGGCCGAGCGCCTGGACGAAGGCCGCCTGCTGCGCCGCACGGTCGAGGTGGCCTCGGGCGCCGTCACCCTGGACGATGCCTGCCGGGGCGATGTGCTGCGGTGGGATGGGCTCAGCCTGTCGACGCTGCATGGGCCGCGCTGGCGCCTGCTCATCATCGGGGCCGGGCAGATCGCGCGTTGCCTGGCGCCCATGGCCCAGGCGCTCGACCATGCCGTCAGCGTGTGCGACCCCCGCGAGGAGTACGCGCAGGAGTGGGGTGTGCCCGGCGCCCCCCTGCTGGCGGGCATGCCCGATGACGTGGTGACGGCTTTCCAGCCGGACCCGCACACGGCCATCGTGGCGCTCACCCACGACCCCAAGCTCGACGACATGGCCTTGCTGGAGGCGCTCAAGTCGCCGGCGTTCTACGTGGGGGCGCTGGGCTCGCGCGTGAACAACGCGGCCCGCCGCGAACGCCTGCGCCAGCACTTCGACCTGTCGGCCGAGGAGGTGGCGCGCCTGCACGGGCCGGCGGGCCTGTACATCGGCAGCCACACGCCGCCGGAGATCGCGCTGTCCATCCTGGCCGAGATCACCGCCGTGAAGAACGGCGTGGACGTGACGCGCCCGCGTCCGGCGCAGGACGACGAGGCCATGCCACGCCGCTCGCCCGGCTGCGCGGTGGGTTGAGGCACCCGGGGCAGGGGCCCCAGGCTGCCTCAGGTTTCGTCAGGCCTCGTCACCGTCGGTCTCGGGCTTGCTGGCCTTGGCCTGGCGGGCCCCGGCCTTCTTGGCCGCAGGGGCCTTGCGCGCGGCTTTCGATGCGGGCCTGGCCGCTTTCTTGGCAGCGGGGGGCTGGGTGGCCGTGGGTGTGGCCGTGGTGGGCGCCTTGGTCGACGCCGGGGTGCCCGACTTGGTGCCCGACTTCGCCGGTGCGCGTTTGCGGGCCGCCGGGGCGGCGGTGTCGGCAGAGGCTTGGGCCTGAGGTGCAGCCACGGCGCCTGCCATGGGCGCGGTCGGTGCCGGTGCTGGTGCTGGGGCGATCATCGGCGCGCGGGCCAGCTCACGGCCGCTGTCACGTCCACCTTCACGCCCACCTTCGCGCCCACCCTTGGCACGGCCTCGGCCACCGCGGCTGCGGCGGCGCGGGCCTGCCGCGGCTTCCTCGCCCTTGGTCGCGGCATCGGCATCGGCCTCGCTTGCCAGGGGCAGGGCGGGCATCACCGTCACGGAGGTGAACACCGCGCCGTTGACGTCGCCCTCGTCCGTGGCGTGCTCGGGGGCGGTGCTGTCCAGGGTGACTTCCGTGAACACCATGCCGTCATGGGCGGGCAGGTCGGCCGGCATCTGCGCCGTCGTGTCCACCAGTGCGCCCGCGGCCTCGTGGCGCGGTGCGGCGGTGGCGCTGGGCACGCCCGAACCCCGGGCCACCCAGGTGCCGGATTTTTCATCGCGGCCAAAGTCGAGCAGGCCGCGGCCGAGCGCCTCTTCCAGCAGGTTGCCGAAGGTGCGGAAGCCGTAGTACGACTCGCTGAAGCCCGGGTTGCGGCGCTTGATGGCTTCTTTCAGCACCGAGGCCCAGATGCGGCCGCCATCGTCGCGGTCGGTGACCAGGGCCTCGTAGGTTTCTGCGGCCATCTCCACGGCCTTGGCGCGGCGCGCGTCCATCTCTTCGCGGCGGCGCTTTTCTTCCTCGGGGCTGCGGCGGGCTTGCGGGGCGGCATCGCGGCCGGCGGACTGGCTGCCCCCGCGGCGTGCGGCCTGGCGCTGGCTTTCGCGCACCAGGTCGTCGTAGAAGATGAACTCGTCGCAGTTGGCGATCAGCAGGTCCGAGGTGGACTGCTTCACCCCGACGCCGATGACGTGCTTGGCGTTTTCGCGCAGCTTGGAGACCAGCGGCGAGAAGTCCGAGTCACCCGAGATGATGACGAAGGTGTTGACGTGGCTCTTGGTGTAGCAGAGGTCCAGGGCGTCGACCACCAGGCGGATGTCGGCCGAGTTCTTGCCGGACTGGCGCACGTGGGGGATCTCGATGAGCTCGAAGTTGGCCTCGTGCATGGCGGCCTTGAAGCCCTTGTAGCGCTCCCAATCGCAATAGGCCTTCTTGACGACGATGCTGCCCTTGAGCAGCAGGCGCTCCAGCACGCGCTTGATGTCGAATTTGTCGTAGTTGGCATCGCGCACGCCGAGGGCGACGTTCTCGAAGTCGCAGAACAGCGCCATGCTGATGTGGTCTTGGGGCAGGGGCATGGGGGGTCCGAATCAGTGAAGGGGGAATCATCCCACGGGAATGGGCGGGCCAAGGCCGCCGCGGGCGATATGCTGCACGCCGGAAGCCGCCCCTGGCAACCCCCCCCCGGAGCTCCGCCTTGACCAAGAACCGACTCGAAGCCTTCAGCGATGGCGTGCTGGCCATCGCCATCACGATCATGGTGCTGGAGCTCAAGGCGCCGCACGGTGCCGGCCTGGCGGCGCTGGCCGGGTTGGCGCCGGTGTTCCTGAGCTATGTGCTGAGCTTCATCTACGTGGGCATCTACTGGAACAACCACCACCACATGCTGCACGCCGCGCACCACGTCAGCGGTGCGGCCCTGTGGGCCAACCTGCACCTGCTGTTCTGGCTGTCGCTGTTCCCCTTCACCACGGCCTGGCTGGGCGAGCACCCCTTCGAGGCGGTGCCGTGCGCGGTGTACGGGGGCGTGCTGTTCATGGCCGCGGTGGCCTATGGGCTGCTGCAGCGTGCCTTGATCACGGCCGATGGCCAGGAGGGGCCGCTGGCGCGCGCCGTCGGGCACGACCGCAAGGGGCGCTTGTCGATGGCGCTGTACGCGCTGGGCGTGGGCCTGGCCTTCGTGCACCCGGGCCTGTCGCTGGCGTGCTATGTCGTGGTGGCCCTGATCTGGCTGGTGCCGGACCGGCGCATCGAGCGTGCGCTGGAGGGCTGAGGCCCTGCGGCTGCGGCCTCAGTCCTCGCTGTCGTTGGCGTCCTCGTGGTCGCCGTCGCCGGCCTCTGGCCTGGGGAGCGCGGCCTCTTCCTGGTCGTGGCGGCGCTTGTGCTTCTTGTTGCGCGCGGCGCGTTCGGCCTGCAGTGTCGCCTCGTGGGCCTGGGCGGCTTGCAGCCAGGCTTCGAACTCGGCCGGGGTTTCCAGCGTGGCGCGGCCGATGGCGGCGCTGCGGAAGTCGTTGATGACGATCTCGGCGGCCTTTTGCAGGTTGACGCGCCCGCCGCTCATCACCGCACCGCGCTTGCGACCGATCTCCGTCAGCAAGGCCTCGTCGTGCATGGCCGGGATCTCGGCCTCGGGGGTGTCGAGCTTGTAGCGCGCGACCAGCAGCGGGGCGTACGGGCCCTTGAGGCTCTGGATCAGCTCCAGCGCGACCTCTTCCTCGTCATAGGCATTGCGGCCCACGGCGCCGCTGCCGGCGAGGTGGTAGCCGCTTTTCTCCACGATGATCTTGGGCCACAGCATGCCCGGCGTGTCGAAGAGGTAGAAGTCGCTGGCCAGGTTGATGCGCTGCTCGATGCGCGTCACGCCCGCCTCGTCGCCCGTCTTGGCGGCCTTCTTGCCGACCAGGGTGTTGAGCAGCGTGGACTTGCCCACGTTGGGGATGCCGCAGATGAGCACGCGCAGCGGCTTGGCCATGCCGCCGCGGTGGGGTGCGAGCTCGCGGCAGGCCTTGACGAGGCGCTGGGCCGGGGCGGTGTCGCTGGCGTCCAGGGCGATGGCGGCGGTGTCGCTTTGCGCGCGGTACCAGGCCAGCCAGGCCTCGGTGCGGGCGGGGTCGGCCAGGTCCTGCTTGTTGAGCACCTTGAGCTTGAGGCGGTGGCCCGTCATGGCGGCCAGCATGGGGTTGGCGCTGGAGCCGGGCAGGCGGGCGTCGAGCAGTTCGATGACCACGTCGATGTCCTTGATGCGCTCAAGGATGGCTTTCTTGGTCACGTGCATGTGACCGGGGAACCATTGGATCGCCATCGGGAAGTGTTCTCTGGGGCAGGCTGGGGTGGGGGCCGGGCGGCTTGGTGTGCCGGCCGGTGGCCGACTCAGCGTGTCGGCTCGGCCAGGTCCGCATTGTCGCCGCAGACCGCCGGGGTGGGGGCTTCGGGCATGTCGCTTTCTGCGGGCAGGGGCACGTGCTCGTGCAGCCAGCGCTCGATGTGGCGCGGGTCATCGAGGGTGCGCACCGCCTGGTAAGCCAGTTCGGCCTGCGGGTGGCGGCGGCGCAGGAAGTTCAGCCATTGCTTGAGGCGGCCGGGGCGGTGGCGGGGCACCACGCGTGGCGCCACCAGGGCCCAGTAGACGTGCAGCAGTGGCTGCAGGGTGGCCCAGTCTGCGCCGCTGGGCGACCCTGGCGTGGGCAGGCCCCCGGGCAGCCAGCCCAGCTCGGCGCGCACGGCCAGGGCCAGGCCCGGGTCGGCCACCATGCCGCGGCCCAGCATCAGGGCGTCGCAGCCGCTGTCGGCGATGCACTGGCGCGCATCGGCCACCGTCCAGACCTCGCCATTGGCGACCACCGGGATGCGCACCGCCTGGCGCACATCGGCGATGCGTTCCCAGTAGGCCGGAGGGCGGTAGCCGTGCGCCTTGGTGCGGCCGTGCACCACCAGCTCGCTGGCGCCGCCGGCCTCGATGGCCTGGGCGCAGACCTCGGCATCCAGGTCGTCGTGGAAGCCCAGGCGCATCTTGGCCGTCACCGGCACGTGGGCGGGCACGGCACGTCGCACCGCGGCGACGATGCGCTCCAGCAACTCGGGCTCCTGCAGCAGGGCCGCGCCGCCGCCATGGCGGTTGACCACGCGCGCCGGGCAGCCGAAGTTCAGGTCCACCCCGGGCGAGCCCATCTCGGCCAGGCGCGCGGCGTTGTCGGCCAGGCAGGCGGGGTCCGAGCCCAGCAGCTGGCCGCGCACGGGCACGCCGGCCCAGGTGCGACCGCCGTGGTCGAGTTCGGGCATGACGCGGCGGAAGGCGCGCTCGGGCAGCAGGGTGCCGGTGACGCGGATGAACTCCGACACACAGCGGTCGATGCCACCGGTGCGGGTCAGCACGTCGCGCAAGGGGGCGTCGAGCAGCCCTTCCATCGGGGCGAGCAGCAGGGTCTTCAAGGCGTGGGCGTGGGCAAGGGGACGACGCGCGCCAGGCAGGCGCGGTCCGTCAACCGAACTTGGGCAGATTTCGGCACGTATTTCACGGACAGGCACGGTGGCGGGGTGCGACAGTGTACGCAAGCGCGACGCCGAGGGTTTTCCCGTGAAAACGGGCTCAAGTCTGCCATCGGTGTGCCGATAAGGTCGAACCCACAAGGAGTGTTTTCCGTCCATGATCACCGCCATCGAGCCCACCCGCGTCGACGACATCCTGCGTGAATTGGACCAGGCCCGCAAGAGCGGTCCTCTGCAGCAGATCGTCATCCCGCCCTGTCCCGAGTTGCTCAGCCGCCTGCAGCACACCATGGCCCAGGCCGAGCCCGACCTCAACGAAGTGGCCCGCATCGCCACCAGCGACGTGGCCATGTCCGCCACCCTGATCCGCTCGGCCAACAGCCCGGCCTACGGCGTGGGCCAGCCGGTGCAGACCCTGGGCCAGGCCATGAACCGGCTGGGTCTGGCGCAGACGGCGGCCGTCATGACGGCCTTCCTGGCCCGTGGCGCCTTGCGCGTCAACTCGCCCCAGCTCAAACGCTTCTGGGAGCGCGCCTCCAAGCGGGCCCAGGCCATGGCCTTCATGGCCGAGCGCCTGCCCGGCGTGTCTGCCGATGTGGCCTACACCTACGGCCTGTTCTGCCACGTCGGCCTGCCGGTGATGGCGCAGAGCCTGCGCGGCTACCTGGGCACCATGGTCGAGGCCAGCGCTCGCATCGACCGTTCCTACGTGGCCACCGAAAACGCCAACCACCGCACCGACCACGCCGTCGTGGGGGCCCTGGTGGCGCGCCTGTGGCGACTGGCGCCGCAGGTCACCGCGGCCATCCGCCTGCACCATGACCTCGACGCCCTGGGCGAGCGTGGCGTGGACCCGGACGTCCACACCCTGATCGCCATGGGCCTGCTGGCCGAGCACCTGATGCGCCGCCACGAGGGGCTGGACGAGGATGTCGACTGGTCCCGGCACGGCGAATCCGCGATGGCGTGGCTGCACGTCTCCGGCGGGGACCTGGGCACCTGGTCGGAAGAGCTGCGCGAGTCGCTCGACGCGCTCTGAGCGCGTGCGCTGAACCGACGGTCCGCCGGGCTGTCACGCGCTCCGATTAAGATCGCCGCTCCTGACAACATCCAAGGGAGAGGTGCCCATGGCGGCGTCCAGTCTGCTGGTGCTCATCGACGACATCGCCACCGTGCTGGACGATGTCGCGGCCATGTCCAAGGTGGCGGCCAAGAAGACCGCCGGCGTGCTCGGCGACGACCTGGCGCTCAATGCCCAGCAGGTTTCCGGCATCCGCGCCGAGCGCGAACTGCCCGTGGTGTGGGCCGTGGCCAAAGGGTCGGTGCGCAACAAGCTCATCCTGGTGCCGGCGGCCCTGGCCATCAGCGCGCTGGCCCCCTGGGCGGTGACGCCGCTGCTGATGGCCGGTGGCGCCTACCTGTGCTTCGAGGGCGTGGAAAAACTGGCCCACCCCTTCCTGCACCATGGCGACGAGGATGAGCGCGCCGAAGCGGCCGAGCACCAGGCCTTGCGTGACGCCCTGGCCGATCCGGCGGTGGACATGGTCGCCTTCGAGCGCGAGAAGGTGCAGGGCGCGGTGCGCACCGACTTCATCCTCTCGGCCGAGATCGTCACCATCACCCTGGGCACCGTGGCCGATGCGACGCTGACGCAACAGGTGGCGGTGCTGGGCGGCGTGGCGATGGCCATGACCGTGGGCGTCTACGGCCTGGTGGCCGGCATCGTCAAGATGGACGACGCGGGCCTCTACCTCAGCCAGCGCGGTGGCGTGCTGGTGAAGGCGCTGGGTCGGGGGCTGCTGGCCGCAGCACCCATGCTCATGCACGTGCTGTCGGTGGCCGGCACCGCCGCGATGTTCCTGGTCGGTGGCGGCATCCTGCTGCACGGCCTGCCCGGCGCGCACGAGCTGGTCCACGCCGCCGCTCACCAGGTCGAGACGGCCTGGCCGGCGGGCAGCTGGCTGGCCCCCGTGGTGCCCTTGCTGCTGGACGCGGTGACCGGCGTGCTCGGGGGTGCGATCGCGCTGGGCGCGGTCAGCCTGGTGCAGCGCCTGCGAGCTTGCTTGCGCCGGTGAGCCCGGTGGCGGGGGCGCCGTGAACGCTCAGTGGCCGGACGCCGCCGACACCGGCAGCCAGCGCGACAGCAGGCCGGCCAGCGACTGGCGGTCGAAGGGCTTGGTGAGGTAGTCGTCCATGCCGTGCTGCAGGCAGACCTCGCGGTCGCCGCTGAGCGCATGGGCCGTCAGCGCGATGATGGGGGTGCGTTCGCACGTGGCGTCGCGGGCCTCCAGTGCGCGGATGCAGCGGGCGGCCTCGTAGCCGTCCATCACCGGCATTTCGCAGTCCATCAGGATGACGTCGAAGGCCTGCTCCTGGAACATGGCCACGGCCACCTCGCCATTCCTGGCGTGGCGGCTGCTGATGCCCAGGCTCTCCAGCGTCATGGTGGCGATGAAGGCGTTGACCTCGTTGTCCTCGACCAGCAGCACCTCGCCGTGCAGGCGCAGGTCGGTGTGCTCGGGCGGCAGGGTGTCGGGGAAGCCGTCGTCGGCGGTCTGCTGGCCCTGCGAGGTGGGTGTCAGGATGCTGTAGGGCAACTCCAGCACCACCTCGAACGTGGTGCCGATGCCCAGCACGCTGCGCACGCCGACCAGGCCGCCCATCTCGTCGACGATCTGCTTGCAGATGGCCAGGCCCAGGCCCGTGCCGCCGTGGCTGCGGCTGGAGCCCGACTCCACCTGGAAGAAGGGCTGGAAGAGCTGGTCCAGGGACTCCGGCGGGATGCCCACGCCCGTGTCAGAGACGTCGAGGCGGACCTGCGCGGTCTCGGTGTCGCGGCAGTTCACCGACAGGCTCACCACCACCTCGCCCGACTGCGTGAACTTCACGGCATTGCTCACCAGGTTGAGCAGCACCTGACGCAGCTTGCCCTCGTCGGCGATGAGGCTGCGCACCTGCGGCGGCACCTGCTTGCAGTCGCTGCGGATGCGGATGTTCTTCTGCTCGGCCGTGGCCTGGAAGGCCTGGGCGACACCGAACACCAGCTCGCGCGGATCGAAGGGCGCGGGCGTCAGGCGGATCTTGCGGGCGTCGAGCTTGGCGAAGTCCAGGATCTCGTTGAGGATGTGCAGCAGGTTGCGCGCCGAGTCCCGCGCCGACTTCACGAACAGGCGGTCCCGCTCGCTCATGTTCTGGTCGCTGAGCATGCTGAGCGCGCCGATGACGCCGTTCATGGGCGTGCGGATCTCGTGGCTCATGTTGGCCAGGAAGGTCGTCTTGGCGCGGTTGGCGGTCTCCGCCATTTCCTTCATGTGGCGCAACTCGGCGATGCGGTTCTTGCGCTTGGATTGCAGGAAGAGCTTGCGCTCGCGCAGCAGCGAGAAGCGGTAGAAGCTGTAGCCCAGCAGGTTGGCCGCGCTCAGGTGCACGACCATGCGCTGGAAGGCGGCGGCATCCAGGTCCGGGCGGAGCAGGGCGCAGTACACCGCGATGCCCGCCAGCGCGACCGACAGCAGCAGGGTGGCGCCCGCCCGCAACCGCGCGAAGCCGTAGACGACGAAGGTGGCGAACACGGTGGCCGACGTCAGGCCCCACACCTGGCTCACCGACGGGTCATGGGCATGGCGCGACACGATGGTGAGGTTGCTCGACCCGCAGGCCAGCAGCGCCACCGTCACGAAGCACAGCGTGTAGTTCCGGGTGAAGAAGCCCTTGCAGGAGCGGATCGCCGCGGCGAAGATCAACAGGCTGATGATCAGGCCGATGCGGCCCAGCTGGGCGGGTGCCGTGATGGCCTGGCGGCCTGTGACCTGATCCGAAATCAGGAAAATCAGGAAGTACAGGGTGACCAGCGCGGCGGAAACGAACAGGAAGCGCGGCCCGTGCGAGCTGTAGGCGCCCCGGAACTCGGCTTCCAACGCGGGGTTGGCAAAGCCGCGGTTTCCGAATGTCCGCAACACGTTGAACTTCGCTGCTCTGTCTGGCCTCATATCACCTCTGCGCGTTGCGGGCTCGGTGCACAGCGCCTGCCGCAGGCAAATCGGCGCCTGCGTGGCTCAGGCGATGGGTTCGTGGCATGAACACACCCAGGCACGCAGGCTCCGGACCGCCCTGTCCTGTCCGGCAGGCGTGTCACGCAGGATTATCGGCGACGAGGCTTGCCGTGAAAATCGATACTGAGGTGGCAGAGTCCCGTAAATCGAGGGATGGTGACGGGCTGCGTGTCTCATGGTCCGACTCAGGCCGTGGATTCATCCAGGCAATTCGACGCCCGTTCCGACAAGGGCACGTTGAACCTGTCGATCACGAAATCCTCGTCGATGTCGATGTCGGGGTGGTGGGTTTCCGCCATGAATTGGTAGATCGGGCATTGCGCCACGCGCAGCCGGTGATCGACCTGGGGAATGTCCATGAAAAAGAGGGTGACCGGGACGCCGGGTTGCGCCGAGGTGATGACCTTTTCGCCGTCGTACATGTCCTCGAATTGCCAGGACTTGTACATCCGGTCCAGCGGGGCGCGGGCGATCAGCAGCACGTAATCCATGCCGCAGCGGAAGGACACCGCCGCCGTGACCTTGATCAGCGCAGGCACCACCATGCGGCCCGCGGGACCGTTTTGCGTCACCATGCGACCGGCTTCCATCAGCGAGCGCTTCTGGAATCGCTGGGGCAGGTCGAATTCCTTTTCGAAACGCAGCGGGTCGTTGAGGTTCGTGCTCAGGCGCAGCGAGCCGAGGATGCTGCCATCCTCGTGGGATTCGGCCATCACGAGCACGACATCGTCGCGCAGGTCATCGGCCTCGGGGCGATGCAGGCCCAGGCGATGGACCAGGTCCGGCTGGTGGCGCGAATAGGCCTCGCCGCGGTGCTGGCATACCCGCTCGATGTCCTCACGGGTTTTGGCCACCCGCATCCGGAAAGGCAATGCCTGGGTTTCCAGGGCGGGTCTGGTATAGGGACTGCCAAGTCGCACTGTCGGTCTGGACATGAACAACACCTTCGCTGAACCGTGAGGGAAAACCATCGTCCACCGGCACCAGCCGGGGCGGTTACCTGCCTCACACATTCTTACAGCATGCCCGCCGTTCATGACAAAAAACCGCAAATCGTGCGGTTTTCCCGGATCAGGCTGTTGTAAAGAGGTGAAAGGTGTTGTGGCGTCGTGCGGGTGTCATTCCGCGCCCAGCCGCTCATGCAGCGCCACCAGCTCCTGGGAGAGTTTGTGGCGGGCGTCGAGGTGGATCATCGGGCGCGCCAGCTGGTGGGATTCCTTGATCTTCACGGACGCGCTCAGGTAGGGCTGCAGCACCGGCAAACCCTCGTCGATCAATTCCTGCACGAGTTTCTGCGGCAGGGAGGCCCGCGGCTGGAACTGGTTGACGATGATGCCGGCCACGTTCAGGTCTTCGTTGTGGTCGGCGCGGATTTCCTGCACGTTCTCCAGCAGGGTGTAGAGGGCGCGGCGCGAGAAATCATCGCAATCGAAGGGAATCAGGCAACCCTGGGCGGCAATCAGCGCCGAGCGCGTGTAGAAATTCAGCGCCGGGGGCGTGTCCACGTAAATGCGGTCGTAGGTTTGCCCCAGTTCTTCCAGGGCATCGCGCAGTTTGTAGATTTTGTAGCGCGATTCCAGCTTGGGGTGCAATTCGTCCAGGCTGGGGTGCGAGGGCATGAGGTGCAGGTTTTCCCAGGGCGTGGGCACGACGTGGTCGGCCGCATCCTGGGGTTTGGCGCTGAAGCGCAGGGTCTGCTCGAAAAAAGCCGCCGCGTGGCGCGCCTCATCGGCCGGCGCGTCGCCCAGCAGGTACTGGGTCGAATTGCCCTGCGGGTCGAGGTCGACCACCAGGGTTTGGAGGCCCTGCGCGGCGCTGATGGCCGCCAGGTTGCAGGTGATGGTGGATTTGCCGACCCCACCCTTTTGATTGAAGACGACGTATCGCATGGCTGCGCAGGCTCCCGTGTGGCGTGAAGGTGCTCGAAAGCGCCATTGTGCACCGCAACACGGCGGCGGCTTGCGCAGGCCGGGGGTGGTTCAGCGACCCGGCTCGGGCAGCTCGATCTTGACTTCCAGCACCTCCAGGTCGCCCTGGCGTTCCATCGCCACCTTGATGTCGTCCGGGTTGATGGCAACGTACTTGGAGATCACCGCCACCAGTTCCTTCTGCAGGTCGGGCAGGTAACTGGGGCTGTGGCTGCGGCCGTTGCGCTCGTGGGCCAGGATGAGCTGCAGGCGCTCCTTGGCCACCGTCGCGGTCTGCTTCTTTTCACCGAGGAAGAAGGAAAGGAATCCCATGGCGTTCACTTGCCTCCGAACAGGCGCTTGAAGAAACCGGGCTTTTCGGCGTCGATGAAGCGCATGGGCTTGTCTTCACCCAGGAAGCGGGCGATGACGTCCTTGTAGGCCTCGGCGACATCGGTGCCGGTCATGTGCACGGCCGGGATGCCCTGGTTGGAGGCGTTGAGCACCGTCTCCGACTCCGGGATCACGCCGATGAGTTTGACGCGCAGGATCTCGTGGATGTCTTCCAGCGACAGCATCTGGCCGCCTTCGACGCGGTTGGGGTTGTAGCGGGTGATGAGCAGGTGCTCCTTGACCGGGTCGGCCCCCTTGAGTGCGCGCAGGGTCTTGCTCTGCAGCATGCCCACGATGCGGTCGGAGTCGCGCACCGAGGACACCTCCGGGTTGGTCACCACGATGGCTTCGTCGGCGAAGTGCATCGCCAGCAGGGCACCGGTTTCGATGCCGGCCGGCGAGTCGCACACGATGTAATCGAAGTCCATGTCGGCCAGCTCCTTGAGCACGCGGCCGACGCCTTCCTGCGTCAGGGCGTCCTTGTCGCGGGTCTGCGAGGCGGCCAGCACGTACAGGTTGTCGCACTGCTTGTCCTTGATCAGCGCCTGGGTGAGCTTGGCTTCCCCGTGGATGACGTTGATGAGGTCGTAGACCACGCGGCGCTCGCAGCCCATGATCAGGTCGAGGTTGCGCAGGCCGACGTCGAAGTCGATGACGGCGGTCTTGTGGCCGCGCAGGGCCAGGCCCGAGGCGAAGGAGGCGCTGGTGGTCGTCTTGCCGACGCCGCCTTTGCCGGAGGTCACGACGATGATCTTGGCCATGGGAGGGCGGTCCTTTCAGTGGATCTGTTCAGAATGGGTTCAGGAAATCGGTTCGAACACCAGGCGCTCGCCGTCGAGGCGGATCTGCGCCGGCTTGCCGCGCACGGTGTCGGGCAGCGGGTTGTCGGTGGTGCGGTAGGTGCCGGCAATCGACAGCAGCTCCGGCTCCATGCAGGTGGCGAAGATGCGGGCCTGGGCATTGCCCTTGGCACCAGCGATCGCCTTGCCGCGCAGCGGCGCGTAGACGTGGATGCTGCCGTCGGCGATGACTTCGGCGCCGTGGTTGACCACGGCCGTGACGATGAGGTCGCCGCCCTTGGCGTAGACCTGCTGGCCGGAGCGCAAGGGCTTGTCGACGATGAGGGTGGGGGTGGCCACCGGCACTTCCACCGGGACCTGCACTTCCACCTGCACCTCGCGGATCACCTCCTTGACGACTTCCACGGTCTCGATGCGCGGTGCGGCGGCATGGCTGTCAGGCGCCTCGATCAGGCCGGCCGCCTGGGCGGCTTCGCTTTGCTGGCGCGTCACGCCACGCACGGCCACCGGCTTGAGCTTGTGCTTGTGCAGCAGGGCGATGAGGGCGGGGAAGTCGATGGCGATGTCCAGGCTGGCCAGGTGCGTCAGGTCGATGACGATGGGCTCGCCATTGAAGAGGTCCGGGGTGGCGCCAAAGCGCTCGTCCAGGGCCTGGGCCAGGGCCGCCAGGTTGCCCGTCCTGAGGACGAAGGCCTCCAGCGTCAGGGAGGCGCTCTTGACATCGAACAAGGCCGGGGCGGTGGAGGCAGGCATGGACATGCGGTGCTGGTAAAGCGTGAAGTTTAAGGCAGCGCAAGGGGCGTGCCCGGCCAGGGGGCGCATTCGGGGGAGGGCGGGGGAGCGTGGGACGGGGGCGGGGTGATTGGCGCGATACTCGACCCGCGGGGATCCGTGGCGGTTCGCCGGGGTTCGCAGGACGTGAGAAGGGGCGACGGGGTGATGTGGCAGATCGGGGCACTGACGGCCGAACAGATGGGCGTGGTCGTGGCACTGGGCGCAGGCATGCTGATCGGGCTGGAGCGCGAGCGGCGCAAGGGCCAGGGCCCCACCCGGGACTCCGCGGGCCTGCGCACCTTCATGGTGGCGGCCTTGCTGGGGGTGTGCGCCCAGATCATCTCCGGGGCGCTGGCGGCGGTCGCGCTGCTGGGCGTGGTCGCGCTGACGGGGCTGTCCTACTGGCGCTCGCAGTCCGACGACCCGGGCCTGACGACCGAGCTGGCCCTCATCACCACCGCCCTCATCGGCATGCTGGCCGTGCCCCAGCCCGAACTGGCCGCGGCCGCGTCGGTGCTGCTGGCGAGCCTGCTGGCCGCGCGTGAGCGCCTGCACCATTTCGCCACGCACTGGCTCAGCGAAGACGAATTGCACGACGGCCTCCTGCTGGCCGCCCTGGCCCTGGTGCTGCTGCCCCTGCTGCCCGCGCAGCCCATCGAGTGGCTGGGGCACCTGTCGCCGCAGCGGGTGCTGATGCTGATCATCGTGATCCTGTCCATGCAGGCGGCCGGCCACGTGGCGCAACGCCTGCTGGGGGCGCGTGCGGGCCTGGCCCTGTCGGGCCTGCTGGGCGGCTTCGTGTCGAGCACGGCCACCATCAGCGCCATGGGCAGCCTGGTGCGCGCGGGGGGGGCCGGCATGCGCCTGGGCTGGTGCGCTGCGGTGCTGTCCATGGTGGCCACCTGGGTGCAGATGCTGCTGATGGCCTCCGTGGTGGCGCCGACCGCGGTGGCGACCATCGTGCCGCTGGTGGCGGTCGGTGTGAGCGTGCCCTTGCTGCTGGGGGCTGCGCTGTGGCGAGGCACCCCGCTGCCCTCGGCTGCCGCGCCCGACGCCAGCGCCCCGGAGGCCGGTGCCGAGGGGGCAGGCAGGGGCGGCCACACCGGCGGTGTGCTGAAGCTGCGCGAGGCTTTGCTGGTGGCCAGCTTGCTGCTGGGCGGGGCGGTGCTGCTGGGCTGGGCGCAGCACCGCGGCGTCAGCGGCCTGCTGCTGGGCACCGCGATCGCCGCGCTGGCCGACGCCCACGCGCCCATGGTCAGCCTGATGGCGATGTTCGGCGCGGCCACCTTGCCCGAGGCCCACCTGATGCTGGGCCTGATGGTGGCCCTGAGCGTCAATGGCGTGACCCGCTCCGTGGCCGGCTGGCTGGCAGGTGGGTCGGCCTTTGGCGTGCGCGTGGCAGGGGCCCTGGCGCTGAACCTGGGGCTGGCCTGGGCCTTCGTGGCCTGGCGCATGTGATGCCTCGTTGATGGCGCAGCGATGTCTCCGTGGTGCGGGGCGCCACCTCAGGCCGTCACGTCAGCGCGGCTTCTTGCGAGCCGTGCCTTGCGCTCTCGGCGGCAAGCCCGTGTGCTGCGTCAGGACCTGACCGCGCGCCGGCGGGCGCGGCTGGCTGGTGGCCTGGCCCGCCTTGCCCGACCGGGACACCTTGGGCAGGTCGCGCGGGTCGCGTTCGGCTTCCTGGCGGGCGCTGCCGCCGCGCCGTGAGGTGCCCGGCGCGCCTTCGTTGCGCTGCACGCGCCCGACCGTCACCACCGAGGTCCTGGTGCCGGCCTGGGTCGAGTTCTTGCGGCGCGCGCTCTCGTAGCCACCGTCGGTGCTGGGCTGGTAGGTCGGGATCAGGTGGTTGGGGCCATTGCCGATCAGGTCGCGGCGGCCCATGGCCATCAGCGCCTCGCGCAGCAGCGGCCAGTTGTTGGGGTCGTGGTAGCGCAGGAAGGCCTTGTGCAGGCGGCGGCGCTTCTCGCCCTTGACGATGTCCACGCGCTCGCCCTTGCGGGCGTCCCGGCTGATGCCCTTGAGCGTGTTCATGCCCGAGTGGTACATCGCCGTGGCCGTGGCCATGGGGCTGGGGTAGAAGGTCTGCACCTGGTCGGCCTTGAAGCCGTTGCGCTTGAGCCAGATCGCCAGGTTCATCATGTCTTCGTCGGTCGTGCCCGGGTGGGCCGCGATGAAGTAGGGGATGAGGTACTGCTTCTTGCCGGCCTCGGCGCTGTACTTTTCGAACAGCTCCTTGAAGCGGTCGTAGGCGCCCATGCCGGGCTTCATCATCTTGCTGAGCGGGCCGGCTTCAGTGTGCTCGGGCGCGATCTTCAGGTAGCCGCCCACGTGGTGGGTCACCAGCTCCTTGATGTACTCGGGCGAGCGCACGGCCAGGTCGTAGCGCAGGCCCGAGCCGATCAGGATCTTCTTGATGCCGGGCAGGGCGCGCGCGCGGCGGTACATGCGCACCAGCGGGCCGTGGTCGGTGTTCAGGTTGGGGCAGATGTCCGGGTAGACGCAGGAAGGCTTGCGACAGGCCGCCTCGATGACGGCCGACTTGCAGCCGATGCGGTACATGTTGGCCGTGGGGCCGCCCAGGTCGCTGATGACGCCGGTGAAGCCCTTGACCTTGTCGCGGATGGTCTCGATCTCGCGCAGCACCGAGGCCTCGGAGCGGCTCTGGATGATGCGGCCTTCGTGCTCGGTGATGGAGCAGAAGGTGCAGCCGCCGAAGCAGCCGCGCATGATGTTCACGCTGAAGCGGATCATGTCCCACGCCGGGATGACGGCGTCGCCGTAGCTCGGGTGCGGGGCGCGTGCGTAGGGCAGGTCGAAGACCAGGTCCATCTCGGGCGTGGTCAGCGGGATGGGTGGCGGGTTGATCCAGACGTCGCGGGCGCCGGGGCCTTCGCCGTGGCGCTGCACCAGGGCGCGCGCATTGCCCGGGTTGGTTTCGAGGTGCAGCACGCGGTTGGCGTGGGCGTAGAGCACCGGGTCGTCCTTGACCGCCTCGTAGGCAGGCAGGCGGATGACGGTGCGCTCGCGCGGCGGCAGCACGAGCTTGCCGGTGCGGGTGTCGGTGAGGGGGCGGGCGTGGGCAGCAGGCGCTTCGAGCTCGTCGGCTTCGTCGTGGGGGGGGACGTGGGCCTCGCTCAGGGCTTGGGCCTGGACGGGCGCCATCACCTTGTCCTTCACCGCCGGGCGGATGTCCAGTCGGATGGGCTGGACCTGCACGCCCTTGCCGACCGGGTCTTTGACGGGGTCGAAGGCGCCAGCGTCTTCCAGCGCGCAGCTCTGGCCCTGTTCGGCCGCCGCCTGGGCCATGCCCATGTAGGGGTTGATGTGCTGGTCGATGCGGCCGGGGCGGTCCACCTCGGTGGAGTCCAGCTCGAACCAGCCTTGCGCCGTGGGGTCGTTGCGGCGGCGGATGAAGGCGGTGCCGCGCACGTCGGTGATGGCCTCGACGGGTTCGCGCGCGGCCAGGCGGTGCGCGACCTCGACGATGGCGCGCTCGGCATTGCCGTACAGCAGCAGGTCGGCCTTGCTGTCCATCAGCACGCTGCGGCGCACCTTGTCGGACCAGTAATCGTAGTGCGCTATGCGGCGCAGCGAGCCCTCGATGCCGCCCAGCACCACGGGCACGCCGGGGAAGGCCTCGCGGCAGCGCTGCGAGTAGACGGTGGCGGCGCGGTCGGGGCGTTGGCCGCCCTGGCCACCGGGGGTGTAGGCGTCGTCGCTGCGCAGTTTGCGGTCGGCCGTGTACCGGTTGATCATGGAGTCCATGTTGCCGGCCGTGACGCCCCAGAACAGGTTGGGCTTGCCCAGCGCCTTGAAGGGCTCGGCGCTCAGCCAGTCGGGCTGGGCGATGATGCCCACGCGGAAGCCCTGGTTCTCCAGCATGCGCCCGATCACCGCCATGCCGAAGCTGGGGTGGTCGACATAGGCGTCGCCGGAGACGATGACAACGTCACAGCTGTCCCAGCCCAGCGCGTCCATCTCGGCGCGCGTGGTGGGCAGGAAGGGCGCCGGGCCGAAGCGCTTGGCCCAGAAGGGCTTGTAGCTGCTCAGGGGCTTGGCGGCAGGGACAGGGGGGGCGACGGTCAGTTCGGGCATGGGCGAGACGCGCCAGGGCGTCGGCAGACAACCCGGCATTGTCGCCTGTGGCGCTCGGCCTTGGGCGACAGGAACCCCCTTGGCCGCCGGGGTCTTGCCCGGCCGCCGCAGGCGCCCTGCGAGGGGCGCCTGCGGCGGTCGGGCCGGAAATTGCCCCGGGCGCCACCGCAGGGCGGCGAAATTGAGCACAATCAAGCCCTGTCCGATTTGCTCATCAGAAGCCGAACATGCAATTTCCGAAGATCACCCGCCTGATCACCTCCCTGGTCCTGGCCGTGGCCAGCGTCGCCGTGGCGACCGCGCCCCTCGACGCCGAGGCCAAGCGCCTGGGCGGTGGCCGCCCGGCCGGCATGCAGCGCCAGATGCCAGCCAAGCAGGCCGATACCTCGCCGCCGGCCTCGCCCAACAACGCCACCAACGCCAGCCCCAACAACGCGGCGGCCCGTCCGAACCAGGCCGCACCGGCCAACGCCGCCGCGCAGACCGCTGCGCAGCCGGCCAAGCGCTCCTGGATGGGGCCCCTTGCCGGTCTGGCCGCTGGCCTGGGCCTGGCGGCGCTCGCCAGCCACTTCGGTTTCGGTGAGGAGCTGGCCAACTTCATGATGATCGCCCTGCTGGCCGTGGTCGCGATGGTGGTGGTCGGCTGGCTCATGCGCCGCCTGCGCGGCGGTGCCGCCCAGGGCCCGCAACTCGCAGGTGCCGGGGTGGGTGCGAACGTGCCGCTGTCCCGCCAGGACGCTCAGCCTGCCGCCTTCGAGCCGGCGCCCATGGCCCGCGACAACCTGGCCGCCGGTGCGACGGCAGGGGTGGGTGCGGCTGCAGGTGTGGCGACATCCGCTGCCATGCCCGCCGGCTGGGATGCCGCGGGTTTCACGCGGATTGCCAAGATGATCTTCATCCGCATGCAGGCGGCCAACGACGAGGCCAACACCGAGGACCTGCGCAAGTTCACCACGCCGGAACTCTTTGCCTCGCTGCGCCTGGACCTGCAGGAGCGCGGCGCCGCTGCGCAGCAGACCGACGTGATGCAGCTCGATGCCGAGGTGGTGGACACCGCCCAGGAGCAGGGCCAGTGGGTCGTGTCGGTGCGCTTCCATGGCCTCGTCCGTGAAGAAGCCGAACAGGGCGCCCAGCCTTTCAACGAGCTGTGGCACCTGGTCAAGCCGCTGGACGACAGCCGCGACTGGGCCATCGCCGGCATCACCCCGCTGCAGGCCTGAGCGCTTCACGCGCCTCGCGCCCAGCAAAAAGCCCGTCCGGCCAGGCCGTGACGGGCTTTTTTGTGTCCGAGGGCGCCAGGCCTGAACCAGGCCTGGCTCAGCCCCGACTCAGGCCTTCTTGGCCCAGGCCGAGCACCAGCCCTTGGCGTTGACTTGCTTGCCGCCCAGCAGCGGGCACACGCCCCAGGCGTCCTTGCCCTGGTAGAACTGGCAGTTGCCGCAGGTGCTGCCGGCCTTGTAGGTGGCGTACTTCTTGGTGTCGACCTTGGTGGCGTCGTGCTTGTAGCCCAGGCCAACGGCGGCGGGGTCCTTCTCGTCGACCTTGGCGGCGTCGGCGGCACGCACCGAGGTGGCGGCGCCCAGGGCGGCAGCGGCGGGGACGATGGTCATGATGAACTGGCGACGGCTGGTCATGTGATGCTCCGAAGTGTGGGGTTGCAGAGGGGGTGACCTGTTGGTTTTGTGGCCGGCTGGCCGCGCGGGGCGGCAGTCCGGCTGAGCGCATGGTACCCACTCCCGAGCCCGATGGGTGGGTGTGGATGCCGCGCGACAGCGCTGCAGCGCCGCGGTCAGCCCCTTCCGGGTGACCACTGTACGCCAGCGGCGGCGGCAGTGGCTTGGGGCGGATCAAATGGCGGCCACAGTGGCGGCCACAGCGCGCGTTCAGTTCAGCGCCGTGTTGGCCCGCAGCCGCTCGACCATGACATCCAGGAAGGTGCGCACCTTCTGCGAGGCTTGCCGCCCTTCCTGGTAGACCACGTGCACCGGCAGGGGGGCGTGCTCGAAGCCCGTCAGCAGCAGCTTGAGGGTGCCGGCGCGCAGGTGGTCGGCCACCTGGTAGGACATCAGCCGGGTCAGCCCGAAGCCGCTGAGCGCCGCTGTGATGGCCGACTCGTTCGAGTTGGTGGCGATGCGCGGCTGCAACTCGTAGCTGCGGGGCTGGCCATCGACCATGAAACGCCATTGCGCCGAGGCGGTGATGCCGGTGGCCGAGATGACCGTGTGGCGGCCCAGGTCCTGCGGGTGCAGCGGGATGCCATGGGCCTCCAGGTAGCCAGGGGAGGCGCACACCACGCGCCGCACCGTGCCCACCCGGATGGCGTGCAGCGAGGAGTCCGGCAGATCGCCGATGCGCACCGCCACGTCCACCCCTTCTTCCACCATGTTCATGACGCGGTCCACGAACCAGCAGGACGCGTTGACCTCCGGGTAGGTGCGCAGGTAGTCCGCGACGATGGGCATGACGTGCATGTTGCCGAAGCGCACGGGGGCGGTCAGCGTGAGGTCGCCGCGCGGTGCGCCATGCATGCCCTGCGCGGCCTCGTCGGCTTCCTTGATGTCGGCCAGCAGGCGGCGGCAGTCCAGCGCATAGCGGGCCCCGGCCTCGGTCACCCGCACGACCCGGGTGGTGCGCGTCAGCAGGCGCACTTGCAGGTGCTCTTCCAGGTCGGCGATGGCGCGGGTGACCACGGGCGGCGAGACGTTCAGCCGGCGTGCGGCGCTGGCGAAGCCGCCTTCATCGACCACGGTGACGAAGACCGTCATGGCGTAGAGCTGGTCCATACAGTTTCACTTAAGGGAATGGTGCATTGATCAATCGAGGCATTCACATCCTGGGTGAGAGGAATCAAAGTCCGATGGCGCCGTGATCGTGGAAGACCCCCGGCGCAAAACACTGCACATCAACCCCCGAAGGAGATTCCCATGAGCCGACTCACCGTCATCGACTTTAACAACGCCAACGCCGAGCAAAAGGCGCTGCTCGACGCCATCCACAACCAGCTGGGCATGGTCCCCAACTTCCTGAAGGTGTTTGCCAACTCGCCGGCCGCCCTCAAGGCTTTCCTGGGCCTGTTCGGCGTGGCCAACGAGGGTGCCCTGGAGCCCCAGACCCGCGAGCGCATCGCCCTGGCCCTGGCCCAGCAGAACAGCTGCCAGTACTGCCTGTCGGCCCACACGGCCCTGGGCGCCAATGCCGGCCTGACCGGTGACGAGATGGCGGCCAACCGCGCCGGCACCAGCCAGGACGCCAAGGCCGCCGTGGCCGTCAAGCTGGCCCGCAGCCTGGTCGAGCACAAGGGCGAGGTCACCACGGCCGAACTCAGCGAAGCCCGCAGCGCCGGCTACAGCGACGCCGAGATCGTCGAGATCATCACCCACGTGGGCATGAACCTGCTGACCAACATCCTGGGCAAGGCCTCGCGCGTGGAGATCGACTTTCCCAAGGTGACGCTGGGCGCCTGATGTCCCGGCGTCGGCCTGGGCCCGTGTGAAGAGAGGACGCCGCTGGCCTGCCGCAGAGGTGAGGGCAGGTCAGCGGGGCGGCCTTCATGGGTTTGCCACATTCGAATCGGAAATGCCAATTCGGTGTCATTGGGTAAATGGGTCTGACGTGCCTGACCGGGCCTGTTAAAACCGAGGCACACACAAGAACAACAAACCGGCGGTCCACCAGAAACCGCCCACCTCTGGCCACAGGGGTGATGCCTGGGACGGTGCAGGCCGATGGCTTGTGTTGTCGGTCCGATTCGCATCCGCTGCGATGGGGACGTGTTCGCTTGCCCGGGTGTTCCGGGTGGCCCAGCTGTCGTTGCATTTTCTTCAACACATGGTTTGAAAGGACCAGGGATGAACTCCGCTCATATTTCCGGCAATCAATCGCCTTTCGACAAGGTCCTGAAACTCGGTCTGGGGCCTGTGGAGCTGCCCGACATCGCATTCCAGCCCTACCAGCCGGAGCTGCGCAAGGACGTGCTGATCCATGTCCTGTTCGACAACAAGCCGGGCGACCCCAAAGGCTCCGATGCCGCTTTGATCCGCTACCTGCCGGGATCGGTCACGCCGCGCCACCTGCACATGGGCTACGAGATGGTGCTGGTGCTGCAAGGCGAGTACGTCGAGAACGACGTCACCTACCTGCCGGGCGCCCTGATCATCCGCGCGCCCGGCACCACGCACGCGATGCGCTCCGACCCGGGCTGCACGATCCTGGCCATGCGCGACATCCCGGTCCAGCAGCTGACCTGACGGCCCGGCTACCGCACACCGACCACAGGGAGGACGCCATCATGAAGATCGTCACCGCACACGAGGCCGTCCGTGAGATCGAAGACCACTGGACCGTCATTCCCGGAGGCTTTGGCAGTTGCGGACACCCGGATGAGCTCACCCAGGCCTTGCGGGAGCGCTTCCAGCGCACGGGCCGGCCGCGAGGCCTGACCTACCTGTTTGCCGCCGGGCCGGGCGACAAGGCCGGCCGTGGGCTGGATGCGGTCGCGCTCGACGGGCTGGTGACCCGCGCCATCGGCGGCTTCTGGGGGCTGTGCCCGGTGCTGACAGGCATGGCCCGGCAGGGTGCCATCGAGGCGCACAACTGGCCTCAGGGCGTGGTCAGCAAGCTGTTTTCCACGATCGCCAGCGGCGACCCGGGGCTGTGGAGCCGGGTGGGGCTGGGGACCTTCATCGACCCGGACGTGGACGGCGGCGTCATCGACGGGCGGGGCTCGCAGCCCCTGGTGCGCAAGGCCAGCGTGTTCGGCCACGAGATGCTGTTCTATCCCGCGCCCGCGGTGCATTGCGCCTTGCTGCGCGGCAGCAGTGCCGATGCGGCCGGCAACATCAGCTTCGAGGACGAGACCTCCTACATGGACGCCCTGGCGCAGGCGCAGGCGGCGCGGCGCAGCAAGGGCCTGGTCATCGTGCAGGTCAAGCGCGTGTGCGAGCGGCTCCAGCCCCACGACGTCAGGGTGCCGGGCTTCCTGGTGGACAGGGTGGTGGTGGCGCGTCCCGAGATGCATCCGCAGACCTACGGTTGCGCACATGACCCGCACTACACGCGCAACGAGGCCCATGGCGCGTCGGCTGCAGCGGCGCCACCGATGCCGGCCATGCCGTCCATGTCCCTGGCAAAAGCCATCATCGCCCACCGCGCGGCCTGCGAGCTGGCGCGGCACCCGGGCGCGACGGTCAACCTCGGCATCGGTGTGCCGGCCTTGATCGGGCCGGTGGCCAGGCAGCTCGGCGTGAGCGACTACACCCTGACGGTGGAGTCCGGCCTGGTCGGCGGCATCCCCGACGAGGGGCTGTCCTTCGGTGCGGCGCGTCACCCGCAGGCGCTCATCGACCAGGCCGCCTTGTTCAACTTCTACGATGGCGGCGGCATCGACGTGGCCTTCCTCGGCTTCGCCCAGGCCGATGCCCTGGGCAACGTCAATGTCAGCCGGTTTGCCGACAAGCTGACGGGCTCGGGCGGCTTCATCAACATCTCCCAGTCCGCCCGGAAGATCGTTTTCTGCGGCACCTTCTCGGCCGGAGGGCTGAAGACGGGCATGGACCGGGGGGCGCTGCAGATCCTCCAGGAGGGGCGCCTGGGCAAGTTCCAGCGCGCGGTGTCGCACCTGACCTTCAACGGCCCGCGGGCTGTGGCCGAGCACCGCGAGGTGATGTTCATCACCGAGCGGGCGGTGTTCCGGCTGGGAGCGGGCGGCCTGACCTTGACGGAGCTGGCGCCGGGGGTGTCGCCCCAGGCGGTGCTGCAACAGATTCCCTTTGAAGTCGCTGTATCGCCGTTGCTGCAAGAAATGGCCGGTCCCTGGCGTGAGCCGTCCGGCATCCAACCACCCTTCAATCAGTGAGAGATTCCCATGGACAAAGTCATTGCCCTGGTGGGCGGGGGCGCCACAGCCCTGGCCTTCACCTACACCTACATGCAGGAGTACGACGCGGCCGAGGCGCAGTTGCCCGGCACCATCTACCTGTTCGAGAAGCGCCCCTGGTTCGGGCCGGGAGCGGCCTATGGACCGGACGCAGCATCCAACCTGCTCAACACCAAGACGGGCTTCATCACGCCCTTCCATGACCGGCCGGGCGACTTCCACGCCTGGCTGTGCGCACGCGAGGCGATCTGGCGGCCCCACTTCCCGCACTTCGAGCCCGACCCGCACAGCTATGCGCCGCGCCCCTTGTTCGGCATGTACCTGCAGGACCGCATGGCCTGGCTGATCCGCGAGGCCCTGGCCAAGGGCATCCGCATCGTGCAGGTCCATGCCGAGGTCAAGGACGTGGTGCAGATGGGGCACAGCCATGTGGTCAAGACCGACTGCAGCCTGATGCTCAAGGCCGATCAGGTGTTCCTGACCTGCGGCACCTTGCCGGAGCGCAAGCAGGATGCGGTGGCCTTGTCGCCGCGTGTGCTGGCCCATCCCTACCCGGTGTCTGCCCTGCAAGGCAAGGTGCCCAGCGCGGCGCGCGTGGCCATCGTCGGGGCGCGGCTGAGCTGCATCGATGCGGTCATCGGCCTGATCGAGGGCGGGCACACCGGCCACATCGCCATCTACTCGCGCAGCGGCCATTTCCCTTCGGTGCGTGGCACCCAGGGGCGCATCGTCACCCGGCACCTCACGGCCGACAACGTGGAGGCGCTGGCGCGCCGCAAAGGCGCCCTGAAGGTCACGGACCTGGTCGATCTGGTGCGCCAGGAAATCGCGCATGTCAGCCAGATCGACCTGGACGCCGTGCCCCTGATGGACGCGCCGCCCGCACCGCCCGAGTGCCTGGCCCAATACCTGCGCTCCGAGATCGCGGCGGCCCGGCGGGACCGCCCCTGGCAGGCCGTGCTGTATTCGACCAATGCCATCGTGGACCGCCTCTGGCAGGCGCTGGAGGACGGCGAGCGCAGCCTGTTCATGCGCGCCTACCTCAGCGCCTTCATGGCCTACCGCGTGTCCATCCCGTCGGAGAACGCGCAGAAGATCCTGGCCTGCCTGGAGAGTGGCCAGCTCAGCTTCCACGCGGGCGACTTCACGCTGGGCCTCGATGGCGATGGCCGGCCGGTCATGACGCCGGCCGATGCCGCCCGCTCGCCGCGCCGCTATGACCAGCTCATCAAGGCCACGGGCAGCCCGCGCGCGCTGGACGCCGTCGACTCCGACCTGATCGCGCAGTTGCTGCGCCGCGGCGAGATCATCTCGCACTCGATGGGCGGCTTGCAGGTCGATCCGCTCAGCTACGAGGTCATCGACGCGTCCGGACGGCGCAACCCCTCGGTGCGGGCCCTGGGCGAGCTGACCAATGGCACCTTCTTCTTCACCAGCGCCCTGGACATCAACGCGCGCCATGCCAGGAACTGCGCGCTGGCCTTCAAGCAACGCCAGCTGCGCCAGCACCTGCTGGCCAGCGCGCCGCGCCAGCGTCCGCTGGAAGCCTCCGAGGGCTTGCGCGAAGCGTCTGCCCTGTGAGTGCGGGCGGCCTGGCCGCCTTCGGTCCCCGTCAGCCCCGCCAGGCGTGCGCCTGCGGGGCTTTGGGCTGGAGGGTGCCGGGTGTCAGGGCGCGGTGGCCAAGGCAGCAGAAGTCGAGGCGGCCTGCATGCGTGCCAGCTGGGTGCGCCCGTCGTGGCCCCAGTCGCCCGCGGCCATCTCCTGGACCATGACGTAGGTCGGCGTGGCGGGCGTGCCCAGCATGCCTTCCAGGGTGTCATGGGCGCGGGCGATGAAGAAGGCCTTCTCGTCGGCGGTGTTGGTGCCTGCGGTGATCCAGACGGACAGCTGCAGGCCCAGCTGCCCGGTGGACAGCGGCTGACCGTTGACCGACCAGGCGGTGTCGGGCAGCACGTCGACCTGCACGACGGTGAGCTCGGGCTTCTTGCGCAGGACATCGGCCATCAGCCGTGTCAGCGCCACTTGCAGGTGGGCGATGTCCGTCGGGGTGGGCGTGGCGCCGCGGATGCTGAGGTGAACAAAGGGCATGGGAATCTCCTGAAGGTGGGTGAGGCGTCACTGACGCGGGGCGCTGGCGTCCTTGATGAAGCCTTGCAGGACCACGGCGCGCTGCGTGTTGGCGAAGCGGGGGGCCACCAGGCCGTCGTTGGCCTCACGGGTGATGGTGAAGCGCGAATAGACGCTGATGGGGAAGTACAGGCGCGTGTTGGGCAGGCCACCATCGGAGGTGCCGTTCATGTCGATCTCTTGGAACGACAGCACGCCATCGCCGTTCTTGTCGATCAGGGCGACCTGGCGTGCCACCGATGCGTACAGGCGGGTCTGCGGGTCCGAGACCCCGGGCATGAAGGAGGCGCGGCGCAGGAACACGTCGGCGTGGATCTCTTCGTTCATGCCGGACGGCGAGGAGCGCAGGCGGAACTCCAGCTGTTCGGGAACGCTGGCTTCGGAGCGGTCCGGATCGCGCGGGATGTCGGGGTTGTCGCCGTAGGTGCGGCCATCGTTCTGGATGCCGGCAGGGCCGGAGCCGGGGATGGACGACAGGAACTGGCCCAGCACGCCGGCCGCGAAGGCGCCTGCGGGGGGCATGAAGGCGATCTGGCCGCCGACGTGCGGGAACTCGAAGTGGGGGAAGACCATGTTGGTGGTCGGCTTGAACTCCCAGTGGTGGTGGCCGTCGTCCTGGCGCAGGGTGTTGAACGCGCCGGCGTTGATGGGGAAGGGCACCACGTTGCTGATCTTGCCGGGCCAGACGTCGTCGGGCGAGGGGTAGCGAGGCGCCTTGCCATCCAGGGTGAACACATTGCCGGGGACGTTGTTGCCCGTGCCCATGGCCGCGAGGATGCGGGCGTCTTCGGCGGTGATGGTGCCGAACGAGGCGGTGCCATCCGGACGTGCCGGGCCGACGGGCGGCACATGGGAGTCGTACCAGAGCTGCAGCTCGTAGTTGCCGCCTTCGGCCTTGATCGACTTCAGACCGGCCACGTCCAGGTACACGCTGACCTGGGTGCGGGGGTCGTCGGGGTCCGTGGGCAAGCCGGGCTTGCGCTGGATGGCCATGCGCACCAGCCCGGTCGTGCCGGGGCCGCCTGCGGTCGGGGTGGCCTTGTCGTTGACGCCGGGGATCCGCGAGGTGAACACATTGGGCTGGAAGCTGGTGTTGTCGAGCAGGGCATAGCGGTAGGGGATCTCGTCGCTCTTGATCGACAGCGGCAGGTAGTCGTGCGGCTTGAGGCGCAGCTCGGCGAGCTTGGCCCGCACGGCGCTGTTGCCCAGGGTGTCGAGGCTGCTGGTGCTGGTGCTGGTGCTGGTGCTGGCGTCGGCCACGGCCGTGGCGGTCTGAGCGTGCGCGCCCATCGAGGCGAGTGCCACGCACAGGGCGATGGCAAGGGGGGTGAGTCGGGTCATGTCCATTCCTTGAGTTGAGTGTGGTTGGCTGCGTTCGCTGAACGCCCGCCGACTATGCCCAGCGCCATGGACGCTGCACACCGGCTGCCCACGAATGCTCAGTTTTGAAATTGGCAACAATGTCCCGGCCACAGGGTTTGCGCGTGCGCCAGTGGGAGGGCGATGCGGTGGTCGGCCTTCACATGGCGGACATGCCTGGCCCCCAAAGCGCCACGCCCGCCGCCGACACGGGGGTGTGCCGGGCAGCAGGCGTGGGGATGGTGCCCGCGATGTGGGCAGGGATGTGGGCAGCGATGTTGGCGGTGTGCCGTGGCTCAGCGCAGCAGCGCGCGGTAATCCGGGATGCCGGGCATGTTGACGTAGCCGTCCAGGGCCTGGATGCGGGCCAGCCAGGCCACGACGTGCGGGTGTGCGCCGAGGTCGATGTCGGCCTCGGGGGCCAGGGCCAGGTAGGGGAAGAGCGCGATGTCGGCGATGGTGATGTGGTCCAGGGCCACCCAGTCGTGCGTGCTCAGCCGCGCTTCCAGGACGTTCAGCAGGTTCGCCGTGACCTGGCGGGCCTCTTCGACGGGGATGTCGCGGCCGAACTTGTGGTGCAGGCGCAGGGCATTCGGGCCGCGCGTCATCTCGTTGGCGGCGGTGGCCATCCAGGCCGCCACCTGGGCGTGCTGCACGGGGTCGCCGGGCAGCCAGCTGTCGCCGCCATGCCGACGCGCCAGGTAGGTCAGGATGGCCTGGCTGTCGCGCAGGACGACGTCGCCATCGCGCAAGACCGGCACCTGCCCGAAGGGGTTCATGGCCAGGAAGCCGGCAGCCTTGTGTTCGCGGTCGGTCCCGCGCACCACCACGCTGTCGTAGGGCAGGTGCAGCAGGGACAGGAGCAGCCGCGCCTTGTGGCTGTGGCCGGAGAGGGGGAATTCGTAGAGCTGGATCATGGTGGGGCCTTTGTGGGAGAGGTGCGGGAAATGATGGGGCAGGTCGAGGCGAGGGCCCTTCGCCGTCAGAGGTCGAGCACCAGCCGGGGGCCCAGGGCGCGTGAGACGCAGACGCACATGCGCCGCTGCGGCCCGCGTTCTTCGGCGGTGAGCACCTGGTCGCGGTGGTCGGGCGTGCCGTCGACCACGGTGACGGCGCAGACGCCGCACTGGCCGGCCAGGCAGCTCGACGGCGTGGCCACGCCGGCCGCCTCGATGGCGCCCAGCACCGTCTGGTCGGCCGCGACGGTGAGGCGCTTGCCGGTGCGCTGCAAGACGAGCTCGATGGCCCGGTCGTCCTCACGGACCCGGGAGACGGCGTCGGCCTGGAAGCGCTCCATGCGCAGGCGTTCGGCGGCGATGCCCAGGGTGCGCGCCGCGCTGCCGATGGCATCGAGCAGGCCGGACGGCCCGCAGGCGTAGAACACGGCGTCGGCATCGGCTTGCGACAGCAGGTCGGCCAGGGGCAGGCGCTGTCCCTGGTCATCGGCGTACAGGTGGAGGGCGTCGCCGAGCTCCGCGCGCAACTCCTGCGCATAAGCCGCTTCGGCCTGGCTGCGTGCCGCGTAGTGCAGGGCCAGAGGGATGCCCCTGGCACGCAAGGCCAGGGCCATGGCGCGCAGGGGGGTGATGCCGATGCCGCCGGCCACCAGCACGGCCGGCCGCGCGTCGGTGTGCAGGGCGAAGGCCTGGCGCGGCGGCTGGGCGTGGAGCACGGTGCCCAGCTGGTACTGCGCATGCACGCCCGCCGAGCCGCCGCGACCGGCGGGGTCCCGCAGCACGGCGATCTCGTACGCCCGCCCACCTGCAGGCCGCCCCACCACCGAGTAATGGCGCCAGACCGTGTGGCCATCGGGCAGGCGTACCGGCAGCGCCAGGTGGGCGCCAGGGGCTGCCTCGGGCAGGGGCTGGCCATGCGCTGGGCTGAGCTCGTAGGCGCGCACGCGGGGCGTGAGCTGGCGCACCCCGGTGACGCGCAGCGGCAAGGGGCCGTCACCAAGGGACAGGGGCGCCAGCACGGTGTCGACCTGGGCTTGCGTCCAGCGCGGGGTGATGTGCTGGGGGCAGTTCCACTCACAGGCCTCGATGTGGATCAGCACGCCGCGTTCGACCCGGGCGCGGTAGGTCGGCACCTCCAGGCGGGCCAGCAAAGCCGGGTCTTCGTGCTCGTGGACGATGCGCGCGCGGCCCAGCAGTTTGAGGCGGCGCTTGTTCACATAGTCCATCAGGATGAGGGAGATGCGGTCGTCCGAGGCCAGGTTGCCCACGCTGACGTACTGCGCATTGCCGCTGAGGTCGGCGTAGCCGATGGTGCGTTCGTCCAGCACCTTGAGGAAGCCGACCGGGCCGCCGCGGTGCTGCACGTACGGCCAGCCCGTCTCCGAGACCGTGGCCTGGTAGAAGCTGTCGCGTTCGGCGATGAAGCTGGCCTCGTGCGCGGTCAGGGTGTTGCGCGGGTTCTGCTCCAGGTCGAAGCCGATGTTGGCCTGTCGGCTGCCGTAGCGGGTCTGGGCCGACTTGACCCCGGGCGTGAAGGCAATGCGGGTGAAGGCACGAGGCATGGGGGACCTTTCAGAACGAGGTGGATGACCTTAGGTCAGTCCACCGGCGGAGGGAATGCCTCTGGTGCGCAATGCATTGTTCGCAAATCAGAAACAGCCCGCGGGCCTCACCAATATTTGGGGTAGCGCGCTTCGCGGGTCAGGTTGTTGTAGAGCAGCGCCACGGCCACCAGGCAGACCGCCCCGAGCAGGGTGGGCAAGAGCAGGAAGTGCCAGCCGGGCTGCGTCAGGAAGACGATGACGGGGTTGGAGCCGGCCGGCGGGTGGACGGTGCGCGTGGCCATCATGAAGGCGATGGCGCCCCCCGTGGCGATGCCGGCGGCCCACCAGTGCGGCCCGAACAGCTGCAGGCACAGCAAGCCGATGAGCGAGGAGGCGACGTGGCCGATGACGACGTTGCGCGGTTGCGAGAAGGGCACGTCGGGGTAGCCGAACACCAGCACGCAGGACGCGCCGAAGGAGCCCAGCGTGAGCGCCATGACCAGCCAGTCGCTCAGGCCGGCGACCGTGGCGATGGCCAGGAAGCCGCCCAGGGCGGCCAGCAGCACCGACTTCAGGGCAGGTTGGGGTGGCAGGGGGGCGCGATCGCCGGCGAGCTTGGTGAGCAACATGGTCGAGACACTTTCATGGTGTGGATGTGGGTTCGCTTCGCGAAGAGGCACTGCTACACTGGCAATGTATTCAAGACAGACAGGTCTGTCTATTTTCTGGTGAATGACGAGGGGTGAATGACCATGGCCCAGGCCAGCAAGGACGATCAGCTGCTGGAGACCGCGTTGGGGCTGTTCGCCACGCACGGCTACCACGCCGTGGGGGTGGACCGCATCAAGGACGCCGCTGGCGTTGCCAAGATGACGCTCTACAAGCACTTCCCGACCAAGGACATCCTCATCGAGCGGGTGCTGCAGCGGCGTGACGAACACATGCGTGCCAGCCTGCTGGCCGCGGTGGAGGCGGCGAGGGCGCGTCAAAGCGGGGGTGAGAAGGGAGGCGAGAGGGGAGGCGAGAAGGCGCGAGCCAAGGGGGCGCTGGCGCAGCTGCGGGCGGTGTTCGAGTGGCACCGCCAGTGGTTCGCCCAGCCCGACTTCCATGGCTGCATGTTCATCAAGGCTTCGGAGGAGTTCCTTGACGACGCCTCGGCCATCCGCGAGGCCGCCCGCCTGCACAAGCGCTGGCTGCAGGATCTGATGGCCGGCGTGCTGCGCCAGGCGGGCGTGCGCCAGCACGCGGCGCTGGCGGCGCACCTGCTGGTCGTGCTGGACGGCCTGATCGTCAACGCCAACCTGTTTCGCGGGCAGGATCAGGTCGGGGCGAGCTGGAAACTGGTGCAGTCCCTGCTGGCGCCGCACCTGCCGGCACGCCCTGCGGCGCTGGGGCGGGGCTGAGTCACGGGGCCGGAAGCCTCGCCGCCCTGCTCAAGCCTCGCGGCGCAGCGGGAGCGGCGCGTCGTCCACGTCCTGCTGCAGGAAGCCGCCGCTCTGGTGGGACCACAGGCGCGCGTACAGGCCGCCTTGGGCCAGCAGCGTGGCGTGGTCGCCTTCCTCGACGATGCGGCCCTGGTCCATCACGATCAGGCGGTCCATGGCGGCGATGGTCGACAGGCGGTGCGCCACGGCCACCACCGTCTTGCCCTCCATCAGCTTGTAGAGGCTGGCCTGGATGGCGGCCTCGACCTCGGAGTCGAGCGCGCTGGTGGCTTCGTCCAGCAGCAGGATGGGCGCGTCTTTCAGCATCACGCGTGCGATGGCGATGCGCTGGCGCTGTCCGCCCGAGAGCTTCACGCCGCGCTCGCCCACATGCGCATCGAAACCCTTGCGGCCGTGCGGGTCGGACAGGGTCTGGACGAAGTCCAGCGCCTCGGCGTGTTCGGCCGCACGCACCATGTCGGCATCGGTCGCATCAGGCCGGCCGTAGAGGATGTTGTCGCGCACCGAGCGGTGCAGCAGCGAGGTGTCCTGCGTGACCATGCCCACCTGCGCGCGCACGCTGTCTTGCTGCACCTCGGCGATGTCCTGCCCGTCGATGAGGACGCGGCCCGACTCGACGTCGTAGAAGCGCAGCAGCAGGTTGAGGATGGTGGTCTTGCCCGCGCCCGAGCGCCCGACCAGGCCGATTTTTTCGCCGGGGCGGATGTGCAGGTCCAGGCCGTCGATGACGGTGCGTTTGCCGCCGTAGCTGAAGCGCACCTGGTCGAAGCGCACCTCGCCGGCACCAACCTGCAGCGCCGGTGCGCCCGGCTTGTCGACCACGGTGTGGGGCTTGGACAGCGTGTTGATGCCGTCCTGCACGGTGCCGATGTGCTCGAACAGCGCGGCCATCTCCCACATCATCCAGTGCGAGATGCCGTTGAGGCGCAGCGCCATGGCCGTGGCCGCGGCCACCGCGCCGATGCCGACCTGGCCTTGCACCCACAGCCACAGCGCCACGCCCGTGGTGGACAGGATCAGCAACATGCTCAAGCTGTGGTTGACCACCTCGAAGCCACTGACCAGGCGCATCTGCGCATGCACGGTCTTCATGAAGTCCTGCATGGCCGAGCGGGCGTAGCCGGCCTCGCGGTTGGCGTGCGAGAACAGCTTGACCGTGGCGATGTTGGTGTAGGCGTCGGTGATGCGGCCCGTCATCAGCGAGCGTGCATCGGCCTGGGCGCGGGCGGTGGCGCTCAGGCGCGGCACGAACCAGCGCACCGCGCAGCCGTAGAGCAGCAGCCAGCCGAGGAAGGGCGCCAGCAGCCACAGGTCGAAGCCGCCCACCACCGCCGTCATGGTGACGAAGTAGATGGTGACGAAGACCAGGATGTCGCCCACGATGAAGCAGGTGTCGCGCACGGCGAGTGCGGTCTGCATGACCTTGGTGGCCACGCGGCCGGCGAACTCGTCCTGGTAGAAGCCCATGCTCTGGCTGAGCATGAGGCGGTGGAACTTCCAGCGCAGGCGCATGGGGAAGTTGCCGGCCATGGCCTGGTGCTTGAGCAGGGTCTGCAGCCACACCAGCAGCGGGCTGGCCAGCAGGATGCCGCCGAGCAGCAGCAGGTGGTGGCGCTGCTGCGCCCACAGTTGCGAGGCCGGCGTGCGGCTGAGCCAGTCGACGATGCTGCCCAGCATGTTGAACAGCAGGGCCTCGAAGGCGCCGATGCTGGCCGTCAGCAGGGTCATGCCCAGCAGGAAGGGGCGCATGCCCTGGGTGTTGGCCCAGACGAAGGCGAAGAAGCCCTTGGGCGGTGCCGTGGGCGTGTCTTCGGGGTAGGAGTCAACGAGGCGTTCGAACCAGCTCAGCACGGCAAACAGCTTTCCACAAACCGTCAAGGTTAACGCCTGGCGGCTGCTTTGTCCGCGGTGGGGCTGGGGCGCAGGCGTGCGGGGCTCAGTAGATCTCGGGGACGAACATCTCGCCGGGCACCGGGTTGCGGATGTAGTCCTCGTGGCGCTCGCGCGGCGGCAGGTAGACCGGCTCGTGCTCGACCTCGTGGTAGTCGAACTGCGTCAGCAGGTGGTGGATGCAGTTGAGGCGGGCGCGCTTCTTGTCCACGGCCTGCACCACCCACCAGGGCGCCTCGGTGATGTGGGTGCGCTCCAGCATCACTTCCTTGGCGCGGGTGTAGTCCTCCCAGCGGCGGCGGCTCTCCAGGTCCATGGGGCTGAGCTTCCACTGCTTGAGCGGGTCGTTGATGCGGGCCAGGAAGCGCGCGCTCTGCTCTTCGTCGGAGATGGAGAACCAGTACTTGATGACGCGGATGCCGCTGCGCACCAGCATCTTCTCGAACTCGGGCACGGAGCGGAAGAACTCTTCGAGCTCGTCGTCCGAGCAAAAGCCCATGACGCGCTCGACGCCGGCGCGGTTGTACCAGCTGCGGTCGAACAGCACGATCTCGCCAGCCGCCGGCAGGTGGGCGACGTAGCGCTGGAAGTACCACTGGGTTTTTTCGCGGTCGTTGGGCGCGGGCAGGGCGGCCACGCGGCAGACGCGCGGGTTCAGGCGCTGGGTGATGCGCTTGATGGCGCCACCCTTGCCGGCCGCGTCGCGGCCTTCGAAGAGCACGACCACGCGCTCGCCGGTGTGCACCACCCAGTCCTGCAGCTTGACCAGCTCGCCTTGCAGGCGGAACAGCTCGCGGAAGTAGACCCGGCGGGCTTCGCGGGCCTCGTCGCTCTGGCCGCCCGGGCCGTCGAGGATGCGGTCATCGACCTCCAGCTCCAGCTCCTCGTCGTAGCTGTCGATCACGTCTTCCTGCAGGCGGCGCAGGGTGTCTTCGTCAAGCAGCTTGTGCGGCGGGTTCATGGCGGTCTGGGGGCATCTTGATCAAAAGGACCATGCTGCCGGGGCTGTGTGTCATTTTGATGAGGCAGTCCGATTGCTGCACACGTGTGCAGTTGGGCCGCATAATCCGGGCCATCGGTGCCCGCTGTCGGGCGCCCGCTGCACGGACCCCCTCATGCTCGACTCCCTGGTGTCTTTTGTCAAAGGCTTCCTGGCCGCCACCTTCCTTGCCGTCAACACGGTGGTGGGCTTCACCTTGATGATCCCCTTCGCGCTGGCCAAGCTGCTGCTGCCGGTGCGCGTGGTGCGCCATGTCTGCGACAGCGCGCTCAATGCGATCGCCGAGAACTGGATCGGGGTGAACTGCTTCTGGATGCAGCTGGTGGGGCGCACGCGCTGGCAGATCTCGGGCGCCGAGGGCTTCGACCGCCGCGGCTGGTACCTGGTGAGCAGCAACCACCAGAGCTGGGTGGACATCCTGGTGCTGCAGTGGGTGTTCAACCGCCGCATCCCGCTGCTGAAGTTCTTCATCAAGCACGAGCTGATCTATGTGCCCATCATCGGCCTGGCCTGGTGGGCGCTGGACTTCCCCTTCATGAAGCGCCGCGGTGGCGCCTCGGCCCAGAAGGACCTGGAAACCGCGCGCAAGGCCTGCGAGAAGTACAAGGTCATCCCGACCTCGGTGATCAGCTTCATGGAAGGCACGCGCTTCACGCCGCGCAAGCACGACCAGCAGCACTCGCCCTACACCCACCTGCTCAAGCCCAAGACCGGTGGCGTGGGCATGGCCCTGGAGACCATGGGCGAGCTGTTCGACTGCCTGGTGGACGTGACCATCGTCTACCCGCACGGCGTGCCGACCTTCACCGACCTGATGACCGGCCGCCTCGACGAGGTGGTGGTGACCATCCGCCGCGAGCCCATCCCCCAGCACCTGCTGGTGGGCCCGGACGGCCGCCCGGCCGAGCGCGCCAAGCTGCAGGCCTGGATCAATGGCCTGTGGCAGGCCAAGGACGCCGAGATCGGCCGCCTGTCGGGCTCTCGGCGCTGAGCCTGCGCGGTCCCTCAGCGCGACGCCGCTGAAGCCCCCGACGCCGCCAGTGGCGCACTCAGGCGCTCGAAATGCCGCGGCGCCACGTACTGCAGCAGCTCCTTGCCCTCGGTGTCGAGGACGACGTCCAGGCCGCGTTGCGGGTAGAGGAAGTGTTCGAGGTGGCCGTTGCTGCGCACGCGTTGCGCCGGCTGGCCGAAGCGGGCGGTGATGACGTCGGCGTCGAGCGCGGCCTGCGGGATGAAGTTCAGCGCGACGACACGGGCCTGCAGGGCCTGGGCCTCGTCTTCGCGGCGCAGCACGTACTTGCGCGTCGTGCTTTCCATGAACTCGGCCTTGACGGCGCGTTCGCGCATGCCGCGCAACGTGGCCGCGGGCAGCTCGGCCGTGATCACCAGCTTGCCGGCGATGAAGCCCGCCTGGGCCGGGTCGACGAAGGCTTCCAGGGTGCCGTCTTCGCCAGGCGCGGCGATGATGGCGATCTGGGTGTCGGGGCCGAAGCGTTGGCGCACTTGCGCCAGCGTGCTGGCCTGGCCGGGCTCGTGCGACAGCCTCAGGCCCAGGGCCAGGCTGCTGCCGTCGGCTTGCACGTCGACCTGCCAGGGCGGGGGCACGGCGCCGGTCGGCGGAGGGCTGCCCGTGGTGTGACCCGTGGCGGTGTCCGCGGGGCGGGAGGCGGTCGATGGGTTGCGGTCATGCCCGACGACCAGCGCCACCGAGGCCAGCAAAGAGGCGGCGACCGCGGTCGCGATGATCTGCCATTGCTTCACGAGCGCCAGCTCCCATCGGTGCGGTCGAGCTTGCGGATGAGCGCCGGCCAGACGAAGGCCCCGCCCATGCCGCCGGTCTGCACCTTCATGGCGTGCGCCACGCCCTGCACGATCTGCGGGTTGACTTCGGTGAGGGGCACGCCGCCGCTTTGCGCGGCCAGCTGGATCTGGCAGGTGGTCTCGAAGATGTACATGTTGAGGAAGGCGTCGGCGATGGTGCGGCCCACGGTCAGCAGGCCGTGGTTGCGCAGCATCAGGAAGTTCTTGTCGCCGAGGTCGGCCTGCAGGCGCGGCTTCTCCTCGTCACGGAAGGCCACGCCTTCGTAGCCGTGGTAGGCCAGCGAGGCCAGCACGAAGGTGCTTTGCTGCGAGATGGGCAGCACGCCATCGCGTTGCGCCGACACGCCCACGCCGGCGCGCGTGTGGGTGTGCAGCACGCAGCCGGCGTCCTCGCGCACGGCGTGCACCGCGCTGTGGATGGTGAAGCCCGCCGGGTTGACGGGGCAGGGCGAGTCACTGAGCTTGTTGCAGTCCTGATCGACCTTGACCAGGCTGGAGGCCGTGATCTCGTCGAACATCATCCCGTAGGGGTTGATGAGGAAGTGGTGCTCCGGCCCGGGGATGCGCGCCGAGATGTGCGTGAAGACGAGGTCGCTCCAGCCGTACAGCGCCACCAGGCGGTAGGCCGCGGCCAGGTCGAGGCGCAGCTGCCATTCTTCGGGGCTGACCTGGCCTTGCAGTGAGGGTGTGTTCATGCCTGTCTCCGGGTGTCGTCGCTGAAAGTGGCGCCGAGCTGCTCGCGCAGCACGTTCTTTTGCACCTTGCCCATGGCGTTGCGGGGCAGCTCGGCCACGCTGAAGATGCGCTTGGGGCACTTGTAGCCGGCCAGCTCGTCCTTGATGGCGCGGATCAGGTCGGCCTCGTGCAGGGTGTGGCCGGGCAGGGGCACGACCGCTGCCACCACGCCTTCGCCGAAGTCCGGGTGGGGCACGCCGACCACGGCCGATTCGGCCACGCCGGGCAGCTTGTCGAGGTGGCTTTCCACCTCGGCCGGGTAGACGTTGAAGCCGCCGCTGATGACGAGGTCCCTGGCGCGGCCCACGAGGTGGACGTAGCCCTCGGCATCGATGCGGCCGACGTCGCCGGTGCGGAACCAGCCGTCGGCGGTGAAGGCTTCCGCCGTCTTGTCGGGCAGGCCGAGGTAGCCGCCGAACACATTCGGGCCCTGCACCTCGACGTGGCCGGTGACGTTCGTGTGCACGCCCTGGCCGGCATCGTCGACGATGCGCACGCCCACGCCGGGCAGCGGGCGGCCGACGCTGCCGCTGAGGCGCGGGCCCTCGCTGGCGCGACAGGGGTTGGCGCACAGCATGCCGGTCTCGCTCATGCCGTAGCGTTCCAGGATGGTGTGGCCGGTGCGCTGGGCGAAGTCTTCGAAGGCGGCGGGCAGCAAGGGCGCCGAGCCGCTGACGAACAGGCGCATGTGGGCGGTGGCGTCCGCGTTCAGCGCCGGTGAGGCCAGCAGGCGGCCGTACATGGTGGGCACGCCCATGAACAGGGTGGCACGCGGGGCGTGGACGTCGCGGATCTGGGCCAGCACCGCGGCCGCGTCGAACTTGTCGAGCCAGCGCATCGGCGTGCCCGACAGCAGCGCGCAGTGGCAGGCCACGAACAGGCCGTGGATGTGGAAGATGGGCAGGGCGTGGACCAGGCAGTCGTCCTGGCGCCAGTCCCAGTGGCGCAACAGCGTCTGTGCGTTGCTCAGCAGGTTGCCGTGGCTGAGCATGGCGCCCTTGCTGCGCCCGGTGGTGCCCGAGGTGTAGAGGATGGCGGCGAGGTCGTCGAGGCTGCGCGGGGCCACGGTGTGCGCGTCGCTGTGCAGCGCAGCGTGGGTCAGCAGGCTGCCGCTGCGGTCATCGCCCAGCGTGAAGAGGTGGCCGACCTGGCTGTGCGCGGCCAGCGGGATCACCCACGCCTGGTCGTCGGGGCGGCAGACCAGCACGGCCGGGCGGGCGTCTTCCAGGAAGTGCGTCAGCTCGGCGGCGCGGTAGGCCGGGTTGAGCGGCAGGTAGGTGCAGCCGGCGCGCAGCGTGGCCAGGTAGAGCAGCAGGGACTCGACCGACTTGTCCACGTGCGCGGCCACCACCGGTGGGCGGCCTTCGCGGCCGCGCAGGCGCAGGCTGTCGAGCAGGTTGGCCAGCATCGCGGTGGCGCGGTCCAGATCCTGCCAGGTGTAGGCCAGGCCCGTGTCCGTGAGGATGGCTGCGTCTCGGCCGGTGACGGGCCAGGCGCTTTGCAGCGCGGTGAACAGGTTCATGGGCGAGGTCCCTCCAGGTCGGCGCGGGCGTGCGCCAGCCGTAAAGGTAACTCAAGCTGCGTCGTTGGCCGCGCGCAGGGAGGGCGATCCGTGCCCGTTGGGGTGGCCGTCGTGGTCGTAGATGCACACCCGGTTGCGGCCTTCGCGCTTGGCGGTGTAGAGGGCCTCGTCGGCGTGGGCCAGCATGGCGTCCACGTCGTGGTGCTCGGGCCGCCACTGCACCGCACCGATGCTGACGGTGGCGTAGATGGTCTGGCCGGCGAACTCGATGGGGCGCTGGTCCAGGGCCGCGCGGATGCGCTCCAGCGCGACGAAGGCCTCGTCCTGCGGGGTGGAGGTCAGCAGCACGGCGAACTCTTCGCCACCGATGCGCGCCGGGGTGTCGGTGTCACGCAGGGACTCGCGCAGCACGTCGGCGAAGACCTTGAGCACGGCGTCGCCCGCGGCATGGCCGTAGGTGTCGTTGATGTGCTTGAAGTGGTCCAGGTCCATCAGCGCCACGGTCAGCGGGCTGGCGTAGCGGCGGGTCTGGCTCAGGCCGGCTTCGGCCACGTCGAAGAAATGGCGCCGGTTGGACAGGCCGGTCAGCGCATCGCGGCTGGCCAGGCGCTGCAGCTCCTGCTCGGCGGCGACGCGGGCGGTTTCCTGGTCGCGGGCGTGGAAGAGCGTGCCCAGCGTCACGACGAGCGGCTCCAGCAGCTGCACGAGGGGCTCGTCGAAGCCGTCGGCGCGGTTGCCCAGGCCGATCATGCCCACCACCCGGTTGTCGAAGCGGATGGGCAGGCCCAGGAAGTTCTTCAGCTCGGCGTGGCCCTCGGGCAGGCCGCGGCTGGCCGGGTGGCTGGGCAGGTGGTTGGCCATCACCACCTCGTTGTGCGTGACGGCGTGGCCGAAGAGGTTGTCCAGGCGGGTGAACAGCAGGCCGTCGTCGCGCTGCTGGTGGGTGGGGCCGGGGGCCACGCGGTGGTCGCGCCAGCCCGTCTCGGAGATGGTGGGCACCAGCAGTTGCGGCTCGCCGCTCGGGCCGGTCTGCACCACGCCGATGAAGCCCACGGCGCACTCGCTGATCTTGAGCAGGGGCTCGAACAGGGCTTCGCACGCATCGTGCACGCTGCGGTTGAGCAGGAAGGAGGTCTGCGCCTGGTTGAGCAGGTCCAGCAGCTGGCGCTGGCGGTTGCGCAAGGCTTCCTTCTGTTTGTCTTCGCTGATGTCGATGAGCGTGCCGACCACGCGCACCGCGCGGCCCTGGCGGTCGTGTTCGACCACGCGGCCGTAGCTGCGCACCCAGATGTAGTGGCCGCGCTTGTGGCGGATGCGGTACTCCAGCGCGACGACGTCGCTGGACGCGTGGCGGCGGCTCTGCGTGGCGCGGTCGATGAGCGTGCGGTCGTAGGGGTGGACCCGGTCCATCCAGGCCAGGTTGTTGTGCTCCAGCTCGTCTTCGCGGAAGCCCAGCATGGCCGCGGCGCGCGAGTTGAGCATGCGTTCCTGGCTCAGGTAGTTCAGGTCCCAGGTGCCGATGCGGGCCGACTCCAGTGCCAGGTAGAGGCGCTCTTTGGTGGCCTCGATGGAGGACTCCAGCTGCTTCTGGCGGGTCAGGTCGAACAGGTAGCTGCGGATGCGCAGCAAGCGGCCGTCGGCATCGCGGTCGGCGCGGCTGACCTGGTGCACCCAGCGCGTGTGGCGACCGGTCTGGCGCAGGCGGAAGCTCAGCTCCAGCGAGGGCAGCTCGCCCACCACGTGGCTGCTCAGGCCGATGTGGACCAGTTCCTGGTCATCGGGGTGGACGATGGATTCGAAGGGCTTGCCGCTGCGCAGCTGCTCGGCCAGCACCTCGCCCAGGACCTCGCCGAGGTTGGCCGACAGGTAGACGGGCTTGGGCGGCACGCCGGTGTCCCACACCAGGGCACCCACCGGGCCGGAGGCGAACAGCGCGCGCTCCCGCTGGGTCTGCAGGCGCTCGCGGTGCTGGGCCAGCTGGCTGTGGACCAGCTCGCTCAGGCGGGCGAGTTGCTGCAGCTTGCGCTCGTCGAAGTCGTGGCGGGGGCGCTGGTCGAGCACGGCGACCGTGCCCACCACCTGGCCATCGAACACCAGGGGCATGCCGGCGTAGAAGCGCAGCGGCGGGATGCGGCGGCTGACCAGCTCGTTGTCGGCGAAGCGCTCGTCCAGGCGCAGGTCGTGGGCCAGGATGGTCCGGCCCGAGGCGACCACGTGGGTGCAGAAGCTGTCTTCGCGCGGCCATTGCGACACGTCCAGCCCGTGGTGCGAGAGGATGCGCAGGAGCTCGCTGTCCATCAGCGTCACCAGGCACACCGGCACATCCAGCATCTCGCAGGCGAGCGCGGTCACGCGATCCAGGTCTGCGTCCGGACCGATGTCCAGCAGATCAAGGTCTCGCAGAACGGCCAATCTGAGATCTTCGTCCCTGGGCAGGGGGGCGGCGGGCATGCAGCTGGGGCTCCGTTGGATGGGGCAGGGCGCGACCGCATCATGTTACAAGTTGCTGCATGTCCTTTGCATGACCGTATGAGCCGTTTTTGCCGGGCCGCTTTCGCGCCGTGTCATGCGCTTTCACGGGGTGAACAAATCAACCTCTTCCGTGGGTTTCACGCATCAAGGCACAAAAAAAGGCGCGCCGGCCAGGGCCGGGCGCGCCTGTCGGCGGGGCTTCAGACGTTGATGGCCGTGGCCGAGCCGGCCTGCTTGCGCAGCTCGAACTTCTGGATCTTGCCGGTGGAGGTTTTCGGCAGCTCGCCGAACACCACCGCGCGCGGGATCTTGAAGCCGGCCAGGTGGGCGCGGCAGTGCGCCACGATGTCTTCGGCCGTGACCTGGGCGCCGGCTTTCAGCTCGATGAAGGCGCAAGGCGTCTCGCCCCACTTCTCGTCGGGCTTGGCGACCACGGCGGCGGCCATCACGGCGGGGTGGCGGTAGAGCACGTCTTCGACCTCGATGGACGAGATGTTCTCGCCGCCCGAGATGATGATGTCCTTGCTGCGGTCCTTGATCTTGACGTAGCCGTCGGGGTACATCACGGCCAGGTCGCCGGTGTGGAACCAGCCGCCCGCGAAGGCCTCTTGCGTGGCCTTGGGGTTCTTCAGGTAGCCCTTCATCGTGATGTTGCCGCGGAACATGATCTCGCCCATGGTCTCGCCGTCGGCGGGCACGGGCTGCATGGTGACGGCGTCCATCACGGCGATGCCGCGCTGCAGGTGGTAGTTCACGCCCTGGCGCGCGTTCAGGCGGGCGCGCTCGCCCACGTCGAGGGCGTTCCAGTCTTCGTGCTTGACGCACACGGCGGCGGGGCCGTAGATCTCGGTCAGGCCATAGACGTGGGTGAGGTCGAAGCCCATCTGCTCCATGCCCTCGATCATGGCGGCGGGCGGTGCGGCACCGGCGACCATGGCCTTCACTTGCTGCGTGATGCCTTGCTTGAGCTCCGCCGGGGCCGCCACCATGGCCGCGTGCACGATGGGTGCGCCGCAGTAATGGGTCACGCCATGGGTGCGGATGGCATCGAAGATGGACTTCGGGTCCACGCGGCGCAGGCAGACGTTGACGCCCGCGCGCGCGGCCACCGTCCAGGGGAAGCACCAGCCGTTGCAGTGGAACATGGGCAGCGTCCACAGGTAGGTGGCGTGCTTGGGCATGTCCCACTCGAGGATGTTGGAGATGGCGTTGGTGGCCGCGCCGCGGTGGTGGTAGACCACGCCCTTGGGGTTGCCGGTGGTGCCCGAGGTGTAGTTCAGGCTGATGGCGTCCCACTCGTCTTCGGGCAGCTGCCAGGCGAAGTCGGCGTCGCCCTCGGCCACCAGGGCCTCGTAGCTCAGGCTGCCGATGGGCGTGCTCTTGCCGGTGAACAGGGCGTCTTCGGTGTCGACCACCAGCACGGGTTCGGTGCGCTGGCGCAGGGCCAGGGCCTTGGCCATCACGCCGCTGAATTCGGGGTCGACGATGACGACCTTGGCCTCGCCGTGGTCCAGCATGAAGGCCAGCGCTTCGGGGTCGAGGCGGGTGTTGAGCGTGTTGAGCACCGCGCCGGCCATGGGGATGCCGAAGTGGGCTTCGACCATGGGCGGGGTGTTGGGCAGCATCACGGCGACCGTGTCACCGAGGCCGATGCCGCGGCGCTGCAGGGCGCTGGCCAGCTGGCGACAGCGGGCGTAGGTTTGCGCCCAGGTCTGGCGCAGCGCGCCGTGGACGATCGCGGTGCGCTGGGGGTAGACCTGCGCGGTGCGTTCGATGAAGGACAGGGGGGTGATCGGCGCAAAGTTTGCCGGGGTCTTGGGCAGGTCTTGCGCGTAGATGTGGCTCTGGGTGTGGCTCTGGGCGGACATGGGTGGGTTCTCCGGGTGAATGCGGTTCCTTGTGGGAACGCCGGCATCTTGCCCCAGGAAAACCCTCAATCACATCGGGTCATTCCCCGGGCGTTGCCGCGGCATGGGGGTGGCCTTGCGCGCGATCAAGGCCATCGAGTCCAGCGTGGTGTCATCGACGATGCGCTGGCCCGCGCAGTCGTAGGCGGTGGCGTCGGCAGCGAAGCCCGCCGCGGCCAGCTGTCGCCGCTGCTGCGCCAGGGTGATGTAGTACAGCATCACGCCGTGGTTGTGGCACTTGTCGTTGATCACGGCGTAGTCGTCCGTGTGGACCTCGTGGCGGATGTGCCGCAGGCGCTGCACGACGCTGATGGCCGTGTCCTTGAGGTGGCGGGCGCTGCGCACCAGCAGGCGCGCCGGGTTGGGCGAGAAGTCGAAGTCCGGAAAGCAGAAGCCGGCGCGGGCCTCGGGGCTGTTGCGGTTGTAGGTCGTGAACAGGAAGATGCCCTGCGGTTTGAGGACGCGGTGGACCTCGCGCATGATGGCCAGCCGGTCGTCGTGCCCGACCATGCTGATGCCGTTGCAGCTGAAGACGGCCAGGTCGATGGAGGCGTCCGCGATGCCCGTCATCCGGCGCGCATCGGCGTGCTCGAAGCGGACCTCGGGGTAGCGGGCCTGGCTGGCCGCGACCATTTCCTGGCTGTAGTCGATGCCCAGGTAGTCGCTGCTGAGCTCGCGCAGCGCCTGGACGGTGCGCCCGCCGCCCACGCCGATGTCGAGGAGGGTGCCGCCGCGGACTTCGTCCTGGACCTCGGTCAGTGCCGCGCGCTCGTGCGGCAACAACTCGTCCGGCTGCGCCTGGGCAGGGCCGGCGAGGGTCGGGCGGGCATAGTGGGCGACCACGGCGGGGGAGCGCATGGTCCGCAGGTTGATGCGGTCGATGTCACGGTACATGCGGCCACCTTAGCGGCTGGCCGGGCCGGGACGCCGCCGGGGCGAGGCACGGGCGCGGGCGTGGCGTGAACAAATTGGCGGCGGCCCCCACCCGGCTGAGGGGGGTGTTCAGTCCGCGGGCGCCTCGCCCTCGCCCACCACGGTGATGCGCGTGCCGGCCATGGCCACCACCTGGCCGGCGCGGATCTTGGCGGTCTTGCGCAACTCGTCCTGGCCGTCGACCTGCACGAGGCCGTCGGCGATCATCAGCTTGGCCTGCCCGCCGCTGTTGGCCAGGCCGCAGGCCTTGATGAGGCGATCGAGGGTGATGAACTCGCCGCGCAGCGGGAAGGTGATCTGTTGGAGTCGGCTCATGGGGGCGGCACGTTACCAGCAAATCAGGGGGGCGGGGTGGGCCTGTCGGCGTGCACCGAGGGAAAGCATGGCGTTTCACGGCTGGGAAGCGCGCCGTGAAACATGCACAATCCGAGCATTGTCGCCATTGTGGCGATGTCTGTGATCAGAATGAAGAAGACCGATCTGGTGAAAAACCTGGGACTGAAGATCCAGGGCAAGATGCGCGCAGCGGGCGTGCCCGGCCGTTTTGGCGAGGGCGCCGCGCAACTGCCTGACCGCCGTGAGCAGCGCAAGCTCGACCAGGCCGCCGGCCTGGTGCCGTTTGCCGTGAAGCTGCACGGTGAACTGGTCAGGCAACTGCAGGCGCAGGCCCAGGCCGAGGGGGTGCACGTCCATGCCCTGACCGAACGCCTGCTGCGTGCGGGGCTGGCCGCGGAGCCGGCCGCGGTGCCGCCGCCGGCTCCCAAAGCGGCGACCCCGAAAGCACCGGCCAAGAAAGCACCGGCCAAGAAGGTGCCGGCCAAGAAGGTCGCCAGCTGATCCCCTCGCCTCTGACCGACGGAGACCGACATGAACCGACCCATGATGCACCTGGTGGACCCGCAGACCGGCGAGTCCAACCCCGCCGACATCCGTCGCGTCTTTGACTCGCAAGAGGCCACGGCGATCGCCTGGCGCGAGTCGACCATCGCCGAGCGCATCGCGCGCCTCAAGAAGCTGCGCGCCGCCATGATGGCCCGTCGCGAGGACTTCTACGCCGCCTTCCAGAAGGACTACCGCAAGCCCTCGGCCGAGGTCGAAGCCACCGAGTTCATGCCGGTGCTCGACGAGATCCGCCACGCCATCGGCAGCCTGAAGACATGGGCGAGCCCGAAGCGCGTGTGGCCGACCATGGCCACGGCCTTCACGCAAAGCTGGATCGAGGTGCAGCCGCGCGGCCGCGTGCTCATCGTCGCGCCCTGGAACTTCCCGCTCAACCTGTGCTTCGGCCCGCTGGTGTCGGCCCTGGCCGCGGGCAACACCGTCATCCTCAAGCCCTCGGAGATGACGCCGGCGGTCAGCGCCGTGATGGCCGAGGTGATCGCCAGCACCTTCGCGCCCAACGAGGTGGCCCTGTTCGAAGGCGCGCTGCCGACCTCGCAGGTGCTGCTCGACCTGCCCTTCGACCACATCTTCTTCACCGGCTCGCCCGCCGTGGGCAAGGTGGTGATGGCCGCGGCCGCCAGGCACCTCACCAGCGTCACGCTGGAGCTGGGCGGCAAGTCGCCCGTCATCGTCGACGAGACCGCCGACCTCAAGCTCGCCGCCGAAACCCTGATGTGGGGCAAGCTGGCCAACTGCGGCCAGATCTGCGTGGCCCCCGACCACGTCTTCGTGCACGAGTCGGTCAAGGACCGCTTCGTGCAGGCCTGCCGCGCCGTCATCGCCGAGCGCTACGGCGCGACGCCCGAAGCGCAGCGCAACAGCCCGCACTTCGCCCGCGTCATCAACCAGCGCCACACGCAACGCATCGCCGGCCTGCTGAGCGATGCGCAGACCCGTGGCGCCAAGGTCGTGCTGGGCGGCGAGGTCGATGTGGCCCAGTGCTACATCGCGCCCACGCTGCTGGAGCAGGTGCCCGCCGAGGCCAGCATCATGTCGGAAGAGATCTTCGGCCCGGTGCTGCCCATCATCACCTACCGCGATGTCGACGAGGTGGTGCGCGAGATCAACGCCAACCCCAAGCCCCTGGCGCTGTACCTGTTCAGCACGAACAAGGCGCGCACCCGCCGCCTCATCGAGCAGACCAGCTCGGGCGGCGTGGCCATCAACCACTGCGTGCTGCACTACGCCCACGGCAACCTGCCCTTCGGCGGCGTGAACAACTCCGGCATCGGCAGTGCCCACGGCGAGTACGGCTTCAAGGCCTTCTCGCACGAGCGTGCGGTGCTGAAGTCCGGCCCGGTGCTGATGGCCAAGCTCTTCTTCCCGCCCTACACCGGCTGGAAGCAGAAGGTGATCCGCTGGACGGTGGATTCCATGCGCCTGCCCTCGATTTTCTGAAGCAAGCTGACCGATAATCCCGGCCAATCCGGTCGGTCCCAGCCCGCCTCCCTGGCGGGCTTTTTGCATGCCTGTCGTTCCGTGGACACCTTCATTCAGCAACTGATCAATGGCCTGGTCCTGGGCAGCATGTACGCCCTGGTGGCGCTGGGCTACACCATGGTCTACGGCATCATCAACCTCATCAACTTCGCCCATGGCGAGGTGCTGATGGTCGGCGCCCTGGTGAGCTGGTCCGTGGTGACGGCCCTGGGCGACACCGGCTGGCCGGGCTGGCTGCTGCTGAGCCTGTCGCTGCTGGCGGCCATGGCGGTGTGCATGGCGCTGAACTTCCTCATCGAGAAGCTGGCCTACCGGCCTTTGCGCAACGCCCCGCGCCTGGCACCGCTGATCACGGCCATGGGCATGTCGCTGCTGTTGCAGACGCTGGCCATGATCCTGTGGAAGCCGGATTACAAGCCTTACCCCATCCTGCTGCCCGACGAGCCCTGGGAGGTGATGGGCGCGACCATCAACCTCGTGCAGGTGCTGATCCTGGGCGTGACGGCCGTGACGCTGGCCGGCCTGATGGCCCTGATCCATGGCACCTCGCTGGGCCGGGCCATGCGCGCCACGGCCGAGAACCCCAAGGTGGCCCAACTCATGGGCGTGCGCCCTGACCGCGTGATTTCCGCGACCTTCATGATCGGTGCGGCGCTGGCCGCCCTGGCAGGCGTGATGTGGGCGGCCAATTACGGCTCGGTGCAGCACACCATGGGCTTCCTGCCTGGCCTGAAGGCCTTCACGGCGGCGGTGTTCGGGGGCATCGTCATGGGGGGGTGGGCCGGGGGCTCCATGAAGCAGCCGTACAAGAGAGTCGGGTACGGGCTGGCCCACTGGATTCTTGCCCAGCGACCCCCCATACAGTAGTCCGCGCTCGCCTCACATCACCGGCGTCCGAACTGCTTCTCGAGATCCGCCAGACTGAGATGGAGATGCGTGGGGCGGCCGTGGGCGCAGGCGAACGACCCGGGAACGGCCTCCTCCTGATCCAGGAGCTCGGAGATCTCGTCCGGTCGTAACCGCATTCCCGCCTTGACCGCTCCGTGACACGCCATGTGCCGGAGGACGTCGTCGAAGACGTCGGAGGCCGGGCCGCGCGATCCGCGCTTCTCGAGCCGGGAAAGGATGTCCCGCAGGACGTCCTCGTGATCGGCCCCATCGAGGAGGGCAGGATACGACCTGACGATGACGTCCACCTCCCCGAACGGTTCCGTGATATAGCCCAGCCGGCGGAGATCATCGGCGTCCTCCTGTTTCCGAAATCGAATCCCTACGAACTGCGCGGCCTATCCATATCCCTTGTCAAGATCCTGGGTTCCCTCGCCTCACTCACGATCGTGGCCCTCCTGGCGACTCTCTGGTCCGTCCTCACCTCGTCCACGGTATGGACACTGGTCCTCACCCTTGTCACCTACTGGTTCTGGCTTTTCATACTCCAGGTGGGATATGCCCTGGTTGTCCCCCTGGCGGGTCTGATCAGTCAGTCACAGACGAGTCCGCAGATGATTCAGACGCAATTTAGTAACTGGGCGATTATCGGGTTGATCTACATGCTG
>JADFIG010000041.1 GCA_022566735.1 Pseudomonadota bacterium
GCGTGCACCCGGAGAGGCCTGCGCTCCGGACCGCACACCCACCAGGTGAACGGCCTCGCGCTGGACTCCGGCCTCTCACCCTTCGCGTATGTCGGCGTGGCCCGAACGGCCGTGCACCGGCTGAAGTACACCGGGCTGCGCGCCCTCGCCCCGCTGATGGCAGCGCCCATGGCCGAGCTCCTGGCCACGCTACCCCGGCCCGATGCCATCGTCCCCGTGCCGTTGCACCCAACGCGGCTGCGCGAGCGCGGCTACAACCAGGCCCATGAGCTCGCCAAGGCGCTGGCGCGGCGGCGCGGGCTGCGCTGCGATGCCGGACTGCTGCTGCGCGTGCGTCACAACAGCGCCCAGGCCGGCCTGAAGCTCGCCGATCGCAGGGCCAATGTGCGCGGCGTGTTCGCGGTCGACCCGCTGCGCGTCGGGCCGCTGCAAGGCAGCAGCGTCGCCCTGCTGGACGATGTGATGACCAGCGGCGCGACGCTGTTCGAAATCGCCCGTGTGCTGCGCCAGGCCGGCACGATGCACGTGCAGGCCTGGGTGATCGCCCGCACGCCCGAACCCGGGGACGGCTGACGCCCGGCGGCCGTGCGGGGCGGCGAGGACAATCGTGCCCATGTTCCAGATCGTCCTCGTCCATCCGGAGATCCCGCCCAACACCGGCAATGTGATCCGGCTCGCGGCCAACACCGGCTGCGCCCTGCACCTGATCGAGCCCCTGGGCTTCTCGATGGAGGACCGGCTGCTGCAGCGTGCCGGCCTCGACTACCACGAGTACGCCGAGGTGCGCCGCCATGCCGACTGGGCGAGCTTCATCGCCACCGCGGCCCCCGATGCGACCCGGATGTTCGCCTTCATGACCCATGGCAGCCAGCCCTTCGGTCAAGTGGCCTGGCAACCGGGGGACTGGCTGGTGTTCGGTTGCGAAACCGCGGGCTTGCCGGCCGACCTGCGCGAGACCTTCCCGCCGGCGCAGCGCGTGCGCCTGCCCTTGCGCGAGGGACAGCGCAGCCTCAACCTCAGCAATGCGGTGGCCGTGGCCGTCTTCGAGGCCTGGCGGCAGAACGGCTACGGCGGCGGGGCCTGATCAGCCCTCGGCCTTGGCCTCGCGGCGCATCAGCGCCACCACGGCCTCGGTCGGGCTGAGGCGACCGTCCAGCACCGCCACCACCGCCTCGGTGATGGGCATGGCCACGCCGAGCGCCTGCGCCCGCTGCCACACCGTGGCCGCCGAGTACACGCCCTCGGCGACGTGGCCGAGCTCCTGGAGGATCTGCGCCAGCGGCTTGCCCGTGGCCAACTGCAGCCCCACCGTGCGGTTGCGTGACAGCGCGCCCGTGGCGGTCAGCACCAGGTCGCCCAGGCCCGAGAGGCCCATGAAGGTGTCTGGGCGCGCGCCGAGCGCCACGCCCAGACGGGTCATCTCGGCCAGGCCGCGGGTGATGAGGGCCGCGCGGGCGTTGAGCCCCAGCGCCATGCCGTCGGCGATGCCGGTGGCGATCGCCAGCACGTTCTTGACGGCGCCACCCACCTCCACGCCGACCGGGTCGTTGGAGGTGTAGACGCGCAGGGCGTCGGAATGGAAGACGTCGACGGCCTGTTCGGCCAGGGCCAGGTCGGTGCTGGCCGCGACCAGGGCGGTGGGCTGGCCCAGCGCCACTTCCTTGGCGAAGCTGGGGCCCGACAGCACGCCGCTGCGCGCCTGCGGGCGCACCGCGCGGGCGATCTCATGACCCAGCCGGCCCGTGCCCTTCTCGAAGCCCTTGCACAGCCACAGCGTGGCCACCTGCTCGGGCAGGCGTTGCAGGATGTCGGCCAGCGCGGCCATGGGCGTGCCGATGATGACCAGCCCGCCCTGCGCGTGCGCATGGGCCACGGCCGCATCGAAATCGGCCGTCAGGCGCAGGGCCTCGGGGAAGGCTGTGGGAAAAGGCGCCTCGGGCAGGTAGCGCACATTGCGCCCCTGCGCCTGCATCTCGGCCACCTGGGCGGCATCGCGCGCCCACAACTGCACCGCCACGCCCTGGCGCGCGGCACTGATGGCCAGTGCCGTGCCCCAGGCGCCGGCGCCCAGAACCGTGAGGTGTCGGCTCATCCGATCGGTGCAGCGGGCCGTGCGGGGCTCAGGAAGCCTGGACCTGCTGAGCGGCAGCGGCTTGCTGCAGCTGCGACTCGTACATGGCCTGGAAGTTGACTTCGGTCAGGTGCACGGGCGGGAAGCCGGTGCGGTTGAGCGTGTCGGCCACGGTGGCGCGCAGGTAGGGGTAGACGATCTGCGGGCAGGCGATGGCGATGATCGGCTGCAGCTGGTCGTCCGGCACGTTGCGGATCTCGAACAGGCCGGCCTGCTTGGCTTCCACCAGGAACAGCACCTTGTCGTTGACCTTGGCGGTCACGGTGGCGGTCACGGCCACTTCATAGATGCCCTCGACCACGGGTTCGGCGTGCAGGTTCAGCTGCACGTCCACCTGGGGTTGGCCCTGTTCCAGCAGGATCTGGGGGGCGTTGGGCAGCTCCAGCGAGAGGTCCTTGAGGTAGATGCGTTGGATGCTGAAGGAGGGCTGGAGGTTCTGTTCGCTCATGGGAAATCCTTGCGGTGACCTTGCGGTGGCCTCTGGAGGCCGGGGTTCGTGAGAAATCGCGGGCGATTATGAACCACGCAGATGACGCGTCTGTCACAAGGGGCCCTGGGAGGAGCCCTCGGTTCACCCTCAGGCGAGGGGGCTGTGTGGGGGCCTGTCAGCCCTGCAGCATCGGCAGCAGGCCGCCGCGCTGGTCCAGGGCGATCAGGTCGTCGCAGCCGCCCACGTGGGTGTCGCCGATGAAGATCTGCGGCACGGTGCGCCGGCCGGTGATGGCCATCATGTGGTCGCGCTGGGCCGGGTCCAGGTCGATGCGGATTTCCTCGATGGCCTCGACACCCCGCTGCTTGAGCAGCATCTTGGCCCGCTGGCAGTAGGGGCAGACCTGGGTGGTGTACATCTTGACGGCTGGCATGGGACGGTCGGGCCCGTGGGGCCTCAGGGGAATGGTGACGAAGGGATTGTCCCGCCAGGGCGAAGTCCGCCTGGCGCGTGGGGGTTCCTGCCTGCTCAGGCCTTGTCGACGGGCAGGTTGGCTTCGCGCCAGGCCTTCAGGCCGCCGGACAGCGGCTGGGCGTTCTCGTAGCCCATCTGCTTGAGCTGGGCGGCGGCCTTGGCCGCGCGCACGCCGGCAGTGCACACCACCACCAGCGGCAGCTTCTTGTTGGACGGCAAGCCCTTGCCCGAGGCGATCTCGGCCAGCGGCACGTTCCTGGCGCCAGCGACGTGGCCGGCGGCGAACTCGGCCGGGTCGCACACGTCGATGACCTGGGCCTTGTCCTTGTTGATCAACTGCACCGCCAGGGCCGGGCTCAGGCCGCCTGCGCTGCCGGCTTCCTTGAGTTGCTGCCACAGGATCATGCCGCCGGAAGCGGCGGCGGCCACGGCCCAGTACCAGTTGTCGGCGAGGTAGCTCGTGAAGGTCATGCGCAGGGTCTTTCGCGGGATCTCGGGGATCGCAGGGGGAGGTCGGAGGGGCGGAAGGGGGTGGCAGCCGCAGGCGCCGAAGCGCGGGGGGAGGCCATCCCGGCCGGGATTATAAAATCGCGCGCTGACATCCACCCCGACCGAGACCTTCACCATGTACAAGCTCGTGCTGATCCGCCACGGCGAATCGACCTGGAACCTGGAAAACCGCTTCACCGGCTGGACCGACGTGGAGCTGACCCCCACCGGCATCTCGCAGGCCATGTCGGCCGGCAAGCTGCTCAAGGCCGAGGGCTACGAGTTCGACATCGCCTACACCTCGGTGCTCAAGCGCGCCATCCACACCCTGAACTACTGCCTCGACGAGATGGACCGCACCTGGCTGCCCGTCGTCAAGGACTGGCGCCTCAACGAGCGCCACTACGGTGGCCTGCAGGGCCTCAACAAGGCCGACATGGCCAAGCAGTACGGCGACGAGCAGGTGCTGGTCTGGCGCCGCAGCTACGACACCCCGCCGCCTGCCCTGGACGCCAACGACCCCCGCGGCCAGCGCCAGGACCTGCGCTACGCCGCTCTGGCCCCCGAGCAAGTGCCCCTGACCGAGTGCCTCAAGGACACCGTGGCGCGCGTGCTGCCCTGCTGGAACGAAGTCATCGCCCCGACGATCCAATCCGGCAAGCGCGTGGTCATCGCTGCCCACGGCAACTCCATCCGCGCCCTCGTCAAGTACCTGGACAACATCGGTGACGCCGACATCGTGGGCCTGAACATCCCCAACGGCATCCCCCTGGTGTACGAGCTCGACGAGAACCTCAAGCCCATCAGGCACTACTACCTGGGCGACGCCGAAGCCGCTGCCAAGGCCGCAGCGGCCGTGGCCACGCAAGGCAAGGCTTGATGCCTCGCCGGGTCACCGAGGCCTGATCGGCGCGTCAAGGCCTCAGTGACCAGATCACCGGGCAGTGGTCGGACAGCGTCCGGCCCTGGTCAACCGGCTCGAAAGGCAGGCGCATGAAGCGCCTGTTCTTGTTTCGGTCGGCCAGTTTGCGGTCGATGAGGATGTCGTCGATGTACTGCTTGTGGCGGTCGTCGGCGTCGCAGCGCACATAGGCCTGGCCCTCGGTGGCGCGCAGCAGCTCGGCGCCGGCAGGGTCTTGGTCGCTCCAGGCCTGCATCAGGTTGAAGGGCGCGGCCTCGTCGGGGCCGGCGGGGTAGCGGGCGTCCTTGTCGAGGCGGCGGTTGAAGTCCCCCAGCACGGCGAAGGCCACGCCTTCGCGCACACGCTGGTCGATCCAGGCCTCCACCACGGGCACCTGCTGGCGCAGCCGCGCGCAGGGCTCGAAGCGGCGGTCGAGCTTGCCGTCGAAGCAGCCGCTCTTCAGGTGCACGGCCAGCAGGCGCACCTCCTGGCGGGTGCCGGGCCACAGTGTCACGTCGGCGCCGGCGCGCGTGCCGCCATCGATGTCGAGCGCGGCCAGGTCGCCGTTGCAACGGTAGGGGATGCCGTCGCGGATGGCGAAGCCGACTTTCTGAGGGTGGGCGCGCTGCACGAAGCAGCCGAGCTGCCAGCCTTGGCGGAAGACCTGCCGTGCGGCTTCCGGGCCATCGACCTCCTGCAGGGCCACCACGTCCGCGTCATGGGTGCTGCGCAAGGCCTGCGCGCTGCGGGCCAGGGCGTCGAAGTCGGCGGCGGTGCGGATGGGGGGCGGGGTGCGCCCGGGGGTGCAGGGCAGGGCGCGCTGGTCGCTGCGCGGCTGCTGGGCGGTGCAGCTGGCGCCCAGGCTGTCGCGCACCTGCGGCGTCATCAGCCATTCGAGGTTCCAGGTGGCCAGGGTGAGGCCCTGGCCTGCGGTGGCGTGCTCGGGGGCGCAGCCCAGGCCGATGGTCAGAGTCAGCAGCAGGGCGGGGAAGCGTGGGATCAAGGCGAGGCCCTCGGGGATGTCGTTGGCGTGGCGAAGCCCGACATCATCGCGCCGCGGTGCGCCGCCGGGCGCCCCATCTGTCCCCGGTGTGTGTCGGGGTGTGACGGGGGCTGCGGCACCGCCCCAGGTTCACAGGCCCGGTGTCACAGACCCAGGGCGGTGCGGTCCAGGGTGTAGTTCTGCGGGCCGGCCACGGCGATCTTGAGGGCGCCGATGCGGTTGCCCAGGGTCACCGACTTCACCAGGTCCCAGCCGTTGGCCAGGCCGTAGAGCAGGCCGCCTCGGAAGGCGTCGCCGCAGCCGGTGGGGTCGACCACGGCCTCGGCCTTGACGCCCGGCACGTGGGTCTTGACGCCCTGCACGTAGACATTGCAGCCGTCGGCGCCCAGGGTCTCGACCACGCCTTGCAGGTGCGACTGCGAGATCTCGGTCAGGCTGCGGCCGGTGCGCTCGGACAGCATCTTGCCTTCGTAGTCGTTGACGGTCACCCAGGTGGCCTGGGCGATGAACTGCTTGAGCTCCTCGCCGTCGAACATGGGCAGGCCCTGGCCCGGGTCGAACACGAAGGCGATGCCGGCGGCGTACAGCTGGCGGGCGTGCTGGACCATGGCGTCGCGGCCGTCCGGCGAGACGATGGCCAGCTTGATCGCCGGGTTGGGCTCGATCATCTGCAAGTGGGCCTGGGCCATCGCGCCGGGGTGGAAGGCGGTGATCTGGTTGTTGTCCTGGTCGGTGATGATGATGGCCTGGGCGGTGTAGTCGTCTTCCACGGTCATCACGTCGGTCAGGGGCATGCCCAGGCTCTCGATGTGGTTGCGGTAGAGGGTGCCGTCCTTGCCCAGCGTGGCCATGATGCGGGGGAAGCCGCCGAGCTGCTTGAGGCTGTAGGCGATGTTGCCGGCGCAGCCGCCGAACTCCTTGCGCAGCGAGGGCACCAGGAAGGACACGTTGAGGATGTGCACCTGCTCGGGCAGGATCTGCTGGGCAAAGCGGCCGGGGAAGGTGGTGATGGTGTCGAAGGCCAGGGAACCACAGATGAGCACGGACATGGGATGCCTTTGAGGGGTCAGGGGTAAAACAGCTCGGCCGTGTAGCCGGCGGGGGTCAGCGCGTCCAGGCGCAGCGACCACTGCAGCGTGGTGCTTTGTTGCGCGGGCACGGCCTCGGGCAGGGGTGTCAGGGTCTGGCTGGCGCCTTCGCCGCGCACCACGCGGGCACCCGGGGCCTGGAAGGCCCGGCGGGCGATCACGCTGCCGGCCTCGTCGGTGAGGCTGAGGTCGATGTGCGGCCAGGCCACGCCGATGTCGCTGCGGTTGTGCACCGTCACGGTCAGGCGGTAGCGGTCGGGGCCTTCGGAGGAGGTGCGCAGCAGCGTGGCGCTGTCGACCTGCAGGGCTTCCAGGCGCAGCGGCGGCGCGATCTTGCAGCCGACCTGTTCGCACCAGGCCGTCAGCAGGGGCCGGGCCTCGGGGTTGTGGGCGGCGATGAGGTCGCGGAACTGGTGCATGAGCTGCAGGCCCAGGCCCAGCACCAGGCCCAGCAGCACGGTCAGCAGCACGCCGCGGGTGGCAGGGTGGCGCCAGAAAGCCTGGCGCTGCGCGTGCTTGACGAACTCGGGCGTCTGGGTGGCCGGGTCGCGGCCGCGCGTGCCGGATCGGCCCTGGCGCTTGCTGGGCGGCGGCTGCACCTGCTCGGGCACGAAGTCAGTGCCGAAGCGCGAGGGTGGGGCGCCGGCGAGCTCGGGGTCGTCGCTCGGTGCGAGGGGCGTGTCGGGCCGGAGGGCATCGCCGACGGCGCTGGGCGCGCGCAGCAGGCTGGAGGCAGGCGGCAGCGGCGGGGCCTCGTCGGCAGGCCGCGTGGAGGCCACCACGTGGGGGAGGGTTGCCGCGGGTGGGGGGGGGGCCTGCGCCCAGTCTTCCTCGGCGTCGAGCATGGCGTCGCTGGGGAACTGGGCGTCGGCGAACTCGGGGCCGTGCGGGCGGCGGTGCGTGAGGCGGGCCGCGTCCGAGGGCAGCAGGTAGCGCGAGTCCAGCGCATCGGACTCGTCGGTGACGGGCAGGTCCTGGTCGAAGGGCGCGTCATCGCGCTGCGGGGGCTCCTGCTGCGCGGTCTGGGTGTCGAAGTCGAGGTCGAAGTCGGTGGCCGCGGGCAGGGGCTGTGCATCCATGGCCAGGTCGGCCGCGGTCAGCGGGGTGTGCGCGCTGATGGGCGTGGGCGGGGCCAGGTCGGTGGGCCGTGTCCGGTGCCAGGTCTCGTCTTCCGAGGGAGGGAACCCTGCGGGCGGGATGGATTCGGCGAAGGTGGACGGGCCGTGGTCCTCTTCGTGCGACGCGGCTTGCGTGGGCCCGTCTTCGGGGGCGACCTGCCGGCGCGGTGGTGGCGGCTCGTTGTCGAGGTCGAACAGCGAGGGCAGGGCGTTGAAGATTTCGTGGCAGCGGCCGCAGCGCACCCAGCCTTCGGAGACCTTCAATTGGTCTTGCACGACCTTGAAGATCGTGCCGCAGTGGGTGCAACGGGTGGCCAGGCTCATAGCCCGCCTTTATGCCATTGTTTTGTGGGCGGTCATCAGGATCCAGCCCTCTTCTTCGTTGGCGACGTGCAACGTCAGGCCCACGCCGGCATAGGCGTCTTTCAGTTCCTGCTCCTGGCGCGCCAGGATGCCGGCCAGCACCAGGTGGCCGCCCGGCGCGACATGGCCGGCCAGCAGCGGCGCCAGCATCTTCAGCGGCGTGGCCAGGATGTTGGCCAGCACCACGGGGTAGGTCTGGGCGGCTTCACCCACCAGGTCGGGCAGGCCGGCGTGGATGGGCAGTTGGCCGTCGGCGGTTTTCAGGTGCTGCAGGTTGGCTTCGGCGTTGGCGTTCGTGGCCTCCACCGCGGCCGGGTCGATGTCGACCGCGTCGACCACGCCCGAACCGTGCAGGGCCGCGCCGATGGCCAGGATGCCCGAGCCGCAGCCATAGTCCAGCACGCGCTGGCCCTGGCAGGCCTCGGGGTGCTGGGCGATCCACTTCAGGCACATGCGGGTGGTCGGGTGGGTGCCGGTGCCGAAGGCCAGGCCCGGGTCCAGGCGCATGACGGTCCTGGCCTGCGGCGGGATCTCGTGCCAGGTCGGCACGATGAAGAAGCTGTCGGTGATGGGCACCGGCTGGAACTGGGACTGCGTCAGGCGCACCCAGTCCTGCTCGCCCACGGGCTGGATGCCCTGGACGTGGATGTCATCTGCCCAGTCCTGGGCCAGGATCAGCGTGGCGGCTTCCAGCGCCTCGGCCTCGGTGGCAAAGAGGCTCTTGACGGTGGAACGCTGCCAGGCTTCGCGGGCCACGGGCATGCCGGGCTCACCCCACAGGGCCTCTTCGTGTTCGGTGTCGGCGTCGGCGTCTTCGACGGACACGGACAGGGCCTCGATCTCCATGAGCGCGTCGCTCAGGTTCTCGACTTCGGCCTCCTTGGCCAGCAGGGTGAGTTCAAACAGCATGGTGGGGGAGGGTCAACGCTTGCGCGCGGCCATCCAGCTCTCCAGGTAATGGATGTCGGTGCCGCCTTCGATGAACTTGGCGTCCACCATCAGCTCGCGGTGCAGCGGGATGTTGGTGTTGATGCCTTCGACCACGGTTTCCGACAGCGCGGTGCGCATGCGGGCCAGGGCCTGCTCGCGGGTGTCGCCATGCACGATGATCTTGCCGATCATGGAGTCGTAGTTGGGCGGCACGAAGTAGTTCGTGTAGACGTGCGAATCCACGCGCACACCGGGGCCGCCGGGCGCGTGCCAGGTGGTGATGCGCCCGGGCGAGGGGATGAACTTGACCGGGTCTTCCGCATTGATGCGGCATTCGATGGCGTGACCGCGCATCTCGATCTGGCGTTGCGTGAAGGGCAGCTTCTCGCCGGCGGCCACGCGGATCTGCATCTGCACGATGTCGATGCCGCTGGTCATCTCGGTGACGGGGTGCTCCACCTGCACGCGCGTGTTCATCTCGATGAAGTAGAACTCGCCGTTTTCGTAGAGGAACTCGAAGGTGCCCGCGCCGCGGTAGCCGATCTTCTTGCAGGCGGCGGCGCAGCGCTCGCCGACCTTCTCGATGACGCGGCGGTTGATGCCGGGGGCCGGCGCTTCTTCGATGATCTTCTGGTGGCGGCGCTGCATGGAGCAGTCGCGCTCGCCCAGCCACACGGCGTTCTTGTGCGTGTCGGCCAGGATCTGGATTTCCACGTGGCGCGGATGCTCCAGGAACTTCTCCATGTAGACCTCGGGGTTGCCGAAGGCGGCGCCGGCCTCGGCCTTGGTGGTCTGCACGGCATGGATCAGCGCGGCCTCGGTGTGCACCACGCGCATGCCGCGGCCACCGCCGCCACCTGCGGCCTTGATGATGACCGGGTAGCCCACGGTGCGGGCGATGCGGATGATTTCCTTGGGGTCGTCGGGCAGGGCGCCTTCGGAGCCCGGCACGCAAGGCACGCCGGACTTGATCATGGCCTGCTTGGCCGAGACCTTGTCGCCCATGACGCGGATGGATTCGGGCGTCGGGCCGATGAAGGTGAAGCCGGATTGCTCCACGCGCTCGGCGAAATCGGCGTTCTCCGACAGGAAGCCGTAACCGGGGTGGATGGCCTCGGCGTCGGTCACTTCGGCGGCCGAAATGATGGCCGGCATGTGCAGGTAGCTCTGCGCCGAGGGGGCCGGGCCGATGCAGACGGCCTCGTCGGCCAGCTTGACGTACTTGGCGTCGCGGTCGGCCTCGGAGTAGACGACCACCGACTGGATGCCCATTTCACGGCAGGCGCGCTGGATGCGCAAGGCAATTTCGCCGCGGTTGGCGATGAGGATTTTTTTGAACATGGTGCTCGGCTCCTTGCCTTATCGGGCTGCGCCCGATGCGCAATTTGGCTTCGCCGCAAAGCCGAAGGCTTTGTCGCCGCGGTTGGCGATCAGGATCTTCTTGAACATGGCAAGACCCCCTTATTCGATGATGAACAGGGGCTGACCGTATTCGACAGGTTGGCCGTTGTCGACCAGGATCTTGGTGATGGTGCCGTCCATGTCTGCCTCGATCTCGTTCATGATCTTCATGGCTTCGATGATGCAGACCGCCTGGCCGGCCTTGACCACGTCGCCGACTTCGGCGAAGGCCTTGGCGCCGGGGCTGGAGGCGCGGTAGAAGGTGCCCACCATGGGCGACTTGACCACGTGGCCGGTCTCGACCGGGGCGGCCGGGGCTTCGGCGGCGGGTGCAGCGGCGGCCGGTGCGGCGGCAGCGGCGACGGGGGCGGCGGCCAGCGGCGCGGCGACGGTGTGCATCACGACGGGCGCGGCACCGGCCTTGACGATGCGGACTTTGCCGTCGGCTTCGGTGATTTCCAGTTCAGACACGTTCGACTCGGAAACGAGGTCGATCAGGGTCTTGAGTTTGCGCAGGTCCATGGTGTTTTCTCCAGCAATGCGTCGAGCGGGTCGCGCTCAGGTGACGCTCGGGGTCGGTGCGGTCGGGCGGTTCCGGGAGGTGATCCGGCGGGGTGCTCAGCCGCGGGGGGGATTCGTGGGGATCGCCGGGGCGGCGCTCAGGCGGTCGAGGGCCGCGTCCACGGCCAGGCGGTAGCCCGCGGCACCCAGCCCCAGGACCACGCCTTCGGCGAGGTCCGAGAAGTAGGAGTGGTGACGGAAGGGCTCGCGCCGGTGGATGTTCGACAGGTGGACCTCGATGAAGGGCAGGGCCACGCCGGCGAAGGCATCGCGCAGGGCCACGCTGGTGTGCGTGAACCCGCCAGGGTTGATGACGATGAACTGGGTGCCGTCGGTGCGTGCGGCCTGCACGCGGTCGATCAGGGCCCCCTCGTGGTTGCTCTGGAAAGCGGTCAGCGTGGCGCCGCGGCGGGCGGCGTGCGCGACCAGCTCGGTGTTGATCTGCTCCAGCGTGGTGGCGCCATAGACCTGCGGTTCACGGATGCCCAGCAGGTTGAGGTTGGGGCCATGGAGGACGAGAATCTGCATGCGTCATGGGGCGGCTCGCGGTCGGCATCTGACAACGCGGTCTGCGAGATGACCCCAGAAAATGAACGTAGGCAAATTTTACCCGCACATGGCCGCAAATCCCTCGGTTTGGGAGAAATGTTTCTGTCGGGGTGTCCGGGGTGAGCCGTCCGGAGGGCGCAGCAACTGGGGCGGGCCGAGATCAGACCGAGATCAGACCGACGCCAGGCCTTGCGCCCAGGCGGCCAGTTCATCGAAATGCGTGGCGCCCATCTTGCGGTGGCGGATGCGGCCTTGGGCGTCCACCAGCACCGAAAACGGCAGGCCGCCGGTGTCGTTGCCGAGCGCCTGGGCCAGTTCGGTGCCGCCGAAGCCAGCCAGGCCAATGTCGAATCCTACCTGCACTTTGTGAAGGAATTCCCTCACCGGCGTGGGGCCATCGATGGCCAGGCCGATGACGCGCCAGCCCCGCGCGCCGAACTCGCGGTGGAAACGCTCCAGCTCGGGCATCTCCTTGACGCAGGGCGGGCACCAGGTGGCCCAGAAGTTCAGCAGCATCGGGTGGCCCTGGGTCGCGCCCAGGCTCAGCGTGCCGCCGGCCGGGGTGTCGAAGCTTTGCTGCCAGAAGCCGGCCTGGAGGAGGTCGCCCTGCAGCAGCGGGGCCGAGGCCGAGGGGACTGCTGGGGCCGCTGAGGCCGTGTCGGCGGTGGAGGTGGTGGGCGTGCTGGTGTGGGGGGCGGTGCCGCCGTGCTGGCGCAGGCCCCACCAGGCGCCGGCCGCGGCCGCACCCACGCCCAGGGCGGCCAGCAGGGCCTGGCGGCGGGCGAGGCCTTGCTGGAGGCCACGGGCGGTGGCCAGGGGGGAGGCGGGGGCGGTGGGGCGCGAAGGCATGGTCGGGCGGGTCGGTGTCGGTGGAGGGCGGTGCAGGGGGCGTCAGAGCGCTTCGGTGTCGGCCAGCAGGCGCTGCAGGGCGGCGAGGTCGCCCCGTTCGGTGCGGCCGCGGGCGTCGGGCTTGAGGGCGCCGCGCAGGTCGTCGGCGTCCAGGATGGTCAGGTGCAGGCCGATGGGCTCGTTCAGCGCCGGGCAGTCGACGGTCAGGCTCAGGCGGTCCACGTCCTGGCCGCGCGGGCCGGGCACGCTGCCCACGTCGTAGTCCTGGCCCTTGCCCAGCAGGAAGATTTCGGCGGATTTGCTGTCGTCGCAGTAGAGCTGCAGGTGGATGTCGTTGAGGCGGGTGGCGGTGCCGCGCCAGATGGCACCGCTCAGGTGCGGGCGGAACTCGGCCAGGCGCTGCATCCACAGCGCAGCGAGTTCGCGCAGGGCGCGCAGCTCGGCGGGCTGGGTGTCGGCGCAGAACAGGCCGATGTACTCGAACACCGCGTCTTCCACCTCGCCGTTGTCGGGCAGTGCGGTGCGGCCGGGCAGGCCCAGCTGCTTGACGGCGCGGCGCTTGGCCGGGCCGTACTCCAGGCCCTCTTCCACGACGATGCGGGCCGCGGTGGCAGCGATTTCCAGGATGGCCGAACTCATGGGCCTGGATTGTGGATCAGCTCGCCTCGATCCACACCGGCACGGCGCTGAAAGCCGCGTTGGCGGAAATGCGGTCGGTCAAGCGGTCGTCGGTGAGGTCGTTGATGCTGACGCCCGCGTGGGCCTGTGCCACCTGCATCTGCACGCCGTCGCGGCCATGGCCCCAGCCGTGCGGCAGGCTGACCACGCCGGCGCGGATGTCGGGCGTGACCTGCACGGGCACCTGCACGCGGCCGGTGCGCGAGGCCAGGGTCACGGTCTGGCCGTCGGCCACGGCGTGGCGGGCGGCGTCGTCGGGGTGCATCCACAGGGTGCAGCGCGGCTTGCCCGAGACCAGGCGCTCGCTGTTGTGCATCCAGGAGTTGTTGCTGCGCACATCGCGGCGGCCGATCAGCTTGAGCGTGCCCGCGGTGTGGGCGATGGCCGCGTCGGCCTGGGCACCGGTGAACGCCTCGACCAGCAGCGGCAACTCGCGGCGGATGCCGGCCGGCAGCAGGCCGATGCGCTTGCCGCGTGCCTGCAGGCGGGCGCCCAGCGAAGGCTTGAGCGGGCCGAGGTCGATGCCCTCGGGGTGCGCGCGCAGGCGGGCCAGGGTCAGGCCGGCGCGGGCAGCGCCCGAGCGCTTGAGGCCGATGGCCAGCAGGCGGTGCGGGGCCAGGCGCCCGACGATGCCGCGGGTGAGCATGCCCGACAGGCGCGCCTTGACGCCACCGCGCTCCAGTGCCCAGGCGCGGCGGGCATAGCGGCGCGCCAGCTCGCTGTAGATCTCCCAGTCGTGCAGGGCGCCGGGGGCGCGCTCGACGATGGCCTCGCTGTAGCGCGCCACGTTGTGCACGGCCAGGTGCAGGAAGAGGAGGTCGTAGTGGTCGTGCTCGACGAAGCAGGTCGGCGGCAGGATGATGTCGGCGTGGCGGGTGGTCTCGTTGACGTAGAAGTCGATGGACACCATGAAGTCCAGCTGCGACAAGGCACGGTCCAGCTGGCCGCCATTGGGCGTGGACAGCACCGGGTTGCCCGCGGCCGTGACCAGCGCGCGGATCTGGCCGCGGCCCGGGGTGAGCATCTCTTCGGCCAGCACGGACACCGGCAGCTCGCCGCCGAACTCGGGCGCGCCGCGCACCCGGCTGCGCCAGGCGTCGAAGTGGCCGGGCCCCATCAGCTTCATCTGGATGAGGTTGAGCGCCGGGCTGGTCAGCAGCGCGCCGCCTTCGCGGTCGACGTTGCCGGTCAGCAGGTTGATGACCTGGATGGCCCACTGGCAGACCACGCCGTGGGCCTGGGTGGACACGCCCATGCGGCCATAGGCGACGGCACCGGGTGCGGCGGCCAGCTCGCGGGCGATGCGGCGCGTCGTGGCCGCGTCGATGCCGGTGACCGCGGCCGTGGCTTCCGGGCTGAATGGCGCGACGGCCTCGCGCACCGCACGCACCTGGTCGAGCAGGGGGTCGAGTGCGCCGGCTTGGGTCAGGTCTTCGTCGAACAGGGTGTGGACGAGGCTGAGCAGCCAGGCCGCATCGCTGCCGGGGTCGATGGCCAGGTGCTCGTCGGCGATGGCCGCGGTCTCGGTGCGGCGCGGGTCCACCACGACCAGCTTGCCGCCGCGCGCCTTCAGGGCCTTGAAGCGGGTGCGCACGTCCGGCACGGTCATGAGGCTGCCGTTGGAGGCCAGCGGGTTGGCGCCCAGCACCAGCATGTACTGGGTGTGGTCGATGTCGGGGATGGGGAGGGCCAGCTGGTGGCCGTACAGCCAGTGGGCCACGACGTGGTGCGGCAGTTGGTCGGCCGAGGTGGCCGAGAAGCGCGCGCGTGTCTTCAACTGGCTGAAGAACAGGTGGCCGTGGGTGATGTTGCCCCAGTTGTGCACATTGGGGTTGCCCTGGTAGACGCCCACCGCGTGGCTGCCATGGCGCTCGCGGACCTGCACCAGGCCTTCCACGACGGCATCGAAGGCTTCGTCCCAGGTGATGGGCTGCCAGCGTGTGACGTCGCCCTGAGCGCCCTTTTCAACCACGCGCTTGACGGGCTGGCGCAGGCGGTCCGGGTCTTCGTGCAGGTCCTTCAGCGCGACGGCCTTGGGGCAGATGTGGCCGCGCGACAGCGGGTCGGCCTCGTTGCCCTTGACCGAGATGATGCGCGCTTGCGGTCCTTCGCCCTGCACCTGGAAGGTCAGGCCGCAGATGGCCTCGCACAGGTTGCAGGCACCGTGGCGGGTGTGGATGGGGGCATCGGCTGCCGATGCGGTGGGGGGCGTGTGGGCCATGAGGCGTCCTCGTGGGGAATCAGCCCAGGATGATGCCAGCCGGCGAGGGGGCTTGCGCCTCCGGGCTCACCCCGATGGCGCTCATCGGCGGGGTCGGGTGACGGGGCAGCGGCCGGGTCAGCGACGGCGGGCGCGCCACCAGGCCACCAGGCGGTCCGTCTGCTGCATGGCGGGGTGCTCCACCCAGCGGAAAGCCAGGTGGGCCAGCAGCACCAGTGGCGCGGCCAGGGCGGTGAGCAAGCCCCAGTGCTGGGCATCGCTCCAGCGTGCGGCGCGCGACGTGCCCACGGCGAAGTGCAGGGTGGCCGACAGCAGCAGCCCGTGCAGCAGGTAGAGGCCGTAGCCCAGGTCGCCGAAACGGCGCGACAGCCGCGAGGTCAGCGCGCCAAACAGCGTGCAGCCCGAGGCCACCAGGGCGAACGCCAGGCCCAGGGCGCCCAGGGTGGGCCAGCTGTAGGCCGTGCCCGTGGTCGCGACCGTGCCGCCCACCAGCGCCAGCACGCACCAAGGTGCCAGGCCTCCGCGGGCCCAGCCCTGGAAGCGCGGCTGGCGTGCCAGCCAGGCTGCGATGCCGCCCATGCCGAAGGCCACGAACATCATGCCTTCCTTGTGGTGGCTCCAGATGCCCAGGGCCGCCAGCAAGCCCAGCGCGGCCAGCCACAGGGGCACCTGGCGGCGCATCAGCAGGGCCAGGCAGGGCAGGGCGGCGTAGAACAGCCACTCGTAGGCCAGGGACCACGTCACCCCGGCGATCAGGGTGAAGGTGTGGGGCACGCCGTTGACGTTGGGGATGCCGCCGATGGTGAAGCCCAGCCACTGGCGCAGCGACTGGCGCAGCTCGCGCGCAGGCACCTGGCGATGCCAGTCGCTCAACTCGCCGCACAGCGTGAAGAGGATGGCCATGGCCACCAGGTACAGCGGGGTCAGGCGCAGCACCCGGGAGACGTACAGGCGCAGCCAGTCGATCGGCCGGCCGGCGCTGTCCAGCAGCCGGGTGGTGAACAGGAAGGCCGTGATCATGAAGAACAGGGCCACGCTGGTCTGCCCCAGGTGGTTGTAGAAGCCCGAAGGGGGCGCCGTCCACACGCCGCTGCGCAGGAAGAAGTACCAGATCACCCCGTGGTGCATGAACACGGTGAAGGCCAGGTGGCCGCGCAGACCGTCGAGGGTGGCGAAGCGGCCGGGCGCATCCGCCTGTGGCGACAGGCGGACGATCAGGCCCATGGTCAGCAGGGCCACCAGCCAGGGCAGCAGCGCCCAGGCGGGGTGGGTGACGCTCACGCTTCGCGGCGCAGCGCCGGGAACAGGATCACGTCGCGGATGTTGGGCGCGTCGGTCAGCAGCATCATCAGGCGGTCGATGCCGATGCCGCAGCCGCCTGTCGGGGGCAGGCCGTACTCCAGCGCGCGGATGTAGTCGGCGTCGAAGTACATGGCTTCCTCGTCGCCGGCGTCCTTGGCCGAGGCCTGGGCGGCGAAGCGGGCGGCCTGCTCTTCGGGGTCGTTCAGCTCGGAGAAGCCGTTGCCGTACTCTCGGCCGGTGATGAAGAGCTCGAAGCGCTCGGTGATGGAGGGGTCGGCGTCCGAGGCGCGGGCCAGCGGGCTGACTTCCACGGGGTAGTCGATGATGAAGGTCGGCTGCCAGAGCTTTTCTTCCACCGCGGCTTCGAACAGGCCGAACTGCAACTCGGCCAGGCTCCAGCGGGCCGGGGCTTCTTCGCCCAGGTGCTTGAGCTTGTCGCGCAGCACGGCGGCGTTGTCGGCTTCGGCCGCCGTCAGGCCGGCGTGCTTGATCAGGGAGTCACGCACCGTCAGGCGCTCGAAGGGGGACGCCAGGTCCACTTCCTTGCCGCCATACGTCAGCTTGGCGGTGCCCACGGCGGCCATGGCCGCGTGGCGCAGGATGCTTTCGGTGAAGTCCATCAGGTCGCGGTGGTTCCACCAGGCCGCGTAGAACTCCATCATCGTGAACTCGGGGTTGTGTCGCACGGACACGCCCTCGTTGCGGAAGTTGCGGTTGATCTCGAAGACGCGCTCGAAGCCGCCGACCACCAGGCGCTTGAGGTACAGCTCGGGCGCGATGCGCAGGAACATCTCCTGGTCCAGCGCGTTGTGGTGGGTGGTGAAGGGCTTGGCGTTGGCGCCGCCGGGGATGGGGTGCATCATGGGCGTCTCGACTTCCAGGAAGCCGTTGTCCACCATGAAGGCTCGGATCGAGGCCACGGCCTTGGAGCGCGCGATGAAGCGGCCGCGCGACTCGTCATCGACGATCAGGTCGACGTAGCGCTGGCGGTACTTCTGCTCCTGGTCGGTCATGCCGTGGAACTTGTCGGGCAGCGGGCGCAGGGCCTTGGTCAGCAGGCGGATGTCGGTGACCTCGATGGACAGCTCGCCCGTCTTGGTCTTGAACAGGGTGCCCTCGGCGCCCAGGATGTCGCCCAGGTCCCAGTGCTTGAAGGCGTCGAGCTTGTCGGCGCCCACGTTGTCGAGCTTCACATAGACCTGGATGCGGCCGGTGGCGTCCTGCAGGGTGCCGAAGCAGGCCTTGCCCATGACGCGCTTGAGCATCAGGCGGCCGCCCACGCTGGCCTTGACGCCCTGGGCCACCAGGGCCTCGGACTCGGTGCCGTCATGGGCCGCGTGCAGGGCGGCGGCGCGGTCGGCAGGCTTGAAGTCGTTGGGGAAGGCCACGCCCTGGGCGCGGATGGCGGCCAGTTTCTCGCGGCGCTCGGCCACCAGTTTGTTGGTGTCCACCATCAGCTCGGTGGGAACGGTGTCGGTCGCAGCGGGGTGTTGGTGCGTGGTCATGGCGGTGGCGGGCGCGGGGGTGTCAAGAGAAGGCGGTGCGCGCCGCAGCAGGCGCGCCGAACCCGCCATTGTATGAAACCCTGGGCGACAATCCCGCCCATGTCTTCCGTGCGTCCCGAGCCTGCTGCCGAGCCCGCTGCCCCTTCCGTGCCCGACAACGCCCGTGGCGTGGCGGGCCGCGCGTGGCCACAGCGCCTGTCCCGGTGGCTGGCGGCCTGCCTGCCGGCCTGGTTGCCCGTGGCGGCCCTGGGCAACCTGGTGGCCAAGTTGCTGATCGTGGCGCTGGGCCTGGCCATCACCGTGGTGGTGGCGCGCCAGGGGCCGAAGGTGCAGGGCGCCTTCGCGCTGTTCGTGGCGGTGGAGTCGGGCCTGCTGACCTTGTTCTCCGGCCTGGGTCTGTGGCTGGCGCGGCAGATGTCGCAGCAGGGCGGGCGGCCCTCGGTGCGCGCCCTGCCGATGTTGCGCGGGGTGCTGCGCGCGGCCGTGGCGCTGGGCCTGCTGGCCGCTGCGGGCCTGCTGGCCATGTCCTGGGGGGCGCAGGCCATGCCGTATTCCCAGCTGTGGCTGCTGGCCCTGGGGGCGCCCTTCCTGCTGCTGGTGCCCACGGCCACCGGGCTGTGGCTCGGCGAGGGGCGCATGTGGCCCATCAACCTGGCCCAGGTGGCCGCGCCCGCGGTGGTGCTGGCGGGCTTGCTGGGGGCCTGGTGGCTGACCCAGGGCGCGGTGCGCAGCGCCCCGGTGGTGCTGATGGTGCTGACGGCCTGGGTGAGCGGCAAGGCCCTCGTGGCGGTGCTCACGGCCATCTACGCCCTGCGCCATGCCGCCCGCCGCGACGAGGCCCTGGAGGTCGCGCTGGACGAAGAGGGCCGGCCGTCCCGCCTGGAGGTCTTCGCCCAGCCGGCGGCGCGCTGGCAGGCGCAGTGGCCCTTCATCGCGACCATCGGCGTGACCAACGTCGTCAGCCTGCTGAACTACCGGGCCTCGCTGTTCCTGGTCGAGCGCTTCCATGGCCTGGGCGCGGTGGGCACGTATTCGGTGGCCGTGACGGTGGCCGAGCTGCTGTGGCTGCTGTCGTCCTCGGTGACGGTGTCGGCCTACGCCCGCATCGGCCATCCGGACGCCCGCGTGGCGGCGGCCATGACGGTGCAGGCGGTGCGCATCAATGTGCTGGCCACGCTGCTGGCGGCGCCCGTGCTCCTGGCCGGCGCCTGGTGGGCCCTGCCCTGGGTGCTGGGCGCGGCCTACCAGGCCTCCCTGCTGCCCCTGGCGGCCCTGCTGCCCGGCGTGGCGGGCTATGCGGCGGCGTCCAGCCTGTCGGCCTTCTACACCAACCACCTGGGGCGGCCGCAACTGTCCGGGGCCATTGCAGGGCTGTCGCTGGCGATCAGCTTCGGGCTGGGCTGCTGGCTGGTGCCGCGCTGGGGCGCGCTGGGCGCCGGCGTGTCGTCCAGCGCGGGTTACCTGGGGGCCATCGTCGTGGCCTATGGCGTGTTCCTGAAACACGCAGGCCTGCCGGTGCGGGCCCTGTGGACACGCGCAGGACAGGCCTGAAGAGGGCGCAAAAAGCGGAAGCCGGCATGCGCCGGCAGGCGGATCAGCCGCGGCGACGGCGGGCCACGGCGCCCACGGCCATCAGACCCAGGCCCATCAGGGCCCAGGTGCCGGGCTCGGGCACGGCCGGAGTGGGTGCGCCGGGCACGAACTTCACGCCCACCACGAAGTCATCGAAGTCGGCATCGCCCAGGTCGCTGCCGGGCTGCTTGTCGTTGAAGCCGATGACGAAGTCGAAGCTGCCGTACTGCGAGGTCTGCACGGCGGGCATGAAGGCCATGGAGACCTTGTTGCCGCCATTGGCGTAGGTGGCCGCGTCGTACAGGTCGGTGAAGCTGAAGGCCACGGTGCCGGCGCCGATGGCGGCGCTCAGCGTGGTGCCCAGCGTCGGGCTCTGGAACAGGTGCGGGCCGAGGCGGCAGCCATGAAACAGAGCCGGGACATTGTCAATGTGGTGGCCGCCCTTTGGAAGGGCCTGGAGGAATCCGCGCTTTCCTTTGAGGCCATCAGCATTGCCGTCACCGAACCTCGCAGGCGAGCCCGGAAGTCGGACCCCTCGCTTGTCAACTCATCTTCCATCGTGTCCGGCCTCGTTTTGATTCTATCTGAACTCCGGAGGGCGGGTACGGTGGAGCGGACCCTTTCCTCAGTTGGATCGCCCCGGGGCTGAACCGGCCGGCGCCAGGATCCCGAAGGCACTCCGTTTGGGCGTCTCGAGGAAGGTCTCGATCCATCCAAGCGACACCGCACTGTCGAGTTTCCGTACGAGTCCCCGCACGTAGAAGTCCTGGCGGCCAGCCGGATGGTGGAGGGCGATCGTCGTGAAGCCCATCTCTCGCAGTTGACGGACGGATCGCCCATCTCGTGCCGGATCCGATCGACCGTGGCGGAGAGCTGAGCTTCGTCGGCGACGTCACACGGGAACGCGACGGCGCCCTCCAGTTCGCCCGCGAGCGCCTCGAGCCGCTCCGCATTGCGCGCGAGCAGCGCGACGCGGTAGCCCTCGGCGAAGCGCCGCGCCAGCGCCGATCCAGTGCCCGGACCGACACCGGTGATCAGGCACACTTCCTTCGAGTCGTTCGAGCCGTCGGGATCCACTGAGAGCAAGATTATAGACTGGGACGAGGGTCAACGTTCGCCCCCTCGGACGGACCGGGCCCGAAGCCTGAAATCACAAAGCCCCCGGAACCTTCCGGCTGCGAGGGCTTGAGTCGTAGAGGGGGGAGGGATTCGAACCCCCGACCTCCGGGTTATGAGAACGGACCCGGGGTCGGGGGTTTCTCGTTAGTTCTAGGGAAGTTGCGGCGTTACGTGTCCCGCAGGGTTGGGCTGGATAGGGCTCGTTCGAGCAAATCCCCCACAGCAGTCCCCACAGTTGAGGAGTAGTCTGGCGGGCGTGGAGCGCAAGCT
>JADFIG010000003.1 GCA_022566735.1 Pseudomonadota bacterium
GTTCCACTCGGGTTCGCCCGCGGTCAGCGTCGCATCCAGGTGGATATGCGGCTCGACCAGCGGCGGGATGACGAGATGGCTGCCCGCATCGATGACGTCGTCCCCTTCAGACGTCAGCGGCGACGGCTGGAGATCGATGCCGCGAATCGTGCCCGCATCGATGTCGATCGTGAAGAGGCCGCTACGGCCGCGCAATCTGGCGTTGATGATTTTCATGAGGATTCCTGTGGTTCGGGGGAGCGGGAGGGTGCGCAGCGGAATCATTCACCCTGAACGGACGGCTCGCGCGCGAACGCGCGGGCAATCTGCAGCAGCACGATGTAGGCGCCGGCGGACGCCGCGATGCCGACGATCGGCGCGATCCACGGCGAGGTATAGGCGAGTCCGGCGCCGATGGCATACGCGGCCAGGCCGACCAGGTTGAAGCGCGGAAGGCGGGCGGCGGCGAGCGACGGATATTGCCCGCGATGGCGATACCAGTAGTCCGCCATGATCACGCCGCCGACCGGCGGAATGATCGAGCCGAGCAGCACCAGGAACGGAATCAGCCACGCGTACATCCCGCCGACCGCGAGCACGATGCCGATCGCCGCGCCCACGAGTACGAGCGTGCGGCGCCGTTCGGTGCGCAGCAGATGGCATCCGGCGGCCGCCACGTTGTACATCGTCGGCCCCTGGATGGTCCAGAGATTGAGGCACAGCATCACGACCGCCGCGATCGACAGGCCCTGCAGCATCATCACCTCGACGATGTCGGCGCGTAGGGAGTCGACATCAAGAGTCTTGACCTCTTCGGCGTAGTCGTAATCGGGTCCCATCGGGTTGATGACGTCGGGATTGTGCTGCAGCACCTTGAGATTCGGCTGGTTGGGCCACCAGTCCCGGTTACCGCCGCCTTGCACGGGCGGCTTCATCACGGGGCACTGTGAGCCGTCCTGCTGCTCGTCGCGGAACCGGTCCAGCAGATTTGACCGCAGTTCTGACTCGGTCATGGTATTGATTTCCTGGGTGGTCAATTTCTCGTCAGCCACGAGCATTCCTTCCGGGTGAATCGAACCGTGATCACGGTTGTGATCGCGAGGCTTGTGGGGTGGAACAGTCGGGGCAGGTGCCCCAGTAGACGACCTCGGCCTCGTCGAGCACGACGTATTCGACCTGGCCCAGCTGGCAGTTCTTGGCCTCGATGTGGTCGAGCAGGCGGCCCGGCGTGGCGATCAGCACCTCGACGCCACCCTTGAGCTCGGCCGTCTGGGGCTTCATGTCCATGCCGCCGAACACCACGGCCACGCGCAGGTTCGTCTGCTTGGCGTAGGCCTTGACGTTGTTGGCGACCTGGTCGGCCAGCTCGCGGGTGGGCGCCAGCACCACGGCGCGCACCGGGTGACGGGCCGGCGACATGCTGGCGTTCTCGTGCTTGAGCATCTTCTGCAGCAGCGGGATCGAGAACGCGGCGGTCTTGCCGGTGCCGGTCTGCGCCGCGCCCATGACGTCACGGCCGGCCAGCACCACGGGGATGGCCTTGGCCTGGATGGGCGTCATCGTGGCGTAGCCCTGGGTGTCGATGGCGCGCAGCAGCTTGGCGTCGAGCGGCAGGGTGTCGAAGCGCGCGGGCGCCGGCGCGGCGACCTCCGCGGCGGGGGCGGCGGCGGCAGGAGCGGCAGCGGCCGGGGGGACAGACAAGGGAGCGGGCGTCACGGGGGTGTCGGCAGCCGGGGCGTTGCCGGCGGCTGCGGGCGCGGCCAGGTCGGCCTGGTCGGCCGGATCGGCCAGCAAGGAGGTTTGGTCATTCATCAGGTGCGGATTATCCCTGCATTGCTGCTTTTTTGCGCAAGCAGGGTCACCTGAATTCGCCGGTTTTCAGGGCCCATCCCCCGAAATCCGACCCGGATTCACGCAACTTCACCCACGATCGGCGGCCAAGCGGTCGAAATCGGACGAAATCGGCCGAAATCTGCCGGGACCGCCCGCCCCGGCTCAGAAGGTGTAGCCCACCTGGGTCTGGATGCCGCCGTGCGCGGCCTCGGCCTGCTCCAGCAGCCGCGCCAGCGGGCCCAGGCCCTGGTAGCGCGAGGCGACGCGGTGGGCGTAGGTCCACACCCGGGGGATGTCGCCCAGGTACTGCGGCTTGCCGTCGCGCAGGGACAGGCGCGCGAAGATGCCCAGCACCTTGAGGTGGCGCTGCAGGCCCATCCATTCGAAGTCGCGCCAGAACTCGCCGAAATCGTCGGCCACGGGCAGGCCGGCCCGGCGGGCGCGCTCCCAGTAGCGCACGGCGTGGTCGATCTGCACCTCCTCGTCCCACATCACGTAGGCATCGCGCAGCAGGGAAACCAGGTCGTAGGTGACGGGGCCGACCACGGCGTCCTGGAAGTCGATGACGCCCAGGCGGGCCGCCGGGTTGGCGGGGTCGGCCATCAGGTTGCGGGAGTGGTAGTCGCGGTGCACCAGCACCACCGGCTGGGCCAGCACCTGGGCCTTGATGAGGGCGAAGGCCTTGTCCAGCGTCTGGCGGGTGGCATCGTCCAGGGGCTGGCCGCGCAGCTTCGTGAGGTACCAGTCGGGGAAGAGGTCGAGTTCGCGCTGCAGCAGGGCGTCGTCGCAGGGCGGCAGGGGCGTGGCGCCGGCCACGGGGATGGCCTGCAGACGCACCAGCTCGTCCAGGGCCGCGGCGTAGCGGGCACGGTTGGCAGCGTCTTCGGGGGAATGGGGGGCCGCCTCGGGCTGCAGGGTCGACAGCAGGGTGTGGGCGCCCAGGTCGGACAGCAGCATGAAGCCCTGGGGCTCGTCCCAGGCCAGGATGCGCGGCACGCCGACATCGCCCGAGGCCAGCAGGCGGTCGATGGCGACGAAGGGGCGGCAGTCTTCGTGGCTGGGCGGGGCGTCCATCACGATGAGCGAGCCGCCGTCCTGGGTGTCGATGCGGAAGTAGCGGCGGAAGCTGGCGTCGGCACTGGCCGCGCGCACGGTCTCGGGCAGCAGGCCGTGGGCGGTGCGGTGGGTGTCCAGCCAGGCGGCAAAGGCCTGCTGGCGGGCGGGATCGGTCCAGGTGATGGGGGCGGCGGCAGAGGTCATGGCGGGAGCGGGCCGGCGGCAGGATCGGCTCATGAAATAATGCGGCGATTCTAGGCAAGGCCGGCTCACCTGACGGAAGCCCCTGCCGCAGCCCATCTGCGACGCGCCACCCGTGAGCTCTCCCTTGAACCGCCTTCGCCCTCCTGCTTCCCGCCTGCGTGCCCCTTCGCGCCGCGCCGCCATGGCCACCTTGCGCTCGCCCTGGACCCCGGTGGCCCTGGCCTGCGCCTGGACCGTGGCCCACAGCGGCTGGCAGGCCGCCCACGCCCAGACGGTGGCGGCGGCCACCGCATCCGCATCTGCGGCCGCCTCCGCCACGCCAGCCGCATCGGCAGCCGACGGTGCCCCCCGCCCCAGCTTCTCCTTGCCCGCGCCGCGCATGAACCGCCGCGACGGCAAGCTGCCGCTGTTCTTCGAGGCCGACACCCTGGGCGGCACCTCGGGCGAACGCACCCATGCCAGCGGCTCGGTGCGGCTGCGCCAGGGCGAGTTGCGCCTGCGCGCCGACGACCTCGTCCACACCCAGGCCGACAACACCGCGCGGGCCAGCGGCCATGTGCGCATCACCAGCAACGGCAACCTGTTCACCGGGCCGGAGCTGACGCTGCGCCTCGACACCCTGGAAGGCAACTTCATCCGCCCGCACTTCTGGTTCGCCCGCACCCAGGCAGGCGGCGAGGCCGAGCTGGTGGAGTTCCTCGGCGAGAACCGCCTGCGCGCGCACCGCACCACCTATTCCAGCTGCACCCCCGACGACGAGCCCGATGGCACGCCCGGCCGCCCCGACTGGGAGCTGCAGACCAGCCAGGTCTACCTGGACTTCGACAAGAGCGAAGGCGAGGCCAAGAACGCGGTGGTGCGCTTCATGGGCGTGCCGGTGCTGGCCGCGCCCTCGCTGACCTTCCCGCTGGACAACGAGCGCAAGTCCGGCTTCCTGCCGCCGAGCTTCTACTTCGACAGCGCCAGCGGCTTCGAGCTGTCGGCGCCCTACTACTGGAACATCGCGCCCAACCGGGACGCGACGATCACCCCGACGATGTCGGTGCGCCGCGGCATCGGTGCCGACATCGAGTTCCGCTACATGGAAGCGCAGGACACGGGCAAGGTGCGCGTCTTCGGCCTGCCCGAGGACAAGCTGCGCGGCAACACGCGCGGCCTGATCGACTTCACGCACAAGGGCGGCATCGGCAAGACCGATGCGCTGGCCCAGACCAGCTACGACCTCAAGTTGCTGCGCGCCTCGGACGACAACTTCTGGCGCGACTTCTCGCACGTCCAGTTCTCGACCACGCCGCGCCTGTACGACAGCCACGCCAACATCGAGACCACGCTCAACGACCGCTACTGGGGCCTGGGCAACAGCCAGACCACCTTCTACGGCAGCGTGCAGTCCTGGCAGACGCTGCGCGACCTCGACCCCAAGTCCGACCCCAAGCTCAGCGCCATCGACACCCCCTACCGCCGCGAGCCGCAACTGGGCCTGCGCAACCGGGGCGTCAGCGAGCAGGGCGTCGTCTTCGGCCTGCAAGGCGAGTTCAACCGCTTCGGCAATGCCGACCCGACCAAGGTGGTGGGCAACCGCGTCAACGTCAACGCCTCGGTGGAGCGCGCCTTCTCGCTGGGCGGCATCAACGTGCTGCCGCGCCTGGCCCTGCGCTCCATCAGCTACGACCTCGACAAGGTCGCCGAAGGCAGCCGGCGCAGCGCCTCGGTGGTCGCGCCGACCTTCAGCCTCGACAGCGGCTTCTCGATGGAGCGCTCGGTACGCTTCTTCGGGCGCGACCTGATCCAGACGCTGGAGCCGCGCGTGCTCTACGTCTACACGCCCTACCGCCGCCAGAGCGACCTGCCGCTGTTCGACAGCGCCCCGCGCGACTTCAACCAGTACGCCATCTACACCGACAACGCCTACACCGGCGGCGACCGCATCTCGGACGCCAACCAGGTGACGGTGGGTGTGCAGTCGCGCCTGCTGGACGGCAAGACCGGCGTCGAGGCCCTGCGCCTGGGCATCGCGCAGAAGGTGCTGCTGGCCGACCAGCGCATCAACCCGCTGGACAGCAAGCCGCTGACGCAGCGCCTGTCCGACCTGCTGCTGCTGGCCTCGACCTCGGTGATCCCGAACTGGTCGATCGACAGCACGGTGCAGTACAGCGCCCAGAACCACCAGACCGAGCAGGGCTCGATGACGGTGCGCTACTACCCCGGCGCCTGGCGCACCATCAGCACCACCTACCGCTACACCCGCGCCGCCGCCGAGCAGGTGGAGATCGGCTGGCAGTGGCCCTTCGCCGGCCGCACCCCGCCGCTGCAACAGGTGATGAACCAGGCCACCTCGCCCGACCTGCTCGACCTCAACCCGCGCCGCCCCTCGGGCACCTCCTGCGGCGGCACCTGGTACACCGTGGGCCGCGTGACGCACAGCATGCGCGACCAGCGCGTCATCAACTCGCTGATCGGCGTGGAGTACGACGCCGGCTGCTGGATCGGCCGCGTCGTCACCGAACGCGTCGCCCTGGGCACCAGCAAGGCCAACACGCGCATCATGTTCCAGCTGGAGCTGCTGGGCCTGTCGCAGCTGGCGCTGGGCGCCAACCCGCTGCGCGTCCTCAAGCAGAATGTGCCCGGCTACCGCCTGCTGCGTGACGAAGGCAAGCCCCTGGCCCAACCGGGCAACACGCCCCCCTACAGCGATGAATGAGCAAGCCCCTGTGATGTCCTTTGCCCCTGTCCGCCTCACTGCCTTGTGCCTGGCCCTGGCCTGCGCCGTCACGCCGACGTGGTCGCAACTGCGCCGCAATGACGCCGGCAGCGTCGCGCCGCGCATCCCGGGCAGCCGCGCGCTGAGCACCGAGCTCAAGCTGGCGGGGGTGCAGACCACCTCCGACTACATCGTCGCCGTGGTCAACCAGGAGCCCATCACCCACACCGAGGTGGACAAGCGCGTCACCCGCCTGCAAGACAGCGCCTCGGCCGGCACGCGCCTGCCGCCCACCGAGGACCTGCGCCGCCAGGTGCTCGACGCCCTGATCGACGAGAAGGTGCAGCTGTCCTACGCCCGCAACATGGGCCTGAACGTGAGCGACGCCGAGCTGGACTCGACCATCGAGAACATCGCCGCGCAGAACCAGCTGTCGCTGGCCGAGCTGCGCCAGCGCATGGCCAGCGACGGCCTGGACTACGACCGCTACCGCAGCAGCCTGCGCGAACAGATCATCGTGCAGCGCCTGCGCGAGCGCGAAGTCACCCAGCGCATCCCCATCACCGAGGAAGAGGTCACCGCCTTCCTGCAGGACGACCCGGCCGCGCGCACGGAGTCGGCGCTGCACCTGGCGCACCTGCTGGTGGCCGTGCCCGAGAGCGCCTCGCCCTCGCGGGTGGCGCAGCTGCAGGCCAAGGCCGAAGAGCTGCAGCGCCGCATCAGCGCGGGTGAGAACTTCGCCCAGCTGGTCAAGCAGCACTCCGACGACCGCAACACCCGCGACGAGGGCGGCGCCTTCGGCATGCGCGAACTCAGCCGCCTGCCCGAGCTGTTCGTCAACGCCGTGCAGGGCCTGAAGGTCGGGCAGGTTTCCGAGGTGGTGCGCTCCAACGCGGGCTTCCACATCGTCAAGGTGCTGGAGCGCGAAAGCACGTCCCAGGCGACCTACACCCAGCAGCGCGCCCGCCACATCCTGCTGCGCAGCAACCCGCAGCAGGACAGCGCCCGCCTGGTGGCCCGCATGAACGACATCCGCAAGCAGATCGTCGGCGGCCAGACCAGCTTCGCGCAGATGGCACGGCAGTACTCGGAAGACGGCAGCGGCGCCAAGGGCGGCGACCTGGGCTGGACCTCGCCGGGCCAGTTCGTGCCCGAGTTCGAGCGGGCCGTGATCTCGCTGCAACCGGGGCAGATTTCCGAGCCGGTGGTCAGCCGCTACGGCGTGCACCTCATCCAGCTGATGGAGCGCCGCGAGGTGCAGCTGTCCGACGCCCAGCGCCGCGAGGCCGCCCGCAACGTGCTGCGCGAGCGCAAGTTCGAGTCGGCCTACGAAGAATGGGCGCGCGAGTTGCGTGCCGCCGCCTACGTGGAAATGCGCGATGCCCCCTGAGCGCTCCGGCAAATCCGGCGGCCACCGTCCGCGCGCGGTCGCCGGCGGTGGCGGCCACATCGCGCGCAAGCGCTTCGGCCAGAACTTCCTGGTCGACCAGGGCGTGATCGGCGAGATCGTCCGCGCCATCGCGCCCAAGCCGGGCGAGGCCCTGGTCGAGATCGGCCCCGGCCTGGGCGCCCTGACCAACCCCGTGGTCGAGCGCTGCGGCAAGCTGACCGTCGTCGAGCTGGACCGCGACCTGGCCGCCCGCCTGCGCAAGCGCCCCGAGCTGGACGTCATCGAGTCCGACGTGCTCAAGGTCGACTTCGCCGCCCTGGCCGCCGCACGCGGCCAGAAGCTGCGCGTCATCGGCAACCTGCCCTACAACATCTCCAGCCCCATCCTGTTCCACCTGCTGCCCTGCGCGGACCACGTCGTCGACCAGCACTTCATGCTGCAAAAGGAAGTGGTGGAGCGCATGGTGGCCACGCCGGGCAACAAGGACTACAGCCGCCTGAGCGTGATGCTGCAATGGCGCTACGACATGGAGAGCGTGGTCGACGTGCCGCCGGGCTCGTTCGACCCGCCGCCGAAGGTGGATTCGGCCGTGGTGCGCATGACGCCGCTGGCCGAGGTGCCCGACGTCGACCCCCAGGTGCTCGAAGCCATGGTGGCCGTGGCCTTCTCGCAGCGCCGCAAGATCCTGCGCCACACCCTGGGCGCCTGGATCACGCAGCAAGGCATCACCACCGACTTCGACCTGCAGCGCCGCGCCGAAGAAGTGCCCGTGGCCGAGTACCTGGCCCTCGCAGCCCTGGCCCGCCCCGGCGCCGCCACGCTGTCGCCCCCGATCGCGTCCGACGACTGATCGCGGCCCGGCTGGCTACACTGGCCGGCATGAAGATCTACCTCGTTGGCGGAGCCGTGCGGGACCGCCTGCTCGGGCGCCGCGTCGGTGACCGCGACTGGGTCGTCGTCGGTGCCACGCCCCAGGCCATGCTCGACGCGGGCTTTCGCCCCGTGGGCCGCGACTTCCCTGTCTTCCTCCACCCCGACACCGGCGAGGAGCACGCCCTCGCCCGCACCGAGCGCAAGAGCGGCCACGGCTACCACGGCTTCACCTTCCACACCTCGCCCGAGGTCACGCTCGAAGACGACCTCGTGCGCCGCGACCTCACCGTCAACGCCATGGCCGAGGACGCCGACGGCACCCTCATCGACCCCTGGGGCGGTCAGCGCGACCTGGCCGCGCGCGTGCTGCGCCACGTCTCGCCCGCCTTCGCCGAAGACCCGGTGCGCATCCTGCGGCTGGCCCGCTTCGCCGCCCGCTTCCACGACTTCAGCGTGGCCCCCGAAACCATGGCGCTGATGCGCGCGATGGTCGGTGCGGGCGAGGTGGACCACCTCGTGCCCGAGCGCGTCTGGCAGGAGCTGGCCCGCGGCCTGATGGAAGACCGCCCCTCGCGCATGTTCGAGGTGCTGCGCGACTGCGGCGCCCTGGCCCGCCTGCTGCCCGAGGTGGACCGCCTGTGGGGCGTGCCGCAACGCCCCGAGCACCACCCCGAGGTCGACACCGGCGTGCACCTGATGATGGTCATGGACATGAGCGCCCGGCTGCACGCTCCGCTGACCGTGCGCTACGCCTGCCTGGGCCACGACCTGGGCAAGGGCACCACGCCCCCCGAGGTGCTGCCGCGCCACATCGGCCACGAGGGCCGCAGCGCCCGCCTGCTCAAGGACGTGGGCGAGCGCCTGCGCGTGCCCACCGATTGCCGCGAACTGGCCGACGTGGTCGCGCGCGAGCACGGCCACATCCACCAGAGCGGTGGCTTTGGCGCCGAAGCCATCCTGCGCCTGCTGGAGCGCTGCGACGCCATCCGCAAGCCGCAACGCTTCCACGAGGTGCTGCTGGCCTGCGAGTGCGACGCCCGCGGCCGCCTTGGATTTGCGGACACGGCTTACGCGGCGGGGCCGCGCCTGCGCGATGCCCTGGCCTGCGTGCTGGCGGTGGACACCGCCGCGGTGTCCGCGCAAGCCCTGTCCGAAGGCCTCCAGGGACCGAAAATCGGTGAACGAATCACGGAATCCAGACTCAAGGCACTTGTGCAACATATTGCCTGATTCGCGCAAACAACATTTGCATTTTTGCCATTTCGGGCCGGATTTCCTTGTCCACCCCTTCACCGATCGGACACGATGCCGATAGATCAGTGGGCTTGAGCAGTACCCACAAGGAACATCGGACAATGCAATCCCTTCGGAACTTGCGCATCGGCGGGCGCCTTGCCGCCGCTTTCTTGCTGGCCTGCGCGCTGGTGCTGGTCACGGGCAGCGTGGCTTTGCTGAAGATGCAGCGCATCCACGACAGCGCACGCGACCTCGGCGGGAACTGGTTGCCCAGTGTGCAGGCGCTCTCGCGGATCGAGTCGACCATCAACACCGAGCGGCGCGCCCTGATGCGGCACATCCTCGAAGCCGACCCGGCGGCCAAAGCGACACAGGCCCAGCGCCTCAACGACTCGCGCGACAAGACCCTGCCGCCGCTGCTGGCCGCCTACGAGCGCCTCATCGCCTCCGACGAAGAGCGCGTGCTCTACAAGCAGATGCGCGATCAGATCGACGCTTACCACGCCACGGTGGGCACCGTGCTGGCCGCCTCCAATGGCGGAGACGAGCGCCTGGCCGAGGCCCGCACCCTGCTCAATGGCGCGTCCAGCAAGGCCTTCCTGGCCCTGGTCGCCACCGTGGACAAGGACATCGAACTCAACGCCGAAGGCGCACGCCAGGCCGTGGCCCAGTCGCAATCGACCTACAACGAGGGCTTCTGGATCGCCCTGGCCGTGATGGCCACCGCCGCCCTGTCCTGCACCCTGATGGCCTGGCAGATCACGCGCTCCATCACCCAGCCTCTGGCCGAGGCCGTGAGCCTGGCCCATGCCGTGGCCGATGGCGACCTCAGCCGCGAACTGCGCGTCAGCGGCCGCGACGAGATCAGCACCCTGGGCCACACGCTCAACAACATGAGCCACCAGCTGTCGGGTCTGGTCTCGCGCATCCGTGGCGGCACCGAGTCCATCGCCACGGCCTCGGCGCAGATCGCCCAGGGTAACGCCGACCTGTCGGCCCGCACCGAGCACCAGGCCGCCAGCCTGCAGGAGACGGCCGCCTCCATGCAGCAGATGGACGACACCGTGCGCGGCAACTCCGACCACGCCCGCCAGGCCAACCAGCTGGCGCTGCAAGCCACCGAGGTGGCCGCACAGGGTGGCCAGGACGTGGGCCACGCGGTCGCCACCATGGGCGCCATCCAGGAGTCCAGCCGCCGCATCGCCGACATCATCGGCGTGATCGACGGCATCGCCTTCCAGACCAACATCCTGGCGCTGAACGCCGCCGTGGAAGCGGCCCGTGCGGGCGAGCAGGGCCGCGGTTTCGCGGTGGTGGCCACGGAGGTGCGCTCGCTGGCCCAGCGCAGTGCCAATGCGGCCCGCGAGATCAAGGCGCTGATCACCGACAGCGTGGAAAAGGTCGAGATGGGCACCGCCCAGGTCAACCAGGCTGGCCGGACCATCGATGACGTGGTGCTGCAGGTGCGCAAGGTCAACGACCTGATCGCCGAGATCAGCTCATCGAGCACCGAGCAAAGCCAGGGCGTGGGCCAGATCAACCAGGCCGTGACGCAACTGGATCAGACCACGCAGCAGAACGCCGCACTGGTCGAAGAGACATCGGCCGCCGCCGAGAGCATGAGGCAGCAGGCGCAGCAACTGGCGCAAGCCGTCTCGGCCTTCAGGACCCTGGCCTGATCGCCCACGGCGAGCACGCCGCGGAAGGCGTCAGAAGGCAGCGGAAGAAACCAAAAAGCCCTCTGCCCCGGGAAGGGACAGAGGGAATTCAAGAGAGAGTCAGAGAGAGCGCCGGCCGCGCGGTTGGCATGCCGCGACAGCCGTGGAGGCAGGCCGGGTTCAGTCGGCCTGCTTGCGCAGGAAGGCCGGGATCTCGATTTCGTCCATGCCGTTGCTGGCCAGGGCATCGACCTTGGCTGCGGCCTGGGTGCGGCCCGAGCGCCACACGCTGGGCGTGTTCATGCCGCTGAAGTCGCCGGCATGGCCGACACCGATCGACGAACCGGCGGCGCCCACGCCATGTGCGGCGGCGTGGCCCACGGGCTGGGTCAGCACGGGCAGGTTGTCGGTGCCGGTGCGGGCGAACACCTGTGCCGCCGGGGCGCTGTGCACCACGGTGATGGGGGCTTGCTGGCGGCGCGCGCCGCTCAGGCCGGTGGCGATCACGGTGACGCGCAGCTGGTCGCCCAGAGACTCGTCGTAGGCCGTGCCGTAGATGACGTGGGCGTCTTCGGCGGCGTAGCGGCGGATGGTGTTCATCGCGTTGCGCGACTCGCTCAGCTTGAAGTTGGCCTTGCCAGCGGCGATCAGCACCAGCACGCCACGCGCGCCGGACAGATCGATGCCTTCGAGCAGCGGGCAGGCCACGGCGGCTTCGGCGGCCTTGGTCGCGCGGTCCGGGCCGGTGGCGGTGGCCGTGCCCATCATGGCCTTGCCGGGCTCGCTCATCACGGTCTTGACGTCTTCGAAGTCGACGTTCACCAGGCCGGGGATGTGGATGATGTCGGAGATGCCGCCGACGGCGTTCTTCAGCACGTCGTTGGCCTTGCCGAAGGCTTCTTCCTGGGTGACGTCGTCGCCCATGACTTCCAGCAGCTTCTCGTTGAGGACGACGATCAGCGAATCGACGTTGGCTTCGAGCTCGGCCAGGCCGGCATCGGCCTGCTTGAGGCGGCGGTTGCCTTCGAACTCGAACGGCTTGGTGACCACGCCCACGGTCAGGATGCCCATGTCCTTGGCCACGCGGGCGATCACGGGCGCAGCACCCGTGCCGGTGCCACCGCCCATGCCGGCGGTGATGAACACCATGTGGGCGCCGTCCAGGGCGTTGCGGATCTGGTCCACGGCTTCTTCGGCAGCGGCACGGCCGGCTTCGGGTTTGGCACCGGCGCCCAGACCGGAGTTGCCCAGCTGCAGCTGGAACTCGGCGCTGGAGCGGTTGAGCGCCTGCGAGTCGGTGTTCGCGCAGATGAACTGCACGCCCTGCACGCCCTGCGCGATCATGTGCTCGACGGCATTGCCGCCGCCACCACCCACGCCAATCACCTTGATTTGCGTGCCCATGTCGAAGTTTTCGATCATCTCGATTGCCATGTCAGACCTCTCTTTGTCTCAAGCAGTTGCCAATTGAATTTCCAATGCAGGTGCTTCTGTTTCGATGTCAGAAGTTGCCCACGAACCAATCGCGCACGCGACCGAACAGGGACTGAACCGACCCTGCCTGATGCGCCGCCTTCATCCCGCGCATGCGCGCGAGTCTTGCCTCTTCGAGCAAGCCCATGACGGTGGCCGAGCGGGGGCTCGCCACCATGTCGTGCAGTGCGCCGGAGTACAAGGGCGTGCCCTTGCGCACCGGCTTGAGGAAGATGTCTTCGGCCAGCTCGACCATGCCCGGCATCACGGCCGAGCCGCCGGTCAGCACGATGCCGGACGACAGCAGTTCCTCGTAACCCGACTCGCGGATCACCTGGTGGACCAGCGAGAAAATCTCTTCGACGCGCGGCTCGATCACGCCGGCCAGGGCCTGGCGCGAGAGCATGCGCGGCGCGCGGTCGCCCAGGCCCGGGACCTCGACGTGCTCATTGGGGTCGGCCAGCAATTGCTTGGCCACGCCGAAGTCCACCTTGATGTCCTCGGCGTCTTTGGTGGGCGTGCGCAGCGCCATGGCGATGTCGCTGGTGATGAGGTCGCCGGCGATGGGGATGACGGCCGTGTGGCGCACCGAGCCATCGGTGAAGATGGAGACGTCGGTGGTGCCCGCACCGATGTCCACCATGGCCACGCCGAGGGACTTCTCGTCGTCGGTCAGCACCGCGGCAGACGATGCGCTCGGGTTCAGCACCAGCTGCTCGGCTTCCAGGCCACAGCGGCGCACGCACTTGACGATGTTCTCAGCTGCACTTTGCGCGCCCGTGACAATGTGCACCTTCACTTCGAGGCGGCCACCGCTCATGCCGATGGGCTCTTTGACCTCGTGGCCGTCGATGATGAACTCTTGCGGCTCGACCAGCAGCAGACGCTGGTCGTTGGGGATGTTGATGGCCTTGGCCGTCTCGACGACGCGCTGCACATCGAGCGGTGCGACTTCCTTGTCCCGCACGATGACCATGCCGGTGGAGTTCTGGCCGCGGATGTGGCTGCCGGTGATGCCCGTCCAGACGCGGCTGATCTTGCAATCGGCCATCAGCTCGGCTTCTTTCAATGCCTGCTGGATGGACTGCACGGTCGCGTCGATGTTGACCACCACGCCGCGCTTCAAACCGTGCGAGGGAGCGACACCGAGGCCGGCGAGCCGCAGGTCGCCACCGGGCAGGACTTCCGCGACCACCGCCATCACCTTGGCGGTGCCGATGTCGAGTCCTACTACCAGATCCTTGTATTCCTTGGCCATGGTGTGTGCGTCGATTATCGAGTTGAATTCACGCTTCGCGAAGGGTTTGCGGGCGTTGTGTTGTTTGCAGGAGGAAGGGGTTTGCGGGCAGCCAGCGGCTTGCCGGAGGCGTCTTGCAAGGTGGTGGTGCCACGCAGCTTGACGGCATAGCCTTCGGGGTAGCGCAGGTCGGCATGCGACAGCGGCGCGGGGTAGCGGCGCTTGAGTTCAGGCAGGGTGCGCACGAAGCGTTGCGCGCGGGCCAGCACCTCGTCGTCGCTGCCGCGGCCGAGCTGGATCTCGGCGTCGTTGTCCAGGTCCACGCTCCATGAGCCGCGCTCGCTGAGGTGCAGGGTGTCGATGCTGCCCAGCGGCGCCAGCACGGGCTGCAGCTGGCGCAGCATCTCCAGCATGGCGCGCGACTCGCCCGGGCCGGCATTGGCCGGCGCCGCCAGCGTGGGCAGGCGCTCTTCGACATCGCCCACGTTGGCATCGAAGACCTCGCCGAAGGTGTTGACGAGCTGGTCGTCGCGGTCGTCGTGCTGCCAGTAGGCGGCGGGGCGGTGCTCTTCCAGCTGCACGCGCAGCTCGTTGGGCCACACGCGGCGCACCACCGCATGGCGCACCCAGGGCACGGCCTCGAAGGCATCGCGGGCTCGGACCAGGTCGGTCTGGAAGAAGCCACCGGGCAGGCGCTGCACGACGTTGGCCCGCACCGTGGCGACGTTGTTGCGCACCAGGTCGCCTTCGAGCTGCACCTTCTGCAGGGAGAACATCGGCAGGCGGCCCAGGCGCTGCAGGCCCGCGGTCAGCAAGCCGCACACGGCCACCACGACCAGCAAGGCCGTGGCCGCGTTCATCCAGCGGACGTCCTGGGACGCCTCGTCGGCTTCTCGCGGCAGGTGGAGTGCGGCTGCGGCTTGCATGGTGTGCTCGCTGTGTCCTCAGGCCTGTTGGTCCAGGCTGGCCGAAGCCAGCAGGTGGACGCAGAGTTGCTCGTAGCTCAGACCGGCCACGCGGGCGGACATGGGCACCAGGGAGTGGCCGGTCATGCCCGGCGAGGTGTTGATCTCCAGCAGGAAGGGCTGGCGGTCGGTCTTGCGGATCATCACGTCAGCACGGGCCCAGCCACGGCAGCCCAGCGTCTTGAAGGCGCGCAGCACCTGGCGCTGGATCTCGGCTTCCTCGTCGGCATCGAGCTGGCTGGGGCAGAGGTACTTCACCTCGTCGGTGAAATACTTGTTCTGGTAGTCGTAGTTGCCGCCGGGCGCGACGATGCGGATCACCGGCAGGGCCCGGGCCTCGCCATCGACGATCAGCACCGGGCAGGTGGTTTCCTCGCCGTCGATGAACTGCTCGCACAGCACCTCGGGGTCGTGCTGGGCGGCAGCGGCGTAGGCGGCGGCGCACTGCGACACATCGGTCACCTTGCTCAGGCCGATGGACGAACCCTCGCGCGCCGGCTTGACGATCATGGGCGCGCCCAGGGCCACCAGGGCATGCTCGCATTCCGCGGCGCTGCTGACCATGCGCCAGTCCGGCGTGGGCAGGCCTTCGAAGCGCCAGATGCGCTTGGTCATGACCTTGTCCATGGCGATGCTCGACGCCATCACGCCCGAGCCGGTGTAGGGGATGCCCAGCAACTCGAGCGCGCCTTGCACGGTGCCGTCTTCGCCACCACGGCCATGCAGGGCGATGAAGCAGCGGCTCACGCCTTCGGCCAGCAGGTCCTGCAGCGGTCGCTCGGCCGGGTCGAAGGCGAAGGCGTCCACGCCTTGCGACTGCAAGGCCTTCAAGACACCGCTGCCCGACATCAGCGAGACCTCGCGCTCGGCCGAGGTGCCGCCGAACAGCACGGCCACCCGACCGAGTGCGCTCACGTCGAGGGAGGGAGGGGTCAGGTGCATGTGGGGGTTCACGGGGTTCATCTCAGGCGCCTTCCTTCAACTGCTCGGCGACCTTGCCCGCCACGGTGCCGATGGAGCCTGCCCCCATGCAGATCACGATGTCGCCGCCACGGGCATTGGCAGCGATGGCCTGGGGCAGCTCGGCCACGTCGTCGACGAACACCGGCTCGACCTTGCCGGCCACGCGCAGCGCGCGGCTCAGGGCGCGTCCGTCGGCGGCCACGATGGGCGCTTCGCCCGCGGCATAGACCTCGGTGAGCAGCACGGCGTCGGCCGTGCCCAGCACCTTGACGAAGTCCTCGAAGCAATCGCGCGTGCGGGTGTAGCGGTGCGGCTGGAAGGCCAGCACCAGGCGCTGGTCGGGGAAGGCACCACGCGCCGCGCTGATGACGGCGGCCATCTCCACGGGGTGGTGGCCGTAGTCGTCGATCAGGGTGAAGCGACCGCCGTCGGTGGCCTTGAAATCGCCATGGCGCTGGAAGCGGCGCCCCACGCCGGTGAAGGCCGCCAGGGCGCGCACCATGGGCTCGTCGGGCAGCTCGATCTCGGTGGCCACGGCGATGGCGGCCAGGGCGTTGAGCACGTTGTGGCGGCCCGGCAGGTTCAGCGTCACGTCCAGGTCGGGCATGACGGTGCCGTTGCGGCGCTGCACCGTGAAGCGCATCTGGCCGCCGGCCAGGGCCTGCACATCGACCGCGCGCACCTGGGCGTCTTCACCGAAGCCGTAGCTGATGACCGGGCGCGAGACCAGCGGGATGATGCTGCACACGCCCGGGTCGTCGGCGCACAGGATGGCCGAACCGTAGAAGGGCATGCGGTGCAGGAAGTCCACGAAGGCCTGCTTGAGGCGGGCGAAATCGTGGCCGTAGGTGTCCATGTGGTCGGCGTCGATGTTCGTCACCACCGACATCACCGGCATCAGGTTGAGGAAGGAGGCATCGGACTCGTCGGCCTCGACCACGATGAACTCGCCACGGCCCAGCGCCGAGTTGGCGCCCGCGCTGTGCAGCTTGCCGCCGATCACGAAGGTGGGGTCGACACCGGCTTCGGTCAGGATGGCCGTGACCAGGGAGGTCGTGGTGGTCTTGCCATGCGTGCCGGCGATGGCGATGCCCTTGCGCAGGCGCATCAGCTCGGCGAGCATGACGGCGCGCGGCACCACGGGGATGCGGCGGGCGCGCGCGGCGATGACTTCGGGGTTGTCGCCCTTGACCGCGGTGGACGTGACCACGGCTTCGGCGCCCTCGATGTGGGCCGCGTCATGGCCCAGGTGGACCGCGATGCCCAGCGAGGCCAGGCGGCGCGAGGTGGCGCTGTCGGCCTGGTCCGACCCCGAGACACGGTAGCCCAGGTTGTGCAGGATCTCGGCGATGCCGCTCATGCCGGCGCCCCCGATGCCCACGAAATGGATGTGCTTGACGGCGTGCTTCATGCCGACGCCTTTTCAGTAGAAGGTTTGACGAACTGCTCGATGGCATCGGCCACCGCAGCAGCAGACTGGTGACGCGCCAGCGCACGGGCCCGATCGGCCATGGCGGCCAGCTCGCTGCGCTGCAAGGCCTGCAGTTGCGCAGCCAGGCTGTCGGCGCGCAGCTCGCTTTGCGGCAGGTGGATGGCGGCCTGGTGGGCGGCCATGAATTCGGCGTTGTCACGCTGGTGGGCGGTGGTCGACACCACCAGCGGAATGAGGATGCTGGGCACACCCGCGGCACACAACTCGCTGACCGTGATGGCGCCGGCACGGCAGACGATGAGGTCGCAGTCGGCCAGGCGCTGGGCCATGTTGTTGATGAAGGGCAGCAACTCGACGTCGTGGGCCGGGTCCAGGCCGGCCTTGGCGTAATCGGCCTTGACCGCCTCCAGGTTGGCCATGCCGGTCTGGTGCGTGATCTGCGGGCGCTGAGCCGCCGGGATCTGTGCCAGGGCCTGGGGCAGCACCTGGTTGAGCGCGCGTGCGCCCAGGCTGCCCCCCACCACCAGCACCTTGAGCGGGCCGCTGCGGCCGGCGAAGCGCTGCGCGGGTTCGGCGATGGCCTCGATCTCGGCGCGCACCGGGTTGCCCGTCACGCGCGAGACCTTGTGCTGCGCGGCCGGGCCGTCGAAGCCGCAGGCCAGCACGTCGGTGATGGGCAGCAAGGCGCGGTTGCTCAGCAGCATGGCCGCATCGGCATTGACCATGACCAGCGGCAGGCCGCGCGCGGCGCTCATCACGCCGCCAGGGAAGCACACGTAGCCGCCCATGCCGAGCACGGCATCGGCCTTGCGCTGGCCCAGGATCTTGAAGCAGTCGGCAAAGGCCTTGAGCAGGCGCACGCCGCCGAACACCGTGTCCTTGAGCGACTTGCCACGCAGGCCGCTGAAGGCGATGGTGTCCAGCGGGATGCCCGTGGGCGGCACCAGGCGGTTTTCCATGCCGCCTTCGGTGCCCAGCCAGCTCACCGTCCAGCCGCGGCGCTTCATCTCATCGGCCACGGCGAGGCCGGGCATGATGTGCCCGCCGGTGCCTGCGGCCATGATGACAAGGTGACGGGATGCCTGCGTCATGCGCGGCCTCCTCGCATGAGCTGCCGATTCTCCATGTCCACGCGCAGGCAGATGGCCAAGGCGATGCAGTTGAGCATCACGCCCGAGCCGCCGAAGCTCATCAGCGGCAGGGTCAGGCCCTTGGTGGGCAGCACGCCCAGGTTCACGCCCATGTTGATGAAGCCCTGGCCGCCCATCCACACGGCCACGCCCTGCGCGACCAGGCCCGAGAAAACGCGGTCCAGCGCGATGGCCTGGCGACCGATGTTGAACAGGCGCACCACCAGCCAGAAGAAGGCGATGATGACGGTGGCCACACCGATGAAGCCCATCTCCTCGCCGATGACCGCCAGCAGGAAGTCGGTGTGGGCTTCGGGCAGGTAGTGGAGCTTCTCCAGGCTGGAGCCCAGGCCTTCGCCGAAGACCTCGCCGCGGCCGAAGGCGATCAAGGAGTGCGTGAGCTGGTAGGCCTTGCCCAGGGCGTTCTTCTCGCTCCAGGGGTCGAGGTAGGCGAAGATGCGCTCGCGCCGCCAGGGGCTGAGCGTGACCATCAGCGTGAAGGCACCGAGCAGCACGGCCGTGATCAGGAAGAACATGCGGCCGTTGACGCCCCCCAGGAAGAGGATGCTCATGGCGATGGTGGCGATCACCATGAAGGCGCCCATGTCCGGCTCGGCCAGCAGCAGCAGGCCCACCACGCCCACGGCCACGGCCATCGGGGCCACGGCGCGGAAGAAGTGCTCCTTGACGTCCATCTTGCGGACCATGTAGTCCGAGGCATACAGCGTGATGGCGAGCTTGGCCAGCTCCGAGGGCTGGAAGTTCATGATGCCCAGCGGCAGCCAGCGCCGCGCGCCGTAGACCACCTTGCCCACGTGCGGGATCAGCACGAGGATGAGCAGCACCAGCGAGAGCACGAACAGCCAGGGGGCGACGCGCTCCCAGGTGGCCATGGGGATCTGCGTGACCACGGCCGACACCGCGATGGCCATGGCGATGGACATCAGGTGGCGGGTGACGAAGTGCGTGGGCGAGTAGTTGGCGAAGCGCGGGCTGTCGGGCAGGCCGATGGTGGCCGAGTAGACCATGATGAGGCCGGCCAGCAGCAGGCCCACCGTGACCCACACCAGGGTCTGGTCGAAGCCCATCAGGCGCGAGGGCTGGGCGGTGCTGACGTTGACGAAGTCGCGCACCGGCAGGGGGCCGCCTTCGCTGTCGCGCTCGCCGCGCAGGCCGCGCACGGCCGCACCCAGCCAGCCAAGGGCGGCGGCCAGGGGCGAGCGGCGGTCGGCGGCAGCGCTCATGCGATGTCTCCCAGGTCGGAGGCAAGCGCCTGCAGGGTCTGCACGAAGACCTCGGCGCGGTGGGCGTAGTTGCGGAACATGTCCAGGCTGGCGCAGGCCGGGCTCAGCAGCACGGCATCGCCTTCGCTGGCTTGCTCGTAGGCCCAGCGCGTGGCCGCTTCGAGGCTGTCGCAGCGCTGCAGCAAAACGGGCTCGCCCGCCGGCGTCTGCACGTCGGCCAGCACCTCGCCGATGGCGTCGGCATCGCGGCCGATCAGGGCCACGGCACGGGCGAAGCGGCCCACGGGTGCGCGCAGCGGGGCGAAGTCCTGGCCCTTGCCATCGCCGCCCAGGATCAGGCAGAGCTTGCCGGGCGACAGGTCGGCGCCCAGGCCCTGCAGGGCGGCCACGGTGGCGCCCACGTTGGTGCCCTTGCTGTCGTCGATGGCGTCTACACCACGCAGCGTCATCACGTGCTCGACGCGGTGCGGCTCGCCGCGGTACTCGCGCAGGCCGTGCAGCATGGGCGCCAACGGGCAGCCGATGGCCGTGGCCAGGGCCAGCGCCGCCAGGGCGTTGGAGGCGTTGTGGCGGCCGCGGATGCGCAGGGCGTCGGCCGGCATCAGGCGCTGCAGGATGATCTCGTCGTCTTCGGTCTGGGCGCCCTTGCCCTTGCCGCGCTTGAGGGTCGGGTCGGCCTCCATGGCGCGCACCAGCCAGGCCATGCCCGATTCGACCACCAGGCCGAAGTCGCCCGGGGCCCGCGGCGCCTCCAGGCCGAAGCGCACCACCTTGCGGTGCACCACGCGCGCCGGGCGGCCCCGCACGCCGGACTTGATGACCTCGGGCGCCGGGATCATGGCCTCGACCAGCGGCTCGTCGCGGTTGATCACCATGGTCGCGTGGTGGCCGTAGATGCGCGACTTGGCCTCGGCATAGGCCACCATGCTGCCGTGCCAGTCCAGGTGGTCCTGGGTGACGTTGAGCACCACGGACGCATCGGGCTCGAAGTGGTTGACGCCGTCGAGCTGGAAGCTGGAGAGCTCCAGCACCCAGGCCTGGGGCAGCACCTCGAAGGTCGGCGCGGCCGGCGGCGGCGGGGTGAGCCGGACCAGGGGCACGTCGGCGGCTTCGGCATCGTCGGCCAGGGCGGAGGCACGCGGCTCGGCCTCAGCGACCGGGTCGCCTTCCTCGCCCACGGGCAGCGGCGGCTCGGCAGATTCGGGCAGGGCGTCGGCCCCATCCACAGCGGGGACCGCGGGGGACGGCGCTTCGGACAGCTCCTCGGGCAGCATGTTGGCGTCGGTGGCGTGCTGCAGGGCCTCGGCCTCGTCCACCTCGGGCAGGCGGGTCGGCTCCTGCTCCAGCGCCAGGCGCAGGGTGTCCAGCAGGGTCGGTCCGATGTTGCCGGCCAGGCCCACGCGCAGGCCGGTGCGCTCGATGAGCTGGGCCGTCAGCGAGGTCGTCGTCGTCTTGCCGTTGGTGCCGGTGATGGCCACCACCTTGGGCGCATAGCCCATCTCGGCTTTCAGGTCGGCCAGGGCCGTGGCGAACAGCGAGAGCTCGCCGCGCACCGGGATGCCGCGCGCATCGGCCTCGGCCAGCAGCGGCGCCACGTCCGGCGAGGCGGGCACCAGGCCCGGGCTCTTGAGCACCAGCTTCACGCCCTCCAGCAGGGCCGGGCTCAGGCCGTGGTGCAGGCGCGCGGACGGCACGTCGGCGGCCAGGGTGGCGGCCTGCGGCGGCTGCGCGCGGGTGTCGGCCACGTGCACGGTGGCGCCGCAGCGGGCGCACCAGCGCGCCATGGCCAGGCCGGAGTCGCCCAGACCCAGGATCAGCACGGTGAGGTCACGCAGGTAGTGCATCTTCAGGCCCTCTCGTCAACGCAGCTTGAGGGTGGACAGGCCGACCAGGCACAGCAGCATGGTGATGATCCAGAAGCGGACCACCACCTGCGTCTCTTTCCAGCCGGACTTCTCGAAGTGGTGGTGCAGCGGCGCCATCAGCAGGATGCGGCGGCCCTCGCCGTACTTCTTCTTCGTGTATTTGAACCAGCTCACCTGCAGCATCACCGACAGGGCCTCCAGCACGAAGACGCCGCCCATGATGGACAGCACGATCTCCTGGCGCACGATGACGGCGATGGTGCCCAGCGCCCCGCCCAGGGCCAGCGCCCCGACGTCGCCCATGAAGACCTGCGCCGGGTAGGCGTTGAACCACAGGAAGGCCAGCCCGGCCCCGGCCATGGCCGCGCAGAACACCAGCAGCTCACCCGCGCCCGGGATGTGCGGCAGCAGCAGGTACCTGGCGAACACGGCGTTGCCCGTGACGTAGCAGAAGATGCCCAGCGAGGCCGCCACCAGCACGGCCGGCATGATGGCCAGGCCGTCGAGGCCATCGGTCAGGTTGACCGCGTTGGAGCTGCCCACGATGACGATGTAGGTCAGCGCCATGAAGCCCCACACGCCCAGCGGGTAGCTCACGGTCTTGAAGAAAGGCACGATCAGGTCGGCCTTCGGGGGCAGGTCGTTGCTGAAGCCCGAGGCGATCCAGCGGAAGAACAGCTCGATGACGCGCAGGTTGTTCGTCTCGGAGACGCTGAAGGCCAGGTAGATGGCCGCGATCAGGCCGATGACGCTCTGCCAGAAGTACTTCTCGCGCGAGGGCATGCCCTCGGGGTCCTTGTTGACCACCTTGCGCCAGTCGTCGCTCCAGCCGATCAGGCCGAAGCCGGTGGTGACGATCATCACGATCCAGACGAAGCGGTTGGACCAGTCGAACCACATCAGCGTCGACAGGCCGATGCTCAGCAGGATGAGCGCGCCGCCCATGGTCGGCGTGCCGCGCTTGCTCAGGTGGCTGGCCATCGCGTACTCGCGGATGGGCTGGCCGATCTTCAGCTCGGTGAGCTTGCGGATCACCCAGGGGCCCAGCAGCAGCCCGATCAGCAGGGCCGTCATGGCCGCCATCACCGAGCGGAAGGTCAGGTACTGGAAAACGCGCAGGAAGCCCCATTCAGGGTGCAGTCCTTGCAGCCACAGCGCGAGACTAAGCAGCATGGGCACCTCCGATCAGGGTGGCGACGACTTGTTCCATCTTCATGAAGCGGGATCCTTTGACCAGCACCGAGGCCACCTGCGGGGCGGGCTCGGCGCCGGACAGCGCGGCCACGATGTCGGCAGCGCTGTCGAAATGGCGAACGGACGGACCGGCGAAGGCCTCGGCGCCTGTGTCGGCAGGGGCAGGGGCAGGGGCACGCGCAGCCTCGGCCGCATGGGCGCACAAGGCCCCGGCCGTCCAGATGTGGGCGATGCCGCACGCGACGGCATGGGCGCCGACCTCTTCGTGGAAGGCCGGCCCCTGGTCACCAACCTCGCCCATGTCGCCCAGCACCAGCCAGTGCGGGCCCGGCAGGCCGGCCAGCATGTCGATGGCGGCGCGCACGGAGTCGGGGTTGGCGTTGTAGCTGTCGTCCACGAGGGTGACGGGACGACCGTTCAGCGTGGCCTGGCGCAGCTGCGATCGGCCCTTGACCGGCTCGAAGGCCTGCAGGCCCGCGGCGATGGCCGACAGCGGCACGCCCGCTCCCAGGGCCGCGGCCGCGGCGGCCAGGGCGTTGCGCACGTTGTGCTCGCCGGCCATGGCCATGGACACATCGGCGTCGCCGAGCGGCGTGCGCAGTCGGATCTGCCAGTGCGGCGCGGGCGTGGGCTGCCAGGTGGCTGCGCCGGTCACGGCACTGGCGGCGGCCGCGGACGCACCGCCCGCGAAGTCGATGACGCGGCAGCCGTGGGCCAGCTCGCGCCAGACCGGCGTGTGCACATCGTCGGCAGGGAAGACGGCCACACCGGTGCGCGACAGCGACTGCAGCACCGCGCCGTTCTCGCGCGCCACGGCCTCGACCGTGTGCATGAACTCCTGGTGCTCGCGCTGCGCGTTGTTGACCAGGCCCACCGTGGGCGCCGTCATGGCGGCCAGCTGGGCGATCTCGCCGGGATGGTTCATGCCCAGCTCGACCACGGCGCAGCGGTGCCGGCCTTCGCGCAAGCGCAGCAGGGTCAGCGGCACGCCGATGTCGTTGTTGAAGTTGCCGGCGGTGGCCAGGGCGGCTTCGGCATCGCCCTGCGAAGCCATCCAGGCGCGCAGGATGGACGCCACCATCTGTGTCACCGTGGTCTTGCCGTTGCTGCCGGTCACCGCCACCAGCGGGATGTCGAAGCGCGCGCGCCAGCCCGCGGCCAGCAGCCCCAGGGCCGCGCGCGTGTCGGGCACGCTCAGGCCCGGCAGCCCGCACTCGGCCACACCGCGCTGGCCGATCACGGCCACGGCGCCCGACTGCGCGGCCTGCGGCAGGAAGTCGTGGGCGTCGAAGCGCTCGCCGCGCAGGGCCAGGAACAGGTCACCGGCCTGCAGGGTGCGGGTGTCGGTGTGCACCCGCGCGATCGGCGTGGCCGGGTCGCCGTGCAGGACGGAGCCGGGCAGCAGGGCATGGGCCAGGCCCAGGGTCATCATCGTGGGCACCTCGCTCATGCGGCACCTCCGCCCGTCGCGGCGGCCGATGCCGCACGCGCCGCCAGGGCCGCGGCCGCCTCGTCCACATCGGAAAACGGCGTCTTCACGCCCGCCACGTCCTGCGTGGTTTCGTGGCCCTTGCCGGCCAGCAGCACGACGTCCTTGGCACCGGCCTGCGAAACCGCATGGACGATGGCCGCGCGGCGGTCCTCGATCACATCCACCCCGTCGCGGCCCGGCACGCCGGCCAGGATCTGCGACAGGATGAAGCACGGCGCCTCGCTGCGCGGGTTGTCGCTGGTCAGCACGACGCGGTCGGCATGGCGGTCGGCGGTGGCGCCCATGGCCGGCCGCTTGATCGGGTCGCGGTCGCCACCACAGCCGAACACGCACCACAGCCGGCCGCCGCGGGCCTGGGCCACGGGGCGCAAGGCGCTCAGGGCTTTCTCCAGCGCATCGGGCGTGTGGGCGTAGTCCACCACCACCAGGGGCTGGGCCGCCGCAACAGCCGGCTCGGCCGCAGCGGCGACGCGCTGCATGCGACCGGGCACGGCCAGCAGGTGCGCGCAGGCCGCCGCGGCATCGGCCAGCGAAGCCCCCGAGGCGCGCGCCGCACCCAGCACGGCCAGCAGGTTGGCCACATTGAACGCGCCGATGACCGGGGCCACCACGCGCGCTTCGGCCAGCACCTCGCCGGACACCGGCGCGCGCTCGACCACCGTGAAGGCCACGCCCTCGGGCAGGTGCTGCACGGCGCGGGCCTGCAGGCGGGCCGAGTCGGCATCCCGGGCATCCGCGGCACCCGCCACGGCATGGCCCCACGCGTCGAGGCCGCGCGCCTGCGCATGGGCCAGCAACTCGCGGCCCATCGGGTCATCGAGGTTGATGACGGCGGCGCGCAGGCCCGGCCAGTCGAACAGGCGGCGCTTGGCCTGCCAGTAGCCGGCCATGTCGCCGTGGTAGTCGAGGTGGTCCTGCGTGAAGTTGGTGAACTGGGCCACGGCGATGTGCGTGGCGTGCAGGCGCAACTCCTCGATGCCGATGGACGAAGCCTCGATGGCCGCCGCCTTCAGGCCCTGCCGCAGGAACTGGCCGAAGGTGCGGTGCAGGGTGATGGGGTCGGGCGTGGTCAGGCCGGTGTGCACGATGCCGCCGTCCCGCACCTGCCCCACACCCAGGGTGCCGACCACGCCACAGGGCTGGCCCAGCGCCTGCAGGACCTGCGCGGTCCACCACGCGGTCGACGTCTTGCCATTGGTGCCCGTCACCGCCACCACGTTCAGCGCGGCGCTGGGCTCGCCGTAGAAGCCGTGGGCGATCTCGGCGCTGCGGGCCTTCAGGCCGGGCACGCAGGCGATGCGCCCCGGCGACGCCTGCGCCACCGCGGAGAAGTCGAACGCCTCGACGCCCTCGGCCTCGACCAGGCAGGCGCGCGCGCCGTCCTGCAGGGCCTGGGCCACGAAGGCACGCCCGTCGCGGGCTGCGCCCGGCCAGGCGATGAACGCCACACCCTGGCCCGCCGGCACGCCCTGGGCCAGCGCCGCGACGGCCCGGCTGTCCACGGTCAGCTCGGCCACGCCCTGCTGGCGCAGCCAGGCCAGGGCTTCGGTGGTGTCACGCAGGGAGGCGAGGTTCGCGGCCATCAGAAGCTCTCCACCTCGGCGGCAACGTTGCTCAGGATCTGCGACTGCACTTCCATGTCGGGCACGACGCCCAGGCGGTGCAAGGTCTGCTGCACCACCTGGCTGAACACCGGCGCAGCCACCTCGCCACCGTAATACACCCCGTTGCTGGGCTCGTCCACCATCACCGCCACGACGATGCGGGGCTTGCTGATCGGCGCGATGCCGACGAACCAGGCGCGGTACTTGTTGCCGGAGTAGCCACGCCCCTCGACCTTGTGCGCCGTGCCGGTCTTGCCACCCACGCTGTAGCCCATGGTCTGGGCCTTGGGGGCCGTGCCGCCCGACAGCGTCGCCAGGTTGAGCATCTTGCGCACCGCGCGGGCGGTGTCGGGCGTGATCACGCGCACGCCATGCACCTGCGTGGGCTCACCCAGGGGCTGCGGCATGGCCTCGTCCTCGCTGCCCGGGCGGAAGGCCGTCTTGAACGCCAGCACCGGGCGCGGCCCCTCGCCCGCGCCGCCCTGGGCCGCCTTGCGCGCGCCGCCGGCATCCGCGGCGCCATCGCGCTTGAGCATGGTCATGGGGATGAGTTCGCCGTCGGTGGCGAAGATGGTGTAGGCCTGCGCCAGCTGGAACAGGCTGGCCGACAGGCCGTAGCCATAGCTCATGGTGACCTGCTCGATGCGGCGCCAGGACTTGTACGGCCGCAGGCGCCCGGTCACCGCGCCAGGGAAGCCGATCTGCGGCTTCTGACCCAGGCCCACGGCGGTGAAGATCTCCCACATCTCGCGCGGCTGCATCTGCAGGGCCAGCTTGGCCGTGCCCACGTTGCTCGACTTCTGGATGACCTGTTCGACCGTCAGGTCGCCGTGCGCGTGCGAGTCGGAGATGGTCGAGCCGTCGATGGTCAGGCGCCCCGGCGCCGTGGAGATGAGCGTGTCCGGCCGCACGCGCTTGGTGTCCAGCGCCAGCGACACCACGATGGGCTTCATGGTCGAGCCCGGCTCGAAGGTGTCGGTCAGGGCACGGTTGCGCAACTGCGCGCCGGTCAGGTTGCGGCGGTCGTCCGGCGTGTAGCTGGGCACGTTGGCCAGGGCCAGCACCTCGCCGGCCACGGCGTCCAGCACCACCACGCTGCCGGCCTTGGCCTTGTGCTGCAGCACGGCGTCGCGGATGCGCTGGTAGGCGTAGAACTGGACCTTGGCGTCGATGGCCAGGCGGATCGACTGCCCGTCCACCGCCGGCACCATGTCCCCCACCGACTCGACCGGCCGGCCCAGGCGGTCCTTGATGACGTGACGCGAACCGTCGCGACCGGCCAGCTGCTTCTGGTAGGCCAGCTCGACGCCTTCCTGGCCCTCGTCTTCGATGTTGGTGAAGCCCACGATGTGCGCCGCCGACTCGCCCTCGGGGTACTGCCGGCGCGCCTCGCGCAGCTCATAGACGCCCTTGATCTTGAGCGCGGCAACCTGCTGGGCCACGCCGTCTTCGACCTTGCGGCGCAGCCACACGAAATTGGGGTTGCTGCCCAGGCGCTTTTTCAGGTCGGCCACCGGCATGCCCAGCAGCCTGGCGAGCTTGCGCAGGTCGGCGTCCGAGGCCTCCAGGTCCTTGGGGATGGCCCACAGCGAGGGCGCCGGCACGCTCGATGCCAGCAGCTCGCCATTGCGGTCGAGGATGCGGCCGCGGTTCGCCTGCAGCTCGATGCGGCGCTCGTAGCGGCTGGCGCCTTGCTGCAGGTAGAAGTCGTTGTGGACGATCTGGATCCAGGCCGCGCGCCCGATCAGCACGGCAAAGCCCAGGCCGATGCCGCCGATCATGAACTTCACGCGCCAGGGCGGCGTGCGCGAGGCCAGCAGCGGGCTGGTCGCGTAGCGCACCGTCGGCATGGCCGTGGCCCCCTGGCGACGGGGCTGGCCGCGCAGGCTGCGCCAGAAATCGGCGACGCGGCTCACCGGGCGCCTCCTGCCGATGCCGATGCGGATGCCGACACGGCCGGCGCGGAGGCCACATCGCCCCCCGACGCCGAGGCGCTGACATAGTGCGTCACCGCCGGGCTGTTGCCGAACATGCGCAGCTTCTCGCGGGCCAGGCGCTCGACGCGCAGGGGCGTGGCCTGGGCGCGCTTGTCGACCTCCAGGCGCTCGTAGTCGATCTGCAGCTCGCGCGATTCGTTCTGCGCCTTTTCCAGCTCGACGAACAGGCGGCGCGACTCGTGGCTGGTGCGGATCAGCCAGACACAGCAGGCCAGCAGCACCACGGTCAGCAGCAGGTTGAGGCGCAACATCATTTGCGACCCCCCTTGCGGGCGGGCGCCTTGCCTGCAGCCTTGCCCGCCACCTTCTTGCCCGCACTCCTCTGGGCCGCAGGCGAAGCCGCCGCCACCAGCTCGGGCGACCAGGCCACGTCCGTGCGCTCGGCCACGCGCAGCACCGCCGAGCGCGAGCGCGGGTTGGCAGACACCTCGTCGTCGGACGGCTTGATGCGCGCCACCGCGCTCAGCAGCAGCGGGCGCGCCTGCGCAAACGGCACGCGGCGGTCGACTTCTTCCTTGCTGTGGCGGGCGATGAAGGTCTTGACGATGCGGTCTTCCAGCGAATGGAAGCTGATGACCGCCAGGCGGCCGCCAGGGGCCAGCATCCGCAGGGCCGCGTCCAGCGCGTCTTCCAGCTCGCCCAGCTCGCGGTTGACCTGGATGCGCAGGGCCTGGAAGGTGCGCGTGGCCGGGTCCTGGCCGAACTCGCGGGTCTTCACGCAGCGCGCCACCAAGGCCTGCAACTCGCCCGTGGTCTGCAGCGGCTGGCCTTCTTCGCGGCGGGCCACGATGGCGCGGGCGATCGGGCCGGCAAAGCGTTCCTCGCCATAGGTGCGGATGACCTCGGCGATTTCATCGACCGTGGCCTGGGCCAGGAAGTCGGCCGCGCTCATGCCCTGGGTCGTGTCCATGCGCATGTCCAGCGGCGCATCGAAGCGGAAGCTGAAACCGCGCTCGGGGTTGTCGATCTGCGGCGAGGACACCCCGATGTCCATCAGGATGCCCTGCACCTGCTCGCACCCCAGGTCGCGCAGCACCTCGCCCCAGGACGAGAACGGCGCATGGACGATCTGGAAGCGCGGGTCGGTGATGGCGTTGGGGCCCTGGGTGGCGTGGGCGATGGCCTCGGGATCGCGGTCCAGCGCGATCAGGCGCGCACCCGGCCCCAGCCTGGAGAGGATCAGGCGCGAGTGCCCGCCGCGGCCGAAAGTGGCATCGACGTAGACGCCACCGGGGAGCGGACCGGCGGCCTCATCCCACAAGGCATCGACCGCCTCGTGCAGCAGGACGGTGTGGTGCTGCCAAGGTGCGTTCACCGTCGCGTCCGATCAGAAGGTGAAGTCCTGCAGGGCGTCGGGCATGGCCTGGGCCATGACTTCGGCCTCGTGCGCGGCGTAGCGCTGGGCGTCCCACAGCTCGAAATGGCTGCCCATGCCCAGCAGCATGACGTCCTTGCTCAGGCCGGCGGCGGCGCGCAACTCGGGCGACACCAGCACGCGCCCGGAGGCATCGACCTCCACGTCCATGGCATTGCCCAGGAAGATGCGCTTCCAGCCAGAGGCCGACATGGGCAGGGCCGCGACCTTGTCACGGAAGGCTTCCCACGCGGGACGGGGGAAGACCATCAGGCAACCTTCCGGGTGCTTGGTGAGGGTGAGTTGACCGCTGCACAAGGCGGCCAGGGCGTCGCGATGGCGCGCCGGGACCGCCAGGCGGCCCTTGGCGTCCAGCGACAGCGCTGATGCACCTTGAAAGATCAGACTCACACAAAACCCCACGAATTTGCACTAAATCCCACTTTACCCGATCCCCACCCCTGAAACAAGGAAGAAGCGAAAAAAAACTCAATGAAATCAAAGACTTAGGCGCGATTTGGGACGAAAAATGGTGAAAAAAAGTCCTTATGAATCAAAGACCTGCGGATGGGTCTGGAAGTGGAAGTTGAGGAATTTCGCTTCGTGAACCCGGGTTGACCCGGGGCCACCGCGGTGCCGCCGCCCTGCGGGCCCACCCTCACCCCGATCTGCGGGTTCCGCGCGGCGCCCTGACCTGAATCAAGCGCATCGCGTTGCGAATCGTTCTCATTTTGGTCACAATGGCTGCATGAGATCGCACCCCACGCACGCCCACGGCCCTGCGCTGCACGCGCCACACCCCCCGCAGCCGGTCACCACCCTGGACAAGCTGCCCGTGCGCACCGTGGCCACGATCCGCCACGTCCAGAACACCGGACACGATGGCGGCGCCCTCAAGCGGCGGCTGATGGAGTTGGGCTTCGTGCCGGGCGAGCGCGTGCAGGTGCTGCGCCGGGTGTTCTTCGGCCACGGCCCGCTGGCCGTGCGCGTGGGCACCAGCACCTTCGCCATGCGCAAGCTGGAGTCCTCGCTGATCGAAGTCGTGCCGGCCTGACGGCCGCGCCCCAGGAGCGCCCCATGGCGACCGTGTCCCCCGCCCGCCCGCCCCTGCCCGCCGCATCGGCCACCCCGCTGATCGCCCTGGTGGGCAACCCCAATTGCGGCAAGACCGCCCTGTTCAACCGCCTGACGGGCGCGCGCCAGAAGGTCGGCAACTACGCCGGCGTGACGGTGGAGCGCAAGGAAGGCCAGTTCGTCTCGCCCAAGGGCCAGGCCTGGCGCGTGCTGGATTTGCCCGGCGCCTACAGCCTGCTGGCCGCCACGCCCGACGAGGCCATCACCCGCGACGTGATCGCCGGTGCGCGGGTGGACGAGTCCGCGCCCGTGGGCCTGGTCTGCGTGGTCGATGCCACCAACCTGCGCCTGAACCTGCGCATGGTGCTGGAGTTGCAGACCCTGGGCGTGCCCATGGTGCTGGCCATCAACATGATGGACCTGGCCGCGCGCCGCGGCATCCACATCGATACCGCGCGGCTGCAGGCCGAACTCGGCATCCCCGTGGTCGAGGCCGTGGCCGTGCGCGCCGGTGGCGAACGCGCCCTGCTGGCCCAGCTCGACGCCCTCGACTGGACCCACCTGCCGGCGCCGAGCACCCCGCGCCCGCTGGAGCGCATCGCCAACACCCCGGTGGAAGCCACCCACCAACGCGTGGGCCAGCTGCTGGCCGCCTGCGTGACCATGCCCGACCACGTCTCGCCGCTGACCGCGCGGCTGGACCGCCACGTGCTGCACCCGGTGTTCGGGCCGCTCATCCTGGCCGCGCTGATGTTCCTGGTCTTCCAGGCCGTGTTCAGCTGGGCGCAGGCACCCATGGACTTCATCGATGCCAGCATGGGCCAGCTCGGCGACCTGCTCAAGGCCCACATGCCCGAAGGCATGCTGCGCAGCCTGCTGATCGAAGGCGTGATCGGCGGGGCGGGCAGCGTGCTCGTCTTCCTGCCGCAGATCCTCATCCTCTTCGGCTTCATCCTGGCCCTGGAGGATTCGGGCTACCTGCCGCGCGCGGCCTTCCTGCTCGACCGCATCATGGCCAGCGTGGGCCTGTCCGGCCGCGCCTTCATCCCGCTGCTGTCCAGCTTTGCCTGCGCGGTGCCGGGCATCATGGCCACGCGCACCATCGCCGACCCGCGCGACCGCCTCGTCACCATCCTGATCGCGCCGCTGATGACCTGCTCGGCGCGCCTGCCGGTGTACGCCATGCTGATCGCCGCCTTCATCCCCGACCGCGAGGTGGCCGGCCTGTTCAACCTGCAGGGCCTGGTGCTGTTCGGCCTGTACATGGCGGGCATCGTCTCGGCCATGGCGGTGGCCCTGGTGCTCAAGCGCTTCATGAAGCAAAGCACCGCCCAGCCCCTGCTGATGGAGCTGCCCGACTACCACGTGCCCCACCTGCGCAACCTGGCGCTGGGCCTGTGGGAGCGCGGCCGCACCTTCGTGCAGCGCGTGGGCGGCATCATCCTGGCGCTGATGATCGTGCTGTGGTTCCTCTCGAACTTCCCGGCGCCGCCGGCAGGTGCCACGGGCCCGGCCATCCAGTACAGCCTGGCGGGCATGCTGGGCCGCGCGCTGGAGGTGGTGTTCGCGCCGATTGGCTTCACCTGGCAGATCTGCATCGCCCTGGTGCCGGGCATGGCCGCGCGCGAGGTGGCCGTGGCCGCGCTGGGCACGGTCTACGCCATGTCGCAGACGGGCGATGAGCTCTCCAGTGCCCTGGTGCAGCTCATCGGCCACGCCTGGAGCCTGCCCACGGCCCTGTCGCTGATGACCTGGTACGTGTTCGCGCCGCAGTGCCTGTCCACGGTCATCGTGGTCAAGCGCGAAACCAATGGCTGGCGCATGCCGCTGGTGCTGCTGGGCTACCTGTTCGCGCTGGCCTATGCCGCGTCCTTCGTGGTCTACCACGGTGCACGCGCACTCGGTTGGTGACCCCAAGGACACACCATGAACGCCACCACCGCACACGCCTGGCCCGTCTGGGACTGGCAAGCCTGGGTCACGCTCGGTCTGGGCCTGCTCGCCCTGGCCTACCTGGTGCGGCGCTGGTGGCCGCGACGCACGCGCCCGACCTCGGCCTGCGGCAGCGGCCCCGCGGGCTCGGACGCGTCCGGCGGCTGCAGCAGTTGCTCGGGTTGCGGCACGGGCCAGGACACGCCCCTGCGGGATCACCGCAGCGAGCGCCGCGCCCTGCCGCCCGGCTCGGCGCAAGCGGTGCGATGGCGCCCGACGCGCCCGCATTGAGGCCGCTGCCACGCCTGGCCGGATCCTGCCCATGCGATGTCGCGCGTACTCCCGTTCTTGAGGGGGGAGCCCCTTGTGCCGGGGGGACGCACGCCGCCAGGCCCTGCCTACACTGGCGCCGTCGGCCTGCACAGCCGCCGCAGCCCCCGAGCAGCACCCCTGACATGCGCCCTCTTTTCGCCATCGCCCCCCTGGCCCTGTTGCTGACCCTCGCCGGCTCGCCCCGCGAGCGGACCGGCCTGAGCGATGCCGTGGGCACGCCCTCTGCGGCACGCGGCGACTGGGTGCGTCAGGCCTCCTCGCCCGAGCCGCAGCCCGAGCCTCCCCTGTCCCGCCTCCCCCGCACCGGGCGGCCAACGTCCACCGACACCGACCCCACCGTGCTGCGCACCTCGCTGCGTCCGGGGCGGGGCCTGTCGGCAGAGGCGGCCTACCCGGTGGCATATCCGGTGGCCTACCCGGCCGCATACCCACAGCGCCTTCCCCGGTGATCCGCCACCGCGGCGGCCGTGGCGCTACACTGCGCGCTGCTCCGGGGTGTGTCCCGTGCAGGCGAAAGCCCGCACAGCGACGCTGAGATGGTGAAGCACCGAACCCGTTGAACTTGATCCGGCTCATACCGGCGAAAGAAGAGCTGTCCCGTCTGGCCCCTCGTGGCGCGTGACCGGGGGCGGCCGCTTCGCTTGGCGCTCCCCCCGATGCGCCAAACTGGCGTCCACCACCCCCTCCTCCCGCATCCGCGCAAGGCCGTCTGGCGCCCTCGGAGCATGTGTCACCACCTGCCCGAGGAGAGCCTGCGATGAATGCCCCCGACCTGATCCCCGCCGCCGTCGATGCCGAGTCGATCCATGACCGCACCCGCCTGACGCGCGAACCCCTGCCCGCCTCACGCAAGGTCTACATCGAGGGCAGCCACGGCGGCGTGCGCGTGCCCATGCGCGAGGTGTCGTTGAGCAACGGCGAGTGCGTCTCTCTGTACGACTGCTCCGGCCCCTACACCGACCCGAACGTGGCCATCGACGTCACCCGCGGCCTGCCGGCGGTGCGCGAGGCCGCCATCCTGGCGCGCGGCGACACCGAGGCCTACGAGGGCCGCGCCATCCAGGCGGTGGACGACGGCCTGAAGGAGGGGGAACGCCACGACGCGCGCATGGCCGCGCTGCGCGACGCCGCCCGGGGCCTGCAGCGCCAGCCGCGCCGGGGGCTCGGTGGCATCGGTGGCGGCCACAACGTCACGCAGATGCACTACGCGCGGCAAGGCATCGTCACGCCGGAGATGGAATTCATCGCGCTGCGCGAGAACCAGCGCCGGCTGGATCTGGCAGAAGATTGGCGCGCCAAGCACGGCGACAACGCCGAACGCGAAGCCCGCCTGCGCGGCAACCCCATGGGCGCGGCCATCCCGCGCGAGATCACGCCCGAGTTCGTGCGCGACGAAGTCGCCCGCGGCCGCGCCGTCATCCCGGCCAACATCAACCACACCGAACTGGAGCCGATGGTCATCGGCCGCAACTTCCTGGTGAAGGTCAACGCCAACATCGGCAACTCGGCGGTGACGTCCTCCATCGAGGAAGAGGTCGAGAAGCTGGTGTGGTCGATCCGCTGGGGCGCCGACACGGTGATGGACCTGTCCACCGGCAAGCACATCCACACCACCCGCGACTGGATCGTGCGCAACAGCCCCGTGCCCATCGGCACCGTGCCCATCTACCAGGCGCTCGAAAAGGTCGGCGGCGTGGCCGAAGACCTCACCTGGGCCATCTTCCGAGACACCCTGATCGAGCAGGCCGAGCAGGGCGTGGACTACTTCACCATCCACGCCGGCCTGCGCCTGCCCTTCATCCACCTGACGGCCAACCGGCGCACGGGCATCGTCTCGCGCGGCGGCTCGATCCTGGCGAAGTGGTGCATCGCCCACCACAAAGAGAACTTCCTCTACACGCACTTCGAGGACATCTGCGAGATCATGAAGGCGTACGACGTGACGTTCTCGCTGGGCGATGGCCTGCGCCCGGGTTGCCTGTCGGACGCCAACGACGAGGCCCAGTTCGCCGAGCTGCGCACGCTGGGCGAGCTCACGCAGATCGCCTGGCAGCACGATGTGCAGACGATCATCGAAGGCCCCGGCCACGTGCCCATGCACCTGATCCAGGCCAACATGGACGAGCAGCTGAAGCACTGCCACGAGGCGCCCTTCTACACGCTGGGGCCGCTGACCATCGACATCGCGCCGGGCTACGACCACATCGCCTCGGCCATCGGCGCGGCCATGATCGGCTGGATGGGCACGGCCATGCTGTGCTACGTGACCCCGAAGGAGCACCTGGGCCTGCCCAACCGCGACGACGTCAAGCAGGGGCTGATCGCCTACAAGATCGCGGCGCACGCGGCCGACATCGCCAAGGGCCACCCGGGTGCGCGGGCGCGCGACGATGCGCTCTCGCAGGCCCGCTTCGACTTCCGCTGGCAGGACCAGTTCAACCTGGGCCTGGACCCCGAAACCGCGCGCGACTTCCACGACGAGACGCTGCCCAAGGACGCGGCCAAGGTGGCGCACTTCTGCTCGATGTGCGGGCCGAAGTTCTGCTCGATGAAGATCACGCAGGAAGTGCGGGAGTTTGCCGCAGCACAGGGCGTGGGCGAAGGCGAGGCCCTCACCCGCGGCATGGCCACCAAGTCGGCCGAGTTCAAGGAAGTCGGCGGCGAGCTGTACATCCCCATCCAGCCGGTCTGAGGCCATGAGCACGCTGCGCATCGGCATCGCAGGCGCAGGCCTGCTGGGGCGCTTGCTGGCCTGGCATTTCTCGCGCCAGGGCCACGAAGTGCATGTCTACGACCCGGCGCCGCACGCCCGGCCGGCCCACGATGGCCATGGCGCCGCCGGCTTCACGGCTGCGGGCATGCTCAGCCCGCTGGCCGAGCTGGAGACGGCCGAGCCCGCGCTGGCCGCGCTGGGCTGGCAGAGCATCGCGCACTGGCGGGCCATCGCGCAGTGCCTGGCGGAGGGCTTGCCTGGCGCATCGCCAACCGCGCCAAACGTCGCGCCACACTTCGCCCAGAACGGCAGCCTGCTGGTGGCCCACGGCGCCGACCTGGGCGCAGCGCGGCGGATGCTGGCCCACCTGGACCGCCCCAGCGAATTGCAGGCCGCCGGCTTTCCCGCCGAAGCCCAGGCGCAAGCCCTGGACACGGCCGCGCTGGCGGCGCTGGAGCCCGACCTGCACGGCAGCAACGGCCCCTTGCAAGCCTGGCTGCTGCCCGGCGAAGGCCACATCGACACGGTGGCCACCATGCAGGCCCTGCACGACGATGCCGTCGGCGTGCGTTGGCACTGGGCGCAAGCGGTGCGCGAACTCTCGCCCGGCGCGGTGTGGCTCAGCCAGAGCACCGTGCCGCAGCCCTTCGACCTGGTCTGCGATGTGCGCGGCGTGGGTGCGCGGCCGACCCTGCCGGTGCGCGGCGTGCGCGGCGAGGTGGTGTGGCTGCACGCCCCCGGCGTGCGCCTGCAGAGGCCGGTGCGCCTGCTGCACCCGCGCCACCGCGTCTACATCGTGCCGCGGCCGGGCGAGCGCGTGCTGGTCGGCGCCAGCGAGCTGGAAACCGAGGACCGCGACCCCATGACGCTGCGCAGCGCCGTGGAGCTGATGGCCGCGGCCCACAGCATCCTGCCCGCGCTGGCCGAGGCCCGCATCCTGCGGCTGGACACCAACCTGCGCCCCGCCCTGCCCGACCACCGCCCGCACCTCCACACCGAAGCCGGCCTGCTGCGCCTCAACGGCCTGTACCGCCACGGCTGGCTGCTGGGACCGGCGCTGGTGCAGCAGGCCTTGCAGGCGCTCGGCCTGGCCGCGCTGCCCTGCGCTGGCGCCGCGGCCGCATCGGGAGCCGCCACCACATGAGCACGCCCACCACCCTCACCATCCACACAGACCACGGCCCCCTGACCCTGCCCGCGGGCAGCCGCCTGGCCGATGCGGTGGCGGTCTTGCTGTCGCGATCGCATCCGGCCACCACCGATGCCACCACGGATGCCGCTGCAGATGCCTCCTCCGCCGCCGCCAGCGCTGCCGTGGCAACCGCCGTGAATGGCCAGTTCGTGGCGCGGCATGCGCGCGCCACCCACGTCCTGCACGACGGCGACACCGTGCTGTGCTTTTCACCCATCACCGGAGGCTGAGCCCATGAGCCCAATGAGCCAACCCACGCACACCGACACCTCGCCCGCACCCGCAACCCAAGACACCTGGCGCATCGGCGACACGGTGCTGCACAGCCGTTTCCTGCTGGGCACCGCCGGCCACCCCTCGCCCCAGGCCTTGCACGAGGCCATCGTCGCCTCGGGCAGCGAGGTGCTGACCCTGGGCCTCAAGCGCACCCTGGCCGTGCCTGGCGGCAGCGGCGACAACGGCTTCGTGCAGATCATCCGCGAGGCCGCCCGCTCGCAAGGCGCCCACCTGCTGCCCAACACCGCGGGCTGCCGCAGCGCCCGCGAAGCCATCGCCCTGGCCCACATGTCGCGCGAGTTGCTCGACACCCATTGGGTCAAGCTGGAGGTGGTGGGTGACGAGCAGACCCTGCAGCCCGACCCCTTCGAGCTGGTCGAGGCGGCGCGGCAGCTCGTGGCCGACGGCTTCGAGGTGCTGCCCTACTGCACCGACGACCTGGTCAGCGCACAACGCCTGATCGACGCCGGCTGCCGGGTGCTGATGCCCTGGGCCGCGCCCATCGGCTCGGGGCTCGGCCTGCTCAACCCCTGGGCCCTGCGCACCCTGCGCGCCCGCCTGCCCGGTCTGACGCTGATCGTCGATGCCGGCCTGGGCGCGCCCTCGCACGCCACCGCCGCGATGGAGCTGGGCATGGACGCGGTGCTGTTGAACTCGGCCGTCTCGCAAGCGGCCGACCCGGTGCGCATGGCCGCGGCTTTCCGCCACGCCGTGCTCGCGGGCCGCGAAGGCTTCCGCGCCGGCCTGATGCCCACCAGCGACGTCGCCGTGGCCACCACCCCGGTGGGTGGGCAACCTTTCGTGCTGCTGTGAGCCCGCGATGAACCCCTCCCGCCCCGTCATCTGGAGCATCGCCGGCCTGGACACCGCCGGCGGTGCCGGCCTGAGCGCCGACCAGCGCGCCGCCGACGCCCTGGGCGTGCACCTGTGCCCGGTGGCCGCAGCGCTGACGGCCCAGCACTCGCAAGGCGTCGACGCCGTGATGCCCGTGGCCGAAGCGCAGCTGCAAGCCCAGCTCCAGGCCCTGGCCGAAGACCTGCCGCCGCGCGCCATCAAGACCGGGCTGCTGGGCAGCGTGGCCGCCGTGCGCCTGGTGGCGCAGTGCGTGGACCACTTCCGCGCCCGCACCCCCGCGGGAGGCGACCCGCACCGCCAGCTGGCCCTGGTGGTCGACCCGGTGCTGGGCGCCTCGGCCGGTGGCCAGGCCTTTGCCGACGAAGCCGTGCGCCAGGCCTACCGCCAGTGGCTGCTGCCGCGCGCCACCGTGCTCACGCCCAACCGCGCCGAAGCGCGCCTGCTGCTCGGCCGCTCCGGGGGCCACGACGGCCCGCGCGACGACTTGCCGGCGCTGGCCACCGAGTTGCGCGCTCTGGGCGTGCGCAGCGTCGTCATCACCGGCGGTGACGCCCCGCGCGAGGTGCAGGGCCCCGACGACCAGGCCTGGTGCCTGGACTGGCTGGACACCCTGCAGGCACAGGGCTGGCTGTGCGCGCCGCGCCTGCACACGCCCCACCACCACGGCAGCGGCTGCACCTTCGCCAGCGGCGTGGCCGCGGCCTGGGCCCTGGGCCACGCCGAGACCGATGCCATCGTGCTGGCCCACATGCTGACCCGCCACGCCCTGGCCGCGGGACACGCCGCCGGCGCGGGGGCCGGCCCGGTCAAGGCCTTGGCGGGCTTTGCCACCGGGCCCGCGCAGGGTGGCGCACCGCTGCCCTGGCTGGGCCTCGGCCAGGAGCTGCCCTGGCGGCTGAGCGTGCCCCTCGACGACACCCGCCGACACGCCCCGCAGGAGGGCGTCCTGCCGCCGCTGTTCGCCCCGTTCACCCCACCCACCGACGGGCTCTACGGCATCCTGCCCACCCACGACCTGCTGCACGGCGCGCTCGACAGCGGGCTGGGCTGCGTGCAGCTGCGCCACAAGGGCCTGCAGGGCCTCGAAGAGCAGCTGGATGCCAGCCTGGCGCACGCGGGGCAGGCCGGTGCCCAGCTGTTCATCAACGACCACTGGCGTGCCGCCCTCGCGCTGCCGCCACGCATGGCCGTGGCCCCCGGCTTCCGCCTGGGCGTGCACCTGGGGCAGGAAGACCTGCAGGCGCTCAGTGCCGAAGACCGCGCCCGCCTGCTGGCCGAACGCGACCGCATCATGCTCGGCCTGAGCTCGCACAGCCTGTGGGAGCTGGCCCGCGCGGTGGGCTGCGGCGCCAGCCTGATCGCCTGCGGCCCGGTGCAGGCCACCACCACCAAGGACATGCCCTGGCAGCCCCAGGGCGAAGACAACCTGCGCTGGTGGCTGGCCCACAGCCCCGTGCCCGTGGTGGCCATCGGCGGCCTGCTCACGCCGGCCGATGTGCGCCGCTTTGCCGCCTGCGGCCCCGCAGCGCTGTGCGTGGTGCGCGCGCTGGGCAACGACGCCCGGGCCATGCAGTCGGCCGTGCCGGCGCTGCGCTCGGCCGTGCGGGTGGGCCGCCACGAGCACCGCGACGCCATCGTCGCCCTGCCCCACCCTGTGCTCTGAGGCCTGCACCGCCCCTGTGAAATCCCCTATGACGCCGGGGGAGGCGGTGCGTCATGCTCAAGTTTCGATGCATGCCTGAGGGAGGCCACGCACAAGATGCACGAGGACCAGGCTGACGGCCCGGCCAGCCCGCGCACGGAGCGCCGCTTGCGGTGGCTCGTCATGGCGCCGCCCCTGCTGGTGCTGGCGCTGCTGTGCTGCCTGGCCGTGGGCAGCCTGCAGATGCTGGGTGCGGCACGCGCCTACGTGGCCGGCGAGAGCCTGTGGTCCAAGGCCCGCGGCAGCGCCGTGCAGGCCCTCGAAGACTTCGTCCAATCGGGCGATGCCCGCGACCTGATCCGCTTCGAAGTCGCCCTGGGCGTGCCCGATGGCGACCGCCTCGCCCGCGAGGCCATGATGGGGTCTCCCGTCGATGTCGATGCCGCCCGCCGCGGCCTGCTCGCCGGGGGCAACCAGGCCGCCGACATCGACGGCATGGTCACCCTCTTCCGGCTCTTTGGCGACAGCTGGATCTTCCGCGACTCGCTGCAGGCCTGGGTGGCCGGGGACCAGTTGCTGGCGGAGTTGCGCCAGGTGGCCGACCATGTCCAGCACGCCCCGCCCAACGCCCCGGAGGGCGAACGCGCGGCGCTGCGAGGGCGCATCCGCGACCTCAACCAGCGCCTGCTGGCCCAGGAGAAGCGCTTCATCGGCAGCCTCAACGCCGCCGCCCACCTCACCGAACGCATCCTGCAGGTCAGCCTGCTGGCCGCCACCCTGCTGATGGCCGCGACCTACGCCCTGATCGCCCACCGCAGCCTGCGCCGCCGCGAACGCCACGCCCAGGCGGTGCAGCAGGCCCAGGAGCGCTGGGAGCTGGCCGTGGCGGCATCGGGCCTGGGCCTCTTCGACCTCGATGTCGAGCGCGACCGCTACACCCTGGACGCCCGCGCGGCCGAACTCAACGGCCTGCCCGCACAAGCCCTCACCCTGGCCCGCCAGGCGCTGCGCCAGTGCGCCCACCCCGACGACCGCGACGCCACCGCCCGCCTGCTCGACGAAGCCATCCAGCAAGGCCACATCGTCGCCCTGCGCTACCGTGTCATCCGCCCCGATGGCGGCGTACGCCACATCGAGAGCACCGGTCGCGTCGCCCGCCACGGCGGCCTGCACCTCATGGGCGTGCTGCGCGATGTCACGGAAGAAGTCGCCCAGGCCCAGGCCACGAGCCAGCGCGATGCGGCCGAGCGCGTGGCCGCGGCCCAGCGCATCTTCCTGTCACGGCTGAGCCACGAGCTGCGCACCCCGCTCAACGCCATCCTGGGCTTCGCGCAGCTGCTCGACATGGACCGCAGCACCGGCCTGTCGGCCCCGCAACACCAGCAGGTGCAGTGGATCCTGAACGCCGGGCGCCAGCTGCTGGGCCTGGTCGAGGACGTGCTCGACCTGAGCAAGGTCGAAGCCGGCGAGGTGACGATGCGGCCCCGCGCCCTGGCGCTGCAGCAGGTGCTGCGCGAGTGCCTGCCCCTGGTCGAGACGGTGCGCCAGGAGCGGCAGGTGCAAGTCACCGACGACCTGCCCGCCGAGCCCCTGTCCGTGTGGGCCGACCCGCAGCGCCTGCAACAGGTCCTCATCAACCTGCTGAGCAACGGCTGCAAGTACAACCGCCCCGGCGGTCAGCTGCGCGTGAGCGCCCGCACGGACGGCGCGGACATCGTCGTGGACATCGCCGACAGCGGCATCGGTCTGACACCCGCCGAACAAGCCGAGTTGTTCCAGCCCTTCCGGCGGCCGGCGCGCGCCTCGGCGAACATCGAGGGCACGGGGCTGGGCCTCTACATCGTCCAGCAGCTGCTGCAACGCATGCAGGGCAGCATCTCGGTGCGCAGCCAGGCCGGCGAAGGGTCGTGCTTCACGCTGCGCCTGCCCGCCGCGGCAGCTCACAACCCGTCTTCGGACAACCACTGACGCAGCGTGCGCACCATGTCGCGGTCGTTGTGCAGCCAGGCGCTGTGGCGGTAGTCGTTGTAGTAGGCCTCTTCGGCGGTCTGGCTGGCCAGGGCCTCGTAGGTGAAGCGCAGCACCATCTGCGCCGGCTGGGGCTCCTCGATGCGGATGCTCAGGCGGATGGGGCTGGTGTCGCCATGGGCCTCGGGCGTGAAGACCAGGCTGGTTTCGGGCTCGGCCAGCACCTCGTCGTGCATCACGTGCGGCCCGAAATGCAGGGTGCGCAGGAAGCGGCCCGGCTCGGGCTGGGTCCAGTCGCAGCGCTGCGGCCCCATGGGAAAGCGCTGCGGCGTCTGCACGCGGGCCATCAGGCCGCGCCAGAGCTGCGCGCGCGTGAACGGCGGCACCACCATGTCCAGGGTGGCGCGAGGGGAGTTGATCTCGATGAGGTGTTCGAAACGCATGGCCCGAGCTTAGCCCACTCACCCACCCGGCCGGACTACACTAGCCACCTGTTTGTGTCACCGACACGTCCATGAGACGTGACGACCATCCATGTCTTCCTGCTCGACTTCTTCCCAGTCCCCCAGCGCAGCGGCCACCGCCGAGCGCCCGATCCAGCTCGTGCCCAAGAAGCCCGTGCTGAACGCCCACGGCTGCGGCGGCGACTGCACCGACCCCAACTTCGACAACGGCCGCTGGCCCCGCGCGAAGGTGCTGGAACTCTTCAACCTGCCCTTCAACGACCTGCTGTGGCAGGCCCAGCAGGTGCACCGCCAGCACTGGGACGCCAACGAGATCGAACACGCCACGCTGCTGTCCGTGAAGACCGGCGGCTGCCCCGAGGACTGCGGCTACTGCCCGCAATCCCAGTCCTACGACACCGGCGTGGAAGCCAGCAAGCTGATGAGCCCCGACGAAGTGCGCGAAGCCGTGATCGCCGCGCGCGACGCCGGCGCCAGCCGTTTCTGCATGGGCGCCGCATGGCGCGCGCCCAAGGACCGCGACATCGAGAAGGTGGCCGAGCTGATCGGCGTCATCAAGGACGAGGGCCTGGAGGCCTGCTGCACCCTGGGCATGCTGACCGACACCCAGGCCCGGTCCCTCAAGGACGCCGGCCTGGACTACTACAACCACAACCTTGACACCGCGCCCGAGCTCTACGGCGACATCATCACCACGCGCGACATGCAGGACCGCCTGGACACGCTCTCGCACGTGCGCTCGGCCAACATCAAGGTGTGCAGCGGCGGCATCGTCGGCATGGGCGAGACGCGCGAAGGCCGCGCCGGCCTGATCGCCCAGCTGGCCAACCTGCCCACCTACCCCGAGTCCGTGCCCATCAACGACCTGGTGAAGGTGCCCGGCACGCCGCTGGCCGACACCCCGGCGCTGGACCCGCTGGAATTCGTGCGCACCATCGCGGTCGCGCGCATCACCATGCCCACGGCGCGCGTGCGCCTGTCGGCCGGTCGCCAGGCCATGAGCGAAGCCGTGCAGGCCCTGTGCTTCCTGGCCGGCGCCAACTCCATTTTCTACGGCGACAAGCTGCTGACCACCGGCAACCCCGAGTTCGACAAGGACCAGGCCCTGATGGCCAAGCTGGGCCTCAAGAGCGGCAAAGCGGTGACGGCGCGCGCACAAGCCGACTGACAGAGACTGGGACTGACTGAAACGCCCCTCTGGTTGATCCCCGGATCACCTCGGGTGGATCGGCGCGATGATGTCGCCGACGCCTGAGCGGGACCAGGCCAAGCGAGGAGGAGTACGGATGCCACTGTCTCGACGCCAGCTGTTCAGCCTGCGGGCCACGGTGGGCTACGCCGTGTTCGCCGCGGCGTGGATCTTCCTGTCCGACCGCGTGCTGGAAAGGCTGTTCAGCAACCCGCAGACGCTGGCCTACATCTCCACTTTCAAAGGCCTGGCCTTCGTGGCCACCACCACGGCCCTGCTGTGGGTGACCTTGCACAACGTCCCCACCGAGGCCGACGTCGACCTGCTCGAAGACCCCCAGCGGCAGCACATCCCCGTGCGCCTGGCCTGGGGCCTGGCACTGCCCGCCGTGGCCGCCATCGTGCAATGGGCCTTCTGGGACCAGCTCCACCCCTTCGTCTGGCTGCTGAGCTACCCGGCCGTTTTCGCGGCGGCCTGGCTGGGCGGCTGGATGGCGGGCATCGTGGCCACCTTCCTGTCGGCCACGCTGGTCTGGTACCTGTTCCTGGGCCCCCAGGGGCCGGGCCTGCCCACCTCGGCGGGCGCGACCATCGCCACCGGCGTGTTCGTCGGCATGGGGCTGCTGCTCAGCATGAGCCTGGAGTGGATGCACCGCGCCGAGCAGCGCTCGGGCAACCGCAAGTTCGAAGCCCTGGTCGAGCAATCGCTGGCGGGCATCTACATCATCCAGGGCGACCGCTTCGTCTACGTCAACCCGGAGTTCGCGCGGATGCTGGGCTTCGACAGCCCGCAGGACATCGTCCGCGGTGTGCGCGTGGCCGATCTGGTCGCCCCCGAGCACCGCGAGCGCGTCCGCCTGCAGATCCTCGGCCGCCTGGACAACCCCGGCAACGAGGCCCGCTACAGCTTCACCGCCCTGCGCCGCGATGGCTCACCCCTCGATCTGGAAGTGCATGGCCGCGGCCTGCAGACCACCCGCGGCAACGTCGTCATCGGCCTGGCGCTGGACGTCAGCGAGCAGCGCCGCAACGAGCAGGCCCTGCGCGACAAGCAGCGCCTGCTCGACCGCATGAGCACCCTGGCCAAAGTGGGTGGCTGGAGCATCGACGTGGCCAGCGGCAAGGGCACGCGCACCGACGGCGCCGCACGCATCCTGGACCTCGACCCCGCCGACCCGGCCTCGCTGAGCTTCCGCGACGGCCTCAAGTACTTCGAGGGCGAGCCGCACACCCGCATCACCCAGGCCTTGCTGCGCGCCATCGAAGACGGCCAGCCCTACGCGCTGGAGCTGCCGCTGACGAGCGCCAAGGGCGTCACCAAATGGATCCGCACCCAGGGCGCCCCGGTCGTGCAGGACGGGCACGTGGTGCGGCTGGAAGGCGCCATCCAGGACATCAGCGAGGTGCAGCAGGCACGCGCGGCCTTGCAAGCCCACCAGGAGCACCTGGAGCAGATGGTGCGCGAACGCACCGCCGAGCTGGAAGCCGCGCGCCAGGAAGCCGAACGCCTGACCCGCATCAAGAGCGACTTCCTGGCCAACATGAGCCACGAGATCCGCACCCCGCTCAACGGCGTGCTGGGCCTGGCACAGATCGGGCTGCGCGAGCACGGCGGCCCGGCGCGCGAGGTGTTCCAGCAGATCAGCGACTCGGGCCGGCTGCTGCTGGGCGTCATCAACGACATCCTCGATTTCTCCAAGATCGAGGCCGGCAAGCTGCACATCGAGATGCGCCCGATCGAGTTGCGCACCACGATCGACCGCGTCATCGCCCTGGTGCGCGAGCGCGCCGATGCCAAGGGCCTGGCCCTGCACGTCGCACTGGCCGAGGACCTGCCTCCCCGCTGCATGGGCGACGCCCTGCGGCTGGAGCAGATCCTGCTGAACCTGCTGTCCAACGCGGTCAAGTTCACCCCGCAGGGCAGCGTGCGCGTGAGCGCGAGCCGCCGTGCCGACCGGCTGGTGCTGGCGGTCAGCGACACGGGCATCGGCATGACGCCCACCCAGGTGGCGCGGCTGTTCCAGCCCTTCGAGCAGGCCGATGGCTCGACCACCCGCCAGTACGGCGGCACCGGCCTGGGCCTGAGCATCGCCAAACGCCTGGTCGAGATGCTGGACGGCGACATCCAGGTGCACAGCGAGCCCGGCGAGGGCACCCGCTTCGAGGTGGCGCTGCCCTTGCTGATCGCGCCAGCCGAGGCCGCGACCCAGGAGGCCGGCGCGGCCGCCGCTGTGCCACACATGCCCCCCGGCACCGCCCCCGGTTCAGCCCCCGCGACGCGCCTGCAGCGCAGCGCGCGAACGCCGCGGCCGCAGCGCCTGGCCGGCCTGCGCATCCTCGCCGCCGAGGACAACGCCGTCAACAAGCTGGTGTTGACGGAACTGCTGGCCCACGAGGGCGCACAGGTCACGCTCAGCGACAGCGGTGTGGACGTCGTGGCCCGGTTGCAGGCCGACGGACGCCAGACCTTCGACGTCGTGCTGATGGACATCCAGATGCCCTTGATGGACGGCTACGAGGCCACCCGTCAGATCCGTGCCCTGGCCCCCGACCTGCCGATCATTGGCCAGACCGCCCACGCGATGGCCGAGGAGCACCAGAAATGCCGCGCCGCGGGCATGGTGGACCTGGTGGTCAAGCCCATCGAGCTGGAAGCGCTGGTGGCGACGCTGCTGCGGCACGCGCCGCGGGCCTGAACAGGCTTCGGGAGATCAGGCCTTCTTCCTGGGCACCCAGGCCCAGACCATCTCGGCCTGGATGGGCTGCTCGCCCGACGCGTCGGTGATGGTGACCGGCACCACCACCTCGCCCTTGTCCTGCGACAGGATCTGCGCGATCTGCTCGGGACGCAGGCTGGCCACCGCGACCATGTCGCCCTGCGAGCGGCGCACGTAGTCGATCTTCATGGTCTTGATGAGCGGCAGCTTGTCGTCGGGCAGGTTCATGCCCACGCAAAAGCCGGTGGCGGTTTCGGCCAGCAGGGCCATGGCCGCGGCGTGCACCCCCTTGATGTGGTTCTGCACCTTGCGCTGGTTGCGGATGCGCACCACCACGCGCTCGGGCCCGATGACCTCGTAGCGCAGGCCGGCCGTGCCCACCAGCGGCACCACGCGGCCCAGCACGAAGCTGGTGGCCCAGGACCCGATCACGGGCAAGCCTTGCAGCCTGGCCACGGTGCGGGAGAGTTGGTTGGGCCGGCGCGTGGAGGGGCTCGCAGAGGTGCTCATGGACAAGGGTGCCGCTCGGGGCAGGGAGGAAAAGGCCGCATCCTATCCCAACGACGCGGCGGGGTCAGCAGGCCGCACGCAAGCGCTGCGCCGCCTGCACCATGTTGCCCAGCGCGGCCTCGGTTTCGGGCCAGCCGCGCGTCTTCAGGCCGCAGTCGGGGTTGACCCACAGGCGCTCGACGGGAATCACCTCGGCGGCGCGTTGCAGCAGGCGCACCATGGCATCGACCGTGGGCACGCGCGGCGAGTGGATGTCGTAGACGCCCGGCCCGATCTCGTTGGGGTAGTCGAAGGCGCCGAAGCCGTCGAGCAGCTCCATGGCCGAGCGGGACGTTTCGATGGTGATGACGTCGGCATCGAGCGCCGCGATGGCCGGCAGGATGTCGTTGAACTCCGAGTAGCACATGTGCGTGTGGATCTGGGTGTCGTCGCGCACGCTGCAGGCCGAGAGCTTGAAGGCGCGCACGGCCCAGTCGAGGTAGGCGCCCCAGTCGCTGCGGCGCAGCGGCAGGCCCTCGCGGAAGGCCGGCTCGTCGATCTGGATGATGCGGATGCCGGCCTGCTCCAGGTCGGCCACCTCGTCGCGGATGGCCAGGGCCAGCTGCAGCGCGGTGGTCTCGCGCGGCTGGTCGTCGCGCACGAAGGACCATTGCAGCATCGTCACCGGGCCGGTCAGCATGCCCTTCATGTGGCGCTCGGTCAGCGACTGGGCGTAACGCGTGGTCTCCACCGTCATCGCCTCGGGCCGGAAGACATCGCCGTACAGCACCGGCGGCTTCACGCAGCGCGAGCCATAGCTTTGCACCCAGCCGTTGTCGGTGAAAGCGTAGCCCCAGAGCTGCTCGCCGAAGTACTCGACCATGTCGTTGCGCTCGGCCTCGCCATGCACCAGCACGTCCAGGCCCAGGTCTTCCTGCTTGCGCACCACGGCCTCGATCTCGGCGCGCATGCGCTGCAGGTAGTCGGTGGCGCTGAGCTCGCCGCGGCGCCAGGCGGCACGGGATTGGCGGATGCCGGAGGTCTGCGGGAAGGAGCCGATGGTGGTGGTGGGCAGCGGCGGCAATTGCAGGGCCTCGCGCTGCGCGGCCTGGCGCTGCACGAAGGGGCTGTGGCGCTGGGCCATGTCGGCGGTGATGCGCTGCAGGCGCTTTTGCACCACGGCGTTGGTGACGCGGCCCGAAGCACGGCGTGCGGCCAGGGCCTGGGCGTTGGCTTGCAGGGCGTCGGCCACGCTGTCGATGCCTGCACCGGCGCCTGCACCGACGCTCAGGCCCTGGGCCAGCACGCGCAGCTCGTCGAGCTTCTCGGTCGCGAACGCCAGCCAGCTGCGCACCTCGGCATCGAGCTTGACCTCGTTGGCCAGCGTCACCGGCACGTGCAGGAGCGAGCACGAAGGCGCGATCCACAAGCGCGCGCCCAGGCGGTCGCGCAACGGTTGCAGCAGGGTGAGGATGCGGCCCAGATCGCTGCGCCAGATGTTGCGCCCATCGACCACCCCGACCGACAGCACGGCCTGCGGCGGCAGCGCGGCCAGCCAGGAGGCGAGCTGCTGCGGCGCCCGCACCAGGTCGATGTGGAAGCCCTGCACGGGCAGCTGTGCGGCCAGCACGGCGTGGTCGGCGGCGGTGTCGAAATAGGTGGCCAGCAGCAGCTTCAGGCCCGGCGTGGCCAGCTCCTCGTACGCGGGCTGGAAGGCGGCCAGCCAGTCGGCGGGCAGGTCCAGGCACAGCACCGGCTCATCGACCTGCACCCACTGCACACCGCGCTGCTGGAAGCCCGCCAGGATGCGGCGGTAGGCCTGCACCAGGCGCGGCAACAGGCCGAGGCGGTCGAGGTCAGCGGCTGCGCCGTGCACCTTGGACAGCCACAGGAAGCTGATGGGCCCCAGGATGACGGGCTTGGGGCTCAGGCCCTGTGCCAGCGCCTCATCGACCTCGTCGAACAGCCAGTCCACGCCCCCTTCGAAGGCGGTGTCGGCGCTCAGCTCGGGCACGAGGTAGTGGTAGTTGGTGTCGAACCACTTGGTCATCTCCATGGCCGGCTGGTCGGCGCGCCCCCGGGCCAGCTCGAAGTACTGCGACAAGGTCAATTGTTGGGCATCGAAGCCGAAGCGCGCGGGCAAGGCGCCCAGCGTCGCCGCCAGCGTGAGCGTGGTGTCGTACCAGGCGAAGTCGCCCACGGCCACCTGGGCCAGGCCGGCTTCGCGTTGCAAGGCCCAGTGGCGCTGACGCAGGGTGCGGCCGGTCTCGCGCAACTGCGCCTCGGTGGACTCACCGCGCCAGAAGCGCTCCAGCGCGAACTTCAGCTCGCGGTGCGCGCCCATGCGCGGGAAGCCCAGGATGTGGGCCTGAATGTGTGCTTGTGTCGTCATGTCTTGCCTTGGCAGATGAGCCCTTGTCCAGGCCCTGTGTCCTGACCCCTCGATCGGCAGCGATCAGCATCGATCTGGGGCGATGGGCGGCAGTGTCGGCAAGGCAAGCACATGAATCAAGCGAGATGTTTTCACATCGGCTTGAATTCCATTCATGTCAGATGTCGCGATGGTGGTGCGCCGCAGGCGGGCCATCGTGGTCGATGCGACCGTCCACCAGGTCGATGACGCGGTCGCAACGCGCGGCCAGGCGCGGGTCGTGCGTGACCACCAGGAAGGACGTGCCCACGTCCTCGTGGATGCGGCGCAGCAGCGCAAACACCTCGTTGGACGAGGCCGTGTCCAGGTTGCCCGTGGGCTCGTCGGCCAGCACCAGCGCAGGCTGCAGCATCAGCGCCCGCGCGATGGCCACGCGCTGCTGCATGCCGCCGGACAACTGGGCCGGTTTGCGGTCCATGGCGTTGCCCAGGCCCACGGCGTCGAGCAACTCACGCGCCCGCGCACGCATCGCCCCTGTCACGGCGCCATCGCGCACACGGGCGGGCATCGTCACGTTCTCCTCGGCCGTGAACGCCGGCAGCAGGTGGTGGAACTGGAAGACGAAGCCCAGCGTGTCGCGGCGCAAGCGCGTCAGGCCATCGTCGTCTAGCGTGTCCACGCGCTGGCCTGCCAGGCTGTAGGTCCCGCCGCTGGCGCGCTCCAGCAGGCCCAGCACGTTGAGCAAGGTGCTCTTGCCCGACCCCGAAGGCCCGATCAGCGCGGCAAACTCGCCCTGGCGGATGCCCAGGTCCAGCCCGTGCAGCACCTCCAGCTCGTTGGGCTGGCCGGCGTTGTAGACCTTGCGGACGCCCTCCAGCAGCACCAACGACTCCCCCGCCTTGCGCACGTCCTGCGGCATCGCTCGCCTCACATCCGAATGGCTTGCGCCGGGTCCATGCGCGCCGCGCGGCGCGCCGGGGCCACCGCGGCCAGCAAGCCGGCGGCCAGCGCCATGCCCATGACCTGCAAGGCCGTTTGCGGCGGCAGGGTGATGCTGAACAACGGCAGGCCATCGGCCCCGCGCACGAAGGTCGTGAACAGCCTGATCATGCCCATGGCGATGCCCGTGCCCAGCACCGAACCCAGCAGGCCGACCATGGCGCCCTGCAGCAGGAACACGCGCAGGATCTGCCCGCGCTGCGCGCCCATGGCCCGCAGGATGCCGATCTCGCGCTGCTTTTGCACCACCGACACCACCAGCACGCTGGCGATGCCCAGCACCACCACCACCATCACCACCGCGCGGATGAGCGTGGTGCTGATGCTTTGCGCGTTCAGTGCCGTGACCAGCTGCGCATTGGTTTCCTGCCAGCTCTCGACCTTGCAGGGCAGCTCGCGCGCCAGCGCCGCGGCCAAGGTCTGCGCGGCCCAGACGTCATCCACGCGCAGGTCGATCTGGGTGGCGCCGCCGGTCAGGCCCAGCAGGCTTTGCGCCGAACGCAGCGGCACGATGACGACACGGCGGTTGAGGTCCTTGATGCCCAGATCGACCAGGCCGGTGATGCGCAGCGAATCGCTGCGGGCGTCGGTGCTCACCGCGATGCGGTCGCCCACGCGCACGCCCAGGTCCTCGGCCAGGGTCTTGCCCACGAGGGCCTCGCCCGGGCCGATGCGGAAGGCCCCTGCGATGAGCTTGTCGCGCAGGCCCACGATGCGGTCGTAGCGCTCCAGCTCCACGCCGGTGACGACGATGGCGCGGGTGGCCTCGCCGCGCCGCGCCAGCGCCGCGCCCGAGGTCATCGGCGAGACCGCACTGATGCCCGGCCGCTGCGACAGGGCCGCGTCCACCGCCGGCCAGTTGGCGATGGTGCGCAAGCGTTGCGCGCGCGCCTGGGTGTCCACCACATGGGCCGCGTCGGAGGGCACCGGCCAGGCCGGGGTCACGCGCTCGTCGGGTGGCGAGACCACGATGTGCGCCTGCGCGCCCAGGGTCTTGTTCAGGGTGTTGGTCTGCAAGCCCGTGACCAGCGCCGAGATGTAGGCCACCACGGCCACGCCCGCGGCCACGCCCACGACGATGAGCACGCTCTGGAAGCGCCCCTCGCGCAGGAAGCGCAGGGCCACGCTGAACTCGAAACCCATCACCGCGAAAAGCCCTGGCTGATGGCCTGGCCGGCGGCACCGGCCTGGTTGCCTGTGGAGGCCTTGCCTGGAACACGCCCCGCCGCATCCGCCGCCAGCAGGTGTGCACGCACGCGCGCACCCGGCACCACGGTGGCATCGGCGATCACGGCCTCGCCCTCGCGCAAACCGCCCAGCACCTCCACCTCGGACAGCGTGCGCAGGCCCAGCTTCGGCTCGCGGGCCACCGCGCGGCCGTCCTCGGCCACCAGCACGGAGCCATCGGCGCGCAGGGCCCGCAGGGGCAGCACCATCGCCTTGGATCGCTCGCCGGTCAGCACCTCGACGGACAGGGTCATGTCCTCGCGCAGGAAGTCGGGGCGGGACGCGGGCTTGTCCTCGCCCACCACCAGCGTGACCTCGACCGAGCCGCTTTGCGCGTCCACCGACGGCGCGATGCGGTCCACCCGCGCCTCGAAAGGACGGTCCGGGTAGGCATCGGCCAGCACGCGGGCACGCTGGCCCGGCTGCAGTTGCGCCAGGAAGCGCTCGTCCACCTGCGCTTGCAGCTCCAGCGGCCCTTGCACCGACACGGCCAGCAAGGCCTTGCCGGCCTGCACGATCTGGCCGGGCTCGACGCTGCGCACCAACACGCGGCCCGGCCCCGGGGCGCGGATGGTGTGCTGGGCCAGCCTGGCGCGGGCCGCTTCAACCGCCGCACGGGCCGCTTCGAACTGGGCCTGGGCGTTGGCGCGCTCGGCACCGCGCTGGCCATTGGCCTGGGTCTGGGCTCGAGCGGCGTTGCGCTGGGCACGGGCCACGTCGACCGCCCGCTGGGCCTCGTCCAGCTTTTGCTGGCTGTAGAACTGCTGGGCCACCAGGTCACGGGTGCGCGCCAGGTCGCGCTCAGCGGCTTGCAGGTTGGCGTCGGCCTGGGCCAGGCCCGATTCGGCCGTGGGCAGGGACAGGGCCCGCTGGCTGTCCAGGCGGGCACGGGCCTGCTGCAGGCTGGCTTCGGCCTGCAAGAGCGCGGCCCGGGGCTCCTCGGGCTCCAGCTCGATGAGGGCGTCGCCCGCACGGAAGGCATCGCCCTCGTCCACCCGCACGCGCGCCACCCGCGCCGTGAGCGTGGCGCCCAGGTCCACGCGGGCCGGCGTCTTGACGCGTGCGCTGAACTGCAGGGTGCGCAACAGCGGCGACTGCCGCAACTGCACAGCGTCCACGCGCGTCGGCGCCATCCAGCGCCAGGCCAGCACGGCCACCAGCACCGCCACCACCAGAGCCAGCCAGCGCACGCCACCCGAAGGAATCCACCGCATCGTCAAGACCATGAAACCTGTGAGGGCTGCAAGGTATCACGAAGCCACGCAAGCTCGGGCGATCGTCGCGCAGCGGCCCCTGCGCACCGCGTCACCGGCTCAGTGGCGCACCTCGCGCTCCAGCAGGCGCTGCTTGCGCGCCTCGCCCCAGCGGTAGCCCGACAGGCCGCCGTCGCTGCGCACCACGCGGTGGCAAGGCACGGCCACCGCCAGCGGGTTGGCGGCGCAGGCCAGGGCCACGGCACGCGCCGCCCGCGGCTGCCCGATGCGCTGTGCCAGTTCGGCATAGCTCACGGTCTGGCCCACGGGGATCTGGCGCAAGGCCTGCCAGACCTGCTGCTGGAAGGGCGTGCCCTGCGCGACCTCCAGCGGCCAGTCCAGGCCGCCTTGCGGGTCGGCCAGCATGTCCTGCACGGCGGCCAGGGGCGCGGCCATCTCGGCCGGGTCGTGGTGCAGGTAGCCCTGCGGGAAGTGCAGGCGCAACTCGGCGCGCAAGCCATCTTCGTCATCGCCCATCAGGATGGCGCACACGCCCTGTCCTCGCTCGGCCACCAGCAACAGGCCGGGCAGGTGGGGCCCACAGGCACCGATGTCGTAACGGATCACGGCAGACAGGTCTTCACGCATGGCAGGCTCCTGAGAGGGTGGGAGTCAGGACGACAGGTGCTGCGCCCAGAAGGCCGTCATCCGGGACCAGGCCTGGGCGGCACAGTCGGCGTCGTAGACCTCGGGCCGGCTGTGGTTGAAAAACGCGTGCTGTGCGGGGTAGTTGAACACCTCGGGCGCCTGCCCCGCACCCTGCATGGCCTGCTGCAGCGAGGCCACGGTCGCGGGCGTGCACCAGGTGTCGGCCAGCGCGAAGTGGCCCTGGAAAGGGATGCGGATGCGCGCCGGGTCGGCCACGTCCTTGGGCGGGATGCCGTAGAAGCACACCGCCGCCGACAGCCCGGGCACGTGCACGGCGGCCGCCACCGTGAGCGCCCCGCCCATGCAGAAGCCGGTGATGCCCACCTTGCGCCCGCCCTGGCCCAGCCAGGCCACACAGCCTGCGATGTCCTGCTGGATGGCATCGGCAAAGTCCAGGCCGTTCATCATGTGGCCGGCCTCGTCGGCGTCCGTCGTCTTGCGGCCGCGGTAGAGGTCGGGTGACAGCACCTTGTAGCCCTCGGCGGCGAGGCGGTCGGCCACGCCACGGATGTGGTCATTCAACCCCCACCATTCCTGGATGAGGACGATGGCCGGGGCGGCGGGCGTCGAAGTCCCCCGCTGCTGTGGCGCCTCGGCGAAATATACAGGCGTGGTGGCGCCATCCGGGCGCGGCACCTCGATCATCTGGCCCATGGGGTCTCCGAAAAACAGCTGGACAAGGGATGCGGGAGGGAGCGGGGCAGAACGCCACGCACGGGGTTTCACCGCATGGTACCGTGACGAAAGTCACTTGTCTGCACCCGTGCAGACCCTGAGTCGGCATGAATAGAATGCAAGCCATTCGTCAAACAGACACACACCATTCATGCTGGACCTGCGTCACCTGCGCTCCCTCGTGGCCATCGCCGACACCGGCAAGCTGGCCACGGCCGCCGAGCGCGTGCACCTGAGCCAGTCGGCCCTGTCGCACCAGATCCGCGGCCTGGAAGAACACCACGGCCTGCCCCTGTTCGAGCGCACCCCGCAAGGCCTGCGCTTCCTGCCCGCCGGAGAGCGCCTGCTGGCCCTGGCGCGCACGGTGCTGGCCGAGGTGCAAGCCGCCGAGCGCGACCTGCAGCAACTCAACGGCCAGGCCACGGGCGAGCTGCGCATCGCACTGGAATGCCACACCTGCTTCGACTGGCTGATGCCCGTGATGCACCGCTTCCGCCAGCGCTGGCCCGGCGTCGAGGTCGACCTGGTCGCCGGCTTCCACGCCGACCCCATCGCCCTGCTCAAGGAAGGCCGCGCCGACCTCGTCATCGGCACGCCACCCAAGACGCAGCGCCCCTGGCACGTGCTGCCGCTGTTCCGCTTCGAGATCCTGGCCGTGCTGGCCAACGACCACCCGCTGCGCCACAAGCGCCACCTGAACGCGCGCGACTTCGCCGGCGAAACCCTCATCACCTACCCGGTGCCCGAGTCGCGCATCGACCTCATCCGCGAGGTGCTGCAGCCTGCGGGCGTGCACGTCCAGCGGCGCACGGCCGAGCTCACGGTGGCCATCGTGCAGCTGGCCGCCAGCCGCCGCGGCGTGGCCGCCCTGCCCAGCTGGGGCCTGCAGAACTACCTCTCGCACGACTACGTGCAGGGCCTGCGCATCGGTCCCAAGGGCCTGTGGAGCGAGCTGCACGCCATCTGCCCCAAGGCCCTGGCGTCACGGCCCTACATGCAGGACATGGCCGAGATCATGCGCAGCGAATGCGCACAGCTGCCGGGCATCGAGTGGCTGGCTTGACAGGCCGCGCCTGGCGTCGATGATGGGTGCCACGATGCACCCCATTCCAGCCGGAGGACACCCATGGCCCGCGTCAGCACCTACCTGAACTTCCCCCGCCAGACCGAGGCGGCCTTCAACTTCTACCGCCAGGTGTTCGGCGGCGAGTTCACCGGCGGCATCCACCGCTTCAAGGACGCGCCGCCCAACCCCAGCTGCCCGACCGCCCCGGCCGACGCCGAACTCGTCATGCACATCGAGCTGCCCATCCTGGCTGGCCACGTGCTGATGGGCGCCGACGCCCCCGAGTCCATGGGCTTTGCCCTGACCATGGGCAACAACATCCACCTCAACCTCGAACCCGACACCCGCGCCGAAGCCCTGCGCCTCTTCCAGGCCCTGTCCGAAGGTGGCCGCATCCTCATGCCCTTGCAGGACATGTTCTGGGGCGCCTACTTCGGCAACGTGGTCGACCGCTTCGGCGTGCACTGGATGGTCAACTGCAACGAACCCGCATGAACCTGCAACTCCAAGAACTGGCCAGCGGCCCGGCCCCCACCGCCAGCATCATCATCCTGCACGGCCTGGGCGCCGATGGCAGCGACTTCGTCCCCTTCTGCCAGGAACTCGACTTCAGCGAGGTGCCCGGCCTGGGCGAGGACGGCGGCCTGCGCGTCGTGCTGCCCAGCGCCCCGGTGATGCCGGTGAGCCTCAACGGCGGGTACGCGATGCCCGCCTGGTACGACATCCTGCCCGAGCCTCATCCCGACACCTCCGGTCGCAGCGGCCCGCGTCGGGAAGACGAGGCCAGCCTGCGCCGCGCCCAGGGCTGGATCGACAGCCTCATCGAGCGGGAGATCGAGCGCGGCGTGGCCAGCGAGCGCATCGTGCTGATGGGCTTCTCGCAAGGCTGCGCCATGACGCTGATGACCGGCCTGCGCAGCCCGCACCGCCTGGGCGGCCTCATCGCCCTCTCGGGCTACCTGCCGCTGCTCGACGCCACCGACGCAGAGCGCCACCCGGCCAACCAGCACACGCCCATCTTCATGGCCCATGGCGACCACGACGACATCGTCGTGCCTTCGCGCGGCGCCACCGCCCGCGACCACCTGCGCGAACTGGGCTACACCGTGGACTGGCACACCTACCCCATGGACCACAGCCTGTGCATGGAGGAGGTGGAGGACATCCAGAGGTGGTTGGTGGCGCGCTGGCGCGACGGCATGTGATCCACGCGGCCGAGCGCTCGGGTTGATTCACTTCATTTTGCGACCCGCACGCGCACACTCGCCACCAGCTTGTCCCACAGGGCGATGGCCTCTTCGTCGCTCAGGCCCGAGGCCACTGAGCCCGCTTGATCACGCGCCACCCCGGTGAACAAGGCTGCATCCCATGAGGGGTTGCGGTGGTCAAAACGTTTGCCCGCGTACTCGAACTGGAATTCGTGCCAGTGTCCCTGCGCGTTGTCCAGTGGCCGGCTGAACAGGGCCTCGCTGCCCTTGCCCTGCTGCACGCGGTGCTTGCCTTCGCGCAAGGTCTTGATCCTGGCAAACGCAGTGGCCAGCTCAGGCACCATCAAGGCCGCACGGCGGGCTTCGGCACGGCGCACCTCGAAACTGTCACCCTGCTGCGCATCCTTGTTGGTCGAGATGGAGAAGCTGGCGTCGGGCAACTCGGGGAAGCGCAAACCGATGCCAAAGATCTCCTGGAACTTGCCGGTGTCGTCGGCAATGAAGCCCACGTCCAGGCAAACGCCCGGCTCCTGAGGAACTTCGGCGGGGTCGCGAGCGCGGAGGTGGGTGGCGATGTAGGACACCTCTGCCATTTCCTTTTCGACGCTTCTTCCCTCACTTGGTGCCGTTGCCGTTTTATAGATATATGCCGCAGGAGAAGCATTCAAGTACGCCCAAATTTGCATACTTCTCGTCGCCCACTTGGTGTCTCTGAATTGCAGCACTCGACTCCCTTGAGTAGGGCCATCGGTAACCTGGCGAAGCAAAGATCCGCCTTCCTCTTTATGTTTGACCGCGTCAAGCTGCGCGAGCTTTTGCGCAACAGTAGTTTTTAGATTTCTTGCGCCCCCATCGACTGCAAGGATCTCCCCACCAAAAGACTGCGGCCCAGAAACAACTTTCGCGCTTTCTGGAACATCCATCACAAACCGCCCAAAGCACACGGGCCTGGTCTTCTCAAACAGTTGGTCGATGCGGGGCTGGTTCATGTTGCGGGCCTCGGTTTGGCAAGAAATGCAGGTCAGAGCAAACAGCAGAATGGCAAGCAGTCGGCTCATGCGGGGGTCTTCCAGACAAAGGCATGCAAAGCGATCTTGCAGATGGCGTGCAGGGTCGACGCCTGCACCTCATTGTTTTTGAAGCTGTCTTGATGCTCATAGCCGGTTTGCTGATAAGCGATCCTGACTTTGCCCTGGCGCACGGGGTCTTGTGCAGACCGATCAGCAGGCACGGTGCCGTCGCCCGCTTGGGCAGGGTCAGCGATCCGGGCGCCAAAACGCTGACCCACACGCCCGGGCTGGCCACCTTGCAGAACTGCCACGCCATCGCCGTCGTCTTGGTCGATCTGCCACTCTTCGGCGGGGGTGCCCACATGAAGCTTTTCCAAACCCAGGTGCTGGTCTGTGCCGCCATGGAAGAACGGCGCTTTGCCGATGCGCCAGATCACTTCGCCCCAAGCCTTCTGCTCCACGTCACTGCCGTAACTCAGGTAAGTGGCCGAGTGATACGAACGGGCAATTTCTTGATGAAACCCTTTGCATTCGCTCAATGAATCAAGTGCTTTGTCAATGCCCGTTGTCTTGGCATTTGCCGGATTCACCCACTCCGGCGTGATCAACCGATACCACTTGTCCTGCACGGTGTAGATCTCCGTGTAGGGGTCCGACTTGGGCAGTGACAGCACCTCTTGATCGCCCACATTGGCTTTGAGCCAGCCCGGGCCGTAACGTTCGCTGGGCAGCAGTTGCAGGCCACCCGGCGCGTTGGCCAGCACCGCGGTCACCTTGGGGCCCGTGTCGCCCACCACCTTCTTGAACAGATACCCCTTGACGCCCGTGCCTTCGAACCCCATGCGGATGCGTTTGTAGGCCGCGGCGGCACCCACTGCGGGCATGGCGCCGTGCACGATGCCGGCCACCACGTCTTGCGCGTTGCCGAAATCGGGGTGGATCAACGCGCGCCCGACCAGCCCGCCCATGGAATGGGTCACCACGATCACCTTCTCGCAATCGAACTGACGCTGTTGGTAGTACGCGATGATTTCGCGGATGCGCCTGGCCACTTCTTTGGCCGAATCGCCATTGGAGCGCAGCCAGTTGTAGCCGACCGCGTGCACGGGGTACCAGGCGTCCGAGACCGTTTGCAACTCACTCGGCAGCAGTGCCTCTCCGCCATGGCCACCCCACTCCGCGGGCGGCACGCCGGTCACTTTGTGGTGTCCCGCGGTCCACTCCGCGCGCACCAGCCCATCGCGGCACATCTGGTTGAGCTGGCGCTCCAGTGTTTGCAGCAGCCCGCCATAGCTGCCGAAGAAGACCTCGCTCCAGCCCCGCAGCCGGGCATGACGATCTCGCTGTTGTTGCGCCTCTTTGTCGGTGCCGGCGCCCCCTCCCTGCGGACTGTCATGCAGGTAGGCGACATCTTCGACGTTGTCGTGCCTTTTGTCGGCAGCCGGATTGCGCAAGTCGTAGCGATCGACTTCGGTGGCCTGCGGGTCGAGCAGCATCTGCCGCTGCGCCGGGCTTTTGAAGATCACGGCCAGGGCCTCCATGGTGGCCTCCGGGCGCCACGACACGTCGGTCGTCTTCTTGAGTTCCGCCTGGCGTTGGGACGTGACCTTGAGGTGGCTGCCCATGATGCCGGGAAGGAACACCACCGGGATGGTGCGGCTGGGCAGCACGTGCATCTCGCAGCCGCGCTGGTCGTCACGCGGGGTGCTGCTTGCCTGGGCCACTTGCGTGCCATCGGGCCTGATTTGGGTGCTCAACAGGGTGGGCTGGCTCATGGGGACGAGGAGGATGCGTGAACGGCGGTGGATCAGGCTGTGAGCTGCGCGCGCAGGATCTCGACACTCAAGCGCTCGGACTTGGACGCCGTGTCGAGCAGCGGGCTGCAGCCTTGCGCATCGGTGCTGCCCGTCTGCAGCTGGCCGTTGGCCCTGCGGATGCGGAAAGGCTGGTTCGCCATCGGTTTGCCGGAATTGGCCCAGCGCAGCACGAAGAACTGGTCATGGCCCGCCTCATGGCGGAGGGCCGTGCTGGGCAGGATGGGCATGGCGATCTCCTGCGTCGCGCCACCCAGCATCGACTTCTGCCCCGCCTGCACGGTGACCTTGCCCGGGCACTGGACCGTGAGCTGTCCGCCCTCCAGGGTGATGCTGGCGCCACCGCTGACGGCCAGCACCACGCGCCTGGCTGCTGCGACGTGGACCATGCCTTGGGCCGCCTTGATCTCCAGCGCCTGCCGGGCCGCCACCTGCGCGGGGCCGTTCTGGGCTTGCAACCCGATGGGGCCTTGCGCGGCGATGAGGGTCAGCCCTGTGCCCGCTGCGCTGTGGCCCGGTGCATCCGCACCCCCCGGCTGGATGGCCCCGGCCAGCACGCCGATGGCCTGGCCCGTGTGGATGCGCGCCTGCCCGCCCACGGCCCAGTGGCTGTCCTGGCCGCTGGCCAGGGTGGCCTCCCCCTGGCTGCTGAGGTGCGCGTCCTGCCCGGCCGTCAGGCCCACGCCGGCCTGGCCCACCAAGGCGATATGGGCACCGGCCGTGTGCGGGTTGCCGCCAGCCAGGCCCACGGTCTGGTGGGCGGTGGCCGCCTGCTGAAAAGCTTGTGCGAGTTGCTGCATCTGCCGCGCCAGGGCGGTGCCGGCGGCGTTGTCGTCGGCGGCGTCCGGGGTGATGCCCAGGCCAGAGCCTCCCGCCGGGCACAGGCTGCAGGTGCTCAGCAGCAGGCCCCGGGCTGCGCGCACGCCACCCCAGGCATCGGTGCGCAGCTCAAGCCCCTGGCCGCGCAGGCTGCCGCGGTGGTTGTCGGCCTGGTGCAGCAGGTGGCCCATCTCCAGCCAGGTCTGGGCCTGGGTGGTGTGCAGGCGGGCGCGCAGCTGCTGCGGGGTGTCGTCCAGCACGAGCTGGTTGTGGCCGCGGCCACCGAACTCCTTGCTCTTGATGCCGCTCAGCGCTGCGGCGTTGGCCTGGCCGGCCAGGCCCTCGGCCGCCGCCCCCGGCGCCGCGCCATGCCAGGCCGGGCTGTGCCCCCCCGCGCCTTCGCCGATGAGGTTCATCTGGCTGGCCGGGGCATGGTCGCTGGACTGGCTCAGGGCCGATGGCTGCGCCGCGCTGTGCGCAGACGCCGCGCCAGGCGTCACGGCTCCGCCAGGTGTGGGGGCGATGCCGGATTCGCCCTGCCCGTTGTAGAGGCTGGCGATCACCACCGGGTGGTCGATGTCGTTGCCCAGGAAGCCGACCAGCACCTCCTGCCCGATGCGGGGGATGAACTGGTGGCCCATGCCAGGGCCGGCCAGGCGCTGCTGCACGCGCAGCCAGCAGCTGTCGCGCGCGGTGATGCCCGCCGGGCTGCCGCCCGCATCCGTGCGCTCGGCCTGCCAATGGAAGCGCACGCGCACGCGGCCCTGGGCATCGGTGTGCAGTTCATCGGCGCCACGGGGCTGGGTGAGGCCGTCGGGGCCGACAACGAGGGCGGTCTGCGGACCGCGGACGGTGGGGCGTGGGCGCAGGCGCAGGCCCGTGCCATCGGCCAGCGCGGGGCGCCAGGGCAGCCCCCGGGGCGCGGCCTGGAAGGCGCAGGCGAAGCCGGTGCGGCGGGCCTGGGCGCGGAGGTCTGCCAAGTGGGAATCCATGTGCCAACCCATGTGCCCGTCCATGTGCCCGTCCGCCAGCGCGTGCAGGTCCTGCCCCAGGCCCTGCGCCAGCCCCTCCGGCAGGGGAGCCTTCGGCAAGGTGTTGATGCCGACGGCCCGGACCCGGGTGAAGAACAGCTCGGGGATGGGCGCGCCGTTGCCGCCGCCTGCCCCGGTTCGCGTCACACGCGCCCAGGTGCCTGCGCGCAGGCTGCGCACCTGGCCATGGCCCGTCCAGGGCTGCGCACGGGCCTGTTCGGCCTGCAGCAGCAGGGTGGCGGCAAAGCGGGCTTCCTCGGGGGTGGCAAAGGGGCGGGCGCTGGTGGGGTCGTGATGGGCAAGCCAGGACAGGGTGGCTTCGGCGTCCGACGGCCCCGCGGCAGGGGCGGCTCGGGGGTCAGTCGGGGCGTCGGCCTGGGGACGGGCCAGCGCCTCGGCGGTGGTGGCAGCATGGGCTTGCGGATCCCAGCCCAGCACCACCTGGGCGGTGTGCCCCAGGCGATGCGAACGGGCCAGGGCCTCGATGCCGTCCTGCGCCTGCTGGCTTTCCTGGCCCGGGTTGGCGTGCCAGAGGATGCCGGGGCCCTCGGCGCTGGTGGGGTCTTGCGGCTGGGTCAGGCTGTGCGCGAACAGCACAAGGCCATGCCCGGCAGGCGCATCGGGCCGCTCTTCGGTGCGCCAGGCGATGCCTTCTTCGGCCAGCAGGCGCTGCACGAAGTCCAGGTCGCTTTCCTGGTGCTGCACGCAGTGGGGACGCCGCCCGGCCGTGCCGGCGAACAGCCCGGCGGCGACGTGCTGCGCCACGCCCTCGTCCCAGCGCCAGACGGCCAGTCCGGGGTGGTGCGAGAACACGTCGTCGACGATGTCGATGGCGCTGTGGCCTTGCCAGATGCGGCTGTGCAGGGTGTGCGCCAGCAGGGCGGGCCAGGGCCGCAGCGTGAGGGCCTTGAGCGCGAAGCCGCCATCGGCGTGCAGGGCGCGGGCCTCGGTGACCAGGCCGCTGCGCAGGACGTGGCTGCCATCGGCCAATTGGGTGCGCAGGCTCAGGGGCTGGCCGCACAGGTGTTGGAGGGTCGGCCCGAGCGGCAGGTGGGCCGCGGGCGCATCCAGCATCAGCACCTGCAGGTGCAGGGTGAAGGGCTCGGACACGGCCTCGTCGCACTCGAAGTGCGCCAGCAGCCACCCGGTCACCTGCGCGGCCAGGGCCACGTCGGCACCCAGCGGGGTGGCGAGGGTGTGCAGGCGGTGTGTCTGTGCCCATGGCGTCCATTCGGACAACACGCGCTCGGCCACCGCCCCCAGCGGACCTGGCGAGCCTGGCATCTCCATCTTTCCCTGAATTGATTTGGTATCCAGCGAGTTTAGGAGCCGCCCTGCGGAACCCATCACCCCCTTTCGGGGCGTCTGTGCAACCAAGTGCAACGCCAGCAGCAGGGGGCCGCGCGCCCTCAGACCGCCTCGGTGCCCGGCGCCTGGCGGGCCCGCGCCAGGACGAACTCGATGAAGGTCGCCGTGGCCCGGGTGGGGTGGCGGTTGGGCATGTAGAGCATGACCATGCGGGTGCCGAAGATGCTGAGTTTCCAGTCGTCCAGGGCGGTCTGCACTTCGCCCTGGTCGATGAGGTCCTGCACGACGTAATCGGGCACCAGACCCACGCCCAGGCCGGCCTGGATGGCCTGACGCAGGAAGAGGAAGTTCTCGGACGTCAGCGTGGGCGACAGCGGCACCTCGTGGCGCTCGCCGTGCAGGTAGGCGGCCAGGCGCAACTGGCGGCCGACCACCGCGGAGGTGATCAGCGGCGCCGTGCACAGGTCTTCCAGGCGCTGCGGCAGGCCGTGGGCGGCAACGTGCTCGCGCGAGGCGCAGGCCACGTAGCGCACCGGGCCCATGTCGCGGGCCACGAGCTGGTCGGGCGGGTCGGACATGACGCGCACGGCGATGTCGACCTCGTCGCGCATGAGGTCGACGACGCGGTTCTCGAAGACGACGTCGAGCACGATGCCGGGGTAGGCGCGCTTGAAATCGATCAGCCAGGGTGCCATCACCAACTGGCCCCAGCCGCTGGGCACGCTCAGGCGCACGCGGCCCTGCAGGGTCTGGCCCAGGGTGGCGACGGTGTCGCGGGCGGCGGCGAGCTCGTCGCGGATCTTGCGGCCGTGCTCGTAGAGCTGCAAGCCGACCTCGGTGGGGGCGATGCGGCGGGTGCTGCGGCGCACCAGTTGCTGGCCGAGGCTGCGCTCGAACTGGGTGAGGTGGTAGCTGACGTTGGCGCGGCTGGTTTTCAGACGGCGGGCGGCTTCGCTGAGCGAGCCGGCGTCGAGGATGTCGACCAACAGGGTCAGGGCGTGGAGGTCCATGGGGGCAGACATGGCTCGATTGTCAAATTTTCTTTGACAGCCTGTCAATGGTTACGCGGATTGTCAAAACGGCTTCGCCCTCGAACAATCGCCAGCAGAGTTCCTGATGAGACCACTGCCATGGACGCCTCCCCTGCATCCTCTGCCTCCTGCGTGCACCTGAGTGTGCGCGACCACATCGCCTTCGTGGCCGTGGACAACCCGCCCGTCAACGCCCTGAGCGCCGCCGTGCGCCGCGGCCTGATGGACGCCATCACCCAGGCCGATGCGAACCCGGACGTGCATGCGGTGCTGGTCCATGGCCGCGGCAAGGCCTTCATCGCGGGGGCCGACATCCGCGAGTTCGGGCTGCCGCCGCAAGCGCCCTCGCTGCCCGAGGTCTGCCTGCGCATCGAGGCCTGCAGCAAGCCGGTGGTGGCCTCCATCCATGGCCCGGCCCTGGGCGGCGGCCTGGAGGTGGCGCTGTCGGCGCACTGGCGCGTGGCCACGCCGTCGGCCAAGCTGGGCCTGCCCGAGGTGCAGCTGGGCCTGCTGCCCGGCGCCGGTGGCACGCAGCGCACGCCCCGCCTGATCGGCGCGCAGGCCGCGCTGGACCTGATGCTCAGCGGCCGCCACGTGGGCGCTCAGGAAGCCCTGCGCATGGGCCTGATCGACCGGGTGGCCGCACAGGAAGACGCCCTGGCCGAGGGCGAAGCCTTCGTGCGCCACCTGCTGGCCGAGCGCCTGCCGGTGCGCCGCAGCGGCGAGCAGACCGCGGCCCTGGCCGACCGCGCCGCCACGCAAGCGTCCATCGATGCGGCCCGTGCCGAGGCAACCAAGAAGCGCGGCCTGTTCTCGCCGCTCAAGATCGTGGACTGCGTGCAAGCGGCCTTGGACCTGCCCCTGAGCGAGGGCCTGGCCACCGAGCGCGCCCTGTTCGAGCAGTGCCTGGCCAGCCCGCAGCGTGCCGGCCTCGTCCACGCCTTCTTTGCCGAACGCGAGGTCGCCAAGGTGCCCGAGGCGCGCCTCGGCCAGGCCCGCCCGGTGGCCTCGGTGGGCGTGGTCGGTGGCGGCACCATGGGCGCGGGCATCGCGGTGGCGGTGCTGGACGCGGGCCTGCCGGTGGTGATGGTCGAGCGCGACGAGGCGGCCGTGGCCTTGGGCCGCAGCCGCGTCGAGAAGGTCTGCGACGGCCACGTGGCCAAGGGCCGCCTGACGCCCGAAGGCAAGGCCGCCGTGATGGCGCGCTTCACCGGTGCGACCGATTACGCCGCGTTCAAGGACGTGGACCTGGTCATCGAGGCGGTGTTCGAAGACATGGCCGTCAAGCACGCCGTGTTCGCCGAGCTGGAGCGCCACTGCAAGCCCGGCGCCGTGCTGGCCACCAACACGTCCTACCTGGACATCGACGCCATCGCGCAAGCCACCTCGCGCCCGCAGGATGTCATCGGCCTGCACTTCTTCTCGCCGGCCCACATCATGAAGCTGCTGGAGATCGTGGTGCCCGCGAAGGTCAGCGCCGACGTGGTGGCCACGGCCTTCGCGCTGGCCGCCAAGCTCAAGAAGGTGCCCGTGCGGGCCGGCGTGTGCGACGGCTTCATCGGCAACCGCATCCTGGCGGTCTACCGCACCGCGGCCGACCACCTGATGGAAGACGGCGCCTCGCCTTACGAGATCGACGCCATGGTGCGCGCCTTCGGCTTCCCCATGGGCCCCTACGAGATGAGCGACCTGGCCGGCGGCGACATCGGCTGGGCCACGCGCAAGCGCCGTGCTGCGACGCGCGATCCGAAAGCCCCGCCCGCCCGCTACGTGCACATCGCCGACCGGCTCTGCGAGCGCGGCTGGTTTGGCCAGAAGACGGGCCGCGGCTGGTACCTGTACGAGGCCGGCTCGCGCAGCGGCAAGCCCGACCCCGAGGTCGAGGCCATCGTGGCCGAAGAGCGCGCCAAGGCCGGCGTGACGCCACGCCGCTTCACGCCCGAGGAGATGCAGCGCCGCTACGTGGCCGCCATGGTCAACGAGGGTGCCAAGGTCGTCGAAGAGGGCATTGCCTTGCGCCCGCTCGACGTCGATGTGACCCTGGTGCACGGCTACGGTTTCCCGCGCTGGCGCGGCGGCCCCATGAAGCACGCCGACATGGTGGGACTGGCCCACATCCTGGCCGACATCCAGGCCTTCGCCCAGGAAGACCCGCTGTTCTGGCAGCCCTCGGCGCTGCTGGTGAAGCTGGTGGCCGAGGGCCGGACCTTCGACAGCCTGAACAAGATCTGAGCATCCCCAAAACAGGAGACATCCCCATGCGCGAAGCCGTCATCGTTGCCACCGCCCGCACACCGCTGACCAAGTCGCACCGCGGCGAGTTCAACATCATCCCCGGCACGACGCTGGCCGCGCACGCGGTGAAGGCCGCCGTCGAGCGCGCCGGCATCGACCCGGCCCTGATCGAAGATGCCATCCTGGGCTGCGGCTATCCGGAAGGCCGCACCGGCCGCAACATCGGCCGCAACGCCGCGCTGCGTGCCGGCCTGCCGCTGACCATCGCCGGCGGCACCGTCAGCCGCTTCTGCGCCTCGGGCCTGATGGCCGTGGCCACCGCGGCCCACCGCATCATCGTGGACGGCGCCCCGGCCATGATCGCCGGCGGCGTGGAGAGCATCTCCGGCATCCGCCGGGGTGAAGCATCGGGCGTGGACTCCGGCATCGACCCCTGGCTGCAGGAGCACAAGCCGGCCGTCTACATGGCCATGATCGAGACGGCCGACATCGTGGCCCAGCGCTACGGCATCAGCCGCGAGGCGCAAGACCGCTTCTCGGTCGAGTCGCAGCGCCGCACCGCCGAAGCGCAGGCCGCTGGTCGCTACCAGGATGAAATCATCCCCGTGAGCTGCACCATGGCCGTCACCGACAAGGAGACGAAGGAAGTCTCCTACCAGGAGGTGACGATCGACCACGACACCTGCAACCGCGCGGGCACGACCTACGAGTCCATCGCCAAGCTGGAGCCGGTGCGTGGCGCCGGCCAGTTCATCACCGCCGGCAATGCCTCGCAATTGAGCGATGGCGCCTCGGCCTGCGTGCTGATGGACAGCCGCGAAGCCGAGCGCCTGGGCCTGCAGCCGCTGGGCGCCTTCCGCGGCATGGCCGTGGCCGGCTGCGAGCCCGATGAGATGGGCATCGGCCCGGTGTTCGCGGTGCCCAAGCTGCTGGCGCGCCACGGCCTGAAGGTCGACGACATCGACCTGTGGGAACTCAACGAAGCCTTCGCCTCGCAGTCGATCTACTGCCAGGACCAGCTGGGCATCCCGTCCGAGCGCCTGAACGTCAACGGTGGCGCCATCGCCATCGGCCACCCCTTCGGCATGACAGGCGCGCGCCTGGTCGGCACGGTGCTGCTGGAAGGCCGTCGCCGCAAGGCCCGGAACCCGAACGTGAAGTGGGCCGTCGTGACCATGTGCATTGCCGGTGGCATGGGCGCGGCCGGCCTGTTCGAAATCTACTGAGCCCCACACCCAGAACCGAGGAGCCGACATGGACCTGACCTTCACCCCTCAGGAAGAGGCCTTCCGCGCCGAGGTGCGCCGCTTCCTCGCCGAGGACGTTCCCGCCCGCCTGAAAGCCAAGGGCGACGCTGGCCAGCGTTTCACCAAGGCCGACTTCGAAGAATGGCACGCCCTGCTGAACAAGAAGGGCTGGCTGGCCTCGGGCTGGCCCGTCGAGCACGGCGGCACCGGCTGGAACGCCGTCGAGAAGTTCATCTTCGACAACGAGTGCGCGCTGGCCCACACGCCTCGCATCCAGCCCTTCGGCGTGGCCATGGTGGCCCCCGTCATCATCAAGTACGGCAACGAGGCGCAGAAGCGCCACTGGCTGCCGCGCATCCTCAACGGCCAGGACTGGTGGTGCCAGGGCTACTCGGAGCCCGGTGCCGGCTCGGACCTGGCGTCGGTCAAGACCAGCGCTGTGCGCGACGGAGACCACTACATCGTCAACGGCCAGAAGACCTGGACGACCCTGGGCCAGCACGCCAACATGATCTTCTGCCTGGTGCGCACCGACCGCGAGGCCAAGGCGCAAGAGGGCATCAGCTTCCTGCTGATCGACATGAAGACGCCGGGCATCGAGGTGCGCCCGATCATCATGCTCGACGGTGAACACGAGATCAACGAGGTCTTCTTCACCGACGTGCGCGTGCCCGTCGAGAACCTGGTGGGCCAGGAGAACAAGGGCTGGAACTGCGCCAAGTACCTGCTGACCCACGAGCGCACCAACATCGCCGGCGTGGGCCACTCGGTGGCCGGCCTGGAGCGCCTCAAGACGCTGGCTTCGCGCGTGATGAAGAACGGCCGACCGCTGGACCAGGACCCGCTGTTCGCCGCCCGCATCGCCCAGGTCGAGATCGACCTGGAGAACATGAAGACCACCAACCTGCGCGTGATCGCCGCGGTGGCCGGTGGCGGTGTGCCGGGCGCGGAGAGCTCGATGCTCAAGATCAAGGGCACCGAGATCCGCCAGGAGATCCTGTCGCTGACCCGCCGCGCCCTGGGCCCCTACGCCCTGCCCTACATCCGCGAGGCCTTGGACGAGGGGCATGACGGCGAGCCCATCGGCCCGCAGGCCTCGGCCTTCGCGGCCACGCAGTACTTCAACTACCGCAAGCTGTCGATCTACGGCGGCTCCAACGAGATCCAGAAGAACATCATCTCCAAGATGATCCTGGGCCTGTGAACCCCCGCGGCGAGGACACCCACCATGAACTTCACCCCCTCTGACGACCGCCGCATGCTGGCCGACTCGCTCGACCGCTACCTGGCCGAGCAGTACCCCATCGAAGCGCGCCACGCCATCACCGGCTCTGCCACCGGCTACAGCCCGCAGCAGTGGGCCACGCTGGCCGAGCTGGGCGTGATCGGCGCGCTGTTCACCGAAGCGCAAGGCGGCTTCGGCGGCACCGGCTTCGACATCGCCACCGTGTTCGAGTCCCTGGGCCGCGGCCTGGTGGTCGAGCCCGTGCTGGCCACCGCCGTGCTGGCCGGCTCGGCGCTGGCGCACGCGGGCAACGCCGCGCAGCAAGGCCTGATCGAAACCATCATCGCCGGCGACCTGATCGCCACGCTGGCCCACGAAGAGGCCGACGCCCACTACGCCCTGAACCGCGTCGGCACGCGCGCCGTCCGCGATGGCGATGGCTATGTGCTCGATGGCGCCAAGGCCGTCGTGCCCTTTGCGGCCCAGGCGCAGCAGCTCATCGTCTCGGCGCGCACCAGCGGCGGTGTGGCCGACGACGCCGGCATCTCGCTGTTCCTCGTGCCGGCCGATGCGGCGGGCCTGAGCGTGCGTGACCACGGCAACGTCGACGGCACCCGCGCCGGCGAGGTGACGCTGCGGCAGGTGCGCGTGCCGGCCTCGGCCCTGCTGGGCACCGAAGGCCAGGGCCTGGCCACGCTGGAACACGCCGTGGGCCGCGGCCTGCTGGCCCTGGCCGCCGAGTCCCTGGGCGCGATGGAGGTCTGCAAGACCGCCACCATCGGCTACCTGCAGACGCGCAAGCAGTTCGGCAAGGCCATCGGCAGCTTCCAGGCCCTGCAGCACCGCATGGCCACCGTGCTGCTGGAGATCGAACAGGCCCGCTCGGCCGTGATCAACGCCGCCTCGACCCTGGACACCGGCGACCGCCTCGCCCGCGAGCGCGCGCTGTCGGCCGCCAAGTACACGGTCGGCAAGACGGGCACCCTGGTGGCCGAAGAGGCCATCCAGCTGCACGGCGGCATCGGGGTGACCTGGGAGCTGCCCATGGCCCACTACGCCAAGCGCCTGGTCATGATCGACCACGTGCTGGGCGACGAGGACCACCACCTGCAGCGCTTCATCGCCCTGGGTTCGGAGCAGGGTGCATCGGCCTGAACATCGGCGTAAGCTCGCGCCCACGATGTCAGACCGCCACCTCATCCATTGGCCGCCCCAGGTGCCCCGCCACCTGGAGGTGCCGGCCATGCACCTGTTCCGCAACGTCGAGACCTCGGCCGCACGCCACCCCGACAAGCCGCTGTTCATCTTCTACGACTCGGTGACCACGCATGGCCGCTTCAAGGCCGATTGCGAGCGCCTGGCCGGGCACCTGCAGCAGGTCTGCGGCGTGCAGCGCGGCGACCGCGTGCTGCTGTACATGCAAAACAGCCCGCAGTTCGCCATCGCCTACCACGCCATCCTGCGGGCCGATGCGGTGGTGGTGCCGGTCAACCCGATGAACCTCGGCGAGGAACTGCGCCACTACATCCGCGACGCCGGCGCGCGCGTGATCTGCGCCGCCCAGGACCTGATGCCCCAGGTGCTGCCGCTGCTGCGCGAGGGGCGTGCGCAAGGCAGCGCCAGCACGGCAGGCGAAGGCGATGGCCTGCAGCATGCCGTCGTGGCGGCCTACAGCGACCACCTGGACGTGGCCACCGACCTGCGCGTGCCCGACTTCGTGCGCGCGCCTGCGCAGACCTTCGACGAGCCTGGCGTGGTGTGCTGGCGCGCCGCCCTGGCCGCCGATCGCCAGCCCGGCCCCATGCTGGCCGGCGCCGACGACCTGGCCGTGCTGCCCTACACCTCGGGCACCACCAGCCACCCCAAGGGCTGCATGCACACGCACCGCAGCGTGATGGTCAACACCGTGGCCCGCCCGGTGTGGATGGGCAGCCTGCCCGACTCGGTGCAACTGGCCGTGCTGCCCTTCTTCCACGTCACGGGCATGCAGAACGCCATGAACGGCACCATCTACCTGGGCGCCACGGCCGTGATCATCCCGCGCTGGGACCGCGATGTCGCGCTGGAAAGCATCCAGCGTTACCGCGTGACGGGTGCGCAGCTGATCTCCACCATGGTGGTGGACATGCTCTCGCACCCGCACATCGAGGACTTCGACCTCGGCAGCATCGTCAGCATCGGCGGGGGCGGCGCGGCCATGCCCGAGGCCATCGCGGCCAAGCTCAAGGCGCTCACGGGCCTGGACTACATCGAGGGCTACGGCATGTCCGAGACCATGGCCGCCACGCACATCAACCCGCTGCAGCGTCCCAAGCGGCAGTGCCTGGGCATCCCCATCTTCGATGTCGATGCGCGCGTGGTCGACCCGGGCACCTTCGCCGAACTGCCTCCCAACGAGGTCGGCGAGATCATCGTCCACGGCCCGCAGGTGATGCGCGGCTACTGGCGCAACCCGCAGGCCGACGCCGAGACCTTCGTCGAGATCGACGGCAAGCGCTTCCTGCGCACGGGCGACCTCGCCTATGTCGACGAGGACGGCTACTTCTTCATGGTCGACCGCCTCAAGCGCATGATCAATGCCTCGGGCTTCAAGGTCTGGCCCTCGGAGGTCGAGGCCCTGATGTACGCCCACCCGGCCATCCAGGAGGTCTGCGTGATCGGCACCCGCGACCCGCGCCGCGGCGAGACCGTCAAGGCCCTGGTCGTGCTGCGCGCCACGCACCGCGGCCAGGTCAGCGAAGCCGACATCGTCGACTGGGCCCATGCCCGGATGGCCGCCTACAAGAGCCCCCGCATCGTCGAATTCGTCGACCACCTGCCCAAGTCGGGCACGGGCAAGATCCTGTGGCGCGAGCTGCAGCAGCAAGAAGCCGCCCGGTCCTGAGCCCTGTCCTGAGCCCTGCCCCGAAGCCACCGCCCCTCAACCCCAACGCAGCCACCGGAGCCTCCATGAGCCACGCCAACCCCTCTTTCCAATGGGCCGACCCCCTGCTGCTCGACGACCAGCTCACCCAGGAAGAACGCATGGTGCGCGACGCCGCCCGCAGCTACGCGCAAGACAAGCTGCTGCCGCGCGTGACGCTGGCCTTCCGCAACGAACAGACCGACCCGGCCATCTTCCGCGAGATGGGCGAACTCGGCCTGCTGGGCCCCACCATCCCGACCGAGTACGGCGGCAGCGGCCTGAACTACGTGAGCTACGGCCTGATCGCCCGCGAGGTGGAGCGCGTGGACTCGGGCTACCGCTCGATGATGAGCGTGCAATCCTCCCTGGTGATGGTGCCCATCAACGCCTTCGGCAACGAGGCCACCAAACGCAAGTACCTGCCCAAGCTGGCCTCGGGCGAATTCATCGGCTGCTTCGGCCTGACCGAGCCCAACCACGGCTCCGACCCGGCCAGCATGCTCACGCGCGCCACCAGGGTGGACGGCGGCTACACGCTGCGCGGCAGCAAGATGTGGATCAGCAACTCGCCGATTGCCGACGTGTTCGTGGTGTGGGCGCAGTGCAATGAGAACGGCAAGGACGCCATCCGCGGCTTCGTGCTGGAAAAGGGCTGGAAGGGCCTGAGCGCCCCGGCCATCCACGGCAAGGTGGGCCTGCGTGCCAGCATCACCGGCGAAATCGTCATGGACGATGTGTTCTGTCCCGAAGAAAACGCCTTCCCCGAGGTGCGCGGCTTGAAAGGCCCCTTCACCTGCCTGAACTCGGCGCGCTACGGCATCTCCTGGGGCGCCATGGGCGCGGCCGAAGACTGCTGGATGCGCGCGCGCCAGTACGTGCTCGACCGCAAGCAGTTCGGCCGCCCCCTGGCCGCCAACCAGCTGATCCAGAAGAAGCTGGCCGACATGCAGACCGAGATCGCCCTGGGGCTGCAAGGCAGCCTGCGCCTGGGCCGCCTGAAGGACGAGGACAAGGCCGCGGTGGAGATCACCTCCATCATGAAGCGCAACAACTGCGGCAAGGCCCTGGACATCGCCCGCCTGGCGCGCGACATGATGGGCGGCAACGGCATCAGCGACGAGTTCGGCGTGGCCCGCCACCTGGTCAACCTGGAGGTGGTCAACACCTACGAAGGCACGCACGACGTGCATGCGCTGATCCTGGGGCGCGCCCAGACGGGGATTCAGGCGTTCTTCTGAGGGCTGGCGCCCCAAGGGGTGCCGTCCAGCTTGGGCTCGCGGCCGAACACCATGGCCATGTTCTTGCCGCGGCGCTTGGCTTCGTACATGGCCTCGTCCGCTTGGGACAAGGCCGCAGACACATCGGCATCGGGTCCCGAGACCACCGCGATCCCGATGCTGCAACTGATGTCGAAGCCGATCTTGCGGATTTTCGACAGCACGCGTTCGGCCACCTCGGTGGCCGTGCTGTCGATGTGCCCGTGGTCTGACACCAGGCAGATGACGAACTCGTCGCCGCCCAGGCGGCCGGCGACATCGGTGTCACGGACCAGCGATGTGAGCACACCGGCCGCCTCCACCAGCACGCGGTCCCCCTGCTGGTGGCCCTGCTGGTCGTTGACGGCCTTGAAGCCATCCAGGTCGATGAACAGCAGCGCCAGCTGACCCTGATCCCGCCGAAGCAAGGCCCGCCGCTGCTTGTCCACCAGCTCGAAAAAGAGCGCGCGCCCCGGCAGGCGGGTCAGGGCATCGTGGCGTGCCGATTCCAGCTGGGCCTGGGTGCGCTCGCTGCGCCTGGACACCTCGCCGAGGCGCTCGGCCACCTCCACCAGCTCCTTGATGGAGAGGGTGGACAGGTCGACCTTGTCGCCACGGTGGATGCCCGCGGCGACCCGGGTCAGCCTTTTGACATGGCCGGTGATGAAGCGCGCCAGCCAAAGCGACAGCACGACGCCCACGGCGCCAACGGCCAGGGTGGTGGTGGCCAGCAGCATCAGGGCGTGTCGCATCGGCGCCTCCAAGGCCGCGATCGGCACCCCGATGGCCACGCTCCAGTCCCATCCGGGCACTTGCACGATGGTCGTCTTGATCGGGACGCCCTCTTTGTTCTGGCCGTCGAACACCCCATGCTGGCGGGCTTTCAAGGCGGCGAGCAGCGACTCCGAGCCGGGCTTGCCGACATAGCGTTCGGGGCTGCGCGAACGGGCCAGCAGCAAGCCCCCCTTGTCCACGATGGCCACGGTCCAGTCTTGCGGCAGGTCCTGCCTGGCCAGCAGCTGGTTGAGGGTGTCGGTGCGGATGATGGCGCGCAGGCAGTACACCACCTTGCCGTCCTGAACGATGGGCACGGCCAGGGAGGTCACGGTGCGCGGGCTGACGGGGGACGGGAAGGGCGCGGACACGGCGGGCCGCCCGGTCTGGAACACCTGCTGCACCGCCGCCAGGTCGCTGACGGGGATGTCCTGGGTGCCATGCGGCCGCGCATCGGGATGCACATAAGGCCGCAAGGTCAGGAAGACCATCTTCCGGTCGGCCCCGATCAGCGACACGGCACTGACCGCCGGCGTGCTTTTGACCAGCCGTTGCGAGGCCTCGTAGAGCTTGGGGAGGTCGTTGCCCAGCGCGGCGTCCGAATGGGACAGCACCGTGAGGCTGGCATGGACCACATCCAGCTGCTGGCTGACGGCATGCGCCGTGGACTCCGTGCGCTGGACCAGTTCGCGCGTCGTGTTGTCATAGCCGGCCTTGCCGAACCCGTACACCAGGTAGGCCGCCAGCAGGATCGGCGGCAAGCCAGCCGCCATGGCCAGCGCCATCAACCACACCCTGAACCGAATTTGCCTTTTCCAAGCCATGCGTGAATGCGCCGATGTGTTGACCGCGCAGTTTCTGCGCAGGTCAGGTTGCCAAAGCATACGCCACGGCGCCCTTCGCCCCTCAAGTCCGCGTGACGCCCGCCGAAAAACAGAGGCCGTTCAGGCGCCTGCAGCAAAAACACATGGGATCTCTGCATGAATTTCAGCAAACGCCTTTTGTTCTGTTTCGTTTTGCCCGCTGTCCTGTTTGTCTCCGCCATCGCCATGAGCGTGTGGGGGCTGGTGCAGACCCAGCAGGAATTCGATCGCTACATCCGCACGGAACAGGCGGTCTCCGTGGGCCTGGCCGACATGTATGCGCAGGGCCTGCAAATGGGCCAGGCGCTGCGCAACATCGTGCTGGACCCGGGCAACCCCAAGGCCTACGACAACTTCAACAACGCGCAGGCCGCCTACGCCCGCACCTACGACGCCACGCTGAAGGCTGCCCGCGACACCGACATGGCGGCCGGCATCGGCGAGCTGGCCCCCCTGCGCGACAAGCTGAGCGGCAAACAGCAGGTGGTGCTGGACGCCGTCAAGAACGACCCGGCCAACGCCGCCCGCATCGTGACCAAGGAAGAAACGCCCGCCTGGCGTGGACTGCGCGAACCTTTGCTGGCGCAACTCAAGACCGCCCAGGCGCATGCCGCCCAGGCCAATGAGCAGGCCAGCAAGCTCGGGCGCCGCATGCTCACGATCAGCCTGACGCTGGCCGCCATCGCCCTGGGTGTCGCGGCCGTCCAGTTCACCGTCATGCGCCGCACCGTGCAGACCGAAATCGGCGGGGACCCGGCGGTGGCGCGGGACATGCTGCGCCGCCTGGCCGAAGGCGACCTGACCTTCGACCTCACGTCCGACCTCGGCTCGCAGGGCCCCTTGCATGGCCTGATGGGCGAGTTGCAACGCACCCAACAGAACCTGCAGCAGCTGGTCGGCCAGGTCCGCCAGAGCACCGACAACATCCAGGGCGCCAGCACCGAGATCGCGTCGGGCAACCTGGACCTCAGCGCGCGCACCGAAACGGCTGCCAGCAGCCTGCAGCAGACCGCCAGCGCCATGGAGCAGCTGACCGACACGGTGCGCCAAAGCGCCGAGGCCGCCCGACAGGCCAACCAGCTGGCCTCCAGCGCGGCCGAAACCGCCCACCGCGGCGGCGACGTCGTCGCTCAGGTGGTTTCGACCATGGACGAGATCAACGCGTCGTCCAAGAAGATTTCCGACATCATCGGGGTGATCGACGGCATCGCCTTCCAGACCAACATCCTGGCGCTGAACGCCGCCGTGGAAGCGGCCCGCGCGGGCGAGCAAGGCCGGGGCTTTGCCGTCGTGGCAGGCGAGGTGCGCAGCCTGGCGCAGCGCTCGGCCGAGGCCGCGCGGGAAATCAAGGCCCTGATCGGCGCCAGCGTCGACCGCGTGGAGACGGGCGCCCGGCTGGTGGATGCGGCCGGCAGCACCATGACCGACATCGTCGAGTCGGTGAAGCGGGTCAGCGGCATCATCGGCGAGATCACCGCGGCCGCCTCGGAGCAATCGGACGGCATCGGGCAGGTCAACCAGGCGGTGACCCAGCTCGACCAGATGATCCAGCAGAACGCCGCCCTGGTGGAGGAATCCGCCGCCGCGGCCGCGTCGCTCAAGGGACAGGCGACCACCCTGTCCGAGCTCATGGGCTCTTTCCGGCTGCGCAACCAGGCCTGATCCTCGGCCATGCCCCTCGCTTGCGCGAAAATCCGGCCATGAACTCGCCCGCCATGCCCGCCATCCCCGACGACGACCCGATGCCCCAGCCCCCCGAGGCACCGGACATCAACGCCTGCTGCGGCAGCGGTTGCGACCCGTGCATCTTCGACGCGCACGACCTGGCGATGGACGCGCACCGTCAGCAGTTGCGGGCCTGGCAGGCGCGGCAGGCCCGCCGCGAGGCGTGACACACACACGCCACACGGCCCGGCCAAGATGCGCCGAAACACCCATCGGCAGGGGGCACCACACGCTTCAAGACCCAGCTTGAACACATCGGCCTTCCTGCCGGGGACAACGCATCCTCAGGAAGACCCCATGCCGAAGTTCCTGGCCCCCTGCGTGCTGATCGCCATCCTGGCGATCCCCGCGGTCGCCACGGCGGCCGCCGCCCCACAAGCTGCCCCACAAGCCGCCGCCGAAGCCGCCCCACCCGCCGCCCTGCCCATCGCGCAGCCGGTCGTCCGCCTGCCGGCCATCACCTCCCGCTGGCGCCGCCCGGGTGCGCCCAGTGCCCCGGACATCACGCTGGAAGAGATCGAGCGCTGCATGGGCCAGGACCTCGCGACGCAGCAGGATGTGCACGCGCTGCGGCAGCGGCAGTCGGTGCTGCAGGAAGCGCGCGCGGGGCTGGAGCAGGCCACCACGGCGCTGCAGGCCAGCCTCGCCGAGCTGGCGCAGGCCGGCCAGGACATGCAGGCACAGACCACCCGCTGGAGCGCCGCCCACACGGCCCTGCAGCAACAGGCCGAGGAGATCGAGCGCCAGCGCAGCCGGCGCCTGCAACGCCAGGCCGAGGTCGAGGCCTTCAACGCCCGGGTCAAGGCCCACAACGCCGAGCTGGACCGCCTGCGCGAATGGCGGGCACGCCTGCTGAAGGAGAACGCCGCCTTCCAGCAACGCGTCGCGGCACACAACGCGCGCAATGCGGAGGCCCACACCCAGGTGGCCGCGTTCAATCAACGCAACGACGCCTTCCAGGCGGATGCCTCGGCCCTGACGAGGCGCTCGGAGAAAGCCGTCGCGGACTGCGCTGGCGAGAGGACCTTGCGCAAATAGCGCCCACCCAGCCCCTGCGCCCGGACCCCGGCGCCTCAGCCCTGCCGCGACCGCGCCGCCGCCTCGCGCAGCTTGTCCTTCTTGCTCTTGCGCTTGCCCTTGATGCCGCCCGTGCCCTCGGGGTCGGTCAGCGGGTTGCGCAGCGCAGGCGCAGCGGCAGGCTCGGTCTGCGTCATCTCGAAGCCCGGCACCTGCTCGCGCGGCACGCGCAGGCCCTGGCGCTTCTCGATGAGGCGGAAGTGCGCCTCGGTGTCGGCGTTGACGAAGCTCACCGCCACGCCGCTGGCACCGGCCCGCGCGGTGCGGCCGATGCGGTGGATGTGGTCATCGGGCGAGCGCGGCAGGTCGTGGTTGACCACCACGGGCAGCGCGGCGATGTCGATGCCGCGGGCGGCCAGGTCGGTGGCCACCACCACCTGCAGCTCGCCGGCCTTGAAGGCGCGCAGCACCTCGCGGCGGGCGCCCTGGCTGGCGTCGGCATGGAAGGCCGCGGCGCGGATGCCGGCCTTCTGCAGCTTGTGCGCGACCAGCTCGCAGGCGTAGCGCGTGGCCACGAAGACCAGCACGCGCGACCAGCCCTCTTGCGCGATGAGGTGGCGCAGCAGCGGCGTGCGCCGGGCGGCATCGACCTGGATGGCGCGCTGGTGGATGTCGGGCAGGGCGGCGCCTGGATCGGCTTGTGGGTCGTCCAGGCTGGCGCGCAGGTCGATGCGCTCGGGCTCGCGCAACAGCGCCTGGGCCAGGGCCTCGACGTCCGGCGCGCAGGTGGCCGACAGCAGCAGGTTCTGGCGCCGGGCGGGCAGCAGGGCCAGCACGCGCCGCAGTTCGTCTTCGAAGCCCTTGTCCAGCAGGCGGTCGGCCTCGTCGAGCACCAGGGTCTGCACGCCGTCCAGGCTCAGGGCGTTGTGGTCGACGAGGTCGAGCAACCGCCCCGGCGTGGCCACGACGATGTCGGCGCCGCCGCGCAAGCCCAGCATCTGCGTGTTGATGGACACCCCGCCGAACACGCAGCCCCAGCGCAGGGGCGCTTGCAGGTGCGCGGAAAAATCGCGCACCGCCTCGCCGACCTGCAGGGCCAGCTCGCGCGTGGGCACCAGGATCAGGGCGCGCGTGGGCCGGCGCTCGGAGTGGCGTTCGGTTGGACGCCCGGATGGCCGCGGGGGCCTGGCAGCCTGCCCTGCGCGCTGCTTGAACGCCGCGCTCAGGAAGTCCCCCTCGACCTGCTGCAGCACGGGCAGCACATAGGCCAGCGTCTTGCCGGAGCCGGTCGGCGCCAGCGCCAGCACGTCGCGGCCGGCCAGGGCCACCGGGATGGCCGCCGCCTGCACGGGCGTGGCCTCGGACAAGCCCCGCTCTTCGGCCGCGTCCAGCAGCGCCCGGGCCAGGCCCAGCGCGCTGAAAGGGCGCAGGGCCTGCCCGCCACCGGGCGTCACGTCATCGGGCGTCCCGTCGTGGGGCAGCACATCCCCCGCCATCACAGCGCCCTCACCTTCACGGACTTGCCCTTGACCTTGCCGCCTTGCAGGCCCTTCAAGGCCTGGTCGGCGATGGCGCGGTCCACGGCCACGTAGGTCGAGAACTCGTTGACGTTGATCTTGCCGATCTGGGCGCCATCGAAGCCGAGGTCCTTGGTGAGCGCACCCAGCACGTCGCCCGGGCGGATCTTTTCCTTGCGGCCCCCGAGGATCTGCAGCGTCACGCGCGGCGGGCGCAGCGGTTCGCGCTCGGGCGAGGGCGTGAGTTCGCTCACCGGGTGCCACTCGCTGGCGCGGCCCTGGGCCTCGTCGATGCGGCCCACGCGGCCCATCTCGTCCATGCTGGCCAGGCTGAAGGCCCAGCCCGACTCGCCGGCACGGCCGGTGCGGCCCACCCGGTGGGTGTGCACTTCCACGTCGGGCGTGATGTCCACGTTGATGACGGCTTCGAGCTGGGCGATGTCCAGCCCGCGCGCGGCCACGTCGGTGGCCACCAGCACGCTGCAGCTGCCGTTGGCAAAGCGCACCAGCACCTGGTCGCGGTCGCGCTGGTCGAGGTCGCCATGCAACTCCAGCGCAACGATGCCCTGGGCCTGCAGCACGGCCACCAGGTCGCGGCACTGCTGCTTGGTGTTGCAGAACGCCAGGGTGCTGGCCGGGCGGAAGTGGTCGAGCAGCAGGCCGACGGTGTGCAGGCGCTCGGCCTCGGTGACTTCGTAGAAGCGCTGGCGGATGCGGGCGGTGTCGTGCTTCTCGGCCAGCCTGACCTCCTGCGCATCGCGCATGAAGCGGCGCGCCAGCTTGTCCACGCCCTCGGGGTAGGTGGCCGAGAACAGCAGGGTCTGGCGCTGCTTGGGACAGTGCGCCACGACCTGGGCGATGTCCTCGGCGAAGCCCATGTCGAGCATGCGGTCGGCCTCGTCGAGCACCAGGGTCTGCAGCGCGTCGAGGTTCAGGCTCTCGCGCCCCAGGTGGTCGAGCACCCGGCCTGGCGTGCCGACGATGATGTGGGCGCCATGCGCCAGGCTCTCGGTCTGCGGGCGGATGGGGCTGCCGCCGCACAGGGTCAGCACCTTGACGTTGTCTTCCGCGCGGGCCAGCCGGCGGATCTCGGTGGTGACCTGGTCGGCCAGCTCGCGCGTGGGGCACAGCACCAGGGCCTGCACGGCAAAGCGTTTGGCGTCGAGCGTGTGCAGCAGGGGCAGCGCGAAGGCCACGGTCTTGCCGCTGCCGGTCTTGGCCTGGGCGATGAGGTCCTTGCCGGCCAGGGTCAGGGGCAGGCTGGCGGCCTGGATGGGCGTCATCGCCGTGTAGCCCAGGGCCTGCAGGTTGGCCTGCATGGCCTCGGACAGGGGCAGGGCGGCGAAGGAGGGGCCGGCGTCGGCGGCGGGTGTGGAGCTCATGCAGGATTATCCCGGCAATGCGCCAGCGCGTCAGACGCCCTTGCCTGGTTTGTTCACAAAGTTCCGCATCAGGTAATCGTTGAACATCGGCACCGTGAAGGCGATGTCGATCTGCGCCCCCTGAGCCAGGTTCCAGCACTGATGGCTCCAGGCTTTGCCTGCCGCCCTGGCCGCTTCGCCCACGCGCAGGAACACCTCGGGCAAATCGTTCTCAAGGTCGCCACTGTCAGCCACCCCCGGCTCCGGATCCACCGAGAGCGAGGCATCGCCGTAGGACAGCTTGAACGCCGAGGCGAACGAGCGCAGTGCCCGCAAGGCCCGGTGAGCCTGGGCCTTGGCCTGGGCGGACATCGACAACTTGCGCAGGACCTGGTGCAGCTTGGGCAACAGCAACTCACCCAGTGGACGCCCCTCCGGCGCCTCGATGAACGAGGTCAGGTGCCCTGCGTTCTCCGCCAACTCTCGATCTTGCTCAGCAAAACCGTTTTGCCCACACCCCGCAGCCCCAGCAACATCTGCGAGCGGCTGGGCTTGCCAATCACCGCCCGCTGGATGGCGACCTCGGCATCACGGAGGATGGCCTCCCGTCCAGCCAATTCAGGCGGGCGACTGCCAGCGCCGGGCGCAAAGGGGTTTCGCACAGGCGCCATGGGCATCCTCCTCCGGCCCGGCCCGCTTCCTCAGTCGGTGACCTCGACGCCCGGCATGAAGGCCACGCGGCCCTTGATGTCCTGCGCGGCCTCGGTGGGCTCGGGGTAGAACCACACGGCATCGGGCTTCATCTCGCCGTTGACGAACAGGCTCAGCCACTGGGCCTGGCCTTTCCACACGCAGCTGCTGCGGTGGTTGCTGAAGGTGGTGTACTCGTCCTTGAGCGCGGCGCGCGGGAAGTAGTGGTTGCCTTCCAAGGTGACGATGTCGTCGCTTTCGGCGATGGTCACGCCGTTCCAGATGGCTTTCATGGTGCGCGGGGGTGGCCGGTGTCGGTCACGGGTTGGCTGCGATGGGCGATGCTACATCGCGGCTGTGCGATGCTGGCGGCCATGAGCCGCCCTGCCGACCCTCCGCCTGCCTCCGCCTGCCTCAGCCGGCCTGCCCCGTGCCCTGCCCCGCGCCATCTGGGTGCTCGGCTGCGTCAGCCTGCTGATGGACATCTCCTCGGAAATGATCCACAGCCTGCTGCCCGTGTTCATGGTCACGGCCCTGGGCGCCAGCGCGCTGACGGTGGGCCTGATCGAAGGCGCGGGCGAGGCCACGGCCCTGCTCGTCAAGCTGGTTTCGGGCACCTGGAGCGACCGGCTGGGCCGGCGCAAACCCCTGGCCCTGGCCGGTTATGCGCTGGGCGCGCTGTCCAAGCCCTTGTTCGCGCTGGCCGGCAGCCCGGGCATGGTGCTGGGCGCGCGGCTGCTGGACCGCGTCGGCAAGGGCCTGCGCGGCGCCCCCCGCGACGCCCTGGTGGCCGACATCGCCCCGCCCGCGCTGCGCGGCGCGGCCTTCGGGCTGCGCCAGTCGCTGGACACCGTGGGCGCCTTCCTCGGGCCGCTGCTGGCCCTGGGCCTGATGCTGCTGTGGGACAACGACTTCCACGCCGTCTTCTGGGTGGCCATCGTGCCGGGACTGCTGGCCGTGGCGCTGCTGTGGGCGGGGGTGGAGGAGCCGCAGCGGCCGCATCCCGCCGGGCCCCCCGCCGCACAAGGGCAAGGGCAGGTGCAAGGGCAGGCTGCCGAGGCATCGGCATCGCCTGCCACGCCCACGCCCTTGCCTGCCGCCTGCTGGGCCGTGGTGGCCCTCGGCGCGGCCTTCACGCTGGCGCGGGTGTCCGAGGCCTTCCTGGTGCTGCGCGTCCAGCAAGGCGGCCTGGGGCTGGCCTGGACGCCGCTGGTGCTGGTCGGCATGAACCTGGTCTATGCCCTGGCCGCCTACCCGCTGGGGCGGCTGGCCGACCGCGTCTCGCACCACCGCCTGCTGGCCCTGGGCCTGGGCCTGCTGGTGGCCGCCGACCTGGCGCTGGCCGCGGGCACGCACTGGGCCACGCTGGGCCTGGGCATCGTGCTGTGGGGCCTGCACATGGCGATGACGCAAGGCTTGCTGGCCGCCATGGTGGCCGACACCGCCCCGCCCGAGCGGCGTGGCACGGCCTATGGCTGGTTCAACTTCGTCAGCGGCGTGGCCATGCTGGTGTCGGGCGGGCTGAGCGGCCTGCTGTGGGACCGCTGGGGCGCGCCCATGACCTTCGCGGCCAGCGCGGCCTTCGCCGTGCTGACGCTGGGCCTGCTGGCGCTGATGCGACTGGCGCGACGGACGCCACCGAGGCGAGGGGACTGAGGCGCCCGCCGGTCATCCAGGATTCATCTGGGCTGCGTATAAACGCCCCACCATGCTGTTCAACCCGCTGCACCTTGCCCGCACTGCCGGCCTGCGCCACCTCGTGGTGTGGGCGCTGCTGGTGGCCTTGCCGGTGCACAGCCTCTCCGGGGTGCTGCAGCGGGTGCTGGGCGCCAGCCACCGCCACACCCTCGCGGTCGAGGGCGTGGCGGCACCGACCCTGCTGGACAGCCTGCCCACCCGGCTGAGCAGCGGCCTGCGTCACCTGGTGGCCACGGCCGCCGGCCCCGGGGCACTGGCCCTGATCGACGGTGACCACATCCGGGCCCTGGCCCAGCGCCAGAGCGCCGAACGCCAGGCCCACCCCGAGCGCGGCCTGGCCCTGTTCAGCGCATCGGACCTGCGCCTGGCACTGGCGGCCTCCCCCCAGGCACCGTCCTGGCAGGAGCCCGCAGCCGATGCGCCAGCGCCGCAAGTGTCTGCACAAGCGCATGGCCATCCTCACGCCCCCGCGCACCCCCATGCGGAAGGCCACCACCACGACGCCTTCCAGCGCCACCTGCACGACACCCACGACGCCAGCGTGGTCGCCCTGGGCGACAAGGCCCACGCCGATGCCGGCACGCCGGGCCAGGCCAGCAGCGCCGATGCCGGCAGCGGCGTTTTCCCCCTGCCGGCGGCCGTCGCCGCCCTGCCCCAGCCCCCCGTGGCCAGCCCCTCGGCCTGGCGCCACCTGGGCACGCAGCCCTGGCGCAGCCACGTCAGCGGCCCGCTCGAACGCCCTCCCCAGGCCTGAGGCCCCGCCAGCCTCTCGAGGCTGCCTGACCGACGGCCCAGGCCACGCCACACCGCTGGCCTGCCTGCCCCGTCGGCCCGAACGCGCACCCGCCCTGCCCTGCCACGCCGTGGCGGCAGGCCCGTGTCGCGCGATGCGAAACGCCCCCAGGGAGAACACCATGGCCTCATGGACCCCAGACATCCTCGTGGACACCGATGAAGCCGGCCGCGCGCTTGGCCACGACCTCCACCAGCTCAGCCAGATCCCGCGCCAGCCCCACTGGCCCGCCGCCGTGCGCGAAGGCTTCGACGCCGCAGCGCACCTGGCCCACCCGTTTGCGCCACACGGCGCACGCCTCGGCCGCCGCCACGCCGACCGCTTCACCGCCAAGTGGCTGCAGCTGCGCCTCAATGCCTGGCGCCGCCACCGCGCGGTGGCGCCCGACGTGACGCCCGGGCTGCTGCGCGAGCTCGACGTGACGCACTGCCCCGTCACCCGCGAGCGCCTCACCCACGGCGCCCTGCAGGACAGCGACGCCTCGGTGGACCGCCTGAACAACGACGCCGCCTACGCCGCCAGCAACCTCGCGGTGATGAGCGTGCGCGCCAACCGCGCCAAGGGTTCGCTGAACTTCGCGCAGGTGCTGGCCCGCGCCGAGTCGGCCACGGCCACCGACGGTCTCACGCCCACCGAGTGGCTGCGCCTGGCCGTGCTCATGCTGGGCCCGGCCCACGCCACCTGCCCGCACGAAGCGCCCGCGCTGCCCCTGTGCGCGCCCCTGCCCATGCACGCCGTGCGCCTGGCCCTGCAGCAGGTGCAGCGCCTGTTCACCGCGCACTGCCAGCGCCCGGCGGGCAAGAACCGGCTGCTGCGCGAGTTCGCCAGCGCCTGCCATGGCCACACCGCACGCCTGCGCCTGCAGGCCCTGGGCCAGGCCGTGCACGAAGGCCTCAAGCACACCGACGTCTGCTGGGACGTCTGGCTGCAGCCCGCCGTCATGGGCGCCTTGCTGCGCTGGCGCGAGGCCCTCGACGAGGCCGACTGGGCCCGTGCCGCGGCCTTGTCCGGCCGGCTCTCGCAGGCCCGCCGCGAAACCCCCGAGCGCCTGCGCCTGTGGCAGCTGCCCTCCCGCGGCTTCGTGATGGCCCGCCCGGGCTGGGCCTGAGGCGCCGCCTCGGCACCCCACGCAAGCCCACGCCGACGCCCAGGCCCACGCCCTTCCCACCTTCCCCCTGCCCCGCACCACCATGCCGCACCGAACCCCTTCCCGCTTCAGCGCGCCCCTCCTCGGCGCCCCGCACGCCATCCCCCTGGCCGCCCGCCTGCTCACCCTGATGCTGGCCGGCGCTGCGCTCGGCCTGCCGGCCTGGGCGCAAAGCCAGGCCGCCCCACCGGCTGACAACGCCGCCAGTGCCCCGGCCGTCTCCGAGATCGTCGTCAAAGGCAACTACCTCAACGCCGTGGGCAGCAGCAATGCGGCCAGCGAAGGCACGGTCACATCCAGGCTCATCCAGAGCCGGCCGACGCTGCGCCCCGCCGAGGTGCTGGAGTTCGTGCCCGGCGTCATCGTCTCGCAGCACAGCGGCGACGGCAAAGCCAACCAGTACTACCTGCGCGGCTTCAACCTCGACCACGGCACCGACTTCGCCACCTTCGTCGATGGCATGCCGGTGAACATGCCCACCCATGCCCACGGCCAGGGCTACAGCGACCTGAACTTCCTCATCCCCGAGTTGGTCCAGGCCATCCACTACCGCAAGGGCCTGTACGCGGCCGAAGACGGCGACTTCAGCTCCGCCGGCACCGCCCGCATCCAGCTCGCCGACCAGCTGCCCGGCGGCCCGCAGGCCGGCATGGGCCAGCTCACCGTGGGCGAGCGCGGCTACGTGCGCGCCCTGGTGGCCCGCAACGCCGAACTCACCACCGGCAAGCTGCTGGCGGCCGTGGAGTCCGGCCACAACGATGGCCCCTGGACGAACCCCGAGCGCTTCCAGCGCTTCAACGGCCTGCTGCGCTACAGCCTGGCCGAAGGCGACACCAGGCAGTCGCTGACCCTGATGGCCTACACCGCCAAGTGGGACAGCACCGACCAGGTGCCGCAGCGCGCCGTCAACAGCGGGCAGATCGGCCGCTTCGACGCCATCGATGCCACCGACCACGGCCAGACCCGCCGCGCCAGCCTGTCGTGGCACGCGCTGAAGGTGGTCGACGATGGCGAGTGGCGCGCCAACGCCTACGCCATCAGCTCGCACCTGGACCTGTTCTCCAACTTCACCTACTTCCTGGAGAACCCGGTCAACGGCGACCAGTTCCAGCAGGCCGAGAACCGCCGCGTCTTCGGCGGCTCGCTCAGCCGCATGTGGCAGGGCACGCTGGCCGGCCGCGAGACGCGCAACACCCTGGGCGTGCAGGCCCGCCACGACCGGCTCTCGCCCGTGGGCCTGTACACGGCCGAAGGCGGCGTGCGCACCGGCACCACGCAGGAAAGCCGCGTCAAGGAGACCAGCATCGGCCTGTTCGGCGAGAACGAGCTGCGCTGGACGCCCTGGCTGCGCAGCATCGCCGGCCTGCGCACCGACCGCGTCAACGTCGACGTGAACAGCAACATCGCGGCCAACAGCGGCCAGCGCAGCGCCTGGATCAGCAGCCCCAAGCTCTCGCTGATCTTCGGGCCCTGGTCGCAGACCGAGTTCTTCGCCAACACCGGCTGGGGCTTCCACAGCAACGACGCGCGCGGCATGACGGCGCGCATCACGGCCAAGGGCGGCGACCCGATCGCCTCGGCGGTGCCGCTGGTGCGCACCAAGGGCAGCGAGGTCGGCCTGCGCACCGAGCTCATCCCCGGCCTGCAAAGCTCGGTCGCGCTGTGGCAGCTGCGTTTGAACTCGGAGCTGGTGTTCGTGGGCGATGCCGGCGAGACCGAAGCCAGCGGGGCCTCGCGCCGCCGTGGCATCGAGTTCAACAACCACTACCTCGCCACGCCCTGGCTGCTGCTGGACGGCGATGTGGCCTTCTCGCAAGCGCGCTTCAGCACGCCGCAGGGCGAGGCCCCCAACATGGGCACGCAGGTGCCGGGCTCGGTGCGCACGGTGGTGTCGCTGGGCGCCACGGTGACCGAGTTCGGCCGCTGGTTCGGCCAGGCCCAGCTGCGCTACTTCGGCCCGCGCCCGCTGACCGAGGACAACAGCGTGCGCTCCAAGGGCACGACGCTGGCCTACGCACGCCTGGGCTACAAGCTCGATGCGAAGACCAAGGTCTCGCTGGATGTGTTCAACCTGTTCAACCGCCAGGCCAGCGACATCGACTACTTCTACACCTCGCGCCTGCGCGGTGAGCCGCTGGAGGGCGTCGCGGACGTGCACTCGCACCCGGCCGAGCCGCGCACCGTGCGCCTGACCCTGAGCATGGGCTTCTGAGCCCGGCGCCCTCGCGTGCCTAGAATGGCCCATGCCTGACCTGCACCTGCCCCGTCGCGCCGCCCTCGCCACCCTGGCCCGCGGCCTTGTCACCCTGGCGCCGCTGGCCGCCGTCGGCCCCCTGGGCCTGACAGGCTGCGCCGGCTTGCTGCAGCGCGAGCCGGTGCGCGTCGACCTGGTGGGCATCGAGCCCCTGCCCGGCCAGGGCCTGGAGTTGCGCCTGGCCCTCCAGTTGCGGGTGATCAACCCCAACGACAGCGCGCTGGGCTTCGACGGCATCTCGGTGGCGCTGGACGTGCGTGGCAAGCCCTTTGCCCACGGCGTGAGCAACGAGCGTGGCAGCGTGCCGCGCTTTGGCGAAGCCCTCATCACGGTGCCGGTGTCGGTGTCGGCACTGACCCTGGTGCGCCAGGCCATGGGCGTGGCCTCGGGCTCGGGTGACAGGCAAACGCTGGACTACGTGCTCAAGGGCCGGCTGGCCGGCACCGCCATCGGCGGGGTGGGTTTCGAGAGCCGCGGCGAGGTGGCGCTGCCCGCGGGCGTCCTGTCGCGCTGAACCCGCGGCCCGGGTGGGTCAGGCCGCCGCCACCATCGTCTGGTTGCGCCCGGCGCGCTTGGCCTCGTACATCGCGTCGTCGGCGCGGGACAGCAGCGTGGCCAGGTCGTGGCCATGGCTTTGCGTGTCGGCCAGGCCGATGCTGACGGTCAGCCGCAAGGGCGCGTGGGCTCCGCCCAGGTCGATCACCTGGGCCGCGATGGCTTCGCGCAGGCGCTCGGCAAACAGGCGGCCATCCTCCAGGCCGCAGTGGCTCAGCAGGACCACGAACTCCTCGCCCCCCAGCCGCGCGGCCAGATCGCCCTGGCGCATGGTGTGGCGCAGGCGGGTGGCCACGGCCACCAGGGCACGGTCGCCCGCGGCATGGCCGGCGCTGTCATTGACCGACTTGAAGTGGTCCACGTCCATCAGCAGCACGACGAGGTTGAAGCCATGGCGCTGCGCGCGCGCCAGCTCCGGATCGGCCCCGGCGAAGAAGGCGCGGCGGTTCGGCAGGCCGGTGAGGAAGTCGGTGATGGACTGCTCGCGCAGGCTGTCGATGAGCTTGTCGCGCTCGCGCTCCAGTTCGGCGCGCGCCTGGCTTTGCTGCTGCAGCGCGGCGATGCCGCCGATCACCGCGGCCATCTCGTCATTGACGCGGGGCCGCGGCAACTCGGGCGCCAGCTCGCCTTCGCCCATGGCCCGCAAGGCCCGCGCCATCTGGGACAGCGGCAGGATGATGCGCCGGCGCGTCAGGTAGATCATGCCGGCCACCAAGGCCAGCATGGTGGACGTCAGCGCGACCATCCAGGCCAGCGACTCGCGCGACTGCTGCCGCAGGCCAACGCTGCGCAACGCGGCCTCGTCGAGCATCACATCGCGCAAGTGCACGATGGCGTCCATGTCCGGCACATAGCGCGCCGCGAACTCCGCGGGCGTGAGGCCATAGCGCCCATCCGCCTCGCCCGCGGCCAGCACCGAGCGCAGCAGTTGCGCGGCCGAGCCGAAGTAATGGCGCTCGACCTCGACATAGGCCTGCACGATGCGGCCGGAAGATTCGCCATAGCCGATCCGCAGGGTGAGCAACTGCCGCAAGGCCTCGATGCGGCCCCGCACGACGTGGATGGCGGCCAGCTCGGCCCGGGAGAAAGGCTGCTGGCGCGTCAAGCCTGGCGTGAACAAGGAGCCTTGCAGCCCGGCATATTCGCGCAACTCGGCCGACAGGCGCGCGCCCCACACCAGGGCGCTCAGCGACGGGTCGGCCAGTTGCGCGGCGTTGGCAAACTGGGAGATGGTGGGCGACAGCGTGGGCACCAGGTCCACCATGCCCTGCACCACCTGGCGGATGCCTTCGGCGCTGCGCTGTGCGTGCGGCAGGCCAGCCAGGCGGTCGACCTCGGCGCGCGCCAGCTGCAAGGCCGAGCGGAAGGCCTGGGCCTGGCGCAACTCCCGCGGCAGCATGGCTTCGCCGCCATCGGCCGCCAGCGCGGCCTGGAAGGCATCGACGGCGGCGTCGGTGCGGGTCCGGGCCTGGCCCAGGCGCTCGCGCACCGCCGCCTGGGCCGCGAGGACCTCCGGGGTGGCGCGCGCCGGGTCGCTCGCCCCCAGCACGCCGTTGGTGGGGCCGCGCTCGCGCGACACCATCTCGGCCAGCATCAGCGCGACGCGCAGGCGCTGCACCGCCGCCAGGGCCTGGTCCGCCCGCTGCAGCTGGCGCCACTCGTCGAACACGAAGCGAGACACCCCCAGCAGCACGACCAGCACCAGGCCCACCGCGATCACGCGGAACCAGGTATGGAGCGAGGGGGAGTTTCGGCGCACGATGTCTTTTCCTCGGGCTGGGCGATACACCGTGCCGAGCCGCAGGCCCCGACTTTACCAAGCCAGCCCGACACATGCTGCTGCCAGGCCAGCGGTGTCTGCCCATGCCAACGCCGGAAGGCGCGGTGGAAACAGCTGGAGGAGGAAAAGCCGGTCTCGTCGGCGATCTGCTTGAGCGGCAGCCGCCCCTCGCGCAACAGGCGCTCGGCCAGTTCGCGCTGGCAACGCTGGACCAGCGCGCTGTAGCCCATGCCGCGCGACGACAGGTGGCGGCGCAGGCTGCGCCCGCTCATGTCCACCCGGCGCGCGGCCTCGTTGACGTCCATCAGCCGGGGCAGGCTGGCCAGGATGTGGCCGCGCAGGGTCTGCAGCACATCGACGCGCTTGAGCCGCTGGGCCATCAGGGATTCGATCTGCACGCGCAGGCCGTCGTAGACCAGGCGGTCGTGCCCCGGGATGGGCGCGTCCAACAAGGCGCCGGGAAAGGCCAGACCGCTTTCGGGCGCATCGAAGCGCAACTCGGGCCCGAACACCGCGGCGTACTGCGCCACATGCGCCGGCCGCGGGTAGGCGAACTGCACCCGGCGGATGTCGCCCTCGCGCGGGCCGGTGCGCCGGGCCATCTGCACGGCCAGGGACATCAGCCACTCGGTGCGAAAGCGTTGGCCGTCCGGCGTGGTGCCCAGCGGGGACACGCTCAGCCAGGCGTCGCCGCCCTGCTCGATGAGGTCGATCTCGGGGTGCTCGACCAGCAGGGGCGCGAAATGCCGGATGTCGATCAAGGCGTGCCTCAGGGTCGGTGCCTGGATGACCAGCAAGGCGTGCGGGCCGTAGCGCGTCAGCGCCAGGCTGCTGCTCACCGCCAGGCCATAGCCCGGATCGCCGGTGACCGCCTGGGCGGCACACATCAGGCGGTCCAGTTGCTCCTGCGGCACCCAGGGGCCTTGGCCATCGAGGGCCTCGGCCGCCAGGCCCGCGCTCTCCAGCGCCGCCCGGGCAGGGTGGCCGGCCATCTCCAGGGCATCGGCCAGGGTGCGCAGATGAATCGGTGAGATCAGCATGGAACGTCGATCGTAGGCCAAGCAACGTCCTGCGGGTCGCCCCTGTGTCCAGGGTTTTCCTTCACACCGCCTGGGGGGAAAGCGCGCCAGACCGCGGCGGCCGTGCGCTGTCGGCACATGCCTGGCCGCTTCGGTCAATCCCAGGGCCAGGGCGGCTTCCTAGCATGGCCCTCGTTGCACACCCCGTGCGCCTCACTGAGACAACCGGGCCCCAGCGCCCTGACCGGAGACCCGCGTGAACCGCCTCTTTTCCACCCGCACCGCGCTGGGCATGGCCCTGGCCGCCCTGCTGAGCACCTCGGCCCTGGGCAGCGCCCAGGCCGCCGTCACCTGCACGCCCATGAAGCCCGGCGAGGTCTACACCGGCTTCCTCACCATGCCCGGGCGCATCAACCCGGCCAACGGCACCTGCTGGGTCGACAACATCACCGTCACCACGCACGACGGCTTCAAGCTGACGGCCAACGTCTTCCTGCCGCGCATCGACTCGCCCACCCAGACCTTCCCGACCATCGTCATGGTCAACAGCTGGGTGATGCCGGAGTGGGAGTACATCGGCCAGGCCCACAAGCTGGCGCAGGCCGGCTACATCGTCTACGAGTACGCCAGCCGCGGCTGGTGGCAGTCCGAGGGCATCACGCGCGTGGCCTCGCCCGACGACATCCGCGACGTCAGCACCATCATCGACTGGCTGGGCGCCAACGTGCCCATGGACGGCGACAACATCGCCATCAGCGGCATCTCGTACGGCGCCGGCATCTCGCTGCTGGCCCTGGGCCGCGAGCCGCGCCTGAAGACCGCCGTGGCGCTGTCGGGCTGGGCCAACCTCGAAGACCAGCTCTTCTTCCAGGAAACCACCAACAAGTCCAACCTGAACCTGCTGGTGGGCGTGGCCCCGCTGGCCGGCAGGCTCGACCCCGAGGTCCGGCAGCTGCAGGCCGACCTGCTCAACCCCGACACCACCGAGGCCCGCGCCAACGAGATCCGCGCCTGGGCCCGTCCGCGCTCGCCCATCACCGAGGTGGCCCGCATCAACGCCCGCCAGGCGCCGGTGTTCTTCAGCAAGAACTACGCCGACGAGATGTTCACGCCGAACTCGACGCTGGCCATGTTCAGCCAGCTCACCGGGCCCAAGAAGCTGCTGCTCAACAAGGGCTGGCACGCCACCGCCGAGCTGCCCGGCGCCCTGGGCGCGGCCAACCACCCCTACGACCAGGCCCGCCGCTGGTTCGACTTCTGGCTCAAGGGCATCGACACCGGCATCATGAGCGAGCCGCAGGTCGACATGGCCATTGGCAACGACAGCGGCCGCGAACGCCTGGCGACCTGGCCCGACGCCACCGTGAAGGCCGGCAAGCTGCACCTGGTGCCGCGCGGCGACGTGCGCTTCGAGCTGGGCTGCCTGTGCACCAAGGGCCTGCGCGGAGGGCTGCAATCGGCGGTGAACACCACCGCGGGCACCGACACCATCAACGACCAGCTCGACACCGTGGCCACCACCGGCATCCCGCTGGTCAGCGAGTTGCTCAGCGGCGTGGGCTTCTTCCCGATGGCCGCGCCCGCCCTGGTGCAGCGCGCCAACGGCGTGGTCTACAAGGGCCCGGTGCTGGACAAGGCCCTGAAGGTGCGTGGCATCCCCCGCCTGAAGCTGAGCGTGAAGCCGGTCACCAACCGCGCCCAGGTGATGGCCTACCTCTATGACGTCGATGCCTTCGGCGTGGGCACGCTGATCACGCACGGTGCGCGCTCGCAGCACTGGGGCCAGGCCGGCGTGGCCGTGGACTTCGACATCGAACTGCACATGATGTCGTACAACGTGGCCCGCGGCCACCACCTGGAGCTGGTGCTGGACGCCAAGGACCCGCACTACGCCCCGGCCAGCAACGGCACGGTGACGATGAGCTTCCTGTTCAGCGCAGCCAAGGAGTCGAGCCTGATGGTGCCCTACATCGACTGAGGCCCCTGGGATGGAGGGACGCTGCGCCTTGGCAGCGTCACATGGCAGGACTAGGATGGGCGGTCTGACCGTTCAGGAGCACCCCATGGTCCACCTCCCCCGCATCCGCAGCGCCTCTCGGCTGGCCGTTCACGGCCTGCTGTTCGCCGCCAGCCTCGGCCTGCTGAGCACCTCGGCCGCCGCAGGCAAGAAGTACAGCCACTTCGTGACCGGCGACGCCTCGGCCCCCGTGCAGGTGAGCGCGCCGGCCGCACCGTCCTTCGTGCTGATGGGCGGCGGCCCCGACGTCGACGAGGCCTTCCGCTGGATGATCACGCGCGCCGGCATCCGCCCGGGCACCGGTGGCCGCTTCGTCATCATCCGCGCCACCGGCACCGAGGCCTACGACCCCTACATCTTCTACAGCGACGCCAACGGCAACACCACCGGCTCGGCCATCGACGGCTGGGTCGGCGGCGCGGCCCTCGGGTTGAGCTCGGTGGAGACCCTGGTGGTGCCCAGCATCGACGCGGCCAATGACCCGGGCGTCTCCGCGGTGCTGTCCAAGGCCAATGCCGTGTTCGTCGCCGGCGGCGACCAGAGCGACTACATCAAGTTCTGGAAGGGCACGGCCCTGGACCGCACCCTGCAGCAGCTCATGGCGCGCAACGTGCCCGTGGGCGGCACCAGCGCCGGCCTGGCCGTGCTGGGCCAGTTCGATTTCGCCGCGCTCAGGGGCACAGTCACCTCCGAGCAGACGCTGTCCAACCCCTACAACCGCTACGTCACCCTGGACCCGGCCCCGCTGGCGCTGACCGGCGGCTTCATCGCCCCGGCGGCGCTGGCCGGCACCATCACCGACAGCCACCTCGACAGCCGCGACCGCATGGGCCGCCTGATCGGCTTCATGTCGCGCCTGGTGCAGCCTTCGTCGGGCAGCGGCGGCAACTTCGGCTGTCCCGGCGGCGTGCTGCCGGCGGCGCAAGCGCGCGGCATCGGCATCGGCGTGGAAACGGCGGTGCTGGTCGAGGGCAGTGGCACGGCCGCACCCTACAGCTACACGGCACGCCGCGTGACCAACGTCTCCACCACCACCGAGAGCGCCGCCTACTTCCTGCGCACGCTGCAGTCGCCCACGACCTGCGCCAGCGGCCAGCCGCTGACGGTGCTGAGCGTGGAGATCCGCAAGCTGGCCGACGACACCGTCTTCGACCTCAGCAACTGGACGGGCCTGCCGGCCTACCACGTCGATGCGATCTCGGGCGCGCTGACCTCCAGCCCGTACTGAGCCTCTCGCGCACCGGGGCCCGCTTCATGCCGAGGGCCCGGTGCCGCGGGCTCAGTGCAGCGCCCCGGTCGCGGGCTCGAAATCGAGCAGCACGCTGGCCTGCTCCAGCACCTTCCAGAGGTGGGGCGGCATCTGCAGGATGCGCTCCGGTGTGCGCGCCTGGCGCACCCAGTCACCGATTTCGCTGTGCTGGTCTGCGGTCAACAGGTTCAGCGAGAGCATCTCATCGAGCAGCAGCATGGCAAGCACCTCCTTGCCGCCACTGTCGCACAGATCCGCCGCCCCCGCGCCACGAACTGGCGGCACTCTGACCGGCAGATGCCGCGAACAGGGCGAGGCCCGGACCGCAGGGGCTCAGGCTGGCTGCGACGCCCCTTGCAGGCGCCACAGCGAGGTGACCTCGCCCGAGCGCGCCGCGTGCAGCGGGTCGCCGCGGTCCTGCGCCTTGCCGTGGCGCGGGCGGATGTCCAGGCGTCCCGCCACCGTCAGGCCGGCTTGCGCGATCCAGCCCAGCAACTGCTCGCGCGAGCGCAGGCCCAGGCGCTCGGCGAAATCCGACAGGATCAACCAGCCCTCGCCGCCGGGCAGCAGGTGCGCGGCCAGGCCGTTCAGGAAGCCCTTGAGCATGCGGCTGTCGGGGTCGTAGATGGCCTGCTCGACGGCCGAGCTGGGGTGGCCCGGCAACCAGGGCGGGTTGCAGACGATGAGGGCGGCGCGGCGCGGTGAGGCGCCCGGCAGCGGGAACAGGTCGGTCTGCAGCACGGAGACACGCTGCCCCAGGCCCAGGCGCTGGAGGTTGTCCTGAGCGCAGGCCAGGGCGCGCGGTGCCAGCTCGGTGGCCAGCACATGGGGCACGCCCCGGCGCGCCAGCACGGCGGCGATCACGCCGGTGCCGGTGCCGATGTCCCAGGCCTCGCCCTGTGCACCCTGCGCCTGCAGGGCCGCCGGCAGGGGCGCGTCGCGCAGCAGGTCCAGGTACTCGCCGCGCACCGGCGAGAACACGCCGTGGTGCGGGTGGATGCTGGCGCCCAGGGCCGGCACGGGCACGCCCTTCTTGCGCCATTCGTGCGCGCCGATCAGCCCCTGCAGTTCGCGCAGCGAGGCCGCATAGGGCGCATCGGCCGGGCCATGGGCCTCCAGGCAGGCGGCCTGCACATCGGGAGCGCGGCGCAGGGGAATGCGGTGGCCAGCCTCGAAGGGGATGAGCAGCAGCCCGAGGATGCGCGCGCGCTCGGCCTGGGCCTTGCGGTGCAGGTGGAAGGCCTGGGTGATGGGGGCCATGCCTTCTGGGGGTGCGACAGGCGGTGCGGCGGGCTTGCGCTGGCCGCGGCGCTGGGCGCTGTGGTCCATGCGCCGGCCCAGGGCCTGCAGCATCTGGCGGGCCTGCTGGAAGTCGCCTTGCCACAGCAGGGCCGTGCCCTCGCAGACCAGGCGGTAGGCCGCGTCGGCCGAGAGGGTGTCATCGGCCAGGCGCACGCGCTTGGGTGCGGGCACACCGGCCAGGCTGCGCCAGGCCACCTCGTGGGACTGCCCGTCGTCTCCGGTCCAGTGGAGGGTCGGGGACAGGGGGGGCGGTGCGGCGTCGTGCATCGTGGCGTCGTTCATCGTGGCGTCGTTCATGGGGACGTCCCTCACAGTGGCCGGACCTGCACTTGCGCCAGCAAGCGGGCCACATCGGCCGGGTCGCACAGGGCCGTGCCTTGCGACAGCAACGCCGCCGCGCTGGCGGCCATGGCGTGGGCGAAGGCGCTCGCCTCGTCCTGCCCCTGGCTGAGCGCCCACACCAGGCCGCCCACGAAGCTGTCCCCCGCCCCGATGGTGCTGGCCACGGCCACCTGCAGCGCCGCCGCGCGCCAGGCGCCCTGGGCGGACACCAGCAAGGCGCCGTCTTCGCCCAGGGACAGGGCCACCAGGCGGGCGCGGCCGTCGTGGATGAGCGTGCGCGCCGCCGCCACCTGCTCGGCCTCGCTGGCCAGCGGCAGGCCGGTGAGCTCGCGCAACTCGCGCAGGCTGGGCTTGACCAGGTCGACGCAGGCACCGGCATCGACCGCCAGGGTGCGGGCCAGGGCCGGGCCGTTGGTGTCGAGCACGAAGCGTGCGCCCGCCGCCTGCACCTGCCGCGCCACGCGGGCGTAGAAATCGGGCAGCACCCCAGGCGGCAGGCCGCCGCTGGCCACCACCCAGTCCGGGTGTCTGCCGTCCGCCTGTCCGGGCGCGCTCTCCAGCCAGCCCGCCACGGCGTCCAGGCAGGCCTGGGCCTCGGCCTCGCTCAGGGCCGGTCCGGGCAGCACGAAGCGGAAGTCCTGCCCGCTGCTGAGCTCGTGGGCCGAGAAGCTCTCGCGCGTTTCGCCAGCGATGGGCACCACCTGGCGCGGCACGCCTTCGGCATCCAGCAAGCGCCCCAGCACCTGCCCCACCGCGCCACCGGCCGGGTAGAGGGCGCACACCTGAGCGCCGAGGCGGTGCAGCACGCGGGCCACGTTGATGCCGCCCCCGCCAGGGTGCTGCTGTGCCGGGCCGCAGCGCAGCTTGTGCACGGGCTCGACCCGGTCGATGGACGTGGACACATCCAGCGCCGGGTTCATGGTCAGGGTGAGGATGCGGGACGGGGCAATGCGGGACATGGGTCACATCCTAGCGCCAGCGCGCAGGCGGCCGGTTCGGAGCGGCGCGCGCGATCCGGCACAATCCCACCCCATGAGCGAGGCACCCGCCCCCGAAAACGCACCAGCCCCCCACGACCTGCAGGACATCGCCCCGGAAGGCGGCCGCACCGAACCCGGCTTCGAGCACTTCTTCCGCGACCCCGACAGCGCCCCCGAGCAGCCGCTCGCCTGGGCCTTGCAGCAACGCCTGGACCTGATCAACGCCTTGCGCGGCCTTTTCGGCGGAGCGCAGGCCGGCGTGCAGCTGCGCCTGTGGTGTTTCCTGGAGCTGGCCAGCCAGCCGCAGGCCCGCCTCTCGCGCGACGACGTCAACCGGCTCTGCCACATGGTGCTGCCGGACCCGCTGGACGGCGCCCTCAAGCGCCTGCGCGAGCTGGGGCTGCTGGCCTGGGATGCCACCGCGCAGGACTACCACCTGCCGCCCCTGGCCCAGCAGGTGCACGCGCTGCTGGCCCCGCTGAGCACCCCCGCGGCCGCCACGGAAGACGACGAGATGGCCGGCCTGCTGGCCCAGGTCGCCGGTGCGCAGCAGCTGGGCATCGTCAACGCCAACCACCTCAAGCACCTGCACGCGCAGCTGGCCCGCCTGCACGACGAGTTCGCCGAGGCCATCGCCAGCGGCTCCGAAGCCCGCCTGCGCGCCGCCCAGCCGCGCTTCGACCGTGCCCTGCAACTGATCGACCGCGCCGGCCAGGCCCTGACCGCGCTGATCCGCGCCGAACACGACGACCCCCGCCTGGAGCGAGAAGCCCGCGCCATCGGCCAGGAACAAGCCCGCCTGCTGGCCATGGCCAGCCAGTTCACCCGCGCGCTGCAACAGGCCGACCGCCAGCGCGTGACGCTGGGCTCCACCGGCCTGACGACGTCTGACGTGCGCACCTGGTTGCAGTCCCACCCGGCCCTGCACGAGCTGCTGGGCGAGGCCATGAGCGTGCCGGTGCGCCCGGTCATGGTCAGCCCGCACGACCTCATCGACGTGGCCGAAGGCGAGTTCGAGCGCGACCGCCCGGCCCCCGGCAGCGCCACCGGCCTGCCCCCTCCGGCCGCCGCTGCCGAAGGCTCGCTCGACACCCTGAGCCTGCCGGCCGAGCTCGGCGCGCTGGTCCACCAGTTCACGCGCTGGAGCGAACGCGGCGAGGGCCCCCGTCCCTTGCGCGACGCCATCCTGGGGGGCCGCTTCGCCCAGGCCGCCTACCGCCTGCAGCTGATGCCGCTGGTGGGCGACGCCCAGGCCCAGACCCTCAAGGGCCTGACCGGCGACCTCGCCCGCACCCCCTGGCAGTGGCAGTTCGAGCCCCGCCACGAAGCCACCGACAACGAGGCCGTCGCCCGCATCAGCGCCGGCACGGTCCAGCCCCTGACGCCGAACGCCCCGACCGAAGCCCCTCCGAGCGACCCGACATGAGCAAGCACCTGGACGATGCCGCCCTGCTGGCGGCCGAACTGCTGGCGCGGCGCTGGCTGCCCCGCCAGCACCCCAAGGTCAAGCGCGCCCTCATCGACGCCGACCTCTGGGCCGCCACGCAAGAGCGCCTGGCCCAGGTCGGCCTGCGCCTGATCGACAACCTCTACGCCGACCACGTCAGCGTGGCCCTGCTGCGCCCGGCCGAGACCGCCGTCTTCGGCGAGGCCGGCCTCGACAGCCACAACAACATCGACCTGCCGCGCGATGCCGTCTCGCTGCTGGTGCTGCTGTGGGCGCTGATCGTCCTGCCCAAGCGCGAACGCCAGCAGGCCCGCGCCGCCAGGATCGACAAGGACGGCGACAGCGACTCCCAGAACGACATGTTCGGCAAGGACAAGCCCGTGCCGAGCGCCGCCAGCGTCAGCCCGCTGGTGTCCTACCGTGCGCTGCTGGCCGACTTCGGCGTGCAGCTGGGCAAGAAGACGCGCCTGGACACCAACCTCAAGCGCCTGGAAAACCACGGCTTCATCGTGCGCAAGGGCGAGGACATCGCCGAAGGCCCGCTGCTCGATCTGCTGCTCGACTACGACGCGCTCGCGCCCCGCATCCTGCAAGGCGCCCTGGGCGATGTGCTGGCCCAGGCCAAGGAACTGCAGGCCAGCCTGCCGCTGGCGCTGACCCAGCCGCCGCTGGAAGACGCCGACGCCCCTGAAGACACCGACGACCAAGCCGAGGCCTGATCTCCCATGTTCCACCTGCAAAGCCTCGAACTGCTGCACTGGGATTACTGCCAGCGCCTGACCCTGCCGCTGGACGGCGCCATCATCACCGTGGCGGGCCCCAACGGCTCGGGCAAGACCACCTTGCTCGACGCCATGCGCACCCTGCTGGGCCTGGAATGCTCGGGCGGGCGCAACTACAAGACCTACGCGCGCCACGCCAACGCCGACAGCGCCTGGCTGCGCGCCACGGTCGACAACCGCCCGCGCAACCGCCAGTCGTCGAACCGGCCGTTCGCGCGCTGCCTGCTCTACGCGGACGTGGTCACGCTGGCCTGCCGCATCGACCGCAACGGCGGCGACTGGACGCGCCGCTACACCATGGTCGAGGGCGACGTGTCCATCGAGCAGCTGATCGAACGTGGCTCGGGCGGAACCAGTGACAGGGACTGGCTGGGCATCGACAACTGGCGCAAGCGCCTCGAAGGTGCCGGCCTGTCGCGCGCCATCGCCCGCGTGCTGGCGCTCGAACAGGGCCAGACCGACCGCCTGTGCGAGTACAGCCCCAAGGAGCTGCTCAAGCTCGTCTTCGACGTCTTCGGTGACCAGGACGTGCTCGACCGCTACGACGAGGCCCGCAGCCACCAGAAGCAGCTGACGCAGGAAGTCGAAGCGGCGGAGCGCGAGCTCTCGCACGGCCGTGCCCAGCGCGCCGAGCTGGAAGTGCGCGTCAACAACCACCGCCAGTACGAGCTCAAGTGCCAGGAGCGCGAGCGCCTGGCCACCGAGGTCGTGCCGGTGCTGAGCAACCACGAGACGCGCAAGTCCCTGGCGACCAAGCTGCGCGAGCTGCACCGCCAGCGCCTGCAATCGACCGACGACCGCCGCGCCCACGGCCAGGTCAAGGCAGAGCTGCTGCAGCGCCTGCAGGACCAGACCACGGCCGCCGAACGCGTCGAAGCGCTCGAAGCCAAGGTGCGCACCGCCCGCCGCCTGCAGGAGGAAGCCCGCGACGCCGAGCGCCCCATGGAGCTCATCGTCAAGCGTGCCGACGAGCTGCAAGGCCTGGCCGTGGTCGAGGGCGATGCGGCCCAACTCACCACGCGCATCGCCGAGCTCAGCGAACACAAGCAGAAGCTGTCCGCCCAATGGCAGCGCCTGAAAGACCAGCGCGACGACGCGCAAAAAGCTTTCGACGCGCTCAAGGGCCAGCGCCAGGCCCCGCCGCCGCCCGACGTCACCCGCTTTCGCCGCACGCTCGATGAGGCCGGCATCGCCCACCACCTGATCGCCGACGTCATCGAGATCACCGACGAGCGCTGGCGTGCTGCCGCCGAAGGCGTGCTGCGTGGCAGCCGCTGGGTGGTGGTGCTGGCCCAGCCGGGCCAGGAGGCGCAAGCCATGGCCCTGGCCGAGCGCGAGCGCTACCGCCACTACATCGTGGCCGATGCCGAAGACGCGCCGGCCAGCCCCGACAAGCACAGCCTGCTGGCCGTGCTGAAAGCCTCCGCGCCCTTGCCGCGCTGGCTGCTGCGCCAGCTCGAACACATCCGCCGTGTGGACAGCACCGAGGCCGGCGTGAAGGCCGGTGGCGAGTGGATCACCCCCGAGGCCTACCACCGCGATGGCCGCGGCGGCCGCTCCGTCTGGGTCGACCCGAGCCAGCACCAGTTCGGCGCCTCGGCCGTGGCCACGCGCCGCACCTCCATCGAGAACCGCCTGGCCCAGCTCGACGAAGAAATGACGCGCATCGTGCGCGACCAGGCCTTCTTCGAGCGCCAGCTGCAGGACGCCCGCCAGGCCGCGCGAGGCTTCACCGCCGCCGCCGAGCTGGCAGAGCGCGAGGCCGAATTCAACGAGGCCCGCCGCCAGCTGCCCGTGCTCAAGCAGGCCCGCGTCGATGCCGGCGAGCGCTGGCAAGGCGCCGAAGCCGAGCTCAAGCGCGCCGTGGTCGAGCAGACCCACGCCCAGCACGCCTACCGCCAGGCCCAGGAACGCCTGGCCCACATCGAGCAGCGCAGCGCCCAGCACGAACGCGAATGGCAGGTCCGCTTCGACGACCTCGTCGCCCAGGCCGTGATGTCCCGCGAGGTCAAGCTCTCGCTGCCGGCCAGCTGGCGCCGCGCCGAACGCATCCGCGACATGCAGGGCCACTACGGCAACGCCACCCAGGCCCGCCTGCGCGCCGAGGCCGTGGACCGCGAGCTCAACGAAGGCCAGTGGGAAACCGATGGCACCGTCACCGAACAGCTCACGCTGATGAACGCCAACGTGCTGCGCCAGGAAGACGAGCTTGGCCAGCGCAAGGCCAGCAACTCGGCCGCGGCCATCGCCGTGGACAACGCCCGCGAGCGCTACACCGACGTGCTCAAGGTCACGGTGCGCCGCTACCGCAAGAACATCATCGAGCTGGGCCAGCTGGCCGGCGTCGATGTGCAGTGCGAGCTGCCCCACCTCGGCCAGGACGACGTCAGCCTGCGCCAGGCCGAGCTCAAGGTGCACTTCAACTTCGACGGCAAGGGCCACATCGGCCTCAACGACGGCGAAGCCTCGGGCGGCCAGCAGGTCATCAAGTCCCTGATCCTGCTGGTGGGCCTGATGAAGGACGACGAGACGCCCGGCGGCTTCGTCTTCATCGACGAACCCTTCGCCCACCTGGACGTGCGCAACATCCAGCTGGTCGGCCACTTCCTGCGCTCCACGCGCGCCCAGTACGTGCTGACCACGCCGATCACGCACAACGTCGAGGTCTTCGAGCCCGCCGACGTCACCCTGGTGACGGCCAAGAAGCCCAAGGGCGCGCGCTGGGCCCCGCCCATCGGCGTGCTGCAGCGCCGCCCGCCTGCCGACGTCGTCTGAGGCCGGACGCAGGCCCGCTCGGCCACGGCAAGGCCGGCCCGGCAACCGCAACCGCAACGGCAACGGGCTCCCGAAGGAGCCCGTGATGCGGCAGGGCGTTCAGCCCGCTCAGGCAGCGCGGCGGCGCAGACCGGTGACGCCGACGATGCCGGCGCCGGCGAGCAGCAGGACCAGGGAGCCCGGCTCAGGCACCTGGGAGACGGTCTGCTGGGCGTAGATGCTGCCCAGGAAGGCCGTCTGGCCCGGCGCGGCGAAACCCAGCACGGCCAGCGTGTGGGGGCCGATGGCCAGGTTGGAGGCGCTGAAAACCAGGTCCGTGCTGTTGGCCTGGGAGGGCTGGAAGGTCAGCGGGACGCCGTCGACGGCCACCGCGAGGAAGCTCACGGGCGACAACGGCAGGCCCAGGAAATCGTTCAGCGCACCGATGGAGCCAAAGACATCGCTGGCCACCGACAGGCTGAAGGTGTAGCCGGCAACAACCGGCGCGAAATCGGGCTGGACGGACGAGCCGCCATACAGCGCCGGGAACAGGTTCAGATTGCCCAGATCGCCACCGGGGCTGACAGGGTTGCCGGCCTGGGCGGCACCCGCGCACAGCAGGGCCGCTGCGGCCATCACTTGCTTCAGTTTCATGATCACTCCCTTGCGATCGATTGCAAATCGCTTGCTGACAACCAGATGACCCGGCGCCTCAAGGACCGATCACATCCGACGACCGGATTGTTCACATGCCCCCTGGCCCGACCCATCCCCTGCTTGAGGGGTATTTGTCATCAAAAACAGATCCATTCGCCAGATGAAATGCACCTGTGAATGACATCACGGATTTCGCACCTGATCCGACCGAAAGACCTCACAGGGCGCAGGTGCATCCTGCCCGGATGTTGCGCCGCAGCATCTCAAGAAAAGCCGGGCAAAACAAACCCCGCAGGCCCGAAGGCGTGCGGGGTGCTTGTGGCAGCGCAGGGAGATCAGGCAGCCAGGCGCTGGGCCAGCTTGGCCTTGGTGGCGGGCATTTCGGCCGGCAGCTTGTGCGAGAGCTGGGTGAACAGTTCGTCGTGCAGCTTGAGCTCCTGCTCCCACGAGGCCTTGTCGATGCCGATGACGGACTGGAACTGCTCCTGGGTGAAATTCAGGCCGTTCCAGTTGATGTCGGCATAGGTGGGGCTCACGCCGAAAGCGTTTTCCACGCCGTGGGCCTTGCCTTGCAGGCGGCCGAGCATCCACTCCAGCACGCGCATGTTTTCGCTGTAGCCGGGCCACACGAACTTGCCGTCGGCGCCCTTGCGGAACCAGTTCACGCAGTAGATCTTGGGCAGTTGGGCGCCCGAGGCGGCCAGCTTGCTGCCCAGGTTCAGCCAGTGCTGGAAGTAGTCGCTCATGTTGTAGCCCATGAAGGGCAGCATGGCGAAGGGGTCGCGGCGGACCACGCCCTGCGCGCCGAAGGCGGCGGCGGTGGTTTCCGAACCCATGGTGGCGGCCATGTAGACGCCTTCGGTCCAGTCACGGGCCTCGGTCACCAGCGGCACGGTGGTGGAGCGGCGGCCACCGAAGATGAAGGCGTCGATGGGCACGCCAGCGGGGTTGTCCCACTCGGGGTCGAGCGCCGGGTTGTTGGTGGCGGCCACGGTGAAGCGGGCATTGGGGTGGGCTGCCTTGGCGCCGGTTTCCTTGGCGATCTGGGGCGTCCAGTCCTTGCCTTGCCAGTCGACCAGGTGGGCGGGCAGCTCGTCGGTCATCGACTCCCACCACACGTCGCCGTCGTCGGTCAGGGCCACGTTCGTGAAGATCACGTCGCGGTCCAGCGACTTCATGCAGTTGAAGTTGGTCAGCGTGTTGGTGCCGGGGGCCACGCCGAAGTAGCCGGCTTCGGGGTTGATGGCGTAGAGCTTGCCGTCGGCCGCGGGCTTGATCCAGGCGATGTCGTCACCGATGGTGGTGACCTTCCAGCCCTTGTAGCCCTCGGGCGGGATCAGCATGGAGAAGTTGGTCTTGCCGCAGGCCGAGGGGAAGGCGGCAGCGACGTGGTACTTCTGGCCTTCGGGGTTGGTCACGCCCAGCAGCAGCATGTGCTCGGCCAGCCAGCCTTGCTCGCGGCCCATGGTGGAGGCGATGCGCAGGGCGAAGCACTTCTTGCCCAGCAACGCGTTGCCGCCATAGCCCGAGCCGTACGACCAGATTTCGCGGGTCGAGGGGTAGTGGACGATGTACTTGGTGTCCGGGTTGCACGGCCAGGCCACGTCCTGCTGACCTTCGGCCAGGGGCGCGCCCACGGTGTGCACGCAGGGCACGAACTCGCCATCGGTGCCCAGCACGTCGATCACGCCACGGCCCATGCGGGTCATGAGCTTCATGTTGACGGCGACGTAGGCGCTGTCGGAGAGCTCGACGCCGATGTGGGCGATGTTGGAGCCCAGCGGGCCCATGGAGAAGGGCACGACGTACAGGGTCCGGCCCTTCATGGCGCCCTTGAACAGGGCTTGCTCACCGGTTTGCAGCTTGGCGCGCATCTCGGCGGGGTCGCACCAGTTGTTGGTGGGGCCGGCGTCTTCCTTGCGCTCGGAGCAGATGTAGGTGCGGTCTTCCACGCGGGCCACGTCGGACGGGTGGGTCCAGGCCAGGTAGGAGTTGGGGCGCAGCTCGGGGTTGAGCTTCTTGAAGGAGCCGGCGGCCACGAGCTGGGCGCACAGGCGGTCGTACTCCTCGGTGCTGCCATCGCACCAGACGATGTCCTTGGGCTGCAGCAGCGCGGCCATCTCGGCCACCCAGGCGATCAGCTTGGTGTTCTTGACGTAGGCAGGTGCGTTCACCTGAGCAGCGGTCGTCGACATGAGGAAAGCTCCAGAAGATTGAAAAAACAGGGTCTCGACAGCGCTGCCTGGGCCCGCTCACACCGCGGTGTGGGGACGTCGTCCGAGGGGCCCTCTGCGGACACCTCGGCGGACACCTCGGCGGACACCTCTGCGGAAACCAGGAAACACCAGCGCTCTCGACACCCTGTCGGGGCCCTTCGGCGTCAACGCAGACTTCGGCGCAAACGCAGTCTTCGGCAGACTTCGACGGGAACCTTGTATTTTAATCCAGCCGGCCCCGCTTCGGCTGCCCCCTTGTCCGCGGGGCAACCCGGGCTCCGCGGCCGCCCCCGCGAGAACAGCGTCACGAACGTTCGTTTTTTCGGGCCTTGCCAAGATCTTGGTACAACTGCGGGTCAGCCACAGCAAGCGCTGCACGGCCGCGGCGGCACACTGAGGCCTCGGCCAGCACCGCCCTTTCGGCCCGTTTCCGGGCCTGTTTTCACCCCGACCCGACATGCCCGCATCCCCGCGCCGCACCGTGGCCCAGCCCACCCGACGTCACGTCCTCCAGTTGGCCTCGGCCCTGGCCGCACCCGCCCTGACCTGGCCGACCTGGGCCGCCCCGCGGCTGTCACCGCGCGCCGATGCCCCCGAGGTCGGCGTGGACCCGGCACTGGTGGCCTCGGGGCTGACCGAGCGCTGGTCACAGGCCATGCGGCGCGACATGGGCTGGTCCGCGCGCTGGCGCCCCCTGCCCTCGGGCGCCCTGCTGTTGCAGATGGAGCAGGGCGAGGTGGACCTGGGCATCTACCTCAGCCACCCGCAGGCCAGCCGGCTGGCACAGCAGGGCCTGATCCACGACCAGCACCCGCTGGCGCGCACCGATGTGCTGCTGGTCGGCCCGGCCCAGGACCTCGCCGGCATCCGGGCCGAGCGCGACCCGGCCCTGGCCTTGCGCCAGGTGCTGGTCGCCCACGCCGCAGGCGCGGCCCTGTGGCAAGCCCCGCCGCCCGCCTCGGCGCTGGCCGCGCTGCTGGAGCGGCTGCTGGCGGGCGCGGGTGTCCAGCCAGGCGCGAGCGCGGGCCCGCTCGCCGGCATGGCCTCGGCGCCTGCTGCGCGGGGCAAGCCGCCCGCAGACATCCCCTACCGGCTGCTGACCCGGGCCGAATGGCTGGCGGCACCGCCTGCGCGCGGCCAGGCCGCCCCCCGCGTCTGGCTGCAGGGCGGGCCCGACCAGCGCCTGCTGAGCCTGGACTGCACGCTGGCCCGCCCCTTCCGCGCCAAGCACCCCGGCGCGCGCCTGCTGGTGCAATGGCTGCAAGGCCCGCTGGCCCGCCAGGCGGTGGCCGCCAGTGCGCCGGGCTGGCAGCCGCTGCAGGGGTGAGGCGCGGTGTCCGCAGCGGACATCCAGGCCATCGGGCTGAGCCTGCGGGTGGCCGTCCTGACGGTGCTGATCGCCACGCCGGTGTCGGTGGTGCTGGCCTCGCTGATGGCGCGCACGCACTGGCACGGCAAGTGGCTGCTGGACACGCTCATCCTGCTGCCCATGGGCTTGCCGCCGGCGGTCATCGGTTTCGCGCTGCTGGTCGGGCTGGGCGCCGAGGGCGCGCTGGGGGCCTGGCTGCAGGCCTCGCTGGGCTGGCACCTGTCGTTCTACCCGAGCGGCGCGGTGCTGGCCGCCTGCCTGATGACGGTGCCCCTGATGGTGCGCCTGCTGCGCCCGGCCTTCGAGGCCACCGACCCGATGCTGCTGCCGGTGGCCCGCTCGCTGGGGGCCTCGCGCTGGCAGGCCTGGCGCACGGTCAGCCTGCCGATGGCCGCCCCGGCCGTGGCCTCGGCGATGGCGCTGGGGTTGGCCGCGGCCTGGGGCGAATCGGGGGCCACGCTGGTGCTGGCGGCGGCCCTGCAGGGCCCGGCGGCGACCGAGCCCACGGCCCCGGTGGCCCTGGTGCGGGCGCTGCAGCAACCGGGCGGCATGGCCACGGCCTGGCACCTGGCCGGGGCATCGCTGGGTGTGGCGCTGCTGGCCGTGGCCGCCAGCGAGTGGGCGCGCGCACGCTGGCGCCGGATCTGGCAGACGCGGCTGCAGCAGCCCGCCGCGGCGCTGCGCCCCTGAGCCAGCCCGGTTCCTGACACCCCATCGGCATGAGCACCCCACCCCTGCCCCGGGCCCTGAGCGTCGAGTTGCACGTGCGCCAGCCCGGTCTGGACGTGCGGGCGCAGTTCCGAGCGCCGCCCGGCCGCGTTTGCGCCATCGTCGGGCGCCAGGGTGCAGGCAAGAGCGCCTTGCTGAAGGCCGCCGCCGGCCTGGCTCCGGCCCTGAGCGGGCGGGTGGCCCTGGGGCCGGACGTGCTCTACGACGTCAAGGCCGGCGAGCCCTCGTCGGGCATCGACCTGCCGCCCCACGCCCGCCGCCTGAGCTGGCTGGACGCGCAAGCCCACGTCTTCCCCCACCTCGATGTGCGCGGCAACCTGCTCTACGGCCGGCGCGTGCTGGGCCGCTTGTGGTCGCAGCAGCTCGGGCCGGAGCCCGCCGCCATCAGCCACTGGCTGGGTCTGGACAGCCTGCTGCGCCTGCGTGCCGAGGCCCTGGGCCCGGCCCAACGGGTGCGCGTGGCCTTGGGCCGCGCCCTGGCCGCCCAGCCCCACGCCCTGCTGCTGGACAACCCGCTGGGCGGCGTGCCCGAGCACGAACGCGAGGAGCTGCTGGCCGTGCTGGCCAAGGTGCCCACGCGTTTCCGGCTGCCGGTGGTGCTGGTGTCGCCGCGCATGAACGAGGTCATCCGCATGGCCGACGAGGTCGTCATCCTGCACGAGGGCCGCATGGCCAGCGCGGGTCCGACGGCGCAGATCCTGTCGGACGTGTCGCTGTCGACCTTCCTCGAAGGCGTGCATGCCGGCAGCGTGCTGGAGGGCGAGGTCACGCGCCACGACATCGAATGGCTGCTCAGCGAGGTGGATGTCGGCGGCCAGCGCGTGACGGTGCCGGCCACCCTGCATGGCGTGGGCAGCAAGGTGCGGCTGAAGGTGCGCGCCCGCGACATCGCCCTGCACCGCGAGGTGCCCGTCGACACCAGCACCAGCAACCACCTGCATGGCCGCATCACCCAGGTGATGCTGGCCGGCGAGCATGGCACCTATGGCGCGGTGGGCGTGGCGCTGTCGCCGCAGCTCGATGCGGCCGGCCTGCTGGTGCGCCCGGGCCAGCCGCTGTGGGCGCTGCTGACGCGCAAGGCCATCCAGCAGATGGGCTGGGCGCCCGGCCAGCCTTGCGTGGTCGGCTTCAAGGCCATGGCCACGGCGGTGTCGCCCTGGCGTTGACCGCCGCGGCGCGTGCGCTGCGCTATCGTGGGGGCTTGTCCCAAGCTCACCTGCCCCGCGCGCCCGACCATGGCTTCTGAACCCTCCGCCACCGCTCCCACCCTTGCCCCCTGCCGCGTGCTGTCGGTCAACGTGGCCCAGGCCACGCCCATGGAGATCCAGGGGCGGCGCATCCTCACCGGCATCGGCAAGCAGCCGGTCAGCACGCTGGCGCAGCCCGAGCGCATCGCGGTGCGCGCCCTCGGCCTGGCCGGCGACGAGCAGGCCGACCTCAGCGTGCATGGCGGCCTCCACAAGGCGGTCTACGCCTACCCGCACACCCACTACGCGTTCTGGCAGACGGTGCGCGCGCAGGCAGGCCTGCAGGGCTGGCACGACGAGATGCCCCACGGCATGCTGGGCGAGAACCTCACGCTCACCGGCCTGCTGGAGGCCGACGCCCACATCGGCGATGTGCTGCGTTTTCCCGACTGCGTGCTGGCCATCAGCGAGCCCCGCCGTCCTTGCTACAAGCTGGAGGCGCGGCTGGGCTTCAGGCACGCGATCAAGATGATGGCGCAGTCGGGCTACTGCGGCTTCTACCTCTCGGTGCGCACGCCGGGCACCCTGGCTGCGGGGGATGTGTTCGAGGTCGAGCCCGGCCCGCGCGAGGTCAGCATCCGCGAGCTGTTCCTGTCCAGGATGCGCAAGGACGCCTGACAGGCCAGGCCTGGCGCCAAGACCTCGTGCGGCGGACTCAGTCCTCGTCGGCCCAGCGCGGCAGCTGCCGCTTGAACTCGTCGAGCCACTGGCGCACGGCTGCGCTGCTGTCGAGCGAGCTGCGCGTCCACTCGGGGCGCTGCGAAGGCCGCTGGACCCGTGCCGCGTCGATGGCCGGCTTGCCGCCTGCCGGCGCCAGTTGCAGCTCGATGACGGGCAGGCCCTTGAGCGTCCAGCGCGAAGGGCCGCCGCCACTGCTCTCCTGCAGCCTCAGCTCGCGCAACTGACGCCGCAGCTGCACCAGGGCCTCGTCAGCCTTGAAGGGCGGCAGGGCGAAGAAGCCGCCGGTGTCATCGCCCATGTCATCGCTCATGCCGCAGCTCCTGTTCACGCGTTGCTGACGCCCGCGGCCACGTGCCCGGCCGGCACATGGGGCGCGGCGTTGTCGACATGGCCGGTCTGGTCATCGAAGAAGAAATCGGGTTCGAACTCGCGCAGGAACTCGCCCTTGGGCAGGCCACCGAGGAACAAGGCCTCATCGACCTCGATGCCCCAGTCCATCAGGGTGCGGATGGCGCGCTCGTGGGCCGGCGCACCGCGCGCCGTGACCAGGGCCGTGCGCAGGCGCATGGGCGTGGCCCCCGGCACCCGGGTGGACTGGCGCAGGTCGTGCAAGGCCTGCAGCAAGGGCTTGAACGGCCCGTCGGGCAGGGGCTTGCGGGCCCGCGCGATCTCGTGGTGCTGGAAGGCATCGAGCCCGCCTTGCTGGTAGATGCGCTCGGCCTCGTCGGAGAACAGCACGGCGTCGCCGTCGAAGGCGATGCGCACCTCGTCGGGGTGGGCGTCGCCGGCGCGCGCGGCATGGGGCAGCACGCGCGCGGCCGGCACGCCCGCGGCCAGGGCCTGGCGCACATCGGCCTCGTTGGCCGACAGGAAGAGGTGGGCCTGCAGCGGCCGCAGGTAACGCCAGGGGCTGCGCCCGCGGGTGAACACGCCGCGCTCGATCACCAGGCCATGGTGCGAGACCGAGCGGAACACGCGCAAGCCCGAGGCCGGGTCGTTGCGAGACAGGATGACCACCTCCACCCGCGCCTGGTGCGGGGCCTCGGGCGGGTTGAAGGCCAGCAGCTTGCGCACCAGCGAGAAAGCCACGCCGGGCTTGGCGGGCACCTCGATGCGGTCGAGCTGCAGGTCCATGTAGGCGCGGTCGTCGGCGCCTTCGAACAGGCGGTTTTCCTCTTCGAAGTCGAAGAGCGCGCGGGAAGAGATGGCCACCACCAGGCGGCCGTCGAGGCTGGCAGGCATGGCCCGAGTATGGCCCATGCCCGGCGGCTTCAGGGCCCCGCGCTCAAGGCACCACGCCAAGCACCACGCTCACTGCACGAAACCGATGGGCGCGCGCCGGGGGGCCCCGTCGGGCAGGTCGCGCTCCTCCAGCGCACCGCGGCCATCGAGCTTGGCGTTGCCGAAGGCCGTCATCAGCGCGCGGCGCATCTCCCGCGGGGCCAGCCTGCCCAAGGCGCCCAGCACCGCCTCGGACAGCTCCGGCTCGAAGCGCCGCCCCCAGTCGTGCTCGGCGCGGATGCCGCGGTAGAGCTTGGCCGCGATCTGGCGGGAGGCGGCTTCGTCGGGTACCCCGATCTCGAACACGTTGACGCGGTTGAGGATGGGGTCGGGGATGCCACGGGCATCGTTGGCCGTGGCCACCCAGATCACCTGGCTGGCGTCGATGGGCACCTCGGCGAACTCGTCGATGAACTCGCCCGCGGTGTCGTGCTCCAGCAGGCTGTAGAGCGAGCCCAGCGGGTCGTAGGCGTGCTCGCCACCGGACTTGTCGATCTCGTCGACCACCATCACGGGGTTGGCGTACTGGCCATCGACCAGGGTCTCGAAGACCTTGCCGGGGCGCGCGCCCTTCCACTGCGAACTGGCCCCCGAGAGCACCCAGCCCGCCGTCATCGAACTCATGGAAACGAAACCCATGCCCGTGCCCAGCAGCTGCGCCACCTCGCGGGCGAAATGGGTCTTGCCCACGCCGGGCGGGCCCAGCAGCAGCATGGGGGTGAGCTCCAGCGCGTCTCGGCTGTCGGCGCACAGGGCCAGCTGGCGCTTGAGGTCATCGAGCACCTCGTGGAAGTTGGGCAGCTCGTCGTAGAGGTGCGCCATGGCCGGCAGGCCCGAGGGCTTGACCTGGAAGCGCTCCGGCCCCTTCTCCAGCATGCGCTCGTAGGTCGCACGCAAGGACTCGTGCTCGCGCGAGGGCAGCTTGCCCAGGCGCCGCTCGACCTCGTCGAGGCGGTAGACATGGCGCATGTGCGCGATCGGGATGCGACCCGCGTGCCGCGCCCCCGTCCCGGTGTCCGCGCCCTCCCAGCCATCCCGGCTCACCGGGACCAGATCGGTACAAGCACTCATCTCAGCCCTCCATGCCAGGCCACTGCGTTCCATGATTGCAGCAAAGCCCGCCCGTCGTGAGCCCCGAAACAAGGGGCACAGTGGCAGTCATATCACCGCATGCCGCAGCGGCCAAGGCGGAGAGCACGGGGGCTTCACCGAAGGGTGCGCACAATGTCGCACTGCCCTGCCCTCCCATCCCGCCGATGCCGCATCCGTCCGCCACCGACACCCTGTCCACCGCGCCCATCGTGCGCCAGCGTTCTCCCCGCGGCATCCAGCGGGCGCTGCGCCACATCGGCCAGGGCTGGGTGATCGCCCCCTTGTTGCTGCTGACGCTGTGGGCCGTGGTGGTGCTGCAGCCAGCCGCACGTGACGCCGCGGGCGTGCGCTGGCTGGAGGCGCAGCTGCTGTCCTTGCAACCCGGCCACGGCGATGCCCATGCGCTCGCCAGCCCGCTGGCAGTCAGCCTGCCCGACAGCTGGCAGCCCAGGGGCCTGGCCACGACCGGCGTGGGGCGCTATGCCCTGAGGTTCGCGCTGCCGCCGCAGGCCGCCCAGGATGCGCTGCGGCACCCCTGGGCCCTGCGCATCGACCGCCTCAGCCCGGCCCACCAGGTCTGGCTCAATGGCCAGTTGCTGCACAGCACCTTGCCTCGCCCCGGCTGGCTGGCCATCCCCGGCCCCCACCTGCTGGACGTGCCCGGCGCCTTGCTGCGCAGCGGCCGCAACGAGCTGCTCGTCGACACCCACTGCGCCGGACAATGCGGGCTGACCCCGCCGGTGCTGGCCCGCAAGGCCGAGCTGCAGGGCGGCTTTGCCCTCTACAAGCTGCTCACGCGCGACCTGCTGGTCGTCCTCAACATCGTGTGCATCACCTTTTCGGTGTTCGTGGTGATGCTGTGGTGGCTGCGGCGGCAGGAAGCCGCGGCGGGCTTGTTCGGGCTGCTGATCGTGGTGGCAGCCCTGCGCAACTGCCGCTACTTCTACGCGGGCGACCTGAACCTGTCGGCCAACCTCGACTCCTGGCTGTACTTCACCGCCCACGTGGTGACGGCCTGCGTGCAGTGCTGGTTCATCAAGGCCCTGGCCCGCCAGCCCTGGCCGCTGCTGGACCGGCTGCTCTGGGGGGTCTTGCTGGGCTTTCCCAGCCTGGCGCTGCTGGCCATGCCCTGGGACCCGGGCCTGGGCCAGGTGCGCAACGTCCTGCAAGGCGCCCTCATCCTGCTGATGCTGCCTTCCTTCTTCCTGCTCGTGAGCAGCCGCAAGGCGCTGTCGCGGTCCGCGCTGCTGGGGCTGGGCATGGGCTGGCTGGGCATCTTCGTGGCCAGCGTCCACGACTTCTCGGTGGGGCGGATGGTGGGCACCGTGACCTTCAGCTACTGGCTGCCCTGGGCGATCCCCCTGGCCCTGCCGTCGTTTTCGGTGATGGTGGTCGAACGCATCGTCAGCGCCTTCAACGAAATCGAGCAGGTCAACCAGCGGCTGGAAACCAAGGTGGCCGAGCGCACCCAGGAGCTGGCCGCGGCCAATGCCGCCAAGAGCCACTTCCTGGCCGCCGCCAGCCACGACCTGCGCCAGCCGGTCGCGGCCATCGGCCTGATCACCGACCTGCTGCATTCGCGCCTGAGCGACCCGGCCCTGCGCAGCCTGACCGACCGCCTCACCCGCGCCGTGAACTCGATGGAAAGCCTGCTCAAGGGCCTGCTGGACCTCTCCCGGCTGGACTCCGGCACGGTGGAGGTGCAACGCCGCCGCGTCCACCTGCAGCCGCTGCTGGAGGCCGTCACCAACCACGAGATGGAGTCTGCGCGGCACAAGGGCCTGCGCCTGCGCATCCGCCCCACCCGGGCCGTGGTGTGGACCGACCCGGTGCTGCTGGAGCAGATGCTGCGCAACCTGGTGGGCAACGCCATCCGCCACACCGCGCAAGGCGGCGTCCTGGTGGGTGTGCGCCGCCAGGGCGCGCAGTGGGTGCTGCAGGTGTGGGACCAGGGGCCGGGCATCGGGCCGGCCGACCAGCAACGCATCTTCGAAGCCTTCGTGCAGCTGGCCAACCCGGCGCGAGACCGCTCGCTGGGCCTGGGCCTGGGCCTGGCCATCGTGCGGCGCGCGAGCACGCTGCTGAGCCACCCGGTGCAGCTGCGCTCGGTGGTGGGGCGTGGCTCGGTGTTCGGCGTGGCCATGCCGGCAGCGGTGATGGCCTCGTCCGCCCCCGCCAAGGCGGCGCCCCCCGGCCCGCACACGGCCCTGCCCTGCCTGGCCGCGCGCAAGGTGCTGGTCATCGAAGACGATCGTGGCCTGCGCGACACGCTGGTCGCGCTGCTGCACAGCTGGGGCGTGGCGCAGGTGCAGGCCGGCGACGGCCTGTCGTGGGTTCGTGCCCTGCCGCAGCAGGACTGGGACCTGGTGCTGTCAGACCACCGCCTGGCCGATGGCACGGGTCGGGAGGTGGTCCGCCACCTGCGGGCGCATCAGGCGCGTCTGGCCGCCGTGATCCTCACCGGCGACACCTCGCCCGAACAGCTGGCCGAGCTGGCCCACAGCGGCCTGCCGGTGCTGCACAAGCCCTTCCGGGCCGACACCCTGCGGGCGGTGATCGACGAGGCCCTGGCCTCAGCCGCGCCTTGACAGCGGGCCCAGCGCCACGCCGGCACGGGCCACGGTCACCACCGCCTGCGTGCGGCTGTTGACGCGCAGCTTGCGGAAGATGGCCGACAGGTGGGTCTTCACCGTGGACTCGGACAGCAGCAGGATGCGGCAGATCTCCTTGTTGGGCTTGCCCTCGATGAGCAGGCGCAGCACGTCCAGCTGGCGCTCGGACAGGCCCAGCAGGGACTCGGGGGGCACCTCGGCCCCCAGCTCCGCTGCGGCATCGGGCGCTTCGACCGATTCGCCCGGCTCGACCTCGTCGAGCGGCGACACGGCCTCGGCCTCCTGGGGCAGCTCGGGCAGGTAGACGCCCCCGGCGAGCACACGGTGCAGGGCCTCCTGCATGGTCGCGGCCTGAACCGTCTTGGGGATGAAGCCCGAGGCGCCCCGGTCGATGGCCGAGACGATGGTGGCCGGGCGGTCGTCGGCGGACAGCACCACCACCGGCACGTCCGGCGCGATCTGTCGCCATTGCTGCAGCGTGTCCAGTCCCTGGCGCTCGCCGAGGTTGAGGTCCAGCAAGGCCAGGCCCACGTCGGGATGGGCTTGCAACACCCGGGTGGCGCCGTCCAGGTCGCCAGCCTCCAGGAGCTCGGGCGACACCCGCCCAGGCAGGCTGAGGCGGTGCTGGATGAGCAGGCTCAGCCCATCGCGGAACAGCGCATGGTCATCGATCAACAGCAATTTCATGCGGCCATCCTAAGCGAAGGACATCGTTTGCATATGACAAACTGCGCCAGGCGCGGCATCGGCCCCACGCCCTCCCGGCCACGGGCGGACGCCCGCTCAGGCTCACTTCACCCAGGTGTTCATCTGCATGATCGGCAGCATCACCGACATCACGATGAGCATCACCACCAGGCCCATGATGACGATGAGCAGGGGCTCCAGCACCGTGGCAATCGCCAGGGCGCGGCGCTGCACCTCGCCGGACAGCTGCACCGCGGCGCGCTGCAACATCAGCGGCAGCTGGCCGGTCTGCTCGCCCAGGCGCGCGAACATCGACAACAAGCCCGGGAAGCGCTTCTTGGCCGCCAGGGCCGACGCCAGCGGTGCGCCTTCACGCACCTGCACCAGCGCATCCATGGCATCGGCGCGCATGGCGCGGTTCGACAGCGTCTCGGCCGCCGCCTGCAGGGCCTTGAGGATGGGCACGCCCGAGCCCGCCAGCATCGCCAGCGTGCCGGCGAAGCGGGCCGCGTTGTAGCCTCGCGAGAGCCGACCGATGATGGGCAGGCCCAGCCAGAAGGCATCGAAGCGCTGGCGGAAACCCTCCTCGCGGCGCGCCAGCATCAGCGCCGTGAACCCGCCCAGCAGGCTCAGGCCCAGCAACCAGCCCCAGCCGCGCATGAAGGCACTCAGGCCCAGCATGAACTGGGTGAGGAAGGGCAAGGCACGCTTGCTGCTGGAGAACACCTGTGCGACCTGCGGCACCACGAAGACCAGCAAGGCCACCACGATGACCACCGCGAACAGCGACACGATGGCCGGGTAGAGCGTCGCGCCGATCAGCTTGGACTTCAGCGTCTGCCGCTCTTCCAGGTCGTTGGCCAGCTTGTCGAGCACCCCGCCCAGCTGGCCGCTTTGCTCGCCCGCGGCCACCACGCCACGGTAGACCTCGTCGAACTCGCGCGGCGAGCCGCTGAGGGCCTGCGCAAAGGGCGCGCCGGCATTGACTTCGGCACGCAGGTGGGCCACCAGCTCGCGCTGGCGCGGGTCCTCGGCCTCGTCGGCCAGGGCCGTGAGCGCGCGCTCCAGCGGCAGGCCGGCCACCACCAGGCCCGAGAGCTGGCGCGTCCAGACGGCCAGCTCCGAGGCATTGAAGACGCGCCTGGCAAACAGCCTGGGGCTGCCGGCCTCCGACGACGACGCCACCTGCACCGCCGACACCTTCAGCGGCACCATGTGCTGGGTGCGCAGCTGGGCGCGCGCGGCCTTGGGGTTGTCGGCCTCGACCAGACCGTGGATGGTCTTGCCGGCGGCGTCCAGGGCTTCGAAGCGGAAGGCGGGCATGGGGCGGTCTGGCCTTTATGGGCGGGTCATTCGCGGGTCATTCGCACGTCATTCGCGGGTCACCCGCAAGACCTCTTCCAGCGAGGTCACGCCCTCGGCCACCAGCCGGTCGCCGTCCTCGCGCATGGTCTTCATGCCATGCAGCTGGGCCACCTCGAACAGCCTGGCTTCGGCCGCCTGCGCGTGGATGAGGCTGCGGATCTCGTCGTCGGCCACCATGAGCTCGTACACGCCGGTGCGGCCCTTGTAGCCGCTCATGCCGCACTCGGTGCAACCCACTGGATGCCACTTGCCCTGGCCGTCCTGGCGCTTGCAATGCACGCACAGCTTGCGCACCAGGCGCTGGCCGAGCACGCCGAGCAAGGACGACGACAGCAGGAAGGGCTCGATGCCCATGTCGGTCAGGCGGGTGACGGCGCTGGGCGCGTCGTTGGTGTGCAGCGTGGCCAGCACCAGGTGGCCGGTGAGCGATGCCTGCACGGCGATCTGCGCGGTCTCGAAGTCACGGATTTCACCGATCATGATGACGTCCGGGTCCTGGCGCAGGATGGCGCGCAGGGCCTTGGCAAAGGTCAGCTCGATCTTGGCGTTGACCTGGGTCTGGCCGATGCCGGGCAGCTCGTACTCGACCGGGTCTTCCACGGTCAGCACGTTGGTGGTCTGCGCATCGACCGTGCTCAGGCCGGCGTACAGCGTGGTCGTCTTGCCCGAGCCCGTGGGGCCGGTGACCAGCACGATGCCGTGCGGCTGGCGCAGCAGGCGCTTGAAGCGCTCCAGCGCGTCGCCGCTCATGCCCAGCGATTCCAGGGTGAACTTGCTGGTGTCGCCCTTGTCCAGGATGCGCAGCACCGCGCGTTCGCCATGGGCCGAGGGCAGCGTCGAGACCCGCACGTCCACCGCACGCCCGCCGATGCGCAGCGAGATGCGGCCGTCCTGCGGCAGCCGCTTCTCGGAGATGTCGAGCTCGGCCATGATCTTCAGGCGCGAGATCAGCGCGGCGTGCAGCGCCTTGTTGGGCTGCACCACCTCGCGCAAAGTGCCATCGACACGGAAGCGCACGGCCGAAGAGCGCTCGTAGGGCTCGATGTGGATGTCGGAGGCGCCGTCCTTCGCTGCCTGCGTCAGCAGCGCGTTGAGCATGCGGATGATGGGCGCATCGTTGCTCGACTCCAGCAGGTCCTCGACCGCAGGCAGGTCCTGGAGCATGCGCGAGAGGTCCACCGCGCTCTCGACCTCGCCGACCACCGCGGCGGCGCTGCCCTCCCCGGCGGCATAGGCCGTGGCGATGCGCTGGGACAGGGACTCGGCGGGCTCCTGCTCGATGGCGTGCACGCTGAACTTGCGCATCACCTCCGAGAGGGCCGAGGGCGCCACGCCCGGGCTGGCCCACAGCGTGGCGCGGTCGCCGTCCTGCTCGGCAACGATCTCCAGCAGCAGGCCGTTGGCCTTGGCAAAGGCGTAGGGAAGGGGGTGACGTGCGCCCATGGTCAGGGGGCCTTCGGCTCGGTCGGCTGCTGCGACTGCGGCGCCAGCTTGGGCGCGTAGCGCGAGTCGCCCGGCATCACCACCGTGGGTTGCGGCGCGTTGGGGTCGTCCAGCGGCTGCTTGACCGGCGGCATGGTCAGCTGGTTGCTGAGCTTGAGCGGGTCCAGCACCGGCGCGCCGTTGACCTTGTTCATCAGCACGCTGGCGTCGGGCTGGCCCGTCACCTGCTTCTGGCGCATGAACTCGTAGCGGTCCAGGGTCAGGGCATTGCTGTCGTCCTGGCTGCGGATCACCACCGGGCGCAGGAAGACCATCAGGTTGGTCTTGTTGCGCGAACGCGAGCGGCTCTTGAACAGGTTGCCCAGCACCGGGATGTCGCCCAGCAGCGGCACCTGGGTGTCGCCATTGCTGAACTCGTCCTTGAGCAGGCCGCCCAGCACCAGGGTGGCGCCATCGTCGATCACCACGGTCGTCTCGATCGAGCTCTTGTTGGTGGTCAGGCCGGTGGTGTTGGTCTTGCTGGAAGCGTCCACCGAGGAGTTCTCCTGGAACACCGTCATGCGCACCGTGCCGCCCTCGCCGACCTGTGGTCGCACGCGCAGCGTCAGGCCCACGTCCTTGCGCTCCACCGTCGTGAAGGGGTTGACCGAGCCCGACGAGGCGTTGTTGTTGGTGTACTGGCCGGTCACGAAAGGCACGTTCTGGCCCACGACGATCTTGGCCTCTTCGTTGTCCAGCGCGATCATGTTCGGCTTGGACAGCACGTTGCCATCGGCATTGGTTTCCAGGAAGGTCGCCAGCGCGCCCAGGCTGTAGGAGCCGTCGGCCAGCTTGTGCCCGAAGCCGATGTTCAGGCCCTTGACCGTCGCGGCCGTGGTCTTGGCCGCGCCGATCAGGCCGAACAGGCTGACGACGCCGCCCTGGGCCAGGTTGGTGCCGGCCACGACCTGGTTGTTGCTGCCCACGCCACCGGCCCACTGGAAGCCCGTTTCGGCCAGCTTCTGCTCGCTGACCTCGACGATCATGGCCTCGATGTAGATCTGGGCGCGGCGACCGTCGAGCTGGTCGATCACGGCGCGCAGCTGGCGGTACAGCGCGTCGGTCGCCGTGATGATGAGCGAGTTGGTGCTCGGGTCGGCCTGGATGAAGCCGCCCGTCGAAGGCTGGGCCGAGGCGGCCACCGGCGCCGTCGCCTGGGCCGATGCCCCCGCCGACGAGGCGCCGCTGCTCAGGTTGACACTGGATTGCGTGCTGGCCGGCGTGCTGCTGATGCCGCCGGGCGTGCTGCCACCGCTGCTGCTGCCCCCACCGGAGCCGCCGGCGCCGGGGAAGGCCGCGCGCAGCACCTGGGCCAGCTTCACGGCATCGGCGTTCTTCAGGTAGACGACGTGGATGCCGCTGCCGCCGAGGCCGGCCGTGCCCGGACGGTCCAGGCGCTGGATCAGGTTGCGCACCAGGGCCATGCGGGCCGCGTTGGGGGCGCGCACCATCAGCGTGTTGGTGCGGGCTTCGGACATCACCAGCGTGCCCTGGCCGGCCGCACCGCCAGGGGCGCCCGGGGCCGAGCCGCCGCCATCGGCCAGCTTCTGCACCATGGGCGCGAGGTCGGACGCGATGGCGTATTGCAGCGGGATGGCCTCCATGTCGGTGGCCGAGGGCACGTCCAGCGCGGCGATCATCTCGCCCAGGCGCTTGAGGTTGTCCGCATAGTCGGTGATGACCAGGGTGTTCGTGCCCGCGTTGGCATTGATCGTGTTGTTCGGGCTGATCAGCGGACGCAGCACCGTCACCAGGTTGGTGGCGCTTTCGAACTGCAGGCGGAAGATCTGGGTCAGCACCTGGTCGCCCGAGCGCTTGACGGCGCCGACCTCGACCGTGCCCGTCTGCAGCTTGGCTTCGGCCTCGGGCAGGATCTTGAGCATGCCGCCCACCTCGACCACGCTGAAGCCCTGGCCGCGCAGGGCCGCCAGGAAGTTCAGGTAGGCCTCGCGCGGGGTCAGGGGCTGGTCGCTGTAGAGGGTGATGGCGCCCTTGACGCGCGGGTCGACGATGATCTGCTTGTCGACGATGACGGCCATGGCGCGCGCCACGCCCTCGATCTCGGCATTGACGAAGTTCAGCGTGACCGTGGCGCCGCCCTTCTTCACGGGGGCCGCCTGCGCCACCCCGGCCACGACGCCCGGCAGGAGGCCGCCCGGACCGAAGGCCAGTGCCAGGGCGGTGACCAGCGCCGTGGCGCGAGAGCGGTTGAACAGAGGATGGGTCTTCATGCCTTATCCGATCGAAATGACGGAGCGGTCGCCTTCGCGACGCCCGATGATGTTCAACAAATTGTCCAGCGCGCCCGGGTTGGCGTCACTGGCCCGGGCCTCGCCCCGAAAGCGCATGCCCGTGGGCGTCACCCCGCCACTGCCCGACAGCTGCAAGGCCCCGTCCAGGGTGAGCAGCTGCAACTGCACCTGCCCCTGGTCGTCGCTGGCCACGTTCAGGCGGTAGCTGCCCAGGCGCTCCAGTGTGGTGATGCGCGACGAGGCATTGTCCAGCGTCACTTCGGCACGGCCCACCATGCGCACGCGCCCCTGCACCCACTGGAAGCCCAGGTCGTGGGTGGCCAGGCGCAGCACCCCGCTGAGCTGCAGCGTGTTCCAGGGCGTGCCCAGGCCGCCCAGCCAGGCCGCGGGCCACTGGCCCAGCTCCCCCGCCGGCTGCATGACCGAGGCCGCGTCCGGCTGCGTGCCCACGGCCAGCCTCACGCCCGACAGGCCCGCGTTGAGTTGCAGCACCAGCGGCACCGGCAGGCAGCAATCCTGCTGCAAGGTCAGGCGCAGACCGCCCCCGGCCACGCGCATCGACCAGTTCAGGCGCCCCGGCAAGGTGCGCGCATCGCGGCTGCCGCGCCCGCCGGTCAGCACGACCACGGCATCGCCATGCCAGATGGTGCCACTGGCATCGGCCAGCAGCAGCTTGCCGTTGCTCATGGACTCCACGCCCTGCGCCAGCCAGGGCGCCGGCGCACAGACGATCAGGCCCAGCGCGGCGCCCACGCCCGCACCCCACCAGCCCCAGCGGCGGCCGGCGCGGCGCATGTTCTCCCAGCGCGCAACCTCCAGGGTGGACTCGAGCCAGCGCGTGGTCAGCGCCGTGGCGCCACGCATCCAGCCTTGTCGACGGTTGAAAAGGGGAAGGCCTGCCATGGTGGGTTCAGCGGTTGGCCGACGCCGAGGCCAGCGCCAGCACCAGGGTGCCGGAATAGCGCCCCGGCCGGGTCTGTTGCAACTGGGCTTCGAGCGGACGCACGCGCGCTCCGACGCGCGCCTCCTCCAGCCAGGACGCCAGCGCGTCGCCGGAGACATCGGTCAGCGTCAGGTTGGCGCGGTCGGGCTGCAGCACCAGGCGGGCGCCATCGCCCAGGCGGTCGGTGGCGGCCTTGAGCGCGGCCTCGGCCTGGGCCGGCGGCACGGGCGGACGCTGGCGCAGCGCGGCGGACTCGTCGGCCAGGCGGCGCATCTGGTCGACCTGGGCATCGACCTCGCGCAACTGCGCGGGGGTCTGCTGGAGCGTGCGCCAGGCCGGGCGGATGCCGACCATCACGACCAGGGTCAGGCCCGCCAGCCAGGCCGCCGCGGCCAGCAAGCGGCGCTCGCGCGGGGCCATGGCGGCCCAGCGGCTCTGCCAGGCGTCGCGCAAGGATTGGAGGTTGAGGGCTTGTTCGCTCATGGGGACTTTCGTGGCGCGGCCTCAGCCTCGCGGGGCGCGCCGCACCTGCAGGCGGCCATCGGTCAGGGCATCGACCTGCACGCCGGAAGCGCCCAGGCGCGCACGGAACTGGCTCAGGTCGTCGGGGCCCCAGCCGGCCGGCGGCATCAGCGTCAGGGCGGTGCCGTCGTACTGCAGGGAGGCAGTCGGGCGCAGCGGCGGCCAGGCCATGGCCACCACCCCCATCAGGGATTCGAGGTCGTTGTCGCCGATGGCGCCGGCCGCGGCCCGCAGGGTTTCGGTCTCGCGCTGCATCTGCACCGGCGCATCCAGCACCACCTGCACCTGCGGGTGGGCCTGCTTGAGGATGCGCGTGAGCTCGCTGCGCTTGCCCTGCACCTGCTGCTTTTGCTGCCAGGCCCAGAGGTTGAGGCCCAGCAACTGCACGCCCACCAGCGCCATCAGGCCGACACGGGCCGGACGCCATTGCGGGCTCATGAGGCGGCGCCACTGGTCGGCCAGGGCATGGACACCCTTGCTGCGCGGCGTCAGCTCGAACTGCAGCAGGTTCCACAGGGAGCGCGCGGCCATCAGCAGGTGCTCGGACTCGGTCTGCACCGTCACGGCACGGCCCAGCCAGCGCTCGGCCGGCGAGGCCACCGGCGGGGTGGCATGGAAGCGGGTCTGCACGGGCAGCGGGTCAGGCAACAGGCCACGCGCCAGGCTGCCGGCCACCGGCCAGGTGGCCACGCCTTCGGCCGTCGACCAGGTCAGCAGCATCTCCCCGGCCGCATCGCCTTCGGCGAGGGTGCCACCCTGGGCCTCGTGGAAATAGGCCGTGGCCGGTTCGTCGGGGGCCACGCCAGGCACCACGCGCTCCACGCGCAGCTTGGCCTTTTCCAGGGCCATGAGCTGGCTGGTCAGCCAGGTGTGGTCGCACACCGCCACCCAGGCCTTCTGCCCGGCCTTGGCCTGGGGTGCCAGGGCCAGGTGCAATTCTTCGGGGTCGTCCAGCAACACCTCTTCCAGCAGGCCGGCCAGCGCGGCACGCAGGCGGGCGGCCGGCGCCTTGGGCACCGACACCTGGTGCCAGCTCAGGTCGGTGGCGGCCATCACGGCCACCACGCTGTCGGCGCGCGGCAGCATCGCGGCCACACAGCGGCCATGGCGGCTCACGCTGATGCCGTCGGTGCTGAGCACGTAGCCATACTCCCGCGGCCCCGCGCTGGCGGAAGCGGCATCAGGCGCCGGGGCATCGGCCTGATGGCGGGCGCGCGTCGGCAGTTGGATGATGAGGAGGCTCATGCCGTTGGGGTCAATCGCTGGGATGACGGGTCAGGTGGCGGGGCGGATCACGGAACGGTCTGCCCGCGCGAGGGACGGGGGGCAAAAACGCGCCATGCGCGGCAAATGCCACAAGCTTAGGCGCCCAGGCATTGTAGGAGCGCTGAAATAGCGCCCTTTTAAGGATTGATACCGGCTTGGCGCAAGACGCCACACCCGCGTCATGGGTCAGGGGGAGGATCGGCGCCACGGTCGATCCCCGAAAAGCGCGACTGGTGGCGCACGGTGACCTCGTCGCCCGAGCGCTGCACCAGGTGGCGCTGCTCGATGACGTTGTCCTCCAGGCGCAGGCGGCCGCGCACCTCGAACCAGCTGCTCTTGATGTCCAGGCGCCCCATGTTCCAGCTGCCCGCCCCCAGCGTGCTGCGCACCTCGTCGGTGGTCTTGAACGCGGCGCGCTGGCGGGTCTGCACCAGCCGGGCGGCCCGCGCCAGGTCCAGGTTCTCCACCGCGGCGGCGATCACCTCCTTGGGGGCGGTGTTGACGTTGACCAGCGTCTGCTCCGGCAGCAGGGTCAGGTAAGGACGCAGGCGCTCCAGGGTGGCCGCATCGATGCCCAGCCAGATCAGCTGGTCGAAGGTCTGCGGCACCAGCGGCGCGCGCTGGCGCGCCTCCTCCCCGCCCAGCTTCTCCAGGAAAGCCGGGTTGCCCGACTGGACCGACAGCGCCGCCAGCATGGCGCGGCGCAGGGCCTGGGCCAGGCCATCGCCCAGGGTCGGCGGCAGGCCCGCGTTCTCGCACAGGCGCTTGAGCGATGCCAGTTCTTCCGCCACGATGTCGCCCTCGGGCGAGACCACGTTGCGCAGGTTGTAGTGCGAGGTGACGTCCTCGACCTTGCCCGACAGGAAGGCCTCCGGGGCATCGTCGTCGCCCGTGTTGTTGCTGTCGGCCGCCAGGAAGGTGGACAGGCGCGCCTCGGCCAGCGGGATCGCCCAGGGCTCGCCGAGGTGGTCGGGGCCGCCGTTGCGGGCGTCCTCGCGCAGGATCAGGCGGGCCCAGTCCAGCGCGCCGCTGAGCACCCAGGTGGCCTGCGAACGCACCCGCTCGGCGCCCTCGACCTGCACCGCCCGCCACTGCTGCCAGACCATCGACGACGAGATGGTGGCCACCAGCGTCACGATGACCATGGCCATCAGCAAGGCCGCGCCGCGCTGGCCACGGCGCGCGAGTGGGGACGTGGGGTGCTTGGGCTTCATGGCTGGGGAGGCAACATCATGTCGCGGGAGACGACGCCGGCCATGCCGCTGCCTTCGCCCAGGGTGAGTTGCGAGCGCACCGCCTGCGGCAATTGCTCGCGGCTGAGCAGGGACGCCACCGCCCCCTGGTCGCCCGACACCCCGGCGGGGCCTGGCGCAGCCTCGGCGCCCGAGGCGGCCGATGCCGCGGCAGCCGGCGCTGCGCCCGGCGCCCGCACGACGTTGCCAGAAGACTGGCAGTTGCTCAGGCTGCCGCTGCGGAAACAGTACACCTGCCAGCCGTCCACGCCCTGCAGCGCCACCAGGGTGCCCGGCTCGCGGCCCTGCAGCTGGGTGGCCCGCCGCCAGTGCTCCTGCAGCTCGCCCACGCGGGATGTTTCCGGGCTGGCCCAGCGCAGCAGCCGGCGCTCCCGCACCGTCCAGACCACCACCTGCACCCCGGCGGCCGTGCGGCGCGTCAGGCGCAGGCTGCCGCCATCGAACTGCATGCCCGTGACGATCTGGGTGTCCGTCACCTGCGACAGGTCGGCCTCCAGCTGGGTCATCACCGACTGCAGGCGCAGCGTCTGCTGCAGGCTGCCATCGGCCACCTGCCGCGCCGTGCTGATGGCGTCCAGCCCCTTCCAGGCCGTGGCCGCCAGCACCGACAGGATGAGCAAGGCCACCAGCACCTCGATCAGGGTGAAGCCGCGGGCGAGGGTGGGGAAAGATCGCATCGTTCAGAAACGCGACAGCACGGTCGACAGCTTCACGATGGGCTGCTGCTGCTCGTCCAGCACCTGGGCATCGACCCGGCGGAAATTGACGTTGGGCGTGGGCCGCACCACCAGGTGCCCCGGCAGCTGGCGCCCCATCTGCTGGCAGCCGAAATCGCTGTCGCCCACCGGCGGGAACACCTTGCCCAGCTTGAGCGCGGTGAGCTGGTTCTCGGCGCACCACTGCGCCGCGGTCAGGTCGCTCATGCGCTGGGCGTTGACGGTCAGGCCACCGGCGGCCTTGATGCCCGCGGTCAGCGTGATCGCCACGATGGCCAGGGCCACCAGCACCTCGATGAGGGTCATGCCGCGGCCCGCGCGCGGCTCAGGACGGCTGGCCAAGCAGGCCCCCTTGCTGGCTCACCTGCGCAGGCTCGGCCGTCAGCACCTCGAACGGCCCCAGGCCATCGGTGCCGATGACGATCTGCTTGTCCTCCAGCCGCAGGATGATGCGCTGGGCCCCGATGACGGGCTCCGGACCCAGCACGATGCTGCGCCCGCCCACCACCTCGGCCCGGACCTCGCGCGCCATCCAGCGCACCGGCGGCATCAGGGCGGGCGGCAGGCCCAGGAACTGGAAATCGGCCTCATCGCCCTTGGGCTGCGGCACCCACAGCACGGTCAAGGCGCCCGAGCGCGCCTGGGTGCGTGCCGACTCGATGAGCGCGATCAGGCGGGCGGCCTCGCGCTCCAGGCGCGTGCTCGATGTGTCGGGGATGGCGAAGCTGACCACGGCCGTGGTGATGGCGATCATGGCCACCACGACCATGAGTTCCAGCAGCGTGAAGCCACGCTGGCGTGCGTCGCGCAGGCCGCTCAGGGTCACTGCCAGGAACCGATGTCGGCGTCCCGGCCTTCGCCGCCGCTCTGGCCGTCGGCCCCGAAGCTGAACACATCGACCGCGCCCTTCACGCCCGGGCTGACGAACTGGTACGGATTGCCCCAGGGATCGGCCGGCAGCTTTTCCAGGTAGGGCTTCCAGTTCGGCGGGATGGGGGTGGTCGTGGGCTTGGCCACCAGGGCCTTCAGACCCTGTTCGGCCGTGGGGAAGCGCTGGTTGTCGAGCTTGTAGAGCTTGAGCGCCTGCATCACGTTGCTGATGTCGGTCCTGGCCGCGGTCACGCGGGCGTCGTCGGCGCGGTCCAGCACATTGGGCACGATCAACGCGGCCAGCAACCCGATGATGACCAGCACCACCATCAATTCGATCAGCGTGAAGCCACGCTGGGCAGCACCTGCGGCCTCCCGGGCCCAGCGCGGGGTGTGAGCAAACGTCTTCATGTTCCAGTCCAAGGGTGTGGTTTCTGCGGCGCAAGCATGCCCGAGGGCCAGATGGCCGCGACGCGGGATCAACCCGGGGATCACCGGCCATCTCCGCGGCGCACGATGCGTTCGGCAACCATCATAATGTCCACATCATGGCATCACGTCTCTTTGCTCTCATCGTCTGGGCCGCCGTGGCCGCCAGCCTGGCCTTCTGGGGCCTGCGCTGGATCGCCCGCCCCGCGGGAGTGCCCACGAACGCGTCGCCCGTGACCCTCGATGCCGGCTCGCATGGCGACACCCACCGCCTGCTGGCCGGCCCCGCCCCCGCTGGCAGCGCCCCGGCCGCCGACCCGGGCGCCGCCTCGGCCCTGGCTGCGCGCCTCAGGTTGCTGGGCGTGGTCGCTCCCCGCAGCGGCACCGAGCAAGGCGTGGCCCTGCTGTCGGTCGATGGCAAGCCGCCGCGTGCCGTGCGCGTGGGCGGCACGGTCGATGGCGAGATGACGCTGCTGTCCCTCCACCAGCGCGGCGCCCAGATCGGCCCCAGCCGCGGGCCGGCCGTGCTGTCGCTGGAGCTGCCGCCGCTGCCACCGCCCAGCACGGGTGCGCTGCCGCCGCCCACGGGCGTCACGACCACCCCGCCGCCCGGCACCGCCCCCCACATGGCCCCCGCCGCGCCACCCGCCATGGGCGGTGCCCCTCGCGGCACCTTGACCCCCGGCCTGCTGCCCCCGCCCGGCACGTCTGGCGCACGCCTGCCCGCCGCCCCCGACGCCGCGGCCAGTGGCGCCGGCATGGCACCGCCCGCGGACAACACCTGAACCCGGCGCGCACAGACGCCACAGACGCCACAGACGCCAGCACAAAGGCACCGGCACAAAGGCACCCCGAGGGGTGCCTTTTTCATGGCGGGCGACGAGGTGTGTCGCCGCGGTCGGTTTCAGCGCAGAAACAGGCGATACACCGGGTTGCGCGTTTCGTCCACGTAGGCATAGCCCAGCGTGTCGAGCACCTTGGGGATGCGGGCCTGCTCGTCCTTGGGCACCTGCAGGCCCACCAGGATGCGGCCATAGTCCGCGCCCTGGTTGCGGTAGTGGAACAGGCTGATGTTCCAGCCCGGCGGCAAGCTGGTCAGGAAACCCATCAGCGCCCCCGGGCGCTCCGGGAAGATGAAGCTGTAGAGGCGCTCGCCCGCGGCCAGGGACGACCGCCCGCCCACCATGTGGCGGATGTGCGTCTTGGCCAGCTCGTCGTGGGTCAGGTCCACCGTGCCGAAGCCCTGCGCCTTGAAGGCCTTGGCGATCTGCCTGGACTCGCCCTTCTCCCGCGTGCTCAGGCCCACGAACACGTGCGCCTGCTTCTCGTCGGAGATGCGGTAGTTGAACTCGGTCACGCTGCGCGGGCCGATGGTCTCGCAGAAGCGCTTGAAGGAGCCGCGCTCCTCCGGGATGGTCACTGCCAGCAGGGCCTCGCGCTCCTCACCCACCTCGGCACGCTCGGCGACGAAGCGCAGGCGGTCGAAGTTCATGTTCGCGCCGCAGTTGATGGCGATGTAGGTCTTGCCCTGGCCGCCATGGCGCTCGGCGTACTGCTTGAGCGCCGCCACCCCCATGGCGCCGGCCGGCTCGACGATGGCGCGCGTGTCCTGGTAGATGTCCTTGATGGCCGCGCACACGGCATCTGTGTTGACGGTGACGAAGTCATCGACCAGCTCGCGCGTCAGGCGCAAGGTCTCCTCGCCCACCAGCTTGACGGCCGTGCCGTCCGAGAACAGGCCGACGTCGGGCAGCGTCACGCGCTCGCCCGCCTTGACCGAGCGCACCATGGCGTCCGAGTCGCTCATCTGCACGCCGATCACCTTCACCTCGGGGCGCACGGCCTTCACGTAGGCGGCCACGCCACTGATGAGGCCACCACCGCCGATGGCCACGAAGATGCCGTCGATCGGGCCCGGGTGCTGGCGCAGGATCTCCATGGCCACCGTGCCCTGGCCTGCGATGACATCGGGGTCGTCGAAGGGGTGGACGAAGGTCATGCCCTTCTTGCGCTCCAGTTCCTTGGCGTGCAGGGCCGCATCGGAATAGCTCTCGCCGTGCAGCACGATCTGCACGTTGTCGCCGCCGAAGCTGCGCACCGCGTCGATCTTGACCTGCGGCGTGGTCGTCGGCATGACGATGGTGGCCTGGCAGCCCAGGCGCCGGGCGCCCATGGCCACGCCCTGGGCATGGTTGCCGGCCGAGGCGCAGATGACGCCCTTGCCCAGTTGCGCCTTGCTCAGCCCGGCCATCTTGTTGTAGGCGCCGCGCAGCTTGAAGCTGAACACCGGCTGCTTGTCCTCGCGCTTGAAATAGACCTGGTGGCCCAGGCGGCGCGACAGGCTGCGCGCCTCGTCCAAGGGGCTCTCGATGGCCACGTCGTACACGTGGCTGGTGAGGATCTTGCGGAGGTAGTCCTGGGGGGTCAGGGGCGCGGGCACGGCGGCCTTGCCGAGGCGTGCATGCTTGGCGGCCTTGTGCGGCGCCGTCTTGTCGGCAGAGGGGGTGAGGGGCTTCTTCTTGGCGACAGGGCGCGCGGTGGACATGGACAAGGCTCCGGGGAGATCACAGCTGCTGAGCCTGACAGTCTAGCGCGCCGCACACGGACGAAAAAAAACCCGCCGGGGTCGGCGGGTTCCATCGAGGTGCGCGAGACGCTTGCGCGAGGCAAGCACCCGGTCACTTCTTGCGCAGGCGGCGGATGGCTGCCAGCTGGGCCACCAGTTCGGCCAGCTCGCTCTGGGCGGCGGCCAGATCCAGGTCACCCTTGGCGTTCTGCAGGGCCTCTTCGGCCAGGCGCTTGGCCTCGCTGGCCTTGGCTTCGTCCAGGTCCTTGCCGCGGATGGCGGTGTCGGCCAGAACGGTCACGCAGTGAGGCTGCACTTCCAGGATGCCGCCGGCCACGAAGACGAACTCTTCTTCCTTGTTGTCGGCGCGCTGGATGCGCACGGCGCCCGGCTTGATGCGCGTGATCAGGGGGGCGTGCTTCGGCAGGATGCCGAGCTCACCCACCTCACCCGGCAGGGACACCAGGGTGGCTTCGCCGGAGAAGATGGACTCTTCGGCGGAAACCACATCGACGTGAATGGTGGACATGGTGCTCTTTCAGTGAGAGCGACCGACCGGACGCGCCCCGCGAAGGGCCCGTCCGGAGCAGCCGCTTAGTTCAGGGCTGCCTTGGCCTTCTCGAAGGCCTCGTCGATGGTGCCGACCATGTAGAAGGCTTGCTCGGGCAGGCTGTCGCACTCGCCGTTCACAATCATCTTGAAACCACGGATGGTTTCCTTCAGGGGCACGTACTTGCCGGGCGAACCGGTGAACACTTCGGCCACGTGGAAAGGCTGCGACAGGAAGCGCTGGATCTTGCGAGCGCGGGCCACCAGCAGCTTGTCTTCCGGAGCCAGTTCGTCCATGCCCAGAATGGCGATGATGTCGCGCAGTTCCTTGTAGCGCTGCAGCGTGCCTTGCACGGCGCGGGCCACCTGGTAGTGCTCCTCGCCGACCACGTTCGGGTCCAGCTGACGCGAGGTCGAGTCCAGCGGGTCCACGGCGGGGTAGATGCCCAGCGAAGCGATGTCACGCGACAGCACCACGGTGGAGTCCAGGTGGGCGAAGGTGGTGGCAGGCGACGGGTCGGTCAGGTCGTCCGCAGGGACGTACACGGCCTGGATCGAGGTGATCGAGCCGACCTTGGTCGAGGTGATGCGCTCTTGCAGGCGGCCCATTTCTTCGGCCAGGGTGGGCTGGTAGCCCACGGCGGAAGGCATGCGACCCAGCAGGGCGGACACTTCGGTGCCGGCCAGGGTGTAGCGGTAGATGTTGTCCACGAAGAACAGCACGTCACGGCCTTCGTCACGGAAGGACTCGGCGATGGTCAGGCCGGTCAGGGCCACGCGCAGACGGTTGCCCGGCGGCTCGTTCATCTGGCCGTAGACCATGGCGACCTTGGACTCGCCCAGGTTCTCCAGGTTCACGACGCCGGAGTCGGCCATTTCGTGATAGAAGTCGTTGCCCTCACGGGTGCGCTCACCCACACCAGCGAACACCGACAGACCCGAGTGAGCCTTGGCGATGTTGTTGATGAGTTCCATCATGTTCACGGTCTTGCCCACGCCGGCGCCACCGAACAGACCCACCTTGCCGCCCTTGGCGAACGGGCACACCAGGTCGATCACCTTGATGCCGGTTTCCAGCAGCTCCTGCGAGGGAGACAGTTCGTCGTAGGCCGGGGCCTTGCGGTGGATGGAGGCGGTTTGCGCCTGGTCCACGGGGCCACGTTCGTCGATGGGCGCGCCCAGCACGTCCATGATGCGGCCGAGGGTGGCCTTGCCAACGGGCACCGTGATGGCGGCGTTGGTGTTGAACACCATCATGCCGCGGCGCAGGCCGTCAGAAGAACCCAGGGCGATGGTACGCACCACGCCGTCGCCCAGCTGTTGCTGGACTTCCAGGGTCAGGGCGGAGCCGTCCATCTTCAGGGCGTCGTACACCTTGGGCATCTGGTCGCGGGGGAATTCCACGTCCACCACGGCGCCGATGCACTGAACGATCTTGCCCACTGCTTGAGTGTTCGCCATTTTTCGTTCCTTCAATCAATCAATTCTTGAATCAAACCGCGGCCGCACCGGCAACGATCTCGGACAGTTCCTTCGTGATCGCGGCCTGGCGGGTCTTGTTGTAGACCAGCTTGAGCTCGCCAATCACGTTGCCGGCGTTGTCGGTGGCAGCCTTCATGGCCACCATGCGGGCCGACTGTTCGGATGCCATGTTCTCGGCCACGGCCTGATACACCAGCGCTTCCACGTAACGCACCATCAGGTCGTCGATGACGGCCTTGGCATCGGGTTCGTAGATGTAGTCCCACTGGTGCGTCTCTTCAGCCTGCAGGTCCGCTGCCTTGAGGGGCAGCAGTTGCTCGACCAGGGGCTCCTGCTTCATCGTGTTGATGAACTTGGTGTAGCACAGGTAGACCGAGCTGAGCTCGCCCGCCTGGTAAGCGTCCAGCAGCACCTTGACGGGGCCGATGAGCTTTTCCAGGTGGGGCGTGTCGCCCAGGCCGACAACCTGGGACACCACGTTCGCACCGATGCGACCGAAGAAGCCCGTCGCCTTGTTGCCAATCGTCACCACGTCGGCCTTGATGCCTTGACCGTCCAGCTCGCGGAGCTTGTTGGTCACGGCCCGCAGCACGTTGGTGTTCAGGCCGCCGCACAGACCCTTGTCCGTGCTGACGACGATGAAACCGACCTTCTTGCCGGAAGCGTTTTCCAGCATGAAGGGGTGGACGTACTCCGGGTTGGCCTTGGCCAGGTTCGCCGTGATGTTGCGCACCTTGTCCGCGTAAGGACGGGCCGCACGCATGCGATCCTGCGCCTTGCGCATCTTCGAAGCCGCGACCATTTCCATGGCCTTGGTGATCTTCTTGGTGTTCTCGACGCTCTTGATCTTGCCGCGAATTTCCTTGCCTGCCGCCATGGCGTGCTCCTAGCTTAGGCGAAGGTCTTCTTGAACGCGACGATGGCCGATTGCAGTTCGGCTTCAGCGTCCTTGTCCAGGGCCTTCGAGGATTCGATCTTGCTCAGCAGAGCGGCGTGGCTGGTCTTCAGGAACTGGTGCAGACCAGCTTCGAAGGCCAGGATCTTCTTGACGTCGACGTCGTCCATGTAGCCCTTGTTCACGGCATACAGGGTGGCGCCCATCAGGGAGATCGGCAGCGGCGAGTACTGGGCCTGCTTCAGCAGTTCGGTCACGCGGGCACCGCGGTCCAGCTGCTTGCGGGTGGCGGCGTCCAGATCGGAAGCGAACTGCGCGAAGGCAGCCAGTTCACGGTACTGCGCCAGGTCGGTACGGATACCGCCGGACAGGCCCTTGATGACCTTGGTCTGGGCAGCACCACCGACGCGCGACACCGAGATACCGGCGTTGATGGCGGGACGGATGCCAGCGTTGAACAGCGAGGTTTCCAGGAAGATCTGGCCGTCGGTGATCGAGATCACGTTGGTGGGCACGAAGGCAGACACGTCACCGGCTTGCGTTTCGATGATGGGCAGGGCCGTCAGCGAACCCGTCTTGCCCTTGACTTCACCCTTGGTGAAGGCTTCGACGTAGTCGGCGTTCACGCGGGCTGCACGCTCCAGCAGGCGGGAGTGGATGTAGAACACGTCGCCGGGGAAAGCTTCGCGGCCGGGAGGACGGCGCAGCAGCAGCGAGACTTGACGGTAGGCGACGGCCTGCTTGGACAGGTCGTCGTACACGATCAGGGCGTCCTGGCCGCGGTCGCGGAAGTACTCGCCCATGGCGCAGCCGGAGTAGGCCGACACGAACTGCATGGCAGCCGAGTCAGAGGCCGAGGCGGCGACGACGATGGTGTATTCCATGGCGCCGGCCTGTTCCAGAGCGCGCACGACGTTCTTGATCGACGAAGCCTTCTGACCGATGGCGACGTAGATGCAGGTGACGCCCTGGCCCTTCTGGTTGATGATGGCGTCGATGGCGACGGCGGTCTTGCCGGTCTGGCGGTCACCGATGATCAGCTCGCGCTGGCCACGGCCGATGGGCACCATCGAGTCGATCGACTTGATGCCGGTCTGCAGCGGCTGCGACACGGACTCGCGGGCGATCACGCCGGGGGCGATCTTCTCGATGGGAGAAGACAGCTTGGCGTTGATCGGGCCCTTGCCGTCGATCGGCTGACCCAGGGCGTTGACCACGCGGCCGACCAGTTCGGGGCCGACGGGCACTTCCAGGATGCGACCGGTCGTCTTGACGGTGTCGCCTTCGGAGATGTGCTCGTATTCGCCGAGGATCACGGCGCCCACGGAGTCACGCTCCAGGTTCAGGGCCAGGCCGTAGGTGGGGACACCGGCGGCGTTGGCGGGGAATTCCAGCATTTCGCCCTGCATGGCATCGGACAGACCGTGCACGCGGACGATGCCGTCGGTCACCGAAATCACGGTGCCCTGGTTGCGAATGTCGGCAGCCGCGCCGAGACCTTCGATGCGGCTCTTGATCAGTTCGGAAATTTCTGCGGGATTCAGTTGCATTGCTTTGCTCCCAGTCTGGTCAAGGGCTGCTCGAAGGCAAACCTCGTTGACAACGACCGGTGGTTGTCAGGAGTGGCTAGAAAACCACCGGCAGGAATTGAGCGATTCGTCGGTTGCGTGCTCCAGCTCAAGCCAGCAGGCTGGCTTTCATGCTGTCGAGGCGGGCCTTGACGGAGGTGTCGAGCACCTCGTCACCCACCACGACGCGCACGCCGCCAATCAGTTCAGGATCGAGCTCGACCTTGGCTTCCAGCTTGCGGCCGAAACGCTTCTCCAGCGGACCCAGGATGTCGGCCAGCTGGGCCGCATCGACGGGAAAGGCGCTGTAGACGCGGGCTTCGGACACGCCTTGCTGGGCCTGGGCCAGGGTCTGGAACTGCTCGCTCATCGCGGGCAGGGCCGCCAGGCGGCCGTTTTCCAGAACCGTGCGCAGCAGGTTGGCCACGATCGGGGCGGGCTGGACCTTGGCTGCAGCCACCATCACGTCGAACACCTGGCCGTCGTTGACCTTGGGGTTGTCGGCAAGGAGGTGCAGTTGCGGGTCGCTGGCCACGGCGGCCAGCACCGCGAGCTGGGCCTGGACGGCGTTCAGCTCGGCGGCCGGCACGGCCTTGAACAGGGCTTCTGCGTAGGGGCGGGCGATGGTGGCAAGCTCAGCCATGATCACAGCTCCGACTTCAGGCGGGTCAGCAGGTCGGCATGGACCTGGGCATTCACCTCGCGGCGCAGGATCTGCTCGGCACCCTTGACGGCCAGGACAGCCACCTGTTCGCGCAGAGCCTCACGGGCTTGCACGACCAGCTGGGCCGACTCGGCCTGGGCATCGGCCACGATCTTGGCGGCCTCGGCGCTGGCACGCGCTTTGGCTTCCTCGACCAGCGCATTGCCACGCTTTTCGGCGTCGGCGATGCGCTTGGCGATGTCTTCACGGGACTGAGCGAGTTCCTGCTGCACGCGCTGGTTGGCGGAAGCCAGATCGGCCTTGGCCTTGTCGGCCGCAGCCAGACCGTCCGCGATCTTGGATGCGCGCTCATCGAGAGCCTTCGTGATCGGGGGCCACACGAACTTCATCGTGAAGACCCACAGAATCAGGAAGACCACGATCTGCGCAATCAGCGTTGCGTTCAGATTCACGGCTCGGACCTTTCTCGGTTAATCAAACGTCAGTCGAGAAAGACCGATCACTTGGCCAGGTTGGCGATGAAGGGGTTGGCGAAGGCGAACAGCATGGCGATACCGACACCGATCAGGAAGGCGGCGTCGATCAGACCGGCCAGCAGGAACATCTTGGTCTGCAGTTCGTTCATCAGCTCGGGCTGGCGAGCGGTGGCTTCGAAGTACTTGCCGCCCATCAGGGAGATACCGATACAAGCACCCAGGGCGCCCAGACCGATGATCAGACCGCAAGCCAGTGCAACGTTACCCAACACGATATCCATGATTGCTCCTAAGGAAAGAAAAAGAAAAAAGAAGAGGTTGTGAAAACCGGGGAATGAAGAAGTTCAGCGACCGGAGGGGGGGATAACCGGTCAGTGACCTTCGTGAGCCTGACCGATGTACACCAGGGTCAGCATCATGAAGATGAAGGCCTGGAGCGTGATGATCAGGATGTGGAAGATGGCCCAGGCGGTACCGGCGATGACATGGCCGATCCACAGGCCGATGCCACCCAGCGACGAGAAACCGACGGCGCCCATCAAGGCGATCAGCATGAACACCAGCTCACCGGCGTACATGTTGCCCCACAGTCGCATGCCGTGGGAAATGGTCTTGGCACCGAACTCGATGAGGTTCAGGCCGAAGTTGGCAGGGGCCAGCAGGATGATGCCGACCGGGCTGTGGGCGTGGAAGGGAGCGGTGAACAGCTCCTTGATCCAGCCGAACAGGCCCTTGATCTTGATGTTGTAGTACAGGCAGATCAGCAGCACGCTGATGGACAGGCCCAGCGTGATGGACAGGTCAGCCGAGGGCACGACGCGCAGGAAGGCGTGGTGCGGGTCCAGGCCTTGCGCCACGTAGGCCTTCTCCCACAGGGTGGGCAGCAGGTCCAGGGGCAGCAGGTCCATGGCGTTCATGAAGAAGATCCACACGAACACCGTCAGGGCGGCGGGCGCGACGGCCTTGCGCGAGGTGGCGTTGTGGATGATGCCCTTGGCCTGGGTGTCGACCAGCTCGACGATCATTTCGACCGCGGCCTGGAAGCGGCCAGGCACGCCGGACGTGGCCTTGGAGGCGGCACGCCACAGGATGAAGATGGCCAGCACGCCCAGGGTCACCGACCAGAACAGGGAGTCGTAGTTGATGTACGAGAAGTCCGCGATGGACTGCGGCGTGTGATGGTTTTGCAGGTGGCGCAGGTGGTGGTTGATGTATTCACCAGCCGTCGGGCCGTGGTTCGCAACATGAGCGTCAGCAGACATCAGCAACTCTCGTCAAACAGTTTTTTTTGCGCGGCCCTGCCAGATCAGCAGAGCCACCCCAACAACTTTCAAACTCAACACCAGCGTGACCAGCATGGCCACCCAGTCCAGCGGGACGATCCAGACCGGTGCCATCGCCAGCATCGCGCCGACCATCAGCAGCTTGAGGATCTCCCACACCAGCAACCCGCCGACACCCTGCGCACCGCTCGACGCGCCACGCCGCCCGAAGACCCCGCGCGCCATCAGGGCACTTGGGAGCACCGCCACGGCCACGCCGTAAAGCGCAGACAGTGTCGTCGGCAGGCTGCGCGACAGCGCACCCCAGATCAGCGCGACCAGCACACCGAACAGCGCCTGGGAGGCCAAGGCCTGCCACACGGTCATGGACGGGTGCCTGGCGACCAGGGCCTGGGCCTCGGTGCGCGTCAGCGAGCTGATGGGCGGGTCGGCGTCTTCACCCCAGAAGGAGTCGTAGCCCGAGTCATCGACATCCGGTCTGTCGGCGCCCGCGCTGCGGAACTTGTCGAGAGACTTGATGGACTTCAAGGTGCGATCCACTGGTTTCAAACGCCCACCCGGCGTCGGCAAAACCTAAAGATTATACGCGGCCTCGCGCGCCAGACCAAGACCTGCGTTCACAAGGCTTCACATTCGCCGGTCTGTGCGGGTTCGTCGCACCCCTGTCATGTCTTGCCGATTCAAACGCGGCACCCGCATCCCACCGCTTGTTACTAACCTGTCGCGTTGAACACCGTGCATCTAAGGGGTCACCGAGGGCAAGCCCGGTGTTTGAGGGGGGGCGTGGGGGGCATCCTGCCCTCAACCTCACACGGAGTTCCCCATGTCCACCTCGGCCAGGAAAGAAAAAGTCAGCACCTTCTTTCGCCCGATCAAGGCGGTCACGGTCACGCACATCCAGCAGATGTACGCGCTGTACGCCGCCTTCTACGAGAACACCTCGCTGGACGTGTTCATCAACGACCTGGGCAAGAAGTCGGGCGTGATCCTGGTGATGCGCAAGTCCGACGGGCGCATCGTCGGCTTCTCGACGCAGACCTTCTTCGACCTGACGGTCGAGGGGCGGCGGGTGCGCGGCATCTTCAGCGGCGACACCATCATCGAGCCGGCCTATTGGGGCAACAACGCGCTGGCCAACACCTTCTACCGGCGGCTGATCATCGAGCGCATCAAGCGCCCCTTCGTGCCGTTCTACTGGTTCCTCATCTCCAAGGGCTACAAGACCTACCTGTTGATGACGAACAACTTCTACAACTACCACCCCAAGGTGGATGGCAACCGCGGCGAGCGCAACGCGCGCTATCGCAGCATCACGCAAGCCTATTGCGAACAACTGTTCCCCGAGGCGTTCGACCGCGAGCACATGCTGCTGGATTTCGGCGACAGCTATGTGCGCCTCAAGGGCGATGTGGCCGAGATCACGCCCGAGCTGAAGGCCGCCAACCGGCATATCGCTTTCTTCGAGCAGGTCAACCCGAGCTGGCGACGGGGCACCGAGGTGCCTTGCCTGGCCGCCTGCGATTACGAAAGCCTGGTGCGCTCCATCGTCGATGTGCCCTGGAAGTGGGTGAAGAAGCACGTCCTGGGCACGCACCGCCCCGAGGGGCTGGAGGTGGCGCACCGGCCGGCCCTCGCGCCGGGTCGCCAGGCGATGGCCAGCGTCAGCGGCTGGGATGCCGACGAGGCGTTCGAGCGCCCGAAGGCCTCCTGAGCATGGGGGCCGGCACCACCCTCGGACACCACCTCCTCAAGCTGCTGGTCGCCCCCGGGCGGCGGCGCTTCGAACAGCACCTCGGTGAGCTGGAGTCCGTCCAGCGCACCAGACTGAGCCGCTGGCTGTCCGCAGCGGCACGCGCACCGCAAGGGCTGCGCCTGGGCGTGCGCGCGAACTGGTCCTGGGAGGAGTTCTCCCGCCAGATGCCCGTGACAGGCTGGAGCGACTATGCCGACACCGTGGCGCTGCAGCGCGCGCGGCGCCAGTCCTTGCTGATCGACTCGCCGGTGATGCGCCACCAGCCGACCAGCGGCTCGACCTCGGCGGTGAAGTGGGTGCCCTACACGCGCATGTTCCTCGACGAGCTCGACCAGGTGATCACGGCCTGGGTGGGCGACCTGTACCGGCAGTTCCCGCGTCAGGGACACGGCACGCATTACTGGTCGCTGTCGTGGATCCCGACCGAGTTGCGCAGCCAGACGGCGGGCGACATCAACGACGACATGAAGATGCTGTCCTGGGGCAAGCGCCTGCTGGCCTACCTGACGCAGGCCGCGCCGCAGGAGATCGCGCGGGCGCAGACGTCGGAGGACGCGCTGTTCGCCACCGTGGCATGGCTGGCCGCGGACGAATCGCTGGGCTTCATCTCGGTGTGGAGCCCGACCTTCGGTCTGGGCGTGCTGGAGCAGATGTCGGCCTGGCGCGGCGAGCTGGCCGAGGCCCTGGCCCGCGGCGACTGGGGTGCCCGCGCCCCGCGCATGGCCGGCCTGCCCTGCCCCCGCTCGGCGCACGCGGCCCGCCTGTTGCGCGACTGGGATGGCGCGCTCACCCCGGGCTTCTTCGCGGCGCTGTGGCCGCGACTGGCGGTGCTCAGCGCCTGGGACACGGCCGCGGCCGCGCCGTGGGCGCGCCAGCTGCAAGGCCTGCTGCCGCAGGCGCACTTCCAGGGCAAGGGCCTGTGGGCGACCGAGGGCGTGGTGACCTTCCCCTTCCAGGGCCGCTTCCCGCTGGCCTACCTGAGCCACGTCTTCGAGTTCGTCGATGCACAGGACGGCCGGGTGCTGGCGCCCTGGCAGTTGCGCCAGGGACAGGACGTCATCCCCCTTCTGACCACCGGCAGCGGGCTGGCGCGCTACCAGATGAGCGATGTGCTGCGCGTGGACGGGGCCTTGGGCCAGGTGCCCTGTCTGACCTTCCTGGGCCGCAACGACGGCGTGGACCTGGTCGGCGAGAAGACCAGCGCCACCATGGCCCAGCAGGTGCAGGACGGACTGCAGCTGCAAGGCGCGCACACGCTGCCGGTGACGCTGCTGGCCCTGGACGAGGCCCGCCACCGGGCCCCGGGCTATGTGCTGCTGGTGGAGCGGCAGGCCCCCATGCCCGACGATGCCGCCCAGGCCTTGCAGCACGACCTCGCCAACCAGGTCGAGCGGGCGCTGCAAGCCAATTTCCACTACAAGCTGGCGCGCGAACTGGGCCAGTTGCAGCGCGCCGCCTGCGTGGCCTTGCCGCACATGCGCGCCATCTACCTCGATCAATGCCGCGAGCGCGGAATGATCGAAGGGAACATCAAGATCGAGCCGCTGCGCCACTGGCGCGGCACCGTGCCCGCGGTGCTGCGCGAGGTGCTGGACGCCTGAGCCCGACCCACCACACCGCACCGCAGGACCCGCCATGGCCATCACCATCCGCATCGGCACCCCGGCCGACAACGCCAAGATCCAGGACCTGGTCGCCAAGATCACCATGCCTGGCCCCGCGCAGATGTGCTTCCAGCGCGCGCCGGACTTCTTCACCGGCGCGAAAGTGATCGGCGACGAGTTCGTGCTGACGGTGGCCGAAGACGACGAGCGCCCCGAGGTGCTGGCCGGCCTGACCGTGATCTCCGGGCGGGAGCTCTACATCAGCGGCCACAAGCGCCGCGTGCACTACTCGGGCGACACGCGCGTGGACCCGTTCTACCGCCGCCGTGGCATCGCCTCCAGCCTGTTCCTGGCGCAGAAGAAGCACCGCAACACCGATGACCTGCTGCAAGGCATCGTGCTCAAGGAGAACACCGCGCCGCTCGATGCCGCCGCCAACACGGCCGATGGCGTGCTGTTCAACTACTGGATCAGCCACACCATCGAGACCAGTTTCATCTTCAAGCGCAAGCTCACGCCGCGCATCCCCGCTGGCGTGACGCTGCGCGCCGCCCAGCCCGGCGACCTGCCGGCCATGCAGGCCTTCTTCGACCGCGAGGCGCCGCGCCGCAACGGCTACCCGGTCTACGACCTGCACAAGATGGCCGCGGGCGATCCGTATTACGCAGGCCTGAAGATCGGGGACTATGCGCTGGCCCTGCGCGGCGGCCAGATCATCGGGATGCTGGCGGGCTGGGATCAGAAGGCCTACAAGCAGACGCGCATCGTCGGCTTCAAGCCCGCGATCAAGCTGCTGCGCCCGCTCTACAACCTGTACGTGGGCATCGCGGGCGGCTTCAAGCTGCCGCCGGTGGGCGGTGCGCTGAACTACCTCAGCCTCTGCAACATCCTGATCGCCCAGGACGACCCGGCGGTGTTCCGCGCCCTGATCGACTGGGTGATGGCCCACGCAGGTCAGAAGCACGACGCGCTGGCCGTGGCCCTGACCCACGGCGACCCGCTGGAGGACGTGCCCCGCGGCTACAAGCGCCAGAAGCTGTTTTCCAGCCACTTCTGGCTGAGCTATGGCGAGGACCCGCGCCCCGGCATCGACGCGCGCCCGCTGTACGTGGAGCTGGGGCGGCTGTGACGGCCGCCGAGGCCGCACGCCGAGGAACGCCGAAGGCGCCCGAGGCCCTCCGCGAGGACAGACACAACGAGAGATGCGAGATGCGCCAGACCCAGCCCCCGACGTTGCCCCCCTCCGCCCGCCCCGCCTTGCCCCAGACGCCGCCCCGCAAGGCGCGACGGCGGCTGGCCTGCGGCCTGAGCGCCTTCCTGCGCGCCGGGCTGCTCGGCGGGCTGCTCGGCGGGCTGAGCGGCTGCCTGGAGGCACAGGCCGAGCTGCAGTTGCCAGGCTACATCGAGGCCGATGTCACGGCCGTGGCCTCGCCCGTGGCCGGCACGATGGCGCAGATGGCCGTCAAGGAAGGCCAGGCCGTGCGCGCGGGCGAGACGCTGTACGTGCTGGAGTCCCGGCAGGAGGAGGCCCGCCTGGCCGAGGCCCAGGCGCGCAAGGAGCAGGCCGAGGCCCAGACACACAACCTCAGCAAGGGCGCCCGCGAGGCCGAGCTGGAGAGCCTGCGCGCCAGGCTGCGCTACGCCAAGGCCCAGCTGTCGCAGGCCGAGGCCCACCTGAAAAAGAGCGAGTCGCTGTTCAGAAAGAACTTCGTCTCCGAAGCTCAGTTGGACAACGAGCGCACCAACGTGTCCCTGGCCCAGTCCCAGGTCGAGGATGCGCGCGCCGCGCTGCGGGCCGCCAAGCTGGGCGCGCGCAGCGACGAGCGGGCTGCTGCGGCGGCCCAGGCCTCGGCCGCGCAGGCCGGTGTGGCCCAGGTGGAGTGGCTGCTGCAGCAAAAGAAGGTGGCCGCGCCCGTGGGGGGGGTGGTGCAGGAGCTCTACGTCCGCCAGGGCGAGTTCTCGGCCACCGGCGCCACGGTGCTGACCATCCTGCACGCGGGCTCCTTGCGCGTGCGCTTCTTCGTGCCCAATGACCTGCGCCCGCAGTTCATGCCCGGTGCGGCGGTGGCGGTGGCCATCTCCGGCTGCGACAAGCCGGTGAACGCGCGCATCAGCCGCGTCAGCGCGCGCCCCGAATACACCCAGCCGATGATGTTCAGCCAGGAGTTGCGCGACCGCCTGAGCTTCCTCACCGAAGCCCGCCTGGAGGCGCCGGCCGGCTGCACCGTGCCGCCCGGCACGCCGGTGGGGGTGCGCGTGAGCGCGGGCTCGGGCGCAGACAAGTCTGTGGCCAAGGCCTCCTGAGGAGCCTGCGCGTGGCAGCCCCCATCATCGAGGTCCGCGACCTCACCAAGGCCTTTGGCGACAAGACCGTCGTCGACCAGCTCAACATGACCATCGAGGAAGGCCAGCTCTATGGCTTCCTCGGCCCCAACGGCTCGGGCAAGACCACCGCCATCCGCATGATGTGCGGGCTGGTGCCGCTGAGCTCGGGCTCGGGCACCTGCCTGGGCTTCGACATCGGCCGCCAGGCCCACAAGATCAAGCCGCTGCTGGGCTACATGACCCAGCACTTCAGCCTCTACCGCGACCTGACCGTGCGCGAGAACCTGCAGTTCGTCTGCAAGCTCTACGGCATCCGGGACGTGGCCGGCCGCGTCAACGAACTCGTCAAGCAATTCGCATTCGACAACGAGGGCCGCGACCGCCAGCGCGTGGGCACGATGTCGGGCGGCTGGAAGCAGCGCCTGGCGCTGGCCTGCGCGATGGCGCACCGCCCGCGCATCCTGCTGCTCGACGAGCCCACGGCCGGCGTGGACCCGAAGGCGCGCGAGGCCTTCTGGGACATCCTGCAGGACATCGCCGCGACCGGCGTGTCGGTGCTGGTGAGCACGCACTACATGGACGAGGCGATGCGCTCGCAACGCATCGCCTATGTGCTGTACGGCCGGCTGCTGGTGGACGACGCCCCCGAGAAGGTGCTGGCCGACGCGCACCTGGTGGCCGCACAGGTGCCGCTGGGGCAGGTGTTCCGCCACCCGCAGATGGCGCACGACCCGCGCGTGGTGCGGCTGTCCATGCAGGGCAACAGCATCCGCGTGGTGGCGCGCTCGCACGCCGACATCGGCTCGTGGACGCGCGACCTGGCCGCGCACGGCATCCACGCCGGCGAGCCCACCGCCATCGACGTCGGACTCGAGGACGTCTTCTTCTACCTGACCTTGCAGCAGCAGGGTTCAGTCACGCAGTTCTGACGGAGGCCGCCCGTGTCCCTGGCTTTCAGGCGCATCGCCGCCATCGCCATCAAGGAGTTGCTGCACATGGTGCGCGACCGGCTGACCTTCGTGTCGCTGCTGTCGGTGACCATCGGCTACGTCATCGTGTTCGGCTACGCCATCAACCCCGACCCGCGCCACATCCCGACGCTGGTGGTGGACCACGACAAGAGCGAGTTCTCGCGGCTGTACAAGGCCGCGCTGCAACAGTCCGTCTACCTGGAGATCGACCCGCGCCAGCTGACGTCGGACCAGGCCAGCGAGATGCTGCGCAAGGCGCAGACCTCGGTGGTCATCGAGATCCCGCCGGACTTCACGCGCAAGCTGGTGACGGGCCTGCCCGCGCAGATCCTGGTGGAGGCCGACGCGACCGACCCGGTGTCGCTGAACGGCGCCATCACCTCCACCGGCGAGGTGGCGCGCCAGACCGCGGCCCACCTCTTCCACCGCGATGGCATCGAGGCCCGCGTGACGGGCGAGCCGCAGCTGGAGGTGCGCGTGCAGCGTCGCTTCAACCCGCAGGGCGAGCAGACGTTTTTCATCATCCCCGGCCTGGTGGGCATGATCCTGAACGTGTCGCTGCTGGTGATGACGGCGATGTCCATCACCAAGGAAAAGGAGCAGGGCTCGATGGAGTTCCTGCTGGTCACGCCGACCGAGCCCTGGGAGATGATCATCGGCAAGATCATCCCGACCTTCCTGGTGGGCGTGGTGCAGGTGTCCATCATCCTGTGCATCGCCTTCTTCCTGTTCAAGATGCCGCTGACGGGCGACCCGCTGGCCCTCATCGCCTTGCTGCTGGCCTATGGCATCACCACGCTGGCGGTGGGCATCCTGATCTCGACGGCGGCGATGTCGCAGATGCAGGCCATGCAGCTGTCCTTCTTCTACTTCCTGCCCTCCATCCTGCTGTCGGGCTTCATGTTCCCCTACAGCGGCATGCCGAAGTGGGCGCAGCTCATCTCGCAAGGCCTGCCGCTGACCTACTTCGTGCGCGGCTCGCGCGGGGTGTTCCTGAAGGAGTTCACGCTGGTGGACATGTGGCCGCACCTGTGGCCCATCATGCTGGCGGGCCTGATCTTCGGGCTGCTGGCCGTCAAGAGCTACCGGCGCACGCTGAGCTGAGGGCCTTGCACGCCGACCGGATCAGTTCACGTCGCGCAGGTGCATGACGCGCCTGGACTCGGGCGCGTAGATGCCGAAGGTCAGGCGCGCCGACGGGTCCCGCGTGTGCTCGGTGCTGCCCGCGCAGGCGTTGGTGCTGCCGGCCTGGCCGCGCAACCAGGGCAGCCCGGCGCCGGTGGAGACCGGCCGCGGCAGGCTCAGGCAGGAAGCGTCGGTGCCGCCCGCGCCCAGGTTGATGGCCACGTCCACCGAGCCGGTGCTCCACGGCGTCGGCGGGGCAAAGCGCAGGCTGGCGTTGCCCGCGCTGACCGCCGCGGCACGGCCTGCGCCGTCCTGCTCGGGGGCGGTGTTCCAGGCGGTGGTGGCCTGGCCGCGCGAATCCGTGCGGCTGCCACGGGCGATGGCGCTCGCGGGGATGACGGTGCAGCTGTCGGCATCGTTGATCGCCCAGACGCGGCCGCTCCAGTACTGCACCTGCACGGGCACCGCCAGCGCGGCCTTCTCCGTGCCGAAGGCGTTGTAGATGCGCAAGCGGCCGCTGCGCAGGGGCATGGCGGGCTCGATGCCGCCGGTGCGGCTGCTGACGCCCTGGCTGTCCGTGGCGCGCACCACCACCGAGGCCGGCGGCGTGACCTTGTTGGCGAAGGTGTAGCTCACGTCCGCGCTGCGCGCCACGCCCGCGGTGAAGAGGTTGGCGCCCAGGCTGGCGCCGGTGAAACTGCCGCCCGTGGCCGCGGCCACATCGCTCAGGGTGAGCGCACGCGCCGTGGCCGGCGACACCGCACCCGAGCCATCGTGGTTGAGCGTGATCCCGCCCGTGGCATTGCGCGCGGTGACCTCGACGGCGAAGGGCTGGCCGCTGTAGCTGAAGCTGCCGCACGCGGGCGTGAGCGCCACGTCGAAGTGGTCCGGCACGAAGGGCCCGACCGCGCCCACCGCGCCCGTGCTGCCACTGACGCTCAGGCCACTGCCCAGGTAGCTGCCACTGGCCAGGGTGGCCGAGACATCGCCGCTGCCGACCTCGCTCCAGGCCAGGTCGGCCACGCTGGCCACGCCGTTGCTGAACGCCGACCAGGCCGCGCGGGGCGCCACGCCGCTGCCGCTGAAGCTGCCGTCGACGGCGCCCTTGCCCGTGGGGGAGGCCCGGCTGAACGCCAGGCGCACGCCTTCCGGCGCCGACTCCCGGCCGAAGTTCGGGGTGACCTGACCCAGGGCGTCCACGGCAGAGACGGTCATCGTGAAGGCCGCCCCCGCCTTGAGCGGCGGCAGCGTCACCAACTGGGGACGGAAGGCCGCAGGCGCGGCGATGAAGCTGGTGCTGCCGGTCATGCTGAGGCCGGCCGAACTGCCACTGCCGGTGTGCGTGGCGCTCAGCGCGACCTTGCCCGCATCGGCGTACAGCAGGGGCACACGGGCCACGCCCTGGGCGTCGAACACCAGGGTCAGGGCCTGCGTGCTGCCATCGCAGGCCGCGGTGGGCAGGCCCGAGGCATTGAGCCCGACCCCGCCCAGGCTGACGGCGCGCGTGCCCGAAGCCGGGTCGCTGTGGCCGCAGGCAAAGCGCACCGTCTTGCTGACGCTGGCGAAGGCCGGCACACAGGCGTTGGCGCTGCCGGCCTTCTTCACCGCAGCCACGTTCAGGCTCTGCGCCGTGCTGGCCGCGTGGTGGGGCACCGTCAGCAGGAAGCCGCTGTCCTGGGCCGAGAAGGTGCAGGCCGGGCTGCCGAAGTTGCAGGCGGCGGCCGCAGCGCTGACCCCCGAGCCCAGGCTGGCCGAGACGCTGACGTTGCCGGGCGTGGTCACCTGCATGTCCACCGTCGTGCTGCCGCTGCCCTGCGGGATGCTGAAGCCGTTGCCGCCGGGCCAGGCCACGCTCATGCCCGCGCCAATGGCGCTCAGGCTGCCCTGCACGCCGCCGGTGTACAGCGCGGAACACGCCGCGTCCTGGCAGGCCACCACCGTCAGGGTCGCGGGTGCGCAGGTGAGGCTGCTGCCGCTGGCGTGGCGGACCTCGATGTGGTCCAGCGTCACGGACTTGCGCGGCGAACACGTCGCCGGAGACCACCAGCCGCTGTTGTTGTCCAGGCAACCACGGCTGCAGTTGCTGCTGCCACAGCAGATGCTGCCCGCGGTGGCCGCCCAGTTCAGCGTGATCGCACTGGCGTCCTTGGACCACAGGCAGCCCGGCAGGGTGTTGAGCCCCTCGGCTCGGATGCCGCCCTTCGCCGCAGAGATGTCGCCCCGGGCGGAACTGAGGAAGCCCAGCTGGACGCCGCCCTGGCTGGTGGCGATGGTCTGCCCGTAGGTGACGGCGCCGTTGTCGATCAGGTCCGCCGCGCTCACCTTGCCGGTGATGGTGCTCAGGTAGCCCGCGTACAGGCGCCCCGCGCTGCTGATGTCGCCGTTGACGGTGTTGAAGCCGCCCAGGCTGACGCGCCCGCTGCTGCTGAGGCTGCCCGCCACCGTCGAGGCATAGGCCAGCGCGATGTCGCCCTTGGTGCTGGTCAGCGCGCCGCCGAAGGTCACGGCCCCGCTGGCGTCCCGGATGGACTCGGCAATCAGCGTGGCATTCACGGTGCTGGCCCAGCCTATGTCGACCGCCCCGTTGACCACCAGGGTCAGGTCGCTGGCCGGGCGCGAGGGGTTGATCTGGACCGTGTTGGTGCTCAGCGAGCCATTGACGGTGATGCGCGCCGGCAACGGTGCCGCCACCCGCACGCTGTCGAAATAGCCCAGCGACAGGCTGCCGCAGGTGTAGACCCCCGCGCTGCCCGAGCACCCGGGTGGCATCTGCCCGGGGAAGGTGTAGTCCGTGGCCCAGGCCACCGGCATGCAGCACGACAGCCACACCCAGGCCAGCGCCCACCCGTTGCGCCACAGGCGCATCACCGAAATCTTGTTCGCCGAGCCCAAACCACCGCCGGAACGTCTGATGACAACGGCGGGATCATATTACGACAGCCCCCAGGGCAAACCCGAGCGTGCAAAAGCCTCGGATTTGGGCCTCGTCACCAAACTGACATCGTTTGCAATGCGCTTGTTCGCGCGAGATGCCCACACGGTCGTGACAGATGCCACACACACCCCCGCTGGCGAGGCCGCGAGGGTTCAGTGCCGCGCCCGCCTGGCCGAGATCATGGCATTGCCCGACGCGCCCACCCCATGAGCACCCCTTCCGCCCTGCCCAGCCCGCTCCCGCACCATCCCCCCCTGGCGGTGGACGAGCCCGCGCCCCGCTGGCCCTGGGTGGCCATCGGGGGTTGCGTGCTGATGCTGGCCCTCCTGGGCCTGGCGCGCTTCAGCGAGGTCCGCATGGCCCGGGCTTCGGCCGCCCTGCACGACACCTGGCTGCCGACCGCCGCCCACGCGGCCGAGCTGCACATCGAGGTCAGCGACCTGGCCCGCGACGCGGCCTCACCGCAAGCCTGGACACGCGGCCAGGCGCGCGGCCGCATCAGCGACGGCATCGCCCGGCTGACGCGCTGGGCCGAAGCCCACCGACAGGACCTGGACGCCACCACCTTCACCCGGCTGGCCGAGCTGCGCCAGCGCTGGGCAGACCACCTGGCCCAGCCCGATGCGGCTCCGCCCCACCCCGCCGACCCTTTGCACGAGGTGCTGGACGCGCTGCGCCAGCTCAACGCCCACTGCATGGCCCAGGGCCGCCGCCTGGCCGACATCGCCGCCGGCCACTGAGGCTCACGCCGCCTGCGCAGGCGCGCACACCTCGTCGACCAGCCGCGCCAGCGTCGCATCCAGCCGGCGCTGGAAGGCCTGCACATCCGCCTGAGCCGTTTCGGCCAGCTGCCAGGACATCGGCATGCTCAAGCCCCCGTCCAGCTCCACCAGCACCGGCAGCGGCGAGATGCTGTTGACCGTCGGCACCAACTGGCTCACGCGCACGCGCGCGCCCGGAGGGTGGATGGCACCGACATCGCCCAGGCTGGTGGCGTGGCAGCTGATGACCGGGAAACGCCCGGCCCGCTTGAGCTTCAGGCCGATGTGGCCCACCAGCGTGCGGCCCAGCCAGGGCGTGAGCTCTTCGAGCAGGTAGGTCCAGCACATCTCGCGGCGGGCATAGCGGGCCTGGCCCTCGCGGATGGCCGCGTCCACCGAGCGCACGCGCTCCGCCCAGGGCTTGCGCCCATCCTGCTCGATGACGAGGAAGGCGCCCACGTGGTTGCCCCACAGCGGACCGTGTCCTGCCGATGCCGGATGGTATTTGCGCAGGTTCACCGAGATGCGGATGACGGCGGCCGCCCGCGCATCATCGGGCGCCTGGTCCAGGAAGGTCTGGGCGATGGCCGACACCAGCAAAGTGTTGAGCGACACCCCCAGCGCGCGCGCGGCCCCGCGCAACTCGGCCACCGGCGTGGGCACGCTGTGGTGGCTCAGGCCCGTGCTGCTGTAGTGCGGACCCAGCGCGGTGGGCAGTTGCTGGACGTGCACCTCGGCCAGGCGCCGCGCCTCGGCGCGCTTGTGCCGGCGCGACCGCCAGACCTGCCGCGGCCACTGCCACCCGTGCGCCGGGGCGATGGCGCCCAGCAGGGACGGCGCCTCCAGCGGCATCGGCTGCAGCGCCAGGCCGTTGAGGCCCCGCAGGATCTGGCGCAGCAGCTCGACCATGGTCATGCCGTCGGCCAGCAGGTGGGGCACACCGAAGATCAGGGCCGGACGCTGCGGGTGCGGCGCGAAGTGCGCGCGCAGCCCCAGGCCGCGCTCCAGCGGCAGCACCTCGTTCAAGGCGCGCCAGTGCCAGGCTTGCAGGGCCTCGGGGTGGTCGAGGTCCACGTCGTGGTGGACCTGGAACGCCAGCGCGAACATCTGGTCGATCAGGGGCCCCTCGGGCAGGATGCGCAGGTGGTAGCGGTGCAGCCCGGGCTCCAGCGCGGCACGCAGCCTGGGGAAAGCGGTGACCAGCGCACGCAACACGCGGCGCACCAGGCCTTCGTCCACCGGCGCGTTGAAGCGCATCAGGTACGGCTGCACCATGGTGCCGGCCAGGCCCTCGATGGCCGCGTAGCCATGCTCGGAGCGGTTGAGCGGGAGGGTGTCGCCGGTCGCGGTCTTGCTCAGGGAAGCCATGCGGCCGATGCTGCCACGCACAGCGTTTGACGCGACTCATGGCTTGTGCGGAGCACCCCCGCGAATGGGTTGTGGGGTGGCGGCAGGCCGGGCCCGGATGGGACTGCCTACAATCCGCGCATGAGCACCGCCCCCGCCGCCCCCACTGCCCCCATCGCCCTGCCCCCGCTGGCCAACGACCGCTTCCTGCGCGCCTGCCTGCGCCTGCCCACCGACGCCACGCCCGTGTGGCTGATGCGCCAGGCCGGCCGCTATTTGCCCGAGTACCGCGCCACGCGCGACGTCGCCGGCAGCTTCATGGGCCTGGCCACCAACCCGGAGCTGGCCTGCGAGGTGACGATGCAGCCGCTGCGCCGCTACGACCTGGACGCGGCCATCCTGTTCAGCGACATCCTCACCGTGCCCGACGCCATGGGCCTGGGCCTGAGCTTCGCCGCTGGCGAGGGCCCGAAATTCGCCAAGGTCGTGCGCGACGAGGCCGCCGTGGCGGCGCTGGCCGTGCCCGACATGGACAAGCTGCGCTACGTGTTCGACGCCGTGCGCACCATCCGCCGCGAGCTGTCCGACGCCAACGGCGTGGGCAAGGTGCCGCTCATCGGCTTCTCGGGCAGCCCCTGGACGCTGGCCTGCTACATGGTCGAAGGCGGCGGCTCGGACGACTACCGCCTGGTCAAGACGCTGATGTACCAGCGCCCCGACCTGATGCACCGCATCCTGGCCGTCAACGCCGACGCGGTGGCGCTCTACCTCAACACCCAGATCGAAGCCGGCGCACAAGCGGCCATGATTTTCGACTCCTGGGGCGGCGTGCTGGCCGACGGCGCCTTCCAGCAGTTCAGCCTGGCCTACACGAAGCGCGTGCTGTCGCAACTCAAGCGCGAGCACGACGGCCACCGCATCCCGCACATCGTCTTCACCAAGGGCGGTGGCCTCTGGCTCGACGAGATCGCCGACAGCGGCTGTGACGTCGTCGGCCTGGACTGGACCATGAACCTCTGCCGCGCCCGCCAGATCACCGGCGACCGCGTGGCCCTGCAGGGCAACCTCGACCCCAACGTGCTGTTCGCCCAGCCCGAGCAGGTGCGCGAACAGGTCATCCAGACGCTGGACAGCTTCGGCCGCCACACGCCCGGCTGCGGCCACATCTTCAACCTGGGCCACGGCATCAGCCAGTTCACGCCGCCGGAGAGCGTCTCCGTGCTGGTGGACACGGTGCACGAACACAGCCGCACGCTGCGCTGACCGCCTGGCGCTGGGGCGCGCGACGGTTCAGGCCCCGCGGTTCAGGCCTCGTCGCGCGTGGCCATCAGCGCGGCCAGCAGGATGAGGCCACCGCCGGCCAGCACGGCCGGCCGCAGCGTCTCGCCACCGAACCACACGGCCGAGCCCGAAGCGAACACGATCTCGGTGAGCATGACCACCGAGGTCAGGTGCACCGGGATCTGCGAGGCCCCGTACTGCATGGCCAGGTTGGCCGCGAAGAACGCCAGGCCCATGGCCGCGGCCAGCAGCAACCAGCCCCAGTCGAACACCGGCCAGGCCGGGATCAGGCCCTGCGAGGCCAGCGCCCAGCCCGCCAGCCCCGGCAGGCAGACCCCGCCCGAGAACATGGCCAGGGCACGCTCGGCCGAGCTGCGCTGCGCAGCCCGCCGCAGCATCACGTTGGTGAAGGCAAAGCCCATGCCGCCGATCAGGCCCAGCCAGTCGGGCAGGCCGGAGAAGCGCGGCCAGCCGCCGTCTTCCGGACGCAGCACCAGCAAGGCGCCGCCCAGGGCCAGCAGCACGCGCACCGCTGCCATCGGCGTGATGCGCTCGCCCAGCAGCCACCAGGCCAGGCCGACCGCCCACAGCGGCATCAGGTAGAACAGCAGCACCACGCGCACCACCTCGCCGGTGGCCACGCCCCAGTTGAAGCTGGCGTTGGTCAGCCCGGTGGCCAGCGCCAGCCACCACAGCGTGGGCGTGCGCCAGAGGCCGCGCCAGGCCTCGCGCCGGCCCAGGCCGATGACCACCACGCCCATCAGGAAGAACAGCATCGTCGCCCACACCGCGTGCAGGCCCTGGGCCTGGAGCTGGCGCAAAGGCCACCACGACAGCCCCCAGACGAAGGCATTGAACAGCAAACCCAGGTACGGCATTCAGCGTCGCTCGATGACCAGCGGCTCCAGTTGCAAGGCGCGACGCGCCTGCGCCGCGGCCACCTGCGCCTCGGCGCGCGAACGGTACGGCCCGGCCTGCAGCTTGAAGAAGGGCGGCTCGTGGAAAACCGCCACCATGGGCAGCAAAGCGTCGAGTTGCTGGCCGATGCGCTGCTGCAGGCGGTCCACCCCGTCGCGCTGGCCCAGCGTGGCGAGCTGCACCCAGAAGCCCTTGGCGGCTGGCGTGTGGGCCCGCGAGGGCGAGGGCTGCAGCGAGGCCTGCACGGCAGACTGGCCCTGCGCCGCACCACCGGCGGCCGGGGCCGCCCCTGCGCTCTGGGCCAGGAAGCTGTCCAGCGGGTCGGCTGCCGCGTCCGCCGCGGCGGCGCCCGGCTCGGTGGCCTCGCCCGCCGCCCACAGCGGTGCGCTGCCTGCGGCCAGCGGGTCGCTGTCCAGCACCGTGCCGCGCTGCCAGGCGCCCGAGCGGATGTCGTTGAAGGTCAGGCGCGACAGCTCGATCTGGCCCGTGCCCGAGGCCGCGATGTCCAGCTTGACGGCGGCGGCGTAGCTCAGGTCCATGACCCGGCTGGCGTGGAAGGGACCGCGGTCGTTGACCCGCACGATGATTTCCTTGCCATTGCGCACATTGCGCACCCGCACGTAGCTGGGGATGGGCAAGGTCTTGTGGGCCGCGGTGAGGCCGTACATGCTGTAGAGCTCGCCGCTGGCCGTGCGGCGGCCATGGAATTTGTGGCCGTACCAGGAGGCCGCGCCGCGCTCGCTCCAGGCCACGTCGCCCGTCAGCGGGGTGTAGGCCTGGCCCAGCACCACGTAAGGCTTGTTGGGCCCACCCGCGCGGATGGGCTCGATCTGGGGCACCGGGTCGGGCAGGCGGGCCAGCTCGGCCAGCGTGGGCGCGCCGGAGGGCGGCGGGCCGTCCTTGTCCGGGGCGCGCTCGCTTGGGGCCGGCCCTGTGCGCGACGGCCCCCCCGGCCCGCCAGCGCAGCCGCCCAGCTGCAGCAGCCCCCCCGCCGCGGCCAGCGCAGCGACGCCGGCCAGCAGGCGCGCAACCCCCGGCCACCCGGCGTTGGCCAGGGGCCGGCCAGGGGCGCATCGCGCCAGGGAGGCTCGGGACACAGCGGACATCCCCGCACCATAACCCATGCGCGCGCCAAAACCGCGCAGCCCGCCCGGGCTCGCCGGGAGCATCGCACGGCACAATGAAGGCTGTGTGCCGACCCCACCGAGCCCGAACATGAATCCCTCCTCGAAACCCGCCTTCGACCACGACTTCGAGCGCGGCATGCGCAACCGCCGGGCCGCCTTGGGCGACGCCTGGGTCGACAAATCCGTGGCCAAGGCCAACGCCTTCACCGCCGAGTTCCAGCACTTCATCACCGACTACGCCTGGCACGGCGTGTGGGGCCGCCCCGGCCTGGACTGGAAGACCCGCCGCATCATCGTGATGGCCGTCACCGCCTCCCTGGGCCGCTGGGACGAGTTCGAGATCCACATGCGCGGCTCGCTGACCCCCGGCAACGCCCACACGCTGAGCATCGACGAGGTCCGCGAGGCCCTCATCCACATCGCCATCTACGCCGGCGTGCCCGCGGCCAACACCGGCTTCGCCAAGGCCCTGGGCATCATGCGCGAACTGGGGCTCGAACCCCCGGCCCAGCCGGCCGACCAGTCCAGCCACCCCGGCGTGGGCCGCTCCGTCTTCACCTCGACGCGGCCGAAGCTGCACGCCACCGTGCGCGAAGCCCGCTGCGGCGAAGCCAGCCACACCGTCGTGCTCAGCCACGCCCTGGGCCAGGACGGCAGCATGTGGGACCTGGTGGCCAACGAGCTGGCCGCGACCTGCCGCGTCATCTGCCCCGACACCCGCGGACACGGCCGCTCGCAGATCCCCTTCGAGCCGCTGACCCTGACCGACCTGGCCGCCGACGCCGCCCGCCTGATCGACGAGCTCGCCGAAGGCGGCCCTGTGGTCTGGGTGGGCCTGTCCATGGGCGGCCTGATCGGGCAGGAGCTGGCCCTGCGCTTTCCCGACAAGGTCCACGCCCTTGTGCTGGCCAACACCACCAGCGGCTACAACGAGGCCGCGTGCGAGGCCATCGCCCAGCGCATCGCCACCGTCGAGTCGCACGGCCTGCAGGCCATCAGCACGCCCACCATGGCGCGCTTTTTCAGCGCCGCCTTCCGCGAGACCCAGCCCGCCACCGTGGCACGCCACCAGCGCCTGCTGGAAGCCACCGACCCCGAGGGCTACACCGCCTGCGCCGCCGCCATCTGCGAGGCCGACTTCAGCGGCAAGCTGCAGCACATCCGCGTGCCCACGCTGGTGGTGGCCGGCAGCCAGGACGAAAGCACCCCGGTGGACGCGGCCATGCTGCTGGCGCGCGCCATCCCCCGCGCCGAGATGGTCACGCTGCAAGGCTGCGCCCACCTCAGCGCGGTCGAACAGCCCCAGGCCTTCGCCGAGGTGCTGGGCGAGTTCGTGGCCAGCATCTGACGGTGCCGCACCGAGAACGCCCAGTGAGGACGCCACTTTGAGCCAAGCCCCCGCGATGATGAACCCGGCCCAGATGACGGCCGTGCAGCACCTCGACAGCCCCTGCCTGGTGCTGGCCGGTGCCGGTTCGGGCAAGACCCGCGTCATCACCCACAAGATCGCCCGGCTGCTGCAGCCCGGCCCCGGCGCCGACCTCGCGCCCTCGCAGATCGGCGCCATCACCTTCACCAACAAGGCCGCCGCGGAAATGCGCGACCGGGTCAAGGCCCTGATCGGCGCGAAGGCCGCATCGAAGCTGCTGGTCTGCACCTTCCACTCGCTGGGCGTGCGCCTGCTGCGCGAGGACGGCGAGGTGCTGGGCCTCAAGCCCAAGTTCTCCATCCTCGACAGCGACGACGTCACCAGCATCCTGCGCGACGCCGGCTCAACCACCGACGCAAAACTGGCGCGCAGCTGGCAATGGCAGATCAGCCTGTGGAAGAACATGGGCCTGGACAGCGCCGCGGCCATCAGCCAGGCCGCCAGCGACGACGAGGCCCTGACCGCGCGCATCATGAAGCTCTACGAAGAGCGCCTGCTGGCCTACCAGGCCGTCGACTTCGACGACCTCATCGGCCTGCCGCTCAAGCTGCTGTCGGAGCACGCACACGTCGCCCACAAATGGCAGCGCCAGCTGCGCCACGTGCTGGTCGACGAATACCAGGACACCAACGCCACCCAGTACGAGCTGCTCAAGCTGCTCGTGGGGCCGCAAGGCATCTTCACCGCGGTGGGCGACGACGACCAGTCCATTTACGGCTGGCGTGGCGCCACGCTGGACAACCTCAAGCGCCTGCCGCAGGACTTCCCCAACCTCAAGGTCATCCCGCTGGAGCAGAACTACCGCTCCACCAGCGCCATCCTGCGCGCGGCCAACAACGTCATCCAGCTCAACCCCAAGCTGTTCCAGAAGACGCTGTGGTCCGACCTGGGCGAGGGCGAGCCCGTCAAGGTCGCCGAGTGCGACAACGAAGAACACGAGGCCGAGCGCGCCGTGGCCCGCATCCAGGCCATCCGCGGCGGCATGCTCAGCAACGCCCAGCCGGGCGACTGGCACAACTTCGCCATCCTCTACCGCGCCAACCACCAGGCCCGCCCCTTCGAGCAGGCCCTGCGCCGCGCCAACATCCCCTACAAGGTCTCGGGCGGCCAGAGTTTCTTCGACCGCGCCGAGATCAAGGACCTGTGCGCCTGGCTGCGCCTGCTGCTCAACAACGACGACGACCCGGCCTTCCTGCGCGCCGTCACCACGCCCAAGCGCGGCATCGGCCACCAGACCCTGGCCACGCTGGGCGAGTTCGCCGGCAAGTGGAAGGTCAGCCTGTTCGAGGCCCTGTTCGCCGACTCACTCGCCGCCGTGCTCAACAAGCGCGCCCTGGAAGGGCTGCACGAGTTCGGCCGCTACATCAACGACTTCGAATACAAGGCCCGCCAGACCTTCGGCAGCGAAGGCGCCAAAGAGATGCTGATGGCGTGGCTCAAGGACATCGGCTACGAGCAGCACCTGCACGACAACGAAGAAAACGAGAAGGTCGCCGCGGCCCGCTGGACGAACGTGCTGGACTTCATCGACTGGGTGGCCAAGCGCTGCGGCGGCGACATCGAGACCGATGGCGGCATGACCACCGAAACCGAGAAGCGCAGCGTCATCGAGGTGGCCCAGACCATCGCCCTGATCACCTCCCTGGCCGAGCGCGATGCCGACCAGAACGCCGTGGTGCTGTCCACCCTGCACGCCTCCAAGGGCCTGGAGTGGCCGCACGTCGTGCTGGCCGGCGTCAACGAGGGGGTGCTGCCGTTTTCGCGCGAAGAGGGCGAGATCCCGCCCGGCCAGATCGAGGAAGAGCGCCGCCTGATGTACGTGGGCATCACCCGCGCGCGCCTGAGTTTGAGCGTCAGCGTGCTCAAGCGCCGCAAGAAGGGCCGCGAGTACGTGCAGGCCGTGCCCAGCCGCTTCGTGGCCGAGATGAAGCTCGGCGAAGGCGGCCCCAAGGAAGACCCGCGCGAGAAGCTGCGCCGCCTGCGCGAAGAAATGGCCGCCAAGGCCCGCGGCAGCGAGGTCGCGGCCCGCGCTTCCTGAAAATCAAAGATCAGAACGAGAGTGAGCGCTCACATCTGATCTGGGTTCTGAGGCCACCCAGGGCCCGGCACGGCGGCCACAGGCAAAAAAAACCCAAGGGGTTGAGCCTTGGGTCGGGAATCCTTGGGTGGGCAGGTCGCCCAACAGGAGTGGAGATAAGCAAACGGAACAAGCCTGGGTGTGACACAGCCGGTTTCAATAAGTTCCGTCCATCCCCCACATTTTTTTCCGCGGTCGGCCACGGGCACAATCCAGCCTCTGACGGCATCCGATCCACCCTTTTTCCTGCAGGACCCGCATCATGGAATGCACCATCCACTGGCAGCCGGCCTCCGGCATGGCCTTCATGGCCGAAACCGGCAGCGGCCACATCATCAACATGGATGGCGCCCCGGACGGCGGCGGCCGCAACCTGGCGCCCCGGCCGATGGAAACCGTGCTGGCCGGCACCGGCGGCTGCACGGCCTATGACGTGGTGCTCATCCTCAAGCGCGGCCGCCACGACGTGCGCGGCGTGCAGGTCAAGCTGACGGCCGAGCGCGCCGAGGTGGACCCCAAGGTCTTCACCCAGGTCAACATGCACTTCGTCGTCACCGGCGTGAACCTGCCGGACACCGCCGTGGCCCGCGCCATCCAGATGTCGCACGAGAAGTATTGCTCGGCGTCCATCATGATCGGCAAGACCGCCGAGATCACGACCAGCTTCGAGATCGTCGCAGCCTGATCCGGCCGCCCGCCTCAGATGCGGTGGGCGGTGAGCGTCATCACCTTGGCGGCCAGCTTCATGAGGCCGCGCACCGGCGCCGGCAGGGGCACGCCCCCCGCTTTCTCGGCGGCATCGGCATGGGCGACCTCGTCGTCGCGCATCTGCGCCACGATGGCCCGCGAGGCCTGGTCGGCGGCGGGCAGGCGGTCCATGTGGTGGTTGAGGTGGGCCTCGACCTGGCGCTCCGTCTCCACCACGAAGCCCAGGCTGTGGCGGTCGCCCGCGCGCGCGGCGATCAGCCCGATCGTGAAGGCCCCGGCGTACCACAGCGGGTTGAGCAGGCTGGTGCGCCCGCCCAGCTCTTTCAGGCGCTGCTCCGTCCAGGCCAGGTGGTCCACCTCCTCGCGGGCGGCGGCTTCGAACTGGGCCTGCAGCGCCGGGTCCGAGGTGCCCCAGGCCTGCGAGGCGTAGAGCGCCTGCGCGCAGACCTCGCCGACATGGTTGACGCGCATCAGCGCGGCCGACAGGCGCTTGTCCTCGGGGCTGAGCGCCGCGTCGCCGGCACCCGCGTCGAGCACCGCCTGGGGCGGGCGTGGACAGGGGCGAGCCGCCGCGTGCTCGCCGAACGCGGTGCGCAAGGCCGTGTCCAGCGACATCAGCAGCCGGTCCATGCCGTCGTGGCGGATGGCGGGGCCGCGCGGGGCGGCGGTCGAAGGGGTGTCCATGGCGGTCGTCTCCATGGCCGCGATGTTAGCGCCAGGGCGCGGCGATGCGCTTGCGTTGCATCACCGTTGCATCAGGCCGCGGCTGCGCGCGATCGACATCAGCACGCCCAGCGCCAGGCCCAGCGTCACCATGGCCGTGCCGCCGTAGCTGATGAAGGGCAAGGGCACGCCCACCACCGGCAGGATGCCGCTGACCATGCCCATGTTGACGAAGGCGTAGGTGAAGAAGCTCAGCGACAGCGCACCCGCCAGCAGCCGGGAGAACAGCGTCGGCGCCTGCGCGGCCAGGAACAGCCCGCGGAAGATCAGCGCCAGGAAGCCGCCCGCCAGCAGCAGGCAGCCGATCAGGCCGTGCTCCTCGGCGTAGGCCGCAAAGACGAAGTCGGTGGTGCGCTCGGGGATGAACTCCAGGTGCGTCTGCGTGCCCTGCATGAAGCCCTTGCCCGTGACCCCGCCCGAGCCGATGGCGATCATGCCCTGGATGATGTGGAAGCCCTTGCCCAGCGGGTCGGTGGTCGGGTCCAGCAGGGTGCACACGCGGTTCTTCTGGTAGTCGTGCAGGCCCACCCACTTCACGCCCGGCTGGCACAGGTCGCCCTGGTAGCTGACGATGAGGGTGATGCCGATGGCCCCGGCCAGCAGCACCGGCAGGATCAGCCGCCAGCTCAGCCCGGCGAAGAAGATGACGTACAGGCCCGAAGACAGCACCAGCAAGGCCGTGCCCAGGTCGGGCTGCTTGAGGATGAGGGCCACCGGCAGCACCAGCAGGCCGCCGGCCACCACGAAGTCCAGCGTCCGCAACTGCCCTTCGCGGCGCTGGAACCACCAGGCCAGCATCAGCGGCGCACCGATCTTGAGCACCTCCGACGGCTGGATGACCACGCCCACATTGAGCCAGCGCGTCGCGCCCTTCTTGGTCAGCCCGAACAGCGCGGTGGCCACCAGCAGCACCACGCCCGCGGTGTAGAGCGGCACGGCCAGGGCCATGAGGCGCTGCGGCGGCACCTGCGCCACCAGGAAGAGCATGGTGGCGGCCAGGGCCATGTTGCGGGCCTGGTCGAAAAAGCGCGTGCCGTTGTCGAAGCCCACCGAGTACATGTTGACCAGGCCCAGGCCGCACAGGAAGGTGAGGATGCACACCAGCGGCAGATCGAAGCCCTGGAACACCGGCTTGATGCGCTGCCAGGGAGAACGCTTGTCGAAGGCGACGCTCATGGCTGCTCCCGTGAGGCGGAGGGCACCGCCGGCAAGGCGGCGGCAGGCGGGGTGGGGCGAGGTGGCGGGACGGGGCGCGCCGGGGTCGGCGCAGGCGCCGATGTCGCAGGAAGGGCGGCCGAGGCGGCGGCAGGCACAGCTGCAGAGGCCGCCGCGGCGCCCGACACAGCCGCCGACGCGGCACTGGCGGCTGCCGCCGCGCTGGCCGCCTCCGGCGTGCCCGGCACATCGGCGCCGAAGGCATCGAGCCCGCGCGGCAGCGGCATGGCCGAGGCCTTGCGCGGCGTGCCCACGGGCGCCGCCGCCTTGCCTTGCTGCACCAGCTGGATGTCTTCCTCGCTGGGGTAGGTGTCCGTCAGCAGGTAGTCCAGCACGCGCCGCGCGATGGGGGCGGCCGACGCCGCACCGAAGCCGGCGTTCTCGACGATCACGGCCAGGGCCACGCGGGGCTGCGCCACCGGCGCGAAAGCCTCGTAGAGCGAGTGGTCGCGCTTGTACTCGTCGACCTTGGAGGCCACGTACTTCTCGTTCTGGCGCAGGCCCACGGCCTGGGCCGTGCCGGTCTTGCCTCCGCTCTGGTAGGTGGCGCCAGCGAACACGCGCGTGCCCGTGCCCTCCTGGGTCACGCCGAACATGGCCTCGCGGATGAAGGCGGTGTGCTCGGGCTTGTAGACCACCGGCTCCAGCGCCTCGCTGGCCGTGGCCTGGCGCTCGCGCGTCATGACGTTCTCGATCTCGCGCACCACGCGCGGCTGGAAGCGCTGGCCATCGCTGACCACGGTGGACAGCGCCGAGGCCATCTGCAGCATGGTGAAGGTGTTGTAGCCCTGGCCGATGCCCAGCGAGATGGTCTCGCCGGCGTACCACTTCTTCATCTCCGGGCGCTTGTAGGCGCGGCGCTTCCACTCGGTGGACGGCAGGATGCCCGTGACCTCGCCCTTGAGGTCGATGCCCGTCAGCCGCCCGAAGCCCAGCGGCTCCATCTGGTCGTGGATGGTGTCCACGCCGAGCTCGTTGGCCAGCGAATAGAAATAGACGTTCGAGGACTCGACGATGGCGCGGCGCATGTTCATGGCCCCGCCGCGCTCGTTCTCCGGGCTGCGGAACTTGTGTCCGCCGAAGAAGAACACGCCCGAGTCCATGATGATGGTGCCGGGGGCGCGCTTGCCGGTGTTGAGTGCGGCCAGCGCCATGAAGGGCTTGTAGGTCGAGCCCGGCGGGTAGGTGCCGCGCAGGGCGCGGTTGAGCAGGGGCTTGTCGGCGCTTTCGTTGAGCTCCCGCCAGTTGTCTGCATCGATGCCGTCGACGAAGAGGTTGGGGTCGAAGGTCGGCTTGGAGACGAAGGCCAGCACCTCGCCGTTGCGCGGGTCGATCGCCACCAGCGCGCCGCGGCGGTCACCGAACAGACGCTCGATGAGCGCCTGCAGCTTGATGTCGATGGACAGGTGCACTGTGTTGCCCGGCGTGGCCGGGTTGGAGCGCAGCCGCCGCACGGCGCGCCCGCCCGCGCTGGTCTCGACCTGCTCGAAGCCGGTGATGCCGTGCAGCTCGCGCTCGTAGCTCTGCTCGATGCCCAGCTTGCCGATGTACTCGGTGCCGCGGTAGTTGGCCTGGTCCTCGTCGGGCCAGTCGTCCATGGCCTCGGCCTCGCGCTGGTTGATGCGCCCGATGTAGCCCAGCACGTGGCTGGCAAGCTCGCCATAGGGGTAGTGACGGAACAGGCGCGCCTGGATGTCCACGCCGGGGAAGCGGAAGCGCTGGGCGGTGAAGCGCGCCACCTCCTCGTCGGTCAGGCGCGTGCGGATGGGGATGGACTCGAAGCTCTTGGACTCCTCGCGCAGGCGCTTGAAGCGGCGGCGGTCGCGCGCCTGGATGTCGACGATGTGGGCCAGCTCATCGATGGTGGCCTCGACATCATCGACCTTGGAGGGGGTGATCTCCAGCGTGTAGGCCGAGTAGTTGTTGGCCAGCACCACGCCGTGGCGGTCGACGATGAGGCCGCGGTTGGGCACGATGGGCACCACCGCCGTGCGGTTGTTTTCGGCGCGCGCCGCCAGGTCGTCGTGGCGCAGCACCTGCAGCACGACCAGGCGGAAGGCCAGCAGCCCGAAGCAGAACAGCACGAAGCCCGCCGCCGCCCAGAGCCGGGCCCGGAAGCGTCCGAGTTCCTGTTCGAGGTTCTTGAGCTCGGTCATGGCGGGTGCTGCACTGCGGGCCAGGGCCTCACAGCGGGCGGTTCTTGTCGCGGTCGGGCGGACGGCGCTGCGGCGCCAGGAGCATGAAGTTGGCCACCGGCCACAGCATCGACTCCAGCACCGGCGCCAGCACCAGCTCCCAGCCCGGGAAACTCGCGCCCGCGGCCATGCGCACCAGCAGGGACACCGCATGGGCCGCCACGAACAAGGGCACGATCTGCACAGCCTGCGAGGCCACGGTGAACCACAGCAGGCGGCGGTGCACCGTGATGGCAAAGAAGCTCAGCAGCGTGTAGGCCAGGGCGTGCTGGCCGAGCAAGGCGCCCTGGTGCACGTCCATGATCAGGCCGAAGACGAAGGCCGCGCCCACGCCCACGCGGCGCGGCTGGTGCACGTTCCAGAACACCACGGTAACGGCCAGGAAGTCCGGCACGCCGGGCCAGCGTCCCCAGGGCAGGATGTTGAGGGCCATCGCCAGCAGCAGCGAAATCCAGATGAACACCGGGTTGGCCGGCAGCAGCAGCTCGTTGCCGCGGGGCATCATGGGCGGGCTCCTGAGGCGTTGCCGTGGCTGGACTTGGCCGCACCGTGGTGGGCGGACTTGCCGTGGCGCGACTTGTCGTCGGGCACCGAGGCCGCCCCCGAAGCCGCGTCGGCGGGGCGCGCCGGCATCTGGCTGGAGGCGGGCTGCAGCAGCAGCACATGGCGGGTGCTGTCGGGGCTGCTCAGCGGCGTCAGCGCAATGCGGGCGAAAGCCGAGTCGGCGCGGCGGTCCACGGCCGTGACCTTGGCCACGGGCAGGCCGGCGGGGTAGATGCCGTCCAGGCCGGACGTCTGCAGCGCGTCGCCCACCTGCACGTCGGCGTTGCCGGCCATGAAGCGCAACTCCATGCCCCGCGCCTGGGCGGTGCCGTAGGCCACGCCGCGCTGCTGGGTGCGCACATTGACCACCGGCACGGCCGCGTCCTTGTCGGTGACCAGGGTGACTTCGGCGGTGAGCGGGTAGACCCGCGTGACCTGGCCGAGCACGCCGGCCTCATCGACCACCGGCGAGCCCAGCACCACGCCCTGCGAGGCCCCGCGGCCGATCACCACCTTGCGGGTGAAGGGGTCCTGGGTGTCGTAGAGGATTTCCGCCGACAGCGTGGCCACCTCGATGCGCGGGCGCAGGTCCAGCAGGGCGCGCAGGCGGGCGTTCTCGCGGGCGAGCTCTTCCATGCGCATCATGCGCTCGGCCTGCGTGGTGACCAGGCGTGCGGCGCGCTCCTGCACCGCACGGGCCTCGTCCATGCCGGAGAAGTAGTGCTCCAGCCGGTCCCAGCCGCGCGAGGGCGCCAGCAAGGCCTGCTGCACCGGGTGGAGCACGGTGGCCACGGCGGCGCGCAGGGGCTGGGTCACCTTCCAGCGCGCATCGGCCACCATCAGGAAGATGGCCAGGGCGGAGAAGAACATCAGGCGCGTGAAGGCCGACGGCCCCTGCTTGAAGAAGGGGGGCGGGGTGCGGTCCAGCGTGGCCAGTGGCATGGTGGGCGGATCGGCTCCGGGTCGTCAGGGACCGCACGGGCAAAGCTGGACGGCCTGTGCGGCCACCCGCCCCGCTCGCGCCGGGGGGGGACGTTGGTGCCGGGGGCTTATTCCGAGGTGAAGATGCTGCCCAGGCGCTCCATGCGCTCCAGGGCCATGCCACAGCCGCGCACCACGCAGGTCAGCGGGTCTTCGGCCACCAGCACGGGCAGGCCGGTTTCCTCGGCCAGCAGGCGGTCCAGGTCGCGCAGCAGGGCGCCACCACCGGTCAGCATCATGCCGCGCTCGGCGATGTCGGCGCCCAGCTCGGGCGGGGTCTGCTCCAGGGCGTTCTTGACGGCCGAGACGATCTGGTTGAGCGGGTCGGTCAGGGCTTCCAGGATTTCGTTGGACGAAATCGTGAAGCTGCGCGGCACGCCCTCGGACAGGTTGCGGCCCTTGACTTCCATCTCCTTGACCTCGGAGCCGGGGAAGGCCGAACCGATTTCCTTCTTGATGGCTTCGGCCGTGGGCTCGCCGATCAGCATGCCGTAGTTGCGGCGGATGTAGTTGATGATGCTTTCATCGAACTTGTCGCCGCCGACGCGCACGCTGCCCTTGTAGACCATGCCGCCCAGCGAGATCACGCCGACTTCGGTCGTGCCGCCGCCGATGTCGACCACCATGGAGCCAGAGGCTTCGGACACCGGCAGGCCGGCACCGATGGCCGCGGCCATGGGTTCTTCGATCAGGTAGACCTCGGAGGCGCCCGCGCCGAGCGCCGATTCACGGATGGCGCGGCGCTCGACCTGGGTGGAACCGCAGGGCACGCAGATGATGATGCGCGGCGACGGCTTCAGGACCGAGCGCGGGTGCACCATCTTGATGAACTGCTTGAGCATCTGCTCGGTCACGGTGAAGTCGGCGATCACGCCGTCCTTCATCGGGCGGATGGCCTCGATGTTGCCGGGCACCTTGCCCAGCATGGCCTTGGCTTCGGAGCCGACGGCCTGGATGGTCTTCTTGCCGTTGGGGCCGCCTTCGTGGCGGATGGACACCACGGAGGGCTCGTCCAGCACGATGCCCTTGTCACGCACGTAGATGAGCGTGTTGGCCGTGCCCAGGTCGATGGCCAGGTCGGTGGAGAAGTACTTGCGGAACATGGAATACATGGCGGTGACGCTCCGGCTGCGGGCGTGGTCGGCACCGGCGGGCGGGGCGCGGAGGAACTCACGCGCCTCATGCGGGAAACGCCCGGCCGGCCGATCCGCTGGGCCCGTGTGGCCTTGTGGAATCTGACGACGGAATCTGACGACGATGACCGGGCCCGGACGAGGCCCGATGGCGACCACGCAGCCAGGGCTGCGTGTCATGAACTCTCCCTGCTTCGGGCCAGCGCTTGCCATCAACCCCGGTCGGGCTGGGCACCGCTGCCACAAAGGCTTGTGGATAACCTAGGATAATACCCCAAGGTCTCCCCCTTTCCGGGGTTGAACCAACCGACTGTTACCCCTGGATGAACCCATGGCACTGACCCCCACGGATGTCAGCCGCATCGCCCAGTTGGCGCGCCTCGAGTTGCGCGACGACGAGCAGGCCGCGATGCTGACCCAGCTGAACGAATTCTTCGCCATCGTCGAGAAGATGCGCGCCGTCGACACCTCGGGCGTCGAGCCCCTGTACACGCCGCTGTCGGCCATCGAGGACGTGACCCTGCGCCTGCGCGAGGACGCCGTCACCGAAGGCGACAACCGCGAGGCCAACATGGCCAACGCCCCGGCCCGCGACGAAGGCCTGTTCCTGGTGCCCAAGGTGATCGAATGACAGCGCTGCACGACCTGACCCTGGCCCAGCAGCGCCAGGCCCTGGCCGCCGGCCAGACCACCTCGGTGGCCCTGACCCGGCACGCCCTCGACCGCATCGCCGCCCACACCGACCTGGGCGCCTTCCTGCACGTCGATGCCGATGGCGCGCTGGCCGCGGCCGCCGCTTCGGACGCCCGCCGCGCCGCCGGCCAGGCCCTCGGCCCGCTGGACGGCCTGCCGATCGCCCACAAGGACATCTTCGTGACGCAAGGCCAGCCGACCACGGCGGCCTCGAAGATGCTGCAGGGCTACCACAGCCCCTTCGACGCCACCGTCGTGGCCCAGCTCAAGGCCGCCGGCGTGGTCAGCGTGGGCAAGCTCAACTGCGACGAATTCGCCATGGGCGGCGCCAACGAGAACTCCGCCTACGGCGTGGCCCGCAACCCCTGGGACACGAAGCGCATCCCCGGCGGCTCCTCGGGCGCCTCGGCCGTGGCCGTCTCGGCCCGCCTGGTCGCGGCCACCACCGGCACCGACACGGGCGGCTCGATCCGCCAGCCCGCCGCGCTGACCGGCATCACCGGCATCAAGCCCACCTACGGCCGCTGCTCGCGCTACGGCATGATCGCCTTCGCCTCCAGCCTGGACCAGGCCGGCCCCATGGCCCGCACCGCCGAGGACTGCGCCCTGCTGCTCGACGCCATGAGCGGCTTCGACGCGCGCGACGCCACCAGCGCCCAGCAGGTCCGCCTGAGCAACGGCACCCTGGCCGACAACCGCCCCGGCGTGATCGGCCGCGAGCTGGCCGCGCTGACGCTGTCCGCCAAGCTGGCCGACCCGGCCCGTCCGCTGGCCGGCCTGCGCGTGGGCGTGCCCCAGGAATTCTTCGGCGAGGGCGTGAGCGCCGACGTGCTGGCCGCAACGCGCGCAGCGCTGGCCCAGCTCGAAGCCCTGGGCGCCACGCTGGTCGAGGTCAGCCTGCCGCGCACCGAGCTGTCCATCCCGGTGTACTACATCATTGCGCCGGCCGAGGCCTCGTCCAACCTGAGCCGCTTCGATGGCGTCAAGTTCGGCCACCGCGCGGCCAAGTACACCGACCTCAACGACATGTACCGCAAGACCCGCGCCGAAGGCTTCGGGCCGGAGGTCAAGCGCCGCATCATGATCGGCACCTACGTGCTGTCGCACGGCTATTACGACGCCTACTACCTGCAGGCCCAGAAGCTGCGCCGCATGATCGCCGACGACTTCCAGGCCGCCTTCAAGGTCTGCGACGTGATCGCCGGCCCGGTGTCGCCCACGGTGGCCCGCGAGATCGGCTCGTCGACGGACCCGGTGCAGGAGTACCTCGCCGACATCTTCACCCTGCCCGCCTCGCTGGCCGGTCTGCCCGGCATGAGCGTGCCCGCGGGCTTCGGCGAAGGCCAGCTGCCGGTCGGCCTGCAGCTGATCGGCAACTACTGGCAGGAAGCGCGGCTGCTGCACACGGCCCAGGCCTTCCAGCACGCCACCGACTGGCACACCCGCGCGCCGGCCGCTGCCGCCCCGCAGGCCTGAGCGAAGACGAACCCAGCAAGACACACCATGAGCTCCCCAGCGACCCCCAAGATGGTCCGTGGCTACGAGGTCGTCATCGGCATCGAAACCCACGTCCAGCTCTCGACGCAGTCGAAGATCTTCTCCGGCGCCTCGACCCAGTTCGGCGCCGCGCCCAACACGCAGGCCTGTCCCGTGGACATGGCCCTGCCCGGCACCCTGCCCGTGATGAACAAGGGCGCGGTCGAGCGCGCCATCGCCTTCGGCCTGGCCGTGGGCTCGCACATCGCGCCGCGCTCCATCTTCGCGCGCAAGAACTACTTCTACCCCGACCTGCCCAAGGGCTACCAGATCAGCCAGTACGAGATCCCCGTCGTGCAAGGCGGCTCGGTGAGCTTCTTCGTGGGAGACACCCCGCACACTGTGCGCCTGGTGCGCGCCCACCTGGAAGAAGACGCGGGCAAGTCACTGCACGATGACTTCAGCGGCTTCAACGGCGAGAAGTCCTCGGGCATCGACCTCAACCGCGCGGGCACGCCGCTCATCGAGATCGTCACCGAGCCGGACCTGCGCGCCAGCGCCGAGGCCGCCGAGTACGCCCGCGCCCTGCACACCCTGGTGGTGTGGCTGGGCATCTGCGACGGCAACATGCAGGAAGGCTCCTTCCGCTGCGACGTCAACGTGTCGGTGCGCAAGCCCGGCGCGCCGCTGGGCACCCGCCGCGAGATCAAGAACCTCAACAGCTTCAAGCACATCGTCCAGGCCACCGATTACGAAATCAACTGGCAGATCGACGAGATCGAGGACGGCCGCGCCATCCAGCAAGCCACCGTGCTGTTCAACCCCGACACGGGCGAGACGCGCGCCATGCGCAGCAAGGAAGACGCGCACGACTACCGCTACTTCCCCGACCCCGACCTGCCGCCGCTGGTGATCGCGCCCGAGTGGATCGAGCGCGTGCGCGCGCAGATGCCCGAGTTGCCGCGCGTGATGGCCGAGCGCTTCGTGACCGACTACGGCCTGCCCGCCTACGACGCGACGATGATGACGCAGTCCAAGGCTTTCGGCGCCTTCTTCGAAGCCACGGCCAAGGCCTGTGGCCAGGCGAAGCTGGCATCGAACTGGCTGATGGGCGAGGTCTCGCGCCGCCTGAATGCGGCCGAACAGTCGATCGAGCAATCGCCCGTCTCGCCCGGGCTGCTGGCCGCGATGATCTCGCGCATCGCCGACGGCACCATCTCCAACAACGGCGCCAAGCAGGTGTTCGAGGCGCTGTGGTCCGGCGAGGGCAGCGGTGAGGGCCAGGCCCGCGTGGACGCCCTCATCGACGCCAAAGGCCTCAAGCAGATGAGCGACAGCGGCGAGCTCGAACGCATCCTCGACGAGGTGCTGGCGGCCAACGCCAAGTCGGTCGAGGAGTTCCGCGCCGGCAAGGACAAGGCCTTCAATGCGCTCGTGGGCCAGGCCATGAAGGCCACCAAGGGCAAGGCCAACCCGGCCGCCGTCAACGAGCTGCTCAAGAAGAAGCTTGCGGGCTGAGCCGGGCGGACGGCACCGAGCGGACACACGGAGGATCGCATGGAGCCCAACACGCCTGCCCCCCATCCGACATCGGCCCGCCCTCTGCACCCGGATCTGCAGGCCTTCCTGCGCGCCGGCCTGTCCATCCACGTGGGCGGGCGCACGGCGCAGGGCCTGCCCCTGCTCAACCGCGGCATCGCCGTGCAGGTGACCGCGGCGCAGCAGCTGTCGGTGCTGCTGCCCACGCCCACCGCCATGGCCCTGCTGGACGCGCTGCGCGAGGTGCCCCTGGTCGCCGTGGTGCTGTGCCAGCCCAGCAACCACCACACCGTGCAGATCAAGGGGCGCGACGCCCTGGTGGCTCCCGCCAGCGTGCAGGACTGGCCGCACCGCCTGGCGCACAAGCAACGCTTCACCGACGAAATCCGCCGCTTCGGCTTCGACGACACCTTCGCCTCGGCCTGGCTGGACGTGCGCACCGACCAGATGCACAGCGTGACCTTCACGCCCTGTGGCGCCTGGAACCAGACCCCCGGCCCCGGCGCCGGCCGGCCGATGGAGCTGTTCGCATGAGCCGCGGTCACGCCCCCGAGGCCGTCACCCTCAGCAGCATCCGCCGCATGTGCGAGGGCGTCATCCCCGCCACCATGTGCACGGTCTCGGACGAGGGCATGCCGCACCTGTGCTACCTCTCGCAGGTCGAGTACATCGACGAGGCGCACGTCGCGCTGTCCTTCCAGTTCTTCAACCGCAGCCGCGAGAACATCCTGGCCACGCGTCGCTGCGCCGTCACCGTCGACGACCCCTACACCGCCGCCGGCGTGCGACTGCAACTGCTCTACCTGCGCACGGAATCCAGCGGTCCGCTGTTCGAGCGCATGAAGGCCAAGCTCGCCGGCATCGCCACGCATTCGGGCATGGACAAGGTCTACCACCTGCAAGGCGCGGACATCTACGAGGTGCAGTCGGTGGAGACCATCCCCGGCCGCCGCACGCTGCAGGCGCCGCAGCCGCGCTGCGACATCCGCGCCGGCACGCGCGCCGTCATCGAGCGCATCAGCGCCAGCCAGGACATGGCCACCCTGCTGGACGAGACCCTGCTGGGCCTGCGCGATGCGCTGCGCATCGACCACGCGATCATCCTGCTGCTCGACGCCGACCGGCAATGCCTCTACACCATCGCCAGCCTGGGCTACGAGCGCTCGGGCGTGGGCGCGGAGATCCCGCTGGGCCAGGGCCTGGCCGGCCTCGCGGCGCGCGAAGGCACGCCGCTGCGCATCGGTCACATGACGATGTGGCAGACCTACGCACGCGCCATCCGCCAGCGCAGCGAGGACCTGGGCCTGGACGGCGCCCTGTGCCACGACATCCCCCTGCCCGGCCTGGCCGAGCCGCGCAGCCAGCTGGCCGTGCCGCTGCGCCTGCTGGGGCGCGTGGTGGGCGTGCTGCTGGTGGAAAGCACCCAGGACCAGCACTTCAGCCACGACGACGAGGACGCGCTGGTCTCGGTGGCAGCACCGCTGGCGCTGTCGCTGTCCCTGCTGCAGCCTCACGAAACCGCGTCGGCAGCGGCAGAGCGTCCGCCCGAGGCGGCATCCGACACCCGGGCAGCCCCTGCGCCGAGCGAACACACCGCCCCGGCCGACCACACGCGCCTGGTGACGGTGCACCACCACCCGCACACGGACAGCATCTTCCTGGACCAGGACTACCTGATCAAAGGCGTGGCCGGCGCCATCCTGTGGCGGCTGGTCAATGAATGGGCCCAGCAGGGCCGCCAGGACTTCAGCAACCGCGAGCTGCGCATGGACCCGGGCCTGCGCCTGCCCGACGTCACCGACAACCTGGAGGCACGGCTGATCCTGCTGCAGCGCCGCCTGGCCGAGCGCGCCGCCCCGCTGCAGATCGTCAAGACCGGGCGCGGGCGCTTCCGCCTGGAGGTGGCCGCCACACTGGCGCTGGTGCAGCACCTGAGCGAGGCGCCCCCGGCCTGAGCCCCGCCGCGACCGCGCGCCTCAATGGGCGTGCGGCAGGCTGGGCTGGACCTGCAGCACGCGCAGCAGCTCGGCCCATGCATGCACGTCCAGCACCTCGTGCGCGAGTTGCAGCACGCCGTCGAAAGCGCCCGCAGGCATCTGGGCGCGCATCTCGGTCAGCATGCCGTGGCGCTCCAGCGGGGACAGCGCCGGCAGCATGTGGCGCAGCACCTCGGCCATTTCCTGGGGCGGGATGCTTTGCACCAGCGCGTCGTGCACCGCCGCCAGCTCGGCATCGCTGTGGCGCGCCCACAGGGCCTCGTTGTGCATGGTCTCCTCCCAGTGCATGTGGGTGAGGTTGTCGGCCACGAACAACCCCAGCTCGCGGTAGAGCGTGCCCAGCTCGGCAAAGCGCGCCGCGCCCTGCTGCAGGCGCACACGTTGCACCTGCTGGCGCATGCGGGCGACGTGGCGCAGGTGGCCCTGGTGGGCGACATCGGCCTCGCGGGCACTGCCGGGCATGTCGCCGTCGAGCAGCGGGTGCAGGAAGTCGTTCTCGTGCGCGATGTGGCTCAGGCTGATCTGCAACAGGGCCTCGGTCTGCGCCAACGCGCGCACCAGCGCAGGCTCATCGCTGCCATCGACGCGGCCCACGGCCACCACGGTGTCGAACATCCAGGCGCGCAGGGCCTTGTGGATGGGGGCGTACAGGTCGAGGCGCGGGGCCATGGGGGTCTGGACGGCGGCGGGTTGGTGGCCGGGGTTCATGCGTCGATCTCCTGGTGTGTTGAGGTGGACGCACTGTAGGCAACGGCCTGGCCCTTGTTTGCTAAGAGTTGGCTAAGGCCGTCGACCGCAACCTTAAGAACTTGCTAAACCGCCAAGGCCGCCGCGGAGGCCCTCACGTAAGATCGCGCCTTCTGCCCAGCCCGCCATGCGCCCACACGTCTTCCTCATCAACCTCGACCGCTCGGCCGACCGCCTGGCGCGCTGCGCCCCCATCCTCGACGGCCTGGGCCTGAGCTGGGAGCGCGTTCCCGGCGTGGAAGGCAAGGCCCTGGGCGCCGAGCGGCTGAAGGCCCTCAACCCGCACCCGACCCCGCATGGCGAGTGGTTCCGCCCGCTCACCCCCGGCGAGATCGGCTGCTTCCTGAGCCACCTGCGCTGCTGGCAACTCATCGAGGAGCGCGGCCTGGACTGCGCCCTGGTGCTGGAAGATGACTTCAACGCCCACGACGTGTGCACGCTGCAGAACCTGCAGACCCTGGCCGCATCGGCCACCGGCGCCCACCCCTGGGACGTGCTCAAGCTCACGCGGCTGCGGCGCCATGCGCGCCTGGTGGCCTCGCTGGGCGACGATGGCGCGGGCCACGCCCTGGAGCTGCGCTTTGGCGGCCAGGGCCCGGAAGACGGCACGGCCTACCTGGTGTCGCGGCGTGGCGCCGCCAAGCTCACACCGAAACGCGAGCACCTGTTGCGCCCGGTCGACTTCGAGCTCAAGCACCACTGGGAGCGCGACCTGACCGTGTACTCGGCCAGCCCGGACTTCTTCTGGCAGGTGGGCTCGGAGATCGCGGCCTCCGTCATCGGCGACGGCCGCGCCGCCTACCGCGGCTACCCGCTGCGGCAGAAGGCCGCCGTCTACCTGCGCAAGCACCGCTATCACCTGCGCTTCTGGCTGGCCAACAAGCTCGGCCTGGGGCGCCGCAAGGTGCTGGGCGGGTGACTGCCGCGAGGAGGGCCGCTCAGCGGCGGGACGACGGCTCGGCTGGCGCCGCCACCGGCACCGAACCCGGCGCCGCCCCGGCCCACAGGCGCTTGAGGCGGGCCAGCTCGGCGTCGTAGAGCGCGTTGATGCGCACCGTCTCGGCGTTCTGGTTCTGGATGATGTCGCGTTGCGCCTGCTGCTGTGCGTCGTTGGCCTCCAGCCTGGCCTTGAGCTTGTGCGGCAGGCGCTTGCCCTTGTAGAACTCGGTCTCGGCCAGCAGGGGCTTGCGCTCGTCGAGCAGCTCCTGCAGGCGGCGCTCGGAACCGACGACGCCACGGCGCAGGTCGTCCAGCGCGGCCTCACGCGCCTTGTTGTGCGCCGCCTCGTCGGGGAAGCGCAGCATCAGGTTGCGGTCCCGGCGAACGGCGTCCTTCTGCGCGGCCTGGGCCTGCTCCTGCAGGCGCTGGCGCTCCTCGGCCAGGGCGCGCTCCTCGGCGTTGAGGCGTGGCGGCACGGTCTGCTTCTGCGAGCCGTCCTTGTTGAGCATGCGCTGCTCGCGGTCCAGGCACTCGGCGATGGGGCGGTCCGAGGTGTGGCGCTTGCCGTTGGCATCCACGCAGGTGTAGATGCCCGCCGCGCGCGCGGCCCCCGCCACCAGCAGGCTGGCCAGGCAGGAAGACAGCGCGAGGGCCACGCCCAGCCGGGCAGGCGCGGCCGCAGCCCGCCCCATGCGGGACAGCTGGCGCTGCAAGCGACGCGACCGACTACGGTCGGCGACCGGCGACTGGCTCATGTGCGTGTCCGGGGCCCTGGCGCCCCACTCCTTCTTGCCTGGGTGTGATCTCGGCGGTGATCAGACCATCATAAAACGGCTCAGACGCCGTAGCGTTGACGGTAGGCCTGCACCGCCGGTCGGGCCGCCACCAGGGCCGCATCCGACTGGCCATCCAGGAAGCCCATCAGGTCGGCCAGCGTGGCAATGGCCACCACCGGCAAGCCGTAGTGCTGCTGCACCTGCTGCACGGCGCTCTCGGCGGCATCCTGGCCGTTGGCCGTGGCCTTTTCCTGGCGGTCCAGGGCGATGGTGACACCGCAGGGCGTGGCACCGGCGGCCTTGATCATCTCGATGGACTCGCGCACCGAGGTGCCGGCGGAAATCACGTCATCGATGATGAGCACGCGGCCCTGCACGGGGGCGCCCACCAGGGTGCCGCCCTCGCCGTGGTCCTTCGCTTCCTTGCGGTTGTAGGCGAAGGGCTTGTTGTGGCCCAGGCGCGCCAGCTCGATGGCCACCGCCGCGGCCAGCGTGATGCCCTTGTAGGCCGGGCCGAACAGCATGTCGAATTGCAGGCCGGAGGCGATCAGGCGGCGTGCATAGAATTCGGCCAGGCGGCCCAGTTTGGCGCCGTCATCGAACAGGCCGGCGTTGAAGAAATAAGGCGACAGCCGGCCTGCCTTGGTTGTGAACTCCCCGAATCGCAGCACCCTGGATTCAACGGCGAAGGCCACGAAATCCTGGGCCAGGGTGTCTTGTGCGGGGGTGTTGCTCATGATGGTGGTGCGCTGTGTTTCGACTGGTCTCTTTCAACCTCAATGGCGTCCGCTCGGCGGCCAACAAAGGCCTGCTGCCGTGGGCGGAAGCCCATGCCGCCGATTGTATGGGCGTGCAGGAACTCAAGGCCCAGGCGGCCGACATGGGCCCCGAGCTGCGCACCGTGGCGGGCATGCCGGGGCATTTCCACCACGCGGAAAAGAAGGGCTACTCGGGCGTGGGCCTGTACAGCCGCACCGCGCCCTCTGACGTCATCATCGGCCTGGGCGCCGCGGACAACGGCGAGTTCGACGCCGAGGGCCGCTACGTCGAGATGCGCTTCGACAAGCCCGGCCGCAAGCTGTCCATCATCAGCTGCTACTTCCCCTCGGGCTCCAGCAGCGAAGAGCGCCAGGAGGCCAAGTTCCGCTTCCTCGACGTCATCCGCCCGCACCTGGCGAAGCTGCGTGCCGAGCGCGAGTTCATCCTGGTCGGCGACGTCAACATCGCCCACAAAGAGGCCGACCTGAAAAACTGGAAAGGCAACCTCAAGAACAGCGGCTTCCTGCCGGAGGAGCGCGCCTGGATGACGCAACTGCTCGATCCGGCCGGCGACACGGGGCTGGTGGACGTCTACCGCCGCCTGCACCCCGACACCACCGACGCCTGCTACACGTGGTGGAGCAACCGCGGCCAGGCGCGCGCCAAGAACGTGGGCTGGCGCATCGACTACCACCTGGCCACGCCCGCGCTGGCCGAGACCGCCAGGCACGCCGCCGTCTACAAGGACCAGTGGTTCAGCGACCACGCGCCGCTGACCATCGACTACGACTTCACGCTCTGAGCCCGACACACCCATGCCACACCGCCACGCCCCTGCCCTGCCCGCCTGGCCCGCCGTGCGCGGCGGCCTGCTGGCGCTGCTGGCCGCCGCGCTGTTCGGCATCAGCACGCCGCTGGTCCAGCGCGCCGGCGCGGGGGTGGGCGCCTTCACCACCGCGGCGCTGCTGTACCTGGGTGCGGCCCTGGCGGGGCTGCTGACACGCCAGCCGCGCGAGCGCGAAGCCCGGCTGGCCTCACGCGACCTGCCGCGCCTGTCGGCCATGGCCCTGTTCGGCGCCGGACTGGGGCCGGTCGCCCTGGCCTGGGGGCTGCAGCACACCAGCGGCACCAGCGCCTCCCTGCTGCTGACGCTGGAGGCCCTGTTCACGGCCCTGCTGGCGCGGCTGCTCTACGGCGAGGTGATGGACCGCCGCGCCTGGCTCGCCATGGGCCTGCTGCTGGCCGGTGGCGTGGCCCTGATCCTCGACCAGGGCCGCGCCGGCACGCCCCAGTTGCTGGGCCTGCTGGCGGTCGGCGGCGCCACCCTTGCCTGGGGCGTCGACAACACCCTGTCGCGCGGCCTGGCCGAGCGCGACCCGGGCCAGGTGGTGCTGGGCAAGGCGGTGCTGGGGGCCTCGGTCACGGGGCTGCTCGGCGCCTGGCGTGGCGAGGCGCTCCCCGGCGTGGCCGCCATCGCCGCGCTGCTGGCCATCGGCGCCACGGGCTACGGCCTGAGCCTGCGCTTCTACCTGCTCGCACAGCGGGCTTTCGGGGCCGCCCGCACCGGCTCGGTGTTCGCGTTCGCGCCCTTCATCGGCGCGGCGCTGGCCGTGGCCCTGGGCGACCAGTCCCTGAGCGCGGGCGTGGCCCTGGGCGGCCTGCTGATGGTGGCGGGCGTCGTGCTGCACCTGGCCGAATCCCACGCGCACGAGCATGAGCACGAGGCGCTGGAGCACGAACACGCCCACCGCCACGACGACGGCCACCACGACCACGTCCACGACCCCATGCCCACGGGCCCGCACAGCCACCCCCACCGGCACGAGCCCCAGCGACACGCCCATGCCCACGTGCCGGACGCCCACCACACCCACCGCCACGGTGGCGCGTGAGCGGGCATGAGCCGAACGGCCGGGGCTGGCGCTTTTTTGCGCACCAGAGTACACTGTGGGGTTCTCCCCACAAGCGTGGGAAGCCCTCCAACCATCCCCTCACTTCACACCCCATTCTGAGGAAGCCCCTTGTCCAAAGAAGACCTCATTGAAATGCAAGGCAAGGTGGACGAAGTCCTGCCTGATTCCCGCTTTCGCGTGACCCTGGACAACGGCCACACCCTGATCGCCTACTCGGGCGGCAAGATGCGCAAGAACCACATCCGCATCCTGGCTGGCGACAAGGTGTCGCTGGAGCTGTCGCCCTACGATCTGACCAAAGGCCGCATCACCTTCCGTCACATCGAAGGCCGCGGTCCGGGCATGCCCCCGCCGCCGCGCAAGCGCTGAAGCCGCGCTCGCGGCCTGGGCCACGGAATCGCCCGGGCCACCCGAGCCGCGTCAGGCGGGCAGCACAGGCTGCGCCCGCGCCGCCGATGGCGGCACCCCGAACAGGCGCTTGCACTCGCGGCTGAACTGCGAGGTACTGCCATAGCCCACGCCGTAGGCCGCCTCGGCCGCGCCGACGTCCTGCATCGACAGGCAGTCCCGCGCCATGTGGAGGCGGGTGAGCTTGAGGTACTGCAGCGGCGCGTGCCCCGGCACCCGCTTGAAGGCCTCGTGGAAGCCCGAGACGCTCATGCCCGCATCGCGGGCCATGGCGGTCGTGCTGAACGCGCGCGCCGCCTCCGCATCGCCCAGCACCCGCAGCAAGCGGGTGAGCACATCGGCCACCTCGGCTGACATGGGCTCGACCGACAGCGCCAGCATGGGCTGCCCGGGCTGCACCACGGTGTCGCAATCGAACTGCATGGGCAAGGACACCACCAGGATCTCGCCGGGCGTGCAGACCACGTCGCCATCTACTTCGCCGGCGGCCACGTCAGCTCCGTCTGCCACGGCGCGGTGGCGCTGCTCAACATCCGGCTGTCGGACGGCAGCCTGCTGATCCAGGGCAAGGACGTCACGGGCTTCACCAACGAAGAAGAGAAGCTCGCCGGGCTGGACACCCACGTGCCCTACCTGACCGAGACCGAGTTGCGCCAGCGCGTGATCACCGGGCAGAACCCCGCGTCGGGCGGGCCGGTGGCCGACCTGCTGCTGCAGGCGCTCGCAGCCTGAGGCCTGAGCTACCGCGACTGACGCGCCAGCCGCCAGCGCGCGGCCTTGAGCACCTCCAGCAGCAGCAGGCACAGCGCGCCCACGGCCACCGCACAGCCCAGCGCGGGGCCCGACAGCACGCCGAAGTGGAACAGCCCGCGCAAGGGCGCCCACCACAGGATGCCGCCCAGCACCAGCCCGGTGGCCAGCAGCATGCGCCACAAGGCCCCGTTGGCCCGCCGCAGTGCCACCCAGACCGGCCGGGACAAGGTGCGGTTGCTCAGGATGAGCGCCACATCGGCCACCACCAGGGCCACGAAGCCCGCCGTGCGCGCCTGGGCCTCGTCCAGCGGGCCCAGCCAGGCCTGCCAGGCCGCGCCCGGCATCTGCAGCCAGCCGTACCAGCCGCCCACGCACGCCAGCACCAGGGCGCCTTGCAGCAGGCTCCAGATGATCTGCCCGCGGTCGATCAGGGGCGCACCCGGTCGGCGCGGCGGCCGGCGCATGGCATCGGGCTCGGCGGCCTCGGCCTCGAACACCACCGAGCACACCGGGTCGATGATCAGCTCCAGGAAAGCGATGTGCACCGGCATGAACAACAGTGGCCAGCCGCCCAGCAAGGGCCACAGCGTCAGCCCGGCAATCGGCACGTGCACGGCCAGCACGAAGGCCATGGCCTTGCGCAGGTTGTCGTTGATGCGGCGGCCCAGGTGCACCGCCTGCGCGATGGCCTGGAAGTCATCGTCGAGCAGCACCAGGGAGGCCGCCTCGCGGGCCACGTCGGTGCCACGCGCGCCCATGGCCACGCCGATGTCGGCGGCTTTCAGCGAAGGCGCGTCGTTGACGCCATCGCCCGTCATGGCGACGATCTCGCCGCTGGCCTGCAGGGCCTGGACGATGCGCAGCTTCTGCTCGGGCATGACGCGGGCGAAGACGTGGGTGTCGCGGACGCGCAGGGCCAACTCCTGCGCCGACATGTCCTGCAAGGCCTCCCCGCGCAAGGCCCCGCCGCGCACGTCGATGCCCGCCTGCTGCGCGATGGCCAGCGCGGTGGCGGGGTGGTCGCCCGTGATCATGGCCACGCGGATGCCCGCCTCGCGGCAACGCGCCACGGCCTCGCGCACGCCCGGACGCAGCGGGTCGAGCAGCCCAACGAGGCCCAGGAACTCGAAGTCGTAGTCGTGCTGGATGGCCGGCCAGGGCTCGCCCGGCGCCGGCCCCTCGCGGCTGGCCCGCGCCACGCCCAGCACCCGCAGGCCGCGTTCGGCCATGGCCTCGGCCTCCCGACGCAGTTGCGCGCGACGGCCTTCGGGCAGGTGGCAGAGGTCGGCCACGGCTTCCGGCGCCCCCTTGGTGGCCACGCGGTGCAGGCTGAGCCCGGGCTGCTGCCACACATGCGACATCGCCAGCAGCTCGGGGCTGAGCGCGTACTCCCGCGTCAGGCGCCAGTCGGGGTGCAAGTGGACCCGCTCCGCGTCCGTGAGGTGCTGCCCGGCCAGGCGCCACAGGGCCAGCTCCATCGGGTCCAGCGGCTCGCGCTGGCTGGCCAGCACACCGAACTCCAGCAAGGTGTGGAAGTGCTCCGGCAAAGGCCGCGGGCTGGACCGCCCGGCATCCGGCATGGCGGCGGGGGCCACGTCCGGTGCGCACCAATGCTGGCCATCGACGTGCAGCTCGGCCACCGCCATGCGGTTGAGCGTCAGCGTCCCCGTCTTGTCGGTGCACAGCACGGTGGCCGCACCGAGCGTCTCGATCGCACTGGCGCGGCGCACCAGCACCCGCGCATGCGACAGCCGCCACGCCCCCATCGCCATGAACACCGTGAGGATGAGCGGGAACTCCTGCGGCAGCATGGACATCGCCAGCGTGATGCCGTTGAGCACCGCGGCCAGCCAGTCGCCCCGCAACCAGCCGTGCAGGGCCATGACCAGCAGGCTCAAGCCCAGGCCCAGCACCGCGAACAGGCGCACCATCTGGCGGGTCTGCCGCTGCAACGAGGAAGGCAGCGTGTCCATCGCCTGCAGGGCCTGACCGATGGCCCCCATCTGGCTGCGCGCGCCCGTGGCCACCACCTCGGCCAGACCGTGCCCGCCCACCACCAGCGAACCGGCGAACACCAGCGGCAGGTCATCGCCGCCGGGCCGCAGGGCCGCCACGTCCTGGGGTGCCATCGGCGCCGACACCGCTGCCTTGCGCACCGGCACCGACTCGCCCGTCAGCAGGGACTCATCGGCCTGCAAGGCCTGCGCATCGCGCACCACCGCATCGGCCGGCACGCGGTCGCCCTCGGCCAGCACCAGCCAGTCGCCCGGCACCACCTCGCGCCCGGCGATGCGGCAGCGCTGCCCGCCGCGCAGCACCAGCGCACGCGGGCTGCTGAGGTCACGCAAGGCTTCGAGGACCCGCTCGGTGCGGCGCTCCTGGTGCAGCGAGATGCCGATGGTGAGCACCACGAAGGTCATCAGCATCAGGGCCTCGCCGCGGTCCCCCAGCAGCAGGTAGATCAGGCCTGCCGCCAGCAGCAGCTGCAGCATGGGCTCACGCACCACCTCGCCCACAATGCGCCAGACGCTGCGTTGCCGCGCCTGCGGCAGCTCGTTGAAGCCATGCGCCTCCAGCCGGCGGCGCGCCTCCGTCTGGCTCAGGCCCTGGGGCGAGGCAGGCCACGGGTCGGATGCCGATGCCGGAGGCGGCGCATGCGGGGCCATGCGCACCTCAGATCAGGCAGGCGCCGGGGTGCCCCGGCACAGGCGCCACGGACGCCACGGACGGTGCAGGCAGGCGCAGCAAGGAGCGGACACGACGCGGCATGGGCACGGGCCGGCCCGGAACCGGCAGATGGTGGACACCCGCCCATCATGCCCAAAACCGCCGGGCCCAAAAAAAAGGCGCCCCGAAGGACGCCGAAAAGGCAGGCCCCGAAAGGCCTGACCTCAGGGAGAGGAAGGGAGAGGCTGGGAACGGGTGCCAGCCGACTCAGGGAGCGGTGGAGAGCGTGCGTGACTTCACCTCGATGCCCGTGGCCGTGATGACCCCGCTGTTGACGGCGCCCTTGACCTCGACCAGGCAGCGCGCCGTGCCCGACGTCGCTGCGGCCATGCTCACGCCGCTTTCCAGCTCGATGGTGGCCGTGCGGCCGTCCACGGTGGCGGTGCTGCCATTGCTCAGGGTCAGGCTGAAGCCGCTGCTCATGAGGTCGCTGCTGCCGTTGGTGCAGGACGCCGTGCCATAGACCTCGAAGCTGCGCTGGGCGCCACTGCCACCGATGTTCACCACCGTGATCACGCCGTCGACCAGGCGGGCGATGACTTCGACATAGCTGCCATTGGCCGGCAGGGCCACGCCGGAAGAAGCCTCGATGGTCAGCGTCACGCCCTGGATGCTGAAGGTGGCCGGGCTGCCGCCGCTGGCCGCCGTGGCGTTGGACACCATGCCGTACAGCTTGATGCCGCCGCCATTGCCGGCGTCGTACTCGCGGTTGTCGGCCTCGACCTTGCTGGCCACCAGCACGCCATTGCTGAAGCTGCCTTGCACCTTCACGAAGGAACCCACGCTCACCTGGCGGGAGGGCAGGCCTTCCAGGCGGGCCTGGGACACATCCACCGTCACATCGTTGACCACCCAGATGTTGCCCGAAGTGGACGACACCACGCCCCGCATCTTGGCGCGCCCCGAGAGGACGCGGTCGCGCTTGACGATGACCTTGGTGGCCGTCAGGCTGTCGCCGTTGGCCAGGCTGCCCGGGTCGGTGAGGCTGATGACGCGCACCGAGGCGCCGTCGGCCAGGGTGGCCCCGGTCGGGCGCACGGTGTTGTCCGCATACTGCACGGTGATGGTCACGCCCGAGCTCAGCAGCAGCCTGAAGGTGCGGGCCGAGGTGTTGAGCGAGCCCGCCACGATCTTGCCGACCACGGCGTAGCCATCGCTGCTCATGGATGACGCACTTTCCTGCTCGACGCGCGTGGCCAGATAGCCGTTGGTGGCATCGCCGACCACGTACACCTCGACGTAGAGGGTGCCACTGCCCATCAGGGCCAGCAGGCCCGCGAGGGTCTGGTTGGTGCCGCTGATCTCGAAGATGGTGTTGGCATCGACCTTGATGACCTGCCCCGCCACCGTCAGGGTGCTGGCGCCGGTGTTCACGGCAGAGACCGCGCCACGCACGCCGCCATGCACGGTGATCGACGAGGCCGTCGCGGTGCTGCTGTTGTCATCGACATCGCCCGTCACCGACACGGTGGTGCCCAGCGCAAAGGCGCGGAGGTAGGGCGAGGTGCCGTCGTCCGGATCCACGGTGCTGGCACCGCTGGTCGAGAAGCGCACGCCGTTGACCACGATGGAGCCCAGGCCCGACACCGCGCCCGAGTAGGTCGCCGTGCCGGCGGCCGTGGCCGGCGAGTCGGACGATGCGCTCGCGCCACCACCACCGCCACAGGCGGCCAGGGTGAGCACCGCAGCGGCGGCCAGGGCGGACAAGGCCACGCGGCCGGGCCACTGGCTCAGTGACATCGTGTGCGGGAAGTGCGACGGTTGCATGGTGTCGGTCCTCAGCGGGAAATGCGTTGCGAAGGTCTGAAAATGTGCGTTTTGCACATTCATTCTAACCACGACCATGGCGAGAAGGCACCGAGCGTTACAGCCCCTTGCATTTCGCTTTTCACTTCTTCACCGAAACGGGTCAACGGCGCCAGGCTGCCCCCCGTTGATGGATCAGGCCCGACGCGAACCGAACGCACAGGGCTCGCTCAACGGCCCCGGCCCAGGGGCCCACAGACTTCCCCCCTCTCTTGCTGGAGAACACCATGACCAAGAACCTGCTGATCGCCTCCGTCCTGTCTGCTTTCGCTGCCGCCTCCTTCGCCCAGGCACCTGCCGCTGCCGCCGCCAAGGAAGCTGCCCCCGTCGCCGCCCCGGTCGTGGCCCCCGCCGCTTCCGCCGCCAAGCACGAGCACGAGCACGAGCACGCCAAGAAGCACGCTGCCAAGCACCACAAGGCCGCCAAGGCTGAAGGCGCTGCCAAGGCCGAAGCCGCCAAGGTCGAAGCCGGCGCTTCCGCCGCTGCCGCGGGTGCCGCCAAGAAGTGAGTGACACGCACCACGGCTGACGCTCCCGCGTCAGTCCGGTGATGCTTCCCGGCCGGGCGCTTGCCCGGCCGTGTCCGTTCTGGACGCCGTGGCCGGGCCTTGCGCATCCTGGGCGCAAGATGAAGGCGGTGCTACGCTTGAGGCCACGCCCGCCCGCATCGCCACCATGCTCCACCGCCTCACCCTGCCCGTCACCGCCTTCGAACAGAACTGCTCGCTCATCTGGTGCGACGCCACCCACGAGGCCGCGCTCATCGACCCGGGTGGCGACATGGCCAAGCTGCTGCAGGCCGTCGAAGAGCGCGGGCTGACGCTCAAGGCCGTGTGGCTGACGCACGCCCACATCGACCACGCCGGCGCCACCGGCACGCTGGCGCGCACCCTGCAGTTGCCGGTCATCGGGCCGCACCAGGGCGACCAGTTCTGGATCGACGCGCTGCCTCAGCAAAGCCAGATGTTCGGCTTCCCGCAGGCCGAGCCCTTCGTCCCGACGCGCTGGCTGCACGATGGCGACGAGGTCGGCATCGGCCAGGAAACCCTCAAGGTGCTGCACTGCCCCGGCCACACGCCGGGCCACGTCGTGTTCTTCCATGCGCCCACGGGCCATGCCTTCGTGGGCGATGTGCTGTTCGCGGGTGGCATCGGGCGCACCGACTTCCCCGGCGGCAACCACGCCGAGCTGATCCACGCCATCACGCACAAGCTGCTGCCGCTGGGCGATGGCGTCACCTTCACGCCTGGCCACGGCCCGGAAAGCACCCTGGGCGAAGAGCGCCGCTTCAACCCCTTCCTGCCGCGCTGACTGGCACGGCGCCGAGCCGCGTCACACGCGATGGACGTCCACTTCATCACCCCGCGCCAGAACGCGCTGGTCTACATCGTCAAGATCCTGTCAGGCACGCTGCTGTCCTGGTTCGGCCTGCGCGCCGTCGGCATCGCCGAGCCCTACTGGGCGGTGATCTCGGTCATCATCGTCACCGAGCCGGACTTCTCTGTGGCGCGCGCCAACTTCCGCGCCCGCCTCATCAACACGCTCAGCGGCAGCGCCATCGCCTTCCTGACCCTGGTGGTGCTGGGCGGCACGTTCTGGGCCATGCTCACCGCGCTCATCGTGGCCGTGCTGGTGGCCATGCTGTGGAGCGGCTACCCCAGCAACTGGCGGCTCGGGCCGATCACGGTGGTGATCCTGATGTCGGCCGCGCTCCAGGGGCAAGGCCCCCAGCAGGAGCTCAACCTGGCCCTGCTGCGCGTGGCCGAGGTGCTGGCCGGCAGCGCCGTGGCCCTGCTGCAGGCCCTGATCTACTCGCGGCTGCTGTCGCCGCGCCCCCCGGCGCCCTGAAGCCCCCAGCGGCCCATCCCGCGGCCGGGCAGGCGGTGCCGCTCGACGTGGCAGGCGCAGGCGCCAAAGGCCTGCACCACCACCGGGCCGCCGCGCGTGGCCACGAAGCCCGCGCCGGGCTGCACGATGTGGTCCCGCGGGTCGCCCGTCCGGGTCAGCCACAGGCCGCCCACGCGCACCCGCAGCACCTCCCCGCGCCGCAGGCTCAGGCGCAGCACCTGGCCCGCCGCCAGGACATGGGACACGCCTGGCGGCGGCGCCACGCCCGGTGAGCAGCGCATCGCCCAGTCCCGGACCGCCAGGCACAGCAAGGACAGCGGCGCACCGACCAGGCGCCAGGCAGTGGCGGATGGGGTGGCGGACGGGGTGGCGATCGGCATGGCAGGGTCCTCCAGCAAGGCACCCACCTTAGGACGAGGCCGCGGGCGGCAACAGTCACAGTGCCCCGCCAGCTGCCACGGCACAGCGCCACCGGCGCGCGGTCTGTGCCGGTCAAGCGCAAACGCATCTGTGCTGGTCAGGCACACACAAGTCCGTACAGAATGGTTGCACGCCGAAGCCATCCCATGCACGCTCACGCCGACACCCTCTACCTGAAGATCGCCGATGCCATGGCGCGCCAGATCCGCACCGGCACGCTGCCGCGCGGTGAACGCATCCCCTCGGTGCGCAACCTGGCCAGCCAGCACGGGGTGTCGCAGTCGACGGTGGTGCAGGCCTACCGCACGCTGGAAGATGCCCGCCTCATCGAGGCCCGCCCGCGCTCGGGCTATTTCGTGGCCGCGCGCCCGCCGCCGTTGCCCGAGCCGGACACCTCGCGCCCGCCACGCCGCTCGGTGAGCGTGGGCATCAGTGAGCTGGCCACCAAGATGATGAGCCTGGCCCACCACCCGGACTACGTCTCCTTCGGTGCGGCCTGCCCCGAAGCTGCGCTGTTCGCGCAGGAGCGCGTGCGCCGCGCCGTCAGCCGCGCCACCCAGCGCCACCGCGGCACGCTGTGCCAGTACCCCTTCGGGCCCGGCGACGAGTCGCTGCGCCGCGCCATCGCGCGCCACGCGCTGCGCATGGGTTGCCACATCGATGCCGACGACGTCATCGTCACCAGCAGCTGTCTGGAGTCGATCACGCTGTGCCTGCGCACCGTGACCAAGCCGGGCGATGTGGTGGCGCTGGAATCGCCCACCTACTACGGCTTCCTGGAGATCCTCGAAAGCCTGGGGCTGCGCGCGCTCGAAATCCCCACCCACCCGCGCACCGGCCTCTCGCTGGACGCGCTGCAGCTCGCCCTGGACACCCAGCCCATCAAGGCGCTGCTGGCCGTGCCCACGCTGTCCAACCCGATCGGCGCGAGCATGCCGGTGGCCGAGCGCAAGCGCCTGGTGCAGATGCTGGCGCGCCACAAGGTGCCCATGGTCGAGGACGTGCTCTACAACGACCTGTGCGAGGACGACGACCGCCGCCGCGCGGTGCAGTCCTTCGACACCGCCGGCCAGGTGATGCTGTGCGGCTCGTTCAGCAAGACGATCGCGCCGGGCCTGCGTCTGGGCTGGATCGCCGCGCCCGCCTGGACCGAGCGCCTGCAGCGCCTGAAGGCCGCCACCAGCGGCAGCGAGACGGTGATGCTGCAACGCGCCCTGGCCGACCTGCTCACCCAGCCGGGCATCGAGGCCGGCTACCGGCAGCTGCGCGGCGTGATCGCGGCGCGGGTGGACGAGGCGCGCGCGCTGATCTCACGCCACTTCCCCAAGGGCACGCGCGTGACGGCGCCGGCCGGTGGCTTCATTCTGTGGCTGGAATTGCCCGGCGACATCGACAGCATCGCGCTGTTCGAAGCCTGTCTGGACGAGCACATCTGCATCGCCCCGGGCGGGCTCTTCAGCGCCACCGACCGCTTCCGCCACTGCATGCGCCTGGGGCTGGGCGGCAAGTGGGGCGAGGCCGAACGGCGTGCGCTCAAGCGGGTGGGGCAGCTGGTGGGTCGACTGGCGGGGTGACCGGCCCGCCCACTCACTCGGCCGAACCCAGGCGCACCGTGCCCCGGCCCCACAGGCCCAGCGGCAGCGGCTGGCCCAGGTAGGCGCCGGTCTTGGCGGGCGCGTCGTAGCGCACATCGGGCTTGGCGGCGCGCTCGTACAGCGGCATCACCTTGGAGAGGTTCTGCTCGATCTCGTTGATGCGGGTGCTGCCCGACGGGTGGGTGGACATCCACTGCGGCGGTGCGCCCTTGGCCGCCGAGCTCATCTTGCGCCACAGGCTGATGCCGGCGCGCGGGTCGTAGCCGGCGCGCGCGGCCAGCTCCATGCCGATCAGGTCGGCCTCGGACTCGTCTTCCCGGCTGAACTTGAGCGTCAGCAGCTGGCCGCCCATGTTCAGCAGCGAGTCGCCCAGCGCGCCCAGGCCGAAGAAGCCGGAGATCAGGTTGGCGCCCAGGCGGGTCGCGGCGCCCTTGCCCATGCGTTCGCGGGCGTGCTCGCGCAGGGCGTGGGCGATCTCGTGGCCCATGACCATGGCGACCTCGTCGTCGGTCAGCTGCAACTGGTCGAGGATGCCGGTGTAGAACGCGATCTTGCCGCCGGGCATGCAGAAGGCGTTGAGCTCTTTCGAGTTCAGCACCACGACCTGCCACTGCCACTGCCCGGCACGGCGGTTCCAGGGCAGGCTGTAGGGAATGATGCGCTTGGCGATCGCCCGCAGGCGAACGACCTGCGGGTGGTTGTCCGGCAGCAAGGCGCGCTGGTTGCGGGCCTCCTGCACCAGTTGGCCGTACTGCTGCTGGGCGGCGGCCTCGACCTGCTCGGCCGGCACCAGGCGGGTGAAGCCCGACTGCGAGCCCACCTCGACACCTTCGCGGGCCTGCGCCAGCGGTGCGGCCAGCCCCAGGGCGGCGGCCAGGCACAGCGCCAGCCAAGTGGAGGACGGGGACGAAGACGGGCCGGACGGTCGGGTCATGGTGGTCGGGTCGATCAGGTCAGGGGCAGGGGCAAGGCGGCAGGAACAAGGAGGCTGGGCCATCGACGCAGCAGATGGGGTCAGGCGCCCCGCCTTCAATGCGTCAGCCCTTCAACGCGGCTCGGCGCCATCCAGCATACGCCGCACCGCAGGCAGCAGCATATAGGCCGGGAAAGACAGGAAAAACGTCAGCAGGAAGAAGGTCGCGTAGCCCATCTGCTCGACGCCCAGCCCCCCCGCCCAGCCCGCCACCGCCCGCGAGAAGGCGAAGATGGACGACAGGATGGCGTACTCGGTGGTGGCGCGCTGCTTGCTGGTGATGCCCATCAGGAAGGCCATGAAGGCGCCGGTGCCCAGGCCGCCGGTGAAGCTCTCGATGGCGCTGGCCACGTAGACCACCGCCTGATAGTGAGCGCTCACCTGCATGCCAGGATCGGTGTGCGGCACCAGCCAGGCCGCCAGGGTGTAGCCCAGGTTGGAGGCGGCCTGCGCCAGGCCCAGCACCCACAGGCCCTTGAAGATGCCGGCGCGGTCCACGTACCAGCCGCCCGCCAGCCCGCCGGCGATCGACAGGCCCAGGCCCACGTTGACGCTGACCAGGCCGATCTGCGCCGGGGTGAAGCCGGCGTCCACCCAGAAGGGCTTGACCATGAAGCCCATGGCCGCATCGCCCAGCTTGAACAGCAGGATGAACACGAGCACCGCGAGCATGCCGGGGCGTGCCAGCAGGCCGACCCAGGCGCCGAACACCGGGCCGTCGGCCAGGGCCTGGGCGCGCGGGTGGCGGGCGGCAACCACCATCAGGCTGGCGCCCAGCAGCATCAGGCCCACGGGCACCGCGCCCTTGAACCACCAGGTGCCGCTGACGGCCTGCACCGCCGTCCAGCCCGCGGCCTTCGCGCAAGGCCCCAGCACCGGCCACAGCAGGCCCGCCAGCACCAGGCCCAGGGCCAGCAACCACAGCGGCTGGGCCTTCAGGGCCGACCACTCGTCGGCCACGGCCCCTTCGGCACGCGGCGGCCGGGGCGGCTGCGCCGGCGCCATCAGCACCATGGCGGCGTTGCCCAGCATCAGCAGCCCGCCCAGGCCGTAAGCCGCGGCCCAGGCCGGTTGCCCCGGCGTGCCCAGCCAGCCGGCGGCCACCAGCATGCCGCCCGCGGCCAGCATGCCCACGCGGTAGAAGCCGATGCGCAGGCCGTTGGCCACGCCGTACTGGTCTTTGCGCAGCAACTCGATGGTGTAGCCGTCGGTGGCGATGTCGTTGGTGGCCGACAGCACCGTGAAGGCCGCCAGCAGCACCCAGGGCCAGCTGGCGCCAGCGCTCAGGGCCTCGGGCTGCCAGGCCAGGGCGCCCAGCACGCCCGCCATGCCGACGTTGGCCGCGGCCATCCACAGGCGGTGGCCGCGCCAGGCATCGACCAGCGGGGCCCAGAGGAATTTGACCGTCCACGCCAAACCCAGCAGGCTCAGCAGCCCGATTTCGGCCGTGCCCACGCCGGATTGCCTCATGTGCACCGGGAACAGGTCGAAAAACAGGCCCAGGGGCAGGCCCTCGGAGAAGTAGAGCAGCGCCACCCAGAACATCAGGCGGCGGTGGGCGGGAGGCCGCGGGGCGTCGGCAGGCGAGGTCGAAAACATGGCATCGATTGTAGAAACCCTGCCGCCAACCTGAGAAAGGCCCGACGAAGGCGGACTTATTTGCACCTTTTGGCCTCATCCATTCGGACAAGATGCCGATATCCCACATGGCCGGTGAAGGCAGGTGCCCCTGTCTCCGCCCCATCTCGCAGGAGTCAAGATGAACTTTCGCACCAAAATCTGGATGCTGCCCATCAGCGCAGCTGCTGTCTTCGTGGTCGGTGTCAGCATCAGCTTCGTGGTGGGCAACCGCACGTCGGGCGTGCTCAGCCACCTGCGCGACGTCGACAACCCGCACATGGCCCATGTCCAGACGCTGGACCGCAGCTCCGAGCAGTTGCGCCTGACGCTGCAGACCGCCGCCGTGGAAGGCGATGTCGCCAAGCTCAAGGACACCGAGGCCATGGTCAGCGCCGCGCAGGACGCCGTGGCCCAGATGCGCAAGCTGCCCGAGAAAACCGCGATCGCCGAGGCCCTGGGCACGGCCTTCAACGACTACCAGACCTCCGCCATCGGCGCCACCCGCGCCCTGCTGACCCAGCAGCCCCCCGGCGACCAGGTCGGCAAGATGCAGTCCTCCCTGGCCACGCTGCAAAAGCTGCTCGACGAGCACAAGGCCGCCGCCAAGGCTGCCATCGACGAGGCCCAGACCTCCGCCACCAACGGCGTGGACACCAACCTGTGGGTGACCGTGCTGACCGGCGTGATCGTGCTGGGCGTGCTGGGCGCGGCCTCCGCGGCCGTCCTCAGCTCGGTGTGGAAGGACCTGGGCGACGAGCCCGCCGTGCTGCGCGACATGGTCAGCCGCATCGCCGACGGCCACCTCGACGTGCAATTGGAGCAGCGCGCCGGCGACACCCAGTCGCTGCGGGCCTCGGTGGCCGCGATGACGCACAAGCTGCGCGACACCATCAGCGTGATCCGCCTGGCCACCGATTCCATTTCGACGGCCTCGTCCGAGATCGCCACCGGCAACCAGGACCTCTCCAGCCGCACCGAGCACACCGCCTCGAACCTGCAGCAGACCGCCAGCTCCATGGAGCAGCTGACCGGCACCGTGCGCCAGAGCGCCGACGCCGCCCGCCAGGCCAACCAGCTGGCCTCGGGTGCCGCCACCGCGGCCCAGCGCGGCGAGCACATCGTCTCGCAGGTCGTGGCCAACATGTCCGAGATCGATGGCGCCAGCCGCAAGATCACCGACATCATCACCGTGATCGACGGCATCGCCTTCCAGACCAACATCCTGGCGCTGAACGCGGCGGTGGAAGCCGCCCGGGCCGGTGAGCAGGGCCGTGGCTTCGCCGTGGTGGCCGGCGAGGTGCGCACCCTGGCGCAACGCTCGGCCAACGCCGCCAAGGAAATCAAGACCCTGATCAATGCCTCCAGCGAGAAGGTGGAGTCGGGCTCGAAGCTGGTGCAGGACGCCGGCTCCTCGATGGTGGAGATCCTGACCAGCGTGCAGCGCGTGTCGGACATCATCGGCGAGATCAGCGCCGCCTCGACCGAGCAGAGCCAGGGCATCGGCTCGGTCAACCAGTCGGTGACCCAACTCGACCAGATGACGCAGCAGAACGCCGCGCTGGTGGAAGAGTCCGCCGCCGCCGCCGAAAGCCTGAAGGAGCAGGCCGCCCGCCTGGCCGCTGCCGTCGCCGCCTTCAAGCTGGGCCAGCACCGCGGTCACGCCGAGCCGGTGCTGCACAACGCCCCGGCCAGCCAGGAGGTCCCGAAGGCAGCGCCCTCGGTCACCCCCTCGTCCGCCCTGGCCAAGGCCCCGGTGAGCGCCAGGCCGGCCACCTCGGCCGCCACCTCGGTCATGGCCGACAGCAAGCCGCACGAGGCCAAGCCGGTCGAGGCCGCCAAGCCTGCAACCCCGGCTGCAACCCCGACCGCCACAGCCCGCCGCAGCAGCCTGCCGACGCCCATCGCGGCCGCCGCCAAGGCCCCCCTGTTGAAGCCTGCCGTGGCCGGTGCCGCAGCCACCACGGTGGCCAGCGCCGCCAGCTTCACCCCGGCCAGCACGGCCGACGATGGCGACTGGGAAACCTTCTGAGCCCCACCTGAGCCGGCCCGGCTGAGACCCGGACGCCCCGCACGTCTCCCGCACGGTCCGCGACACCCCTGCCTTCGCAGCAGGCGGTGCGCGGACCGTGTTGCTTTTGCCGCGTGGCGCCGCCGCGCCGGTGTCGCGTCCGACCGACGCTCCGCACGCGACCGAATTCGCCATGGGCCAAATGGCCGACCCCGATGGGATGAACGCCGCGAATGGGTGATACGCTGCCAGCCCACCGACCCCGAGCCGTTGCCGCCGTGCCGCCCCTGTCCACCCCGTCGCCCCTGCGGTTCGCCGCCAACCTGTCCTGGCTGTACACCGACCTGCCCTTCCTGGACCGGTTCGCGGCGGCCGCCCGCGACGGGTTCACAGGCGTGGAGTGCCTCTTCCCGCACGAACACCCGCTGCCCGAGATCCAGGCCCGCCTGCGCGACCTGGGCCTGAGCCTGGTGCTGTTCAACGCCGAACCCGGCGACTGGGCCGCCGGCGAACGTGGCCTGGCCTGCCTGGACGGCCGCGAAGACGACTTCCGCCGCAGCACCGTGGCCGCGCTGGCGCGCGCCTGCGCCCTGGACTGCCCGCGGGTGCACATCATGGCCGGCGTGCCGGAGGCGGTGGCAACCGGCACCGCCCCGGCGCAGGCCTGGGAACGCTGCGCCGAACGCCTGGCCTGGGCGGCCGAACAGGCCCGCGCCCATGGCCGCACCCTGACCATCGAGCCCATCAACCCGCGCGACATGCCCGGCTACCTGCTGAGCCGCCAGGACCAGGCCCACGCGCTGGTGCAGCGCATCGGCTCCCCCCACTTGCGCGTGCAGATGGACCTCTACCATTGCCAGATCGCCGAGGGCGATGTCACCATGCGCCTGCGGCAGTGGTTGCCCACCGGCCAGGTCGCCCACCTGCAGATCGCGGGCGTGCCCGACCGCAGCGAGCCCGACCAGGGCGAACTCGACCACGCCTGGCTGTTCGACGAACTGCGCCGGCTGGGCTGGCAAGGCTGGATCGGCTGCGAGTACCGGCCTCGCGCCACCCCCCGTCCCGACGCCCCCGGCGCAGCCACCACGCAGGGGCTGGGCTGGATGCGGCCATCCACATGAAAGGAGTACACGTCATGCTGGTTGATTTCCCCGCCACGGTCCGCACCCGCGATGGGCTGGACCTGGCCACCCGCCACTGGCCCCTGGCCGGTGCGCGCCCCGCGCCCTGCGTGGCCGTGATCGTCCATGGCCTGGGCGAGCACAGCGGGCGCTACGAACACGTCGCCGCCTACCTCAACCAGCAAGGCTGGGCCGCCGTCAGCTACGACCACCGCGGCCACGGCCGCTCGCCCGGCAAGCGCGGCGCGCTGCACGCCAGCGACGACCTGCTGCACGACCTGGCCGCCGTCATCGACGCCACGCGCACCGCCTACCCGGACCGGCCGCTGCTGCTGGTCGGCCACAGCCTGGGCGGCGCCATCGCCGCCCGCTTCGTCTCTGCCCTGGCCCGCCCGGCCGAAGGCCCGGACAGCGCGCCCTGGTCGCGCCCGGTGACGGCGCTGGTGCTGTCCTCGCCGGCCCTGGCCATCCCCATCAGCGCGGTGCAGAAGGCCTTGCTGGCCACGGTGGGCCAGCTCACGCCCGACGTGGCGGTGGGCAACGGGCTCAAGCCGGCATGGATCTGCCACAACCCGGCCACGGTGGCGGCCTACCAGGCCGACCCGCTGGTCCACGACCGCGTCACCGGCCGCCTCACCGCCTGGCTGCTGCAAGCTGGCGAAACCGTGCGCCAGCGCGCGTCCGCCTGGGCCACCCCGACCCTCATCATGTGGGGCGGCGAGGACCGCTGCGTGCAGCCGCAAGGCTCGGCCGATTTCGCCGCCAGCGCGCCGTCCGGCATCGTCACCCACCACCCCTGGCCGACGCTGTCGCACGAGATCTTCAACGAGGTCGAACAGGCCGAGGTGCTGGCCGTGATGGGCGACTGGCTCAAGCGCGTGTTCGGGGGCTGACACCGCCGAGGCCGCCGACCGCACCGCGACACGGTTTTGGAGGATGATGTCGGGTTTCCCGCCCCGCACCTCCAGACCCACCATGGCCATCAAAGCCACCATCCACAAAGCCCAGCTGCAGCTGGCCGACATGGACCGCAACGTCTATGCCGACATCGCCGTCACCATCGCGCGCCACCCGTCCGAGAACGACGAGCGCATGATGGTCCGCGTCCTGGCCCTGGCCCTGGGCTGGCCCGCCGACACCTCGGAAGGCACCCTCGAGTTCGCCAAGGACATGTGGGAGCCCGACGAGCCCGCGCTGTGGCACAAGAACTTCTCCGACGAGATCCTGCACTGGGTGGAAGTCGGCCAGCCCGACGACAAGCGCCTGATGAAGGCCTCGGGCCGCGCCCGCCGCGTCTCGCTCTACGCCTTCCAGAGCAGCACGCCGGTGTGGTGGAGCGGCATCGCCACCAAGCTCACGCGCGCCAGCAACCTGCACATCTGGCAGATCCCGCACGAGCAAAGCCAGGCCCTGGCCAAGCTGGCCCAGCGCAGCATGCAGCTGCAAATCACCGTGCAGGATGGCACCGTGTGGGTCAACGACGGCAGCGAGTCGCTGGAGATCACGCCGCAGCGCCTGATGGGCGAGGACTGAGGCGGCTGGCTTGGCTCAAGTCGCCGCTGAAACCTCCGATATCCAACGCTGATCGACCTCGAAAGGCGCTCGCCGTGTCCGCACCCATCGCCATCCCCCCGCATGGCCCGAGTGGCTTCCCGAAGGAATTCGTGCCCCTCGAAGGGTCAGCCAACGACTGCCTGGACTGCGGTCGGGGTGCGCGCGTCGGCTTCGACTTCGAGTACGCATTCCAGCCCATCGTGAACGTCGAGACCGGCGTCGTCTTCGCGCACGAGGCGCTGGTGCGAGGGCCTGGCGGCGAAAGCGCGGCTTCTGTGCTGGCCCAGGTGACCGAAGACAACCGCTACCGGTTCGACCAGGCCTGTCGCGTCAAGGCCATCAAGGGGGCGGCCGAGCTGGGGATCACCGAGCACGTCTCCATCAACTTCCTGCCCAACGCCATCTACAAGCCAGAGCTGTGCATCCGCACCACGCTGGCCGCAGCCAAGGCCCATGGCTTTCCCGTCGAGCGGATCATTTTCGAGGTGACCGAGGGCGAGCGCGTCGATGACGGCCCCTGGTTCGCCCAGATCCTGCGCGAGTACAAGCGCATTGGCTTCAAGACCGCGATTGACGACTTCGGCGCAGGTTACGCCGGGCTGCGGCTGCTGGTGGACTTCCAGCCCGACCTGATCAAGATCGACATGGACCTGATCAGGGGCGTAGCGGCGTCGGCGCCGCGGCAGGCCGTGATCAAGCACCTCACCCGCTTGTGCGAAGACATGCGCATCGAGGTGATCGCCGAGGGCGTGGAGACCCCCTCGGAGCGAGATTTCCTCCTCGACGTCGGCATCCAGCTGATGCAGGGATACTTGTTTGCCAAGCCGGCCTTCAAAGCGCGGGCCGCCGTGAACACGGCCCATCTGAAGCCAGCCCGCTGAGGCGCCAGACCACTCACACGCCAGAGGCGAGCACCGCAGCGAAGGCCGCGGCCACGCGGTCCACGTTGTTGGCGTTCAGGCCGGCCGCGCACATGCGGCCCGAGCGCAGCACATAGACGCCGTGCTCGGTGCGCAGGGCATCGGCCTGCTCAGGCGACACGCCGGTGTAGCTGAACATGCCGCGCTGGTCGATGAAGTAGCGCACGTCACGTCCAGGCAACCTGGCCACCACGCCGTCGTACAGCCGCTGGCGCATCACCTGGATGCGTTGGCGCATGGCGGTGAGCTCGTCGGCCCAGCGCTGGCGCAACTCGGTGCTTTGCAGCACGCCCGACACCAGCAGCGCGCCGTGCGTGGGCGGGCTGGAGTAGTTGCGGCGCACCGTCGACATCAGCTGGCCCAGCACCAGCTCGGCCTGGGGCCTGTCGGGGCAGACCACGCTGAGGCCGCCCACGCGCTCGCCGTACAGCGAGAAGCTCTTGGAAAACGAGTTGGCCACGAAGCAGCTCACGCCCGCATCGGCCAGGGCGCGCAGCGCGAAGGCGTCTTCGTCGATGCCGTCGCCAAAGCCCTGGTAGGCGATGTCGAGGAAGGGCAGCAGCCGGCGCGCCTTCAGCACCCCGATGAGCTGGGTCCACTGCACCGGGTTGAGGTCCACGCCCGTGGGGTTGTGGCAGCAGGCGTGCAGCAGCACGATGCTCTGCGCCGGCAGCGCGTCGATGGCGGCCAGCATGGCGTCGAACTTCAGGCCCTTGGTGACCGCGTCGTAGTACGGGTAGGTGTTCACCTGGAAGCCCGCCCCTTCGAAGATGGCGCGGTGGTTGTCCCAGGTCGGGTCGCTCACCCAGACCTGCGAGCCGGGGAAGTAGCGCTTCAGAAAGTCAGCGCCGACTTTGAGCGCGCCCGAGCCGCCCAGCGACTGGAGGGTGGCGATGCGGCCGGCCTTGACGGCCTCGTGGTCCGCACCGAACAGCAAGGCCTGCACGGCCTGGCGATAGCCGGCGTGGCCGACCATGGGCAGGTAGGGCTTCGGCCCGATCTTGGACAGCAGCGCCGACTCGGCCTCGCGCACCGCGCCCATCACGGGCAGGCGGCCTTCTTCGTCGAAGTAGATGCCGATGGACAGGTTGATCTTGTCCGCGCGCGGGTCCTTCTGGAAGTCTTCGTTGAGGGTGAGGATGGGGTCGCCGGGGTAGGCGTCGACGTGCAGGAACATGGCGGAGGCTCGGATGGGGTGTTCAGAGGGAACGCAGCCCCCGATTATCGACCTGGGCGCGACCTTGCCCCCACGGTTTCCAGCGTCGCGGAATGTGGGTATGGTGTCGGCCATCGCCGAGCGCAGCACCCCTGTCGCGCCACCCCACACCCCCACAAGGAGTTCCCCCCATGCAAACCCGCGCAGCCGTGGCCTGGAAAGCAGGCGCCCCCCTGACCATCGAAACCGTCGACCTCGAAGGCCCGCGCGCCGGCGAAGTGCTGGTCGAGGTCAAGGCCACCGGCATCTGCCACACCGACTACTACACGCTCTCGGGCGCCGACCCCGAAGGCCTCTTCCCCGCCATCCTGGGCCACGAGGGCGCCGGTGTGGTGGTCGATGTGGGCCCGGGCGTCACCAGCCTGCGCAAGGGCGACCACGTCATCCCGCTCTACACGCCCGAATGCCGCGAGTGCAAGTTCTGCCTGAGCCGCAAGACCAACCTGTGCCAGAAGATCCGCGCCACGCAAGGCAAGGGCCTGATGCCGGACGGCACCTCGCGCTTCTCGCTCAACGGTGAGCCGCTGCTGCACTACATGGGCACCTCGACCTTCGCCAACCACATCGTGGTGCCCGAGATCGCGCTGGCCAAGGTGCGCCCCGATGCGCCGTTCGAGACCATCTGCTACATCGGCTGCGGCGTGACCACCGGCATCGGCGCGGTGCTGTTCACGGCCAAGGTGGAGGCCGGCGCCAACGTGGTGGTGTTCGGCCTGGGCGGCATCGGCCTGAACGTGATCCAGGGCGCCAAGATGGTGGGCGCCGACAAGATCATCGGTGTGGACCTGAACCCCGAGCGCGAGGCCATGGCCCGCCAGTTCGGCATGACGCACTTCCTCAACCCGAAGGACATCGAGGCCGCCGGCGGCAACATCGTCGACGCCATCGTGCAACTGACCGACGGCGGCGCCGACTACAGCTTCGAGTGCATCGGCAACACCAAGGTGATGCGCCAGGCGCTGGAGTGCACGCACAAGGGCTGGGGCCGCAGCATCATCATCGGCGTGGCCGAGGCCGGCGCCGAGATCAGCACCCGCCCCTTCCAGCTGGTGACGGGCCGCAAGTGGGAGGGCTCGGCCTTCGGCGGCGCGCGCGGCCGCACCGACGTGCCCAAGATCGTGGACTGGTACATGGACGGCAAGATCGACATCGACAGCCTGATCACGCACAAGCTCAAGCTGGAGCAGATCAACGAGGGCTTCGATCTGATGAAGCGCGGCGAGTCGATCCGTTCCGTCGTGGTTTTCTGACCCACCCCTACGCGCTTCGCGCGCCCCTCCAGGGGCGACGCCAGCAGACCGGCAAAGCCGGATCTGCGGCGCCCGCTGGATGAGGCCCCGCGCTCAAGGACATGACATGACGTTGGAACTTCTCAGCGAGCACGCCTGCTTCGGCGGTGTGCAGCGCTTTTACCGCCACGCCTCGGCGGCCATCGGCTTGCCGATGCAGTTCGGGGTGTACCTGCCGCCGCAAGCGCTGGCTTCGGGGGACGGGCCTGGCACCAAGGTGCCCGTGCTGTTCTACCTGGCCGGCCTGACCTGCAACGAAGAGACGTTTGCCATCAAGGCCGGTGCACAGCGCATGGCGGCCGAGCTGGGCCTGGCCATCGTGACGCCGGACACCAGCCCGCGTGGCACCGACCTCCCCGAGCAGAGCGACCACTGGGACTTCGGCGTGGGCGCGGGCTTCTACCTCGATGCCACCGAGGCGCCCTGGTCGGCGCACTGGCAGATGGAGCGCTACATCACCGAGGAGCTGCATGCGCTGGTGGCCCACCACCTGCCGGTGGACGCATCGCGCGCGGGCATCTTCGGGCACTCGATGGGCGGCCACGGCGCGCTGACGCTGGCGCTGCGCCACCCGGGGCTCTACCGCACGGTGTCGGCCTTCGCGCCCATCGCCAACCCGGTGAACTGTCCGTGGGGCGAGAAGGCCTTCAGCGGCTACCTCGGGCTGTCACGCCACACCTGGGGCGAGCACGACGCCACCGAGCTGATCTCGCAGTACCCGATGCCGCCCTACCCGCAAGGCATCCTGATCGACCAGGGGCTGGCCGACAAGTTCCTGGCCACGCAACTGCACCCCGAGGCGTTTGAAGCGGCCTGTGCGGCGCTGGGCCAGCCGCTGACGCTGCGCCGGCACGCGGGCCATGACCACGGCTACTACTTCATCCAGAGCTTTGTGGCAGACCACCTGCGGCACCATGCGGCGGGCCTGGGGGACGCGGCCTGAAGCCATCGGGGCGATGGGGGCGGCCGCAGGCTTCTTGCCAGACCGCCGCCGAACGTCAACAATCGTTGCATCAGCCGCCGACCGAGGAAGGAGTTCGCCGTGTCAAACGATCCGTTTGCCCAGCTCAAGGCCATGCAGCGAGAAGGATGGTCGCTCTTCGCCCCGCTCGAAGCCGTCACCACGGCGACGGCAGCGGAACTCGTCAAGCATGCGCGCATCCGAGCGGGCCAGTCCGTGCTCGATGTGGGCTGCGGCACCGGCGTGGTGGCGCTGACGGCAGCGCGCGCAGGCGCCAAGGTCCACGCGCTGGACCTGTCCCCTGTGCTGATCGAGCACGGCAGGCAGCACGCGGCGCTGGCTGAGGTCGAGATCGACTTCAGGGAGGGCGACGTCGAAGCCCTCCCTTTCGAGAGCGCCACTTTCGATGTGGTGGTCAGCCAGTTCGGTCACATGTTCGCGCCGCGGCCGGACGTCGCCATGGCCGAGATGCTGCGTGTGCTCAAGCCGGGCGGCACCATCGCATTTTCCACATGGCCGCCGGAACACTACGTGGGGCAGATGTTCGCGCTGGTCGGCAAGTTTGTCCCGCCGCCTGCGGGCGTGGCCCCGCCGCCGCAATGGGGCGACCCCCAGGTGGTTCGCCAGCGGCTCGGCGATGCCGTGACGGACATCGTCTTCGATCGCGCCGTCATGCTGTTCCCGGCCCTGAGCCCTCAGCACTACCGCAAGGGCATCGAGGAAACGCTGGGCCCCGTGGTGAAACTGGTCGCCGCCTTGAAGGACGAGCCGGCCCAACTCGCGGCCTTCAGGGCGGAGCTCGATGGCTTCGTCGCGCGTTACTTCGAGCACAACGTGGTGCGCCAGCACTACCTGATGACCCGGGCGACCAAGACTTAGCTCTGACCGTTGCGCCAGGCGTTGCGGACCGGCTCGGGCACGCGGCGCCTCGGCGCTCGGGGGGCGGCGCGGCAACCTCGCTCAGGCCGGCGCGCGCAAGCGCCGCTGCAACCAGCGCATCAGGCCGCCCAGCAGCGGCTGCTTGGCGTAGAGCTCCTCGGCGGCGTCCCAGTAGTCTCGGTGGCGGATGACGCGCCCGTCCGCACCGAAGCGCAGGTGGGTGGCGCCATGGATGCACAGCACCTGGCCGGAGACGCTCCCGCGGCAATGGAAGTCCCAGGTCAGGAAGGCCTGCTCGCCTTGCGCGATGGCCTCCCGCACCTGGAAACGCGGCTGGTCGACGGCGGAGAACATGTGGCGGAAGATGCGCGCGATGGCGTCACGCCCGCTCACGTCGTTGAACGGGTCCTTGAAGGTGGCGTCGGCGGCATACAGGTCCACCAGGGCCTGCACGGTGTCCTCGCTCAAGGTTTCGTAGGCGTGGACGATGCGTGCCAAGCGTGGGTCGGGTGTCATGGGCGGTCTCTCAGGCGCGGGTCACGCGGCGCACGGCCGCGAAGAACCAGGTGTCGGGCAGGTGGCGCAGCAGGCGCATCCAGAAGGTGAAGCGCCGGGGGAAGTTCATCTCGAAACGGCCTTGCGCCCAGCCTGCGATGATCTCCTGCGCGGCCTCCTCGGGCGTGATGAGTTGGGGCATGGCGAACGCGTTCTGCGCGGTCAACGGCGTGTCGACAAAGCCCGGGTTGACGATGGAGACGCCCAGGCCGCGCGGGTGCAGGTCCAGGTAGAGGCATTCGGCCAGGTTGTTGAGCGCCGCCTTGGTCGGCCCGTAGGCCAGCGACATGGGCAGGCCCCGGTAGCCCGCCACGCTGCCCACCAGGCTGATGTGCCCACGCCCGGCCTGGAGCAGGGCGGGCAGGACCGCATCGAGCCAGTGCAGCACGCCTTCGTAATTGACGGCCAGGTGCTTGCGCATTTCCTGCAGGTCGTAAGCGTCGGCACGCTGGGCCTTGTAGTGGCCTGCGCAGTAGAGGACCAGGTCGGGCACCTGCCCGCAGCTTTGCGCGATGCGGGCCAGGGCCTGCCGGGCGGCCTGGGGGGCGGTGGCGTCCATGGGCAGGGCGATGGCGCCGGGGTGCTCGCGCTCGAACTCGGCCAGGGCCGTGGCCTGGCGGGCAGACACGATCACCCGCGCGCCTGCGCGGTGCAGCGCCGCCGCCGTGGCCCGGCCGATGCCCGACGAGGCCCCGACGATCCAGACCACGCGGCCTTGCCAGTGTCGGATGGGAGGGTTGAGGGGCATGGCTCAGTGGCGGCGGACGCGGGTGAAGGTGGGGTGATCTGTCATGCGCACGCGCTCCATTCGGGATGTTGCTTCTCGCTCCACCACAAGGTGGCCGCGGCCAGCAGCTTCAACACACAGGGCAGGCCGGCATAGGCCAGCACCAGTGCTTGCACGGCCGCCGCATCGCGGCTGCCACTCTGGTAACCCCAGGCCTGCAACAAGGGCAGGCTCAGGCCCGCGGCCAGGGCCAGGCTCAACTTGCCGCTGAACGCCCACCAGCCGGCATGCAGGCCGGCATGCCGGGCGGCCGAGGCCGGGGCGGCTTCCTGCCCATGGCCATGCACCACCCCGGTCAGCAAGGCCCCAGGCACGGCGAGATCCGCCCCCAGGGCCGTGCCACTGGCCACGCAGATGGCGAAGAAGGGCCAGACATCCCCTGGCTGCAGCAGCGGCGTCAGCGCGAACGCCAGCACCGTGCAAGCCATGCCGAGGCGCCAGGTGGGGGCCAGGCCGCGCCGCGCGATCAGGCGAAGCCACAGCGGCATGGCCAGGGCCGCCGCGCCGAAATAGCCCAGCAGGAACACCCCCTGCATGGCGGGCGCCTGCAAGCGGTCGGCCACGAAGAAGGGCAGCAGCGTGGCCGGGATGGCCGCGGCCACCCCGTTGAGCAGGTGGACCGCGATCAGGCGACGGAACGCCGGTTTCTGCCAAGGCATCAGCCAGGGGGCCAGCCAGGATGGCCTGCGAGGAGCAGGCCGATGAGCCCCGCTTGGGCCGGCGGGCCGGTCTGCCGCCACAGGCGCCTCATCCTGTGACAACCAGCCGAAGGTCCGCCGCAAACCCAGCAAGCCCAGCACGAGCCCGACGGCCAGGCCCAGGCTCAGCCACAGGCTGTGTTGCAGGCCGATCAGGGCGCTGGCGAAGATCACCCCCAGCAGCGCTGCGCCCTCGCGCCAGGCGGCGATGCGCGCACGCCAGAGCGGCGAGCCGGCCCAGCGCGTGCCCCAGGCCTGGTGCACGATGGTCAGGCTGCTGCACGCCAGGGTGCACAGCGGCAGCATGGCCATCAGCCACAGCCACGGCGAGATCCCCTCGGGCACCTGCCACAGCGCCGCGAAGCTGCCTGCCAGCGCCACGCCACCCACGCAGGCCAGCGCCCAGGTGCGGCGCTCGCTGTGGCGCAGCAGCGCATCGCTCCAGCGGCCCACCGCCGGGTCGACCACGGCATCCAGCACCCGCGCCAGCAGCACGGTCACGCCGAGCGTGCGCAGGTCCATCCCCGGGTACTGGGCGTAGTGGTGGGGCAAGGCCACGTACAGGGGCAAGGCACCAAAGGCCAGTGGCACGCCCAGAAGCCCATAGGCCCAGGGCATGGCGTTCGGTGGGGTGGCCATGGTGGCGTCCTGCCCGAGCAAGGCCTTACTCGCCCAGGCCCAGCAGGGACGCGCGCAGGGCCGGCGCCGAGGTCTGCGGGGCCAGCCAGATGCCGAAGAACAGGCGCGCGTACTCGCGGTCGGCCAGCTGGGCCGTCTGGCGGCCGTTGTGGAAGAAGCGCACCTCGCCCTGCCCGTTGTGGAGGCCCAGCAAGCGGTCGTTGGCGCCCACGTCCGGGAAGGCGAGCTTCATCGTGGCCAACCAGCGCTTTTCCTGGGCATCGCCAAATGGCGCGACCCGGCGCATCTCCGCGATGGAGCGCTCGGCAATCGCTTCGCCATCGAGCTTGCGCGCATAGCTCAGCTCCAGCGCGAAGGGCTGCTGCTCGTAGCGCTCGGCTTGCAGGCGCTGCGGGGCCCACAGGCGGGCGTCGTACACGAGCAGGCCGAAGAAGCGCAGCGCGCCTTGCCCGATCAGCTGGGCCTGGGGCCATTCGGTGCGCAACTCGGGGGGGAGCGCGACAGTGGAGGAAGGGGCGGCAAGGGTGGTCATGGGGCGCTCCATCAGGCTGCAGAAGGCGCCGGCGAGCACGGCGCGCCGGCCCGGCGAATGTGTGGCGGTCATGGCCGCTTGCGCAGCGTGAACTGCATGACGTCGGTGTTGCCACTGTCGAAGGCGGCTTCGCAGTAGGTGAGGTAGAAGGTCCAGATGCGCACGAAGCGCGGGTCGAAGCCCAGCGTCTGCACGCGCTCGATCTCGCGGTCGAAGGCCGCGCGCCAGCGCCTCAGGGTCTCGGCATAGTCGGGCCCGAAGGCGAAGCGGTTCACGACCTCGAAGCCGGCCTCGCGCGCCGCTTTCTCGAACATGGCGGGCGAGGGCAGCAGGCCGCCGGGGAAGATGTACTGCTGGATGAAGTCGGTGGAACGCACGTAGCGGTCGAACAGGTCGTCGCGGATGGTGATGGTCTGGACGCAGGCCTGCCCGCCCGGCTTGAGGCAGGCATGGAGCGTCTTGAAGTAGTCGCCCCAGTACTCACGGCCGACCGCTTCGAACATCTCGATGGAGACGATGGCGTCGAAGGGCTGGCCCGCGTGCTGCCGCGGCAGGTCGCGGTAGTCCTGGTAGCGGAACTCGGTGAGGTGGTCGAGCCCGGCGCTGTGGGCCAGGGCCTGCGCCCACTGCAGTTGCTCGCGCGACAGCGTCACGCCCGTCACGTGGGCCTGGCACTCGCGCGCAGCCACCTCCGCCAGGCCGCCCCAGCCGCAGCCGATCTCCAGCACGCGGCTGCCGGCCTGCACCCGGGCCTCCTTCAAGGCACGGCGCACCTTGGCCCGCTGCGCCTCCTGCAGATCGCCCGTGGCACGGTCCTGCCCATCGAACAGGGCCGCGCTGTAGCTCATGGTCGGGTCGAGCCAGAGGCGGTAGAAGCTGTTGCCCAGGTCGTAGTGCGCATGGATGTTGCGGGCGCTGCCGGTGCGCGTGTTGCGCCGACGCAGGTGCCGCAGGCGGTGCCACAGCGCGCCCCACCAGGTGCCGTACACCACGCGTTCGATGTGCCCGCGGTTGGCCAGCATCAGGCGCATCAGGCCGGCCAGGTCGGGGCTGTCCCATTGCCCCTCGATGTAGCCCTCGGCAAAGCCGATGTCGCCGCTGCGCAGCGTGCGCTCGAACACGCCCCAGTCGTGCACCTGCAGGCTGGCGCGCGGCGCGGCCGGGGCCTCTTCGGCGCGGTGGGCCGGCCGCGTCGGGCAGCGCAGGGTGCGGCCGTCGGGCAACTGCAGCTCCAGCTGGCCGATGGGCAGCCGCTCCAGCAGCTGGAGCACCTGGCGCGCGGCGCGCGGGATGGCCACGGGCTGGGTCGTGGATGAGGCCAGGCGGGGGGCGGTGGTCGAGTTCATCGGGTGACGAAGCGCTCAGGCGCGGCAGGTTTGTGGAAGAAGGGCACGCGCTTGAGCCACAGGCGCAGCGCGTGCCAGTGGATGCGCAGCACCACGCCCAGCGTCATCAGCGGGGTGCCGACGAAGGCACGCCGCAGGCTGGCCGCATCGAGCGCGACCAGGTGGCCGCCCAGGCTGGTTTGCAGCAGCGGCCCATCGGCATCGATGAGGTCGATGCGCACGTCGTGGCGCACCCCCTGGTCGGTGTCGCTGCGCTGGAAGCGGAAGCGGTACTGCCCCTGCGTGCTGCAAAACGGCGAGACGTGGAAAACCTTGTCGGCGTGCAGCTCGCTGCCCCAGGCCAACGACGGGCCGCTGAGCAGGTAGCCATGGCGTTCGCCGAAGGTGTTGTTGACTTCCGCGAGCACGGCGGCCAGCTCGCCATTGGCCCGGTGGGCGTACCAGAAGCTCACCGGCTTGAAGGTGTGACCCAGCACGCGCGGGAAGGTCTGCAGCCAGACTTCGCCATCCACATCGGTGAGGCCTTCCTGTGCCAGCAGGCCCTCGAACCAGGCCAGGGCATCCGGCCCGCCTTCGCCGTGGTCGGCATCGTGGAAGCTGAGCCAGCCCCTGCGGTTGCGCGCCAGGATCGCACTGGGCTGGGCACGCAGGCTGCGCAGGGGCAGCATGAGGAAATAGCTGCCGTAGCGGAAGGCATGCCGACAGGGCCGCAGGCGCTGGTGCCAGACCTGGCCGAAGCCGATCTGGGCCACGTGCTGCGGCGCCGCGGGCGTCATGCCGCCCCCTGCATGGCCGCGCCCGGCCAGGTCGCTTGCGCGGCCAGCAGGCCCTCGGCCGCCGCCAGGCCGGAGCGCCAGCCGTCCTCGTGGAAGCCATGGCCACACCAGGCGCCACAGAACCAGGTGCGCTGCCGGCCTTGCAACTCGGGCACGCGGCGCTGGGCGTCGATGGCGGCCATGTCGAACACCGGGTGCGCATAGTCGATGCGCTGGTGCACCTGCCGCTCGTCGATCGGGCGATTCGGGTTGAGCGAGACGATCACCGGCTGCTGCCAGGGCAGGGGCTGCAGCACATTGAGCAGGTAGTGCAGACAGACGCGGGCCTGCTCCTGGTCGTCGTCGGCGCGTTCGTAGTTCCAGGCCGCCCACGCCGCGCGGCGCTGCGGCAGCACGGATGCGTCGGTGTGCAGCACGGCCGTGTTGGTCTGGTAGCGGATGGCGCCGAGCACCTCGCGCTCCTGCGGGCTTGCACCGGCTCCCAGCAAGGCCAGGGCCTGGTCGCTGTGGCAGGCCAGCACGACCGCGTCGAACGTCGCCGTCATGTCCGGTGTCTGCAGCACCACGCCGTGCGCCATCCGCTGCAGGCTCAGCACCGGGCTGCGCAGCCGGTGGTCGGCGATGTCGCGCAGCAGGCGCTGCACATAGTGGCGTGAGCCGCCGCGGACCGTGTGCCACTGCGGCCGGTCGGTGACCTGGATGAGGCCGTGGTTGTGGCAGAAGCGGATCATCGTGGCCACCGGAAAGCGCAGCATCTGCTCGGTCGGGCAGGACCAGATGCAGCCCAGCATGGGCAGGAGGTAGTCCCGGCGGAAGGCCTGGCTGAAACGGTGCGCGTCCAGGAAATCGCCGATGGACTGCCGCAAGGCCCCCTCGGCCTGGCGTTCGGCGATGCCCGTGCACAGGCGGTTGAAGCGCACGATGTCGGCCAGCATGCGCCAGAAGGTGGGGCGCAGCAGGTTGCGCCGCTGCGCGAACACGGTGTCGAGCGAGGTGCCGCTCCACTCCAGCGCATTGCCAGCCCCCCGCCCCGAGGGCACCTGCACGGAGAACGACATGTCGGCCGGGGCCGTCTCCACGCCGATCTCGGCGAACAGCCGCGTCAGCAAGGGGTAGGTGCGGTGGTTGAACACCAGGAAGCCGGTGTCCACGCCGTGGGTGATGCCCTCCAGCGTCAGGTCGACCGTGTTGGCGTGCCCCCCGAAGTGCTCGCCCGCCTCGAACAGGGTGACCTGCACCTGCGGCTGGGCACGGAGTTGCCAGGCGGCAGCCAGCCCTCCGACACCCGATCCAACGACAGCGACACGGTGCATGGCAACTCCAGAGTGGACGACAAAGATCAATTCGTGAACCGATCAGTTCAAAATATAACCCATCAGTACCAATTTTGCACTTATGGGTATTGCCTTTGACCTGAAGCGCCTACAATGGCGCATGACTGCCCGAGCGTCCATCCGCCAACAACTGCAGCGCGTGCGCGAAGAAGCCATCGTGGTGGCCGTCAACCGGCTGCTCGCGACCAAGGGTTACGACGCCATGACCGTGGACGAGGTGGCCGCCGAAGCCGGCATGGCCAAGGCCAGCCTCTACAAGCTGTTCACGTCCAAGGAAGAGCTGGCCGGAGCGGCCATGGTGGCGGTGCTGGACCGCGCACTGGCTTTCGTGGATGGCCTGCGCGAACAGGCGGCCCGCGCCGAAGGCAAGGTCGACGCCCTGGACCAGCTCAAGGCCGTGGCGCGCTGGGCCATGCAAAGCCAGCTGGAAGGCGACATGCCCTCCCTGCCCGCGCAGAACTCCAGCCTGAGCGCGTCACTGCAGGCCAACGACGACTACATGGACCGGCTGATCGCACTGAGCAACAAGCTCGGCACCTGGATCGCCGATGCCCAGGCGCGCGGCAAGCTCAACCCTGCCCTGCCTGCCGAGTTGCTGCTCTACACGCTGTTTGCGCGCGCCTGCGACCCGGTGGTGGGCATGCTCAAGGCATCGGGCCAGTACACCCACGGGCAGATCCTCGACTGGGTGAACTCGGCCACCTTCGACGGCCTGTCGGCGCGCTGACCGACGCCGCCCGCCGCATCCTCGCCCCGCCCTTCGGGGACCTTGGCGCCCCATGCCGCGGGACCCGGCGCATGCATAATGCGACCCGATGCTCGCCCGGGATGCCGGACGTTGCGCGGACATCCCGAAATCGGCCACTGGGCCCAGGAGCGAAGCTTGCTGTCATCGCTGGTGCCCACCTCGCTGATCCCCTCCTCCTTCCGCAGCCGGATGGCGCTGCTCTTCGGCTGCCTGTCCCTGCTGGTCGGCCTGCCCACGTACATCTACGTGAGCCAGGTCCACCGCGAGCAGCTGCTGCAAGACCGCCACGAATACCTCCACGCCCTGGCCACCTCCGGGGCCACGGTCATCGCCGAGAACCTGGTCGAGCGCCGCCGCGAAATCGAGCTGCTGGCCCAGACGCCGCTGTACCGCAACGCCTCGCTGGACAGCCCGGAGTTCCGCGCCAGCCTGGAGCGGCTGCAGCACTCCTACCCTTACTACTCCTGGATCGGGCTGACCGACACCGACGGCCAGGTGCGCGCCGCCACGTCCGACCACCTGGTCGGCCAGAGCGTGGCCAAGCGCCCCTGGTTCAAGCAGGGGCAGGCGCAGGTCTATGTGGGCGACGTCCACGAGGCCCTGCTGCTGGCCCGGCTGCTGCCCAGCGAGGGCACCCAGCCCGTGCGCTTCATCGACTTCGCCTCGCCGGTGCGCGACGCGCAAGGCCGTGTGCGGGCCGTGCTGGCCTCGCACGCCCACTGGCGCTGGGCGGGGGATGTGCTCCAGGTGGTCCGCCCCGCCCATGCCGATGCCCTGGGCCTGGAGATGTTCATCGTCAACCAGCGCAACGAGGTCATCTACCCCACCCGCACGCCCAGCGGCCTGAACATGCCGCCCCCCGAGCGCTTGAGCGACCGCCGCAACGCGGCCTTCCTGGACTGGGGGGCGGGCCAGATGTTCCTCAGCGCCGCCAGCACCATCAAGGACCCGGTCGCCGCCACGCCCCTGGGCTGGCGCGTGGTCGTGCGCCAGCCGGAGGCCACCGTGATCGCCAGCGTGCGCGAGCTGCAGAACGTCATCCTGGTGGTGGCCAGCATCTCCAGCGCTGCGCTCCTGCTGCTCGTCTGGGTGGGCGCCGGCCGCGTCAGCCGCCCGCTGCAACGCCTGACCCGCGCGGCCCACCGCATCGAGCGGGGCGAGGACGGCGTGACATTCGACGCCCGCTTCGGCTCCAATGAACTGCGGGGCCTGGCCTCGGCCATGCAGGGCATGTACGCCACCCTCAAGCAGCAAAAGGACGCGCTGTCCGAGAGCAACCGCGACCTGGAGGGCAAGGTGGCCGCGCGCACGGCCGAGCTGCAGCGGCTCAACACCGAGCTCAACCAGCTGGCCCGCACCGACGCCCTGACCGGCGTGCCCAACCGGCTCCAGTCCAACGAGCGCCTGAGCGCCGAGTTCGCGCGCTTTCGCCGCAGCCACCAGCCCTATGCGGTGCTGATGCTGGACATCGACTTCTTCAAGCAGATCAACGACACCCACGGCCACGCCATCGGCGACGTGGTGCTGCAGCAGGTCGCCGCCATCCTGCGCCGCTCGCTGCGCGACATCGACTTCGTGGGCCGCACCGGCGGCGAGGAGTTCATGGTCATCCTGCCCATGACGCGACAGGACAATGCCCTGCTGGTGGCCGAGAAGCTGCGCCACGCCGTGGCCACGCACGCGTTCACCCAGGCCGGCGCGGTGGGCCAGGTGACGGTCAGCATCGGCGTGCAGGAGGCCTCTCTGGCCGATGCCAACCCGGAACAGGCCGTGAACCACGCCGACCACCACCTCTACCAGGCCAAGCGGGCCGGCCGCAACCGCGTGGAGCCGGGCCTGACCAGCCAGTGGGCCAGCGCCTGAGCGCCTGCGCCATCAACCCCCTTCAGGTGGCCTGGCGGGCGGGCTCGTCGCCTCGCCTGCATCCCCGCTGGCGGCATCCCCCTCCTGCACACGCTCGGCGTGCTGCGCCAGCACCGCGCTGAGGGCGCGGTCGTTGGCGGTGAACGCCCGGCAGTGACGGCACATCAGCCGGTGGGCCGCACCGGCCAGACGGGTGCCCAGCGGGGCCTCGGCCAGCTGCCCGGAACTGAGCAGGAAGACGTATTCCTTGCACCTCATCATCGCGCCACCCCCTCAAACCAGCGCTGCGTCAGGCAGAGCTGAAGCTGCTTGCGCGCACGGCTCATGCACTGCCAGTAATCGGCCTTGCTGATGCGCAGCACCGCGCAGACCTCGTCGGCCTCGCAGTCCAGCAGCTCCTTCATGCTGAACACGCGGGCCGGCTTGGGCGGCAAGGCCTCGATGCACAGGTCCACCACGGCAAAGAACTGGTCGTTTTCCAGCTGCGCCTCGGGCGTGCGCCAGGCCGCCGGCGCCGCGCTGCCCACCCAGTGGTCGCGCTGGTCGAACAGCACCGCGTCGAGGTCATCGCCCTCGTCGAGCGACACCCAGGCCTGCTGCCGGTACTTCTGGCGCAGCCGGTCGGTGACCTTGTGCTTGAGGATGCCGAAGAGGTAGCGGCGCGGGTCCTGCTGTTCGCCGCGGTCGGCCAGCGCATGCAGGGCCGCCAGCAAGGCCTCCTGCACGGCGTCCTCGGCCTCGTCCCGCGGCTGCAGGTGCAGTTGTGCGAAGCGCAGCATCGGGGTGCGCCACTCGTGTGCCCAGCGGGCCAGTTCTTCAGCACCCATCGGCTCAAGCGGGGCGCAGCCCATGCGCACGGCCCTGGCGCCATGCATCGACGGCATAGCGCCCGCCACCCTGGGTCACGATGGCGCACAGCATGACCGCCATCATCAGGGGGACCTTGAAGCCCTGCCCCGCCTCGGTGTCGATCGCGTTCCAGCCGGCCCAGCCCAGGTCGAAGTGCACGGTGTAGACCGCCACCCAGGTGATGAACAGCAGGCCCAGCGCCGAAGCCCGGCTGAACAGGCCCAGGCACAAGGCCAGGCCCAGCCCCACCTCGCCCAGCCCGGCCAGCGTCCAGTTGGCGTCCACCGGCAAGGCCCGCAGCAACGGCGGGAACTGCAGCGCGGCGAACCACTCGGGCGCCTGCCACCCACCCGACAGCTTGGTCAGGCCCGCGGCCACAAACTCCTGGGCCAGCCACAGGCGCAAAGCCAGCAAGCCCAGGTCGTGAACGCCATCGCGCGCGGCCTCAAGCAGCCTCTCGCGCCAGGAAAGCAAGGAATTCGTCATGGAGGTCTCCGTAGTGGTGCGAGGTCCAGCGCGATTGCCGCACGAAGGCCTCGATCAGGGTGCGCCAGTCGGCTTCACCCAGCTCGCGACGCATGTGGGGGAAGTGCGCCTCGATGAGCTGCGCCGCGCCCAGGTAGACCAGGTGCCGGTACACCCGCATGCCGGCTTCGGTGTAGCCCGCAGGCACCTCGTCGCTGAGGCCCCTCACGTGGTCGTAGAACGCAGACATGCCAGCTCCTGGTGGATGACGTCCTGGGTGGGCACGTCGTTGTCCCACTCCAGCAGCACGGGGACGCCCCACTCGCGCTGGAGGTGGCGGGCCATCTCGCGCGTGCCCGCTTCGACGGGCTGGCTGTGGGTGTCGATGTGCATGCCGAACCGCTCGTCGAACTCATGGCCGGCCACGTGCAGGTAGGTGACGCGGCGCTGGTCCAGGCCCTGCACGAAGTCCGCCAGCGCCATCCCGCCCAGGCCCTGCTCGCCGTGCGCCTGGCCAGCGTGGTTCTTGTGGTTGACCACGATGTTGTTGAGGTCCAGCAGGATGTCGCAATCGGCCTGCCGCGTGACCTCGTTGAGGAAGTCCAGCTCGGACATCTCGCCGACGTTGGTGTACCAGGTGCTGTTCTCCACGGCGATGCGCCGGCCCAGCGCGTCCTGCACGCGGGCGATGCGCTCGCTCACCCGCCGCACCTCGGCCTCGGTGAAGGGGATGGGGAAGAGGTCGTAGAGCTGGTGGGCGTCGCCGCTGGCGGCCAGGTGGTCCGAGCAGTGCGGCTGCCCGAGTTCATCGAGCAGCGCGCGGATGTCGCCCAGGAAGGCGGGGGACAGCTCGGTGTGCCCGCCCAGGTTCAACGAGACGCCGTGCAGATGAACGGGGCGTCCCCCCTCGATGAGCCGGTGCAGGGGCGCGCGGTCGCGGCGGATCCAGTTCTCCGGCACCACCTCGAAGAACGCGGCGGGCAGAGAGAACAGGTCCCAGTCCGCCATCTCGCGGCGAAAACCCAGGCCGATCATGGCCGTCATGGCGCGCCCCGTCCGCTCACTTCTTGCTGCAGGCGGCGTCCATCTTGTCCTTCTTGGCGCAAGAGGCCTCCTTCTTGCTGCAAGAGCCTTCCTTCTTCGAGCAGGCAGCGTCGGAGGCACCGGCCGCGGCCGCGGAAGCCCCGGAGGCAGCGGCCTTGGCGGAGGCCGCCTTCTTGCTGCAGGAACCGGCGCCGCACTTCTTGTCGGCGGCTGCGCCCGCGAAGGCCGTCGAGGCGGCAAGGGTGGCGGCGAGGGTGGCGATGGCTTTGAGGTTCATGGTCAGGTCCTTGTGAGGTGCGGGTGAAGCGCGGATGGGGTGGAACGGCACGCACACCGTGTGCGCACAGGCTCTCAGTCGCGCGAGCCCCGCACATCCTGACAAGGCCTGATGCGGCAAATTGAAACAATATGTATCAGACGCCGTGGTCCTTCAACCAGTCGAAGGCGAGCTTCTGCGCGTACAGCGCCGCGCCCTTGTCGTAGGTCGGGCGGTAGTCGGCGTTGAAGCCGTGGTTGACGTTGGGGAAAACGACGATTTCCGAGCCGCTGCCCGACTTGGCGATGCCGGCGCGCATCTGGTCCACCACCTCGGCCTTCACGAAGGCGTCGGTGCCGGCGTACAGGCCCAGCACGGGCACCTTGAGTTCGGCCGCGAAGTCGACCGGGTCGGCCGGCTTGATGTCGGACTTCATGCCGCTGAGCAGACCGTAGTAAGCCACCGCGGCCTTGAGCTGCGGGTTGTGGCGGGCGTAGACCCAGGCGGTGCGGCCGCCCCAGCAGTAGCCGACCAGGCCCACGCGGCGGGCGTCGGCGTGGCCGCTGGCCCTGGCGAAGGCCACGGCGGCATCCAGGTCGGCGCAGACCTGCGCGTCCGGCACCTTGGAGACCACCTGCGACAGGATCGCGCCGATGTCCGTCATCCTGGAGACATCGCCCTGGCGCGCGAACATCTCCGGCGCGATGGCGTAGTAGCCCATCTTGGCGTAACGGCGGCACATGTCCTTGATGTGCTCGTGCACGCCGAAGATCTCCTGCACCACCAGCACCACGGGGTGCTTGCCGGCCTTGGCCGGGCGGGCCACGTAGGCCGGGATCTTGCCGTCGGCCACGGGCAGGCTGACCTCGCCGGCCACCAGGCCCCGGGTGTCGGTGGTGATGGCCTGGGCCAGCACGGGTTGCGCCGCCACGGCAAAGCCGCTGGCCAGCGAGGTGACGACGAAGGAGCGGCGCGACAGGCCTTCGGCGGCACCGGGCACGCCGGAGGCGGAGGCGGGGTTCTGGAAGTCGATCGGCTTGACGCCGTAGTCCATCAGCTTCATTCGGATTCCTCTGGAGGTGGGTTGGAAGGCGGCTGTGATTGAAGCAGCAAGGCCAAGCCCCTGCGGCGTGCTCGCCTTTGGCCTGGTCCTTGCTTTTGATGTGCCACAAGGATCAGTTCCCTGCCACACGGCCACCGTGAGCTTGCCATGGTTTCGTCACATGGCCCGCCCAGACTGAATCCTCTTCAACCGGGAGGGGTGCAGATGCAGAAGAGTCAGGCGGTGGCCATGCTGGGACAGCGGGGCCTGATGATGCCGGTGTGGGTCAACGCGGCCCTGGCGGCCAATGACCGGCTCAAGCTCTACCTCAGCGTGCTGCAGGCCGCCGTGGCCCATGCCGACCACCCCGAGCGCGACGCGCTGGACCTGGGCCGCGAACTCGCCGCCCTGGGCCTGGGGGCGGCCACCTGGCTGCACGACCTGCCCGCCGGCGCCAGCCGGGTGCGTGGCAGCGCGCACCACGATGGCGCACACGACCATGGCCATGACCATGCGCACGGCAAGGACGGCCGCGGCGACATCCTGCTCATCCCCGAGCTCGACCGCCTGGTGGCCGCCCTCAACGACGACCTCGCCATCATGGCCCGACCGGTGCTGGAGTCCAGCACCACCGACGCCGAGCCCCACCTGCGCGTGCACCAGTGGCAGGAGTGGCTGGACGCGCTGCACGGGGAACAGCTCGACCGCCAGCAGCTGCACAGCCTCACGCACGGCCACCGCCACGAGGACCACAGCGACGACAGCCTGCACCTGCTCATCATGGACCTGCACAAGGCCATCAACCGCCTGGCCGCCGAGCTGGCCAGCGAAGTCATCGCCGGGGCCCACGTCTGGCAACTGGCCGACGACGACCGCCCGCTGGTCGAGGCCTTCATGCGCGGCCTGCACCGCACCGCCCCGCTGAAGTTCGACCACCCCGGCCTGGACACCGCGGCCACGCGCGACGGCGAGCGCCTGCTGCTGCAAAACGACATCGGCACCAACGACGCGCACGTGCTGGTCATCAATGTGCAGGGGCTGGAAGTCACCCTCACCTACTCCGACCTGCACCGCACCCGCTTCGCCTTCTTCCAGGCCCTGCTCAACCCGCTGGGCGCGAGCTGGTCGGACATGTCCTCGCGCGTGGCCCCCGACCTCAACGAAGGCCAGGCCTACACCGTGGGCAACGCCCGCTTCGAGTGCGAAGACCGCATCCGCCTGGCACGCACGCTCGAAGGCATCGGCGCGGCCATCGTCTTCCTCATCGACTGGAACCGCGCCCGCAAGCGCCTGGTCAACTTCGTCGACAAAGAAGGCGCCATCGCCGTGCTGACCGCCGCGGCCGACAACGAGGTCGGCCACATGGCCTGGCTGAAGGCCGGGGGCGAGCGCCTGATCTTCTCGGCCATGCAGGCCGTGGGCAGCGGCACCTTCCGCATCGGCGACCGCCTCGACGAGGTGCTGGGCGAGACGCAGGCGCGCACCTTCCTGCTCGACGTCATGCGCCTGTCCACCCAGGCCCTGATGAACGGCCAGCCCATCGCCCTGGTGGCCGACGAAACCCGCATGCTGCTGGCCCGCCAGGTGCAGCGCCGCACCACCGAGTTCGACCTGCTCGACGAGCACGCCGCCTACTGCCAGACCCTGGCCCAGGCCGTCAGCGACGCGCTCGACCACGGCCACGACGGCCTGCGCGAGGTCGCCGATGACGTGGCCGCCCGCGCCAAGGCCTGGGAGCGCCGCGCCGACCACATCGTCATGCAGGCCCGCGACGAGGCCACCCGCCTGCCGCGCTGGCAGCCCGTGGCGCGCCTGCTGACCATCTCCGACGACGTGGCCGACGCGCTGGAAGAAGCCGCCTTCATGCTCAGCCTCATCGCCGACCACCACCAGAAGGGCTGGACGCAGGAGGTGCGCCAGGCCCTGTCCCGGCTGGCGCAGACGGTGCTGCAGGCCACGCAGGACCACATCCGCGCCCTGGCGATCGCCCGCCACCTCGGCGAGCAGGGCGAGCCCGGCAGCAGCGAGGACAGCGATGCCTTCCTGGCCGCCACCTGGGCCGTGCTGCGGGCCGAGCGCCAGTGCGACGACCTGCTGCGCCAGGCCCGCCGCGCCATCCTGCACGCGCTGGAAGACGCGCCCTCGCTGATGCTGGCCAACGACCTGGCCCTGACGCTGGAGCTGGCCTCCGACCGCCTGCTGTCGGCCAGCTACGCGCTGCGCGAGGTGGTGTTCAACAAGGCCGCCACGGTGGCCTGAAGCCGGCCTTCGCCCACCCATCGCCATCCACCATGAGCAGCGACCTCTACCTCATCGGCTGCGGCCCGCAGGATGCCCTGGCCGCGCAACGCGCCACCGCCAGCGCCCAGACCATGGGCTTCAAGGCCTGGAACCTGCTGCGCATGGCCGACATCGGCCTGACCGTGCCACCGGCCTTCGTGCTGGGCACGGCTTTTTGCACCGATGCCGACAGCCGCTGCCAGGCCGGCCGCCCCGCCACCTGGGCCGACGGCCTGCGTGCCCTGGAGGCGCGCTGCGGCCTGGGCCTGGGCGACCGGCGCCGCCCGCTGCTGCTGTCGGTGCGCTCGGGCGCGCCCGTTTCCATGCCCGGCATGATGGAGACGCTGCTCAACATCGGGCTGTGCGACGCCACCCTGCCCGGCCTGATCCGCCAGGGCGGCAACCCGCGCCTGGCCTGGGACGCCTACCGCCGCCTGGTGGCCAGCTTCGGCGAGGTCGTGGCCGGCATCCCCGGTGAGCGCTTCGAGGCGCAGGTGACCGCGCTCACCGCCGGCCGCGACGAACGCACGCTGGACTTCGCCGAACTGCGCACCCTCACCCAGCAGCACCTCGATGCCTACGTCCGCGAGGCCGGCCGGCCCTTCCCGCAGGACCCGGTCGCGCAGCTCTCGCAGGCCATCTCGGCCGTGCTGGCGTCCTGGCAGTCCCCCAAGGCCATCGAATACCGCCGCGTCAACCAGCTGCCCGACACCCTGGGCACGGCGGTGACGGTGCAGACCATGGTCTTCGGCAACGCGGGCGGCCACTCGGGCGCCGGCGTCGGCTTCACCCGCGACCCGGCCACCGGCGAGCCGCACCTGTGGGTGGACTTCCTCTTCAACGCGCAGGGCGAGGACGTGGTCTCGGGCCGCCGCAGCGCCCACGGCCACGACGCCCTGGCCCAGGTCCTGCCGGCCGCCTGGACGGCGCTGCAGGAAGCCGCCCACCAGCTGGAGCTGCACCTGGGCGACATGCAGGACTTCGAATTCACCGTGCAGGACGGCCGGCTCTACATGCTGCAGACCCGCAACGGCAAGCGCACGCCGCAGGCCGCCGCCCGCATCGCCCTCGACCTGTTCGACGAAGGCCTGATCACCGCGGAGGTGGCGCGCCAGCGCACGGCCGGCCTCACCCGCGAGATGCTGTCGCGCACCCGCGTGGTCGCCGATGGCCCGCAGGACGCCAGCGCCAGCGCGCCGGAAGGCGGCACGCTGGCGCCGCAGGCCCTGCAGCCCCTCGCCAGCGCCGCCACGGCCTGCAGCGGCGTGGCCTGCGGCGAGATCGCCTTCGACGAGGCCCGCGCCCGTGCGCGCCACGCCGCCGGGGCGCAAGTCATCCTGCTGCGCCGCGACGCCGAGACCAGCGACATCGCAGCGCTGGAAGCCGCGCAAGGCCTGCTGACGGCCCGCGGCGCCCGCACCTCGCACGCCGCCGTGGTGGCCCGCCAGATGGGCAAGGTCTGCCTGGTGGGCTGCGCCGCGCTGCACCTCGACGAGGCCGCCCGCACCGCCACCTTCGACACCCGCGAGGGCGAGGTCGTGCTGCGCGAAGGCGAGGTGCTCACGCTGGATGGCAACGAAGGCCGCATCTACCCGGGCGCGGTGCGCACCGAGGTCGAAGAACCCGTCGAGCTGCTGGCCCGGCTGGACCGCCTGGCCACGGCCTGAGCCCCGCCGGGCTGCGCGCCCGGCCCCAGGGCACGCCCCTCACAGCCCGAAGCGCCGGCGCATCACCCCCATCACCGTGTGGGTCAGCGTCAGGTAGCACAGCAGGATGGCCGCCACCCAGGGCCAGTAATGCCAGGGCAGCGCCACCAGGCCCAGCGACGGCGCCAGCGGCGAGTACGGCAGCCACACGCCCACCGCGCAGATGCTCAGCGAGGTGACCATCAGCGGCAGGCTGGCGCGGCTTTGCAGCAAAGGGATGCGCTGCGTGCGGATGACGTGGATGATCAGCGTCTGCGACAGCAGCGACTCCACGAACCAGCCCGTGTGGAACAGCGCCGCCTGGGCCGGCGTCTGCGCGCCGAAGCCCCAGAACATCAGCGCGTAGGTGACGTAGTCGAAGATCGAGCTGATGGGCCCGACCATCAGCATGAAGCGCGCGATGTGGTTGATCTCCCATTTGCGCGGCTTGCGCAACTCCTCCTCGTCGACCGTGTCGGTGGGGATGGCCGTCTGCGAGATGTCGTAGAGCAGGTTGTTGCTCAGCACCTGGATGGGCGCCATGGGCAGGAAGGGCAGCCAGGCGCTGGCGCCCAGCACGCTGAACATGTTGCCGAAGTTGGAACTCGCGCCCATGCGGATGTACTTCAGCAGGTTGGCGAAGACCTTGCGCCCCTCGGTCACGCCCTCGTCGAGCACCAGCAGGCTTTTCTCCAGCAGGATGATGTCGGCCGACTCCTTGGCGATGTCCACCGCCGTGTCCACCGAGATGCCCACGTCCGCCGCCTTCAGCGCCGGCCCGTCGTTGATGCCATCGCCCATGTAGCCCACCACATGGCCCTGCGCCCGCAAGGCCTCGATGACGCGCGCCTTCTGCCCCGGCGAGAGCTTGGCGAAGACCTGCGTGTCGGCCACGGCATGGCGCAAGGCCACGTCGTTCATGGCCTCGATGTCGCGGCCCAGCAGCACGCGCTCGGCGTCCAGCCCCACGTCGCGACAGACCTTGCGCGTCACCACCTCGTTGTCGCCGGTGAGGATCTTCACCGCCACGCCGTGCGCCGCCAGCGCCGCCAAGGCCGGCTTGGCCGACTCCTTGGGCGGGTCCAGGAAGGCAATGTGACCCAGCAGGACCAGCTCGGCCTCGTCGGCCACCGTCAGCGCCTGCGGCTGGCCGGGCACGGCGGCCGGCAAGGGCTTGTAGGCGATGGCGATGACGCGGAAGCCATCTTCATTGAGCCGCCGGCTCGCCGCCTGCACCTCGGCCAGGTGGGAGGCGTCCAGCTCGATCAACTCGCCGCCGACCTCGGCTTGGCGGCACACGCTGAAGACCTCTTCCACCGCGCCCTTGCAGATCAGCAGGTGCTCGTCGCCCCGCGCCAGCACCACCGACATGCGCCGGCGCTGGAAGTCGAAGGGGATCTCGTCGACCTTCTGGTAGAGCCCCTGCGCGTGCAGCTTGTCGTGCACCTCGGCGTACTTCAGCACGGCCACATCGAGCAGGTTCTTCAGGCCCGACTGGTAATGGCTGTTGAGGTAGGCGAAGTCGAGCACGCGGTCGCTGGGCTCGCCGCGCAGGTCCACGTACTTCTCCAGGATGATGTGGTCTTGCGTGAGCGTGCCGGTCTTGTCGGTGCAGAGCACGTCCATGGCGCCGATGTTCTGGATGGCGTCCAGGCGCTTGACGATGACCTTCTTGCGCGACATGGTCAGCGCGCCCTTGGCCAGGTTCACCGTCACCAGCATGGGCAGCATCTCGGGCGTCAGGCCCACGGCCACGGCGGTGGCGAACAGCAGCGCCTCCAGCCAGTCGTGCTTGCTCAGGCCGTTGATGAGGAAGACCAGCGGCACCATCACCGCCATGAAGCGCAGCATCAGCCAGGTGAACTTGTCGATGCCGCGCTCGAAGCTGGTCTGCACGCGCTCGCCCGTCAGCGCCTCGGCGATGCCGCCGAACACCGCCCGCGCGCCGGTGTGCACCACCACCGCCGTGGCCGAGCCGCTGGCCACGTGCGTGCCCATGAAGCAGGTGTTGCGCAGCGCCAGGGCCTCGCCCTGCGCGATGGCCTCGGGCGTTTCGGCCAGGGCGTGCTTTTCGGCGGGCACGGACTCGCCGGTCAGCGCCGCCTCGTTGACGAAGAAATCGCGCGCGGCCAGCACGCGCACATCGGCGGGCACGAGGTCGCCGGCCGACAGGTGCAGCACATCGCCGGGCACCAGGCGCTCGATGGGGCACTCCTCGGTGGCATGGTCGCCCGCCAGCCCAGGCCGGTGCACAGACGCCGTGGTGTGCACCATGGCGCGCAAGGCCGCGGCGGCCCGGCCGGAGCGCCGCTCCTGCCACATCCCCAGCGTCAGGCTGAGCGCCACCATCAGGAAGATGATGACGGCCGACTCGGCATTGCCCGACAGCAGGGACACGCCCGACAGCGTCAGCAGCAGGATGTTGAGCGGGTTGACCAGGCGCCGCAGCAACTGGTGCCACCAGCCCGCCTCGGCGCGCTGGCCCACGGCATTGGCCCCGTGGCGGCGCAGGCGGCGCGCTGCCTCGTCCTTCGGCAGGCCCTCGGCGTGGCTGTCGAGGGCCTGCAGGGCCGCTGGCGGCTGCAGCGCCGCCACCGCCAGCAGCGCGCGGCGGGAGGTGGCCTCCAGGGCCTGGGCATCCTCACGGGTGTGGCCGCGGGCTGGGGAAGGTGCGGTGCTCATCGGCCCATGCTGGAAGCCTCAGATGGCAGGGCCATGACGCCCCGCCTCGCGGCGCTTCACCGCATCACTCGATGGTGATGCGGCGGGTGCCAGGCACGGCCTTCTTCTTGGGCAGGCTGAGCTCCAGCACGCCGTTGTTGAAGCTGGCCTTGACTTGCGCCTCGTCGATGTCGTGCGCCAGCTGGAAGGAGCGCGACACCTGGCCGTAATAGCGCTCGGAGCGCAGCACGCGCTCGCCGTCCTTCACTTCCTTTTCCTGCTTGACCTCGGAGCTGATGGACACCTGGTTGCCGTCCACCTCGACGTGGATGTCTTCCTTGCGCGCCCCGGGGATCTCCGCGTGCACGAGGTAGGCCTCGTCCTGCTCCTTGACGTCCATCTTGATGGACTGGGGCTGCAGGTGGGCCTGCAGTTGCGTCGACAGGTGCGCCGGCAGGTCCAGCGGCTTGACGAAGAAACCGCGGAACAGGTCGTCCAGCGGCTGGGTGTAGCGAGACAGCTGGTTCATGGTGATCTCCTGTGTGAGGGGCTGAGGGGCCGGCGCCAGCGGGGAGCGCCGCCACTGCACGAGGTGCGGCAGCAGGGCCAGTATTCAAGCCCCGCGGAGATCGCGATTTGATGCCGATCAAGCCGACGCCAGGGCCCGCACGATGTCGTCTTCGAGGGACTTCGGGGTGTCGGTGGGGGCATAGCGGCCGCGCACGGCGCCGTCCCGGCCGACGAGGAACTTGGTGAAGTTCCACTTGATCGACTGGGTGCCCAGGATGCCCGGGGCCTCCTTGACCAGCCACTGGTAGAGCGGGTCGGCGTGGCTGCCGTTGACATCGACCTTGGACATCATGGGGAAGCTGACGCCGTAGTTGAGCTGGCAGAAGGACGCGATCTCGCCGTCGCTGCCCGGGTCCTGGCCGCCGAACTGGTTGCACGGGAAACCGAGCACCACCAGGCCCTGGTCGGCGTGGGCCTGCCAGAGCTTTTCCAGGCCCTCGAACTGCGGCGTGAAGCCGCACTTGCTGGCGGTGTTGACGATGAGCAGCACCTTGCCGCGGTACTGGCTCAGGGGCACGGGCTGGCCGGTGATGCTGGTGGCGGTGAAATCGTGGATCTGGCTCATGGCGGCCTCGGGTGGGTGAATGGACCGCAGGATGGCGGTGAATCGTTCGCCCAGCGTAACCAATGCACACACTCCGCGGGGCCACCTCCGCGTTATCCCCCGGTGTCATGGATGGTCAAAACCCCCCGAAGTGCATAGACTGGACCGTTGCGGGAAATCGTCCCGCCGTCGCCCCGGAGAACCGCCCCACAGAGGTGGCCGCGACACCAGCAAGAGGAGCACCGACATGGCACAGATGCAAACCGCCCGGCCCACGGAAGGCATTCGCCGTTCCCTGCCCATGGGCATCTCCGAGTCCATGTCGGACGACGCCCAGCGTCTGCTCGACGAGCTGCATGTCCGCCAGGACGCCTTCGAGCAGCAGGCCCAGCTGGTGCGCCAGCTGCAGACGGCGCTGCAACGCGCCCAGGCCACCAACCAGGAGCTGGCCCTGGTGGCCGACCGCGTCACCGACGCCATCCTGATCTGCGACGCGCACCGCTGCATCAGCTGGGTCAACCCGGCCTTCACCCGCCTGACCGGCTTCAGCCTCACCGAGTGCCACGGCCAGCTGCCCGAAGAGCTGCTCAGCGGCCCGCACACCGACGCGGCCATCGTCGCCCAGATCAACCAGAGCCTGGCCCAGGGCGCCAGCATCGAACGCCTGGAGGTCTGCCACCACCGCAAGGACGGCGAGCCCTTCTGGGTGCGCCGCTCGGTGCAGCCGGTGCACGGCCCGGACGGCCAGATCAACCGCTACATCGAGGTGCTGACCGACATCTCCGAGCCGCGCCGCGCCGACGCCGAGCACGCCCGCCGCCTGGAAGCCGAGGTGGCCCTGGCCGCCAAGGTCGAGTTCCTCTCGCGCATGAGCCACAGCATGCGCTCGCCGCTCAACGCCATCCTGGGCTTCACCCAACTGCTGGACATGGGCGCGCCGGGCGGGCTCAGCGAGTCCCAGCAGCGCCACCTGCAGCACATCCACACCGCCGGCCAGCAGCTGCTGACGCTGATGGACCAGGCCCTGGAGTTCGCCCAGCTCGACGACAAGGCCGTGGGCATCCGCCCGCAGCGCGTGGAGCTGGCGGTGCTGCTCAAGGAGATCCGCGCCGCCCTGGAGGACCAGGCCGCCCAGCACCACATCACCGTGGTGGTGGACTGCCCCTCGCTGACCGTGTGGGCCGATGCCAACCACACCCGCGCCATCCTGATGAACCTGGCACTCAACGCCATCCAGTACAGCCCGCAGGGCTCCACCGTCTGGTTGACCGGCAAGGCCGCCGCCGACGAACGCCTGGGTGCCATCGAGGTGCGCGACCAGGGCTTCGGCATCGACCCCGGCGACCTGCCGCGCCTGTTCCAGCCCTTCACGCGGCTGGACTCGTCCTCGCGCAGCGCCAACACCGGCCACGGCCTGGGCCTGGCGGTGTCGCAGCGCCTGGCCGAGCTGATGCACGGCCGCATCGACGTCACCAGCACCCTGGGCCACGGCAGCGTCTTTGCGCTGCGCCTGCCCCTGGCGGAGATGCCCGGCTCGGGCCGCACGCCCGGCGCCCAGGGCCGCGGCCAGGAACCGGCCGTGCTGCTGCCGCCGCTGCGCGTGGTCCACATCGAGGACAACGCCCTCAACCGCAGCCTGGTCGAAGCGGTGTTCGCCGCCTACCCGCACGTGCGCCTGTTCTCCGCCGAGAACGCCGCCGAGGGCATGGCGGCGATCGAGTCGCAGCGCCCCGACGTGGCCCTGGTCGACATCAACCTGCCCGACGGCTCCGGCCTGGACCTCTGCCGCCGCCTGCGCGCCCAGACCGAGTTCCGCAAGCTGCCGCTGATCGCGCTGAGCGCCGACGCCCTGCCCGACCACATCGCCCGTGCGCTGCAGACCGGCTTCAACCACTACCTGGTCAAGCCGCTGCAGATCCCGCGCCTGCTGGGCATCCTCGCCTCGCTGCCGAGCGCGCAGGCCGCGCCGCCGACAACCTGACGCTCAAGCGTTCAAGGGCCTGAGCCTCAGCCCGCGCCCAGGCGCTCGGCCGTCCAGCGCAGCAGGTCCAGCCACATCTGGCGGATCTCGGCCTCCTGCGGCGTGCGCAAGGCACTGGGCAACTCGATGGTGACGACGGGCACCTTCTTGTGCACGCCCCCGTAATTGCCCAGGCTGCCCGGGAAGATGCCGACCTGGTCCAGGTAGAGGCGGCCCAGGCGCTCCGGCGCCACGGTGGGGCCGTCGAAGTCCAGCACGCCGTAAGGCGCGTGCACCGAGACGATCAGGTCGGGCTTCCAGCGCTCCATCTCGTCGTGCAACCAGCGCGACTCGGGTTCGGACAGGGGCCTGGGGCCCGGGTAGCGGCGCGGGTCGCTGCGGGTGCGCTTGGCCCAGTAAGTGGGCGCTTCCTTGTCCCAGCCGGGCGTGGGGAAATTGCGGTTGAGGTCGACCCCGCGGGCGTTGGTGCGGGTGGGCTTGCCCTGCAACATGCCATCGGGGTTCATCAGGGGCACGAAGCGCCAGTGGATGTTGGAAGGCGTCTCCATGGCCGCGCCGATCCAGTGCAGCACCAGGGCGGTGGACGACAGCTCGTCGCCGTGGATGCCGCCCAGCACCAGCACGCGCAGGCGGGCCGACACCGCCGAGACATCGCGCTGCAACAGCGGCTGGCCCTGCACCGAGGTCGCCGCGCCGGGCACCAGTTGGGCCCGCGCGCAGACCGCCCGCGACACATTGGGCAGGCGGCGGGCGAGCTGCTCGCACAGCGACAGCGGGGTCAACGGGGTGCGGGCCGTGGCAGCTGCTGCGCCAGGCGGGGGGCTGCCTGACACGACGGCGCCGGGACTGCCGACCGAGGCCGCCTGCCCCGTGCCCACAGCACCCACCGCGCCCAGGGCAAGGGTCAGGGTGGCCAGGGATCTCTGCAGCACTCGCATGGTGCGATCATGCCCCGAAACCGCGGCGCAGCGTCCGGGGCGACCGAGCCACCTTGGCGGCGGCTCAGCGCGCCAGCGACTTCAGCGCCAGCTTGATGCCCTCGGCGACCGACACATCGGCCGGCAACTGCTTGAGCGCGGCCTGGGCTTCCTTGTCGGAGTAGCCCAGGGCGATGAGGGCCTGCAGGATGTCGCCCTGCGCATCGGAGGCCGCAGCCCAGCCGGGCGTGGCCAGGGCGGGCGCGAGCTTGCCCTTGAGCTCCAGCAGCAGGCGCTCGGCCGTCTTCTTGCCGATGCCGGGCACCTTGACCAGGCGGGACGCGTCTTGCGCCGAAACCGCCTGGGCCAGCTCCTCGGTGCTCAGGCCCGACAGCAGCGCCAGCGCGATGCGCGGGCCCACGCCGCTGATCTTGACCAGCTCGCGGAAGGACTCGCGCTCACCCGCCGTCAGGAAGCCGAACAGCAGCTGGGCGTCCTCGCGGACGATGAACTGCGTCAGCAGCGTCACCTTGGCGCCCAGCTCGGGCAGGTTGTAGAAGGTGCTCATGGGCACCTGCACTTCGTAGCCCACGCCGTGCACATCCACCAGCACGAAGGGCGGGGCCTTGCCGGCGAGCTCGCCGACCAGTCGGGAGATCATCGGCGGAACAGCCCCAGGCGTTGCGCCTCCAGCGCGGCTTCGGCGCGCGAGGACACATTGAGCTTGCGGTAGATCTGCTTGACGTAGTCGGCGATGGTGTGGCGCGACAGGTTGAGCTGCTGGCCGATTTCCGGCAGCGTGAAGCCCTTGGCCACGCGCAGCAGCACCTCGTTTTCGCGGTCGGTGAGCTGCACGTGCGGCGTCACGGTGTCGGGCTGCTGCGGCGGCTGCATGCGCGACTGGGCCGTGAAGTACTGGATCACGCGGCGGGCGATGGACGGCGACAGCGGCGGCTCGCCCTGGCTGATGCGGTGCAGCTGCTCGGCGAGTTGCTCGCGCGACTGTTCCTTGAGCAGGTAGCCGAAGGCGCCGGCCTGCAGGGCGGGGAAGAGGTGGTCGTCGTCGTCGTGGATGGTCACCACCACGGACTGCACATCGGGCTGCTTCTCGCGCAGGGCCTGCACCACCTCGACGCCGGAGCCGTCGGGCAGGCCCAGGTCGATCATGGCCACATCGAAGCGCACCGCGTTGACCAGCTCCAGCGCGTCGTGGATGCGCGCGCTCTCGCTGATCTGCGCCCCGGGGAACACCTGCAGCGCCAGCGTCTTGAGCCAGGCTCGGATCTCGGGCAGGTCTTCAAGAAGGAGGATTTGCTTCATGGGGGTGGGCCTCGCTACGCTTCAAAAGAGTCGTTGATGTCAAACATTGTCCACGCGAACCGTGTCATGCGCCAGACAGGCCCGCTCAGGGGCCGAGCCGATGCGGCAAAACCTGTTGCATCGCGGCGATTTCCAGCGGCAGGGTCAGGCGGATGACGGTGCCGAAGCCCGGCCCCGACTCGACCAGGCACTGGCCGTTGAGCTGCTTGGCGCGGTGCTTCATGCTGGTCATGCCGTGGCCACGGTCGAGGCGGCCGTCGAGCTCCAGGGGGATGCCGCGGCCGTTGTCCTGGATCACCAGGCCGAAGACGTGGTTGGCCAGATCGACATCGGCCGTGATGACCACGTGCGACGCCCCGCTGTGCTTGATGATGTTGCTGACCGCCTCGCGCACGATGCGGGTGGTCTGCACATAGGTGCGCGACGACAGCGGCTCTTCGATGGTGTCGTTGGGGTTGCGCCATTCGCACTCGATGCCGGCCTGGCCCAGGCGCGAGACCACCTCGCTGCGCCAGTCGGCGAGCGAGTCGGACAGCACCATGGGCCGCCCGGTGAGGCCGCGCACCGACAGGCGCATCTCTTCGAGGGCTTCGCGCGCCAGGGTGGAGATGCGGTCGTTGTCCGAGGTGTGGACGATGGTCAGCAGCTTGGCGCCCAGGTCGTCGTGGAGGTCGGAGGCGATGCGCTTGCGCTCCTTCTCGGCGATCTGCTCGACGCGCAGTTCGGCGATCTGGTTGAAGTTGCGCTCGATCTCGACGCTGATTTCCTGCACGCGGCGCTCCAGGTGCACGCGCGCACCTTCGGCCGATTGCAGCGCCCGCGCATAGACCTGGATCAGGCGCACGCCCACCGCCGCGTAGAGCAGCGGCATCACGAAATGGGTGATGTGCAGGCCGCCGGTCTTCAGCAGGCCGTTCTGGTAGGACAGCTCGATGCCCAGCACCGCCGCGACCACGCCGAGCGCCGCGCACATCAGCCAGAACTCGGCCCGCCGCCCGCGCCCCGTGACCCACAGGAAGTGCCCGATGGCCACGAACAGCTCCAGCGTGAAGACGAGGAACCAGATGCGTGCGCCCAGGAAGAGCTGGTCCAGGCCCAGCAGCAGCAGGCTCAGCGGCAGCAGCAGGCACTGCGCCCACAGCAGCAGGTTGACGCGCAGGTTCCAGACCTGCTGGGCGGGATCGCGCAGGCCGATGCCGGCATAGCCCATCAGGAACTTGATCGCGAAGGCCGTCATGGGCGCCATCACGATGGCGATGAGCACCTCCATGGCGTCGTTGGGCACGGCCAGGTCGAGCCGCCAGAAGCGCCCCGTCACGACCGCCCAGCCGATGGTCAGCAGGCCGAAGTACAGCAGGTAGTTCAGGCGGCGCACCCAGGCCAGGCCGAGCGCGAACACGCCCATCACCACCAGCACGCCGCCCATGATCTGGGACAGGGTGGTGGTCCAGAAATTGAGCTCCTCGGCCATCTGGCGGACCTCGACCAGGGGGCCGACGTGCACCGCGGCGAGCCCGCCGGCGCGCTGCCGCGAGGTGACGCGCTGGATGGGGTAGCCGGCCACCTTGACGTCCAGCACATTGCCCGAGGGCCGCAGCAAGGCGGTCGGCAAGGGCACGACGTGGGAGCCGAAGCAGTCGCGCGCATAGGGCTCGACCATGCGGCCGCTGCGGAACACCAGCTGGCCGTTGAGGTGGACCTCCACGCTGGAGCAGGCGCGGTCGATCAGGGCGGCCATCACCTCGTGGGTGCGCGGCACCTCGCCGAAATCGAGCGGGAAGCGGTACCAGACACCGCCCTTGTAGCCCGGCTGCGAGCGCGACCACTCGTCGGGCAGGGTCACGGGCTTGCCCTCGGCCTGCGCCTGCGCGGCCGGCGGGAACTGCGTGCCGTTGTCGGCCACGGCCCAGGCGCGCTCCAGCGACTGCACCCCGCCCTCTTCCACGGCATGCACCCCCGGGCGACTCAGGCGGGAGGCCTCGCGGTTGAGGGCCAGCAGGCCCAGCGCCACGGCGGCGGCCAGGGCCAGGCCCAGCACCACCCAGACGCGGCGCGGCGCCATCCCGACCAAGGCGGCCGCAGGCTGGCCCGCCGTCACGGCGTCGGCAGCGGGGGCTTGTTCCCGCATCAGAGCGCGGCCCACCTGGGACCACCAGCGAAGCAACAGGTTCAAAGACGAGACTCCACAAGCCCGGGCATGTGCGACGCACACGCTCAATGGGACATTCTCGCAAGACTTGTCGCCCCCACTGGCCCTGGACAAGCGACAATTTGCGCGCTTACTTCCAAATCCATGGCATCCATGCAACTGCGGCACAGCTTTTCCCCCCCGGACAACGCCCGCCTGGCCCACCTCTGCGGGCCGCTGGACGAGCACCTGCGCACCATCGAGGACGCCTTCGGGGTGACGCTGCACCGCCGCGGCGAGCAGTTCCGCATCGAGGGCGCGCGGGGCGTGCCCCAGCAGGTGGTGGCGCTGCTCGACAGCCTCTATGCCCGCGCCGACCGGCCGCTGAGCGCCGAGCTGGTGCAGTTGGCGGTGGCCTCCAGCTTGCGCCAGAGCACCCACGTGGCGCGCCGCCCGCGCGCTGGCGCCCCCGCAGGGGCCGGCGCCGATGCCGACCGCGACCCCGGTGCCGTCCAGGACGGCGAGGGCCCCGACGGACCGGAGGGCCCGCAACTGCACACCCGCCGCGCCGACCTGCAGGGCCGCACGCCCAACCAGGTGGCCTACCTGCGCCACATCCTACAGTTCTATCGCCGTTCCGAACCCAGTGACGAAGACGTCCAGCATCTCAAACGACGGTTGGAGCAGACTGGCGGCTCGCCATTGTACGAGGTCACGGAGCGAATCGCCGCCGGCGTACAGCAAGCGCTGGACGGAAGGTCCCCCGGGGAATTCGTCGTGCGTACGGCGATGAAGCACTCACCGCCCTATGTGGATCAGGTAGTCAAAGAGATGACGGGGGCGTGGCCAGTGCCTTCTTTTTGGTCCTAGTTCTTCCTCTCCGTCTCCGTCTCAGTGCTTCCTGACGGGCAAGTTCCATCGCAGTCACCTCCTACTGATTGCAGGCTTCTACTTGTCTCCTGGGTACAGCATTGGCCAAGGCGACATGATCTCGCCCCCGTACCTCTTGGTCCATCTTCTGCGCCAACAGCACTGCTGCAATTCAAGTAGGTCCCCGTCTCGTGTCGTCATCGCAAGTTGAGATGCCGCTCAACGTTTCAGCCGTTGCTGTTCACCAGCAATCTGCCTATGCTAGATATCGAGTCCGGGATCGTGCTCCTGGCTCCATGGAGGGCTTTGTTAGGGGTTACGCAGACAGCCTTACTAACAGGGCCCTCTTTTTTTGTTCGCACCGTGACGCTGACCTATGGCACCACGCCGCTATGTTTCCCTCCCTTGTCTTCCAAGAAATCGTGTCGTTCCAAGCACGCAGAAATCAACTTCCGGACCACCGCCGACTTGTTGGTGCGGTTCGCCGTGCAGAAGGCTTGGAACCTTTCGTCCATCTCGGTGGTGATTGCCGTTGTAACGATCTTTTCTTTCTGCATAGTTCCCGCTTCCTAATGCGAAGAAGGGGCCCCTTTCAGGACCCCAGCCTCGTTTTACCGATGCCTACTACACAATGCGTAATATTTATGACTCCCGTGAGCAGCGCAATACTGTCCAGCGCATGAATCTTGTTTCGTTGCCAATCATTCCAAAACGATTCCCCCGCACTTTCCCCCGCTCACAACCTCGCAGCTTGCAGTTATCGCGTTTTCAGGCCACGCAAGCTGCGGGTAGATCCCGCGAGCACGCACGAGAACACTGCAACTTGCCCAACCACAACGATTTAGTCTACTTTCAGAGCACCATGCCGAAACCAGCCATCCTCCTGCTGCCTCTGTTCTTCTGGCACTGCGCCCCGTCGAACCTCGTCCGCACGGGTAACGTGCGGCTGACAGGTCCGTTGGAGGGGTCGTACGTCTCCGTCGAATTCGATGTGGGCTGGAACGACTCTTTTCGCGACTCGGTGAGCTGGGACGCCACGTGGATCTTCGTCAAATACCGGACTCGCAAGGGCACCTGGCGACACGCCACCCTTTCCAACCTGCCCCAACACGCCTCCGTGGGAAACGACAGGGGAATCCCTGCCACAGTGCGACCGGCCGCCGACGGGTTGGGCGCGTTCATTTATCGTTCGGAACCGGGCACCGGGGCGGTGGATTGGAGAGACGTACGCCTGCGATGGAATTATGCGACTGACGCAGTTCCCGACGGGAGC
>JADFIG010000042.1 GCA_022566735.1 Pseudomonadota bacterium
GTCGCGAGGGCATGCTTGGACACATTGGTGAGCGCCTCCTGAGCCGTCATCCACTGCAGCGCGGCCACCAGACCCTGCTCGAGGATGGCCGGGCGCAGGTTGTGCATGATGCGCTGGCTGGCGTCGATCGCCGAGCTGACCGTCTCCAGCGCCGCACCGACGCGCCGCCTCACCTCGGGCTCGGTGGCATGGCGGTCGATCCAGGCCAGGTCGAACTTGATCGCGGTCAGCGAGCCGCCGACATCGTCATGAATCTCGCGCGCGATCGCCGCGCGCTCCAGCTCGACGCTGGACTGCAGGTGGCCGGCGAGCTGGTGCAGGCGCTGCTTGGACTTGATCAGCTCCAGATCCGCCGCACGCCGGGCGCGCTCGTTTTCGACCGCACTGATCGCGTGCAGCAGCGCCGGCGCCAGGCGGTTGAGATTGTTCTTCAGCAGATAGTCTGACGCTCCGTCGCGCATCGCGGCCACCGCGATGTCCTCACCGATCTCGCCGGAAACAAGGATGAAGGGCAGCAGCAGTTGCCTCTCCTTCAGCGCGTCCAGCACCTGTAGGCCCGAATAGCCTGGCAGGTTGAAATCGGAAATGATGGCATCCCAAGGGCGAGCCAGTGCGGCCAGCACCGCAGGCAGCGCATCCAGCCTCTGCACGTCGACCGCCAGCCCGCCGCGCGCCAGCTGCGCGCAGATCAGTTGGTGGTCGAGCTCGGAGTCCTCGACATGCAGCACGCGCAGCACCCGGGGCGGCTGCTCGATACCAGAAATCGTCATGGGGCCGCAGTATGCCGCCATGCGAAGCCGGCGCCGCGCATGACCTGTCGCGCGGCTTCACATGCAACGCGGTTCAGAGCGGTAATACGGCTCGTTCTCGCGACATGTCAGGGTCGACAGTGGCCGAAATGGGGGTGAACATGCCATGATGTGTTCGCCCTGCGCAAATCCTGTGGGCAACCGAGACCAGAAGCGGCATCCCCTCGCGGAGACACGATGCAGATAGACACCTCCACCGCAGCCGACCTCGAGACAGCCGCGGCCGCCATGCCCCTGCTGGCCGCCGCGGAGCTTCAGGACCACCTGATGACGGTGACCAACGACCTGGAGCGCCTGCAGCGCTTGCTCGACGACGCCGGTGAGGCCCTGTCGACGCATTTCTACAGCGCCTCCAACCAGGCCATGTCGCTGCTGAGCACCACCGACGGCAGCCCGACCGCCGAGGGCCTGAAGCACATCATGCAGGACATCGCCGGCGCCATCACGGCCCTGCAGTTCCAGGACATGGCCACCCAGCTGATCGCCCACACCAGCCAACGCCTGCGCAACTGCGCCGACCAGCTGGCCCGGGACACCTTCGGCATGGATGATGAAGACGGCGCCGCCGTCGTCGAAATCGCACCGCTGCGCCCCAACCCGGTCACTCAGGACGAAATGGACGCGGGTTCCATCGAACTCTTCTGACCCTTGACTCTTCCCAAGGCCCAAGCCAAGCCCCCCAGGCAACTCACGTTCTCTCGGAGATAACACAAATGCACTCAATCCTCGCTGTCGACGACTCGGCCTCGATGCGCCAGATGGTGGCCTTCACGCTCAAGAACGCCGGCTTCAATGTGGTCGAAGCCGTGGATGGGCAGGACGCCTGGGAGAAGTCAGGCCAACGTGATTTCGACCTGGTGTTGACCGACCAGAACATGCCCCGCATGGACGGCATCAGCCTGACCAAGAAACTGCGGGAAAACCCCAAGTTCAAGTCCACACCCATCCTGATCCTGACCACCGAGTCCAGCGATGCCATGAAGCAGGCCGGCCGTGCGGCCGGCGCCACGGGCTGGCTGGTCAAGCCCTTTGACCCGGCCAAGCTGATCGAGGTGATCGGCAAGGTCATCCGCTGAAGACCGTCCCACCGGGAGCACAGCCATGGGTGACATGACCACCGAAGGCGCCAGCATCAGCGCTGGCATCGACCTCAGCCAGTTCTACCAGGTCTTCTTCGAAGAGGCCGGCGAGAACCTGGAAAACATGGAGCAGCTCCTGCTCAACGTGAACGTCGAAGCCGCCGACGACGAAGAGCTCAACGCCATCTTCCGCTGCGCCCACTCCATCAAGGGTGGCGCCGCGACCTTCGGCTTTTCCGACGTGGCCGAGCTGACCCACCAGATGGAGACGCTGCTCGACAAGCTGCGCCGCCATGAACTCGCCCCCACCGCCCCCATGGTGGACGTGCTGCTGCAGTCCGGCGACGCCCTCAAGGCCATGCTGGGCCGCCACCAGGGCTCCGGCGCCGCCGCGGTGGACACCACCGAGTTGCTGGTCCACATCCGCGCCATGGCCGCAGGCGAAGCCCCGGCCCCCGTGGCGGCAGCCGTGGTCAAGGCCGAGCCGGTGCAGGCCGTGGCCCCGGTCGCTGCCGCTGCAGACCCCGTCGCCCAGGCCGCGGCCACCAGCGGCCAGCGCACCGTGGAGCTGCGCGTGGGCCCGCTGAGCGACCCCGCCCAGGCCGACAACCTGCTGGACCTGTTCAAGGAAATCACCGACCTGGGCACCATCGAGCCGCTGCCCGATGACGCCGCCCTGGCCGGTGTGCGCCGCTTCAAGGTCAGCACCGCCGCGCCCGAGTCGGAGCTGCTGGACCTCTTCACCTTCCACGTGGCCCGTGAGCAGGTGGCCTTCCTGGCCCTGGGCGATGCCGGTTCGGCCGCCATGGCCGCCGAGGCCGATCCGTCCGACAAGGGCTACGGCTTCTTCGACAACGCCCCCGGTGCCCCCGACAAGGCCCCTGCCGCCCCCGTGGCTGCCGAGACCGCCGTGCTCAAGCCGGTGGCTGCCGCCGTGGCCGCCAAGCCCGCGGCACCCAAGTCCGACAAGCCTGCCGCCGGCCTGGAGGCCTCCACCATCCGCGTGTCGGTGGAAAAGGTCGACCAGCTCATCAACCTGGTGGGCGAACTGGTCATCACCCAGGCCATGCTGGCGCAGAACAGCCGCGGCCTGGACCCGGTCGTCTACCAGCAACTGGTCACCGGCCTGACCGACCTGGACCGCAACACCCGCGACCTGCAAGAGGCCGTGATGTCGATCCGGATGATTCCGATGTCGACGGTGTTCAGCCGCTTCCCGCGCATGCTGCGCGACCTGGCCAACAAGCTGGGCAAGAAGGTCGAGCTGGTCACCCAGGGTGAAGCCACCGAGCTGGACAAAGGCCTGGTGGAGAAGATCACCGACCCGCTGACCCACCTGGTGCGCAACTCCTGCGACCACGGCATCGAGATGCCCGCAGACCGCATCGCCCAGGGCAAGCCCGAGGTCGGCACCATCACCCTGGCGGCATCGCACCAGGGCGGCTCCATCGTCATCGAGGTGCGTGACGACGGCAAGGGCCTGTCGCGCGAGAAGCTGCTCAAGAAGGCCCGCGAGAAGGGCATCGACGCCCCGGACTCGCTGACCGACCCCGAAGTCTGGAACCTGATCTTCGCGCCGGGCTTCTCCACCGCCGAGGAAGTGACCGACGTGTCGGGCCGCGGCGTGGGCATGGACGTGGTCAAGAAGAACATCACCTCGCTGGGTGGCACGGTTGAGATCGACTCGGCCGAAGGCTATGGCATGCGCGTGGCGGTTCGCCTGCCGCTGACCCTGGCCATCATGGACGGCATGAGCGTGGGCGTGGGCGAAGAGGTCTACATCCTGCCGCTGTCCTCGGTGGTCGAGTCCTTCCAGGTCAGCCAGGAAATGATCAAGACCGTCGGCGGCTCGGGCCGCGTGGTCGAGGTCCGCGACGAGTACATGCCCGTCATCGAGCTGGAGAAGGTCTTCAACGTGCCCCGTTTCGACTGGGAACACAACAGCGGGATCATGGTGGTGGTCGAAGCCGAGAGCGGCCGCGTGGCCCTGCTGGTCGACGAGCTGCTGGGCCAGCAGCAGGTCGTGGTGAAGAACCTGGAAACCAATTACCGCAAGGTCAACGACGTGTCGGGCGCCACCATCATGGGTGACGGCCGCGTGGCCCTGATCCTGGACGTCGGCAGCCTGGTGCGCCGCTCGCGCCACTGACCGGACCGCATCGAGGCACTAGGAGAACATGACCATGGGCATGATGGAAAAACTGGACGTGCAGACCGAACTGGCACGCGAGTACCTGACCTTCCGGCTCGGTGACGAGGAATACGGCATCGACATCCTGAAGGTGCAGGAGATCCGCGGCTACGAGAACCCGACCCGCATTGCCAACGCGCCGCACTTCCTCAAAGGTGTGGTGAACCTGCGCGGCACCATCGTGCCCATCGTGGATCTGCGCCTGCGCTTCGGTTGCAGCTCCTCGGAGTACAACGCCTTCACGGTCACCATCGTGCTGCACATCGGCCAGCGCACCATCGGCACGGTGGTGGACTCGGTCAGCGACGTGATGGAGATCCCGGTCGAGGCCGTGCGCCCCGCCCCCGAAATGAGCTCGGCCATCGACGCCACGTACATCCGGGGCCTGGCCCAGGTCGGCGAGCGCATGGTCATCCTGCTGGACATCGAAAGCATGCTGATGAGCCAGGACATGGGCCTGATCGACTGAGCGCCTGAGCGGCGCCTGAACGCTTGAACGACGCAAGCTGGGGTTCGTCGCCAGCGACCCGGCCGTGCGCGGGACCCTCTGCACGGGAAATTCCAGGGAGAAGGGTGTCCATGAGGCGCTTTGCACACTGCGCGATGTTGTTTGTCGCCGGGATCTCGGTGGCGGCGGTGGCTGCCGCGGCCAGAGCCAGCCGGGAGGACGCCGTGACCCTGGTTCGCCAGGGCGAGGCCCATGTGGCTGCGGTCGGCAAGGACAAGGCCTATGCCGAATTCACCGACCCGGACAATGGCGACTGGCACAAGGGCGATCTCTACCTCGTGGTGTATGCCCTCGACGGCACGGTGTTCGCTCACGGTGCCAACCCCAAGATGGTCGGCAAGAACGTGATCGATCTGAGGGACGTGGACGGCAAGCTGTTCGTGCGCGAGCGCCTCGACAAGGCCCGCAGCCAGGCCAGCTTCTGGCACAACTACAAGTTCACCAACCCCGAAACCGGCAGGGTGGAGCCCAAGCAGATGTACTGCGAGCGGTTCGACGGCACGTTGGTGTGCGGCGGCGTCTACCGCTGAGCGCCGCGGCGACGCCTGGCTGGCGCGGCCTCAGGCCAGCGGCCTGAAGGTCTCGAAGGCGCGGGCCAGGTGGGCGTCCAGCACGTCGAGCGGCATGGCCAGGCGCGAGGCCGCATCGGGCACGTCGCGCGCCACCTCGGACCGCCTGGGGGCCCACACCGGCGCAGGCCAGCGGGCATCCCAGTCGAAGCGCGCGATCACGTGCCAGTGCAGGTGCGGCACCACATTGCCCAGGCTGGCCAGGTTGACCTTGGTGGGCGAGAGCGCCTCGCGCATCACGGTTTCCACCTTGGCCACGGCCTGCATGAGGTGGCTGCGGTCGGGCGGGGCCAGGTCGGTCCACTCGGCCACATGGGCGTTCCAGACCACGCGGTAGAAGGCCGGGTGGTCGGCGCTTTGCGCGTCACCGACGGCGCGGATCAGGCGCAGCTTCTCGCCACGCCAGACCAGCAGGCCGCCGTCCTGTGTGCACAGTTCGCAAGGCGTGTGGGTCACACCAGCACCCGCTCGATGCCGCCGTTGTTGGCACGGGCCACGTACTCCGGCATCCAGTTCTCGCCCAGGATCTGGCGGGCCATCTCGACGACGATGTAGTCGGCTTCCAGCAAGCCGTTGGCCGTGTCTTCGCCGTAGCGGCTCAGGCCCTGCAGGCAGGCCGGGCAGGAGGTCAGCACCTTGACGTTGTCCTTCTCGCCGATCAGGCCCTGGCTGCGCAGCTCGGCCTCACCCTTGCGGATCTCTTCTTCCTTGCGGAAGCGGATCTGGGTGGACACGTCCGGGCGGTTGACCGCCAGGGTGCCGGCCTCGCCGCAGCAGCGCTCGGACTTGACGACGCCGTCGCCCACCAGGGCCTTGACGGTCTTCATCGGATCCTGCAGCTTCATGGGCGTGTGGCAGGGGTCGTGGTACAGGAAGGCGCCCTTGCCCTGGAGGGTGATGCCCTTTTCCAGCAGGTACTCGTGGATGTCGATGATGCGGCAGCCCGGGAAGATCTTGTCGAACTGGTAGCCCTGCAGCTGGTCGTAGCAGGTGCCGCAACTCACCACCACCGTCTTGATGTCCAGGTAGTTCAGCGTGTTGGCCACGCGGTGGAACAGCACCCGGTTGTCGGTGATCATCTTCTCGGCGGTGTCGAACTGGCCGGCGCCGCGTTGCGGGTAGCCGCAGCACAGGTAGCCCGGCGGCAGCACGGTCTGCACGCCGGCGTGCCACAGCATGGCCTGCGTGGCCAGGCCCACCTGGCTGAACAGGCGCTCCGAGCCGCAACCGGGGAAGTAGAACACCGCCTCGGTGTCGGCCGTGGTCTGCTTGGGGTCGCGGATGATGGGGACGTAGTCCTTGTCCTCGATGTCCAGCAGCGCGCGCGCCGTCTTCTTGGGCAGGCCGCCCGGCATCTTCTTGTTGACGAAGTGGATGACCTGCTCCTTGAGCGAGGCCCGGCCCACCGATGCCGGCGGAGCGCTGGTCTGCTTGCGCGCGGCCAGCTTGAGCACGTCGTTGCCCAGGCGCTGCAGCGGCATGGCCACGTTCACCAGCGCGCTGCGCACCAGCTTGATGGTCTGCGGCTGGTTGGTGTTGAGCATGAGCATGCCCGCGGCACCGGCGGGGCGGAAGCTCTTCTTGCCCAGCTTGGTCAGCAGGTTGCGCATGTTCATCGACACGTCGCCGAAGTCGATCTTGACCGGGCAGGGCGTCAGGCACTTGTGGCAGACCGTGCAGTGGTCGGCCACGTCCTCGAACTCTGCCCAGTGCTTGATGGACACGCCACGGCGCGTCTGCTCTTCGTAGAGGAAGGCCTCGACCAGCAGCGAGGTGGCCAGGATCTTGTTGCGCGGGCTGTAGAGCAGGTTGGCGCGCGGCACGTGGGTGGCGCACACCGGCTTGCACTTGCCGCAGCGCAGGCAGTCCTTGACGCTGGCGGCGATGTCGCCGATGTCCGACTGCTGCATGATCAGCGACTCGTGGCCCATCAGGCCGAACGAGGGCGTGTAAGCCTCGGTCAGGTCGGCGGCATGGACGTCGTCGCCCAGCGCCCGCAGGGCGGCGCCGCGCAGCAGCTTGCCCTTGTTGAAGCGGCCCTCGGGGTCGACCTTCTGCTTGTAGGCCGTGAAGTTGGCGATCTCGTCGTCGGTCAGGAACTCCAGCTTGGTGATGCCGATGCCGTGTTCGCCAGAGATGACCCCATCGAGCGAACGCGCCAGCTTCATGATGCGGGCCACGGCTTCGTGCGCCGTCTGCAGCATCTCGTAGTTGTCGCTGTTGACAGGGATGTTGGTGTGCACGTTGCCGTCGCCGGCGTGCATGTGCAGGGCCACCCAGACGCGGCCGCGCAGCACCTGCTTGTGGATGCGCTTGAGCTCGTCGATCACGGGGCTGAGCGCGCCGCCGTTGAAGACCTTGGCCAGCGGCTCGCGGATTTCCTTCTTCCAGCCGGCGCGGATGCTCCACGTCTGCAGCAGGTTGAAGACGGTGTCGCGGCCAGCGGTGGCCTCGTCGGGCTTGTAGGTGCCGTCCTGGTGCTGGGTGTAGCCCAGCGAGACCAGCTCGGCCGAGACCTCGGCCAGCGGCGTGTCGATGCGCCCGTGCAGGAAGGACCAGCGCGCGCGCACCTGGGCCAGCAGGTCCTGGGCGGCCTGGACCTTCTCGGCGAGCTGCTCGTCGCTGGGCAGCTCGGAGGGGTCGTCCGTCTTGCCCATGAACTGGGCGATCTGGGCGTTGCCGCCGGCGAAGAAGGTGTCGAAGGCGTCCAGCAGGGCCAGCTTGTTGCGCAGGCTCAGCTCGATGTTGATGCGTTCGATGCCCAGCGTGTACTCGCCCATGCGCGGCAGCGGGATCACCACGTCTTCGTTGACCTTGAAGGCGTTGGTGTGGCGCGCGATGGCGGCGGTGCGCTTGCGGTCGGCCCAGAACTTCTTGCGGGCGTCCGAGCTCACGGCCACGAAGCCTTCGCCATTGCGGCCGTTGGCCAGGCGGATGACCTCGCTGGTGGCACGGGCCACGCGGTCCTCGTCGTCACCGACGATGTCGCCGATCAGGACCATCTTGGGCAGGCCATTGCCACCGACGGCACGCTTGCTCTTGGTGGCGTAGCCCACGGCCTTGAGGTAGCGGTCGTCGAGGTGCTCCAGGCCTGCCAGGATGGCGCCGCCCGGTTGCGCCATCTCGGCGAACATGAAGTCCTTGATCTCGACGATCGAGGGCACGCACAAGGTCGGGTTGCCGAAGAACTCCAGGCACACCGTGCGGGTGTGCTTGGGCATGCGGTGCACGATCCAGCGGCAGCTGGTGATCAGGCCGTCGCAGCCTTCCTTCTGGATGCCGGGCAGGCCGGCGAGGAACTTGTCGGTGACGTCCTTGCCCAGGCCTTCCTTGCGGAAAACCTTGCCGGGGATGTCCAGGCGCTCGGTGCGCAAAGGCGTTTTGCCATCGGCGGCAAAGTAGCGCAGCTCGAAGCTGGCGGTCTCGACGTCGTGGATCTTGCCCAGGTTGTGGTCCAGGCGCACGACCTCCAGCCATTCGGCTTGCGGCGTGACCATGCGCCACGAGGCGAGGTTGTCCAGCGCGGTGCCCCAGAGCACGGCCTTCTTGCCGCCGGCGTTCATGGCGACGTTGCCGCCCACGCAGGATGCCTCGGCCGAGGTCGGGTCCACGGCGAAGACATAGCCCGAGCGCTCGGCCGCATCGGCCACGCGCTGGGTCACGACGCCCGCGCCCGTCCAGACGGTGGGCACCTTGTGCTGCACACCGGGCAGGTCGACCAGCTCGACCTCGGTCATCTGTTCGAGCTTTTCGGTGTTGATGACCGCGCTCTTCCAGGTCAGCGGCACGGCGCCGCCGGTGTAGCCGGTGCCGCCCCCGCGCGGGATGATGGTCAGGCCGAGTTCGACGCAGCCCTTGACCAGGGCGGCCATCTCTTCTTCGGTGTCCGGCGTGAGCACGACGAAGGGGTACTCGACGCGCCAGTCGGTGGCGTCGGTCACGTGCGACACGCGGCTCAGGCCATCGAACTTGATGTTGTCCGAGCGGGTGACGCGGCCCAGCACGTCGGCGGTGCGCTTGCGCAGCGCGCCCATCTGGTCGAAGGCGCGGGCGAAACGCGCGACGGCCTGGCGGGCGCTGTCGAGCAGCTCGGCGACGAGCTTGTCGCGGCTGGCATCCTGCGGGTTCCCGTGGTCGGCGCTGCTGTCGACGCTGTGGCGGCGCTTGTCCACTTCGGACAGGCGGTGCTGCAGGGCTTCGATCAGCTGGCCGCGGCGCTGCGGGTTGTCCAGCAGGTCGTCTTGCAGGTAGGGGTTGCGCTGCACCACCCAGACGTCGCCCAGCACTTCGTACAGCATGCGGGCGGAGCGGCCGGTCTGGCGCTCGGTGCGCAGCTGGCTCAGCACGTCCCAGGCACGCTGGCCCAGCAGCCGCTGGACGATTTCGCGGTCCGAAAAAGAGGTGTAGTTGTAGGGAATTTCGCGCAGGCGGGGCTGGCCGTCAGCGTGGACGTTGGCAGCCTGGGCGGTCATGTGGTTCAGCTCGGTGGGTGCGTTCATTGTGGGGTCTTCGCGCCTGAGGTGAGATGGTAACGCAGGCCACCTGCCCTTCCCGGGAAAAGGGCACTTCCAGGCCCTTTGTGGATCGCATCAAAGTGGCCCCGCATCGCTATGCTCATGCCCATGACGCCCCTGTCCCCCCACGCCTCGCCCTGGCCTTACCCCTGCTGGATCGCCCACCGCGGCGCCGGCACGCTGGCCCCCGAGAACACGCTGGCGGCCTTCCGCCTGGGGGCGGACCATGGTTTTGCGATGTTCGAGTGCGACGTCAAGCTCAGCGCCGACGGCGAGCCCTTCCTGCTGCACGATGCCGACCTGGCGCGGACCACGAACGGGCAGGGGCCGGCCGGGGCCCTGAGCTGGGATGCCTTGTCGAGGCTCGATGCGGGCAGCTGGCATGGCCGCGCCTACGCGGGCGAGCCCCTGTTGCGCCTGGAGGCCCTGGCGCGCTGGCTGCAGGCTCTGGGCCTGATGGTCAACCTGGAGATCAAGCCCTGCCCGGGCGACGAGGTCCGCACCGGACGCATCGTGGCCGAGCGCGTTGCCAGCCTGTGGGCAGCGTCCGATGTCAAGCCGGTGCTGAGCTCCTTCAGCGTGGCGGCCCTGGAGGCCGCAGCGGCTGCCGAGCCCAGCCTGCCGCGGGGCCTGCTGATCGACCGCTGGCAGCCCGAGGCCATCGAGGAGGCCCTGCGCCTGGGGTGTGGCGCCCTCGTGGTGCACCAGGCCTTCCTGAACGACCGCCGCATCGAGGCCATCCATGCCGCGGGCATCAAGGCCGTGGCCTACACCGTCAACGACGCCGAGCGCGCCGGCACGCTGTGGCTGGCCGGCCTGGACGGGCTGATCACCGACCGTGTCGACCTGTTCGAGCCGCAGGCCCGCCTGGGCACCTGTCCGGGCCTGAACCTGTCGCTGGACACCCTGCTGGCCTGATGCGCCGCCACGCCCTTGCACCGCCGCTCCCGGGATGCGCGGTGCGCTCCCCCGGTTGGCGGCCCATGGCCTGGTGCGTCTTCATGGGCTGGGTGCTGTGCAGCCTGGCCGCCTGCGTGTTCGTGCCGGTCACCACCGAGCGCTACGATCCGGACTGCCGCATCACGGCGCGGCAGATGACGCTGCAATCCGTCCAGTTGGCGTCTTTCGGCAGCTGCCACGGCAACGACTGCGCGGCCCTGCTGGTCTTCGTGGGCGCGACCGCGGCGGCCAGCGCCGTGGTGTCGGGCAGCATCGTCGTGGCGGGCAACGTGGTTTACTGGTTCGAAAAGCAGGGGCTCTGCCGCCAGGCCCCTTGAATCGGCTGCCGTGAGGGGTGCGCCAGGTGTGCGCTATTCACGCCGTGGCGGCCCGTTTTGCCATCGTCTTTTCACACGCGCTGCCTACACTGAGTGCAAGTTGTGTCGGTGGTCGCCACCCATGCAGTCAGAAGCCCGCCCCAAGCACTTTGGCGCGGGTTTCGTTCTTTCCGGGGTTGATCGGCGGCTGGGCCAGGGTCGGGAAAAACGCCCCGATCTGCCGGCCTGGCCGCCCGGCCACATGGAAACCCCAGCCTGGGGCGTGGCGCGTCAGGGCCATCCTGCGGCCTGCGCCGCCCGGCCCTCCGCTGGCGGCCCCACGCCATGCGAGTCTCCCCCGTCAACCTCAAGATCCTGGCCTGCACCCTGGACGTCGAAGGCCATGACGCCAGCCAGGTGCTGGCGCGCTGCGGCATCCCTTCGCTGGATGCGCTGGCCGACGATGGGGAGTGGTTGCCGCTGGCCGTGTTCGACCGCATGATGGACGCGACCCTCGACGCCACGGGCGACGAGGCTTTTGGCCTGGTGGCCGGCAAGAGCATCGCGCTGATGCGCTACGGCGCCATCACGCCGTTGGTCCTGGCCACGCCCAGCCTGCGCCAGATGATCGAGGACATCCGCCGCTTCGCCGTGCTGTCGGTGGCGCACGCGGAGGTGGACCTGGTCGAGTCGCCCCACGCCGCGCGCCTGGTGGTGCAGCCGCTGGTGCACGCCGGTCGCAGCGGCCGCTTCCGCACCGAGCAGGTCGCCACCAGCGCCATGCAGATGCTGCGTTTCGCCGGTGCCGGCCCGCACGACATCCACCACGTGGACTTCCCCTACGCCCTGGCGGAGCGGCAGCAGCGCCGCTACGAAGCCACCTTCGGCCCACGCCTGCGCTTCCTGCGCCGTGAATGCGCCATCGGCTTTCGGGCCGGGCTGCTCGATGCGCGCATGCCGTCCCACGACCCGGTCGCCTACCTGGCCGCGCGTTCCCGGGCGGAAACCTGGCTGGCCGCGATGCGGGCGCGCTCGGATGCGGCCGACCAGGTGCGTCGCCACGTGCTGGGCGCGCTGCCGCAGCGGCCCTCGGTGGCCGAGACAGCCGCCAGCCTGGGCCAGCAGGAGCGCAGCCTGAGGCGCGAACTGGCCGCGCTGGGCACCAGCCACGAGGCCCTCTTGCAGGAGTGCCAGCAGCGCGTCGCCGAGGCCTTGCTCGCGCGTGGCGAGCTGCCCCTCAAGCGCATTGCCGAGCTGACCGGCTTCGGCTCGGTGCACAGCTTCCACCGCGCTTTCAGGCGCTGGTCCGGCGTCACCCCGACGGCCTGGCGCGAGGGCGGCGGCGTGCCCGCCGATCGCCGCATGGACTGAGGGAAAGCCTGTGGCGTTGCGGTCAATCCGTTGGTCAGTCCGGCCATTGGAGTCCGGCGGCCCGCTTCCTAGCATGGCGGCACTTCACAACCATTCAACCAATCAAGGAGCAAGCATGGACCCGAACCGCCGATCGATGGGACTGGGGGTGCGGCCCACCGCCGCGCTGGTGGCCACACTGGTGGCCATCGGCTGCATGAGCACGGCGGTCGCCCAGACCACCACCCTGGGCACGCGTGGCAGCCTCAGCCAGGCCAGCACGGCCCTCACCAGCAACGCGGGCAGCACCTGGAAGACGTACACCCGTGCCGAGGAGCACCCCGGTTCGACCACGCTGCCGCTGCAGTTCATCACCACCCCCTCGGGGCAGAAGCTGGCCGTGCTGGTGTCCGTGCCGGCCGACGCCAGCGGCAAGCCCGTGCCGGGCACCTTCCCTGTCATCCTGACGCAGACGGCCTACCGCATCGACCTGGGCCAGCTGCTGGGCACCCTGGCCGGCACCGGCAACACCCTGCTGGTGGGCGGGCAGGACAGGTTCATGAACAAGCGCGGCTACATCTCGGTGGCGGTCGACGTGATGGGCTCGGGCATGTCCAGCGGCGAAGCCCAGCTGCTCGGTGCCGTCGAGCAGCAAGGCTATGCCGATGCGGTGGACTGGGTCACCCGCCAGCCCTGGTTCAATGGCCAGCTCGGCCTGGCCGGCACCTCCTACCTGGGCATCACCAGCCTGCTGACCGCCCAGCAGCAGCACCCGGCCGTCAAGGCGGTGTTCGCGCAGGTGCCGATGGGCGACGCCTACCGCGGCACCGTGGGGCCGGGCGGCCTGCTCAACGCCAAGTTCATCAGCATCTGGCTGCCGCTGACGCAGTCGCTCAGCGTGGGCAACGCCCTGGCCATCCTGAGCAACCCCCAGTACGCCGACCAGATCAAGGCGGCCAACGCGCAGCACGTCGCCGCCATCGACAGCTGGTACCTGCCCACGGTGAGCAATTCCCTGTCCGGCCAGAGCGGCTATGCCACCGACGACGGCGACTTCTGGGCCGTGCGCTCGCCGGTGGAGGGGGCGCGCAAGATCCAGGTGCCGACCTTCGTGGTGGGCAGCTCCAACGACATCTTCCAGCGTGACGAGCCCTTGCTCTACGAGCAGCTCAAGCAGAACGTCAACACCAAGCTGGTGGTGCTCAAGGGCGCCCACGTGCAGTCGGTGCTGGCAGCCGCCACGGGGGCGGACAACCTGGTCTCCCGCGGTGCGCCGGGCTCGGCGTCGCTGATGCTGCAGTGGTTTGACCAGTACCTCAAGGGCATCGACACCGGCGCGGCGAAGCTGCCCAACGTCACCCAGTTCGTCGAAGGCTACGGCCTGCTGGGCAGCACCCGCTACGCCCGCGCCACCGACTGGCCGCACCCGCAGATGACGCCGCAGCGCATGTACCTGCGCGGCAACATGCGCCTGAGCACGCAAAAGCCGACCGTGCCGGAGGCCTCCCACACCCTCAGCGAGCCCCCGGCCCCGGTGGTCACCTACAACAAGAGCAGCGATGGCACCACCGTGAAGGCCAGCGTGACCACCCACGATGGCAGCGACTGCTCCAGCAGCCACGTGCAGTGGACCTTGGGGCTGGGTGGCATCCTGCCCAAGCCCTGCTACACCAACAGCAGCACGGTGGAGCGCAGCCAGAACGCGCTCATCTTCGAGACCGAGACCCTCGCCAGCGACCTCTACCTCAACGGCCCCATCCAGGCCGACATCTGGATGTCGACCACGAACACCGAGGCCGCCATCGCCGTGCGCGTCGACGATGTGGACGCCTTCGGCATCGCCACGCCGATCAGCACGGGCCTGATGTCGGCGGCCCACCGCGTGGTCGACCCCAGCCGCTCGCGCTACGTCAAGGGCGTGATGATCCAGCCCTGGCACCCCTTCACCGAAGCGACCCGGCTGGCCGTGGTGCCCGGCCAGCCCATGCTGGTGCCCGTGGAAGTGTTCCCGGCGGCCGCGCTGGTGCGCAAGGGCCACAAGCTGCGCATCGCCATCTCGGCGAGCAACCAGGCCGAAGGCATCTGGCCGACACCGCAACAGCTCCGGGCCAATGGCAATGTCAGCCTGATCTACAACGACCCGGCGCGGCCTTCCAGCGTGGTGCTGCCGGTGGTGCCGACCAGCGCGCTGAACTGATGGCGGCCTGTGCCTGCAGCCTGGGCGGGCCCGTGAGGTTCAGCCCAGGGCCGACAGCAGCCTGGCGTGGATGCCGCCAAAGCCGCCGTTGCTCATGCACAGGATGTGGTCGCCCGGCTGGGCGGTCTTGACCACCTTGGCCACCAGGGCGTCGATGGTGTCGGCCACGACGGCGCGCTCGCCCATTTCCACCAGCGCCTCGTTGGCATCCCAGCCCAGGCCGCCCGAGTGGCAGAAGGCCAGGTCGGCGTCTTCCAGCGACCAGGGCAGCAGGGCCTTCATGGTGCCCAGCTTCATGGTGTTGGAGCGCGGCTCGAACACCGCCAGGATGCGCGCGTCCGGCCCGACCTTGCGGCGCAGGCCGTCCACCGTCGTGCGGATGGCCGTGGGGTGGTGGGCGAAGTCGTCGTAGACGGTGATGCCGCGCACCTCGCCCTTGACCTCCATGCGGCGCTTGACGTTGTCGAAGCGCGCCAGGGCCTCGCAGGCCACCTGAGGGGCCACGCCCACGTGCTCGGCCGCCGCGATGGCCGCCAGCGCGTTCATCTGGTTGTGCTCGCCCAGCAGCGCCCATTCCACGCGGCCGACCAGCACGCCGGCCTTCAGCACGTCGAAGGCGTGGGGCTCGCCGCGGGCGCGGAAGCCCGGCACGTCGCCGCGCACGCCAAAGCGCGCCACGTCGCTCCAGCAGCCGCGCGCCAGCACGCGCTCCAGCGCCTCTTCGCGGGCATTCACCACCAGCCGGCCCGAGGCCGGCACCGTGCGCACCAGGTGGTGGAACTGCGTCTCGATGGCGGCCAGGTCGGCAAAGATGTCGGCGTGGTCGAACTCCAGGTTGTTGAGCACGGCCGTGCGCGGGCGGTAGTGCACGAACTTGCTGCGCTTGTCGAAGAAGGCGGTGTCGTACTCGTCAGCCTCGATCACGAAGACGGGCTCCGCGCCGGCCGGGCCCTCGCCTGGCGTCGGGCGCCTGGATGCACCCAGGCGGGCCGAGACGCCGAAGTCCAGCGGCACGCCGCCGACCAGAAAGCCCGGGGCCAGGCCTGCGCATTCGAGAATCCAGGCCAGCATCGACGTCGTGGTCGTCTTGCCATGCGTGCCGGCCACGGCCAGCACATGGCGCGGGCAGGACGGATGGTGCAGCACATGTTCGCAAAGCCATTGCGGCCCGCTGGTGTAGGGAGCGCCGCTTTCGAGGATTGCCTCCATCAGCGGGAACTTGGGGCTGCCGTCGGGCAGGCGCGCGCGGCTGACCACGTTGCCTACGACATACATGTCGGGTTGCAGGGTCATCTGGTCGGCGCCGTAGCCCTCGATCAGCTCGATGCCCAGTGCACGCAGCTGATCGCTCATCGGCGGGTAGACGCCGGCGTCGCAGCCTGTGACGCGGTGCCCAGCCTCGCGCGCCAGCGCGGCCAGTCCGCCCATGAAGGTGCCGCAGATGCCCAGAATATGTATGTGCATGGCCGGGCATTCTACGGTTGCCGCCATGTCCGGGATGGCTGGCCTGCAAAAACAGGAGCTTGCGGCCCAGCAGGCACCGGGTCCCGGAAACACAAGGTTGCGAAATCGCCGGTGCAAGGCGCTGGCGGGAACATGCAAAGCCCGTCAGCGGCCGGCGTTGCTGCGGCTTGGGTCACAATGGCCCGGGGCCATCCGCAGGGAAGGCCTCTTATATATATGTAGGGATACAGCGGATCGTAAAGCCATGGACCAAGCCACTGCCGAAATTGCCCAGACTGCGGCCCGCCTCGTGGTCGAGGAAGGTCTGGAATGGGGGCCTGCCAAGCACCGCGCTGTGCGCCAGCTGGGACTGCCCTCGCGCACTGCGCTGCCGGGCAATGACCTGGTGGAAGAGGCTGTGCGCGAATACATCGCCCTGTTCTGCGCCGACACCCAGCCCCAGGAACTGCAGGCCCTGCGCGAGCTGGCTCTGCAATGGATGGATCGCCTGGCCGAGTTCCGTCCCCACCTGGCCGGCGCCGTCTGGCGCGGCACGGCCACGCGCCTGTCCGATATTTATCTGCAACTGTTTTGCGACGACCCCAAATCGGCAGAGATCGCACTGATCAACCAGCATGTGAACTACGAACCCAGCACCGTGACGGGATTCACCGGCCAGAGCGTGGAGGCGCTGAGCATCCATGCCTTCTGCCGCCCGCTGAACGAGGATGTGGGTGTGCACCTGCTGGTCCATGATCTTGACGATCTGCGCGGCGCGCTCAAGCCCGATGGACAGGGGCGCAGCCCGCGTGGCAGCGCAGAGGCATTGCGCAAGCTGTTGAACCAGGACGAAGGGGAGGCCGACCGTGGCTGATTCCGTGGATGCAGGTCAAAACACATCTTCCCGCCGCCGCTGGCTGATGGGCGGCGTTGCCGCCGCTGCGGGACTGGGTGGCGCCGGATTGGCCTGGTGGCGATTTCAGCCCCATGCCATGGAGTCCAGCGCCGAAGAGCAGCTGTGGCAGCAGCGTTTCATCACGCCGGATGGCTCGGCCATGACGCTGTCGCGCTGGCGTGGCAAGCCGGTGCTGGTCAATTTCTGGGCCACCTGGTGCCCGCCGTGCGTGCGCGAGATGCCGTCGCTCGACCGCCTCCAGGCGCGGCTCGGCGGGCCGCGCTTCGAGGTCGTGGCGCTGAGCCAGGACCGCGGCGGGTTGACGCTTGTATCCCGCTTCTTCGAACGGCTCAAGCTGAAGCACCTCGATATCTACATCGATCGAACCGAGCGCTCGCGGGTGGCGCTCGGCATCTCCGGACTGCCGACCACGATCCTGATCGACCGCGACGGAAACGAGGTCGGGCGGATGATCGGGCCCGCCGAGTGGGACTCGGACGCGGCGGTCGCGGTCATCCGCCACTACATCGGCGAATCGCGGCGTCCCATGGATGCGGCCATGAGATCGCACCGGCACGGCAACGACGCCATCGCCGAAACCAAGCCCCGGGCCGCCCTCGAGCTCGCGGAAGGCTTCGGGCCCGAGGACAGGCGCGTGCCGAGAACGCTCAACGCGTCGGCGTCGGCGTATCGCCCGAGTAATCGTAAAAGCCGCGCCCCGTTTTGCGGCCCAGCCAGCCGGCCTCGACGTATTTGACCAGCAGCGGGCACGGCCGGTACTTCGAATCGGCGAGGCCCTCGTACAGCACCTGCATCACCGCCAGGCACACGTCGAGCCCGATGAAGTCGGCGAGCTCCAACGGCCCCATCGGGTGGTTGGCGCCGAGTCGCATGGCGATGTCGATCGACTCGACCGAGCCGACGCCCTCGTACAGCGTGTAGACCGCCTCGTTGATCATCGGCAGCAGCACGCGGTTGACCATGAAGGCCGGGAAGTCCTCGGCGCTCACCGGCGTCTTGCCGAGCTTGACCGCGAGCTCGCGGACCGTGTTGAAGGTCTCCTCGTCGGTGGCCAGACCGCGCACCAGCTCGACCAGTTTCATCACCGGCACCGGGTTCATGAAGTGCATGCCGACGAACTTTTCCGGCCGGTCGGTGCCCGAGCCGAGCCGCGTGACCGAGATCGACGAGGTGTTGGTGGCGATGATCGCCTCGGGCTTGAGCACGGCGCAGAGCTGCTTCAGGGTGTCGCGCTTGACCTCCCTGTCCTCGGTCACCGATTCGATCACCAGGTCGCAATCGGCGAGGTCGTCGAATTTGCCGACCGGCGTCAGGCGCCCGAGCGCCGCCTTCTTGTCCGCCTCGGTGATCTTCCCCGATTGCACCTGACGGCCGAGGTTGGCTTCGATCGTCTTGAGGGCCTTGTCGAGCTGCTCCTTCGAGACGTCGATCAGCCGGATCTCGAACCCCGCGAGCGCGCAAACATGGGCGATGCCGTTGCCCATTTGCCCGGTGCCGATGACGCCGATTTTTTCGATCATTGCGTGGACGCCCCCTGTACGGTTCAACCTGTGTCGCCGCTCAGCGCTTGGGCGGCGACTTCTCGAGCGCGGCCTTGAGCTCGGGCAGGACCTTGAACAGGTCGCCGGCGATGCCGTAGTCGGCGATCTGGAAGATCGGCGCCTCCTCGTCCGTGTTGATGGCGACGATCACCTTCGAGTCCTTCATCCCGGCGAGGTGCTGGATGGCGCCCGAAATGCCGACCGCGATGTAAAGCTCCGGGGCGACGATCTTGCCGGTCTGGCCGACCTGGTAGTCATTCGGTACGTAGCCGGCGTCGACTGCCGCGCGCGAGGCGCCGAGAGCGGCTTGAAGCTTGTCGGCCAGCGGCTCCAGCACCTTCGTGTAGTTCTCGCCGCTGCCCAGACCGCGGCCGCCCGACACGATGATGCTCGCCGACGTGAGTTCCGGCCGGTCCAGCTTCGTCACTTCACGGCTCACGAACTGCGACTTGCCCGCATCGGGTGCTGCTTCGATCTTCTCGACCGTGGCGCTGCCGCCTTCCGTTGCCACCGGATCGAACCCGGTCGCACGCACCGTGATGACTTTGACCGGATCGCCCGACTGCACCGTCGCGATCGCGTTGCCCGCGTAGATCGGGCGCTCGAACGTATCGGCCGACACCACCGCCGTGATCTCGGAGATCTGTGCGACATCCAGCTTCGCGGCAATGCGCGGCGCGATGTTCTTGCCGTAGGCCGTTGCCGGCGCAACGATGTGCGAATAGCCGTTCGCGACGGTCATCGCCGTCGCTTCGACGTTCTCGGCGAGACCGTCGGCCAGCTGCAGCGCATCGGCCAGCAGCACCCTCGACACACCCGGGATCTTCGCGGCTGCGTCTGCTGCCGCTTGCGCATGGTGTCCGGCGACGAGCACATGAACGTCGCCACCGCCCGCCGCATCGAGCGCCTGTGCGGCCGCGACGGCATTCAGCGTCGCGGCCTTGAGCGACGCGTTGTCGTGTTCCGCAATTACCAGAATCGTCATTTCTTTCCGCTCCCTCTTACAGCACCTTGGCTTCGGTCCTCAGCTTCGCGACCAGCGTCTGCATGTCCGGCACCTTCACGCCGGCTGCGCGCTTCAGCGGCTCGTTCACCTCGAGCACTTTCAGGCGTGGCGTCACGTCCACGCCGAGGTCTTCCGGCTTCACGGTTTCGACCGGCTTCTTCTTCGCCTTCATGATGTTCGGCAGCGTCACGTAACGCGGCTCGTTCAGGCGCAGATCCGTGGTGATGACGGCGGGCAGTTGAAGCGACAGCGTTTCCGCGCCGCCGTCCACTTCGCGTGCGACCGTCGCACGGCCGTCAGCCACCACGACCTTCGATGCAAACGTCGCCTGCGGGAACCCCGCCAGCGCAGCCAGCATCTGGCCCGTCTGGTTCGAATCGTCGTCGATCGCCTGCTTGCCGAGGATCATCAGTTGCGGCTGCTCCTTGTCGACCAGCGCCTTCAGCACCTTCGCGACGCCAAGCGGCTCGACGCCTTCATTCGATTCGACGAGGATCGCGCGATCCGCGCCGATCGCGAGCGCCGTGCGCAGCGTTTCCTGCGCCTGCGCGACGCCGACCGACACGGCCACCACTTCCGTCACGACACCGGCCTCCTTCAACCGCACGGCCTCTTCCACCGCGATCTCGTCGAACGGGTTCATCGACATCTTCACGTTCGCGATGTCGACGCCCGTCCGGTCGGATTTCACGCCGACCTTCACGTTCGCGTCGACCACGCGTTTTACTGCCACGAGCGCTTTCAACTGCCTGTCTCCTGTTCCGTTGCGTACGCCGCGCCGCGTCAGCGCGGCCGCGATCCCGGCCGAGACCGAGGTCTTGCCCGAGGACTTGTGCGCCGCCGAGATCATCACATGGGCCATGAAACGAGCTCCGAACCCGGGCGGGGCGGTTCGATCACGCGGCGGCCTTGAGGCGCTCCCGGTCGCGCGCGGCCCAGAGGGTCTCGGCCAAACCTTGAGCGGCGTCGGGGTCCTGGGCCCGGCCCAGGGTCCGAAGCGCGATCGCGAGCGTGCCCGTCACCGCCGCGGTGGCGTAGTCGCCCGCGACCTCGCCGCGCCAGAAGCGGATCAGCCGGCCGATGTCCATCTCCTGGTCGCGCGGCTGCTGGCTGCTGGCGAGCATGGGCGGCCAGTCCTGGGCGCCGAGCGCGCCGTCATCGACGCTCAGCACCTCGCAGGGCTTGTTGGGCCGCCGCTCGATCTCGCCGCCCTCGCCGCGGAACACCGCCATGTGGGGCTGGCCGAGCAGTTGGGCCGCGCCCTGGTGGATCGACATGTAGTTGGGGTGGAAAACGCCCTGCAGCAGATAGGGCGCCTGGAAGGGGTTGAGCATGCGCGCGAGCGTATGGACCGGCGAGCGCA
>JADFIG010000051.1 GCA_022566735.1 Pseudomonadota bacterium
GAACAGGCACCTGCGCCCCGCAGGCCCGGCGAGCCTGCACGCGAGCGGCGCAGGCGCGGCGGATGGGGGCTGGGCCTGGCGGTCGTCGTCGGCCTGTGCATCGTCGCCGCGCTGCTGGCCGGCATGGTGCTGGTGGCGCGCGAGCAGGTACTGCGCAGCCAGGCGCCGCCCGTCACTGCCCCCATGGCGGTGCAGCCCGTGCGCTGATACACGCCGTATCATTGCCGGGACTGCGGACGCTGCGGCCCCGCAGGTTCCGACGTAATATCGCCGCCCGATGCTGCAGGCCGCAGCACAGATCCAGGAGCGAACACCATGAGATGGGAAGGCAACCGCGAGTCGGACAATGTGGAGGACCGCCGTGATGACGGTGGTGGTGGCGGTGGTGGTCCCGTCTTTGGCGGGCGCAGCATCGGCATCGGCACCATCGTCATCGCCCTGGTCGGTGGCTGGGTGCTGGGCATCAATCCGCTGACCATCCTGGGGGCGCTCAGCGGCGGCGCGCCGGTGCAGGTGCAGCAGCCCCAGGGGCCGGCCCACAAGCCGCCGGCCGACGACCAGCTCGCCCGCTTCGTCTCCACCGTGCTGGCCGATACCGAGGATGTGTGGCGCGAGGTGTTCCGCCAGGGCGGCGCCCAATATGCCGATCCCAAGCTCGTGCTGTTCCGCGGCGCCACGCCCACGGCCTGCGGCACGGGGCAGTCCGCCATGGGGCCGTTCTACTGCCCTGCCGACCAGAAGGTCTATATCGACCTGGGCTTCTACGAGACGCTCAAGAACCAGCTGGGCGCGCCCGGCGATTTCGCCCAGGCCTATGTGATTGCCCACGAGGTGGGCCACCACGTGCAGAACCTGCTGGGCATCAGCGCTCAGGTGGACCGTGCGCGGGGCCGCGTCAGCAAGGTCGAATACAACCATCTGTCGGTCAAGCTGGAGCTGCAGGCCGATTGCCTGGCCGGCGTCTGGGCGAACCGCGCGCAAAGCGCACGCCAGATCCTGGAGCAGGGCGATGTGGAGTCGGCCATGAATGCCGCTTCCAAGATCGGCGACGACGCCCTGCAGCGCGCCGGTGGCGGCGCCATCGTGCCCGACAGTTTCACGCATGGCACCAGTGCCCAGCGCCAGCGCTGGTTCAGCACCGGTCTGCGCACCGGCAGCGTCAAGTCCTGCGACACTTTCTCGGCCGCTTCGCTTTGAAAAATGCCCCCCCGAGGGGCGCTTTCCCATCTCGAGGCGGTGGCCCGGCGATGAAAAAATGCCCGCATAGCGGGCCCTCCTACCGGGTTTTTGCGGGTTGCGCTCACGCAACGCCATGCTTGTCCAGGTGCCAATTGGCGTTATTGCAACGCACAAATCGCGCTAGCCCGGATATTTCACGCATGTAGCCAACGGCGTGCGCAGCGGGGCATCGCGGCGCGGATTTGAGCGAGCAAGGCCACGATGTTGGCCGCAGCCATGGGTGTGATGGTTGGCATGCGCAATGCTGTCGCAATGGCCCCTACCCCGGCTTGGGTTGCGGGCCGTTTTTGTGTCATCGCGCCGGCCAGGCGCTGCTGGTGTGTTCAGGGTGAGCGCAGCTGGCTCATGGCGTGCGCGAAGGTCTGCGCACTGGGCCAGTTGGAGGCCAGGTACAGGCGGATGCGCCGCGTGTTGCGCGTCACCACTGCCGCCACCTTGAGCAGCTTGATGCGCAGCGTGTCGATCTGCGCCGTGGCCAGCTCTGTGCCCTGCAACGCCAACGCGCGCAGCCTCTCTACCAGCACGTAGCCCAGCGCGGCCAACAGCATGCGCAGTTGGTTGGAGCGCAGCACATGGCAGCTCGTGCGCGTGGCGAACAGCCCTACCTGCGCTTCCTTGATCCGGTTCTCCGCCTCGCCGCGCTGGCAGTACACGCCGTCGTACAGCGCCTGGGGATCACCGGCAAGGTTTGTCACGATGAAGCGCGGGTTGCAGCCTTGCGCGCCCCATTCAAGCCGCGTGATCACGCGCCGCTCGTGCGGCCAGCTCTGTGCGGCGTAGTCGAATTCATCGACCATGCGCTGTTTGGCCCCGCTGCGCTCGTATTCGTCTTTCATTGAGAGTTCGGCAAACGCCACGCGCGCCTGCAGCCGTGCATTGCGCGCCAGACCCACGATGTAGTGCACGCCGGCGCGCTCGCACCAGTTCAGGATGCGTTGGCGGCAGAACCCGGAGTCGGCCCGAAACACGATGCGCACCTGCGGCCAACTCTGGCGCAGTCGGCGCACCAGCAGCTTGAGGATGGCCCCAGCGTGCTGCGCCGCATCGATGTTGCTGGGCCGCAAGTAGGCGCACAGCAGTTGCTGGCCACAGAACACGTACAGGGGCAGGTAGCAGTAGCTGTCGTAGTAACCATGGAAGAAGCGTGCCTCCTGCTGGCCGTGCAACGGGTTGTCGGTGGCATCAAAGTCCAGCACCAACTCTTCGGGCGCGCTCTCGAAGCTGGCGATGAACTGATTGACCAACACCTCGTGCAGCCGCCACGCCGTGGCACGGTCGGCCCATTTCTCCAGTCGGCAAAGCGTGGGCGCGCTGGCAATCTCGTGGTCCACGCCAACAGCCGTCTGCACAGCCACGTCACAGCGCAGAGCACCGTGGTCGTTGAGGTCTTCCCAGCCCAGCGCCAGGCCGTACACCCGCTGGCGCAACATGTCGCGCACGTCGTGCGTGATCAGTAGCGGATTGCGCGGATCGGCGATGCAGCGCGCCGCCGCATCCATCAAGCCCAGCTTGCGATCGACCTGGCCAAGCAGCATCACGCCACCATCGCTGGTCATGCTGCCGCCGTCAAAACACCCCTGCACCACGCGTCGGCCCAACCGGCCAAAGTCCATGCGCCCAACGTCAATTTCTTCGGTACAGTTTGGCTTCGGCATTGCCCGCTCGTTGATCAAGATTCGACACCTGGATTTTCGGGCACACAAGGGCAATGCCGTACTCGTTTGTGGCTCTACTACGGTGAAATATCCGGGCTAGAGCGTCCGAGGGCTGAATGGCGCGGCTACACTGCGCAGATTCTCAGAAGGTGGTGCTTTGTGAAACGTCTTTTCGTCGGGCGCTTGGGCGCGGCTGTGGCTTTGGTTGTGGGCGGCGGTGCGCTGGCCTGGCTGGCCGTGGCGTCCCTGCCCGGATCCAAATCGGCCCGTGCGGCCTCAGCCACGCCTGCAGCCGTCCAGGCGCAGGCTGCATCGGCTCAGGCCGCTGCCGTTCCCGCCGCGCCTTCCGTGCCTGCGGCCTCTGCTGCCTCGGTAGCGCCAGTTGCGCCTGTTGCGCGTGTCACGCCGCCGCCGCAGACCCAGGGCCCCACGCCCATCTTCGTGCTCAACTCGCTCGATGCCAACATCAGCATCGTGGACCCGGTCACCTGGCAGGAGACGGCCCGCATTCCCACGGGCAAGGAGCCGCACCACCTCTACCTCACGCCTGACGAGAAATCGCTGGTCGTGGCCAATGCGCTGGGCGATACCCTGACCCTGGTCGATCCGCGCACGGGCGAGGTGCAGCGCGTGATCCGCGACATCATCGACCCCTATCACCTGCGCTTCAGCCCGGACATGAAGTGGTTCGTCACGGCGGCCAACCGCCTCAACCACATCGACATCTACCGCTGGGATGGCCAGAACCCGCAGTTGGTCAAGCGCGTGCCCACGGGCAAGACGCCCAGCCATCTCTGGATCGATGCCAGGAGCACGACCATCTATTCCACCATGCAGGACAGCGATGCCCTGGTGGCCATCGACATCGCCACGCAGACCATCAAGGCCCGCGTGCCCACCGGCCCCATGCCGGCCGATCTCTATGGCAGCCCGGACGGCACCAAGCTGTTCATCGGCCTGACCGGCAGCGATGGCGTGGAAGTGTTCGACATCACCGGCCCCGAGCCGCGCAGCGTGGCCCGCATCAAGACAGCCGCTGGCGCCCACGCCATGCGTGCCGCCGGCGATGGCCGCCACCTGTATGTGAGCAACCGCGTGGCCAACACCATCAGCAAGATCGACATGCAGACCAACCAGGTCGTGGCCAGCTACCCGGCCCCGGGAGGCCCGGACTGCATGGACGTTTCCGCCGACGGCCGCTACCTGCTGGTCAGCTCGCGCTGGGCGCGCAAGCTGTCGGTGATCGACACCGTCGAAAAGAAGGTGGTCCAGCAGGTCAAGGTCG